>DBTU01000004.1 GCA_002307215.1 Lachnoclostridium sp. UBA1308
GCGGCACTTGCTGAGCAGGCATTAATTACTTCATATAAGCCAATATACTTGCCACCCGAATTAGTTTCGGCCGAGGATTACGCATGCACTTACGTGTTCCAGAGGCAATTGAGATAGATAATAAATGGTTTTTCCATAGTCCTTACAGACATAGCGCTTTTTTTAATGTTTTGTTTCCATCCAAAAAGAGGCACTGTTACAGCATATTAATTTATGCTATAACAGTGCCTCTTTTAATAGTATTTTCATTCGTTGGTAAATCTTCAATTTCGCTAATTCGACACAATACTAGAATATTATGTACTTCACTAAATAATATGTTTTAAAACAGTTTTTCGCAACATAAGGCCTACAGATATAGCAAGAGCAATTTTCAACAGATCAAACGGGATATACGGAATGACGCAGAGAAAAAGAGCAGAATAAAAGCTGTTGTCTGTTACTATTGTAAACCATAAGGTTCCGAGCAGATAGCAGAGGAATAAGGATACCAGCATTCCGATTGCTAACGCCAGCGCTTTATTAACCTTTATATATTTATAAAAGATAGCAGTAAGGAAGGCCATTAACGGATACGCCATAAGATAACCACCTGTAGGACCCACAAATTTCTCAGGACCGCTCCCAAAGTTAGAAAATACGGGAATTCCACATAATCCAATTAAAAGATAAGTTAAGGTAGCAAGGAAGGCATACCGGGGAGCAAGTACAGCTCCGGTCAAAAATATTGTAAATAATGACAAAGTGAACGGAATCGGTTGTGTCGGAATTGCGAAGGGTGATAATACACAAATTACTGCTGCAAACATTGCTGTAATGACAAGATCTATTACTTTAAAGTTGTATGTCGATTTTTTGTTAGTTGTCTTTATAGAATTGTCCATTTTCTTATGTTTAGTAACAGGATGTTTATGGAAAATCTGTTACATATCCTTTCGTTTTTGTATTAATGAAACCGGCCTTACACTGACCTCGCCGGAATTTAGCGCCTCTTTTATTTTATTTTCATACTCAACAACGAGTCGAGCCTTATCATCGATAGAAATCGCTTTGGCGGGAAGGCTTTGGCTTCCCTTCAGGACAAGAATATCTTTCCCGATTAAATAGGAACGCTTCCGGTATTCATCAAGATATTTTTTATCGGTTACAGAATTCATACAATCAGCAAGATGATTGAGTACCTGGGCAACAAGCTTTGAAGTTACCGGAATATGATCCGGTTTACCGGTAAATATTGATCCTGCAATATCTTGAATTTCATTCGGAAAATCTTTTGTCTCAATATTAATTCCAATTCCGACAACAGCATATTCCAAAGATCCATTTTCAAAATTCAGGGAAGCTTCTGTAAGGATACCGCATACCTTTTTATCATGAATAAAGATATCATTGACCCATTTGATGGATGCTTCTTCACCGGTGATAGATTCAATAGCCTTCGCCACGGCAACTGCTGCAGCAGTTGTTATTAACAGCGAATTCTCAAGATCAAGCTTTGGTCTTAGGATAATGGAAAAATAAATTCCTGTGGAAGCAGGAGAATAGAAGACTCTACCCATCCGTCCACGTCCTTCGGTCTGTTCCCTGGCAACGATTACAGTACCTTCCTTTGCTCCCTTGGCTGCCATTTCCTTTGCTAAGGTATTGGTAGAGCTCACGCTATTGTATACCATAAGCTCAAACTCAGAAGCATTCCCGGATAAAAACATAGTTATGCTTTCCTTCGATACAATATCATTATCAGACTGTAGGGTGTAACCCCTGTTTGTAACCGCACTAATGTTATAGCCATCCTTTTGTAAAGCCTTCATAGTCTTCCATATCGTACTGCGGGTTACAAAAAGTTCATTGGCAAGGCGCGCGCCATTCACCGTATTGCCTCTGTTTTCTTCCAGAATTTTTAATACCTGATGTTTAATTTCCAAAGCTTTCTCCATTCATCATTTGCATTATGATTTCTTAGTATACCATAACAAAAATGATTGTCAACCCGTTGATTACAAAGAGTCGACAATCATTTTGCTTGATTGTGTTTTAAAATTACCGTTCAGCCTTCGAAGAGATGTATCCGGAATGGGAAACATCTCTTTCCCGGTCGTGTCACTATCCTTAATAGCCTGAAATGTTTCCCTTATTCGGCTTCATTATGAAAGAAGGTATTGCTACAAAACTCATCAATTAATCGATCAAGATAAGCAAGATTCTGATGACCGAATTTTTGAATCAGCAATTCCTTGATATAATCAACACTGCAAATATAATTAGCTTCTTCTGATATATTATCATTATGAATGGAAGCGAGAACATCTTTGTTTACATTTTCTTTCAGCCAGAGATTGATGTCTCTGGTTAACAGATTTTCTGTATCAATTTCAGAACGTACTTTCTTTGCACTTTTATTGGTAATATAGCCTATTATGATAAAGGCTAGAAATAATGCACCCATTACCAGATTAGGAAGTAATCCATTTAAAAATGTAAATATTTTCGCGACATTTAATATTACAAAAACTACACCGGCGATACCAAATATAAGAAACATCCCAACTGTACTAGCCAAATCCTTATATTGGTCAGCTTTCATAACATAAACAGAAGATTCGTTGCCGTGGTACCCGGAGACTTCATCACTGGGTTCCTCTTCGTTATATTCGTCCTCCCCATCGGAGGCTTCGTCATGTTCATACTCAGATTCATCCTCTTGGTTGTCAGACAAATCATCATATGGCTGATCGGTTTCTTCTTCGGAATTCTCCCCTGTCATCTCTTTCTCAGAAGACTTCTTATGTTTTTCTTGTAACGTACGTTCTGCTTCAACAATATAGAAGGCATCATAAAGCTTACGAGCATCTTTTTCTGCCTCCGGTGGTATGGAGAGCATGTATAATTGATATTCCTCATCATAACTTACTTCACACGGTAGTCCGGAATATTCAAAGAAACTGGCTAGTTTCTCTGTGATTTGCTGATTCTCCGACTGAAAAAAGGGCTCCATTTCATAGGCTTCATCAAGATTATCAACAAGTGCAATTTTACAATCTTTACATTCGGTAAAGCCTTCACGATACTCGGTTTTACATTGTGGACACCAGGGCATATTCTCAACTCCAATCTTATTGTTTTTTCTGCTTTTTGAGTTCTGTTACTATTTATTTAATTAAAAATGCTATTTATTTAGCTCTTAAATGCTGCTTGATTAGTTATAAATACTTTCTACTTGGTTTAAATGTTGTTTTTTGTTATTATTTCACTTTTTGCTATTTTTTACAATATTATTTTTTGTTGATTTATATTACATCAAAGTAAATGTATCATTGTTATTGAATATTAAAACGGTGAAATGCCTTTTTACCTTTTTTGACTAATATGGCGCCATCGGAATCTAAATCAGCACTTGTTAATACCTTATCAAAATCCTCGATTTTGACATCATTAACGGTTACGCCGCCTTGTTGAATTGTACGTCTTGCATCGGAGCGGGATATTGCCAGTTTTGCTTCACACATTAAGGATATCAAGTCGATACCTTCTGAATAACGAGAAGCAGGATAGGAGGTAGTAGGTATATCCTCGGACTTCATTCCACCACCGAATAATGATTTGGCCGCTTCTTTCGCTTTTTCAGCTTCTTCTTCACCATGCACAATTTTGGTGATTTCGAAGGCAAGAACTTCTTTCGCATGATTGATTTCAGCATCCTTTAGTGCACCGAGTCTTCTGACCTCGTCCATCGGAAGAAACGTCAGTAGTCCTAAACATTCCTCAACCTTAACATCCTCGATATTCCTCCAATACTGATAGAATTCATAAGGGCTCGTTTTATTTGAATCCAACCAGACTGCACCCTTCATGGTTTTTCCCATCTTGATGCCATCACTGGTGGTAAGAAGCTTAAATGTAAGACCAAACGCAGGCTTTTGCTCCTTACGTCGTATCAAATCAACGCCACCAAGAATGTTGGACCATTGATCATTACCACCAAGCTGTAAGGAACAGCCATAAAGCTTATTCAGTTTCCAGAAGTCATAGGACTGCATCAGCATATAATTAAATTCGAAGAAGGTAAGTCCCTTCTCCATGCGCTGTTTATAACAATCTGCGGTAAGCATTTTATTAACTGAGAAATGAATACCTATTTCCCTTAAGAATTCAACGTAATTTAAATCCAGAAGCCAGTCAGCGTTATTCGCAAGAAGAGCCTTTCCATCGTTAAAATCAATAAATTTAGAGAGTTGGCTTTGGAAACAGTCTGCATTATGCTGAATGGTTTCCATTGTCATTAGTGTTCGCATATCAGATTTACCGGTAGGATCACCGATCATTGTTGTACCGCCGCCGAGTAAGGCAATCGGTTTGTGACCGGCCTTTTGCATATGCATCATTGCCATAACGGTGAGAAAGTGTCCTGCGGTTAAGCTGTCGGCAGTTGCATCAAAGCCTATATAAAAGGTAACGGATTCCTTTCCTAATATTTCACGGATTTCATCATGGGTTGACTGTTCAATAAACCCTCGTTCCTTAAGTATGTCATAAACATTGGCAGACATGGTATTCCTCCTTATATTTAAAGTATATCCTTTATAACTAAAGACATTATAAATGAAAACAATGGATATTTCAATGAAAAATGATATTCACTCAATTTTGTGGTTACAGTGCCGGTTACAGTTCAGCCTGGCAAGGATTGTGATAAGACCGGGAAATCATTTTTTCCCAGTCCGGATACATCTCTTTGAAGGCTGAACTGTAGCTTTACGTAAATTTTCAAACTTTTTTACCTTAAAACTTGATATTATAATGCGTTTTGCTTAAAATAGAGGAAAGTGAGAAAGAAACCGAGCGCGGGAGGTGAGTACTTTGGAGGAAATGAATAGAGGACGTTTAAAGATATTCTTTGGATACGCTCCGGGTGTAGGAAAGACATATGCAATGTTGGATGACGCCCAAGAGCAATTTCAAAATGGAGTTGATGTAATCGCAGGTTATCTGAAACCTTCGACAAGTTCGGAGACACTCGAGCTTTTAGGAAGAATTCTGGTATTACCGAATAAAACGATTGAAACCGAGAACAAGAAGTATTATGAATTTGATCTTGACGGCGCATTAAAAAGAAAACCAAAGTTAATTCTTATAGATGATCTTGCTCATTCAAATGCAATCGGTGTTCGTAACAAAAAGAGATATCAAGATATTGAGGAATTATTAAATTCAGGAATTGACGTATATACAACGGTGAATGTACAAAATATCGAGAGTCTGAATGATATAGTCCAGGTGATTACCCATGTCTCTGAGCTTGAGACTGTTCCCGACTATATCTTTGATCGTGCAGATAAAGTGAAATTAATCGATATAGAGCCGGATGAACTTCTTCGCCGTCTGGAGAATGGCAAGCTGAAATGGATTTATGATGAAAATACTTCCATTGATTTTCTTTCAAAGGAAAATCTGCGCCTGCTACGCGAAGTAGCCATGAGAAAAGCAGCCGATCGTATCAGTCATAATAATCAAAACGAAGGCTCACTGTCAGATAAGACAACAAATACAAAACTTTTAGTCTGTATCAGCAGCTCACCGTCCTCAGCTCGGTGTATTAGGTGGACCGCGAGAACAGCTGAGGCATTTCATGCGCCATGGGTCGCTGTTTATGTTGATAATCGTGATAATGATATATTATCGGAAGAAGGGAAAAAATGCCTTCAAAATAATGTAGAACTTGCGGAGCAGTTAGGTGCGGAAATTACTACTTTGAATGGGTCTGATATCGCTACCACGGTAACACAATATGCAAAGCTTTCCGGTATCACTAATATTGTAATAGGTAAAAGCAAAAACAAAAAAACCTTTATTAGTATGTTTGAAATGGATCTGGAGGATAAGCTGATCTCCCTACTGAATAATACAGAGATACATATCATCCCCGATATATCCAATCACAAGACCTATAAAGGGTCTAAGAAAATCATGTCAGGAAAGAAGACTTCCTTTTCGTTAAAAGATTCTCTGAGAACAATCGAAATTTTATTAATGGCCACCCTAATTTCAGTTATATTATTTCATGTTGGTTTCAAAAATCAGAATATCATTATGCTGTATATTCTCACCATTCTTATTATATCAAGAATAACGAGTGGCTATCAATACGGCGTAATCAGTTCACTTCTTTGTGTGTTGATTGATAACTACTTATTTATTGAACCGCGTTATACACTCAATGTCCTTCAAAAAGACTATCTGATCACATTATTTGTTATGCTTTTAACCTCCCTGTTTATGAGTACAATGACTGTTAGAATAAAATCAAAGGTTGAGTTAGCACAAGATAGGGAACAGAGAACCGAAGTGCTCTATGAGATTAATAAGAAGCTTCTGGTAACCAGAGGTCTTGATAAGATTGTAGAGCTTACGAACGAGTATATCGTTAAGATATTTGAACAATCTGTTATCTTTTATACAAGTGATCCGAATAACGGAGCTACAGGAATTCTGAAGCTTGCAGAGAAAGATCAGGATGCCTCATTTTTATTATCGCCCAAGGAAAGTGAAGTTGCTCATTGGGTATTCATCAATCAAAAACGTGCCGGTGCCGGAACAGATACTTTTATGGAAGCAAAAGCCTTTTATATCCCTGTAATATTTCAGGGTGATGTTCTTGCAGTACTTGGAATAGCTACCCCGAACAAAATGAAAGTGGATCAGGGTAACCGATCCTTTTTAAGAAGAATAACCTCCCTGGTTGCCATGGCCTTGGAACGGCAAAGACTTTCCGATGAACAACGTGCGATTATGGTTGAAACGGAGAAAGAGAAGATGCGCAGTAACCTGTTGCGTGCCATCTCACATGATCTTCGCACCCCACTCACAGGAATTCTGGGTGCCAGCTCAGCTATTCTTGAAAGCAAGGGGACCTTAGATGATTCAACAAGGGACCAGCTGATTTTCCATATCAAAGAGGACTCTCAGTGGCTGATTAGAATGGTAGAAAATCTTCTTTCGGTAACGAGAATTAATGAAGATACAGCAAATGTGACCAAGACACCTGAGGCCGCAGAAGAAATTGTTGCAACCGCTATCGCACGAATCAGAAAGAGATTTCCGGATCAAAAAATAAGTGTATCCGTACCGGAGGAGCTGCTGATGGTGCCGATGGATGCGACTCTGATTGAGCAGGTTATCATAAATCTGATTGAAAATGCAATCAAGCATTCCGGAGAGACAGCCATTGAGGTAATCTTAAAAAAGGATGGTAATTATGCTGTCTTTGAAGTAAGTGACAACGGGGAAGGCATTCCGGATCAGGATTTTCCTTATTTATTTGAATCCTATATACCGAATGGAAAACGTACCTCGGATAGTTCGAGAGGAATGGGAATAGGGCTTTCTATCTGTATGTCAATCGTGAAGGCACATCAGGGAAAGATGGAAGCCTGCAACAGTGCGGATAAGGGTGCTGTTTTTAGCTTTACATTACCTTTATTATAAGTAATTTAAGTACTAACATTTATTAATGGTATTCATGACACATCTTGGAAGCATTCGCACAGCAAATTTGTGTCTGCGGCTCAAAGTTTGCAGGCTATGAAGAAAGGCAAGGTTATTAGTATGAATAAAAATTTGTTAATTCTTCTGATTGAGGACGAGCTTGCAATCAGTAACTTTATTTCAACGATTCTGACACATAATAATTATAATGTTATGAAGGCTGATACCGGTAGAGACGCGCTAACATTAACATCCTCACATTGTCCGGATCTGGTTTTACTTGATCTTGGACTTCCGGATATGGATGGAATTGATGTGTTAAAGAAAATCCGTGGATGGAGCAGTGTGCCGATTATTATTGTATCTGCCAGGGGCCATGAAAGAGAAAAGGTGGAGGCGCTTGATCTGGGTGCCGATGACTATATCACTAAGCCTTTTGGAACTTCGGAATTGCTGGCCAGAATCAGGACTGCGGTAAGGCATAATATAAAGATACGAGACGATAATCTTCCTGAACTTGATAAGGTGATCATCGGAACGCTGATCATTGATTATGAGAAAAGAGTAGTCAAGGTGGATGATAAGGAGGTTCACTTGACACCAATCGAATACAAAATTATCGTTCTGCTTTCCCAAAATGTCGGCAAGGTACTCACACATGATTACCTAGTGAAAGAAATTTGGGGACCGTATGTCAATGAAAATCAAACACTTCGTGTTAATATGGCAAATATACGAAGAAAGATTGAAGTAAATCCTGCGGAGCCTAAGTATATCCTAACAGAAGTTGGTGTCGGATACCGTATGGTGGATGAAATAATATAAAAATAGTCTCGCAAATTCATGCGAGCCATTATGAATATAAGAATGAATTCCAGTGAAATTTCATTCTTATATTCACAGGCATACGTCAAATTTGAGTCTGCGTAATCCTCGGCACAAACTAATTCGAAGAGTATGTATTATTTATAGTAATAAAACAGCACGATTCAAAGATCCATTTTTGAATCGTGCTGTTTTGTTACAGGGCATGTATAAAAACTGGTATAAGTGAGGAATTAAATCAATATAATGAATCAGTAAAATAATCAGTCTTAATATGGAGTAGGACATATAGTAAGAAAGGAGTCAGCTGATGGATTCACGAAGTGAAGATACCATGGTACGCCAGATTGAGAAAAACTTATCGGAAAATATAAGTGAAAACCTGTTTCTGACAGGAAGAGTAGCGGAGGATGATGTGAATTTACCACTGGTCTCTCATGATTACATCAGTAATTCACCCGGATTAACCCGAGCAGAATACATACGTCAAGCAAGGGAGTCATGCCTGCGACAACTTAGCAATGTGCAGATTTACAGTAAACCCTATGATGTGAATTATCCTTATTCTGAAACTGCTGAAACTGCTGAAACTGCTGAAACTGCTATAGCGGAAGTGCAAAATGAGAGTAGAGCAAATGCATTGAAATTATTTCATAATAAATCAGAGGAAGAGAGTGTAAAAAAAGATGATATTATTGAAAATACAGAACGAGAGCTGGTTTCATTCCGTTCACTGTTTATTCGAAGTATCTGTGCAATTGTATTGTTTCTAAGTGTATTTTTATTGGACAAATATGAAATTAAAATCGGTAATTTTTCACATAGCATGATTAAAGAATATGTAACAGGAAATGATGCCCTAGAGCAGCTGGAAAACATTCTTGTTACATGGTTAAAATAAACCAAAGTTACAGTTCGGCCTTCAAAGAGATGTATTCGGACTGGGGAAAATGATTTCCATATAGGAGTATTTGCACACGAATTACGTAATGTGACTTAGCGAAAGCGACTCCTATATGGAAACATTTCTTTTCCGGTCTTGTCACTATACATTGTAGGCTGAACTGTAATCTGACGAACAAAACCTCACTGATTATTTATTGTAATTTCATAGGATATCAGTTATAATACGGAGAGAAAAACAAGGTATCTGTTAATATAGCCTCAAGTCGCCAGTGGTGATATATAGAAGCTATGATAATAATCAAGTCATGCAAGATATACCGGTACGAAGGAGATAGATACTAATTGGAGGAAAAATGAGAAAACTGGCACTATCCGATGAAATACTGTTAATGGTCGATAAACCGGCGCGTTATATTGGTGGTGAGGTCAATATGCAGGTTAAGAACCCTGCTGAGGTAGAGATTCGTTTTTGTATGTGTTTTCCCGATGTTTATGAAATTGGAATGTCCCATCTGGGAATACAGATAATATATGATATGATAAATCGAAGGGAAGACACTTATTGTGAAAGAGTGTATTCTCCCTGGACCGATATGGACAAGCTAATGCGGGAGAAGAACATCCTGTTATTTGCGCTTGAGAGCCAGGAGCCTTTAAAGAATTTTGATTTTCTTGGAATAACGCTTCAATATGAGATGTGTTATACGAACATTTGTCAGGTTCTTGATCTTTCGGGAATTCCGATTTATGCGAAGGACAGAACGGACGAGCATCCGATCGTAATCGGTGGAGGGCCCTGTAGTTATAATCCGGAACCGATTGCCGATTTCTTTGATTTCTTCTATATCGGGGAGGGTGAGACCTCTTATGATCAGCTGCTTGATGTTTATAAAGAATGCAAGCGTAGTGGAAAGTCAAGAAAAGAGTATCTGGAAATGATAGCCGGTATCGAAGGGATGTATGTGCCTTCTTTATATGATGTCACCTATAATGACGATAAGACGATAAAAAGTATTCTTCCGAATCACCCTGCAGCGCCTGCAAGGGTAAAAAAGCAGGTGGAAATGAACCTAAGTCAGACCTTTTATCCTACAAAGCCGGTGGTTCCTTTTATTAAGGCAACACAAGACAGAGTTGTACTTGAGATTCAAAGAGGCTGTATCAGAGGCTGCCGATTCTGTCAGGCAGGAATGATCTATCGTCCAACCAGAGAAAGAGATCTGGAATATTTAAAAAAATGTGCCTTTGAGATGCTTAAATCCACCGGCTATGAAGAAATTTCACTCAGCTCCTTAAGCTCCAGTGATTATTCCTCTTTGCAGGAGCTGGTAAATTTTCTGATTGATGAATTTGGGACAAAAGGCGTGAATATTTCCCTGCCGTCACTTCGCATCGATGCATTTGCACTCGATGTTATGAGTAAAGTTCAAGATGTCAGGAAAAGCAGCCTGACCTTTGCTCCGGAAGCCGGTACACAGCGTCTTAGAGATGTTATCAACAAGGGACTTACAGAGGAAGCGATCCTTGGCGGAGCGATGAAAGCCTTTCAAAGTGGATGGAATAAAGTGAAGCTATACTTTATGTTAGGTCTTCCGACGGAAACCGAAGAGGATATGGAGGGAATTGCTGTACTTACTGACCGGATTGCAAGGGAATACTATACTATTCCAAAAGAGGAACGAAACGGAAAGATAAGCATCAATACCAGTGCATCCTTCTTTGTACCGAAGCCCTTTACCCCCTTTCAATGGTGTAAGATGAATACAGGGGAAGAGTATATAACAAAGGCTCGTTTTGTTCGTGATAAAATGAATGAGCAGCTCAATCGAAAAAGTATCAAATATAATTGGCATGAAGCAAAACTCACCGTACTTGAGGGAGTGATGGCAAGAGGTGACCGAAAAATCAGTAAGGTGATTTATGATGCATATCGGTCAGGATGCCTCTATGACTCTTGGACGGAATATTTTAATTATGATAAATGGCAAAAAGCCTTTGAAGATAATGGAATTGACATTGAATTCTACAACAGTAGAGAACGATCTTTAGACGAATTATTCCCGTGGGATTTTATTGATATTGGGGTAACTAAGGAATTCCTACGTAAGGAATACAGGAGAGCTATGGAGGAGAAAGTGACTCCAAACTGTAGACAGGTCTGCTATAACTGTGGGGCAAAAGTATTTGGAGATGGTAACTGCCCGGCAATAAATAAGGATCAGACGATGGAGGTGACTTTAGATGAAGGTGAGAATTAAATTCCGGAAATACGGAGCCATGAAATTTGTTGGGCACCTGGATGTGTTACGATATTTTCAGAAGCTTTTTCGTAGGGCGGACATTGATAATGAATTCACCAAGGGTTTTTCACCACATCAGATTATGACTTTTGCAGCTCCGCTAGGTGTAGGATTAACCAGCGACGCAGAATATCTGGACATTCAGCTTCTGTCAAGTGATTCACCGGAGGTAATGCTTGCACGTATGAATACTGCTTCAACGGAGGGTGTTATGATGATTGATTTTCATCCGCTTCTTGAGCGCGAGGAGAATATGAGGTTGGTTACTGCGATGTCTTTAGTTTCCACTGCCGATTATTTGGTCTCTCTTAAGGATGGATTTAATCTTGGAGAGATTAGAACGCAATCCGAATTCATGAAACTATTTACGTGCTTTATGAATGAGAAGGAAATTATCATTAATAAAAAGACGAAAAACAGCGAAAAGACGGTTGATATTCGACCGATGATAACGTTGACAGCATATGAAAGAGTCGAATATGAGAATTTGCTGAAGGCAGTAGAGTCGGATGATGATCTTACTAACACAATAGAACAGAATATATCAGAATTAAAAGAGCAAAACCCTGTCGATATAATGAATAAACCTTTGAGTGTTGCCGATATATATGAAAATGGAATTAGGCTCTATCTGCAGATGGATACCGGAAGTGTCGCAAATCTTAAACCGGAGTTGGTTATAGAAGCATTTTGCAATTATTATAAGCTTCCATTTGAAGAATTTGCATGGCAGGTACACCGTCTCGAGTTATATTCAAGGAATACAGAAACCGGCAAGTTGATTTCACTGGATCAACTGGATCGATAAACGAAAAAATTTTCGGATAACATATGGAGGTGCTAAGGATGGACAATCGGCTAATTATTACGAAGCAGGGCAACAGAATAGTTTCAGCTTTTTTTGAAAGCAGGGATATGCTGCAGGTTTCGCTGAATACAATTTCAAAATCCTCCATATTAGGTAATATCTATCTGGGCAAGGTAAAAAATATCGTCAAAAATATTAATGCAGCCTTCATTGAAATACAAGAAGGCAAAATGTGTTACTATTCGTTGCCGGAAAATCGTTATCCAATCATAGCTAATACAAAAATTAATTATACAGGTGAGGACAAGCTCACTGAAGTTACACTGAAGGCCGGAGATGAGTTGATTGTCCAGGTTACAAAGGAAGATATTAAGACCAAAGCTCCGGTGGTCAGTTCCAATATCAATTTTACCGGTAAATATTCAGCATTGACTTATGGCAAAGCGGCAAATGGTGTTTCTGCTAAAATTACCGACGAGAAGGAACGCAGTCGATTAAAAGTTATTTCCAAGAAGCATGAACATAAGGAGTATGGATTTATCCTCCGAACCAATGCTGCCTTTGTATCGAAGGAAAAGATTGAGGAGGAGATGAACCAATTGACACTGGCGTATGAAAATATCAGAAGATTCGGAATTCATAAGAGCCGCTTTTCACTGCTTCATGAAACACCGCCAAATTATATCTGCGATATCAGGGATGGATATGCTGAAAATGTTGATGAATTTGTAACAGATGACCCTGAGCTATACAGCCATATGAAAGCATATCTGGAGAATTATCAACCGGAGGATCTTGGTAAGCTTCGTTTCTATCAAGATGCGACGTTAAGCCTTTCAAGTCTGTATGGAATAGGTGATAAGTTAAATGATGCCGTTCGATCTATGGTATGGTTGAAATCCGGAGGCAGTATTATTATTCAACCGACGGAAGCTCTATCTGTAGTTGATGTCAACACCGGTAAGGCTGTTGCAGGCAAGAAAAAAGCGCAAGAGACATTTCTAAAGATAAACAGGGAAGCTGCGAAGGAAATCGCCAAGCAAATAAGACTTCGTAATTTATCCGGTATTATTATCATAGATTTCATTGATATGGAACTTAGTAAGGACAAGGAGCTATTAATGAAGGAGCTTGAAGAATATTTCAAGAAGGATCCGGTCAAAACAACATTAGTAGATATGACGGCTCTCGGACTTGTAGAGGTTACGAGAAAAAAGGTGAGAAAGCCTCTACATGAACAGGTAGCTGATATTTCTAATTAGTACAAGATTAGATAAAGCCATATCAACATATTTCCCCAAATATTAACTTAATATAATACAGGTATAGTGGTTATGTACATGATTATCCAATATATGGTTGCCTAATACATGATTACAGAAAGAATGAATAACTATGATCAAAACAAATGTAATGCGTCTGCTAGAACAGGCTCAGATTCCTTATATAGCATTAGAATATGAAGTCGATGAAAACAATCTTGGTGGAGAGCATGTTGCAGATCTGATTGGAATGCCTCCCGAACAGGTATTCAAAACTCTGGTTGCTAAGGGAGAGAAAAAAGGAATTGTCGTATTTTGCATACCTTCTACACTGGAGCTGAATCTAAAAAAAGCGGCAGTTAGTATCGGGGATAAGAAGCTAGAAATGCTGCATGTCAAGGATTTACTTGGAATAACAGGTTATATCCGCGGTGGTTGCTCCCCAATTGGTATGAAAAAGAAATTCCCAACCTATATGGACGAAACAGCAATATTGTATGAAGAAATTACGATAAGTGCCGGAGTCAGAGGCTGCCAGCTATGTATACCGCGATGTAAGCTGATAGAATATATCGAAGCCACACTATGTGATGTGACAGAATAAATAATTCATATTAAAATTTATTCAAATTATTCAATATATTAAGAAAGAGCAGAATTTTTCTGACGAACGCAAAGTTACAGTTCAGCCTTCAAAGAGATATATCCGGACTGGGAAAAAATGATTTCCATATAGGAGTATTTGCATTCGTCGGTACTTTGGCTCTGTCCTATAGAGCCTTATGTACCG
>DBTU01000005.1:0-35650 GCA_002307215.1 Lachnoclostridium sp. UBA1308
TATATGACAGAAGCAGATATAGCGATAGTAGCATGGAGAAGCTTGCGGATTATTACAGGCAGAGTTTGACGGAAGTAATAAATTTCTGTATCCATCAAGAGAAAAATATTTGCACGTTATCGGATTATTCTGTTAATGATCTTGACTGGCAGGAATTTAATAACCTGAATGAAAATGAAATGATAAAAGAGCTCGGAATGGAGGATGTATACTCTCTGACACCATTGCAGGAAGGGATGCTTTATCACAGTCTGTCAGATGAAAAATCGACAAGTTATATCATACAATGTGTCTATCAAGTCGAAGGAAAACTGATGGAAGAGAGAATAGTAAATGCTCTGGAGCTACTGGCAAAACGGCATGAGGTTCTTCGAACGGCAATCTTATATAAGGATTTGACAAAACCAAGACAGATAATACTATCCGGACGAAAATTAGAATATAAGAAAATATTCCTTACGGGTATGAATATCAAACAACAGGAAAAAGAGATATATGCGATTAAGACACTTGATGTAAAGAGAGGCTTTCATCTGCAAAAAGATAGTTTGATGCGGGTAACAAATGTAGAAACCGGCGAAAGAAGCAGAAAACTTATCTTTACTTTCCATCATGTTATATTGGATGGATGGTGTATATCACTTATACTTGGTGATTTTATGAGATATGTAGGGTGCTTGCAGCACGGAGTATCCATGCTGGAGATGGAGGATCTTGTAAGACAGGAAAAATCCCATAGTACAAGGTACTGCGAATACATTAACTGGCTGGAAAAACAAGAGAAAGAAGAGGGTCTTCTTTACTGGAAAGAGCTGCTGGCGGATTATGAAGAAGCTGCTCAGATTAAACCCGTCAGAAAACCAATCCCTTGCGAAGAGCAGATGTCCCAGGCAGAGCTTTGTGTTTCAAAGGAGTTGAGCAAAAAACTAGTTCGCTTTGCAGCTGAAAGTGAAGTGACCATAAATCATCTTGCAGAAACGGTATGGGGAATTGTATTGCAGAAATATACGTGTAAGTCAGATGTGGTATTCGGAAAGGTAGTATCGGGAAGAAATGTTGATATCGAAGGTATTGAGAAAATGGTTGGTTTATTAATTAATACCATACCGGTAAGAATAAAATGCGGAAAGGAGACTACAGCAGCTCAGTTAATTCAAGAGACAAAGAAACAGTCAATTGCAGGAACCGGTTATGAATATTGTTCACTCGCAGATATTCAAAGAGAGAGCCCAATTGGAGTAAATCTGATAAAAACACTTTTTGTATTTGAAAATTATGTTACAGAAGTTACAGATAAACAGGAGAATCAAACGGAAGATGATATAAATTACTTGCTGGAAGCCTCCAGAGAACAAATCAATTATGATATAGGCGTAAGTGTTCAAATGTGTGGAGAGGAACTAAACTTTAAGATTATGTATAATCCGAATGAATTTTTGGAGGAGGAGATACAACAGCTACTTTCAAGGATAGAGAAGGTTATTGTTGAAATATACGATAACCCGGATGTAAAAATATCAGAACTTGATATAGTAATCGAGAAGGAACGAGAGGACATACTTTATACCTTTAACCATACCGCATCACAGTACCCGGACGATGAGACAATTGTGGATTTATTCGAGGAGCAAGTGAATTTGAACCCTGAGGATACAGCAGTAGTTTTAGAGGAGGAAAGCATTACTTTTGCAGAGCTAAACAACAGGGTAAATATACTAGCCAATCGATTGAGAGATATGGGAGTGGCACCGAATCATTTTGTAGCAATACTTGCAGATAGAAGTATACAGATGATTCGTGCGATCTACGGTATTCTTAAGGCGGGCGGAGCGTATGTGCCAATTGACCCAAGTTTCCCGAAGGAAAGAATTCGTTATATTTTGGGGGATTGTAAGCCAGAGGTTATTTTAAGCTATGGAACAGAGGCAAATCATAAGCTTAGAGAACTCATGAGAGAGGAGGCTATATCAGTCCCTGTGATTGACTTAGCGGATCGTGAAGAATGGAAAGGTGCATCTCAAAATCCGAAGAAAGTTAACAAAGCAGACGATCTGGCATACGTTATTTATACTTCAGGAACAACAGGACAACCCAAGGGAGTCATGATTAGTCACAAGGGTGTGGTAAATCTGAAATACTATTTAGTAGATGTATTTCAGATTAGCCGGGAAGATAGAATTGTACAATTCGCAAATTATACCTTCGATGCCTCCGTTTGGGAGATGACAATGAGTATATTATCCGGAGCAGCCTTAATCCTGTTACCGGAAGGTATCAATTCCAATCCGGTACAATTTGTAGAATATTGCAGGAATAAGAAGGTTACGGTGGCAACCTTGCCCCCTCAGTTTTATATTCAATTGGAAGAGTTTGGTCCAAGACTCTTAATTACAGCCGGGAGTGAGACGAATGACCGTATTGTTACAATGGCAACAGCAAAAGGGCGTTATGTCAATGCATATGGTCCAACAGAGAATACCGTGTGTGCAGCTTTATGGGAATACAAATCAGATGAGAAATTGACCTCTCGAATTCCGATTGGCAAACCAATCAATAACACTCAGATTTATATATTGGAGGGTAATACACTTTGCGGATTAGGAATACCTGGGGAACTCTGTATTGCAGGTGACGGTCTGGCAAAAGGATATCTGAATAGGGCGGATCTGACGGCAGAGAAGTTTGTTACAAATCCTTTTAGTGAAGGTATCATGTATCGCTCCGGAGATCTGGCAAGGTGGCTTTCGGATGGTAATATCGATTACTTAGGGAGAAATGATGAACAGGTTAAAATCAGGGGCTTTCGGATTGAACCTGGTGAGATAGAGAATGAACTTCGTTCTATTTCGGATGTGAAGGATGCAGTGGCGTTAGTAAAAGAAGAGAAATCAGGGGATAAGGTACTTTGTGCTTATATTGTTTCAGAAAAACAGATGGACCTAAAACAAATACGCCTAGCGCTGGAAGCAAGGCTTCCGCACTATATGATACCAGCATTCCTGCAACAGCTTGAAACAATACCGGTAACAAGAAACGGAAAGGTGGATAAAAAAGCATTACAGAAGATCAATCTCGATCTGCAAGAGGAGTACATGCCACCGAGAAACGAAATAGAACAAGTGCTCTGCGATATATTCTGTGAGATATTGAATCTACAAAGGGTAGGAGTTTTTGATAATTATTTTACCTTGGGAGGAGATTCTATCAAGGCTATTCGTATTGCGGCTAAAATAATGAAAGCCGGATATGACCTGTCTGTTAAGGATATCATGCACGGACAGACAGTTGATTTGATAGCAAAAAGCTTAAACCATAAGGCTACAACTGAGAAGATCGAAATCTCGTTATGCAAAATCGAGGATAATAATTCGATACATCATATGTCGAATACAGAGGAATACGATGAAATAGTAAGCTATGATTACAAAAACGATTGCGATATCCTTAAAAATCATGAACTGAATCTGTTGCAGAAGAATTTTCTACAGTACCAACCGGACAATATTTGTTCTTTTAAAATTAAGCTAGAGGGCAATATGGATCAAAGTGAGCTGCTTGACGGAGTAAAACGAATTATATCAGAACAGCCGGTACTCCGAGAACGTTATGACGACCGGAGTGAAGAGATTCAAGAATTAAATTATGATCATAACTGGGTTGTTCCATATTTCGTCGGAAAAGAGGAATGTCATGATACGATCTGTAATCGGATCAAGGATAACCCACTGCTTTTTTCTACGGGGCGTCTACTTAGTAAACTATGGGTTGTGAAAACCGATGAAAAAGTACACTGGCTGTATATTGCAGTTCATCATGGTATCTGGGACGGTATGTCAATTGAAATTCTGATGAATGAGCTACAAAAAACATACCACGCCGATACCAGTTGGAAACACAATATTCCTGTTCAGACAGCTGGAGAAAATGAAATACCTACGGATTTTCATGACAAATTCGAAGAATGCCTACATCAGTATGGCGATACAATGGAAAACAATAGCTTTGATAAACGAGTTGTATATTATGAGAATTGTCATCAGGAAAATAATCAATTGATTTTTGAGAACCCTCTTTTGTACATTATGAATAAATTCAATGAGGTCTCCTTTGAGGAGACAGATATTGATCTTGACTTCATACCTTTGATGGTTATGTATCATGGAAGGAAGGAAGAAGATTATTCCTCCCTTGGCATGTATCTTGATCTATTGCCGGCAATCTATGATAGAAAGCAGCAAAGGATAGTTGGTGGTATCGATTTCGTTCATAAGGCTTATAAAAAAGGAGAACTACTAAAGAAGTATTTGCAGGATTGCTACCGCTTTGAAATCCCAGTTATTAATGTAAGACTTATCTATGAAGGAATGGGTATACCGGACGCGATTACGGGAAAGAAAGATGTGGAGTTTACTAAGTCGAAAGAAGATAAGTCATATATGGAGATAACTGCGGATTTCATTGGGGACAGAGTACAGATTGTACTGCCGGTATTTTGCAGACGGCTTGCATTAAGTTATGCAAAATAATTTAGCTCATAAGGGGATGCTTAACCTACGAGCATTTGAAAAGAATGAGGAGGATTGTAAAATTGAAAAAAAATAGGGAAAACAAAACGGTTAGTAGAAAAGAATGCATTCATATATTTTATGAAAAAAACAAGCTGATCTTTATTATAACAGTGCTAAGCCTGATTTTCAGTTCTTTGCTTAATCTTCTGCTTGCATACCTTTTTCAGGAGTTGATCGATTCGGCATATGCAAAGGAAATGAATAAATTAGTGTGGTTAATTACGGTGGCGGGAATATATATTGTATTTGTTGCATTCAATGGGGTGATTTCATGTCATACAAGAAACAATTTCGTTGAGAAGGCAATGCAACAATATAAGAAATACGCATATGAGAGTATAACGAAAAAAAGCATCAGTTCCTTTGCCAATGAAGCTACTTCAAGATATATTTCCGTACTTACCAATGACAGTTTTTCGATAGAACAGAATTACTTACAGGGAACAATCAATCTAATTGCACAGTCAGCAGTATTTATTGCAGCTCTAATTATGATGATATGTTATAATTTACCACTGACTTTAATTGCAATCAGCTTAAGCTTTATACCAATATTTATTACTATGAAACTAGGAAAGCGAATATATATTGCTGAATATAAAGTGAGCAGTCTAAATGAAAACTTCGTTGGATTAGTTAAAGATATGTTGATGGGATTTTCTGTTATAAAAAGTTTCAAAGCAGAAAATGAAACAGTACAGATTTATGACAGGCAGAATACTTTGGTTGAAAAAACGAAAAGCTACCGCAGAAAGGTAGAAGCCTTCATCATCCTCATTTCTGGACTGGCAGGTACATGTATACATATAGCAATATTTATTTTTGGTACCTATTTGGCTATAAGAGGGACAATCACTATTGGTGTAGTAATAGCATTTGTACAGTTGATGAACTACGTTCTGCAGCCTATAAACACGATTCCTTCCTTGCTGGCCAACCGAAAAGCAGCAATTGGCCTCATTGATAAATTAGTTGAAATTATGCAGGAAAATTCTGAAAATAAGGGGACTTGCCAATTGGAGGAAATTGGTGAAGGAATTGTATGTGAAGCTTTGGAATTTTCATACCAGGAAGGGGAAACGGTGTTAAATGGTTTGGACTTGCATTTTGAGAAGGGGAAAAGCTATGCTATTGTCGGTGCCTCCGGTAGCGGGAAAACAACGCTCTTAAATCTTTTACTGGGGGGATATGATAATTATAACGGTAAGATTACTTATGGAGGTCTGGAACTTCGTGAAATCAACAGAGATAGCCTTTATGACTTTATTTCAATAATCCAGCAGAATGTTTTCGTCTTTGACAGCACGATCAAAAATAATATTACGATGTTTAAGGAGTTTGCGGCAGAGAAGATTGAAAGTGCAGTACAGCGGGCCGGCTTGACGGAATTGATAAAATCCAAAGGAGAGGATTATCATTGCGGGGAAAACGGGGTTGGGCTTTCCGGCGGAGAAAAGCAACGTATCTCAATTGCAAGAAGTCTTCTTAGAGATACTCCTGTATTGTTTATGGATGAGGCAACGGCGGCACTGGATAATGCAACGGCCTATAATGTTGAAAATGCCATACTTAACATTGATGGGCTTACTCGAATTATAGTAACACATAAACTGGAGGATACACTTTTAGAGCGTTTTGATGAAATCGTCGTATTTTCCGGTGGAAGAGTGATTGAAAAAGGCAACTTCAATCATTTAATGGAAGAAGAGACCTATTTTCGTTCTTTATTCAATGTATCAAAATGTAAAGCCTGCTAAAGTAAGATATGGATGGGTATTATTAAGCGCTAAAGCGGAAATGGAGGCAAATTTATAATGGTAGATCTTAGCGTCATATTAGTTAATAAAAACAGGGAAGCTGCTTTGACAAAATCAATTGAAGCTATTATTAAGCAATTACAGCCGGACGATGAATTTATCGTAATTGATGATCACTCGGACGACGGCTCGTTAGAGTTAATAAAAAGATATAAGGATGGGATTACCCATATTGTAACCTATAACTCTTATGGTAACAGAGGTAAATGTCGAAATTATGCTGCATCTTACTCATCAAAAAAAGTGCTGGTGTACATTGATGCAGATGTCATTATTGGGCCCGAGAATTTAAAACATGTGCGCAAACTGCATGAGGAGGAGGATGTCGTTGGGACAATAGGAAATGTATTCTCCTACGAACATGACCATAAACAGTTTGAATTTATGACAGGACAGAAACTGGAGGAGTTTATTGATTCTGTCGAGAAGAATTTTCGAATTTTAGCAAAATATGATTCGTTTTTTGATGCCAGTTATTTTGACCCGAGTCTGGCAGAGAATGAAATGGCAAACTGGCAATTATATTTTACATATTTTGCATCGGCACGCAAGGACATCTTCGACAAGATTGGTGGCTTTGATGAGAATTTTGACAAATGGGGAGGTGAGGATATGGAATTTGCCTACCGATTAAATAAAGAAGGGCGGATTGTAGTCAGTGACAAAATCATATCCTTTCACCGTCCACATGCGCGGAATGTTTTCTACAATGAACAGTCAAATGTAAATAATGTATATTATATTTTGAAAAAACATGTTAATTTCGAATTTGAATTACTTGGTGGATGGCGCCATATACCTTCTCAAAAGATAATAAGCTGGATAAGACAGGTGTTTTCAGATATTGCAAAGAATAAGACGACAGAAAAGCGGATCATTCTGAAAGACAGGGAAATCGCTTTATACTTTACCGATCGGGATCATACGGATGGTTATGTAGAATACTGTATAAGCGGCAGGCAGAGCTCCTATGAATTGTTCGGGTTTGCTATTCCCTTTGCGAATAAAACCTTTGATAAATTATACATATCCGAATATTATTCCTATCTACCGGAAAGTATATTATCACTTGTATTTCAAGAAGCCTTGCGTCTTGCTAATGTTGTACTTGTACCGAAGCAACGTGTAAAAGCAAGTAAAATACCGGTTGAAGTAATGCCTAAGCTAAATATGTTGTTGGTATGTTTTAATGCGCTTGCGATTAGATGTTCACTTTTTGAAATTAACGATTATAACGAGGAATATTATCAAATTCAATGGAAGGATAAGGCTCAGGTCAACCTGACTAAAACGGTTACAATAGAATGATTTATTGCTGCGAGCACTTTCCCTGGCTAGAAGAACAGGAATATCATTATTATTATGAAATGCTTTCAAAACAACGGCAGCAAAAGCTTGATCGGTATTATTATTTCAGCGATAAAGAACAAGGATTAACAGCCTATTTACTTTTACAATACGGTATGATGCAAGAAATTGGTATATTTTCAAAACCTATATTTACATATTCAAAAAATAATAAGCCATATATAACAGAATTACCCAATATGTATTTTAATCTATCCCATTGCAAATACGGTGCAGTATGTGCAATTGACCGGGTTGAAATAGGTACAGATATTCAAGAAATTACCAAATATGATGAGAATGAAGCAAAGCTTGTAATGAATAAAAAGGAAATAGGAATTATCGAAAAAAATATTAATAGGAATGAGGCATTTACACGATTATGGACACTGAAGGAAAGTTATGTCAAAATGCTTGGATTGGGTATTGCAATGGATTTAGAGCAAATAGATTTTTCGAATATGAATTATAACCAGTTCAAACAATACGGATATCAATTTGAAGTTCATCAGCTGGGAAACATGTTTCTTTCTATATGTTCAAAGAAATGTCATAATATAAAAAAAGTAGACAAGATGGATTTTTTCAATCTGCTGGAAAATTATCGTTGCGCTATAATGTGAAAAGCCAAAGGCTCACTAGTTGTTGGAATTTAGAGGGGTAAAAAGGATATAGTATCAAATGTGCGGAGAGTATACTTGCAAACGTAGGCCGAAATTCAAGAGAGCCACCTCAGTAACTGTGAGGTGGCTCTCTTGATATGGAACTATGTATTTATTTCTATCAAATTCCTTTAAAGCACTTTTGAATATGTTCCTTATTTACATCCGATTTTGTCATTAAGGCAACAATGACGGTAACATTACTTCCGGTAGGAGCTAAGGTATCCTTTCCAAACAGTAACTTACACACTTGTAGAACTGAGGATTGCCAAAGAATATGGGGACTTATTAACAGATACGATTCCTGAGTTTTTGTATGATCTTGTAATCAATATTAAGGAAAAACGATTGAAATTTAAAGAATATATGAAGTAATTTCAGGAGAAGTTTGAAGCAATCTTAATTAAATATTTGGTGTAGGACACATGTGATCGATAAAAAATTACACAATGTAGCCGAGGGGATAAAATTTTCGAGTTAGCAGTATTGCAAAAAGTGTCCAAGGAATGAGGATCAGTGTGAATGCGTTCAGTACATAATATACATTAAAGGCGGTACCTTTATAGCCTTCAAGCAGGGTTTGACCAATGGTTATATATTGTGTGCATTGGTCAGCTGTAACTGCTAGGGCATATTTATGGCTCAAAGAAAGCAGTTCAATGGATGGATTTGAAGGAAAGTAGGCTGCAGTCCCTATAAGTTTTAGCCATATCTCTGAAATAATGAATGTTCTACAGAAAGTTTCCAATCGGACACTTATTATTTTGCTGTACCTTTTTATATAGTTTGTAGGGATGTATTATATAGTTTGTAGTAATATTTAATAAAGTTTGTAGGTTTTATTCCTTATTTTTTGTATAAACTTGACCATTATATGCATGGGTGGTATCATTTTACTGTTGCTGTTTAAGGGAGAAGCATACCGCGACTGCTATGTATTAATAAGGCATTAATACTTTTTTATATAAAATAAGACATTTTGAAGGACTATTAAGGGAGAAGGAAATAATGAAAAAAAGCATACGAGTTTTTAGCTGGATAGGATTAACGTTGGTGTTGATTTCTCCACTACAAGCCTGCTCTTTAATCCCGAAGGATGGGGAACATTATCAGGTGCAGGTCACGCATAAGGATCTAACTGCGGATTACAGCCTAGCGGTCGTACAAATCGATGATGTTACTCAGACAAAGGAGATAAGCTGTCATTATCAACAGATGCAGGAGGAGGAGCTGTCCTTTAGTGAAAGTGGGAAGGATGTCGGTATCGTTTATGTGCAAAAGGGTGATGAAGTAAAAAAGGGAGAAGTTTTAGCTACTTTAAATACCGAAGACATTGAAAATGATTTGGAAAATTTAAAGGATCTGCTGGAAAAAGATCAACTGTTATTAAAACAAGTAAAGGAATTTGAAGAATTTTATCAGGATAAATTAGATAAAGGGAAATGCGGTATCGAAGAAAAGGAACAATATCTGGGGGATCTACAGGACTGTGGGGAAAAAAGCAGAGAATATACCGACGATATTGCTTTAACGAAACAGAAAATAGAAAGCCTGCAGACGGAGCTTGAGAACAGTACGATTGTGGCTGGAATGGATGGGACTGTTACTTACATATGGGGCGATATCCTTTCGGAACAGACCGAAGCGGATCAGGATGTTATAAGTATTGCCGATACAAAGGACTGCGCATTTCAAATCGATGACATAGATTCAGCTGAGTACTTGACAGTAGGTCAAGAGGTAGATATCGCTGTTTCTGAAGACAAAAGCTATAAAGCAACCGTCAGTGAGCTAGATAAAGAAAACGCAAAGATTAACTTAAGCATAGTAGATAATGATTATACGTTGGATGAAGGGACAAGAGGAGTAATTACGCTATTTCTTGCTAAGAAAGAACAGGTGTTGACAATCCCAAAAGCTGCGCTACATAGTACCGATGATTATGATTATGTCTATTATCTTGATGAGAATGGCGTCAGGGACTATAAGAAAGTATCCGTTGGATTGGTAGGGGATACGTTAGTCGAGATTACAGATGGACTTAAGGAGAATGATGCAGTTATTACAAAATCAGAAGGGGAGCATTCATGAAAAGGAAAGCTATCTATGTGGCTATATTACTGTTAGTTATGGTTATAAGTGGATGTAGTAAGAAGCCTTTGGAAGACAAGCCAGTATTGCTTGAATTAAATAATGAAGAATTAAGTACGGCTACAGTTTCAAGAACAGATATCTATTCGACCGACATTTATCAAGCGGATGTTGTTCCATATATCGAGGAGCTATCGTTTCAGGCAGAGGGTTCTCTTGTTGAATTGAATGTCGAAATAGGAGAAAGCGTTAAAAAAGGAGATGTATTGGCTAAGCTTAAGAGCAGTACACAAGCAAAAATAGACGAGTACAATGGAAAAAAGTTCGCACTGAGCGCAACCTATTTCCAAGATACAAGTGCCCTGCAAAATGATATTTCAATTGCTAAATTAACGGGCGAGAACACTGATGAAATGGAACTTAAATTAAGACAGACGGACGAATTGTTTCAACTTGAGAATTCTCAGGTTGAGAAAAAGATAAATAAATTAAGTAAAAAGCTAACCAAGACACCTGAAATAATCGCACCGTTTGATGGAGAAATTGTTGCAGTTACACGCACCAATATAGGAAGTCATGTCAGCGAAGGGACTTCTTTTATAGCAATTTCCAATCCGGATAAGCTTCAGGTTGCCTGTGATTTTATCGCCGAGCGAAGCATTAAGAACATGTGTCGTTATTATGCTATTATTGATGGAACAGAGTATGATTTAGAGTACCAAGCACATAGCGAGAAGGAAATATCAAAAAAAATCGAAGAAAAAGTAGTAAATCGTCTTGACATAGATATGATAGGTTTGGTTTCAAAATTCAATCTGATGAAAGCCGATTCCTCTGTGCAAGCGGGAAGCTATGCGGTGGTATGTGCTGTAAAAGCCTATCGTGAAAATGCTCTGTCATTGCCGATCAATGCAATATTTTCGGAAGGCTCCAAGAAATATGTCTATGAAATTGTGGATGGTGCTCGTGTTAAGACGCCGGTAACTGTTGGGTTAACGGATTCTATAAACACAGAGATTATATCAGGAATTAGGGAAGGAGCGACTGTTTATGTCGAAGAATAGGTCACGAGGATTTATCTTAGGAGTAATAATAGTAGTTATAGTACATAGCACAACACCCTTGATAATAAATGCAGCTGATAAGAATCAGGATCTATTTATTGATGCGCTCAAGGAGGAGGATGTATCCAAAACCTACACTACTGAGACCATAACAAAACAGGAATTAATAACGGGTAGTCAAATAAAAGGAACGATTTCTTTTTCTGCAGGTGATGATGTTACCCTTACCGATAATTATGAAGGCATGTATTTTATATCATATTTGGTGGAATATGGACAGATGGTTAAGAAGGGAGATCCGATTGCTGAATTGGGTGTTTCATTAGATAAAGATAATGTGGAGGAGTTAAAACTATCTTTGCAAAGGGAAGAAGACAATCTTGCTGCCTATACCGGCGAATATGAGACTTTATCAAAGCAGTATACGGAGGATCAGTCATCACTTTCCAAAGCATTATTAAGCCGATTGCAAACGACTTATCAGGTGGAAAAGCTTAGCAGGGAAGCTAATATCAATCAATTAAAGAAGCAGTATCAAGACTATCTTGATTTGGAAAAAAATGATTTTAAAATACATGTAAAAGCAACTTGTAATGGAATGATATTAAATTACGGGAAGCTGGTTGAAAATGATAAAGTCGAAACCGGTGCGTATATAGAATCTATTGCAGATATAAACAAGGTATTAATCAGTGTAACCGATGATTTGCATGTCCTTAAGTATAACATGCCGGTTACGGTTACGCAGGGAAAAAATTCCTTAAAGGGCCATGTGATCACAGGTAGTAGTAAATTGTTATCCCCGAATCTGCTGTCTGAGGATACCTTGATTGAAGTGGAAGATCTTGATTTGAATAGGATGTATAGCAAAGAGGTTACAGTTGAATACAATTCGGTAGATATGAAAAATGTGCTGGTTGTTGATAGCAGTAATGTATTTAAGGATGAATATGGAAGTTATATCTATCTTCTAATAGACGGGTTACGAAAAAAGCAATACATTATTTGTGGAGCGTCGAATAAGAGTAAAACATGGATTATCAGAGGCGCCAAAGAGGGAGATAGTGTTATTGTAAATGAGTCATAAGAGAAAGGCAGGACGATTATGTTTCGTATAATGCTACAGAAGGTATTGCATAAAAAGTGGATGATATGCAGTCTTTTGATTGGAAATATATTATTGATCGCAATTGCGGTAAGTCATCCTATGTATCAGGAAGCTACTCAAAAAAGAATGTTACTTGATGAGTTTACAACTTATATGGAAAAGAATAATGATTATCCGATGCAACTTAATGTTACCGGAAGAATTAGTTATCAGAACGGTCAAACAGAAGTTGACCAGGTACGATCACTTATCAATAATGCAGAAAATAATTTCGGAGCTAAGTTACAAGATAAGGTTCGTTTACGGTCATTGCTTGCCAGTAAAGCAACTTCTCTTACGATTCATGACGGCGTCAGGAAAAATCAGAGCATATTTGTATCAAATCTGTCTGATTTACCGAATCATGTAACAATGTTAAGAGGCAGGATGTATTCAGATACTGTTACAGAAGATGGGTTTATCGAGGCAGTTATCAGTCAGTCGGCCATGGTCGACTTGAATCTTTTGGTTGGTGATGAAATGGAATTTCACGATTTGCATTTAAAAGATGGAAACCCTGTTCGCATCCGAGTTGTTGGTGTTTATACGGATTCGGATGACAAGGATTTGTACTGGGTAAATAATCCGGATACCTATTCAGGTAATTGTATGATTTCCGGGGATATTATGTCCAGTTCCTTCCTATATGAGGGAGCAGATGAATATTCAATTGATGAACAATGGTTCTTGCTATTTGACTACAATAAGTTGCTACCCAAAGATGTAAGCTCGGTTATTGATAAGACGAAAAAAGCACTGGAACAAAACAATTCATTTTATGTTGAAATGAAATCCCCAAATTATTTGGTGCTGTTAAGTGATTACAAAACTTATGAAAAGCAGATCAGAATAACCTTAAGTATTCTTGAGATCCCTGTAATAATATTATTATGCGCATTCTTGTTTATGATATCCAGGCAGCTGCTTACGATGGAAGAAAATGAAATTGCTGTTTTAAAAAGCCGTGGTGCCAGTAAAAATCAGATATTTACTCTCTATCTCATGCAGTCTTTCTTAATCTCATTTGTGAGCCTTTTGATCGGGTTGCCACTCGGCGGTTTTATCTGTAAGGCACTTGGAGCATCCAGTGCATTTTTAGAGTTTGCAAATCGCCGCAGTCTTACAATAGATTATACACCGGAGGTATTTCTTTACGGAATGCTTGCAGTATTACTTTCTATTGTAATGACCATCATACCGGTACTTCTTCAAGATAAAAAATCAATTTTATCGGTAAAGCGAAAAAGAAACAGGCAGAGGAAGCCATTATGGCAAAGAGCCTTTCTGGATTTTATTTTATTGGCGATTTCGCTATATGGATTTTATTCCTTTCGGCAGAGGGAAGCAGAACTGTTGAAAGATGTTATCAGTGGGAAAGCCTTGGACCCCCTCCTTTTTTTAAGCTCGTCCCTGTTTATTCTCGGAGCCGGATTTATTTCACTAAGGGTACAGAGTGTGATCGTAAAATTATTATACCGAATTAGGAAAAACAGTTGGAAACCGGCAAGCTACACTTCCTTTCTTCAATTGATCCGTACAAGAAACAGCCAATCGTTTATTATCGTCTTTTTGGTATTAACAGTAGCACTTGGTGTGTTTTATACAACCGTTGCCAGAACTAACCTGGCAAATGCGCAGAGGAACAAAGAATATACGATTGGCGCAGATGTTGTTCTGGAGGAAAATTGGAATGATAATACCTTATATGTAGGTGAAGTTCCGGGGTTACCCATCACTTATTGGGAACCGGATTTCGAAAAATTCGGACAAGTAGCCGGGGTTAAAGCAGCTGCAAAAGTATATCACAGCGATAGTACTACAGCTAGAATTAATCAGCAGGATATTCCGTTCACCTTACTTGGGATTGAAACGAAGTCTTTTGGTGAAAGCACAGATTTGAAGGATGGTCTTTTAAAATATCCTTATTATACTTATTTAAATGTTTTGTCAAAGAACAAGGATGCAATTTTAGTATCAGCAAATTTCAGGAATCAGCTTGGTCTTAAAATTGGAGAAACCATTACATATTCAACGGATGCGACTGCAGCATCCGGTAATATTACCGGAACTATTTATGGATTTTTTGATTATTGGCCATCCTATAGTCCCAAAAGTGTTAAGCTGTTACCGGACGGCTCGGTAGAAGAGTCGGATAATTATATGATTGTCAGTAATCTTTCACAAATACAGAGTGCATGGGGGATGCATCCCTATGAAGTCTGGATTAACATGGGTGGAAATACAGATGCTGTCTATGATCTTATAAAGAATAATGATTTAAAACTCAGCAAATTTGTTGATAAGACGGTTGAGGTTGAAAATATCAGCTTAGAGCCCTTGTTCCAAGGAACCAATGGTATCTTAACAATGAGCTTTATTATCATCTTACTCATTTGTTCTGTCGGATATTTGATTTATTGGACATTATCAATACGATCTCGTGAACTACAATTTGGTATCTTTCGAGCGATGGGTGTGACCAAGAAAGAGATACTTCACATGCTGGTAAATGAACAGCTGCTGACAGGATTTTTTGCAATCGTCTTCGGGGCGGTGACCGGGTTCCTTGCCTCGCGTATGTACGTACCTATGATACAGATAGCTTATTCGGGAGCTGATCGTGTGCTGCCTATGGAATTGATTACTGAGAAAACGGATCTTTATCGGTTATTTGCAGTAATCGGAGTTGTATTCATAGTTTGCCTTGGAATTCTAATCAGACAAGTATTTCGGATGAAGATTTCACAAGCCCTCAAGCTTGGTGAAGATTAGGAATGAGGTGTGAATTATTGAAAAGCATAATTCACACGGCAAATTTGTGCCTGTGACCCAAAGTTTGCAGGCTATGAAGAAAGGTATGGTTATTATTATGAAGGATGTTATATTAAAAACAGTGGGTATTGAGCGTAATTTTGCACTTGCAGACGGTACGAATTTGCAGGTTCTTAAGAATATAACGATTGACATCACGAAAAATTCATTAACCATTTTAAAAGGACGGTCCGGTTCCGGTAAAACAACCCTTCTTAATCTATTGGGAGCGCTTGATATGCCAAACAGTGGACAGATTGTGTTTGGTGGGAACGATATTGTAAAATATTCGGAGGCCAGAAGAGAGCAGCTTAGGCGTAATAAATTTGGTTTTATATTTCAATCAGTATCATTGATTCCTATCATGACAGTATATGAAAATGTGGATTTTTCGTTACGGCTTTCGGGTTATAAAAAGAACCATAAGGAACGTGTGGAACAGTGTTTACATATGGTAGGTTTACAAAATCGTGCAGATCATATGCCCTCGGAACTATCCGGAGGAGAGCAGCAGCGGGTGGCAATTGCCAGAGCAATCGCACATCAGCCGGAATTGATTTTTGCGGATGAACCAACAGCAGAGCTTGATAGTCAGACTTCAATCCATGTAATGGAAATCTTTAAAGGGTTAATCAGCGAGGAAAACGTAACGATTGTTATGACAACACATGATACCAGATTGATGGAAGCCGGAGATGCAATTTATACAGTAGAGGATGGTGAGATAAATCATGAATGATACAGATCAAATCAGCAATGATTTACAGCCCATGGTGAGGGCGGAAAACCTGATAAAGATTTATAAGACCTCTGAACTGGAGGTATTAGCGCTACAGGGCCTGGACCTGACCATAGAAAAGGGAGAGTTGATGGCCATTATCGGTAATAGTGGCAGCGGAAAATCCACCTTTATGAATATGCTCGGTGGCCTTGATGAGCCAAGTGCCGGGAGCCTGTGGGTAGATGGAAAAAACTTATTTGCACTAAGTCATCAGGAGAGAGTATTATACAAAAGAAATACAGTTGGATTCGTGTGGCAAAATAGTGGAAGAAATATGCTTCCATACCTTAGCGCGTATGAAAACATCATAACTCCGATGCAATTTTCTTCCGAGAAGCTGAAGAAAGAAAGAGCCATGGAGTTATTAGATCTGGTAGGGATGTCACATCGTAAGGGTAGCAGGATGAATCAGTTATCCGGTGGGGAACAACAGAGAATAGCAATAGCGATCGCCTTAGCGAATAAACCGAAGCTGTTGTTAGCCGATGAACCTACCGGTTCGGTAGATAAGAAAACAGCTGATTACATATTGGACGTATTTCGAAAACTAAACAAGGAATATAATCAGACAACAATTATAGTAACACATGATGTCGAACTAACGAAGAAGGTACAGCGTGTAGTAGCTATCAGGGATGGAAAAATAAGTAGTGAGCGTATTCTAAAAGAGCACTACGCTATGAATCTGGGAAGCAGTACAATTAACTGGATGGAAGAGGATACCCAAGAAGAATATGCTATCATCGATAAAGTTGGACGAGTGCAGATACCCAGAAGGCTGATAGATATGCTTCATATTGAGGGAAACCGTGTTAAACTGATACACGAGGATAATGAAATCAAAATGAGAAAACCCTGATGGAATTAACTGAGAAGACAATTACCGAAACAAAACAGGCAGATGAAAACGTACTAGGAGAATTTGATAAGAAGGATGTAAGCAATAGATATCTATCGTTGTACATTCATCTAATTATTATGTTGTTTCATGTAATAATTAAATGAAATATGATGTATTATGTAAATATATGATATAATAAAGGTATAGCTTGAAATAATATTATATATAAGATTTGAAGGAGGATAATAACGAGAAGATATCTACAAATTGCATTGGTACCTAAAAGATCTTATGATAGCGGAAAGTGTTTTGCAATACAATGATGTATATATAAAAATACGTATAACAGGCTAGGGGGAAACATATGAAAAGCATTAGGTTGAAGATTATTTTACTTATTTTGGTTACTACATTGGGATTGGGTTCAGGTATTGGAATAGTTTCAATCGTTATTTCCTCGAAAGAGTTAGGAACAAATGCTACTGAGTTATTACCGGAGATAGCCGAGCAGGGAGCCATGGTTGTGAATGAAACCTTACAAAAGGAGTGGAGCACCTTGGCTGCTATAGCACAGAGTGATACAATAGCAGATCCTAACATTACGTTAAGTGATAAGAATAAATACTTAAAGCGTGAGGTTGAACGTTCTGGAGCCATTAGTGTTGCATATGCAGATGCGGATGGTGATACATTGGCTGTAGATGGGGTGACGGCAGCAAACATTAAGGAAAGACCGTATTTTCAGAAGGCAATACAAGGAGAATATGCGGTATCCGACCCAATAGAGGACAAGACTGAGGCAGGACGTATTATCATGGTATTTGCTGTTCCGGTGAAATACAATAATCAGATTGTCGGTGTTTTGTTTAAAGTGGGAGATGGTAATTGTCTCAGCGAAATTACGAATCAGATTAAAGTAGAGGAATCAGGAAGCGCATACATGATTAACGGAGACGGAACAGCAGTGGCACATTATGACAGTTCCTTTGTTCTCAAAGGGAGTAATATCATCAAGGAGTATGAGACGAATAAAGCCTATAAAGGTATGGTGGATATCTATCATAAGATATTTGAAGGAAAGACGAGTTCAGGTCGATACGAATATAATAATGTGTCTAAATATGTAGGTTACGCTCCGGTGAAGGATACAAACTGGTTTTTGGTCGTAACGGTTCCGGAAAGTGAAGTATTAAAAGGCGTAAATATAATAACAGCTGTTATTCTGATTGGTTCCTTATCACTACTGGTCATCTTTGTATCACTTGGTTACTTGATGTCGGGGCTGATTACCGGACCGATGAAAGAGATTACAAAGAATTTGAATCAGATTGCAACAGGTGATTTGTCAGCGAATATTCCAATCAAGCTACTGAAAAACAAGGATGAGACTGGTATCTTGGCTAAGGCATTACAGTCCATGCAGTTTGCAATCAGAGAATTGGTTTCATCCGTACAAAGAGAAGCGGGGGAAGTGGATGCAAGTGCTGCACAGGAAGAAATTAATGTCGGCAAGCTGATGAGAGATATAGAAGATGTCTCAGCAACAACCGAAGAGCTCTCTGCAGGCTCCGAGGAGACCGCCGCTTCAACAGAAGAAATGAATGCATCAGCTGCTGAAATAATGCAGGTTATTGATGCAGTAAAAATCAAAACGCAGGAGGGGTCAGATACTGCAAATCAAATAAGTAAAAGAGCGAAGGAATTGAAGACTTCAGCACTAAACTCTAAAGATATTGCATTACAGACCTATTCTGATTCCGAAGCTATATTGAAAAAGGCAATCGATCAATCGAAAGAGGTTGAGCAGATCAACACCTTATCGAAGGCAATACTTGATATAACAGCCCAGACAAACTTACTGGCCCTTAATGCCTCCATCGAAGCTGCAAGAGCAGGTGAGGCCGGTAAAGGCTTCGCTGTTGTAGCAGAAGAGATAAGAAAGCTTGCAGAGAATTCCAGCAGAACAGTGACAGAGATACAGGCGGTAACAGGTATCGTGGTACAGTCGGTAGAGAATCTCTCCGATAGCGCAAAGAAGCTTTTAGAATTTGTAGATACAAAGGTAATTGAGGACTATAAAAACTTTGTAAATACAAGTGAACAATATAATACAGATGCTATTACTGTTGATGGTTTTGTAATCGATATAAGTAAGACAATGGAAGAGTTGGCCGCTTCGATGAGTAATATGATTAAGGCTGTTAATGAGGTGACAATTGCAACGAGTGAAGCTGCAGCAGGAACAAATTTAATAGCTGAAAAATCAGTCAATGTTACTGATAAGGCAAATTCAGTATTGGAATATGCGAAAAATACTAAGACAAGTTCAGCTAAATTAGTGAGTGCAATTTCAAATTATAAATTATAAGAGATTTATCAGACACGGATGAAACAGGGTAAAAAACTGCGGCTATGGTTGGATACAATAGCTGCAGTTTTTATACTTGATAGGAGTATTGAAAGGAAATTTTAGATAATCTTGTACATTTACGGAATGGTAATAAAACTGAATTAGAGTAAAGCTTTCCATTCTGTCATATTATTCGGATATAAAATGCATTTTGATGGGGTATTTGCCAAATAATAGGTAGAATATCCTATTTTTATGTAAAATTATAAATGATTATAGGAAATAGCTTTTATTGCATCAGCTTTCAATTTCGTGACAGTAACCATCGCTATATTTACAATATAAATATCGGAATTTACAATGGTAAATTCCATGTGCAAGACCTATAATAAAAGTTAAATTATAATATGATGAGTAAATAGATGCATTTCAGCCGGCGAAAGGCGCTTAAGCGCGCGTTTCACTAAGGCAATATGGAGGTTTATCATGAACAAAGTGAAATTGGGCATAATCGGAATAGGAAATATCGGGAGCTTACATTGTACGAATATTAGGGACGGCAAAATGCCGGAGGTGGAATTGTGTGCTGTTGCTGATCGTAGGGAGACGCGAAGAAGCTGGGCAAAGGAAAATCTTTCATCAACAGTAGTAATTTTTGATGAGGGGGATGACCTGATTGAAGCAGGCTTATGTGATGCGGTAATAATCGCTACGCCCCATTATGAACATGCGAGACTGGTTATGAAATCAATGGCACACGGAATGCATGCGTTATGCGAGAAGCCTGCCGGAGTCTATACAAAGCAAGTTCGTGAGATGAATGAAGCGGCGGCAAAGTATGAGCTGGTATTCGCAATGATGTTTAACCAGAGAACCAGCCATGTATACAGGAAAATGCATGAACTGGTACAGGGAGGAACGCTCGGAGCAATCAAACGTGTTAACTGGATTATTACGGATTGGTACCGTACCCAGGCTTACTATAATTCCGGTGATTGGAGAGCAACCTGGTCGGGAGAAGGTGGCGGTGTATTGTTAAATCAATGTCCGCATAATCTTGATCTACTTCAATGGATCTGCGGTATGCCATCATCAGTCACAGCCTTCTGCCATAATGGAAAATGGCATGATATTGAAGTAGAGGATGATGTTACCGCTTATTTGGAATACCCGAATGGAGCTACCGGTGTATTTATAACGACTACGGGCGATGCACCGGGAACCAACCGCTTTGAAATCACACTGGAGAAGGGAAAGCTTGTATGTGAAGATGAAAAGCTGTCCTTATATATGTTGGATATCAATGAAAGAGAATACTGTTATACCGCCACGGAAGGCTTTCAGAAACCTTCGGGGCATTATGTGGAAGTGGAAACGGATGGACTTAATCAGCAACATGTTGGAGTTATTAATGCATTTGCAGGTAAGATACTTCACGGCACTCCTCTGGTCGCAGAAGGAGTAGAAGGTATCAATGGGTTGATTCTTTCTAATGCCATGCATTTATCCGGTTGGCTAAAGAAATCGATAGAAATACCGTTTGATGAGAATCTGTTTCTTGAAGAACTGAATAAGCTGCGTGCATCTTCCAAATATAAGAAGGATGTAAAAGAAGCTACCTTTAATACCGAAGGAAGTTATGGCATTTAAGTTTAGATTGGAGTCTTGCAATATCAGAAGTAGACATTCACTAGGGAGGATAACGATGTTAGAAAACACAAAAATAACCGGGTTTGCCGATGAGATTCATGCTGATATAGCGGTACAGGTAAAGCTGTTAAAGGAGCTTGGAATTTCCTATCTGGAGCTTCGCAGCGCCAATGGAAAAAATATTGCTGATTTTACACTGGAGGAAGCAAGAGCATTAAAAAAATATCTTACAAGTCAGCAGCTTTTTGTCTCTGCAATTGGATCTCCGATCGGAAAGATTCAGATTACGGATGACTTTGAAGCACATTATATTACCTACCAGAGAGTGGTTGAAATTGCGAAAATCATGGAGACACCTTATATTCGCATGTTCAGCTTTTATATCCCGGAGGTAGAGACACCGGAGATGTATGACGACGAAGTATTTTTAAGAATGGAATGTATGGTTGAATATGCAAAGTCACAAAATGTTATACTGCTGCATGAAAATGAGAAAGGTATTTACGGCGAAAATGCTTTCGGATGCTTGAAGCTATTTGATGAATTTTATGGCGAACATTTTAAATGTATCTTTGATTTCGCCAATTTTGTTCAGAGCAATCAAGATACACTGGAAGCATATGAGTTACTTAACCCCTATATAGAATATATCCATATCAAGGATGCCTACTGTGGAACAGGGCAGGTTACACCTGCCGGGGAAGGTGATGGCAACGTGAAAGCAATTCTTAAGATGCTTGACTTAAAAGGGTATTCCGGATTTTTAAGTTTGGAACCTCATCTTGTAGAGTTTGGCGCTTTAAAAACACTGGAGAAGAACCCGGGAAAACGGATTATGACGAATGGAGAAGCAGCATTTACCATCGCGTATCAGGCGCTGAGGGAACTTATAGATTAATGTTCAAATGCCTTGGAATACCTATTATTTTTGATAAAGGGAGGTTGGTTATGTTATCGGATACATTTATGCTCAGTGGAAAAACAGCAGTCCATTTATATCAGGCTTTCGCGAAGACTGCTCCGATTTATGATTATCACTGTCATCTTTCGGCAAAGGAAATTTATGAAGATAAAGTTTTTGAGGATATCTCCTCTGTGTGGCTGAAGTATGATCATTATAAATGGAGAGCTATGCGCTATGCAGGAGTGCCGGAGGAATACATCACAGGAGACAGGGATGGACTTGAGAAATTTAAAGTCTGGGCAAGAACCCTGGAACGGTTGGTTGGGTGCCCGCTGTATCACTGGGCTAACATGGAATTGCAGACCTACTTTGGTGTAAAGGAAATGCTGAAGGAACGTAATGCCGAGGAAATATTTCAAATCTGTAACGAGAAGATTAAAAATGAGTCCTTTTCTCCGGTAAAAATGATTCATAAATCAAACGTGAAGCTGATATGCACAACCGATGATCCCACAGATGATTTGGAATATCATATAAGCTTAAAGAAAAGACAAGGACTTGATTTTAAAGTATTACCGACCTTCCGTCCGGACAAAGTACTCAACATCTTAAACCAGGATTTTTGTAATTATATCAACAAATTATCGGAGAACGGCAACTCATCCATAAATACCTATGCAAAATTAGTTCAGAGAATAAAGGAAAGAATACAATACTTTAACGAAGCAGGCTGTATCATGGCGGATCACTCGCTCGAAACACTTTCCTATGTACCGACCGATATTGAAGAAGTAGAAGAAATATTTCACAAACGGCTGGAAGGCCAAAGCATTTCTATCGAAGAGGCAGAAAAGTATAAGTATTATACCCTGACGATCTTAGCTTCCCATTATAGAAGGCTTGGTTGGGTAATGCAGCTGCATCTCGGCGCTTTTCGTAACACCAATAAAGAATTATTTCAAAAGTTAGGCGTGGATGCCGGGCTTGATATCATGAATGATTTTAATATAGCAGAGCCCCTGATACAATTGCTTAATCAGATGGAGCAAAATAATGGATTGCCGAAAACAATCCTGTATAACTTGAATTCGAAGGATAATCTTTTATTGTCCGCCATACCGCAATGCTTTACGGAGGGTGGAATGCCGGGCAAGCTCCAGTTTGGTCCTGCCTGGTGGTTTAATGATCATAAGGATGGAATTGTGTCACATTTAAAATCAATTGCAGCCCAGGGTATGCTGGCCGATTTTGTTGGAATGCTAACGGATTCCAGAAGCTTTTTATCCTATGTCAGACATGATTATTTCAGACGGATTCTTTGTAGTTTTATAGGGGATTTGGTTGATACAGGTGAGTTTGAACAGGAGGATGAGCAGTTACAACGCCTCATTGAAGATATTTGTTATCGTAATATTCAAAATTATTTAGGATGCTGTTAAGCGACATTCATTATGAGTATCGTTTCGTAGAGCGAGGCATTAACGTGCGCAGAAAGCATGCGCAGGAATGGAGAAAAACATGAAATTTTCATTTCGATGGTATGGGGAAGAGGATCCGGTTAAGCTTCAATATATCAGACAGATTCCCGGGATGCGCAGTATAGTCACTGCGGTTTATGATGTACCGGTAGGAGAAGTCTGGAGTACATATAGTATAACAAGATTAAAGGAACAGGTAGAACAAGCAGGACTGATATTTGATGTGATTGAAAGTGTACCGGTTCATGAAGATATTAAACTTGGGCTTCCAACCAGAGTGAAATACATTGAAAATTATAAAGAGAACATAAGAAGACTGTCAAAAGCCGGTATCAAGGTAATCTGTTATAATTTTATGCCGGTATTTGACTGGACACGTACCCAGCTTGATAAGGTGCTTGCGGACGGATCTACCGCATTGGTTTGTTATAAGGAGCAACTGGAGAAGATGGATCCGTTAAGAGGTGAATTATCACTTCCCGGTTGGGATTCCAGCTATACGAAGGATACGTTGGCGGGTATTTTTGAGCAGTATGCCATGGTAGATGAGGAAACCCTATGGAGTAATCTTGAGTATTTTTTAAAGGAGATAATCCCGGTAGCCGAAGAATATGACGTGAAAATGGCCATACATCCGGATGATCCTCCCTATCCTATCTTTGGCTTGCCAAGGATTATTACGGACGAAAAAAATATTGACAGATTTCTTAAGCTGGTAGACAATCAATATAATGGTCTGACCTTCTGTACCGGATCACTTGGAAGCGGAAGCTTTAATGATGTTGTAAAAATGGTTGATAAATATGCTTCCATGGGTCGAATACACTTCATGCATATCAGAAATGTGAAATTGTTAGCGGATGGCAGCTTTGAAGAAAGTGCTCATTATTCCCCCTGTGGTTCTATGGACATCGTTGAGATTATGAAAGCCCTTTATAAGAATAAGTACGATGGATATGTCAGACCGGATCATGGAAGAATGATCTGGGGTGAGACAGGTAGGCCCGGATATGGTTTATATGACAGAGCGCTCGGAGCAATGTATCTGACCGGTATATGGGAGACACTTGGAAAAGAGTAAAGAAAAAAGCATTTTTACGCGAAAAGAACTCCAAAATGAAATCCATTGGAATTTCATTTTGAACTTCTTGCGGTTATTGTTTATGATTTAAAGAGAGGTGAAAAGATATGCATGAGACACTGAAGAAAATATCGCTTACAGGAATTGTACCTGTAATAAAAATTGATAATGCAGCAAAAGCAGCTCCTCTGGCAAACGCATTGTGTCAGGGGGGAATACCGGTCGCCGAGATTACCTTTCGAACAGAGCAGGCAGAGGAAGCGATAGCCATAATAAGCAGGGAAGTTCCTGATATGCTTGTAGGTGCAGGAACCATTCTGACCGTGGAGCAGGCTGACAGAGCGGTCAGGGCAGGAGCAAAATTTATAGTAAGTCCAGGGTTTAATCCGGAAGTTGTAGAATATTGCGTTAATCATGACATATTAATTACCCCCGGATGTATCGGTCCGAGTGACATTGAGCGAGCAATCAGCTATGGACTAGAAGTGGTTAAATTCTTTCCGGCAGAAGCAGCCGGTGGACTTAAGATGATTAAAGCACTTTCCGGTCCGTATAGTAATATTAAGTTTATTCCTACCGGAGGCATTGATGCTCATAATTTGAACGAATATCTGTCTTGTCCGCAGGTGTTGGCGTGTGGTGGCAGTTTTATGGTACCGGAGCATTTATTACAAGAGAGTAATTTTAGTCGGATTACGGCTCTTACCGGGGAGGCGGTGGAGATCATGTTGGGCTTTAAATTGGCACATGTTGGCTTCAATTGTGACAACGAAGAGCAGGCAGGGATGGTTTCTCAGGAAGTATCAGGTATGTTTCATTTTGAATTATCCGACGAACCCGGCTCTGTTTTTGTCGGGCGGATGTTTGAGTTTATGAAGGCTCCCTATAAAGGAAGTAAAGGTCATATTGCAGTTCAAACGAATGATATCGAACGGGCGGTATATCATTTATCCGGTAAGGGCTATCAATTTGATGAAGCTACCGCAAAAAAGGATTCTAACGGTAAACTAAAATCAATTTATTTTAACAATGAAATGTGTGGCTTTGGATGGCACCTGGTTGAGTAAATATGCTCAAAGTGAAATTTATGTTATGTCATGGGCGAAACGAAAGGAAGGAAAATGCATATGAAAAAGGTAGCTACCTTCGGGGAACTTATGCTTAGGCTTACACCGCAGGGATATCAAAGATTTGTTCAGGCAAACTCCTTTGAGGCATCATACGGAGGTGTAGAAGCGAATGTGGCAGTATCCCTTGCTGATTTTGGTATGGAGGCTAAATTCATAACAAAGCTCCCACAACATGAGATAGGACAGGCAGCAGTTAATTCGCTCAGACAATATGGAGTGGATACCACAGAAATCGCAAGAGGCGGAGATAGAATCGGAATTTATTATTTGGAGAAGGGAGCCTCACAGAGGCCGTACAAGGTAATCTATGACAGGACGAATTCTGCCATTGCCACAGCTTCATTAGAGGATTTCGACTGGAATCGTATCTTTGAGGATGTAAGTTGGTTTCATTTCTCCGGGATTACACCGGCAATCAGCGATAACGCAGCTGGGATATGTCTTGCAGCTTGCAAGATGGCCAAAGAGAAAGGGATTACCGTTAGCTTTGATATGAATTACAGAAAGAATCTTTGGTCGATTCAGAAGGCGAAAGAGGTTATAGAGACCTTGATACCTTATATTGATATTTTCTTTGCAAATGATCAGGATGCCGAAAAGATATTTGGCATGAAGCTGGACATTTCTGATACAATGGAAAGTAAGCATAGCTATGACAGATATAAACAGGCAGCCCAACTTATGATGAAAGCATATGACTTCCGGATAGTGGCTTCAACCTTAAGAGAAAGTATTTCAGCCAGTGACAATCAGTGGTCTGCAATGCTGTATGATGGTAGCGAGTATTATTTTTCAAGGGAATATAATGTACATATCATTGACAGAGTAGGCGGTGGAGATGCCTTTGCAGCAGGGCTGATCTATGCTCTTGCCAATCGTTTGTCGCCTCAGGAATCCATAGAATTTTCTACTGCGGCAGGTTGCTTAAAGCATTCTGTCGAAGGCGATATGAATCATGTCACAGCTACAGAAGTTCAAGCACTTGCGGCGGGTGATGGATCGGGAAGGATACAACGATGAATCATACATATGTATATCGTAAACATTTAAGGCAGGGATTTCAATTTATGATTAAGTTTTTTGGTGTGTTGATATCTATGGTTATTATCTTGTCATGGGGCTTGATCTTCACTGATGAAAAGGCGATTAAGGTGGTCTCTCTTCTGGTTTGGGGAGTAATTCTGATCGTGTTTTCACTTTTCATGATATTGGAATTCGGAGTAATCTATCTTGTGTTAAACAGACGTTTCAAATCTATCAGTGTAAGTTTGACTGAAGATGCTATTGTTTATAACAATTCCAAAACGCAGACAATTGTTCCATACGAAGAGATTGAGAAGCTGGAATTTCCTTCTATTAAGTACACTGGAGGGTGGGTTAAAATAGTCCATAAAGGGGGCAATATCCGACTGACTGTTGTACTTGAAAATATCGGTGACTTTATCTGTGAATTGAAGAAAAAGTTGCAAGAAAAAAATATGACACAGGTCTATCATGAGAAAAAGTTTTTTTCGTTTTTAAAGACAGCAGTATTTTCTGATGAAAGCTGGGATCGGATATATTGTAATTTGAAGCTTCACTTGGGATTATTCTACGGATGTATGGTAATGACAATTGTGATGTTAAAATTAAATGAATATTCAAGTTACAGTAAACTTTTTATCCTGGGAAGTTTGTTCACACCGTTACTTGGTTATCTATTGGGAGAAATCATCATAGGCAGTAAAGTAAAAAAGAGAGTGAAGGAAGTTGAATCAATAATAATGCCCAGAGACCGGGATTTTGAACAAAAGGTAATTCGGTTATGCGGTATAGGTGCTACATTTGTCTATCTATTTGTCATTTTGGTTTTTGTATTACAGTGAGATATTATTGAATGGAAAAAAAGTAAGAGGCTTTTGCTCCTACAAAAATATAAGAGACTTCACATACTCTCCCCACACACAGGACGAGTATGTGAAGTCTCTTGTATTATACAAGCTATATATGCAAAAGCCACTTATAAGTAAGTATGTCGATAAGGATGCAATATATAATAAAATAATGGTAAGTAATGAAATATTTATTGCAATATTTGTCGAAAAGAACGATAATTATAGAAAAATACACAAACTATCAGATAAAACGATACAATTTATATGGGATGAAATGAGGAAGATATGGAACAATTTTACCGATTTGATCATCAGGTATGTCTGATTACCGGTGCCGGAAGTGCGTCCGGAATTGGATATGCAACTGCGAGAATATTTGGGCTTTTAGGTGCGCAGGTCCTAATAACAGGGACAACGAACCGGATTTATCTGAGGGAACAGGAGCTTAAGAAGGAGGGGGTTATCGCAGCAGCCTTTATCATCGATCTTACAGACAAGAGTGCTGTGAAGGAACTGATTTCCCAAATTATGCAAACCTATGGAAAGATTGATGTACTGGTAAATAATGCCGGTATGGTACAGGTGGGTCAGAAGGAGGATTTCACCCTGTTTCATGAACTCTCCGATGAGTCCTTTGAGGACTCGATAAGTCGTAATCTGATGACAGCTTACAATACGACACGAGCTGTTATCAATGGAATGAGGCAACAGGAATACGGAAGAATTGTTAATGTATCCTCCACCACGGGCCCCTTGGGGGTTAATGCCGGCGAGGTGGGATACGCAACAGCCAAAGCGGCAATGCTTGGATTGTGTAAGGGGATAGCCCTGGAATCTGCGAGGTACCATATCACTGTAAATAATGTATTGCCGGGCTGGGTGGCGACTGGATCTCAGACAAAGGAGGAGAAAAATGCAGGAAAGTATACACCGATAGGTCGTAGTGCGAGACCTGAAGAGATAGCACATATGATTGTATTTTTGGCAACAAGGGAGGCATCTTATATCACCGGACAGGATTTTGTTGTGGATGGCGGGAACTGTATTATTGAAGATAAAGCAAATCGCCAATAGCGAGGAATGATTACTTCTGATCATTGATTACCGAGCACCGATATATGGTGGCAAATTACAGATATAAATCGCTTTTTTGATCGCATAAATAATTTGTTAAGATTTAAAGATTATTCTGGACTTATTTGAATTTGGGGATTATTATATAAAAAACATCAAATAAAATCACTTGAGCTATCGCTTTGTCTTTTATGGGGTTACTACATTATTAAAGCTCAAGGATAGTAAGAAGAATACTTAAATGAATTTATTTTGTTTAGCCAATGAAGGTGCTTTATTGGTGTTTTTTACTTTTGATTATGTAAGAAAATGTTTTGACTCGAGATTTGTCAAAAGAGATTTATAAGAAGGAGGTGAGCCATATGGGTTTAGCAGAAAGGCTGACGGAGAGGTTGCAGAGTAAAACAGTCTTTTCCATACCTGTATTCGGAGGTCTGCCGATTTCAGAGTCAATTCTAGTGACATGGGGAATTATGATCTTCATCATGATTTTGACACTGGTATTTGTGCGTAATCTGAAGTTACAACCGGGAAAACCACAGCTTGTGATTGAGACGCTGGTCGGATTTTTAGATAATTTCTTTAATGATCTTCTGGGGCATGCAGGTAAACGGTATATTCCATATATGGGTACGGTATTTATTTATCTTGCAGTTGCAAACGTTATCGGTTTGTTTGGTTTTACGCCGCCAACGAAGAATTTGAATGTTACAGCGGGACTGGCTTTGATGAGCATTATTTTAATTGAATTTTCCGGAATCCGAGCCAAGGGCTTTAAGGGATATCTGAAAAGCTTTGCTTACCCGATGCCTGTTATGATACCGTTCAATATTCTTGAGATATTTATCCGTCCGTTATCCTTATGTATGCGACTTTTTGGTAATATCTTTGGAGGATTTATTATCATGGAATTGATTAAGCTGGCATTATTTCCGGCAATTTTACCGATTCCGTTCAGCTTCTATTTTGATATTTTTGACGGTTTATTACAGGCTTATGTATTTTGCTTTTTAACATCTTTATTTATTGGCGAGAAGATAGAGGAATAAGGCGTTTTAAATTAAAAATTACAGAGATAGGAGAAAATTGTATGACAGGATTAATAGCTATTGGAGCAGGTATTGCTGTTCTCACAGGTTTTGGAGCAGGTATTGGTATTGGTATAGCGACCTCTAAAGCGACTGAAGCGATTGCAAGGCAGCCGGAAGCAAAGGGCGATATTAACAAGGCACTGATTTTGGGATTGGCCCTTGCGGAAGCAACCGCTATTTATGGTCTGGTTGTTGCGTTTCTAATTATTTTTGTCTTAAAATAAAACATAAGGAGAATAAATATGACAGGTTTAATTGCGATAGGAGCAGGTATTGCCGTATTAACGGGATTTGGAGCAGGTATTGGTATCGGAATTGCGACATCAAAAGCAACAGAGGCGATTGCAAGACAGCCGGAAGCAAAGGGTGATATTAACAAGGCATTGATTTTAGGCTTGGCACTTGCTGAAGCGACCGCTATTTACGGTCTTGTCGTTGCATTTCTGATTATTTTTGTTCTGAAATAAACTTTTAGGAGGAAGATCAATTGATAATCGGACTGGACCCAAAGGAAATAATTATTGATATAATTAATATTATTGTTTTATTTCTTTTTCTAAAGAAGTTTTTATTTAAGCCGGTCACTGAAATGATGGATAAAAGAGCTAGCTTGATTACCTCTAATATTCAGGATTCAGAAGACAAAAAGACAGAGGCTTATCAGCTGAAAGCTGACTTTGAGGAAGAATTAAAGCATGCCGGTGAGCAGGCATCTGTTATTATCAAAGAAGCAAGAGAAAGAGCTGAGCTGGAATATAACAGAAAGCTTCAGGAAGCACGAGACGAAGCCGGCAGAGTAAGAGACGAAGCCGAGAAAATCATCGAGCTGGATAGAAAGAAGTCCATGGATAGTGCACAAGCGGAAATCGCTGGACTTGCTCTTTTGGCTGCCGCTAAAGTAATCGGTAAGAATGTTGATGATGATACAAATAAACAATATCTCGGAGATTTACTGAAAGAGGTAGGTGCTGCGAAATGATATCACAGCGAGCACTCAATTATGCAAAAATTCTTTATTCCATGAAGCTTCCGGCAGTGACCATTAATGAGTCGAAAGACCTTCTACTGGAGCATAATGAATTAATGGATATCCTGGAAAGCCCTGTCGTTAAGAAGCAGGAAAGGGATGCTGTAATTGATCGTCTTTTTCAGAACGAAATCAGTAGTTTCGTTAAAGTATTATGTGAAAATGAGGCGGTTGGACTTTTTGCGCAGATTTCAGAAGCATATGATGAGTTGGAGCGGGAACAAATGAACACGCTTAGAGCAAGACTTATCTATGTGAAGAAACCCGGTGAAGAGGAGCTTAGTCAGATAAAGAATATGCTATGTGATAAGTACAAGAAATCAGAAGTATATCTTGAACTAGAAGAAGATGCTTCCCTGATTGGCGGTTATATTTTATCAGTCGGAGATACTGTATTTGATAAAAGTATCAAAGGCGCACTGTCAGAAATGCAGAAAGCTCTTAATAGGAGGTGAAGTGTTTGAGTAATATCAATCAAAACGAAATAATTTCTGTTTTAAAAAGTGAGATAGAGGATTATGACGCAAAAACCACAGTAAAAGAAACGGGAACAATAATCAGCCTTGGCGATGGTATTGCCAATGTATATGGATTAGATAGCGCAATGTACGGCGAATTGGTAGAATTTGAGAATGGAGTTCGCGGTATCGTACAGAATTTGGATATGAAGACGATCGGATGCGTTTTATTAGGCTCAGACTACGGACTTACAGAAGGATCTAAGGTAGTAAGAACAAAGAAGAAGGCCGGTGTTCCTGTATCGGACAAGCTAATCGGAAGAGTTGTTGATGCACTCGGAAGCCCAATCGATGGGAAAGGCCCGATTGAAGCAGTGGAGTTCTATCCAATCGAAAATGTAGCACCCGGTGTGTGCACCAGAAAGCCTGTAACAGTTCCGTTACAGACAGGCATTTTAACCATTGACTCCATGTTTCCGATTGGACGCGGACAACGTGAGTTAATTATCGGTGACCGTCAGACAGGTAAGACCGCAATCGCAATGGATACCATTCTAAACCAGAAGGGTCAGGATGTTATCTGTATCTATGTAGCAATCGGTCAGAAAGCATCAACAGTTGCTAAAATCGTAAGTACGTTATCAAAACACGGTGCCATGGATTATTCCATCGTGGTTGCTTCCTCAGCAAGTGATTTGGCTCCGCTGCAATTCATTGCTCCCTATGCAGGAACAGCAATCGCTGAGTATTTCATGAACCAAGGAAAAGATGTATTGATTATCTATGATGACCTTTCCAAACATGCGGTAGCTTATCGTACCATGTCACTACTGCTCGAAAGATCACCGGGTCGTGAGGCTTATCCCGGAGATGTATTTTATCTTCATTCAAGATTATTAGAACGTTCCTGCCGTCTCGATGAAGAGTTTGGCGGTGGCTCCATTACTGCGCTTCCCATCATTGAGACTCTTGCAGGAGATGTTTCAGCTTATATTCCGACCAATGTAATTTCAATTACTGACGGTCAGATCTTTTTGGAAAGTGAATTATTCTTTGCAGGTGTCAGACCGGCCGTAAACGTAGGCTTAAGTGTATCCCGTGTTGGTGGTGCAGCTCAGACAAAGGCTATGAAGAAAGCATCCGGAAGTCTGCGTATCGATCTTGCTCAGTACAGAGAGATGGAGGTATTTACCCAGTTCAGTTCCGATCTTGATAAATCAACCAAGGATCTTCTTGAACATGGTAAGCATCTGATAGAGTTGCTGAAACAGCCGTTATCAAAACCTTTAAAGCTGTATGAGGAAGTAATATTACTCGTTTTAGCCAATAAGAAGGTGTTTAATGATGTACCGCTGAAGGAAATGAAAGATTTAAAATATGATTTGCTTGATTATATAAAGACAAAATATAGTAACATTGTGGAAGAAATTGATACGAAAAGGGTATTGACAGATGAATTGACCGAACAGATAGTGAAGGCGGCCAAAGAATTTAGAATGTAATGAATTTTGAAAAGTTATTGAGATACCATATTTAGGTATCGTGGAGGTTATGATGGCTAATACAAGAGAAATCCGATCCAGAATTAAAGGTATCCAGGATATCATGAAAATAACGAATGCCATGTATCTAATCTCTTCTTCGAAATTAAAAAAGGCTAGAAAAAGCCTAGTGGCAACCCAACCTTATTTCGAAGCTCTCCAGGCTACAATCCATGATATTCTTGTACGTGCGCCTCATGCTGATTCCGTGTTCTTCCAGCGTAGGGAAGATATAAATGCGGAGGACAGAAAGAAAGGTATATTGGTAATAACCGCCGACAGGGGTATGGCTGGTGCATACAATCATAATGTGATTAAAAGAGCGGAAGAAGAAATGAAGAAGAGCAGTAACAACTCGCTTTTTGTTGTCGGTACAGTAGGAAGGCAGTATTATTTGCGTAAGGGTATCCAGATTGATACGGAATTCCTATACACAGCTCAGAATCCCAATTTGTTTCGTTCACAGGAAATTGCGAAAACACTGATTGATTTGTTTGCAGCGGGACATTTGGATGATATTTATGTAGTCTATACAAAGATGATTAGTTCTATGAAGTCCGAAGTGGAATGTATCAAGTTATTACCGCTGGAAAGAAGAAGATTCGAGCGAAAAACAGCCGGGTATACGCATGCATTATTTGATCCGTCACCCGAAATTGTTATGGATCGTCTGGTACCAAACTATTTAAAAGGATTGATTTTTGGAATTTTAGTTGAATCCTTTTCCAGTGAGCAAAACGCAAGAATGATGGCGATGGAGGCTGCGACGGATAGTGCGGGGGATATGTTAAAAAGTCTCGGATTGCAGTATAACAGAGCAAGACAGGCTGCCATTACCCAGGAAATTACAGAGGTTGTCAGTGGAGCTAAGAGCCTTAAAAAATAAGGAAGGAGATAAAATTCTATTCATGACAGATAAACCGATGTATTGGTTTGTCTTGTAGGCATAATGCGTAGAAATTGTAGTATGATATATGGAAAATGGAAAAGTAGTCAGGGTTTTAGGACCCGTAGTAGATGTAGAGTTTGGGAGCGGAAAGCTGCCAATGATTAAGGATGCACTGGAAGTAACAAGAGAAGGGCAAAAGCTTGTTATGGAAGTTGCAAGCCATATGGGCAATAATATTGTACGCTGTATCGTACTTGCTTCCAGTGAGGGACTTGTTAAGGGAATGGAAGTAACATCAACCGGCTCCTGTATTAGGGTTCCTGTCGGAAAGCCGACTCTTGGAAGAATGTTTAATGTACTTGGAGAAATAATTGACGGCGGAGAACCTGTCGTTGGTGATGATTTGTGGAAAATTCATAGAGATCCACCTAGTTTTGAGGATCAAAGTCCGGTAGTAGAGATTTTAGAGACCGGAATTAAGGTAATTGATTTGCTGGCACCTTATGCTAAGGGTGGTAAAATTGGTTTGTTCGGTGGTGCCGGTGTTGGAAAGACCGTATTAATCCAGGAATTAATACGAAATATTGCTACAGAGCATGGCGGTGTTTCCATCTTTACAGGAGTAGGCGAACGCTCCAGAGAAGGTAATGATCTTTGGAGGGACATGAAGGATTCTGGCGTTATCAGTAAAACCGCCTTAGTATTCGGACAGATGAATGAGCCGCCGGGTTCCCGTATGAGAGTTGCTCAGACAGGCCTTACCATGGCTGAATATTTCAGAGATGAGGAGAAGCAGGATGTACTGTTGTTTATTGACAATATATTCCGTTTTGTTCAGGCCGGTTCAGAGGTTTCAGCGTTACTTGGCCGTATGCCTTCTGCTGTAGGCTATCAGCCTACACTTGCAAATGAAATGGGTGAACTACAGGAGAGAATAACTTCTACAAAGAACGGTTCCATTACTTCCGTTCAGGCAGTCTATGTTCCGGCCGATGATCTGACAGACCCGGCTCCGGCTAATACCTTTGCACATCTGGATGCGACAACGGTATTATCTCGTAAAATTGTTGAACAGGGTATTTATCCGGCAGTTGACCCGTTAGAGTCTACCTCAAGAATACTGGAGCCCGATGTTGTCGGTGAAGAACACTATGAAGTAGCAAGAAAGACGCAGGAGCTTCTACAAAAATATAAAGAGCTGCAGGATATTATTGCAATTCTTGGTATGGAAGAACTGGATGAACAAGATAAACTGGCTGTATATCGTGCCAGAAAAATACAGAAATTCCTGTCACAGCCATTTAATGTGGCCGAGAATTTCACCGGAATCACAGGAAAGTACGTTCCACTCAGCGAAACCATCAAGGGATTTAAGGCTATAATCAATGGTGAGATGGATGAATACCCAGAATCGGCTTTTTTAATGGTTGGACCCATTGAAGAAGTAATTGAAAAAGCGAAACTTATGGATGCTAATAATTAATATTTGAACTTTCAATGATATTGAGGGTTGAATAGGAGGAGCTATGGCTAAGAAATTTCAGCTTGAAATCATAGCAAGTGATCATCCCTTCTATAAAGGGGACTGTGAAATGCTCGTTTTCCCCGGAATCGATGGTAAACATGGTATTCTGGCAAATCACGAGGCAATGGTTACCTGCTTAAGTCCTGGCGAGATTAAGTTTCAGATTGATGGGGTATGGCATTATGCAGCTGTAAGTGAAGGCTTTGTAGAGATTACACCGAAATATGTGGTAATACTTGCAGATACGATCGAAAACCCTGAAGATATTGATGAGCATCGAGCTGAGGAAGCCAGGCTAAGGGCAGAAGAGAAGCTGCGACAGAAACTAAGTCAGACGGAATATTATGAGACTGTGGCTGCTTTAAATCGTGCGATGACTAGGCTTAAGATCAAAAAGACCCATTCTATTAATATTTAAAAGTGGAAAAGAAGATGTCTGCAAAATATTG
>DBTU01000005.1:35918-59229 GCA_002307215.1 Lachnoclostridium sp. UBA1308
CAATATTTTGCAGACATCTTCTTTTTGATTATCATGTTTTCATATTTCATATTTAGATTTCTTCTTATTTTCATATTTCCTTTTATATAAAATGTAATGGCCAATATTACAAAAATTGAACAGTAACAGTAATGTGTAATTATGTCGATATATAATGGTAATAAGATTAAATAGGAGGATGTCATATGGCCATTTTGAGAAACATGAAGGTTGCACAGAAATTATTATTGTTAATTATTCCAACAGTATTGATAACAATAGTATTTCTGGTTCTACTAAGTTACCAGACCCATCATATCAGCAATATGGAAAAAGAAGCTTACTATGATACAGTTTATAAAGATTCTGCATTAATTTTAAATGCTGACCGTGACATATATCAGGCATCAATTGCTGAGAGAACCTTAGTTCTTTCGGGAAGTACATTGGACGGCGAAGCAAAAGAAGCATTACTTACGGATTACAGTGAGAATTACAATCAGGTTATCGACAGAGTTAACGAGGCAATGCAAAATCTGCAAAAGAATGCAACACTTTATAAGGAATTTAAAGAGAAAGAAAATCAGGTAACGTTATCTGATTTGAATGACTCATTCACATCAGGCATGCAAGAATGGCTGGCGGCCTATGACCCAAGTACAGGAAAGGGAGACTACGATCAGAAAAATGTAATATTTGAGGTGACGAGAAATGATTTAAATACAATGACAGATCTATTGGATCAATATGGAGCCTATATAACAGATAAGACCGAAAAAGAAATCTCTAATTCGATTATTATGCTAATCATTTTGATTTCGATAGTGGTGATTATCATCTCATTAATTACAGGTTATGTAATTATGTATCTAAAGAAGAATATTCAAATGATTACACGGGATATGAATTCATTATCAGAAAATGATTTATCCTTCCAGCCGCACTCGACCAGAAGCAAGGATGAGTTGGGAATATTGGCTAATGCCATCTCCACCTTGGTCTATTCGCTTCGCGGGATTATTACTGATTTATCCCAAACATCAAACAAACTGTCAAATTCCTCGAAATCGATGCAATCAAGCTCCGAAGAAGTTACTTCTTCCATGAACGAGATAGCCAAAACAGCAGGAGATATTGCTGAAGGGGCATTAAATCAGGCAGAAGATGTGCAACAGCTAGTACAGGAATTGCAAAAGTTAGGAGAAGCAATCGATACCAGTTCGCAGAGTTCCAAGAGATTATCCAATTCCAGCGAGCTTATTCGAAAGGCAATTAATGAGGGCATAGATACAGTTAATCAACTGGAGGAAATCACAAAGAAGAATCAATGTGCATTTGAGTCTATATTTACAACAATTGATGCAACCAGTATGAATGCAGGTAAGATTGGAGAAGCAAGCTCTATGATTGCAAGTATTACTAATCAAACAAAGCTGTTGGCATTAAATGCTTCTATCGAGGCAGCTCGTGCCGGTGAATCGGGTAAAGGGTTCGCAGTAGTCGCCGATGAAATCCGGAGATTATCAGAACAGTCCAGTCATTCCACAATGATGATTGACCAGATGCTTGGGGAGCTTATGGATGATATCAAAAAAGCCAGCGAACAGAGCGACCAGGTTAGGGAAGCTGTTAAAATACAAACCTCCAGCGTTGGAGAAACCAAAGATAAATATACGGAGATTGCAAGCGCTATTAATGATATAAGAGGAGAAATAGGAACACTTGATACGGCTTCCGGTAAAATGGTACAAAGCAAGGTTGCTGTTTCGGATTTTGGAGCAAATGTATCAGCTGTTTCCGAAGAGAATGCGGCTAGCACTGAGGAAACATCAGCTGCTTCCGAGGAGGTTCTTGCTTCTATGACCACGATTCATCAGATTGGACAGGAAATTGATGAACTCGTCACCGATATGAAGGAGCTGATAGATAAGTTTAAGATTGAATAAAGGATTTTATATGGTAGTTATTTATTAATTCCCATAAATTACAAGGTGCATTCCCTACAAGATAATGTATAATATGTATGTAACATATTTAATAAATATGTAACAATTGATTTGACAGATTGAAGGTTCGGTCTGTCAGACTACATATGGAGGTATCATGATAAAAATACATATGCTTGCAGGTTTTTTATTAATAGGCACAATAATACTTTCGGGAAACGATAGGGTTGCTTTTGCGGCAGAGGATACTGTTTCAGGAATGGATGTACAGGTTAACGGAGAACCGATTGCGGGAATTGATCTTGCTTTGGATAATTTTTTTCAGAACGCGAATAACGCAGATAAAACAATAAAGGAGTACCTCGCTTCGAATGATGAATCCGAATTTGATAATTTGGCATTTGCACAAGCTGAGAATTATGTAAATATTAGAAGTGAAGCCAATGAGAATGGAGAAATTCTCGGTAAATTGTACAATAATTCAGCTGCTACAATCATATCAAAAAAGGATGATTGGTACGAGATTACATCCGGATCGGTGAAGGGTTTCATTAAAGCGGATTATCTGGTTGTAGGAGATGAAGCGGTTACGCTTGCAAAGACGATTGGAAACAAAGTGGCTACCGTGACTACGACGACCTTAAAGGTTAGGGAAAAGGCATCACTAGATGCAGAAGTACTGACACTTATACCCGAGGGCGATGAATTTAAGGTTAACAAGGAAAAGAACGGCTGGGTTAGGATATCCCTAGGGAAAAAGGAATATGGATATGTTTCTGGGGATTATGTGAAAATCCAAATGCAATATGAAGAAGCCGTGTCCATTGAAGAAGAGCAGGAACGGTTACGGGAAGAGGCGGCTGCAGTGGCTGCTTTGGACAATAATCAAAGCAACGCTTCCTTGAAAGCTACATTAAGCAGTTCATCAGACAATAACATTATACGTTCCGAGGATACTAATGCAACGGAGGATACAAGCGTCAGTTCGTCCGACTTAGGAAGCCGGATTGCGGCATATGCTGTTAATTTCGTTGGAAATCCGTATGTCTGGGGAGGTACCAGCCTCACAAATGGCGCTGATTGTTCCGGATTTACCCAATCGGTATTTGCCCACTTTGGAATCAGTATTTCGAGAACATCAAGAACGCAGGCGAATGGGGGAGTCAGAGTATCTCTTGACGATCTTAAAAAGGGAGATCTCATTTTCTATACTAATAACGGTACAGTTAATCATGTGGCTATGTATATCGGAAATGGTAATGTAATTAGTGCCAGCAGCCCATCCACGGGGATTAGAATTACAAGCTATAATTACAGGCAGCCTTACAAGGCAGTTAGATATATCAATGAATAGATTCGATGAATAGACTCAATGAATAGACTCAATGAATGGACTCAATGAATAGTTTCAGTAAATAGATTCAATAAAAAGGCTGATGAAAAATCGTATCCGATTTTCATCAGCTCTTTTTATTGAATCTAAGATATTGATATGAATTATTCCTCGGAATCATCATGCTTCTTCAAGGAAGGTAAGTTGGTTATCTTTGTAAGTAGCACAACAATGCCGGTTAATATCAGAATAACCACGAAGATAGAAAGCATTCCTTTTCCCATTATTTCTAATGAATACATTACATTCTGCCAATACATATTGTTACTCCTTTCAATTATCCGATATTTTTAAGAATTTGGCTTACAATATTAATAACTACACCACCTGCTACAACGGAACCGATCTGACCTGCTACATTAGCACTGATAGCATGCATAAGAAGGTGGTTTGTGGGGTCTTCCTTAATACCCATTTTTTGAATAACACGGGCAGACATAGGAAATGCAGAAATACCAGCAGCGCCGACCATGGGATTGATTTTCTTCTTCAGGAACAGGTTCAGTAACTTGGCAAACATTACACCACCGATGGTGTCGAATACAAAGGCAAATAAGCCTAACAGCATAATCAATAAGGTATCTGTTTTGACAAATACATCTGCCTTCATACTAAAAGCAATCGTAATACCAAGCAGTAATGTAATCAGATTAGCAAGAGAGTTCTGTGCGGTATCGGATAAGCTCCCAAGAACACCGCATTCTCTGATTAAATTACCAAACATTAAGAAACCAACTAACGCTACCGATTGAGGAGCAATACAGCCTGCGATGAAGGTAACAACGACGGGGAAGATTAATCTTGTCAGTTTGGTTACGGATTTAGGATTGTAATCCATACGAATTAAGCGTTCTTTTTTTGTGGTTACCAGCTTAACCGCAATGGGCTGTACAATCGGAACCAATGCCATATAAGAGTACGCGGCGACTGCAATCGCTCCCATATACTTGGAATGAAGAATCTGGGATACCAGGATTGAGGTGGGGCCGTCAGCAGCACCGATAATACCGATAGAGGCTGAATCATTTAATCCAAAGCCCAAAAGGGATGCAAGTAAAATGGTAAAGAAAATTCCAAACTGAGCAGCACCGCCGAATAAGAACATTTTTGGATTAGCAAGCAACGGACCGAAATCAATCATCGCCCCAATACCGATAAATAACAAGAGCGGTAAAGCTTCGGAAGATGAAATGGTGGTTTCGAAAAGCCATTGTATGATACCATGTGTTTCACCGACACCTGGAATTGTCTGATTCAGAACACCTGATAAGGGAAGGTTAACCAAAATAGCACCAAAACCCATGGGAAGAAGCAAGGAAGGCTCAAAACCCCTGCCAATTGCGAGATAGATCAGTAAGGCACCGATTAAATACATGACACATTGTTGCCAAGTAATCGACATGATACCTAACCATAAAAATTCCATAAAAAAAGTCCTCCTTAGCGTAATTTGTCACTTTTATAATCATTTTTACTTACCGCATAAAAAAGTATATAATCATTAATATCGAATTAAGAATTATATACAACTTATATAAATATGGTAATGGAATAATAAAATGACAAGTATGTGAAAGTGTTTTAATTGTAGCTTATTTTGCCCACATATGTCAATAAAATTCAAAAGATTCTATATGTGATTGTCAACCCATGGAATCTGTTGTATAATTATCCATAGACACAATATATGGTACCGAAACGCTGATAAAATTAGGATTATCTCCAGATGCGGATATACTCCTTTCAGGAAATGAGGAACGTGAAATGAGTAATAAGCTTCTTTCTCTTTTGATTCTTATCGTAATAACAGTTCTTACCGGCTGCGGTTCGGCAGATAATTATTATAAGGATGGAAGGAAAAACTTTGAGAGCGGTAACTACGAAGCTGCCGCCGATAAGTTCAGTAAAGCAATTTCTGCTAATCCGGATCGGGCCCAGTATTATATTGATTATGGTTTGACCTTAGCAGCACTAGGCAAATATGAGGAAGCTCTGGCACAGTTAAACAAGGCTTATATTAATAAAGATATGTCAATTATCAGAAAGAATAATAAAAGAGCTCTCCGTGGCATGGGAATCACATATTACCTTATGCAGGATTACGAAAATGCGGTGAAAGAATTTGACAGTGCACTCAAGATCGATGAATTAGCAAAGCTTGATGTGGATATATTGTATTACATGGGCAGTTCCTACAGAGCAGTCGGTGATTATCAAATGGCTCTTGCAACCTATAATCAACTTCTAATAGAAGATGGAAGTAATGCTGCGGCATATGCGGATAGAGCATATTGCTATCGTTGCATGGGAGAACCGGAGAAGAGTCAGAGTGATTATGACAGTGCTATTTCGCTGAAACCTAACAATTTCGAATATTATTTTGGAAAGTACGACCTTCTGACTGAGCAGGGAGATAATGACACCGCACAGAAGGTATTGCAAAAAGCTGCAGATATTAAGGTAGTAACCAAGGAAGACAAATATAATCTGGCAAAGCTTCATTTTTATCAGAACAGCTATGATACAGCGCTCACCGAACTGAAAGACAATGCGGATAAAGGCTTTAGCGAGGCAGATTACTATATAGGTGAGATTTACCGAATTGATAAGGATTATACGAAAGCGGTTTATTATTATGAAAATTATATCAAGATCGGAGATATTCCGGCACCGAATGTATATAATCAGATTGCTGTATGCTTGATAAAGACAGGTGAATATCAGAAGGCAATCGATTATCTGGAGATTGGAGCGACTTATCATGAGACGGGTACAACTAAGTTTTTCATGAAAAATGAGATTATTGCCTATGAAAAGCTGGGAGATTTTAAAACAGCAAATGATAAACTGACAACGTACCTGAAGAATTATCCGGGGGATGATGCTGCTGTCAGGGAAGCAGAATTTATAGAAACCCGACTGATGGATGCCATAATACAATAAGGGCAACTCATGTGGAGGATTGGAGATTATTATGTCACAGATGTATGATATTAAGGAAGTAGAAGAGCGGTTTGTACTGGTATCGGTTGCTTCATCTGAGAAGGATGATACGGTTCAGTCTCTTGATGAATTAGAGGAACTTGCGGCTACGGCCGGTGCAGTAACAGTGGGAAAGATAATTCAGAACAGGGAAAGTGTTCATCCGGGTACTTATATTGGTAAGGGCAAGATAGATGAAGTAAAAGAATTGGCTGTAAGAATGAATGCAACCGGAGTGATTTGTGATGATGAACTTTCTCCGACGCAACTTAAAAATCTCGAAGGCGCTCTGCAGATGAAGGTATTAGACCGTACAGTTATTATTCTTGATATTTTTGCTAATAGAGCTTCCACCAGAGAAGGAAAGATACAGGTCGAATTGGCACAGCTGAGGTACCGTTCCTCGAGACTGATCGGACTTCGTAATTCCTTATCGAGACTCGGTGGCGGGATAGGCACCAGGGGACCGGGTGAGAAGAAGCTTGAGATGGATCGCCGTCTGATAAAAGATCGGATTACGCTGTTAAGACAGGAACTCGAGGACGTAAAACAAAACCGAGAAACCTCAAGAAATTTAAGAAGCAAGAGCCACGTTCCGGTAGTGGCAATCGTCGGATATACCAATGCAGGTAAATCCACACTATTGAACTATCTGACGAATGCAGGGGTATTAGAGGAAGATAAGCTGTTTGCAACACTGGATCCTACGACGAGAAATCTTACTCTGGTGAGCGGACAGCAAATTCTGATTACCGATACAGTAGGGTTTATCAGAAAGCTCCCACATCATTTAATTGAAGCATTTCAAAGTACGTTGGAGGAAGCAAAGTATTCGGATATCATATTACATGTTGTGGACAGCGCGAACACTGATGTAGATCGGCAGATGCATATTGTATATGAAACACTGAATAACCTTGGGATTTCGGATAAGATTATCATAACGGCTTTTAATAAACAAGATAGGCCTGAAGCTGAGAAGACGATCAAGGATTTTAAGGCAGATCATACAGTAAAGATATCAGCTAAGACAGGTATGGATGTTGATAAGTTGTTGGAGCTGATCGAGAAGACGTTGAATGAGCGTAAGATTCTGGTGGAGAAAGTATTTTCCTATCAGGATGCCGGTAAAATTCAAGTGATTCGAAAATTCGGACAACTCCTGGAAGAAGAATATCAGCAGGAGGGCATTTATGTAAAGGCTTATGTACCTAAGGATGTTTTTCAGAGCCTTTGATTACTACTTAAACCACCCGATAAACCCATTTATCGGCAACTTTGAATAAAAACTTAATAGGCCTTAATGACTAATTAAATACTAGATATGGTATGAGACAAAAAAATAACTCATATATCTAGTATTTTATAATTGACTAACTTGGAGTTTTCTGGTATTATTGATACATGAAGTTATATTAAGTTTTATGACATAGCGAATTACGGGAAGGGAGTCAGCTACATATGATTAATGTAATTAAAAGAGATGGTCAGGTCGCAGAATTCACCTTGAAGAAAATCAGCGAAGCTATTACAAAAGCCTTCAAGGCAACAGAGAAGCTCTATACGGAGGAGATTATCAGTTTACTTGCACTTCGTGTAACATCAGATTTTCAAGTCAAGATTAAAGACGAAACAATACATGTTGAAGATGTCCAGGACAGTGTGGAGAATGTATTGGAGCAGACCGGATATACAGAGGTAGCCAAGGCCTATATCCTTTACCGTAAGAATAGAGAAAAGATTCGTAATATGAAATCCACGATCTTGGATTACAAGGAGATTGTCAACAGCTATGTGAAGGAAGAAGACTGGAGAGTGAAGGAAAATTCGACGGTTACGTATTCCGTAGGCGGGCTTATTTTACACAACTCCGGCTCGATTACAGCGAATTACTGGCTGTCTGAAATATATGATGAAGAGATTGCAAATGCACACCGTAATGCTGATATACATTTACATGATTTATCCATGTTGACCGGTTACTGTGCAGGCTGGTCATTGAAGCAGTTGATCAAGGATGGTCTTGGCGGAATCCCAGGTAAGATTACTTCCTCCCCCGCGAGCCATCTATCCACACTTTGTAACCAGATGGTTAATTTCCTCGGCATTATGCAGAACGAATGGGCAGGAGCTCAGGCATTTTCCTCCTTTGATACTTATCTGGCACCTTTTGTTAAGGTGGATAATTTATCCTATAAGGAAGTAAAACAATGCATCCAATCCTTCGTGTATGGTGTGAACACACCGAGCCGTTGGGGGACACAGGCTCCGTTCTCTAATATCACCCTTGACTGGACGGTTCCGAACGATCTTGCGGAAATCCCATGTATCATTGGTGGTAAAGAAGTAGATTTTCAATATAAGGATTGCAAGAAAGAAATGGATATCGTGAATAAAGCCTTCATTGAAATCATGATTGAAGGAGATGCGAATGGAAGAGGATTCCAGTACCCGATTCCTACCTATTCCATTACGAGTGATTTTGATTGGTCTGATACCGAGAACAATCGTCTGTTATTTGAAATGACCGCAAAATACGGAACACCTTATTTCTCGAATTTTATAAACAGTGATATGGAACCCAGTGATGTCAGGTCCATGTGTTGCAGACTTCGTCTGGATCTTCGAGAACTTCGCAAGAAGACCGGCGGATTCTTCGGTTCTGGCGAAAGCACTGGATCTGTTGGTGTTGTTACCATTAATATGCCAAGAATTGCTTATATGGCATCGAACGAAGAGGAATACTTTGAGCGACTTGATCGCATGATGGATGTTTCGGCTCGGTCCTTAAAGGTTAAGAGAGGCGTCATTACAAAGCTTTTAATTGAAGGCTTATATCCATATACAAAGCGTTATCTTGGTTCCTTTGACAGTCATTTTTCGACCATCGGCCTAATTGGAATGAATGAAGTGGGCTTAAACGCAAAATGGCTTGGCGGTGACATGACTGATGAGAAAACAAAGCAATTTTCGATAAAGACTTTAAATCACATGAGAGAACGTCTCTCCGATTATCAGGAGCTGTACGGGGATCTTTATAATCTGGAGGCAAGTCCGGCGGAATCTACATCCTATCGTCTGGCGAAGCATGACAGAAAACGTTGGCCCGATATTAAGACCGCAGGCAAGCAGGGAGATGTTCCATACTATACTAACAGCTCACATTTGCCTGTTGGATATACAGAGGATATTTTTGAGGCACTTGATATTCAGGATGAGTTACAGACACTTTATACCTCCGGAACCGTATTCCATGCCTTTCTTGGCGAGAAACTTCCGGATTGGGAGGCAGCTGCAAAGCTGGTTCGTACAATCGCGAATCATTATAAGCTGCCATACTATACCCTATCACCAACTTATTCCGTATGTAAGTCACATGGATATTTGACGGGAGAACAGTACACCTGTCCTCACTGCGGTGAGAAGGCTGAAGTGTACAGTCGCATCACCGGCTATTATCGCCCGGTTCAGAACTGGAATGAGGGTAAGACGCAGGAATATGAAAACCGTAAACTCTATAAGCCCACTAAGTTCAGGACAATGACTGAAGGAAAAGTTCAAGAAAGCGTCGAAGTAGAAGAGGATTCTGTACAAATGGTAGATGGACTATATCTCTTCACCACCAAGACATGTCCGAATTGCCATATGGCAAAAGAGTATCTGAAAGAAAGTAACTATGCTATCGTAGATGCTGACGAGAATGCTGATTTGGCGAGAGAATTCAGTATCATGCAGGCACCGACCCTTGTGGAAATCAAAGACGGTGCGGCAAAGAAATATGTAAATGCTTCCAATATTAAGCGCTATGCAGATGAACAGCTGCTCTGCCTGAGATAAAGAATGGAAAGAGTAATTCAATAAAATTGCTTGCAAGTATAACTGACATAGATATCCGTACCTGACGGGATAAATTCCATTTGGTACGGATATTTTATTTGTCAACTATCCTAATATGGTTTGACTTAAATGAATTATATATAGTTCTTCAACAAAATAATATATTGCCTGGTATGAGCGGTTGAGGTACAATAGATAATTATGAAATGTGTTTCCGCATAAACAGGAGGAATTCTCCAAAGTAAGAGACGAAAACCATCAATAAGGAGGTGAATCCTCCAAAATCGGGAGGCAAGTATGGGTTTAGCAGATTGTATTTTTGTTGACATGTGCAGGGATGTATTGGAGAATGGTGTTAGCACCGAAGGGGAGAAGATCAGACCGAAATGGGAGGATGGTTCCTTTGCATACACTATTAAAAAATTCGGTGTTGTAAATCGATATGATTTATCCAAGGAATTCCCGATATTGACGCTTCGTAAATCTCCTTTTATCAGCCCGATCGATGAGATTTTATGGATATGGCAGAAGAAATCCAATAATGTACATGATTTAAATAGCCATATTTGGGACAGTTGGGCAGATGACTCCGGTTCGATCGGTAAAGCGTACGGATATCAACTGGGTGTAAAGCATCAATATAAGGAAGGCCTGATGGATCAGGTTGATCGTATTATCTATGATTTGAAGAATAATCCTTATAGCAGAAGAATTATGACGAATATTTATGTGCATCAAGATCTCCATGAGATGAAACTATATCCTTGTGCCTATAGCATGACCTTTAATGTAACGAAAAAGAAGGACAAGGATAGACTTGTTCTAAACGCCATATTAAATCAGCGATCCAATGATATTCTGGCAGCAAACAGCTGGAATGTATGCCAGTATGCGGTACTTGTCCATATGTTGGCGCAGGTATGTAACTTAGAGGTAGGAGAGCTTGTACATGTGATTGCGGATGCCCATATTTATGACAGACATATCCCTATCATTCGGGAACTGATAGAGCAACCCGCTTATGATGCGCCGACCTTTTGGATGAATCCTGAAATTAGAGACTTTTATCAATTTAGTATAGATGATTTTAAATTAATAGATTATCAATGTGGACCGAAGGTAGGAAACATTCCGATAGCAGTATAAGAAAGTTCGTTTCGCGTTGAATGAAAGGTGGTTTGCAGTATGAATTTGATCGTGGCAGTAGATAAGAATTGGGCAATCGGTTATCAGAAGAATCTTCTCGTAAGGATTCCGGCCGACCAGCGTAACTTTCGTCTTGTAACAACGGGCAAAGCTATAATCATGGGCAGGAGCACCTTAGAAAGCTTTCCGGCGGGACTGCCGTTAAAAGACAGAACCAATATCGTTATCACCCATAAAAAAGAATATAGGGTTAAGGACGCCATAGTAGTTTCCGGTATCGAAGAAGCACAGGTAACTGTGAACGGATTTAAACCTGAGGATGTCTTTGTAATCGGAGGAGCAAGTATTTATAAGCAAATGTTGCCCCTTTGTGATATAGCCTATATTACGAAAATCGATTATGCCTATCAGGCAGATACATGGTTTCCGGATATGGATGGAATGGATGATTGGGAACTTACTGAGGAATCAGAGGAACAGACATATCATGATCTTATATATACCTTCTGTAGATACGAGAGAAAAAATAGTGATAGTTAACACCCCAGCCAAAGAAGATGATATGATTTCGATAAATGTTTCCGAAGCGGAAATAATCATTTACCGAAATCATAGGCAAGATTATTGGCTTGAGTGTGAACAGTAGCAAGAAATAGTAAAATACTTATGAATTTAGAAAAAATGCTTGAAAAATCCTGATACTAAGACTACTATAAAGGGGTATAAAAATTGGTAATTAAGATGAACTGTCGATAGGATAATATTAACATTCGGTTCATTGGTTAAGTCTTGAACGGGAAAAAGGAAGGATGATAATATGCAAAGTATTAAAAATGTGAAGACAAAGAATCCAAAGGTATTACCCGGAGCAGATAATCCTTTGAAATTTGGTACTATTTTTACTGACCATATGTTCATTATGAATTATGAAACGGGAAAAGGATGGTTTGATCCGCGAATTATCCCTTATCAACCACTCAATTTAGAGCCTTCTGCCATGGTATTCCATTATGGGCAGGAAATGTTTGAAGGTTTGAAAGCATACAAGACAAAGAGCGGAAAAATATTATTATTTCGTCCAAATAAGAACATAGAGAGAGCAAATAAAACAAACCGCAGAATCTGTATTCCTGAGATACCGGAAGATATTTTTCTTCAAGCAATTAAAGCGGTTGTTAAGGCAGATGAGGCATGGATTCCCACCAAAGAGGGTACCTCTCTGTATATCAGACCATTTATTATTGCTACGGATCCTTACCTTGGTGTTCGTCCGTCAGATAAGTATTTATTCATGATTATATTATCTCCAGTCGGTGCATATTATCCGGAAGGCCTAAATCCGGTTAAGATATGGATCGAGGATGAATATGTAAGAGCAGTAAAGGGTGGCATTGGTGAAGCGAAGGTTGGAGCGAATTATGTGGCTTCCCTAAAATCTCAGGTAAAAGCTCATGACGAAGGCTATTCCCAGGTATTATGGTTGGATGGTGTACATCGTAAATATATTGAAGAGGTTGGCGCAATGAACATCTTCTTTAAGATTAATGGGACAGTGATTACGCCGGAGTTAAACGGAAGTATCCTTCCGGGTGTAACCAGAGATTCCGTACTTGCATTGTGCAGAGAATGGGGACTTCCTACAAAGGAATGTCGAATCTCTATCAATGAAATATATGAAGCGGCACAGAACGGCACATTAGATGAGGTATGGGGAACCGGAACAGCGGCTGTTGTTTCCCCCGTGGGACAACTTCGTTGGGGAGAACACATCATGCAGGTAAAGGACGGTGGTATCGGACCCATAAGCCAGAAACTGTATGATACGATTACCGGAATTCAATTAGGCGAAGTGAACGATACCCATAACTGGACAGTCGAGGTATAATTATTTGTAAATTTACAGATTTCGCTATGTAACATATCACGGTAACATATACGAATCATAATAGGAGGTATTAAATGAGTCAGCTATATGCGGAAGCAGGAGTGAAGAGGAAGGATACACCGCGTACAATATTACTTCGGGCCCTTTTGGTCATAGGATTATTTGTGGGTGTATTGCTCTTGCTGTTGGGAAGCTTTTTTACCATCTTTGGTGCAGCGTTAGAGGTAATATTAGTGATGATGTTTCCAAAACTCAATGTTGATTATGAGTACGTTTTTGTAGATGGGCAGCTTGATTTTGACAGAATTACCGGTAAATCAAAACGTAAAACCTTACTCCGCATTGATATGGATCAGGTTGAAATTGTTGCATTACAGGGTTCCCATGCCTTGGATAGCTTTACTTATCTAAAATGCGAGAATAAGGATTTTTCCTCCGGAAATAAAGACAGCAAACCATATATTATCATTGTGGGTGTTAAGGATAAGAAATACCGAATTGCATTCGAACCCGGTGAAAAAATGCTTTCCATGATGAAACAAAAGAGTCCAAGAAAGGTCTCACAAATTTAAAAGGTTCCATTACTGAGGGTGTTTAAAGTGTTTTTGTGAGATAACATTTTAAGCATCCTCTTTGAATTTCGGTGAAATTCGAAGTAAATTTTACAGCTTACACCCAAGCCAAAGAAGATGCTATGATTTCGGTAAATATTTCCGAAGAGGAGACGCTTCTGCTTAGTTGCATTACGTAGTTCGTATGCAAATACTCCTTTTCGAACATCATTTACCGAAATCATAGGCAAGATTATTGGCTTGGGTGTGTACTGTAACAATTAAATTACATTTATTTTTTTACGTGGTTGACAAGGATAGATTAATTGGTTATACTTTTAAAAATCTGTTTTAACATATATTCATGAAAGTGAGGAGATTATCAAAATGGGAAAAATAATCGGTGACGGAATTACATTTGATGATGTACTTTTAGTACCTGCTTATGCAGACTTTATACCCAATCAAGTAGAACTGACGACAAACCTGACTAAAACGATTAAGTTGAATATCCCGTTAATGAGTGCCGGAATGGATACCGTAACGGAGAACCGGATGGCAATCGCTATGGCGAGACAGGGTGGCATCGGTGTCATTCACAAGAACATGTCAATTGAGGAGCAGGCAGATGAGGTAGACAAGGTAAAAAGATCAGAGAATGGTGTTATAACCGATCCGTTTTATTTATCCCCGGAGCATACCCTACAGGATGCGAATGATGTAATGGCAAAATACAGAATATCCGGTGTTCCGATTGTTGTAAACGGTAAGAAGCTCGTTGGTATCATCACAAACCGTGATCTAAAATTTGAAACAGACTTTTCCAGAAAGATCAAAGAATCTATGACTTCAGAGGGTTTAATTACCGCGAAGGAAGGAATTACTATTGAGGAAGCCAAGAAAATATTAGCTTCCGCAAGAAAAGAAAAACTTCCGATCGTCGATGACGAAGGCAATCTTAAGGGTCTTATTACAATCAAAGATATAGAAAAACAAATTAAATATCCGCTATCGGCAAAAGATACACAGGGACGTCTGTTGTGTGCGGCCGGTGTAGGAATTACAAATAATATTTTAGACCGCGTAGATGCTTTAGTGAAAGCGAAAGTAGACGCTGTTGTTCTTGATTCGGCACATGGACATTCGCTCAACATCATAAATGCCGTAAAATCAATTCGTTCGGCTTATCCGGAGCTTCAGATTATCGCAGGCAATATTGCAACCGGTGAAGCTACCTTGGAATTAATCAAGGCTGGTGTCGATGCGGTTAAGGTTGGTATCGGTCCAGGTTCCATCTGTACGACTCGAATTGTTGCGGGTATCGGTGTTCCACAGATTACTGCAATCATGGACAGCTACGAGGTTGCTAAAAAATATGGGATACCGGTTATTGGTGACGGCGGTATCAAGTATTCCGGAGATATAACTAAGGCAATTGCCGCGGGCGCCAATGTATGTATGATGGGAAGTATTTTTGCAGGTTGCGATGAGAGTCCCGGAACCTTCGAACTCTTTCAGGGAAGAAAGTATAAAGTATATCGTGGTATGGGTTCCATTGCTGCGATGGAGAACGGAAGTAAGGATCGCTACTTCCAGTCCGATGCTAAAAAGCTAGTCCCGGAAGGTGTGGAAGGTCGTGTAGCATATAAAGGAACAGTTGAGGATACCGTATTCCAGTTAATCGGAGGCTTAAGATCAGGTATGGGCTACTGTGGAGCGAAGGATATCCTAAGCCTTCAGGAGACAGGAAGATTCGTTAAGATCTCCGCTGCTTCCTTAAAGGAAAGTCATCCTCATGATATTCATATTACAAAGGAAGCGCCAAATTATAGTGTAGAGCAGTAGGAATACAGGCTTGGTATAGGACGGCATGGAATTACAGGTGCAGATATAATAATGTCAGGATACTTTTGTAGGACGGCATGGAAATCATTTTGAAGATTTTCATGCCGTCTTATCGTTTATATGAGAAGAGGATAGGAGTGATCGCTGTACTCAAATTTAGTTACAGTTTAGCCTTCAAAGAGATATACTGTAACATGCAATTCGAAAGTATATGTGACTAAATTGTAATTATTGCGTCATAAAGGAGTCATCAAGGACAGATAGACTATGATTAACAAGGTGATAAAAGAAGGAGAAAGTAATGGAGATTTTAAAAGTAGAACATCTGTCAAAACAATATGGTAATGGTGAAACAGCGGTTAAAGCATTGGATGACGTATCATTTTCAGTGAAAAAGGGTGAATTTGTTGCCATCATCGGACCGTCCGGTTCAGGAAAATCCACACTACTTCATATGCTTGGAGGCGTAGACCGGCCATCCGGCGGTAAAGTATATTTAGACGATACGGATATCTACCGGTTGAATGAGACGCAACTGGCGATTTTTAGACGCAGGCAGATCGGACTGGTGTATCAGTTTTATAATTTGATTCCGGTGCTTACGGTTGAAGAGAATATAACACTTCCCATCCTGCTGGATCAACAGAAAGTCAATGAGAAGCAGTTATATACTATTATAAAGACACTGGATCTGGAACAGCGTCTGAGTCATCTTCCGAACCAACTTTCCGGCGGACAGCAGCAGAGAGTATCTATCGGCAGAGCACTCATTAATAATCCTGCCATTATGCTGGCGGACGAACCGACCGGTAACTTAGACAGTAAAAACAGCACAGAAATCATTGAGCTGCTAAAGCTGTTTAATAAGGCTTATCAGCAGACATTATTGATCATAACCCATGATGAGCGAATCGCTCTTCAAGCAGACCGGATTATTTCGATAGAGGACGGGCGGATTGCCAAGGATGAGGTGATGCGGCCATGAATATCATTCATAAATTAACGCTCAGACAGCTTAGGCTGAATAAGAAAAGAACCCTGGTTACGATCATTGGCACCATCATTTCCGCTGCGATGATAACTGCTGTGGCAACTCTGGGATTGTCCTTCATGGATGTGATGCAGAGGCAGTCAATAGCGCAAAACGGTGAGTGGCATGCGAAGTACCGTGACGTTAGTAAAGAGCAGCTGGAGGCTATCAAGTCAAATCATGAGATAAAGACAGTCATATTAAGCAGCAATCCCGGGTATGCATATCTGGAAGGAAGTCAGAATCAGAACAAACCATATCTTTGTATCAAGAATTTAAGTACAGTAGGCTTTCATAAATTACCGATTAAGCTGAGCGAAGGAAGACTTCCCAAGAGCCCGAATGAGATAATCTTATCAAATGAAGTAATAACTGATGCCAAGGTAAACTTAAAATTAGGAGATCAAATAGAGCTTAACATTGGTCAAAGATATTCTACGGCAAAGGATGACCCAACAGAAGTTGAGGAGCCGCTGTTGCAAAATTTTTCCTTGATCTATGAAAATGATAAGGTGGCAGAAAGCTTATCCCAGGATAGGAAACTAAGCTATACCATCGTGGGTTTTATGGATAGACCGTCCTGGGAGTATAACTGGTCTCCGGGGTATACCGCGGTTTCTTATATTGACGAAAACACCTTAACGGAGGGCAGTACCTGTGATGTATCCGTAATTTTTAAAAAGGTGAATCTAAAGCTTTTCAACATAGCTGACAGGATAGCCTCAGATCAAGGGATAGCCCAATATGAATATAATAATGATCTTTTACGGTATTATGGTATATTTAAGGATGATAGCGTGAAACAGATGCTATATTCATTAACAGCAATTATCATGGTGATCATCGTAATAGGGTCAGTTTCCTTAATCTATAATGCATTTGCAATATCGGTTTCTGAGCGCTCAAGATATTTAGGGATGCTGTCCAGCGTGGGTGCTACCAAAAGACAGAAGCGTAATTCTGTATTTTTTGAGGGAGCGGTTATCGGAGGAATTAGTATTCCACTTGGTATAGCGTTCGGTTATATCGGTCTTGGTATTACCTTTGTCTGCATTAATCCTTTACTGAAGGAGGCGTTGAATCTTTCGCAAGGTTTTCGCCTGGTGGTCTATCCTTCTTCTTTGATAACCGCGGTATTGGTATCGGTAGCGACAATTCTTGTCTCCGTCTATATCCCGGCGAGGAGAGCCTCAAGAATCTCGGCAATCGATGCAATCAGACAGGTGTCCGATGTGAAAATAAAAGGCAGGCAAGTACACACCTTTCAGATAACCAGGTTACTGTTTGGTATTGAAGGGGATCTGGGGCTTAAGAACCTCAAGAGAAATAAAGGACGGTATAAGGCTACCGTATTCTCCTTAATCATCAGCATGGTGTTATTCCTCGTGGTTACTTCATTCACAGAGTATATTAGGAAGTCCTTTGAGATGACGCAGGAGGGAATTAATTTTGATATTCAGACTAGTGTTGATGGAAAGAGCAAGGAAGAGAGCCAAAAGATAGTGGAAAGAATCACATCTTTAAATAATATTGATGAAATGACGATGTATCAAGATTTTGATACATCAGCCTTCATAGACAAAAATAAGGCTGCCGATTTTTTGCGGGAGGATAAAGGGGTAACACTGACGGAAGGGAAATATGCATATCAGGTTAAAGTCCATGTCATGGATGATAATGCTTTAAAAAAATATACGAAGGAAATCGGAGCCGATTATGAACAGCTTACTGAGGCCAATCAGCCCTCTGCCATTGTGATTGATATCATGAAATTTAAAGACAATGATACAGATAAATATGTCGAGACAAAGCTTGTGAAAATGAGCCCGGGAGAGCAACTTGAGCTGTCCTATGCTGATAGCGAGGCCGGAGAAATGATTAAGCTACAATCGCTTAAGGTAGCTGCACTGACAAAGCAATTGCCGATGGGTATTATGTCACTTGGTAAAACTGCCGGTTTTCATATTATCATATCACAGACCGCCTACGATAGTTTAGTGAAAGGGCAGGAGGAGCAGGCTTTCGCCGGGTTAAGGACTCAGGTATATTTTAACAGTGATAAGCCCTTGAAGCTTCAGACGGATTTGGAAGCTGTACAAAGCCAAGTCGGTGCAAGCAACCTATCTATGTTTAATGTATATAACTATAAGGATACCGAGGAGCATGCACTCATATTGGTATCTGTATTTACTTATGCGTTCATCATACTTATAACGGCAATCTGTATTGCAAATATAATCAATACAATATCCACCAGCATCGCACTTAGGAAGAGGGAATTTGCAATGTTGAAATCTATTGGCATTACACCGAAAGGGTTTAATCGGATGCTGAATTATGAAAGTATTTTTTATGGTATGAAAGCATTACTGTATGGACTTCCCATCAGTATTTTGGTCATGTATTTGATGCATCATGTCCTAATGGCTGAATTTGACTATGCCTTTGTTCTTCCAATGGGAAGTATTTGTGTAGTGATTGCTTCTGTATTCCTGATTGTGGGTACTGCTATGATCTATTCCAGCAGGAGAGTCAGAAGAGAAAATATAATTGATGCATTAAAACAGGATATCATCTGATACTTGCAATTCATGTATTTTTCATTTATGATACTAATAGAAAGTAGAATAATTATCGCATAATAGTAGGAGAGGAATCTTATGATGATACAGGATGAATACATTGATTTTGCAATAGCAAGGCAGAAGCATATTGCATTGATTGCCCATGATACGAAAAAACATGAGTTGATTGAATGGGTAGAAAAGAATAAGGATATATTGAAGAATCACTTTCTATGCGGAACAGGAACAACAGCCAGATTAATTGTGGATAAGACAGGGTTGCCGGTCAAGGCATACAACAGTGGGCCACTCGGTGGTGACCAACAAATCGGTTCTAGAATTGTGGAAGGAAATATAGATTTTGTGATCTTTTTTTGGGATCCGCTTTCATCGCAGCCACATGATCCGGATGTTAAAGCGTTACTGCGCATCTGCGTGGTATATGATATTCCGGTTGCAAATAACCGTTCAACGGCAGATTTTCTGATCACCTCACAATACATGAACGATGATTACGAGAGACATGTATTAAATTATAACAAAGTGATTCAAGGTCGACTGGATGAATTAGCTAAATAAAGAAAAAATGCCTTGCGTTCATTTACGCAGGGCATTTTTATTAACCAATTTCTGGACATATTTAACATTATGTTATTAATTTACATAAACTATTGACAACGGCTCTACGAATATGTAGTATTGATTGTGAAATAATGTATTTTATAGAAATATTTAGAGGGAGAATAATATGGAACGCATTCAGGGTATTTCTGATACTGAGATGGAAATTATGGAGTATTTATGGAAACGTGGAGAAGCCGTTTCAACGGTTGACTTATTAGCTTATTTTAATAGTGAGCGAAATAAAAGCTGGAAATTGCAGACACTCTCAACGTTTTTAGCAAGGCTGTCAAACAAAGGATTTTTAAAATCAGAAACCAGGGGTAGAGGGACGGCTCATCAACCGGCATTTTCTCAAGAGGAATATCATAGATTGAAGGCAAAGAGTATACTCGAGATTATGTATGAGGGCTCGATAAAGAATTTTTTTGCAGCTTTATATGGAGATAAAAAGTTATCTAAAGAAGAGATTGCTGAGCTGAAGCAATGGCTTTCTGAAAGGTAGGTGGACATGATGTACCTACTATTTTATATATTTATTTTGACTATAACCGGAAGCATGGTATATCTGCTGTTTAAGGGTATTGAGCAGGTTACAAAACGCTTTTTCAATGCAACTTGGCATTATAACTTATTGAAATGCATTGTACTGCTTTTCTGTATTCCGATCGGTAAATTCCATCACCTATTCGTTGATGGAAGTCTTCCCAGACAGAATATGGGTATTATAGCGGACTATGCCGGAAGAGTAAGCAGATATACTGCTGTACGGAGTAGATTGGTATTTTGGATTTTGTGTATCTGGCTACTGGGTATTGTAGTCGTTTTGTTAAAACAGTTGATATGCTACATCCGGTTCAGATATATTGTATCGTATAATAATAAATCAGCTGACGCTTTACATCAGTGGGTAGTAATAAAGAGTGCAGAGAAACTGGGAATAAAGAAAGCTTTTCACTTATATATTAATGAATATATTAATACACCGATGCTGATGGGCTTATTTTCACCAATTATTTTATTGCCCTCCGATAAGATTGTACAGTCTAATCTGGAATACATAGTATCACATGAACTAACGCATTACAGAAGCAAGGATCTGATAATTAAGTTCTTTACAATGGTCATTCGAACCATGCATTGGTTTAATCCGGCAGTATACCTAATGTCAAGAGATATTGATAAATGGTGTGAATATGCATGTGATGAAAGAAACGCAATAAATCTTCCTATGGAAAAGAAGAAAAAATACGGTGTTGCAATCCTTGATGCGGCTGCTATCATGCCAATCTATGGTGCAAATTTTGGTACCCCGTTTCTTTTGCCAAAGCAGAATTTAAGAGAAAGACTTTTATTCATGCTGAATGTGAAGAGAATGAGTAGAAAATCAACAATCTTTGCATTTGTGGTATCTGTAATACTCCTACTGAGCGGTTTTATTACGGCAACAGCCGGAGAGGTGGGAAGAACGAGTAACGTTCAGAGCGACAGCACATTATTTATCTATTCTACAGATATAAACAGCTCAAATTATAATGTGTCAACTTTACCATTGGATCAGGATAAACAAAAATCGTTTTCTATTAAGCAATAATGAACAACTCATGGTAACAATTAAAATTACATAAGCAATTTTGAAAGGAGAACTTAATGAAAAAATGTAGTATGAAAATGTTCTTAAAGAGTATGCTGGGAGTATTCATATTTGCACTTTGCTCAATTGGTTATTTAGAAAATGCGAAGGCTAATACGATATCTACCGCTAGTGCTGATGGTAATGCAGTGAAGGTAGAAGAATCTGTACCACTGGATATGAATACGGTCATGTCTGCTTTAGAAGGAAAGGTAATTAAGGACGGAGACAGAATTGAAATTAACGATGATTATGATGCCGTTTGCGAAGTTATCTTACAAAAGACGGCAGGCTCAGGGATTAGATTGATGAGTGTTACCAGTTCATACGGAGCTACCTGTAATATTTACATTATGCATTCAGGCACGAATACAAATGTTGCTGTAATTACTCATATAATCAGTCTTACTTACAATGACAGCGCTTTGGTGCATATTAATTCCGGATCTGTTTCTGTTAATACTCTCGTTTCGTATGTGACAGGTTATGCTTATGGTTACTCGATAACGAATACAGATGGGTCATACAGTTCTGCATCCGGTATGATTCGGCTATATGATAGTACCACGGGTTATTATTACTATTATGGCTGTGGTGTATCCGTAACAAGGGGAGGTACCCCCAGCTTTTCGTTTTCGCAGGTATAAAGGTATAATATGAAGTAAGCTTTATATAAGTAAGTTAATTATTTTCATAAAAGACGTGTTGCAAAATAATTGCGACACGTCTTTTGTGCTTGGGTATAATATAAAAATACCTTTTGATTTAAGTAGTATTACCTTGTAATTTATTCCTTGGTTTCGTTTAAACTATCTAAAAAATATCTGGCAGCATCAGAAATTGGGACATCATTATTATATGCCGCTACCAGCATTCGGGGAGGTATCCGCTGGTCAATGGCTATGACGGACAGATTATCCAATTCTTTGACACAAAAATCAGGGAGAAAGGCAATTCCGAGTCCAATCTTAGCAAGGTCAATCAACAGATCATTACTGCTTAACTCTATCTCCGGAACAAGATCAAGAGAATGTTCCAAAAAGAGATTATGTAAAAAAATGCTGGTAGTAGACCGTTTATCTAGCATCAAAATCGGATATTGCTGAAGTTCATTTAGGGTTATCGATCGGTCAGCCAAAGGAAAAGCCTCACTGTTAGCAATAAAGATATCTCTGAATTCTTTCACCGGGATAATCTGCATCATATTATTAAGCGCAGAATTAGGAGAATTCGTAACAATAATATCAACCTCGTTGCGCTCCAGCATGCTGGCGCACTGAAGTGAGGTGCCGTTGGTTACCTTGATATGAATATTTGGGTACTGTTTATGGAAATTATTTAAGAAGGGAACCAGATAATAGCGGCAGATTGTATCGCTTGCACCAATTCTTAATTGAATACCACTCTTAGAATCTGTGCATAACTGGCTTTCTCCTCGGCTAATCAAATTGATTGCCGGTTCAATATGCTTTAGCAGTAATTCGCCTTCCTTCGTTAGAGAAACCCTTTTCGTACTGCGGATAAAAAGAGTTAGATTTAACCGCTTCTCTAAGGTCTTAACCGACTGACTGACAGCAGACTGACTTATGAACAGAGCGTCTGCAGCATCCGAAAAACTTAAATTTTTCGCTACTTGATAAAACACTTTGTAAAGTTCATAATTGATATCCATATGAGGCCCCTTTCTTTCAAATCAATAATAAACCAAGCACAATAGAGTGCTTATTTATAGAATCGTGTGAGTTGCATCTATTAGATTATCTAATATAAAGATTAACATATATTAATTTTGATTATAAGACATCTTATGATATAATGCAAGTAAATGATAGATCAATGATGATTGTGGTTACAGTTCAGCCTAACAAGGTAGCGACAAGACCGGGAAAGAAATGTTTC
>DBTU01000005.1:59541-76877 GCA_002307215.1 Lachnoclostridium sp. UBA1308
ATACTCCTATATGGAAATCATTTTTCCCAGTCCAGATAAAATTCTTTGAGGGCTGAACGGTAACAATTAATGTAGTAATAGACAATATGATTGATAGGGAGCAAAGCTCCTTAACAAAGACACTATTAATATACTTATTATGAAAAGGAGCAAAGCTCCTTAACAAAGACACTATTAATATACTTATTATGAAAAGGAGCTTAATATGAGCATCGTAAAACGTATTTATGTTGAGAAAAAGACACCGTATGCAGTAAGAGCAAATGAATTAAAGACAGAGCTTCGCAGCTATTTAGGTATGAAGGGGCTGGAAGCGGTACGCGTTCTGATCCGTTATGATATAGAGAATATTAATGAGAATACTTATAAAAAATCACTCGGAACCGTATTTTCGGAGCCGCCGCTTGATGTATTGTTTGAGGAAGGAATCACCACGAGTAATGGGGATAAGGCATTTACCGTGGAATTTCTACCTGGCCAATTTGACCAGAGAGCTGACTCTGCGCAGCAGTGTGTAAAATTATTGAATGAGACAGAGGAGCCGGTTATTCGCTCTGCTACTACTTATGTTCTCTCCGGTAACATTTCGGACGAAGAGTTTGATAAGATTAAGTCCTACTGCATTAACCCGGTAGATTCCAGAGAAGCCGGGGATGTAAAACCTAAGACTTTGGTCACAGAGTTCAGTGATCCTGAGGATGTTAAGACGTTCGAGGGCTTTATCGATATGAAAGAAGCAGACTTAAAAGAGCTTTATTCATCCTTGAATTTAGCTATGACCTTTAAGGATTTTCAGTTTATTAAAACCTATTTTCAAACAGAAGAGAAAAGAAATCCTACCATGACGGAAATAAGAGTTCTAGATACCTATTGGTCCGACCATTGCCGCCATACTACCTTCTTAACAGAATTGAAGGATATTCAATTTGAAGATGGTTATTATGCAGAACCCATTAAGGCAGCCTACAAAAGCTATCTGACGGAACGTGAGAAGCTTTATAAGGGGCGTGAGGATAAATATATTTCATTAATGGATATTGCACTTCTTGCTATGAAGAAATTAAAGGCAGACGGCAAGCTGGAGGATATGGAAGTCTCTGATGAGATTAATGCTTGCTCGATTATCGTACCGATTGAAATCGATGGCAAATCAGAGGAATGGCTTGTATTCTTTAAGAATGAAACCCATAATCATCCGACGGAGATTGAGCCCTTCGGTGGTGCAGCAACCTGCCTTGGCGGAGCGATTCGTGATCCGTTATCGGGAAGAGGCTATGTGTATCAAGCGATGAGAGTAACAGGTGCGGCTGATCCGACCGTATCTGTTAAGGATACCCTAAAGGGAAAGCTTGCCCAGAGAAAGATATGCACCGGAGCGGCAGCAGGTTACAGCTCCTACGGTAACCAGATTGGTCTTGCAACCGGGTTGGTGGATGAAGTGTATCATCCGAATTATGTAGCAAAGAGAATGGAAATCGGCGCAGTTATGGGAGCGGCTCCCAGGAAGAATGTAATCCGTGAAGATTCCGATCCGGGGGATATTATTATTTTGATGGGTGGCAGAACCGGAAGAGACGGCTGTGGCGGTGCTACAGGCTCCTCAAAGAGCCATACCACAGAATCCATCGTTACCTGCGGGGCTGAGGTTCAAAAGGGTAATGCTCCGACTGAGCGCAAGCTGCAGAGATTATTCCGCAGGGAAGAAGTAAGCAAATTAATTAAGAAATGTAATGACTTTGGTGCCGGCGGTGTATCCGTTGCAATCGGTGAGCTTGCAGCAGGTCTGCGTATTGAACTTGATCAAGTACCTAAGAAATATGCAGGGCTTGACGGCACGGAGCTGTCAATCTCCGAATCTCAGGAGAGAATGGCAATCGTGGTGAATCCAAAGGATGTGGACCAGATGCTTGCCTTTGCCGAGGAGGAGAATCTTGAAGCAGTTGTTGTTGCTGAGGTTATGAAATCTCCAAGGCTCATAATGAAGTGGAGGGGTAATGAGATTGTCAACATCTCCAGAGCCTTTTTAGATACCAACGGTGCCCATCAGGAAGCAGCAGCCTATGTGAGTATACCCTCCAAGGAACAAAATTATCTGGAATCGGGCTCCGAGATTCAAGGTGCCGGTGTTAAGGAAAAATGGTTAAAGAGCCTTTCAGCACTTAATGTTTGCTCAAAAAAAGGACTTGTCGAAATGTTCGACAGCTCCATCGGTGCATCAACCGTTACCATGCCTTATGGCGGAAAATATCAGTTATCACCGATTCAGACCATGACCGCTAAGCTTCCGGTATTAGAGGGTACCTGTGATACAGTGACGATGATGAGCTACGGATTTGATCCTTATCTATCCAGTTGGTCCCCGTTCCACGGCTCCGTATATGCCGTAATCTCCTCTGTAGCAAAAATCGTGGCAGCAGGCGGTGATCATACGAAGATTCGTTTCACCTTCCAGGAGTTCTTTCGAAGACTTGGAAATGATCCGAAGCGCTGGGGTGAGCCTCTTGTTGCACTGCTTGGTGCTTTTGATGCCCAGATAAAGCTTGGCCTTCCCTCCATCGGGGGTAAAGACAGTATGTCCGGTAGCTTTAACGATATTGACGTACCTCCGACGCTGGTATCCTTTGCAGTCGACGTGGCGAAGAGTCAAGATATTGTAACGACAGAATTAAAGGCGTCTGGTAATGTTCTTGTTAAATTTGATATTACGAGGGATTCCTTCGATCTTCCTGACTATACACGGATGATTGATATGTATACAAATATCACAAAATTAGCGAGAAAAGGTGAGATATTAACAGCATTTGCGGTAGGCATCGGCGGAATTGCAGAGGCAGTCAGCAAGATGGCATTTGGTAATAAATTAGGTGTTACTCTAAACAATCAGGTAAAAGAGAAGGATTTATTCCTGCCGGCATATGGCTCTATCATCGTTGAAATGACAGAGGAAGCAGCGGAAGGCTTGCAAAACAGCGGCTTCAGAGATAATGAATTCAACATGATAGGTACAGTAACCGAAACAGCCGAATTTGTATTCGAGGAGGTTACCATAACCATGGAGGAAGCGCTTGGCTCTTGGACGGGCACACTCGAAAAGGTATATCCTACACGTACGAAAGCTGTAGAAGAAACAGAGATAAAAGCTGATTTTGCTATGAGACTGTTCGATGCGAAGACAATATATACAGCTAAGAATAAAGTTGCTAAACCGAAGGTATTTATTCCGGTATTCCCCGGGACCAATTGTGAGTATGACTCATTGAAGGCATTTAAGTATGCCGGTGCCGAGATAGAGACGATAGTGTTTAAGAATTTGACGGAGAATAATATCAGAGAATCTGTTGAAGCCTTTACAAAGGGAATTAGAGGAGCACAGATTCTGATGTTCCCCGGTGGGTTCTCTGCCGGAGATGAACCGGATGGTTCCGGTAAATTCATTGCAACTGCATTTCGTAATGAGAAAATCAAGGAAGCAGTGAACGAGCTTTTAAATGAGCGGGATGGTCTTGCTCTTGGTATCTGTAATGGTTTCCAGGCTTTAATCAAGTTGGGATTGGTGCCGTATGGTGAGATTACTCCACAGAAAGAGGATTCACCGACCTTGGCTATGAACAATATCGGCCGCCATGTATCCAAATCAGTTTATACGAAGGTGGTCACCAACAAATCCCCTTGGTTAATAAAGGCTGAGCTTGGCAAAGTATATACAATTCCTACTTCTCACGGGGAAGGACGCTTCGTTGCCGGCGAAGAATGGATTAAGAAATTATTTGCAAAAGGGCAAGTGGCCACACAGTATGTCGATCTGAATGGAAACCCTACGATGGATGAAGACTTCAATCCAAACGGTTCCTATTATGCAATTGAAGGTATCACAAGTCCGGATGGAAGAATACTTGGCAAGATGACGCATTCCGAGAGAAGGGGCGATTCGGTTGCGGTCAACATCTTCGGGGAACAGAATCAGTATATCTTTGAATCAGGAGTGTCTTACTTCAGATAAATGAAATTCATGCGATAGATAGGATTTTTGTATATTTTATATCATTTTTCTTAAGTATCAGAAATAGGAATAAAGCTGACGATTCTGTCAGCTTTATTCCTGTTTCTGCTTTTGTATAGAGACTTAATAATAATTTTTCCATGAAGCAGTAAATTCATATGAAGAGATACTACCTGAGGTTGCTAGAGTATTTCCTGAATCACTATTATAGATATAGCATTGTACACTGGATGTTGCTGCTGACCACACTCCCGCACTACTTTCCTTTTGGCAACTAGTATAATGAACAGTGTTGGAGCTATATCCTGAGCTACTAGTAGTTGGTCTTGCCAAGTTATAATAATATTGCGTATTACCATTATAAGGTCGTTCAAAGATCCATTCAGCAGTATTTGTAATACCAGAATAGCTAGTAACATTTACAGTGATGGTCGTATATGTATTTGTCGTATAATTCCAGAAATAGTAATTCAAATTTATACCAGTACTGGCAGATGATATATAAGTACTGAAATAAATATCATCACCGGGTGAAACGGCGAAATTAGTCAGTGTATGGCTAGCAGAACTTACATTTGTACCTATTGTTTCATAAAATGCAGAATAACTTACACCAGATGAATCTGCATATTCGTAGATACCATTCTGGGCGAGCTTTCCAACAGATGCACCACCGATACCAACCCATTGTGCTGATGCAGCCGGTTGATAACTGGATGGAGCATATGTCGTTGGTACGATCACTTCAGCGGAGGCACCATAGGAAGTTGAATTATATATATGTCCGCACCAATTGTTAGACTGCGTTGAAAATATTATTTCGTTATCTTCTATTCCATAGTTGTTTTCGATTTGTAAATCACGATCGGTTTGGTGACTTGATTTTGTACTTTCAGTATCTGAATACTGAATATCACCGCCAATTTTGATATTATTCGGTGTTTCTTCAATTTGTGGGCTAATCCATTTAGCACCTGCTATTTTTTCTTTCCATATCTTTTTTTCTGAAGGATCACTGGGCGCATTTGGCAGACCATACTTTTGTAATGTTTCATCAGAAGCATTTGCGGGGTTAAAATTATCAGGTACAGTAGTATAAAATGTGTTATCATCTAGGTGGATAGTTTTCGAACTATCAACATTACTAAAGATTTCCTTTGCAAATGTTACTTGATAAGTATTACTTAAGAATAAAACTGATAAAATGATGGAAATGACTTGTAACCTAACTTTCTTTTTCATTCTGATTTCCTCCTTTAGGGAATTGTTATAACAAAAGATACTTTACATGCATGTAGAGAAATTATAATACAATAATTGGTAAATGTCATTACATGACAATAATTGATTGATTATAAATTATTTTACGTGATATTATTGTACAAGAAAGCTTTACATTGTGTGAATAAAAGCACTGAAAAAAATTTAGTTTTATTTACATAAAATAAAATAATTATAATTATCCAGATATCACAAAATCACATTGCTCATCGTGTTATTAGTGAAAGGAGTTGACAGATAGATGACATTTTCACTTAATAGAGACGAAGAGATTTTAAGAATTGTAGAAACATACAGTAATACTATTTTTAAAATAAGTCTTGTAATTCTTTGTAATGTAGCTGATGCAGAGGATGCTGTACAAAATACTTTTCTGAAGTATATAACTAAGGCCCCCGTTTTTCGAGATGGAGAACATGAAAAAGCTTGGTTCATCAAGGTATCAACTAACCTATGTATTGATATGTGTAGATTTAGAAAGCGTCATGTCCAGCTAAACATAGACGATTTTCAGGAGTGTTATCACTCTGAGGAAAACTGGGAAATATTAAAATCTATGATGGAGCTATCGAAAAAGTACAAAATAGTACTATATTTATATTATATATATGGATATAAGACAGACGAGATTGCGAGAATGCTAAAAATATTGCCTTCTACTGTAAGAAAGCGCTTACAATATGGGCGTCAACTTTTGAGAATCGAATATGGAGAGGAGAGATACCATGAAGGAAAAGCAATTTATTAATGTAATTAACGATATTCAGATCAAGAATGATGTGATAGAAAAATTACAGCGAAAATTGTTGCTAATAGATAAATCGAATCATCGGAGAAGAATATCAAGAAAACTAATAATTGTGTGCGTAGTTATGACGGCTTTCCTTTTTATAGTGCCGGTATTATATGTAAAAATGATAAAATCGAGCCCTATCAAGTCAGATATGGACTTAAGCGCTTATCTTGAAACACAAGAAATAGTATTTAATGAATTGGATCAAGAGCCAATAGATCAATCATTCATGGATCTTATAGTTTCTAATGATTTTATACCTATGTCAAAGAAGAAATTATTAGATTATTATGATGTATCCATATCCATAGAGGACGTCTTGCCTAAATTAAAAGAGTGGGATACAGGAGGTACCCAGGGGATATATAGAAACAAAACAAGAGGAATTTATTTTGATAATAACGATTTTACTTATCAAAGCGATGATGAACAACAAAAGCTGACTATCGTATTATCAAAAGGTAATCTGCCTTACTCTGGTTTAACAAGTATCATTGAAGGCTATGATTCAAAGCTAAAGCCATCAGAGATAAATGGAACTAAAATGATGATAGCTCATTATAAAGACATAGAAGAAACAGATAAATATTACGCGAAATTTATGTACAATGGAAATGGATATGGAGTATATGCCATAAATTTATCGTGGGATGACTTTCTAAAGGCTATCGGATGTCTGGTAATTAAATAGACTGGTGGAAAAAATTAGATATTCAGGAGGAAAGAGTGAAAGATTTTACAAATCTTTCACTCGTAAAGTATGTGCCTGCGTAAATCTCGGCATATACTTTATATACGCAGAAGGCCTGCGCAGGAAGGGGTTAAGTATGATCTGGAAGGGCTTTAGATTCGGAATGCTGCTGCAGCTTGCAGTCGGTCCAATGTGCTTACTGGTTTTTACAACAGCAACAGCACAGGGACTTTTCGTCGGATTGTCGCTGGTTATGGCAATTGCACTGATTGATGCTTTGTACATAACCTTGGCTGGATTTGGAATTGCGGCATTCATCGGGAGAGAAGGAGTTAAAGTCGTTGTAAAGATCTTCGGAGGAATTGTATTAATCCTATTTGGGCTAACAACCATATTAGGAATATTTCATATTACAATTTTGCCTGATATTAAATTATTTCGGCAGTTAACTTATCATAATTTATTTCTACAGGGTTTAATATTGACGGCTTCTAATCCATTAACAATCATCTTCTGGAGCGGGGTATTCTCTTCGCAGGTAGTCGAAAGAAAGCTGTCAAAAAGGCAGCTGTTCTTCTTTGGATTGGGCTGTGTCTTAGCGACCTTATTTTTCTTATCAGGTGTCGCAATTCTTGGCAGCTGTATCAGCGGATTTTTACCGGAGATTATCATACAGCTTTTAAATGGTGCAGTTGGTATTGTACTCATATTTTTTGGTATTAAATCCTTTTTCAAAAAATGAGATTGTGTAAATTGGAGCCCGAAGAATGTCATATTTTCACCTGACATTCTTCGGACTCCTTGTCATTTCGAAAGCCTTTAAACACCGGTTGTCGTAGAGTGCCTCTTTCATTTGGCATATACTGAACCACACATACCAGCTCAGGTTTTAGCCAGACAGCGCCTTCATTACCCGGTGGGAGGACTGAAAAGGGACATTGCTCCGTCTGAATCAACCTTTTCAAATCGCCGTACTTTACACCAAAGGTTACATGTCCTTGATAAATCAATTCCCTATTATTATACTGACCCAGTATTACGCTTGTAATGCCCTTTTCCTTGACGATATAGCCGCACACGACATAATCTTGGTCGGCAAGGAATTTGAATTTAATCCAGTCCTTCGTACGTTTATCAAAATAATATCTACTGTTACTTCTCTTCGCTACAACTCCCTCAAGCCTCTGATTTTTTGCTACGGAAAATAGTTCAATGCCCTTCTCGGGGATATATCGACTGATAGCCAGCTGCGGATCCTCGAGCACAGTTTCAGACAGCAATTTTTTGCGTTCCAGTAATGGAATATCGGTAAGCTGAGTGTCCTTACGGTACAGGATATCATATGCGATAAAGCAGGCAGGAAAGCTTTCCGAAGATAATTGTATCTTAAATTGATTCGATGTTAGTGCTCTTTTCTGCAACTCAAAGAAGTCAGGTACACCATTTTTAAGAATGACCAGTTCACCATCCAGTATGCACCGTTCTCTGACAAATTTATTAATTTTGGATAGTTCGGGTACCTTTGGAAGAAGCAGGTCATTACGCTTGTTACGCAGGTCTGTATCATCACCGAGATAGGCGATGCAGCGGATACCATCCAGCTTAAGTTCATAAATCCAGTCGGGATCGTTAAAGGGCTCTGTCATCTCTGAGATCAGCATCGGTTTTATATTTTTTTCAATAAACAGATCCATCAGGCGGTCCCACTCAAATTCTGTTCCTGTGACATAGCGAGGGTTCGCTGCAGAGCTTCCATTAAGTCAATTACGTTACTTGGCGCAGAGGTATCCGCAGCAACAATATCTTCTCCATGAATTTTCTGCATAATGGCATCCCGTAAGCGTTCCTGATATTCATCCTTATACATGGAAGCCTCGAAGGGCCCGGTCATGGAGTTAATTAGGGTCTTTGCCATAGTTACCTCAGCCTCGTTTAGTTCAGTGTGGGTAATCTGTTTTGGTACGGTGGCAATCTCATCTTGATAGAACAAAGTCTTGGCAATAATCCCATCCTCAGTCGGATACAGCACAATCAGATTCTCTTTTGTCCCAATCACGGTTTTAGCCAGAGCTACTTTTTGCTCGGATAGCATAGCGGTCCGCAGAAGCTCAAAGGCCTTCTCAGCTCCGGTCTCGGGTATTGCGTAATAATTGCGCTCATAATAGATGGAATCGATCTCAGACAACTTTACAAACCGCAGCACATGAATGGTTTTATCCTTCTTTGTCTTTATTTTCTCTATTTCATCTTCGGTCATTATGACATATTTATCATTTTCATACTCATAACCCTTAATGATATCCTCGGTCTTCACTTCCTTATTACAGCTTGGACAATATTTCTTATATTTCACCCGCTCCTTCGTATCGATACAGAGTTGATTAAATTTGATATCATTCTCTCTGGTTGAGGTATATAAGCCAACCGGAATATACAATAACCCCAACGAAATTGCTCCTTTATGTGAAACACCCATACTTACCTCCATTCTGCTGCGCACATCTTGGTAAAGATGTAGCTCTAATATTCTAAGCATGTATTTTGTCTAATTATTATCTGTAAAAATTATTATCATAATTCAAGGATATGCAATAAAATATAAGCATTTATGTCCATTGAAATTATGTCCATTGAGATTATGTCCATTGAGATTATGTCCATTGAGATTATGTCCATTGAAATTATGTCTATTGAATTTTGTCCATTAAATTATGTCTATTAAATTATGTCCATTGAATTATGTCCATTAAATTATGTCTATTAAATTATGTCCATTGAATTATGTCCATTAAATTATGTCTATTAAATTATGTCCATTAAATTATGTCTATTAAATTATGTCTATTAAATTATGTCTATTAAATTATATCTATTAATTATGTCCATTAAATTATATTTGTTAAATTATGTTTATTCAAATTGTGTCTAATATAATTATGTCTAATAAGATTATATTTACTAAGATTATTTATAAAAAACGGTGCTCTTTAGATAAAAGAGAATACTATTCGGATAGTAAAGGCAACCAAAGCAACTTATACAAACGAATAATAATACATTATTGTTGCATATATAAGAACCATAATGTATAATATCTTTAATTAAATGTATAAATATACATTTAGCAAACAAGGAGGAGTTGCAATATGAAACATTTTATTAATTTTCAAGATTATACAAAAGAGGAGATTAATCACCTGATTAAGCTTGCCATCGATATGAAGCAGCACCCGGAGCACTACGAAAATAGTCTGAAGGGAAAGAAGCTTTATATGCTGTTTGAGAAAACTTCGACAAGAACTTACCTATCCTTCGCTACAGGAATCACAGAACTTGGTGGTACCTATTATTGTCAAAATTGGAAGGATAATAATTTTTCTATCGGGGATATCAAATCCGAATTAAAGTATATCGGAAGAAATGCTGATGTAATAATGATGCGTTTAAAGCAAAATTCCATGCTTGAAATTATGGAAAAAGCGTCAATTGTACCACTGATCAATGGATGTGATAATACCTTTCATCCCTGTCAAGCTCTTGCTGATTTATTAACCATACAAGAGAAGATTAATAAAAATACAATTGAAATTCTCTATATCGGGGCAAGAAATAACGTCTTTCATTCCTTGCTGGAGATTATATCAATTGTCGGCGGAACCGTGTATGGCTTCACGCCACTGGTGAATGACACCAACATTACATCCTCCTTTTTTGAGAAAAAAATAAAAAATGGTAATTATGTTGTCATTCCTACAGACAGTACACCTGAAATGCTCCGCACCCGAATATCTTCTATGGATGTCATATATACGGATACTTGGGTCGATATGGAGTATTTTGGTTTACCGGATTTTGAGGATAAGAGGACTGTAATTATTAACAAAATGCTTCCATATCAGCTAAATGAAACACTTCTGGCCGGCAGTCATGCAATTGTAATGCACGATATGCCTATGCATCTGGGAGATGAAATCTCAGAGGAGACAGCAGATAAACATATGGATGATCTCCTTGATCAAGCTGAAAATAGGCGTCATGTGCAGAAAGCACTAATGTACCACCTACTAGTCGAGTGATTAATGTTGGAGATAGTGGGTAAGAAAATTATGTTGGCATATGAATATTGATAGTGAATAAATTGCCAAAGACACAGAAATTGTAGGTACGATACCAACTGACGAAATTGAGTAAATAGAAAAACAGGGGCTGTCGCAAAATCATTGTCTTAAGATAATGACAGTGACTTTGCGACAGCCCACAAGGTATACATTTAATATGCTAAATCATATCGGAACGAAATGTCCGGTATTAAAAGCGAATATTATAATGGATATCGGATATAGCGATACAGGTCTCGATCAGTGCCATTCCCATTGCAAAGAAGGAGAGTACTATGGTTAGGAAAATAGCAACCTTATCATAAAGAATTTTATCATCTCTTTGAATGAAATTAGCGATTAATATCTCTACGCCAAGAAATATTAAGATAAAGGGCCATAATTTGAAAATAATATCAAAGGTAATACCTACATTAAATATATGCAGCAGAAAAAGGATCCCGAAGGTAACCAGCATACTACCCAGGGTGAAGGTACCTACTCTGTGGTTTCTTGTCATTACCTATCTCCTCCTTTATCTTCGAGTCTATCCTGTTGATCCATTGCATCTAACTCTTTCTTCTTACCAAGTATGAGAATGATACCCAGTGCAATGATACCAAGTCCAAGCAGAAGCGGAGGGAAATTCTGACCAAAAGATCTTAATACATTTACCAATTGATAGGGTAGGATATTATAGAATAAGTCACAGATGTTATTCCATAAAATAACAAATCCAATAAGAATAAGTGCAACTGCGAAGAAAATTCTGAACTTACCCTGAATGAATTTTGCACCGGACTTGCCAATCTCCGGATCAAGGAGATAATCATCCTCGAGGGCATAGAATTCATCATCCGGCATGGAACGAAGATTGAAGGTATCAAAAAAGGCATAAAACCATATGACCACCGAGGCAAATATTAAAGGGCTCAGTTGAAGCCAGACGGCAAAGCATATCAGCAGGAAAAAACCGGACATCAGGCTAAGACCACGCTTCATGAAGCCCATATACATTTGACCGGCACCGGGCATAAATGAAAAACAAAATGTTAAGAAACTACTTTTCTTTCTGATCATAATCAGTTACCTCCTTATTTATAATGCTGTTGGAGAAGTCCAACATGCGGTTATTTATTTTATTGACACCATCTCTGATAGCAGAAGTCAAGGACTTGTTGATATCACTATGCTTATCTACTGAAGTAATAACCCCTGTGGTGTTTGGCGTATTAGGTGCAAGGGTAATATTCATCGTAATCAACAAGAGCAGTAGAGCGCAGATCGTTGCAGTACATACCTTAAGACTGTATAGCAACAATTGCATACGTTTCGTGGTTTCGCGGGCTTTTATCGCAATTTGTACTTCAGGCCGTCGGGCAGCCTTTAAAATATTGGCTTTCATGTCCTTGGGGGCCTTGAGGATATCTTCTGATATAACTGAAGTTAACTGGTCTGCACAGAAATCGCAAGAACAGGTATGTTCCAGTAGCTTTTGAATTTCAGAAGGCTTCAACATATCACATTGAAATGCCAGAAAAGTTTCTTTCGAAATATGTTCATTTTCATTCATTGTTATATGCCCCCTTTCGGTATGTTTTCTGAAGTAATGCTCTTGCACGGTAAATCTGGGTCTGTACTGTTTTGATATTCTTACCGGTATTTTCGGCAATCTCTGCTGCGGATAATTCGCTGTAAAAATAATCGAGTGCTATGTCGCGGTAGGGAGGTTTTAATCTGTGACACCGATCGGAAAGCTGGTTCTTGATTTCGATTTCCATAACACTTTCTTCCGGCGATGGTGAGTGATCTGATTGTGCTGTGAAATATTCATCCTCGGTAGGAATGCTCTGGCGGTCTGACCGTTTGATAAAATCAAGACATTTATTGGTTGCAATCCGACATAGCCATGCTTTTTCATACTGCCTATCGAAGTCAGGTAAATGCTTGTAAGCGGAAAGGAAGGTCTCTTGGGCAAGATCCTCAGCATCAAAATAATCTCTAACAATCTTATAGCAAACAGAGTAGATTAGATTCTGATATTGATCGATCAGATGTTCATAATATTGCTCATTGTTGATTATTCCCGCCTCCCCTCGATGAGTATGTCTGTGAAAATGTAACGATAATTCTTTGATGTAATACAAGCTCTTCAAATATTATAACGATAGTATAGAGCATTTGTCTTCAACTTTGAATAAATATTTTCATTCCGAATTATGCGAATTATGCAATGACTTTTGCCATACGGCTTTTCTTTTTCTTCTTGATGAAGGCTATCAGATTCTTCATTACAGTCAATGATAGAATAAGTACAGCTGTTACAGATAGAAATCGAATGAGTTTCATGCTGTTCCTCCTTACGTTTTTGATTTGGCACTCCTATTCTTTTCATGGATATAAACGAGAGTAAGCTGCGAATGTCTTCACATTTTTTGTGAATCTGCAAGAATATTTATAGAGTTTACACCGGTCAGAAGAAAGAGGAGGAGGTATATTCTTGTTTGGGTGTGCCGATTAATGTTGATAACCGGTTATTGGGATTTATCGTTGTGCAGCATAAGGAGAAGAATTATTTTTCGGAGTATCATTCGATGTTTCTTTCTTTAATAGCCAATCAAATCGGAATAGCGATAGAAAATAATATTTTGCAGAAGCAACTATCAGATAACAAATAAAATAATCCTCTTAGATGAGTTAATTGATTCACCTAAGAGGATTTTTACTTGTATTACTTAAGAGCTTCTAGTCCCTCAGCGCCATTGCTGATACGGATTACATTTTGTACATCGTATACGAATATCTTGCCATCACCTATATTGCCGGTATGTAATACCTTCTTGGCGGTTTCAACTAATAGATCCACAGGTACCTCACATATGACAATTTCAATCTTAACCTTGGACAGTAATTTAATATCCACTGACATTCCACGGTAATATTCTTTATGACCCTTCTGTACGCCACATCCCAAAACATTAGATACAGTCATGCCTGTAATTCCGATTTTGTTTAATGCGTCGATTAAGTCATCAAGCTTGTTAGGTGAAGTAATGATATCCACTTTTGTCATAATATCGCTCATAATCATCCCTCCTTGTCTGATAGGATTATTATATCATAATCTGAAGGCTTTATCAATGTCAGGCTTATCGGTTATAGATATTATAAGCAGCTTCTCCGTGAAGAGCGACATCGAGTCCGGAAGCTTCCTCATTATCATCAGTTCTTAATTTTACAAATAAGCTGATCACTTTTAGAATTACAAAGGTCATGACGGCAGAGTATAAAGCACAGGCTGCAATTGCAATCAAATGAACTCCCATAAGACGAAAATTACCATGTAATAAACCGTTAGCGCCATTTTCGTTGACAGCCTTGGTAGCAAATACGGCAGTAGCGATTGCGCCGCAGAACCCACCGATACCATGGCACCCGAAGGCATCCAGTGCATCATCATAACCAAGCTTGGTCTTCATGAGAGCGATTGCAAAGAAGCTTGCAGCGCCTCCGATGAGTCCGATGATGAAAGAGGAAAGCGGTGTTACATAACCTGCACCCTGAGTGATTGCAACAAGTCCTGCAATTGCACCGCTGATGGTTCCCAGAGTTGTTGGCCTTTTGTTAATAAGCCACTCACAGGTAACAAAAGCAATTGCACCTGCGGCAGCGGATGTATTGGTGGTTAAAAATGCATTCACGGCAACACCGTTCATGGCGAGTGCACTACCTGCATTAAAACCGAACCAGCCGAACCATAGAATTCCGCCACCAAGGATTGCCATAGGAACATGGTGAGGATCCGGTCTGGTCTTCTTTCTCTTTCCCAAGATAATAGCAGCTACCAGTCCCGACACACCGGAATTGATTTCAACTACATTTCCCCCTGCAAAATCTAAGACACCGAGTTGTTTTAACCAACCGGAATCGCCCCAGACCCAGTGAGCAATCGGATCATATACTAAGGTTGTCCAAAACAGAATAAAAAGTATAAAAGCAGGAAATCTCATACGTTCAGCGAATGCTCCCGAGATTACGGCTGCCGTAATGACAGCAAACATCATCTGAAAGATTGTGAATAATAACTGCGGTATGGTTGACGAATAGGATGCATTTGCTGCCATTCCTACATTTTTTAAAAATGCAAAATCCAAACCACCGATAATCCCAAACTTATCAGGACCAAAGGCTAACGAGTAGCCTATGAATACCCATTGTACCGATATCACGACCAGAGCAGCATAGCTGTGTAGTGTCGTGCTTAATACGTTTTTACTCTTAACCATGCCACCATAAAATAATGCTAATCCCGGTACCATTAGCATAACAAGAGCCGCGGAGAATATGACAAATGCCATATCCGCGCCATTCAATCCATTCATACAAAAACCTCCTTGTTTTGTTCGAGCGGTCCCGAAGCGCCTTTACTTCGGTAAGTTGCCTTTTTTCATGTACTAGATCAGAATACAGACTTCTCATGCTTATTCGGAAGTTGATTTACCTTCTTCCGCAGCCGCTTCCCCTTTGAATGACCTGCAGCATGGAATTTTCTATGAATCTTTTGTTAACGACGTGGATAAATTTCTAATACAAACCTATGGATAAATCTGACGCGAGGTGCGCACCCCAAAGCGAACACAGTTCGCTATGCGGAGCGTTTTTATGTAATAGGACGCAATTTCCTATTACATAAAAAATGGCGTCAAAAAAATGAGAATAAAAACAAATTCTCATTTTTTCAGACGCCATTGTCTCGCTGAAAAATTAAGTTCATGACAATTAAATCATTAATTAATTCAATTGTGGTTCTTTACGACCTGCAAATCAATTTATCGATCTGTCTGAATAAAAAACCTATCCAAGCGTTAATTATAATAAATTGAATATAAAAATACAATAGTTATTTTTGGTTATTGAACAAAGATGTTATAGATTGCACTCATGGCTTCTTCAAAATCCTCTTCGGAGACCCCGATGATAATACTTAGCTCAGAGGAACCCTGATCTATCATCTTAATGTTAACCTTTGCCTGCGCAAGTGCAGTGAAAATCTTAGCGGCAGTACCTCGTGCTTTTCTCATTCCCCTGCCAACGACGGCGATTAAAGCAAGATTATCCTCAATTTCCATATGATCGGGGTGCGTTCTCGTGGTAATTTCATCCAGAACAATCTTCTCCTTACCCTTGATTGAATCTGTATTAACAATAACACTTAAGGTATCAATTCCGGAAGGCATATGTTCAAAGCAGAGGTTGCTCTTTTCCAAAGCGCGGAGAACATTTCGTCCAAAGCCTACCGTGCTGTTCATCATGTCCTTTTCGATTGTAATAGCAGAGAAGCCCTTCTTACCTGCGATACCGGTGATGACATATTTACTTGAGTCAACAGTTTGAGAAACAATCATGGTTCCCGGATCTTCCGGATGGTTGGTGTTCTTGATATTAATCGGAATACCCATGGTACGAACCGGGAAGATAGCATCTTCATGAAATACAGTAGCGCCCATATAGGATAATTCTCTGAGTTCTCTGTAGGTGAGGGTGGTTATCGGCTTAGGGTCCTTAACAATTCGCGGGTCACAAATCAGAAAGCCGCTGACATCATTCCAATTCTCATAGAGCTGAGCATTGGCAGCTCTTGCTACGATGGAACCGGTTATATCGGAACCACCGCGTGAAAAGGTCTTAATTGTATCGTTAGGCATACTGCCATAGAAACCCGGAATTACAGCATACTCGAGTGTGGCAAGCTTTGGAGTAAGCGTTGATATGGTTCTGTCAAGATCAAACTCACCGCTTTCATTAAAGTAGAGAAGACCTACTGTATCAAGGAAGGGGAAACCTAGATATCTCGCAAGAACGATACTGTTGAGGTACTCACCACGGCTTGCAGCATAATCACGTCCTGCGCTGTGTGCAAAAGAGGCCTTAATATATTTGAATTCTTCATCAAGAGATAAATCAAGACTTAAATCCTTAATAATTACGTTGTAGCGTTCTTCAATTGCATTGAATTCACTATCAAAGTTCTCACCCTTGGAGGCCTTATCATAACAGCTATAAAGCATGTCTGTTATTTTTGTATCCTCAGGGAAACGTTTGCCGGGAGCGGAGGCAACAACAAAACGCCTGGTCTTATCCGCATGAATGATATCGGCTACTTTCTTAAATTGATTTGCATCGGCAAGTGACGTGCCGCCAAATTTAACTACTTTCGTATCACGCATAGACAATCCTCTTTCTTCGCATTACATATCGCGTTGCATATTTGAAATTTGGAATTTTATTTTTCATTATATTATAAGTTTCATAATTATGCAATTATGTTTTGATAATGATTGCGGACAGTTTGATACAGCTGAAACAGTTCAGCCTAGTAAAGATAGTGCCAAGACCGGGAAAGAAATGTTTCCATATAGGAGCCGCTTTCGCTAAGTTGCATTACGTAACGGTACATAAGGCTCTATAGGACAG
>DBTU01000005.1:77177-89621 GCA_002307215.1 Lachnoclostridium sp. UBA1308
CAGTCCGGATACATCTCTTTGATGGTTGAACAGGCTGAACTGTAACGACATCTTATGTAATGATATATAGAAATAGCAATATAAAGCAATATAAAGCAATGTAAAGCAATGTAAAGCAATATGAAGCAGCAATGTATCTAGGAAGTTTATTATTATAACTTGAATTTATCTACAATCTCTTTCAAACTCTTTGCATCCAGCGTGTTTTCTTGAGCCATTTCTTGAGTGTTCCCCGTCAGAGAAACGATATTCGTATTGCTTTCGGCAACATCATTAACGCCCTTTGAGGATTCATTTATCATCGCATTTATTTCCGTAAGGGATTCAGAGATACCTTGAACATTTTGATTGAGCATATCAATCTGCTTACGAACATTTTCTGTCGTCTGATTCATCACATCGGCATCAGAGGAATAGGCTTCACTGCTACTCATGAAGCTGTTATAGTCGGCGATTACATTGGTTTCAAGGAATTTAAGCGTCTGTTCCAAACTTAGGGACAGGTTGTTAACTGCTTGATATACCTCGTCCACGACCTCAGTGATATGTGCAACTGTCTTTGAGGACTGGTCTGCAAGATTGCCAATTTCAGAAGCAACGACTGAGAAGCCGTTTCCCTTATCACCGGCGCGAGCAGCCTCAATGGAAGCATTCAGTGCCAGTAAGCTTGTTTGCGATGCGATATCCTTTATGGTTCTTGATAGAATACTGATTTTCGCTACAGCCTTTGACTGCTCAATTGCAGCATCTGTTTTAGCCTTAACCTCAGCATAGATCAGTTTAGTCTTATCTGTTGCACTGGAGGTTGTTTCTTTTAGTAGATCAGCACGCTTCATCAAATCCGTAGATAATCTTGCACTGCAAGAGATATGATCGGTGATTTCTTTTGAATTATTTCCAATCTGTTCAATGGTTGTACAGATCTGCTGGGTGGTAGCTGCCGTTTCCTGCATACCCGCCGAAAGCTCCTGAGCTGTGGCGGAATTATCGGAAGCATGGTCATTGACTGCAATTGCAATTTGACTTAAGCCCGATGAGGAATTAGAGATTTTTGCCGAGACCGCGCTGATCTGCATAATCATTGCCTTTAAAGAATCACGCATCTTTTCCATGGCGCGGCTCATTTCACCCGTCTCATCCTTTCTGCGGGAAAGTCTTAAGAATGTAGCGTCTTCTGTAAAATCAAGATCAGCAGTCTTGTTTATCAGCTTTGTTATACGTTTGATAGAATTTGTAATGGTCCCTGTCACCAAATACGCTATTACAATAAGCACGACGATCAAGAGAATGCTTATGAAAATGGTTTTGTTTGCTACAACATTGAGGGACGACAGAACCTGCGATTTATATGCGGTTACAAATAGAATCCAATGATTATCCGTATTGACACTGTAAGAGGCATATTTATCAACACCTTGATAGGTGTAGGTTATCATACCTGTGGTAGTTTTGGTAGTATCAGTAACCTGGGTAATTAAATTGTCAATTTCAGTGACATCTAGCTTAGTACTGATTAAATTGTCCTCAGGATGATATATTACGTTTCCTGTTGAATCAAGTAGAAACGCATAGCTGCTGTCATAACTTCCGACTTTTGCATCTGCAAGAATACTGCTGAAGGCTGATACTTTAACAGAGGTTATAATCGCACCGGTAAATTCTGTAACAGCTGCTTCCTTAGAACCGAAGCCGGAAGTGTTATCTGTGGGGGCTACTGCTGAATTATCAGTGGAGGTAATATCTGTTTCAACCGGTGCGGCTCCCTCCATACCTAACATGCTGCCTTGCATATCAGAGCGAAGCGGGATGGCGAAGGTGACACAGGCATCGCCTGAATTATCAGAGACAAAGACATCACCCTGGGTACTCATACCGCTTGAGACCATGTTCTGAAAATATTCTTCGCCGGATATATCCTTACCAGTCATAGTGTCATTGGTGCTATATAGAACAACGCCATCGGCATCTATAATAGTAATATCTTCATTAGAAGAATTACTGTTAAGAAAAAGCTTTACCAGTTCCGCGACTGCATCTGCATCCTCGCTGCCTTCAGAGTTAACATAGGTAGTTATCGAGGAAGAGCTCATCATAAAATTAACGGATTGGCTTGCTTGCTGTACAGCCTCCGAAATATTGCTTTGATAGGAAGCAGCCAAATCCTTCATCGTGACATCAGTACTGTCGGTTATTGCATTTTTACTTACATTAAACATAAGGATAAAGGTAACAGAAAAGGCTAGCATTATTGAACAGGTACATAGTATTGTTATTTTTGCTTTGATTGAGAAGAAGTTGCTTTTTGTCTTGGTTTCCTTTGTGTTTTTCATGTTGGTATCCTCTCTCTTATCGTAATTTATAATTCTTTCATCTAGTGTTATACGTATATTTTAAAGTTCGCATGAGTGCGTTTTGTGCTGGGTTTGTGAAACAACGGTGAACTATTAAAATACTAAAAAATATTTTAAGACTATTGACAGTAATAAAACATGATGATATATTGTACATATCTAATATATACAATATAACACCTTTGGAGGTGGATAGATGAATATTTTAATCAGTAATTCGAGCGCCAGACCGATTTATGAGCAGATAACATCGCAGATGAAGTTAATGATCATCAGCGGTGAACTGGAGGCCGGAGCGTTGCTTCCTTCCATGAGAACTTTGGCCAAAGAACTTCGAATCAGTGTGATTACCACAAAGCGCGCATATGAGGATTTGGAGCGAGACGGTTTTATCCATACAATTGTAGGAAAGGGTAGTTTTATTGCTGAGAAGAATTTGGAATTTGTAAGGGAGGAACAGCTTCGTATGATTGAGGAAAATCTTGCAAAAGCTGTAGCAGGAGCAAAAGCAGGTGGTGTCGGTCTGGATGAGGTACAACAGATTCTGAAAATGTTATATGACGAGGAGGTAGAGTGATATGTCTGAAACAGATGCAATTAATGTGAGTAACATAAAGAAAAGCTATAAAGACTTTACACTGAAGGATGTCAGCTTTTCTCTTCCCAAGGGTTCGATCATGGGATTTGTGGGGGAGAACGGAGCAGGTAAGACTACTACACTAAAAGCCATACTCGGACTGATAAGGATAGATGATGGGAAAATAGAGGTATTGGGTTCGAAAACAGGAGAACTTAACAATACGGTAAAGGAGCAGATCGGTGTCGTATTCGACGGAAGCTATCTGCATGATAGTCTGAATGTACACTATGTTAATATAATTATGAAAAATGTGTATTCGAATTGGGATGATAAAGTATTTGCAGACTATATACAAAGATTTGAACTACCAAAGAAGAAGATAATTAAGGAATACTCAAGGGGTATGAAGATGAAGCTTGCAATAGCAGTTGCATTATCCCATCACCCAAGACTTCTGATACTCGATGAGGCCACCAGCGGCCTTGATCCCATGATAAGGGAGGAGATTCTGGATATATTCCTCGAGTTTATTCAAGAGGAAGAAAATTCAATTTTGTTATCCTCACATATAATCAGTGATATTGAAAAAATAGCTGATTATGTCACGTTTATTCATAAGGGACAGATCGTATTCAGTGAAAATAAGGATAATTTGATCTATCAACACGGAGTGGTCCGCTGTCGTAAAGAGGAAGTACAAAATATTGACCGGTCAATGGTTGCAGGAATCAGAGAGAACAGCTTTGGTGCAGAGGTGTTGATTCGAGATAAAGAAGCCTTTGAGCGTCGGTATCATCAGTTCACGGCAGAAAAGACATCAATTGAAGAAATAATGCTGTTCATCAGCCGAGGAAAGGAGAGATTATAGATGGCCGGATTACTTATTAAGGATTTTATTAATTTAAGAAAGAATGTCAAAATTTTTGCTTCCTTCACACTTATCTACGGATTCATGGCGTACGCATCCCAGGATACCAGCTTTTTCAGTACTATATTTACAATTCTTTGCACCATCTTAACACTTAATCTGTATGCCTTTGATGAAACGGCAAAATGGGACAGTTATGCACTTACTATGCCGGTATCCAGAGATAACATAGTACAGGGAAAATATCTTATGATGCTTCTGTTGACTTTGATTGGGATTACAGTAGGAGCTCTGTTTGCATTACTGCTTCATTTTACGGTAGGTGTTGGCTCTCCGATATTAGGAATTAGGAATTGTACGATAGGAGGCGGGGTGGCTATTCTATTTTACTGTATTGCATTGCCTTTCATAACAAAAATGGGAGTTGAGAAAACGAAATACTTTCTTCTCGCCTTATATATCATTCCTTTTGTAGGTGTTGTTATGCTTATAAAAACAATTGGAAATGGGACCGTTGAGTTGCCAGGAGAGCTGATCAATCTTGCACAATATTTATTGAAAAATATCTATCTTTGCATGATAGGTGTCATCGTAGTTGCTTTAGGGATTTCGTATACGCTTTCAATTAATATTTATCGAAAGAAGGAGTTCTAGAACACGGTGCACTTTATAATAATGTCATAATACTTCTTTTCCCATCAATTGATTCACCTTTTTCCCCATTTCTCATAAAATAATATATGGATCATTATACAGAAAGGAATTCATATTTTGAATAGAGATTATAGTCAAAATGAGAGAAGAAGTGAAAGGAATCAGCGTCCTGGAAGGACTCCGAATCCACCGGGACCGGGGATGGAAGGACAGCCGATGACACCTCCCCCCGGATTTATTCCACCGGGACCGGGGATGGAGGGACAGCCGAGGATGGCACCGCCTAATTTTATTCCGGAGGCGCCTCCGGGAATGGAAAGAAGACAGATGGGAGGACCCGGCTTTGAGTATGAATTTGCGCCGGCTAGACAGATGGGGGGACGCGACCTTCGCAGATGCATGAACAACTTCACTTTTGTATGGCTGGTTAACGGTAACAGCTTTTGGTTTTTTCCGACCTTTGTTGACAGGCAATTTGTACAGGGCTTCCGCTGGAGAAGGAACCGTTGGGAATTTGATCGCATCAATCTTAACAGGATAGTATTCTTTCGCTGCTTCTAATGAAGCAAGGAAATCAGGTTTTTACACTTCACTTAAAACAAATGGCTTTTGCATCTGCAAAAGCCATTTGTTTTACCTCCAGACATGATTCTGCTAAGCAGAATCACAAACAATATCCAGAAGAAGTTCAAAATAAATTCCCCATGGAATTCATTTTGAACTTCTTTTAATGGCTCGCATGATTTTGCAAGACTATTTTCGCTCTTCCTTCTTAGCTGACTTTTTTGCACCTAGCCCCGTAATCACGATGATTGTAATTCCAATCAGGAAAAGGAATACGGAGATGAACTGGGAGGTGGAGAGTCCTGCGATACTTCCGCGTTCCAAATCACCCCGGAAGAATTCGATGATGAATCTTCCTACGCTATAGAAAACCAGGTAAAAACCGCCTATCTGACCATCCACCTTTACATACTTTGAGAGGAAAACTAGGACAAAAAAATTAAGAAAGTTCAAGGCACTTGAAATCGGCTGTGTCGGGATAAGGTGGATATCCCTCGGAGCAAAGTCGGAATGATGAAATACAAGTGAAAAGGAACTGTTCGTTTCTGCACCGTAGCAACAGCCGGCGAGTAGACAGCCAATACGTCCAAAGCCTTGTGCCAGTGCGATGGAGGGCATAACCAGATCAAAATATTTTAAAAAGGGCATTTTATGTTTTCTACAGAATAAGAAGCCGGCTAAAATACCACCGAGAATCCCGCCATATACAACAAAACCCTCTGATATATTTAATAGAATTTTCGGATCCGCCAGAATATTCTTAATCTGTGTGATGATATACAAAAGCTTGGCACCGAGAATTCCTCCGATTGCACACCATATCGTAAGGTTGAAAATAAGTTCAGGTCTGAGGTTTTTCTTCTTTGCCCTGTATTCCACCGAAAGATATGCGGCTATTATAGCGATGGCAATCATTAGTCCATAGCCATGTACTGTAAATTGACCAATGGTTAATAAATCGTTCTTCATATGAGATTATATCCTTTCATTAAAGTATGTAGTTATATCAGATAGTACAAGTATAACTAACTTTACGCTAAATGAAAACAATTTTTTATATTAGTATTGACAGCGAAACATTGTTATGTTACATTATAACCATAGAATAAAACAATGTTACGTTGCGGAGGTGATGAGATGAATCTAATATCGAAAAAAGATTTACTGGCGATTACCGGAATCTCTTACGGACAACTTTACCGTTGGAAAAGAGAACGCCTCATTCCGGAAGAATGGTTTATCAAGCAATCAGCCTATACAGGACAGGAGACCTTTTTTCCAAGAGAGCAAATACTGAGCAGAATACACTCTATTCTTGATCTTAAGGATAACTATTCTCATGAGGAATTAGCAAAAATGCTGTCGCCCGAGGCTTCGCAATCAAAGATAAATTACGAGGACCTGAATCAGATTGATGAAATAGACAAAAATTTGATTGAACGGTTACCGGAGGTTTATCATAAGGAGCAATATGATTATTTGGAGACGGCACTTATGATTGCAATATCAAAAGCAGCAGTAACATTAAGAGTGTCTGATGATGAAGCTGCTGAACTATTCTCAAGGAGTATTGCACCGGCATTAGTCCATAAGAGTATTAATACTACTTGCACGATATTCCGGATGGATCAGAGGCTTCATACATTATTTACGCAGAGCCCGGCCAATACTGAATTTGATTCGGGTATTACAGTAATCGATCGTATTCCTTTAAACGGAATAGTTGATCATGTTAAGACAAGATATATAAGCTTATTTGTTAAATAAAAAAGGGAAGGAGTAATAATAATGCGGGATTTTAAAATAGAGGGCTTGGGTAACATAAGTGGAGGAGAATTTGATACTCTTCATGTGGAAGGAGTCGGTAATTGCTCCTCCAATATCAAGGCAAAAGAAATTAAAATTCAAGGAGTATTTAATTGTTCCGGTGAGATAGAGACTGATTCTCTATCCTGTGAGGGTGTTGCAAATTTTAAAGCTAATATCAGAGCAAAGAAGATTTATGTTGAAGGAGTTCTATCCGAAAGGCGTGGAACTAAGATTGAGGCGGAGCAGATAACCTGTGAGGGTGTGATAAAGACAGGTGGCGAGATTTCAGCTGATGTATTGAATGCAGAGGGGTGCATTGATGCGGATGAAATCGTCGGTGATTATATCAAAATATTATCCCACTGGCACAAGAACCGACTGATTATGGTACTTAACAAAATACGCTCCAAGGTGAGAATCATTGAGGCTACAACGATTGAACTTAGCGGAGTAAAGGCTGAGACCGTAAACGGAAAAGACATTAAGATAGGAGCAAACTGTCAGATTGACAATATCGACTGTAGCGGGATATTGTCAATTGATCCGGCTTCCTTCGTAGGTAAGATTACGGGGGAATATACAAGAAGAGATTAAAGAATTCAGCAAGCTGAATTCTTGGTAAATATAAGAATGAATTCCATTGGAAATTCATTCTTATATTCACAGGTATTGAAAAGGATTTGTGCCTACGTAATCCTCGGCGCAAACTAATTCGAAGTGTAGGCCGTTAGATCAAGCTGAATTCTTTGCGTTCATCAAGATTTAGACTGCGTAATCTTTTATCCAAACTATAAGAGGCTTCACATGCTTCTCATAACACACTGTCTTAGAGACATATTGTGTGTTATGAAGCTTGTGAAGCCTCTTGTAATAAACAAATGTTAGAGATTATTCGTATATGAGCTCGAAGTCATATTTCTGTGCATATTCCTCTGCGTAGGAATTCGGACTACAGTAAATGGTCTGCTTAAAGGAAGGATCCCAATAGGAGAAGGAGAATTCACTGATCGAGGTCACTGTACTGGGAATATGAATCTTTGTCAACTTTGGACACCAGCTAAAGGTGTAATCCTCAATCGTAGCTAGATATTTGGGAAGCCATATTTCTACTAAATTCGGACAACTGCTGAAAGCACTGTTACCTATCGAAGTAATGCTATACGGTAACTTAAGTGTTGCAAATCCATTGTTGTTGAAAGCATTTGATCCAATGGTTTCTAATGAGGTGGGGAATTGAATCTGTGACAGACTAATGCAGTTCATAAATGCGTTATCATCAATCTTTATTAAGCCTGATGGAAGTACCACCTCATTTAGGTTAGAGCATCCAGAGAAGGTATCCAGAGCAATTTCGCTGATTCCATCTGGCAGAACAATATGCTCCAGATTTTTGTCATTACGGAAAAGACCGGAGGCAATATATATAATGTTATCAGGTATGGTTAAATCATTTGCATCGCCTGTATATTTTACAAGAAAACCGTTATTGGTAATAACCATATTGTCTTTTTCATTATTACGAATCCATATGGTTCCTGTAAATACATTGCGTCCGATGGTCTGCAGTGAATCGGGTAGGGTGACGCTAACCAGTTTTGCACATCCGTAGAATACATTGGAAGCGATTGAGGTTACACCTTCCGGAATATTGATTTCAGTTAGAGAGCGGCAGGTGCGGAAGGCATCATCACCGATGGATTCAAGCAGTGAGGGGTATTCAATCTCAGTTAAGGAGGTACAGCTATTAAACATACCGGCCGGAATCTTTGTAATACCTTCAGAAATTTTTATACTCTTTAAGTTTACACACTCAGAAAAAGCATAATTGCCAATAGACGTAACTGAGTCAGGAATCGTAACCTGGGTTAGTTGCATACAACCGGTAAAAGTATTGCCTCCGATGGACGTTAAGGTATCCGGAAGCTGGAGGGAGGACAGACTTTTACAGTAACCAAAGGCCATATCTCCAAGCGAGGTGGTCTTGTCTGACAAAGTAACTGATTTTAGTTGTGAGCAATTATTAAATAATTCGGAGCTCACAATGGTAACGCTCGCAGGTAGAACCATTTCGGTTACCTTACTGCAGCCGGAAAAGGCACCATGCCCAAGATTTTGAACGGAGGCCGGTAAGGCAAGAGAAGTAAGTGAGGAGCAGTTTAAGAAGGCGTAATCGCCGATCGATGTCACTGTATCCGGTATAGTGATACTCTTAAGACTCTTACAGTCATAAAAGGTATAATCATCGATCTTCGCAAGTGTGGAGGGAAGATTAATGCGCGTTATGCTTTTACAGCCGTAGAAAGCCTTGTTTTCGATTTTAATTATGCTCTCCGGTAGAATTATACTGGTAAGTGCCTTGCAATTACGGAAAGCAGACTGTGGAATCACTGTAACACCATCCGGAATATTTATGTTAGTCAACTTATAACAATTTGCAAACGCATATTCATCAATTTTCTGAACAGAAGAAGGAATTGAGATAGAGACTAGTTTACCACAGTTGGAAAAAGTGCTTGGTTGGATTATCGTAATACCGTTCGGAATTGTAATCTTTTTAAGGCTGCTACAATTCTGGAAAGCTTGTTTACCAAGTGTAGTCAAGGTATCAGGCAGTGTAATAGCTGTTAATTTACTGCAGCCTGTGAAGGCTCTCCTAGAGATATAATACAGTTTACTGTCCTGCGGAATGCTGATGGTTTTTATCCCATAACACCAGTTGAAAGCTTCGATACTGATATAATTTACGGAAGCCGGTAATATTACCTTAGTCATCTTACTACAAGAGGCAAAGGCACCTTCACCAATATAGGTAAGGGTATCCGGTAAAGTTACATTATATAAATTATAACATTGATAGAAGGTATGAAATAGGAGCTTCTTTACCCCATTTGGAAGATTGATTTTCTTGAGATTTGAACAGTTTGAAAAGGCCTCTTCGTTGATCACCTTAACGCTGTCAGGTAATATAATGGTACTTACCTTTGTATTACCGAAAAAAGCACGTTTCCCGATTTCATTTACCGAATCCGGTATGGCTACTGTCTTATCTGTTCCATAGTAGGAGACTAACACCCCATCCTTTATCAAAAAGTCATTCGTGGAAGCATGAACAATAGTAGGTGAAAGTACAAATAATACGGCAAAAATGAAGAGGATGCCGGTGATTTGTTTCAACTTTAGTTTCATTAATCAATTCCTCCTTACATATATAATCATCAATTACTTTGCTTTCAGATGGTATTAATTATATTACCCTGATTTAGGGAAGATAACCATCTCCTTCATTGTATTGTATGGATGAAGGATAAACAAGTTAAGATTTGCTTAAGATAGAAGCATTTACTTGTTTATTAATGAAATTTCTACTATAATTATAAAATTAAGGTTAACTATGGTTGACGAGTCAATAGGGATAATTAGGAGGAAAATAGCTTTGAAAACATTAGGGGAGAAGTCCAGATTTTTGTATATTGATAACCTGAGATTGCTTATCATTATTTTTGTCGTAATGGTGCATTTGGCAGTAACCTACAGTGGAATTGGAAGTTGGTACTTTATGGATACGCATGAACTGGATTTGTTATCAGCAGTGTTCTTTGGTTTGTTTCAGTCCTATACGCAGGCATATTTTATGGGCTTTCTATTTTTGATCTCCGGATATTTTGTAGCCAAATCCTACGATAAGAAGGGTACGAAAAGGTTTATCATGGACCGGCTCATAAGGTTGGGCATACCGACACTAATTTATATGCTTTTGATACATCCTTTTATTGTGTATGTTCTGATTGGAGATACCTGGAGAAGACCGTCGTTCATCAGGTATTATACTGATTATTTGATCAGCTTTGATTTTATCGGAAGCAGCGGACCGCTTTGGTTTGCATTTGCATTATTGATATTTAACTGTATCTATGTACTTGTACGTATTTTAACTAAAAAACATCAAATCAGAAAGAACTATATGCTTCCGGGGGTAATAGCTAAGCTAATACTGGTTTTGGCTATTGCTATATTTGCCTTCCTAATACGTCTGGTTCAGCCGATTGATACCGATATCCTTAATATGCAGCTATGTTTCTTTTCACAATATATTATTCTGTTTATCGTAGGAGTCAAAGCAGGAAGATATGACTGGTTCACACACATTAATTACAAGAGTGGCCGTAGTTGGTTATTAGTCGCATTGATTTTAGGCATTATAAGCTGGGCTGTTCTTATGGTTACCGGAGGTGCACTGGATGGTGACGGTTTTGATTTATATAAAGGAGGACTGACCTGGCAAAGTGTAGCCTATGCCTTATGGGAATCCTTTATAGCAGTATCGATGTCCATCGGACTGATTGGTATCTTCAGAGAGAAATGTAATAAGCAGTCCCGTCTGATCAAAGGATTGACAGATAATTCATTTGGAGTATATGTATTCCACGCGCCGATTATCATATCAGTTTCATTACTGTTGGCTAACCTTCAACTACACCCGGTTCTGAAATTTGTGCTTGCCTGTGTCGTAGGAATTCCGATCAGCTTTCTCTTCTCACACTACATATTCAGGCGCATACCGTTACTTAAGAAGGTACTGTAAGGGGTTAATTCTTATTATGAATATCAATTTTATTTCCAATCAAGGATACAAGCATAAGCAATAATCCAATACAGCCAAATGTGATACGTATGGAATCCGGTATACTGAAAAGAAACCTGTTCGTCAAATTCACACCGGACACCAGCGCCAATCCAGCCATCATGGACCAATAATATCTACCAAATTTTCTGTTCATATTAACCTCCATAAGCTGCCTGATGTAGCAGTAATACTAATTTCCCTATGTCTTAAAAGAGTTCAGTATAGTTAACTCTTTTTTTTGCTGTGCGCTAAGATACCTACGCTACGAATAAGTTTGTGCCGAGGATTACGCAGGTTCAAACAAACATTCTGTCGCACACTCCAGCATAAATCTTGATGAACACCTGTGAATATAAGGATGAATTTCCTCTGGAATTCATTCTTATATTTACCAAGAATTCAGCTTGCTGAATTCTATATTCGCATTATTCTCTAATTAGCCGTTCCTTCTTCAGCCTCCGGTATGCTTTCCATGACTTGATGAAGCCTGATGCCATAAATCGGAGCATGAAAATGAATGTCACTGCAACAAAGGAAAGAATTGATATTGATTCGTGTGATAGGGCTAACATACTAAGTTCCAAGCACATAAAAGCGAAAAGTGAACAAAACAGTATCGGTATAAATATCATGATTCTTCTCAGATGCTCCATACGAGAATCAATATCAGAGAACAGACTGTAAGCCATCTCAGTGGATTTCTTCCTGATGAACAGCCATTTTTTAAAGGTGGAGACTTCTTCGAAGCCGGTCTCTTCAAGGAAACGTCGGTACTTTATGCTTTCCGGATGAGTAGGGAAATGCTTCATCCATTCCAGATGATATTCATATTCTCCGGGATTGCCTTCTTCAAATACAAATGTAAAAAAGCTAGTACGGACAAGGTTCTTACCCTGAGCGGCCATTTCGTTCAGCCATATTTCTTCCCTATCAAAATCCCAAATAAAATACATCCTATGGACAGTGATTCTCATATTAATCTCCATTCCGCCGC
>DBTU01000044.1:0-8156 GCA_002307215.1 Lachnoclostridium sp. UBA1308
CGGGCTCTTCTGAATTGTATATATTTGTTTGTATAAAATAAAAAAAATCAACATTTTGCGTTGACAGTTGAAAACAAGTGTGGTAGTATGAAAGATGCACTATTGTGGTGTTATATGCCTAATTACTTATATTATAACATATATGTAAGGAAATGAAAAGAAGTATTTTAGGTAAGAGATATACAAAAAATTCAAGGGGTGAAACGTCAATGGACAAGAACAGAATGCATCCAATTAAGGTTGGTAATAACGTTAGAATGAGTTACTCCAAACAAAAGGAAGTCCTGGAAATGCCAAATCTCATTGAAGTACAGAAGGATTCCTATCAATGGTTTTTGGATGATGGTCTCAAGGAAGTATTTGAGGATATTTCTCCAATCGCTGATTACAGCGGACATTTGAGCTTGGAATTCGTGGACTTTGCGTTATGTGAGGATGACATCAAGTATACGATTGAAGAATGCAAGGAAAGAGATGCAACTTATGCAGCTCCTTTGAAAGTAAAAGTAAGACTTCATAATAAAGAGAATAACGAGATTAATGAGCATGATATCTTCATGGGAGATTTGCCGTTAATGACAGAGACAGGTACCTTTGTTATCAATGGCGCAGAAAGAGTTATCGTAAGCCAGTTAGTACGTTCCCCTGGAATTTATTATTCAATAGATCACGATAAAATAGGTAAGAAATTATATTCTGCTACAGTTATCCCGAACAGAGGCGCATGGTTGGAATATGAAACAGATTCCAATGATGTTTTTTATGTACGTGTTGATCGTAACAGAAAGGTTCCGATAACTACCTTCGTAAGAGCATTGGGTTACGGTACGAATGAAGAGATCAAGCAGTTATTTGGTGAAGAGCCTAAGATTCTTGCAAGTCTTGCAAGAGATCCAAGCACCGCTAAGGATCCGACCGGAAGTTATCAGGACGGTTTGCTTGAGTTATATAAGAAGCTGCGTCCCGGTGAGCCTTTGGCAGTTGAGAATGCTGAATCTTTATTAAATAGCATGTTTTTTGATGCAAGAAGATATGACCTCGCGAAAGTGGGTAGATATAAGTTTAATAAAAAGCTTCATTTCCGTAATAGAATTGTTGGATTTGTGCTTGCTGAGGATGTTATTGACCATTCCACCGGTGAGATTATTGCATCGACAGGGGTACAGGTTACCGATAAAATCGCTAGGCAGATTCAAAATGCTGCTGTTCCTTATGTTATGGTACAAGCGGAGGAACGCAATGTTAAAGTCCTCTCCAACATGATGGTCAATTTCTCTAATTATAGCGATTTGAATAAGAAAGAGTTGGGCGTTACAGAGGACGTTTATTATCCTGTACTTAAGGGTATTTTGGCTGAGAATACGGATCCCGAGGCTTTAAAAGAAGCGATTAAAAAGAATATCAATGAATTGATTCCAAAGCATATTACCAAGGAAGATATCATTGCTTCTATTAACTATAATATTCATTTGGAATATGGCATTGGTAATGCTGATGATATCGACCATTTGGGAAACAGAAGAATCAGAGCGGTTGGTGAGTTGTTACAGAACCAATACCGTATCGGTCTCTCCAGAATGGAGCGTGTTGTTAGAGAAAGAATGACGACACAGGATCTTGAAGGCATCAGCCCTCAATCCTTGATTAATATTAAGCCGGTAACGGCAGCTGTTAAGGAATTCTTCGGAAGTTCCCAGCTGTCACAGTTTATGGATCAGCATAATCCACTCGGCGAATTGACACATAAAAGACGTCTTTCTGCATTGGGGCCCGGTGGTCTTTCCCGTGATCGTGCAGGTTTCGAGGTTCGTGATGTTCATTATTCCCATTATGGAAGAATGTGTCCGATTGAGACACCCGAAGGTCCTAACATCGGCTTGATTAACTCTCTTGCAACTTATGCAAGAATTAACGAATATGGTTTTATTGAGGCTCCTTACCGCAAGTGCGACAAGACAGACCCGATGAATCCAATCGTTACTGATGAAGTTATGTATATGACAGCTGATGAAGAGGATAAATATATTGTTGCACAGGCGAATGAAGAGCTGGATGAGAAGGGAAATTTCGTTAAGAATACCGTATCCGGGCGTCATAAGGAAGAAACCTCTGAGTATGAGAAACATCTGATTGATTTTATGGATGTATCTCCTAAGATGGTATTCTCTGTAGCTACAGCGTTAATTCCTTTCCTTGAAAACGATGATGCAAACCGTGCCCTCATGGGCGCCAACATGCAACGTCAGGCGGTTCCGCTTTTAATGACGGAAGCCCCGGTAGTAGGTACAGGTATTGAAGCTAAGGCGGCCATCGATTCCGGTGTCTGTGTTATATCCAAGAAAGCCGGTGTTGTTGAACGTATCACAGCAAAAGAAGTTGTTGTTAAAAATGATGATAATACAAAGTCCTCTTATCGTATGATTAAATTTGCAAAAAGTAACCAGGGAACCTGTATCAATCAGAGACCGATTGTATACAGAGGTCAGAAGGTTGCAGCGGGCCAGGTAATCGCAGATGGTCCTTCCACATCAAAGGGAGAACTTGCTCTAGGCAAAAATCCGTTGATCGGATTCATGACTTGGGAAGGTTATAACTACGAGGATGCCGTATTACTAAGTGAACGTCTTGTGCAGGAGGATGTATATACCTCTGTGCATATTGAGGAATATGAAGCAGAAGCAAGAGATACTAAGCTTGGACCGGAAGAAATAACAAGAGATGTTCCGGGTGTCGGTGACGATGCTTTGAAGGATTTGGACGAAAGAGGTATTATCCGTATCGGTGCGGAGGTTCGTGCCGGAGACATTCTGGTTGGTAAGGTTACCCCTAAGGGTGAAACTGAACTGACAGCTGAGGAGAGACTTCTTCGTGCTATTTTTGGAGAGAAAGCCCGAGAAGTTAGGGATACTTCACTTCGCGTTCCTCACGGTGAATATGGTATTATTGTTGATGCCAAGGTTTTCACCAGAGAGAATGGCGATGATTTGTCACCCGGTGTAAATCAGACCGTTCGTGTCTATATTGCCCAGAAGAGAAAAATTCAAGTTGGCGATAAAATGGCTGGACGTCATGGTAATAAGGGTGTTGTTTCCCGCGTGCTTCCGGCAGAGGATATGCCATTTTTACCGAATGGCCGCCCGCTAGATATCGTTTTAAATCCACTTGGTGTTCCTTCTCGTATGAACATCGGACAGGTACTGGAAATCCATCTGTCCTTAGCAGCTAAGGTACTTGGAATAGATATCGCTACTCCGGTATTTGACGGAGCTGATGAATATGATATTATGGACACATTGGAAATTGCTGATGCTTTTGCAAATTCCACATGGGAAGAATTTGAGGCGAAATTCAAAGATGCACTGGATGTAGATTTTATGGATTATTTAAAGAAACATCCCGAATATAGAGAGGATTGGAAGGGCGTTCCGATTAACCGTGATGGTAAAGTAAGATTGAGAGACGGTAGAAGCGGTGAATATTTTGATGGTTCCGTTACCGTAGGTTTCATGCATTACTTAAAGCTCCATCATTTGGTTGACGATAAGATACATGCACGTTCCACCGGTCCTTACTCCTTAGTAACACAGCAGCCGTTAGGTGGAAAAGCACAGTTTGGTGGTCAGAGATTTGGTGAAATGGAAGTTTGGGCGCTTGAAGCTTATGGTGCTGCTTACATCCTGCAGGAAATTTTAACTGTAAAATCTGATGATGTTACCGGACGTGTTAAGACTTATGAAGCTATTATCAAGGGAGAGAATATTCAAGAACCGGGTATTCCTGAGTCTTTCAAGGTTCTCCTGAAAGAGCTTCAGTCCTTGGCACTTGATGTTACTGTTCTTGATGAGAATGGTCATGAGGTGAAGATGTCAGAAAGCATTGACTTTGGTGATGCTGACCTGACTCCATTAATCGAAGGAGAAAATAATAATTTCAGATATGATGAAGGCTATGAAGATGCTGGCTTCACCCAGGCAAATGTAGAAGATATTGAGGCAGATATTTTCGATGTTTATGAAGATGAAACAGAAGATATACTGGAAGAAGGAATTTATGAAGAGGAAGATGACGTAGAACTTATCGAGGATCCGGAAGAGGATATTTGATGAAATCACAGAGCAATCGTACCCGAAGGCAGATTAACAGAAAAGCCTGCGGAGATACTCTTATGCCAGTAGAGAATAGATAAGCGAAGGGAGAGCCAAAGAATGTCTGAAATAGCAAGTAGCTTTCAAGAGATAACCTATGATGCAATTAAAATTGGTTTAGCTTCACCTGAAAAAATCAGGGAATGGTCAAAGGGAGAAGTTAGAAAGCCGGAGACAATTAATTACAGAACCTTAAAGCCGGAGAAAGACGGTCTGTTTTGTGAAAGAATCTTCGGACCTAGCAAGGACTGGGAATGCCATTGTGGTAAATATAAAAAGATTAGATATAAGGGTGTAGTCTGCGATAGATGTGGTGTTGAAGTTACCAAGGCCAGCGTACGTCGTGAGAGAATGGGTCATATTGAATTGGCAGCTCCGGTATCCCATATTTGGTATTTCAAGGGAATCCCGAGCCGTATGGGTCTTATTCTTGACCTTTCACCAAGAACTTTAGAAAAGGTGTTATATTTTGCTGCCTATATTGTTCTTGACAGAGGAACCACGGATCTTCAATATAAGCAGGTTCTGAATGAAAAGGAACGTCAAGAGGCTATTGAGAAATATGGCTTTAACAGCTTCCGCCTCGGAATGGGTGCTGAATCAATTCAGGAATTACTACAGGCAATTGATCTTGAGAAGGAATCAAAGGAATTAAAAAGAGGACTTAAGGATTCAACCGGCCAAAAACGTGCAAGAATTATCAAACGTCTTGAAGTAGTTGAAGCTTTTCGTGAATCCGGTAATAAGCCGGAATGGATGATCCTTTCCGTTGTACCTGTTATTCCTCCGGATCTTAGACCAATGGTTCAGCTCGATGGTGGACGTTTTGCTACCTCCGATATGAATGATCTGTACCGTAGAATAATTAACAGAAACAACCGTCTTAAGAGACTTCTTGAACTTGGCGCTCCGGACATTATTGTTCGTAACGAGAAGAGAATGCTTCAGGAAGCAGTAGACGCTTTAATTGATAATGGTAGAAGAGGCAGACCGGTTACTGGACCTGGAAACCGTGCTCTCAAATCTTTATCCGATATGTTAAAAGGTAAGCAGGGACGTTTCCGTCAGAACTTACTAGGTAAACGTGTTGACTACTCCGGCCGTTCCGTTATCGTTGTAGGACCCGAACTTAAGATATATCAGTGCGGGTTGCCGAAGGAAATGGCAATCGAGTTATTCAAACCTTTTGTTATGAAGGAATTGGTCGCAAAAGGTACCGCTCATAATATTAAATCCGCTAAGAAAATGGTGGAGAGACTCCAGAGTGAAGTCTGGGATGTTCTTGAGGAAGTTATTAAGGAGCATCCGGTTATGCTAAACCGCGCACCTACCCTTCATAGACTTGGTATTCAGGCGTTTGAGCCGGTACTCGTAGAAGGAAAGGCAATCAAGCTTCATCCTCTCGTTTGTACTGCTTATAATGCAGATTTCGATGGTGATCAGATGGCTGTGCATTTACCGTTATCCGTAGAAGCTCAGGCAGAATGTCGTTTCTTACTGCTTTCACCGAACAATTTATTGAAGCCTTCCGATGGTGCACCGGTAGCCGTTCCTTCACAGGATATGGTACTTGGTATCTACTACCTGACGATTGAGAGAGTAATGGAAGGCGGAGTACGTCACCATTTCAAGAGCTTGAATGAAGCGATACTTGCTTATGAAAATGCCGTAATTTCTCTTCATGAGATGGTAAAAATAAGACGATTTGGCATCAATAATGATGGTATTGAGGAAATCAGAACAATTCAATCTACACTGGGACGTTTCATTTTCAATGAAATCATTCCTCAGGATTTAGGCTTTGTTGACCGTACCAAGGATGAGAATTACTTAAAGTTAGAGATCGATTTCCTTGTTAGTAAGAAGCAGTTAAAGCCGATTCTGGAAAAATGTATTAACATCCATGGAGCAACGAAAACAGCTGAAATACTTGATGCTGTTAAGTCCATCGGCTATAAATATTCCACACGTGCAGCAATGACCGTTTCTATCTCCGATATGGAAGTACCGAGTGAAAAGAAGCAAATTATTGCTGACGCAGAAGCTACCATTGAAAATATTGCTAAGGAATACAGACGTGGTAGAATGACTGAGGAAGAGCGTTATAATACTGTTATTGATACATGGAAGCAAGCGGATAAGATTTTAACCGAAACATTGTTAGGAAAGTTGGATAAATTTAATAACATCAAGATGATGTCCGACTCCGGTGCCCGTGGTTCCGATAAGCAGATTAAACAGCTTGCCGGTATGCGTGGACTTATGGCAGATACCTCCGGTAGAACCATCGAGTTACCGATTAAGTCTAACCTTCGTGAAGGTCTTGACGTTTTGGAGTACTTTATTTCAGCACATGGTGCTCGTAAAGGTCTATCTGATACAGCGTTACGTACTGCCGATTCCGGTTATTTGACTCGTCGTCTGGTAGACGTATCACAGGATTTAATTATTCGTGAAGTAGATTGTTGTGAAGGTAATGAGAGTCCGGGTATGTGGATTAAGGCATTTGTTGATGGTAAGGAAATTATTGAAGGCTTAGAAGAAAGAATCACCGGAAGATATTCTTGTGAATCAATTTATGATGCTGATGGTAACATGATTGTTAAAGCGAATCATATGATTACACCGAAACGTGCAGCAAAAGTAATCGCTACCGGTACGGATAAAGTTAAGATACGTACAATACTATCCTGTAAATCCCATATTGGTGTGTGTGCTAAATGCTACGGCGCTAACATGGCAACCGGTGAAGCCGTTCAGGTGGGTGAAGCTGTTGGTATTATTGCAGCGCAGTCCATTGGTGAGCCCGGTACACAGCTTACTATGCGTACCTTCCATACAGGTGGTGTTGCGGGTGATGATATTACACAAGGTCTTCCTCGTGTCGAAGAGCTTTTTGAGGCAAGAAAGCCGAAGGGACTTGCGATTATTGCAGAGTTCGGCGGCGTAGTTATGATAAAGGATACTAAGAAAAAGCGTGAGGTAATTGTAACAAATAACGAGACCATGGAATCCAAGGCATACTTAATCCCTTATGGTTCCAGAATAAAAGTTATGGACAACGATATACTGCAGGCCGGTGATGAACTGACCGAAGGTAGTGTAAATCCTCATGATATCTTAAAGATTAAAGGAATCCGTGCAGTTCAGGATTATATGATACAAGAGGTACAAAGAGTTTACCGTCTGCAAGGTGTTGAGATCAATGATAAGCATATTGAGGTTATTGTTCGTCAGATGCTGAAGAAAGTTCGTATCGAAACAAACGGGGATACAATGTTCTTGCCGGGTACGCTTGTTGATATCCTAGAATATCAAGATGAGAATCTAATATTACAGGAGAAGGGTTTGGAACTGGCCGACGGAAGACAGGTAATGCTCGGTATTACTAAGGCATCCCTTGCAACAAACTCCTTCTTGTCAGCAGCATCCTTCCAGGAGACAACTAAGGTTCTTACCGAAGCAGCTATTAAGGGCAAGGTTGACCCGTTGATTGGTCTTAAGGAAAATGTTATTATCGGTAAGTTGATTCCTGCCGGCACCGGCATGAAGAGATACCGTAGTGTTAAGCTTGACACTGATACTCCTGAGGAATATATGCTTTCCGAGGAGCTTGAGGGTGATGGAAGCTATTTAGATGAATTTGGTAACTTTGAATATTCCGAGGAAAGCTATAATGATGAAGAATTCTTAAGCGACGAGTTTGAGGAAGAGGGCATTTATGAGCCGGAAGATGGAATAGCAGAAATCGTATATGATGAAGATAAATATGCCAATAAGGAAGATCTTCTACAGAGAGAAGATGCTCTCGACAGAATGGATGACGCTCATGTAGGTTATGGAGAGAACTCCCATAACGATGGTGACTGGACAGAAACCAAATTCAACCTCAAGGGTATAGCAGAAGACGATTATAGCGATGGACTTTAATATTTAAAATGAGACGCAAGATATGACGCAACATAAGTCGCGACATAAGCAAAGGATTTAACTAAATAGAACATGCCCGGG
>DBTU01000044.1:8447-67655 GCA_002307215.1 Lachnoclostridium sp. UBA1308
CCCGGGCATGTTCTATTTAGTTAAACCGCGCAACGCGCGCCACGGCAGCGAAGCTGGCGGGGCTTTTGCTTATTGAGGAAGAGGAAGAAAAGCAACGCGCGCCACAGCAGGGAAGCTGGCGGGGCTTTTGCTTATTGAGGAAGAGGAAGAAAAGCAACGCGCGCCACGGCAGCGAAGCTGGCGGGGTTTGCTTATATATGATTGTTATATTCCATAGCTTTGCCTACATAAACAGTTGAACCCTCACCATAGATATCATCCATTACTTTTATTACCGCATCACTGCTCATATAGCCATGATATATCTGGCGAAACACCTCGGTAATATCCTCCATCTGAAAAATTTTTTGTGCTGTTTTTTTCCACTCGTCAACAAGCTTTTGAACTTCGGGATTACTTACCTCTTCACCCATATGAGTTGCAATCTGCTTAACAAGACCGTCCAAGATTAATTGCAATTTACCCATTCCTTCTTTGGGGATTGGTGCCACTTTTAAAGATTCGATATATTTATCGACACTTCCATAGTACTTAATGGCAGACTCCTTAATTTTGGCTTCATTTTGCATCATATTTGCGACATATGCATCAATACTTCCATGTTCATCAATGATTTTCTGCTGGAAATCTGCATCCAGTTGCATTAGTCGGCTTCTAAATACTTCTTCTAATTCATTGTGTTCAAAAACAGTAAAATCCATCGTATTCGTTCCTTCCAGAATCTGTTCCATCAGTTTAATCAATTTTGTGATACGATTCTTTTTGGCTGAAAGCAAATCCTTTTGATCACGGATTGCAGTCATTTGATCAAACCCAGGTTGATTCATAATATTTTTTATAGTTTTAAGTGGCAGATCCATTTCTTTAAAAAACATAATCTGTTGCAGACGCTTAAGCGAATCTTCGTTGTACTCCCGATATCCGTTTTGAAGGGTGGTGTAAGGTTTCAATAAATCTATTTTGTCGTAATAATGTAGTGTTCTTATGCTTATTCCGGTGAAATTGGCCAATTCATGAATCGTCATCATATGGATGCCCTCCTTGCAATTAATATTACACTATGACCTAATGTCATAGTCAATAGTATTTAAAAAAAATATTGCATTTAAAAATAAAGCATTGTATCATGATACTAAATGTTTTGAAGTATACTAACATAACTGAGAATTAATGCCTTAAATACAACACAGTGAGGCATTTATATAAAGAAAGGGTGAATATAAATAATGGATTACTTAAAAAAATATGAGGATTGGTGTACAAATCCTTATTTTGATGAAGCAACGAGATCAGAACTAATTGCATTAAAAGACAATGATAAAGAAATACAGGAAAGATTTTTTAAAGATCTTGAGTTTGGAACCGGTGGACTTCGTGGAATATTAGGAGCCGGTGTGAACCGAATGAACTTATATACGGTAAGAAGAGCAACCCAGGGACTTGCGAATACAATTAAGAGACAGGGTGGGGAAAGCAAGAGCGCTGCAATTGCATATGATTCCAGAAGAATGTCCCCTGAATTTGCGCTGGATAGTGCTTTGTGCCTGGCTGCTAACGGTATCCATGCATATCTGTTCGAAACACTTAGACCGACACCGGAGCTTTCATTTGCAGTAAGAGAACTAGGTTGTATGGCAGGTATTGTAATTACAGCCAGCCATAATCCGGCTGAATATAATGGATATAAGGTATACTGGGAGGATGGAGCGCAGATTACTTATCCGAAGGATGAAGAGATTATTGGTGAAGTGAATTCAATCACGGATTTTTCTGCAGCGAAGACAATCACCAGGCAGGAGGCATTGGCGAAAGGTTTGCTAACTATCATAGGTAAGGAAATTGATGATAAATATATTACTGAACTGAAAAAGCTTGTAATTAATCCGATCAGTGAAGCTGGCAAGGAAAGCAGGATTGTATATACACCTTTACATGGGACAGGAAATCTTCCTGTAAGAAGAATTCTTAAGGAAATAGGATTTGAGCATGTATATGTTGTTCCGGAACAGGAATTTCCGGACTCTGAATTCTCAACCGTAGGGTATCCAAACCCGGAGGATTCAAAAGTATTTACCTTGGCGAAAAAGCTTGCTGATGAAGTTGGAGCAGACTTAATACTGGCTACCGATCCGGATGCAGATCGTCTCGGTATCATGGTTAAGAATATGGAAGGAGAATTTGTTCTTTTCAATGGTAATATGACGGGTGCGTTAATTGCAGAGTATGAATTTTCACAAAAGGCTGAAAAGGGAGAACTCCCTAAGAATGCCGCACTGATTAAGACGATTGTAACAGGTAACATCTCGGATTTGATTGCTAAGTATTATGATGCAAGGCTTATTGAGGTATTAACCGGATTTAAATATATCGGCGAGCAGATTAAATTGTTTGAACTGACGGGTTCCAATGAGTATATATTTGGATATGAGGAAAGCTATGGGTGTCTTGTCGGAACACATGCAAGAGATAAGGATGCCGTAGTTGCAGTTATGTGTTTGTGTGAAGCGGCGGCATATTATAAATCCCAAGGGATAACTCTTTATCAGCAGATAGAAAACATTTATAAAAAATATGGATATTTTAAAGAAGATTTAGTATCAATAACTTTTAAGGGAATTGAAGGTATGCAAAAGATTAAAGACATTATGGAAAACTACCGTAATAATCCACCAAAATCAGCCGGTGATTATAAGGTCCTTAAATTCAGAGACTACAAGAAGGATACGATTACGGACCTTATAACCGGTTCCGTCACAGCGACCGGACTTCCTAAATCCGATGTCCTTTACTTTGATTTAGAAGATAATGCTTGGTGTGCTGTAAGACCCTCCGGAACAGAACCGAAGATTAAATTTTATTTTGGAGTTAAGGGGAGCAGCACAGAGGATGCAGATAAGAAATTGAAAAAGCTGATAGCCGATGAAGTATTTAGTGTTTGATGAAAAACAATTTCGCACTTACTGACATGATGCTGCTAATTGTTTTGTAATCAGATTACTTAGGGAGGAAATTGACGATGTATGACTGGACCGATCAATATCACATAAATGTGAAGGAGATAGATAAACAGCATGAAGTACTTTTTTCAATCATAAATGAGATTGTAGAAATGCTTAGGAATGAAACGTATGATTTCAACAGGCTATATGAAATAATGGTAAAGCTAGACGATTATGTTGTAGAGCATTTTCGATTTGAGGAGCAGCTGATGCTGATAGAGAGCTATCCCCAGATGGAAGAACATGTAAGAGAGCATAATCAGTTCCGTTATGACATGAGTAAGTTTAATATTGTTGATGTTAAGCAGCCGAAGGAGTTCTTAGAGGGTGGGCTTGAATACTTAATGAAGTGGCTTTCAAATCATATCATGGGAACCGACAAGAAGCTGGGTGAATTTATATATACAACTAAGTTGATATAGGATAAGGCTATAAAAGACAGGGCATGTGGAAGTAATAAATCACATGCCCTGTCAGTATATAATCATATCATGTTATTAATACAACCTAACATGCTAGCCCTTCGAATTAGTTTGGGCCAAGGATTACGCTAATTTTTGACCACAGTTGGGACAGAAGTTGGCAGCTCCCGTCTTCGTACCACAGTTAGGGCAAAAGTTCGGTTTTGCAGCATTTGGAGTATTATTATTCGCCGAACCGGTGGCATTACTACTACTACTATTATTATTCATATTCTGCATCATCTGATTTGCCATATTCATTCCCATCATCATGCCGGTCATATCGGATGCGACTCCCCCGCCGTGAACCTGGCCGGTTGAGATACCTTCCGTCATTGCAACCTGCTGATAACGGTTTAGATCACCTACCATACTGAAGGATGCATTTTTGTTAATCATCTTCTGAATCTCTTCAGGGTATGTAAAGCTCATGATGTTAAAACCGGACACAGACAGACCAGTGTCAAAAAGTTGCATGTCAAGATCGGTACGGATACCGGTAGCGATGTCATAGGAATTAGCCTGAAGGTTAAACATATCTTTGCCTTCCTTGGAAATCCATTTCATTAGAAGTTGGTCAAGGATTGCAACGATACGGAGTCTTACATCCTCCACTAAATAGCTTTGCTTTACACCTGCAATTTTATCAATCAGCTTAACATAGTCAGTTACCTTAAAGGTGAAGGTACCATTTGCCCTGATTGGCATTCCGCCGGGAAGCTGGGGGGTGGGTATGTTGATTGCGTTCTGTGTACCCCATTTTGTAATGAAATCCTTTGTATTAATAAACAGAACCTCGGCACGGACACCGCTGTTAAAGCCGAACTTAAAGCCCTTCAGTGTGGAGAGGAACGGAACAATCTGAGATTCAATATCATAGTTACCCTCATCCTTGAAAATGCCTTCTATCCTGCCGTTATATAAGAAAACTGCATCCTGCCCGGGACGAATAATCAGGCGGCTCCCCTTTTTTATCTCATCATTGTTCCATTTGTAAAAAACCATGTCATCGCGGAATTCCTGCCATTCAACGACATTTGATAATTGTTTTGAAAATAAACCCATACTGGTTTCCTCCCATGAATTAAATTATTACTTGATTAGTAAGATCCTTGATTTTTTGAAATATTAGCTAGAATTTCCCCCTGCTGGTTGTATGAGATAATCCTCCGGCTGATATTCCACCACCACCACTATTGTTTTGTGGTTTACGTATTCTTGTCACCTGGGTGCGGATATAATCATCTCGCTTGCCTATTAAACCGGAATCATTCGAGCTAATATAATTATTCCCGTTTACTGTCATTTTGCCACCCGAATTGTAAGCCATGACGGCAACAGCAATCCCACCGATTATGAAAGCAACAGCGAGCTGTATCAACGGATTAAGGTAAAGGGGTATATAATTCATATATTTATCTGAGCTTTTAATATATTGTGCAAATGCGTCGGCATAGTCTGCATTTTGCATAGAAGGGGTTATTTCATTAATAATTGCATCACCGCGGGAGGCTGTTATATGAGATTTTATTTTGCCATAGCTTTCCAGACATACATCCCTGCTATTCATATCAACCAGTAGAACCACACTATCCAGATACTGCATTTTATCAACGAAGTTTTCTATATATACTTCAGCGTCAACTGCACTAGAATCATTATGTGTCAGAATTATAATGTCAAGGTCATCTTTCTCGCTGTATTCTGCACACATATCCTCCAAACTATTAAGATCCGACTCGGAAAGAAGCCCTGCTTTGTCGTAAATATGTTGAATATCACCGCTGGTTTTTGCCAGAGCTTTTATGGAGGGCACTGCTGCCATTGAAAGTAAAATACTAAATGCAGCAACAAACAGAAAGATTTTTTTCATCTTTGAATTCTTCATAGGATATTACCTCCCATCAGCATGGTTATGATTCGAAATAGTACGAAGCTTGCGGCGGAAACACCGGAAAACCATGCGGCTATTTTGGCTTTACTAAGCGGAGGTCTGCCAACAACCTTCCCGGTCTGCCCGTTCATGGCAAAGATATGTTCGGCTTGCTTATAATCATAGCAGACCATCCAAACCGGCATCAACGTATAATCAGCTTTTTTCTTACGAATATTGATATCCTTACGATTAATATTAACGGTAGTATATCCTTCGATGGCTGAGCGTATGTAATTATCGACATAGGTACTGACTCTTTCCTTGATGCGGGGAAGCATTTGCTCATCATTAAAATCGTATTTTTCAGCAACATATCCCGCTAGATAAGGCATGTTGAAATCCTTGAGATTACTATACTGATAGGGCTCCAGCTTATCCATCATACCGTCCTCCATCTTTTTGGAGGCGTCACAGGGAATTTTTGAATAGTTTAGATCCACCTTACGCCATACATGGTAAAATTTCGTTTCGGTATAGATCCATTCGCCCATCGGATAAGTACGAACTCTGGTACAGGTGGCTTCTGCTTCTCCGCGACCGTTAAGGTCGTATAGCCAGAAAGGGGTATAGATTCCGGAAATGTTTTTGATGCGGTCTGCCGTCATAAAATCATTCGGTGTCAACAAGCCCTTTTTACACCATTTTTTAAAGGCTTCTTGTGCTTGCTGTTTGTTGATGGAAAATGGAATGACCTTCGCAGGAGCAAGACTTCCGCTCAGACGCTCTCCTATAACGACGCCGGCTCCGCAAAAGCTACAGGTGGTGGCAGTAGTCAGAACATCAGTAATCAGTACAGCACCGCAGTTGTCGCAGTGATATTCGGTAGCTTCATTCTCATGAAAGGTAGAATGATTACTTGGCTCATCCTCTGTTGAAGCATCGGTATAATCATTATCAAAAGCAGCTTCGGCGTTTTTTCTGTCCTCGTCATCCATTTCATAGGTGAAGTCTCCACCCTTTGGGCTGTTATTGCCGGCCATTTGGTCGATGTTATCCGTTCTGCCACAGCTGCCACAGCGAAGCAGCCCGGTTTGGCTGTCGAATGCCATGTCGGCACCGCAGTTTGGACATTTATAATGTATAACTGTTGACATACCCCTTAATCCTCCTTGCTTTGTAGGAGGATTTACCTCCCTTGCTTTGTAGGAGGATTTACCTCCCTTGCTTTGTAGGAGGATTTACCTCCCTTGCTTTGTAGGAGGATTTCACCTCCCTTACCCGATAAAATGCCCGCAAAGGATAAAGAGAAAGCTTTATCTATGCGGACATCATCATTATATAGTTGTATATTCTGTTTAGAGCTTTTTACTATTTATAATTGGCTTATCTGTCGAGATGCTGTCGTAATTACTTGTTAAGGCTGGCTTTCAGCGCAGCAAGTTCATCATCAACCTCTACGTTTACAGTATACTTTTTCGTCAAATCCTCAATCGACTGGTCGTTGGAGGAATGATTTAATTCAGCCATAGCATTTGCCTTATCCAGAGCTTTGTCTGCCATTTCCTCATACTTCTTGAAACTGGAGATTGAATCATTAGCGCTGGTTACGGAAGAACCCATCTTATTAATACGTTCCTGTGTTTTAGCGACTGCAAGCTTACCCTTAATCATATCCTTGCGGGATTCAAGCTCATTAATATCATTGACCAGCTTGTCGTGCATCTCGCGCATATGAGTTGCATTTGCTTGTGCGAGATCATGTGCTGATTGAAGTCCGGAAAGCCTTGCTGAAAAGGAAGCCTTCTGTTCCAGAAATTTTCTTGCATCTACTTCATTATTGGATTCCAATGCCTTTACGGCATATGATTGCATCTTTGTTATTTCTTCGTTACAATCGTCAAATGCTCTCTTTGCTCTCTGTTCCTCAGCCATGATAGCGGCGGTCTCTGATCTTACATTTCCCAAGTCCGAATTTAAGTTCCTTAGGCATTGGTCAATCATTTTTTCCGGATCTTCTGCTTTATCTAGCAGTGCATTGATGTTACTGGACATAATGTCTCTAAATCTTGTTAAAATACTCATAATATAATCCTCCTGATTTTTGTAGGAGTATTTTGACTCTCCTATCATATTTATTAGTCCGAAACCCGTTTAAAACAGGTCGTTCTCCGTGTTTTCTACAGTTATTAGTTTATTCTTATTTCCATTCTGCGTCAAGTTAAAATATGGTTAGAATGATGAGAGGACGCTAAGGAGGTTTTCGTTGTGTTTCTCATAGGCATGGTTTATAATATGATAGATATTTCTGTAGTATAACCGGCTTATAGCGGAGGTAGCGCATAGAACCGTAACAAAAATGTGCAGCATGGTGTGAAATAAAGAGCAAATTCGTACCCCTGATATGAGAGCCGCCAAAGGTGGCACATGGGAGCTGGAATGTGAAGAGAAAGAGAGATCGTTATATGTGGATAGCAAAGGATTGGAAGGATTATGAAGTCATTGATACCTCAATGGGCGAGAAGCTGGAACGTTGGGGAAACTATATATTGGTAAGACCGGATCCACAGGTTATCTGGGACACACCCAGAACGCACAAGGGATGGAAGAAGCCGAATGCACATTATCACCGAAGTGCAAAGGGTGGCGGAGAGTGGGAGTTCTTTGATTTACCGAAGCAATGGGATATTTCCTATAAGGGACTGACCTTTCATCTTCAACCCTTCAGCTTTAAGCATACCGGAATATTTCCGGAGCAGGCGGCAAATTGGGATTGGTTTTCAGATAAGATTGCAGCTGTTAAGGACAGACAGATCAAAGTGCTGAACCTGTTTGCCTATACCGGAGGAGCCACGCTTGCAGCAGCCAAGGCCGGAGCGGTTGTCACACATGTTGACGCCTCGAAGGGAATGGTTACCTGGGCGAGGGAAAATGCAGTAGCATCGGGGCTTAGTGAAGCGCCGATCCGATATATCGTAGACGATTGCACCAAATTTGTTGAACGTGAGATACGAAGGGAAAGTAAATATGATGCAATCATCATGGACCCCCCTTCCTACGGCAGAGGACCTAAGGGTGAGATATGGAAGATAGAGGACAGTATTCATCCGTTTCTTCAACTTTGTACGAAGCTACTTAGCGATGAACCGTTATTTTTCCTTATTAATTCGTATACTACGGGATTACAAGCAGGTGTATTATCCTATATGCTTTCCACGGAAATTGCATCAAAATTCGGCGGTAGTGTAAATGCTGATGAGATTGGACTTCCGGTATCGGAGAATGGATTGGTATTACCATGCGGGGCATCGGGCAGATGGGAGAGAAAAGAACAATAATGTAGTCATACAAATAGGAGGAAGATGGGATGAAACTGTGCATTGTAATAGCTCCATGCAAAGTCATATAGGTAGAACTTGCATGGAGTAACCGCTATCTATTTTGACTTTGCATTTTTCAATATGAGCTCTATTGAAAAAGGAGTAAGGTTAAAATGAAATCAATAATGAAAAATGAATCAAGTAATTTTTATGTATTTATACTAGGACAATTTGTATCTGAATTTGGCAGTAAGCTTACAGGCTATGGCCTGATCCTGTGGTCATATGCACGGAGCGGATCGGTTCTATCAATGTCCCTGCTTTCCGTATGCTACCTGTTACCAAGGGTTCTATTTAGCTTTCTTGCCGGAAGCATCAGTGACAACTGGAATAAGAAGAAGATCATGCTGGTTTCGGATACGATTGCGGCTGTATTTTCTCTCAGTATCGTGATTATGCTGTTTACCGACTCTATGAGGCTGGAATATCTTTATGTTGTTAATTTCATGCTGGGACTTACGGAGGCATTTCAAAATCCTGCATCTGACGTGGCATTAACGCTGATAGTCTCTAAGGACAATTATATGAAGACGAGCGGTCTTCGAACCTTTTGTTCCTCCTTTATGGGAATATTGGCGCCGGTTGTCTCAACTTCCTTATATGCCATATGTGGACTGAAGGTTATTGTGATCCTTGATTTGTCAACCTTTGTGTTTGCATTTGTAACCTTAGCATTCCTTGTAAGGTTGCAGGAACCGATCAGGCAGACAGAGGATAAGAGAAGCCTTTTTGAACAGTGTATTTTCGGTATCAAATATCTGATCAGACGCCGGAATATATTCCGACTGATTCTGTTCATGGCATTTGTCAATCTGATTGCTGCAATCTATAACACGAATTTGGCACCAATGGTGCTTTCACGTAATGATAATAATGAAATACAGCTTGGAATTGTTAGTAGTATGATCAGTATAGCGGGACTTGTAGGAAGTTTTCTCGTTACGAGAATATCAAATCAGAAGAAGCGAATACCTCTAATAATAAATATCATGATTTTTTCTTTCCTAATCTGCAACGGACTTCTGGGAATTGGGCGTAATTACTATGTATGGTCCTTTGCGGTATTTGTAGGAAATCTGCTGATACCGGTATTGGTTGCCAACACGGATTATATTATGCGAACCAGAATTCCTTATGATTTACAGGGCAAGATATTTGCTGCTAGGAATACACTACAGTATACCTCAATACCGGTAGGAAATCTGCTGGGGGGAATATTGGCCGACAAGGTATTCATTCCTTATATAAAGCGGCCATCTCCCTTGCGCGATTACTGGTTTCTTCTTGTAGGGGACAGTAAGGGCAGCGGAATTGCACTGTTATATCTGTGCATCGCCTTAATTGGCGTTGGAGGATGTCTGGTATTTCGAAGAAGTAAATGTTTCTTATCCCTTGATTCTGAACCAACGGTATAGAATATGTAATACCCCTTTCTGTAGATACTTGTGCAGAAAGGGGTATTATTATAAGTCTGTAAGGTGGTATTGCATTCGGTACGTAGTATAACGTCTAAGCGCCTGTGTTGGATTAAGAAATCACTTTGTTTCATGAAATGTATTGTAAAATATAAAAATGTAATACATAAATACAAATGATTCAGGTAATAATAACCATGTTTAGAGTTGAAAATATACTCCATAAAACGGAATATTATTAAAACATTATGGTAATTATTCCCAGGAATATTAATAACCGAGATAAAAACGGCCTACCAAAAAACGCCTACCAAAAAACTTAAAATAGTGCTTGCAATGCCGAAGACAATGGTGTATAATTACCAATGTTGTGACATTGATAGCGTTGAAGCGTGAGGTTGCTGTCGTTATAACCGACAGGTTTTCCGTGGAGCGAAGGTCAAGTTATGAAACTGGCGACAAGTCACTGTACAAAACAATGTTCTGCCACAGGGCAGATAAAACGTGTGAATAATTTCATAGGGAATACAGACCTACAGATCAGCAATGATTTGTAAGTAATAGTCCGCGAAAAACGGATTTTTTGTACGAACGATGAAGATACACACGGATGAGTGTACAGTCACCACTTGTCGTACTGAAGTTAAGTGCGAAAAGGAGGCGGCTTTTTTTATGGCAAGTCAAGTAATGAGAATCACATTAAAGGCGTATGATCATCATTTAATCGATCAATCTGCAGGTAAGATTATTGATACTGTTAAGAAGACAGGATCAAAGGTGAGTGGACCTGTTCCGTTGCCGACGAAGAAGGAAATCATCACTATTCTGAGAGCGGTACACAAGTATAAGGACTCCAGAGAGCAGTTTGAACAAAGAACACATAAGAGATTAATTGACATCATCACACCAACACAGAAGACTGTGGATGCATTATCCAGATTGGAAATGCCTGCTGGTGTGTACATTGACATTAAGATGAAGTAAATATTTCATCTGCGATGAAATAATGCATCATAGTGTGAATGATTGACATCATGGAAAGACAAAAATTACGAAGAAGAAATCCTTAGGGTTAATATATGATAGTATATGGCCATCTAGGATGATTGCACATTATGTGTAATCCGCTGTAGATTAAACAGGAGGTAAAGAAATGAAGAAAGCGATTTTGGCAACAAAAATCGGCATGACTCAGGTTTTCGCTGAAAACGGAGTACTTGTTCCGGTAACTGTACTTCAGGCCGGTCCGCTCTTCGTTACCCAAGTTAAGACAGTTGATAACGACGGATACGAAGCAGTACAGGTTGGTTTTGGCGATATCAGAGAAACTCTGGTAAATAAGCCGAGAAAAGGACACTTTGCAAAAGCGGGTGTTGCGAATAAAAGATTTTTAAGAGAATTCAGATTTGACAATGCATCTGATTATAAGGTTGGACAGGAAATCAAGGCTGACATCTTCACAGAAGGTGACAGAATAGATGCAACTGCTACATCAAAGGGAAAAGGTTTTCAGGGTGCGATTAAGAGACATAATTTATCAAGAGGACCTATGAAGCACGGTTCCAAGTTCCACAGACATGCAGGATCCAATGGTGCTGCAACCACACCCGGTAGAGTATTTAAGGGTAAGCATATGCCTGGACACATGGGCCATGTAAGGGTTACAGTACAAAATCTTGAAGTTGTAAGGATTGATTCGGACAAGAACCTGATCCTTATTAAAGGGGCAGTACCCGGACCGAAGAAATCTTTAGTAATGCTGAAGGAGACAGTTAAAGCTGGTAAATAAGCTTTAAGAAAGGAGGAAGCATAAATGGCAAATGTAAAAATTTATAATATCGAAGGCAAGGAAGTTGGCAGCTTAGAGCTTAGTGACGCAGTCTTCGGAGTAGAAATAAATGATCATTTAGTTCATATGGCAGTTGTTTTGCAGCTTGCAAACAAACGTCAGGGAACACAGAGCGCTAAGACGCGCGCTGAAGTAAGCGGCGGCGGAAAGAAGCCTTGGAGACAGAAGGGAACCGGTCATGCAAGACAGGGTTCAACCAGATCTCCTCAGTGGAAGGGCGGCGGCGTTGTATTTGCTCCCAAGCCGAGAGATTATTCCTTCAAGATGAATAAGAAGGAAAAAGCACTTGCAATCAAATCCGCTTTAACCTCAAGAGTGAATGAGTCCAAGTTCTTTGTACTCGATGATTTAAACTTTGATGAGATTAAGACAAAGAAGATGAAGACAGTACTTGATAACTTAAAGGTAGAGAAAGCACTTGTAATTCTTGATCAGAAGAATGATAATGTACAGCTTTCTGCAAGAAATCTTCCTAAAGTAAGAACAGTATTATCGAACTCCATTAATGTATATGACATCTTAAAGTATGATACCTTGGTATTGACAAAGGATGCTATAGCTAAGATCGAGGAGGTGTACGCATAATGGCAAATTTAAAATATTATGATGTAATCCTTAAGCCGTTGGTTTCTGAGAAGAGCATGAGCGGTCTGGGTGAGAAGAAATATACATTTTCTGTTCATCCTGATGCTAATAAGAACCAGATCAAGGAAGCAGTTGAGAAAATGTTCGTTGGCGCAAAAGTAGCACGTGTTAATACGATTAATATGGATGGAAAGACTCGCAGACGTGGAGCTACTTCCGGCAAGACCTCTAAGATTAAGAAAGCAATTATCCAATTATCAGCTGACAGTGCAGAGATCGAGATTTTCTCCGGTCTGTAAGAATAAGCAGAAGATACAAACATCAGATGAAGACGTGAAGATAAGAGATATATTACGATTCACTATTCATTATTTTGAAAGGAGTGCAAAACATGGGAATTAAAACATTTAACCCATATACACCTTCCAGAAGACACATGACTGGTTCTGATTTTGCAGAGATTACTGCAACAAAGCCTGAGAAATCATTGGTTGTTTCCATAAATAAGAATGCAGGCCGTAACAATCAGGGTAAAATCACAGTAAGGCACCAGGGTGGTGGTTCTAGAAGAAAATATAGAATTATCGATTTTAAGAGAAGAAAAGATGGTATTCCGGCAACTGTTATCAGCATCGAGTATGATCCTAACAGAACAGCCAATATCGCATTAATCAATTATGTTGATGGAGAAAAGGCTTATATCCTTGCTCCGTACGGTCTTACCGTAGGTACTAAGCTTATGAACGGTGAAACAGCCGAGGTAAGAGTTGGAAACTGTATACCACTTGAGAAGATTCCGGTAGGTACACAGATTCATAACATTGAGTTGTATCCCGGCAAGGGAGCACAGTTAGTACGTTCGGCAGGAAATTCAGCACAGCTTATGGCTAAGGAAGGCAAACATGCTACACTCAGACTTCCCAGCGGCGAAATGAGACTGGTTCCGATTATCTGCAGAGCTACGATTGGCCAGGTTGGTAATATTGATCATGAGCTTATCAATATAGGTAAAGCAGGACGTAAACGTCATATGGGTATTAGGCCTACAGTACGTGGTTCTGTAATGAACCCGAACGACCATCCTCACGGTGGTGGTGAAGGTAAGACAGGTATTGGTCGTCCCGGTCCTGTTACACCTTGGGGTAAACCTGCACTTGGTTATAAGACAAGAAAGCATAACAAACATTCCAATAAAATGATTGTTAGAAGAAGAGACGGTAAAGCGGTTAAATAATTATATGAAACCATATGAATTATCTAACAGTATAAATTAATTTATAGTTTCTATATGATGTATACAATTGAATTACATCGAGAATTCAATTGTCAAGATTTCTAAGGAGGTTAGAATACATGGGTCGTTCACTGAAAAAGGGACCATTTGCGGATGATCATTTGTTGAAAAAAGTTGACGCGTTAAACCAGTCCGGAGATAAGACAGTTATCAAGACTTGGTCACGCCGTTCTACTATTTTCCCTCAGATGGTTGGACACACAATCGCGGTTCATGATGGTAGAAGACATGTTCCGGTATATGTAACTGAAGATATGGTTGGACATAAGCTTGGTGAGTTTGTCGCTACCAGAACCTATAGAGGACATGGAAAAGACGAAAAGAAGACAAGAAAATAATGCGTAAGCAGGTAATGGAAGGAGGTTCTATCCATGGCGAAAGGACATAGATCCCAGATAAAAAGAGAGAGAAATGAGCAGAAGGATAACAGAGCTAGTGCAAAGATAAGTTTTGCAAGAATTTCAGTTCAAAAGGCTTGTTTTGTTTTGGACGCTATTCGTGGAAAAGATGCACAGACAGCGCTTGGTATTTTGGCTTACAGCCCAAGATACGCATCATCTGTAATCGAAAAACTACTAAAATCAGCTATTGCGAATGCTGAAGTTAAAAATATGGATACTGCGAAGCTCTACATTGATGAATGTTATGCTAACCAGGGACCGATTATGAAAAGAATTAGACCTAGAGCACGTGGCACAGCTTATCGTATTGAGAAGAGAATGTGTCATATTACAGTAGTGCTTGATGAGAGATAAGGAGGGCAATAATGGGACAAAAGGTTAATCCTCATGGCTTAAGAGTCGGAGTTATCATGGATTGGGATTCCAGATGGTATGCGGAAAGCGATTTTGCTGATAATCTTGTTGAAGATTACAACATTAGAAAATTCTTGAAAAAGAAGCTTTACAGCGCTGCAATTTCAAAGATTGAAATTGAAAGAGCATCAGACCGTTTGAAAATAATAATCTTTACTGCAAAGCCCGGTGTCGTAATCGGTAAGGCTGGAGCAGAAATTGAGAATTTAAAGAGACAGATTGAGCAGTATTCAACTAAGAAAATCAATCTGGAAATCAAAGAAATCAAGAGACCTGATCTCAATGCTCAGCTAGTTGCTGAGAACATTGCTACTCAGCTTGAGAATCGTATTTCATTTAGAAGAGCTATGAAGTCTACTATGGCAAGAACCATGAAATCCGGTGCAAAGGGTATTAAAACAGCTGTTGCAGGACGTCTGGGTGGTGCTGATATGGCTCGTACAGAATTCTATAGTGACGGAACTATTCCGTTACAGACCTTACGTGCGAACATTGATTATGGTTTTGCCGAGGCGAATACCACATTCGGTAAGTTGGGTGTTAAGGTTTGGATTTATCTCGGTGAAGTGCTTCCTGTTAAAGGAGCTAAAACAGAAGGGAGCGACAAATAAATGTTAATGCCTAAGAGAGTAAAACGCCGTAAGCAATTCCGCGGTAGTATGGCCGGAAAAATATGTAGAGGCAATACAGTTAACCAGGGTGAATTTGGCCTTGTATCCTTAGAGCCGGCATGGATTAAATCAAACCAAATTGAAGCTGCCCGTATTGCAATGACCCGCTTTACAAAGCGTGGCGGAAAAGTATTTATTAAAATATTCCCTGACCACCCTGTCACAACAAAGCCGGCTGAAACTCGAATGGGTTCCGGTAAAGGTTCCTTAGAGTACTGGGTTGCTGTTGTAAAGCCGGGCCGTGTAATGTTTGAAATAGCAGGAATTCCTGAAGAGACAGCAAGAGAAGCATTGCGTCTTGCTATGCATAAATTGCCGGTTAAATGCAAAATTGTATCCCGTGCAGACTTAGAAGGCGGTGAAAACAGTGAAAATTGATAAGTATGTGGAAGAATTAAAGGAAAAAACATCGGTTGAGTTAAACAATGAATTAGTAGCTGCGAAAAAGGAACTTTTTAATTTAAGGTTTCAGAATGCTACGAACCAGTTGGATAACACAAGCAGAATAAAAGAAGTTAGAAAAAATATCGCAAGAATTCAGACAGTAATCTCTGAACTTTCTAAGGCTTCTCAAAGTTAAGAGCAAATCATTCTTAACTTGGCAAAGAGCGCGGAATGTGCTTTTCGCAGAGCGGTTCATGAATCATGTTTATGGAAAGGAGTATCGTTGTGGAGAGAAATTTAAGAAAAGTTCGTATCGGCAAAGTAGTAAGCGACAAGATGGATAAAACAGTTGTAGTTGCTGTTGTTGACAATGTGAAGCATCCTTTGTATGGAAAGATCATTAAAAGAACCTACAAACTGAAGGCTCATGATGAGAACAATGAGTGCAACATCGGAGATAGAGTAAAGGTTATGGAAACAAGGCCCTTATCGAAGGATAAGAGATGGAGACTTGTAGAAATCATAGAGAAGGCAAAATAGCCCGGACATAATCAGGTCGCTGATGTTTCAATTTCAATTGAATCCGAAAGCCGGAATTCATAAAGAATTCAAAAGACTTGAATTCTTTGCTATATTTCTGAAAGGAGTATTATCATGATACAAGCTGAATCCAGACTTAGAGTTGCCGATAATACCGGTGCTAAAGAATTATTATGCATCAGAGTATTAGGCGGATCAACCAGAAGATATGCTAATATAGGTGATATCATTGTTGCTGCGGTTAAAGATGCAACACCAGGCGGAGTTGTTAAAAAGGGCGATGTAGTGAAAGCTGTTGTTGTCCGTACCGTTAAAGGAGCACGTCGTAAAGATGGTTCTTATATTAGATTTGATGAGAATGCTGCCGTTATAATTAAAGAGGATAAGAATCCGAAAGGAACCCGTATCTTTGGACCGGTAGCGAGAGAATTGAGAGAGAAACAATTTATGAAAATCGTTTCTCTAGCACCAGAAGTATTATAGGGAGGTGTCAACAAGTGGCAACGAACAAGATTAAGAAAAATGATAACGTTAAGGTTATCGCAGGCAAGGATAAAGATAAAGTAGGTAAGGTTATCGCTGTGACTGATGGTAAAGTATTAGTTGAAGGTGTTAACACAGTATCCAAGCATGCCAAAGCAAGCCAGAAGTATCCGAAGGGTGGAATTATCCATCAGGAGGCGCCGATAGATGTATCTAACGTAATGTATGTTCATAAGGGTAAGCCTACTAGGATTGGTTTTACAACCATCGAGACCAAGAAGGGCCCTAAGAAAGTACGTGTAGCAAAAACAACCGGCGATGTAATAGATTAATTCAGAGAGGAGGTCATTTAAGTTGGCTAGACTAAAAGATTTTTATTTAAATGATATAGTAGCCGGCATGACAAAGAAGTTCGGATATAAGAACGTTATGGAAGTGCCGAAGATTGATAAAATCGTCATCAACATGGGTGTTGGAGAAGCAAAAGACAACGCAAAGGTTTTAGAGACAGCAATCAAGGATATGGAAATTATTGCAGGTCAAAAGCCCGTTGTTACTAAGGCAAAGAAATCCATTGCTAACTTCAAGCTTAGAGAGGGTATGGCAATCGGATGTAAGGTTACACTCAGAGGCAGCAAGATGTATGAGTTCGCTGATCGTTTGATTAACTTATCGTTACCCCGAGTACGTGACTTTAGAGGTGTAAATCCGAATGCATTTGACGGCAGAGGAAATTATTCCCTTGGTATCAAAGAGCAGTTAATTTTCCCAGAAATCGAGTATGACAAGGTAGATAAGGTAAGAGGTATGGATATCATCTTCGTTACCACTGCTAAGACAGATGAAGAGGCACGCGAACTGTTAACATTATTTGGTATGCCATTTAGAAAATAGAGGAGGTATTTCCATGGCTAAAACGTCAATGAAAGTGAAACAACAACGTACGCAGAAATTCTCCACTAGAGAATACAGCCGTTGCAGAATTTGTGGTCGTCCGCATGCATATTTAAGAAAATACGGAATCTGCAGAATTTGTTTTCGTGAATTAGCGTACAAAGGTCAGATACCAGGCGTTAGAAAAGCTAGCTGGTAAGAGTTAAGAAAGGAGGCAAACGAAATGACAATGAGTGATCCCATTGCAGATATGCTTACAAGAATTCGTAATGCAAATACTGCGAAACACGATACAGTAGACATTCCTGCTTCTAAGATGAAAATTGCTATTGCCGATATTCTTCTTAAGGAAGGTTACATTAAGAAGTTTGAAATCGAAGAAGTTGAAAACTTTAAGACAATCCATATCACATTAAAATATGGTAAAGATAAAAACGTTAAGATCATTACAGGTCTTAAGAGAATTTCCAAGCCCGGTCTTCGTGTATATGCTAATACTGAGAATATGCCGAAAGTACTTGGAGGCTTAGGAGTAGCTATCATTTCTACAAATAAAGGCGTAGTAACCGATAGAGAAGCAAGAGATGCAAACGTTGGCGGAGAAGTTTTAGCATTCATCTGGTAATCGATGAAGCCGATGCAGATTGACAACGTAGTCCGGGCCTATGAAAAAGACTAATCAACATACAATAATAGGCATTACAAATTAATTGCAAACACCAATTCATTTGTCAAAAGTATTATAAATGAATTGGAAGTCGATTCATTTATCGAAAAAATAATTAGGAGGTGCGGGCATGTCACGAATAGGAAGAATGCCTATCGCTATACCTACAGGCGTAACTGTGGCGGTAGCAGAAAATAATAAGGTGACTGTAAAAGGTCCCAAGGGAACTCTTGAGAGAGTATTACCCGCAGAAATGGATATTAAGGTAGATAGTGCTGAAATAGTTGTTACAAGACCAAATGATTTGAAGAAATTTAAGGCATTACATGGTCTTACAAGAACATTAATTGCAAATATGGTAATCGGTGTAACAGCAGGTTATGAGAAAACTCTTGAAATCAACGGTGTTGGTTACAGAGCTGCAAAGTCCGGTAAAGAGTTAACATTAACACTTGGTTACTCACATCCGGTAGTTATGGTTGATCCCGAAGGACTTGAATCAACTCTTGAGGGTCAGAACAAGATTATAGTTAAGGGTATTGATAAAGAAAAGGTTGGTCAATTTGCTGCTGAAATCAGAGCTAAGAGAGAGCCGGAGCCTTACAAGGGTAAAGGAATTAAGTATTCAGATGAAGTGATCAGACGTAAGGTTGGTAAGACCGGTAAGAAATAGAGGAGGAGTGAAATCATATGATTAGTAAAAAATCAAAAACCGAAATTCGTGTAAAGAAACATTTAAAAATACGTAATCGTTTCACAGGTACTCCTGAGAGACCGCGTTTAGCCGTATTTAGAAGCAACAATCAAATATATGCTCAGATCATTGATGATACCATCGGAAGTACTTTGGTAGCAGCTTCAACTCTTGAGAAGGATGTTAAAGCCGAGCTTTCAAAAACGAACGACGTAGCGGCAGCCGCATATTTAGGCACAGTAATCGCAAAGAAAGCTGTGGAAAAAGGTATTAAGGCTGTTGTCTTTGACAGAGGTGGCTTCATATATCAGGGAAAGATTAAGGCACTCGCAGATGCAGCTAGAGAAGCTGGTCTGGAATTCTAGGCAAGGAGGAAAAACATGAAACGTACAATCGTTGATACCAGTCAATTAGAATTAGAAGATAAAGTAGTATCAATCAAACGTGTAACCAAGGTTGTAAAAGGTGGACGTAACTTTAGATTTACAGCATTGGTAGTCGTTGGTGATAAGAACGGACACGTTGGAGCTGGTTTAGGTAAAGCAACTGAAATTCCTGAAGCAATCCGTAAGGGAAAAGAAGATGCAGTAAAAAAACTAATCAGTCTTCCGATTGACGAGAACGGCAGTGTACCGCACGATTTTATCGGTAAATTCGGCAGTTCTACTGTACTCCTTAAACGTGCTCCTGAAGGTACCGGTATTATCGCAGGTGGACCTGCACGTAACGTACTTGAGCTTGCAGGGTTCAAGAATATCCGTACAAAATCACTTGGTTCCAATAATAAGCAGAACGTAGTTCTTGCTACTATTGAAGGATTAAGCCAATTAAAGACTCCTGAGGAAGTAGCTAGGCTTCGTGGTATTCCGGTAGAGCGGCTTTTATAGAACGGAATCGTAATTATTCTTGATGGGTTGCTTTACAATTCATCCTGTACAAAAATGGAGGTGTCAGAAATGGCAGGTAAATTAAAAATTACATTGGTGAAATCTACGATCGGTTCCATTCCGAAGCACAGAGCAACCGTTGAGGCATTGGGCCTAAAGAAACCTAATTGGACCGTTGAATTACCGGATAATGCTTGTGTTAGAGGACAAATCGGGCAGGTTAAACACTTAGTTAAGGTTGAGGAAATATAATTACTGAAAAAGGAGGTGTAATGACATGAATTTATCAGAATTGAGACCGTCAGCCGGTTCCAAACAGAACGATAATTTCAGAAGAGGACGTGGCCATGGTTCAGGCAACGGCAAGACTGCCGGTAAGGGACATAAAGGTCAGAAAGCTCGTTCAGGAGCTCCAAGAGTCGGTTTTGAAGGCGGTCAGATGCCCTTATACAGACGAATTCCTAAGCGTGGGTTCACTAACAGAAATACTCAAGAAATCATAGCAATTAACGTGGACGAATTAAATAGATTTGAAGACGGTGCTGTAGTAACAGTTGAATCTTTAATAGTAGTAGGGATTATCAAGAACCCTAAGGATGGAGTTAAGATCCTTGGAAACGGAGAACTTACTAAGAAGCTTGACGTTAAGGTAAATGCATTCAGTGCAGGCGCTGTCGAGAAGATACAAGCTCTTGGTGGAAATGCTGAGGTGGTATAATGTTTAGTACGCTACGGAATGCTTTTAAAGTTAAGGATATTAGAAAAAGATTGATTTACACTTTTATAGCTCTTCTGGTAGTAAGACTAGGAACACTGCTCCCAACACCAGGTATAGGCAGTGCAGCAATGGATGAATGGTTTAGTGCTGATGCTTTCAGTTTTCTTAACAGCATAACCGGTGGTTCATTTCGTAAGATGTCAATCTTCGCACTTAGCATTACGCCTTATATCTCTGCATCGATCATTATACAGTTATTGACAATTGCTATCCCTAAGCTGGAAGAAATGCATAAAGAAGGCGAAGAAGGCAGAAAGAAAATGAATGAAATCACGAGATATCTGACGGTTGCGTTATCCGTAATCGAAGCCACAGCCATGGTAATCGGCTTTGGTACTCAGGGCGTACTTGATAAGTTTGATTTCTCAACTGTAGTGATTGTTATTGCTTCGTTTACTGCAGGCTCCACGTTGCTTATGTGGATTGGTGAAAGAATTACAGAGAGTGGTGTAGGTAATGGTATTTCCATTATTCTTGCCATTAACATTATATCCAGATTACCAAGTGATTTTATCACTTTATTCCAGTCTCACATTATAGGTAAACCCGTTATCAATGCAATTGTTGGTATCTTTGTGATTTTAGGTCTCACAGTAGGAACCATTATATATGTAATAGTATTACAGGGTGCTGTAAGGAAAATTCCTGTTACGTATGCAAAGAAGGTTGTGGGAAGAAAAGCGGTAGGTGGACAAACCTCAAATATTCCTCTTAAGGTTAATACAGCCGGTGTAATCCCCGTTATTTTCTCCAACTCACTTATGACCTTTCCTATTATCATAGCAGGTTTCTTACAAGTGAAACCGGCCAGAGAATATTTCTGGCCGAAGGTTCTTATGTTGCTTAATCAGAATGACTGGTTTAATTTTAAGAGCTTTGGAGACTTTAAGTACACATTAGGTTTTATCATCTATGTAGTATTAACTATTTTCTTTGCATATTTTTATACTTCAATAACATTTAATCCGATTGAAGTATCCAATAACATCAAGAAGCAAGGTGGATTTATTCCGGGTATTCGCCCGGGTAAGCCAACCACCGAGTACTTAACAAAAGTACTTAATTACATTGTATTTATCGGAGCAATCGGCTTAACACTTGCAGCATCATTACCTATCGTTTTCTCAGGAGCATTCAATGCTGACGTTAGCTTCAGCGGAACCTCGGTTATCATTATAGTCGGCGTAATTGTTGAGACAATTAAGCAGATTGAATCTCAATTACTGGTTCGCCATTACAAGGGCTTCCTGAACGATTAATCTTTTACATGATATTCAGACGGATGTTGCAAAACCTCAGAAATGGGTGTTTTGCGGCATCCGCTCTGGTGTTTATTACGGAATAATGTATGAACACAGGATTATTGGACAATAATTTCGATAGGAATATAGTGGTAATGATCTAATATTTCTGATTATTAAATGGAGGTTTTCATGAAGATAATTATGTTGGGAGCACCTGGTGCCGGAAAAGGTACACAGGCTAAGAAATTGGCTACAAAATACGGCATTCCGCACATTTCTACCGGAGATATTTTCCGTGCTAATATTAAGAACGGAACTGAGCTTGGTGCAAAGGCTAAGGTATATATGGATCAAGGTTTATTGGTACCCGATGAGCTTGTAGTTTGTTTGGTTGTTGACCGCTTTAAGAAATCTGATTGCGAAAAAGGTTATGTACTGGATGGATTTCCAAGAACCATACCTCAGGCTAAGGAACTTGATGAGGCACTTGCTAAGAATGGCGATGCTGTGGAATATGCAATTGATGTTGATGTCACAGATGCTGAGATTATAAGCCGTATGTCCGGAAGAAGAGCTTGTGTAGGTTGTGGTGCAACCTATCATGTTAAGTCCGTTCCTCCTAAGAAGGAAGGCATCTGCGACGTATGCGGTGCAAACCTGATTCTTCGTGACGACGATAAGCCTGAGACAGTTGAGAAGCGGTTAAAGGTATATCATGATCAGACTCAGCCATTGATTGAATATTATCAGGCTAAGGGCATATTAAAATCAATTGATGGTTCTATAGGTCTGGAAAATATATTTAAAGAAATTGTTAAAATAGTGGAAGCGTAATGAATGAAATCTGTGGATTACATTGATTGTGTGAAAGAAAAGGAAGATGTGATATGCCTATCAGTATAAAATCAGAGAAGGAAATTGAACTGATGCGTGAGTCCGGAAGGATTTTAGCAAAGGTTCTGGATGAGATTATTGGAATGATTGCTCCCGGAATTTCCACTCTGGATATAGATAAAAAGTGCAATGAAATAATCAAAGGATATGACTGCATTCCTTCCTTTCTGAACTATAATGGGTTTCCGGCTTCTATCTGTGTTTCGATAAACAAAGAAGTTGTACATGGTATTCCAAACAAAAGCCGTATTCTTCGAGGCGGGGATATTGTAAGTCTGGACTGTGGCGTGATTTACAAAGGGTTTCATTCAGATGCAGCTCGTACCGTCGCTGTCGGTGATATAACGAAAGATGCCGGACGTTTGATTGAGGTTACTGAGCAGAGCTTTTACGAAGGCATTAAATTTGCTCGCGCCGGTCATCATCTCAATGAAATATCGGAGGCAATCCAAAAATATGTTGAGGAACATGGTTATTCCATAGTAAGGGAGCTGGTAGGACATGGCATCGGAAGAAATCTTCACGAAGAGCCGCAGATACCTAATTTTGCCCAGAAACGCAGAGGACCAAGGCTTGAAGCAGGGATGACCCTAGCGATAGAGCCGATGGTAAATGCCGGAAGGTATGATGTATATTGGGAGGATGACGACTGGACGGTGGTTACCGATGACGGATCTCTTTCAGCCCACTATGAGAATACAATACTTATTACAAATGGTGACCCTGAGTTGTTTACCCTATCCAAAGGATGAAAACATTTGTTTAAACGACCTAAGAAAGGCCAATTTCAATGAATGAGTTGAAAGTCGGAAGTTATGTAGCATCAACATCAGGGCACGACTATGGTAAATGTTATGTAATATTTCAGATAGACAGTGAATATGTATATTTAGTGGACGGCAGTATTAGAACACTAAACAATATGAAAAAGAAAAAAAAAAAGCATGTCAAAATGATTGATTTGCCGGTTTCGACCTTAGAGAATAAGATAATTAAGAAGACAATAAGGGATGAGGAGATTAAGAGGGCTATCAAATTGTTGAGGCTGTGAAATTTGCACAACGGAGGCGAAATCCTCCAAGTGAACGGGGGTGAAATCCTCCAAGGGAAAGGAGAATTGGAATGTCGAAAACTGATGTCGTTGAAATTGAAGGTACAGTTATTGAAAAATTACCAAATGCTATGTTTCAAGTTGAACTTGAAAACGGACACAGAGTACTTGCCCATATCAGTGGAAAGCTCCGTATGAATTTTATTAAAATCGTACCGGGAGATAAAGTAACACTTGAGCTTTCTCCTTATGATCTGACTAAAGGAAGAATTATTTGGAGAGATAAATAAACATCGTTTGTATGATGTTGACAGTGATTAAAGAATTCAAAAAGCTAAATTCTTGAGAATTCAAAAAGCTAAATTCTTGAGAATTCAAAAAGCTAAATTCTTGAGAATTCAGAAAGCTAAATTCTTGAGAAGCATGATGCTCGTGCATTGGCAATTCACTAAGGACAAGCACTGGGCTTGTCAGTAAATTTGATACATTTAGGAAGGTTGCTTTGAAAATGTAATAGTAAAAGCGATACTCCTTCTCTATATGTTGTATAAAATATTGCTTGCTATTATACACGTCCAGTGATATAATAGTAAACGGACTTTTTTGAAAGGAGGGATTACTGTGAAAGTAAGATCATCAGTAAAACCGATCTGTGAGAAATGCAAAATCATTAAAAGAAAGGGTTCGGTCAGAGTTATCTGTGAGAATCCGAAACACAAACAAAGACAAGGCTAATATGCAATAGTTGAGTGACTCAAAGACTCGTTATTGTTTTATATAATTGTATCTGTCGGCCATGTCTTTTGTTCGTGTATGCATTAACAAAGAATATGGTATGTCAGAACACTTAAGTCTGGCTTTCTGTGTTACAATCATCCGACCGAATTTTACGGCGGAACATTGTGATATTGTGGACAGTTGTACAGGTCTATCTAAACCGATACAAAATGTCTTAAGTCCTGTGCCGTCATCATGGGAGACTTACCTGCAGGTTGATTGTCCTGCAAGTCACAATTTAAAGCGGCTGATGTAATGTTTGAGCATTAATTTCTCTACATTACAACATCAAAACAAAATATTTTGGAGGTGGAATTAGTACATGGCTCGTATCAGTGGTGTAGATTTACCAAGAGAGAAACGTGTAGAGATCGGACTTACCTATATCTTCGGTATCGGTCGAGTTAGTGCGAACCGTATACTTGCTGAAGCGCAGGTTAGTCCTGACACACGTGTCAGAGATTTAACAGACGATGAAATTGGCAGAATTAAAGATGTAATCGATGCTTCACAGCAAGTTGAGGGTGATTTAAGAAGAGAAGTCGCTCTTAATATTAAGAGATTACAAGAAATTGGATGCTATAGAGGTATTCGTCATAGAAAGGGACTTCCGGTTCGTGGTCAGAAGACAAAGACAAACGCAAGAACAAGGAAAGGTCCCAGAAGAACTGTTGCTAACAAGAAGAAGTAATTCGCGACAGTAATAACGTGGTTGAATTGAGCTTCTCACTATGGATACGATCCATAGGACCAATTCAATGTATTTGATGTAATTGAAGGAAAGAACATTTTCAATTGCAGAAATAATTCGATAGGAGGGTTTGTTAGATGGCTAAGAAAACAGCAACAACAGCAGCTAAAAAAGTGACAAAGAAGCGTGTGAAAAAGAACGTCGATCGCGGACAGGCACACATTCAGTCATCTTTTAACAATACAATTGTTACGCTGACAGATGTAGAAGGTAATGCACTTTCTTGGGCTAGTGCTGGCGGATTAGGCTTTAGAGGTTCTAGAAAATCAACAGCTTATGCAGCACAGATGGCAGCTGAAACAGCAGCAAAGGCAGCACTTATTCATGGTTTGAAATCCGTTGAGGTAATGGTTAAAGGACCCGGACAGGGTCGTGAAGCCGCTATCCGTGCGCTTCAGGCATGTGGAATTGAAGTAACAAGTATTAAGGATGTAACTCCGGTTCCTCATAACGGATGTCGTCCGCCTAAACGCAGAAGAGTCTAATTAAGGAGGGTAAATAACGATGGCAAGAGATATGAGTCCGGTTTTAAAAAGATGTAGATCCCTTGGACTGGAACCTGCTTATATGGGTATTGATAAGAAATCCAATAGAACTTCTTCAAGAGCAGGCAAGAAGACAAGTGAGTATGGTGCACAGTTGAGAGAAAAGCAGAAGGCAAAGTTCATCTATGGTATGTTAGAGCAGCCTTTTAGAAATTTGTTTGCAAGAGCAAAAAAGATGAAGATTGGTACAGCAGGTGAAAACTTAATGATTCTGTTAGAGCTTAGACTTGATAATGCAATGTTCCGTATGGGATTTGGCAGAACAAGAAAAGAAGCGAGACAGATTGTTGATCATAAGCATGTATTAGTTAACGGTAAATGTGTAAATATCCCGTCCTATTCCTTAAAGGTCGGTGACAAGATTGAAATCAAGGAAAAATTTAAGAATACACAGAGATATAAGGATGTCTTTGAGGTAACAGACGGAAGAACTGTTCCTGCATGGCTTGAATCAAATCATGAAACATGTACAGGTGCTGTGAAAGAACTTCCTACAAGAGACCAGATTGATGTTCCGGTAAACGAAGTGTTAATTGTCGAGTTGTATTCCAAATAATTAAGAAGTGTTTTAACATATTTCATCAGAAGTATGTGGATATTTCTTTGATCAGAAACAAACTGCTCGAAATACCCAGAAGGAGGGTCCTGTTGTGTTTGATTTTGAAAAACCCAAAATAGAGATTGCAGAAATTTCCGAAGATAAGAAATTTGGTCGTTTTGTAGTAGAACCCTTGGAAAGAGGCTACGGTACAACCTTAGGTAATTCCTTAAGAAGAATTATGCTTTCATCCTTACCCGGTTCTGCTGTAAGTCAAATAAAGATTGACGGTGTTGTTCATGAATTCAGCGTCGTTCCCGGAGTTAAGGAAGACGTTACTGAGATTATCATGAATATCAAAAGCTTAGCAATCAGGAACACAAGTGATACGAATGAGTCTAAAACCGCATATATTGAGGCTGAAGGCGAAGTTGTAGTGACAGCAGGGGATATACAGGCTGACCCGGACATTGAGATACTCAATCCAGATCAAGTGATCGCTACTTTATGTGGCGGTCAAGATAGCAGACTTTACATGGAGCTGACTATCACAAACGGAAGAGGTTATGTAAGCGCGGACAAGAATAAGAATGATGATCTGCCAATCGGTGTAATTCCGATTGACTCCATCTATACTCCTGTTGAACGTGTTAATCTTTCTGTTGAAAACACCCGTGTAGGGCAGATTACAGACTTTGATAAGCTCACTCTGGATGTGTACACCAATGGGACCTTAATTCCGGATGAAGCAGTAAGCCTTGCAGCAAAAGTATTGAGTGAACATCTGAATTCCTTCATTGATTTGTCAGAACATGCTAAGACCGCAGAGATTATGGTTGAAAAAGAAGACAATGAAAAAGAAAAGGTTCTTGAGATGAACATAGATGAGCTGGAATTATCCGTTCGTTCTTATAACTGCTTAAAAAGAGCAGGTATTAATACAGTAGAAGAGCTTACCAACAAGACAGCCGAAGATATGATGAAGGTTAGAAATCTTGGACGTAAGTCTTTAGAAGAAGTACTCGCTAAACTAAAAGAACTTGGTTTATCCTTGAACGCAAGCGATGACTAAGTATTGATGTTTTTCGGTTAAGAAAATGATAAAAAGGAGGGAATGAAATGGCAGGTTATAGAAAACTTGGAAGGACCTCAAGCCAGAGAAAGGCGTTGCTGAGAAATCAGGTAACAAATTTATTATACCATGGTAAAATTGTTACAACCGAAGCGAAAGCTAAGGAAATACGCGGTATTGCTGAAGGTATAATTGCACTTGCTGTGAAGGAAAGAGACAATTATGAAACTGTTGAAGTAACAGCTAAGGTTGCTCGTAAAGATAAAGACGGTAAGAGAGTAAAGGAAGTTGTTGACGGTAAGAAAGTTACTGTTTTCGATGATGTTAAGAAGACAATCAAGAAGGATAAATCTTCCCGTCTTCATGCAAGAAAGCAAATGATGAAGGTTCTATATGCAGTTACTGAAGTACCTACTGAGAATGCAGGCAAGAAGAGAAACACCAAGGAAATTAACTTATCTGATAAGTTGTTTGATGAGATTGCTCCGAAGTATGCTAACCGTAACGGTGGTTATACAAGAATTATTAAGGTTGGCCCCCGTAAAGGCGATGCAGCAATGGAAGTAGTAATTGAGTTAGTATAATATATCGGTATAGACTGAAAGACGCATCGAAAGATGCGTCTTTTGTTGAATGTTACGTCATAATGGGAGTACTCATTTAAGCATACAATATTTTTTTGAATTTCTGATTGTAATAATTGTATCTTATTAAGAGTATTTCGTAAAATTTTATTTCATTTTATTATTGAATGAGTTATAATCTTGAGTAACTGTAATCTGTATAGATTGTACATGAAATGAGGAATATTATGGGAATGGTTAAGGTAGAAAAACTCTCATTTGAATATATCAGGCGCGACGAAGATGGTAATATAGAATCGATTAATAAAGCTATCGATAACATAAGCCTTGACGTGAAGAAGGGCGAATTCATCGCAATTCTGGGAGCTAATGGATCAGGTAAATCAACATTGGCCAAACATATCAATGCTATTTTATATCCAACCGAAGGTAGTGTATGGGTTAACGGAATGAATACCTCCGAGGAGGATAACATCTGGGATATCAGACAGACTGCCGGAATGGTATTTCAAAATCCTGATAATCAAATTATTGCAACCGTTGTTGAGGAAGATGTTGGTTTTGGGCCTGAGAATCTAGGTGTTCCGACCAAAGAGATTTGGGAAAGGGTTGAGAAGAGCCTAAAGGCAGTCGGAATGTTGGAATATCGACACAGCTCACCAAATAGGCTCTCCGGCGGACAGAAACAGCGGGTTGCTATTGCCGGAATAATGGCTATGAAGCCGCAGTGTATTGTTCTTGATGAACCGACCGCAATGCTTGATCCAAATGGTCGTAAAGAAGTCATTGCCACTGTTAGGGAGCTGAATAAGAAGGAAAATGTCACGTTGATTCTCATAACACATCACATGGATGAAGCAATTTATGCGGATAAGATATTTGTCATGGAGAAGGGCCGTATCGTGATGGAGGGAAAGCCAAAAGAAATATTTTCCAGAGTAGAGGAGATTAAGAAATACAGGCTTGATGCACCCCAGGTTACAGAGCTGGCATATGAGCTTAAGAAAGCCGGTATTCCGGTACCGGCGGGGATATTAACAGTCGAGGAGCTTGTCAGTGCAATAAAAGCAATTAAGAGGTGAATGGATGCAAATAATATTTGATAAGGTTAACTATATTTACAGCCCGGGTACAGCATTTGCAAGACAGGCAATTAAAGATGTCAGTTTTACGATAAATAAGGGAGAATTCATCGGACTGATCGGGCATACCGGCTCCGGCAAATCTACCCTGATACAGCATATGAACGGCCTAATTAAGGCTACCAGCGGAAAGATTTACTTCAATGGACAAGATATCTACGAGAAGGAATATAAATTAAAGCAGCTACGCAGCAAGGTGGGTCTGGTATTCCAGTATCCCGAACATCAGCTTTTTGAAACTACGGTATTTAAGGATGTTTATTACGGACCATCAAATCTGGGCCTTGATAAGTTGGAATGTGACCTTCGTTCTTATGAAGCCCTAAAGATGGTTGGAATCGGAGAAGAGCTACTGGATGCGTCACCGTTCGAGTTATCCGGTGGACAAAAGCGTAGAGTCGCCATTGCAGGAATCCTCGCTATGAAGCCGGAGGTGCTTATCCTTGACGAGCCGACTGCAGGTCTGGACCCGAAGGGCAGAGATGATATCTTAGATCAGATTGCAAAGCTACATGAGGAAAGCAATATTACTATCATTTTGGTTACCCACAGCATGGAGGATATTGCCAATTATGCTGACCGACTGTTTGTTATGAACAACGGAGAACTGGTATACCAGAAGCCGACCAAGGAAGTGTTTTCGCATTATAAGGAATTGGAGGAGATGCAGTTGGCTGCTCCACAGGTTACTTATGTCATGAATGCTTTGAGGGACTCGGGTTTTTTGGTGAAAACCGATGCAACTACAGTAGAAGAGGCAAAGGATGAAATACTCCGAGTGCTAAAGCTGCGGCGAAATGGAGATTTATCATGATAAAAGATATCACAATTGGACAATACTATCCGGCAGAATCCATATTACACCGCCTTGATCCCAGAGTAAAATTGGGTGGGACCTTTGCGTTTATTATATCATTATTTTTGTTTCAAACATTATATGGATATATATTTGTTGCGTTATTTCTTGCGGGAATCATTAAGCTCTCGAAAGTACCTTTCGGTTATATCGTTAAGGGGCTGAAAGCGATCGTATTCATATTACTGTTTACCTCGTTTTTCAACCTGTTTTTAACCGCCGGAGATCCGATATATACATTGCGCTTTTTCAAAATCAAAATCACTATCACCGATAATGGTATTATTAATTTTATTTTCTATAGCATACGACTGATTCTCCTTATCCTCGGTTCATCACTGATGACATTTACAACTACACCGAATCAGCTTACAGATGGATTGGAGAAGGTTATGAAGCCCTTGAACCGTATTAAGGTTCCGGTACATGAGATATCCATGATGATGTCGATAGCACTCCGCTTTATACCAATCTTATTGGAAGAGACAGATAAGATAATGAAGGCACAGATGGCCAGAGGCGCAGATTTTGAATCCGGCGGTATCATAAAGAAGGCAAAGAGCATGATACCAATCCTAGTTCCACTGTTTGTATCGGCATTTCGTCGTGCCAATGACCTTGCCATGGCGATGGAAGCAAGATGCTACCGCGGCGGAGATGGGCGTACTAAGATGAAGCCGCTCAGATATCATTCCAGAGATTATATGGCATATCTATGTCTTCTCATCTATTTGATCGGGATTGTAGGGATTGGGATACTCGAGCGCATGGGGATATTTGTGAATTTCTTATAGACTAATGCACACTACGAAGTGCAGGTAAAATAGGTTTGATACAAGTGATTTATGAAAGAGCTGAATACTAAGAAAATTATTTGATATGTAAAGATAAGTTTTCATTTGTGGTTAATTCAGTTCTTATTACATAGGTCATATATGTGTTGCTGCCCAAATTCGCGGGCTTGTAGCAGAGTGGAGTTTATATGAAACGCGTAAAACTTATAATCTCATATGACGGTACTGCTTATGCCGGTTGGCAGCTTCAACCGAAACAGCCAACCATTGAGGGCAAACTGAATAAGGCTCTTTCAGAGCTTCTGGAAGAAGAAATCGCAGTAATCGGTGCTAGTAGGACAGATTCGGGTGTTCATGCACTCGGTAATGTTGCAGTCTTTGATACTGAAAGATCCATGAGTGCAGAGAAGATATGTAATGCTGTTAATCAGAGATTGCCAAAGGATATTCGAGTGCAAGAATCTTATGAGGTTGCACCGGATTTTCATCCGAGAAGGGTATTAAGTAAGAAGACCTATGAGTATCGTATTCTGAACCGGAAGATTGCTATACCTACCGAGCGCCTATACTGCCATCATGTCTACTATCCACTGGAGGTCTCACTGATGCAGGAGGCAGCCGGGTATTTGATTGGAGAGCATGACTTTAGGAGCTTTTGCTCAATCAAGACAAAGGCAGGGGATACTGTAAGGATCATATACGGCTTGGAGGTAAGCAAGGAAGGGGATATCATTAAGATTACGATTACAGGAAACGGATTTCTATATAATATGGTAAGAATAATTACAGGGACCTTAATGAAGGTCGGGCGCGGTACTTATGCACCCGAAAGTATGAGGGATATGCTGGATGGTTGTAATCGTGGTCTGGCAGGGCCTACAGCGCCGCCGAATGGGTTGACGTTAATGAAGATAGAGTTTTAATTACGCGGATGGTAGAACGGAAATAATTGAAACAATAGAAATAATAGTTAATGATAACACAAAATTAATACCACTCAACCTTTAAATTGGAGGACGTACGTCTATGTTTCATTTCTCGAGCGATCTTAATTCCATCAATGATACTACAATTATGCTCCGCCTGTTAATGGCAGTGATTTTAGGTGGTGTCATTGGCTATGAGCGTGGCAGGGCGGGCCGCCCGGCAGGTCTTCGGACACACATACTTGTCTGTCTTGGATCAACACTTGCCATCATGACCAATCAATATGTCTTTCAGGAATATAATGTAGGAGATCCGACAAGACTTGCTGCACAGGTCATCTCCGGCATCGGTTTCCTGGGTGCAGGAACCATTATTGTGACAGGAAGACATCAGGTAAAAGGACTTACCACGGCAGCCGGTCTATGGGCGACAGCCTGTATGGGTCTTGCCATCGGTATCGGCTTTTATAAGGCTGCATTTTTTTCCTGCTTTTTGATTGCATTTGCGACAGTAATTCTTCACCGATTGGATAACATGATGTTATCCAAATCTAAGATTATGGACGTCTATATTGAAATTAAGAGGTCAACAACCATTACATCGGTCATTGAAAGAATTAAGGCGAATAATATCTCAATCGATTCAATTGAGATGGTTAAGGCTTCTTATGATAATAATGCGATGGCTGCAATCATGACCCTGAGATCAAAGAGCAAGAGACTGAGGATTGATATGATTGCATATATATGTGCGATTGATGGGGTTGAGTTCGCGGAGGAAATTTAGAGGGGGGAAGTAATTTATAATTTCCATAATGAGTATACAATAGTGTTTTCGTCAGTCCTATTCCGATGACTTCGATTGGGAACGTTCTCCAATAGCACGAATAAAGGTTTACATAGGTAGAATTGCACTAATATAACATAATTCAATATTGAAAGTTCATATTGTAAAAAGCCCGGATAATTATATCACTTATCCGGGCTTTTTTTATCTAAGAATAGTAGAATCGATAGCTGTTTCTATGATGTTATGTAAATAATTAGAGAAAGTGCACTAAATCCATAGTTTTATGTTGACTGCTGTAAATGGAATAAGCTTGCATAATGAAATAAGCGTCGCTATAATGGGAGAAAATGGAAATACATAAGATGAAACTTCACATATTATATGCAAGAGATGGCGCGTTTATAATAATTTTTTCAAATTATGATATAAAAGCCATTCATAACTTTTGTGAAGAAGTTAAGATGGCTTTTTACTATATTAAGACTTAACCGGGGCAGTAGAAAATTTATTTTCGTATTATTGAGATACTGGACCACAGGTAGGAGGGAAAGCATGAAAAAGAAGCTTGATAAACATTATACAATAGCAATTGCGGGAACAGGATATGTGGGACTCTCAAATGCTATTTTACTTTCACTAAATAACAAGGTATATGCGGTGGATATCATACCTGAAAAGGTGGCAATGATAAATGCACGTAAATCACCAATAATTGATATCGAGATAGAGGAGTATCTGAAACATTATAAGCTGGATCTGATAGCTACCATAGATGGTGATATTGCATATGAACAAGCGGACTTTGTTATTATCTCAACGCCTACAAATTATGACCCTGTGAAGAACTACTTTGATACATCCTCGGTCGAGAATGTCATTGAACAGGTTATCCGTGTAAATCCATATGCCATTATGGTCATTAAATCGACTGTTCCGGTTGGATACACAAAGTATATCAGAGAGAAATATCATCATGATAACATTCTATTCTCACCTGAATTCCTTAGAGAAGGAAAAGCATTACATGATAACCTTTATCCAAGCCGAATCATTGTCGGGGCTCCCCAAGATGACAAAAGGTTGGTAGGGGTTAGTCATACTTTCGCAGAGCTGTTAGCAGAAGGAGCATTAAGCGAAGAGATTCCTATCCTATATACAGATCTTACAGAGGCAGAAGCCGTAAAATTATTTGCAAATACATATTTGGCACTAAGGGTTGCATTTATCAATGAACTAGATACCTATGCGGAAGTAAGAGGACTTCATACACAACCGATTATTGAGGGTATTGGTTATGACCCCAGAATCGGAAACTATTATAATAATCCATCCTTTGGCTATGGTGGTTACTGTCTACCAAAGGATACAAAACAGTTGTTAGCCAATTATAATGATGTACCGGAAAATATTATCGGAGCCATCGTAGCAGCTAATAGAACAAGAAAGGATTTTATCGCAGAAAGAATATTAAATAGAACCGGATATTATTCCTCTTCCAGCGAATATGCTGCAACCCGGGAAACGGAGGTGGTTGTTGGTATTTACCGACTAACCATGAAGGCTAACAGCGACAATTTCCGCCAAAGCTCGATTCAAGGTGTTATGAAGCGATTAAAGGCAAAAGGAGCAGAGGTTATTATCTATGAGCCAACACTGGATGATGGTAATACGTTCTTTGGAAGCAGAGTGGTAAATCATTTTGAGAGCTTCAAAGAACTGTCAGATGTGATTGTGGCAAATAGATATCATTCTGATTTAGAAAGTGTTATTGAAAAGGTTTATACCAGGGACCTGTATTTTCGAGATTAAAAATAAAAGGAAGCAAATAAAAATGAAATTAGATCTAAGGAATAAAACAGTACTTATAACAGGAGCGGCAGGATTTATCGGGGCCAATTTAGCAAAGCAATTATTGATTACAATACCGGCAATTAAGATAGTTGGAATTGATAATATGAATGATTATTATGATGTGCATTTGAAAGAAAGTAGATTGGATGAGCTAGCTTGTTTCGATAACTTTACGATAATTAACGGAACCATCGCTGATAAAATGCTGATTAAAAATGTTTTCAAGGAATACAAACCGGAAGTTGTTGTGAATCTGGCGGCACAAGCAGGTGTGCGTTATTCCATAACAAATCCTGAGGTATATATAGAATCAAATATCATTGGTTTCTTCAATGTCCTGGAGGCCTGCCGCAATTCCTATATAGATGGGGCTAAAGGGGTTGAACATCTGGTATATGCGTCAAGTTCTTCCGTGTACGGTAGTAATAAAAAAGTGCCATATAGTACGAAGGACAAGGTTGACAATCCGGTCAGTCTTTATGCCGCCACCAAAAAATCAAATGAGCTGATGGCTCATGCTTATTCAAAGCTGTATAAGATACCATCTACGGGGCTTCGATTTTTTACGGTATATGGTCCTGCCGGAAGACCGGATATGGCATACTTTAGTTTTACCAATAAGATAGTCAAGGGTGATAAGATACAAATATTTAATTATGGTGATATGAAGAGAGACTTTACCTATATCGATGATATCGTTACAGGATTAATAAATGTAGTGCAGAAAACTCCGGAAGCAACCGAGGATGGTGTTCCGTATCATATATATAACATTGGCAATCATAGTCCGGAGAGTCTAATGTACTTCGTTGAAACTCTTGAGAAATGCTTGATGAGTGAAGGAATAATTGACAAACCGGTAGAGAAGGAGCTACTGCCCATGCAGCCGGGTGATGTGTACCAAACGTATGCGGATGTAGATGAACTGGTGGAGGATTTTGGATTTAAACCGGGTACCAGTTTGGAGGAAGGGTTGAGCCGGTTCGTGAAGTGGTATAGAGGGTACAATAAGAATAATTAATTATTCTTGTTATATAAGGGCATTGATTATAGCAATGCTGGGTGGCTGAGGTGCCGCAGCGAAAGGAACATACTTACTTCAAATGAGACGAAAAGGATGGAGACACATTCTATGGGAGTAAAGTTGTTAATGATCTTGATGAGTTTAAGAAACACAACGATTCCATAATCCCAAACAGGTACGGTAATTGCTTGGATGATGTGATGAATTAAGTGTACACATGAATATATTCAAGAGGGATTAAGAGGGTGGATAGATGGGAAAGCACAATAGAAATCTAAGGATTTGTTTTGTATCTTCATCTGGCGGTCACTGGGAGCAACTTCAGAAATTGGAGCCGTTGGCAAATAAATATAAAGGGTTTTTCGTAACTGAAAAGACTCAATTTGATGAGCCTTTGGGAAAATACCTCATGATGCAAACTGACTTAAAAGACAAAATGATGCCATTGAAAATGATTTGGAATGGAATTTATGCTATCGGTATTTGGGTAAAAGAGCGTCCGGATTTTGTAATTACAACCGGGACGATGGTAGCATATCCGTTTTATCTTTTAGCTGTATTGTTCCACAAAAAATTTATTTTTATTGAAACATTTGGTAGAGCAAATATGCCAACGGTTGCCGGTAAGAAGATGGAAAGACACACAGACTTGTTTATTGTCCAATGGGAAACACAAAAAAAATATTATAAAAAAGCAATTTATGGAGGGTGTTTATATTAATGATTTTTGTAACTGTCGGGTCAAGGAACTACCCCTTCGACCGTTTGTTTAAGAAATTGGATGCATTATATGAAGAAGGGGTTCTTACGGATTCGATGTTCGCACAAATTGGAACCGCTACATATAAGCCTAAGTACTACGAATATAAGAAATTTATTTCACAGGAAGAATTTCAGATAAAGATAAATCAAGCTGATATTGTTGTTACGCATGGAGCCTCAGGCTCTATCATGAAGGCATTAAATGCCAGGAAGAAAGTTATTGCTGTCACTAGACTTGAAAAGTACGGTGAACATATCGATGATCATCAGATCCAAAATAATGAAGCTTTTAGTAGCAATAAGTATGTTCTCATGACTGATTTGGAATTAGATGATTTAGGCGAATGTTTTCAGAAAGTCTATAATAATGCGGATGGTAGCATTCCTTGGAAGAATATAGACCCAATGGCAATTGTAAAGCTAATTGATAAATATATACAGGAGAATTGGTAATAGAGAAATATAAACATTATCATGAAAAAGTATCTTTATTTTGCAATAAGAAATTGTATATTAGGAAAAATCGTATTGAACTGAGCAGGATAATGCAGCAAAAGAAATAATGCTGTTGGCAGGAGGATTAATTCGTGAGATTTGTAGAAATAGAGAACGCAGTTAAAAAGGCATTGGAACAGTTTCCGGTTGTAAAACGTTCTGCAAAAAGAGCGTACCAGTTGTTAAGTTATGCTACATCTAACGAAAAAATCAAATCAAAGGGAGACATTTCCTGTGTGTCACCAGAGGATGGTTTTGAATATTTTTATGGATATTATGATAAATCTCCGTGGGACGCTTCGGATCGTTATATGATTGCACTCAAGGTAAAGCAGTCTTATAAGTCGGTTGCACCAAAAGAAGAAGGTACGTTAGTCATATTTGATACCCAAAATAATAATAGTATATATAGAATTGGAGTAACTCATGCATGGAATGTTCAGCAGGGGTGTATGGCACAGTGGATGGGGCCGGATTTCAAGAGCCGTATTATTTACAATGACTTCAGGGATGGAAAGTATTGTTCAGTTATTTGCAGTTTGATAACGATGAAAGAAGAAAAGATTTTACCCCTCCCGGTTTATGATGTTGCACACGACGGTAGCTTTGCGCTTAGTTTGGATTTTTCACGTTTACATCGTATGCGTCCTGGCTATGGCTATTCCAACTTGCCTGAAACGACTAAGGGTGAGCTTTGCCCTAATAAACCGTGTATATGGAAGATGGATATTTTAACTGGTGAAGTGACAGAACTTTTTACTTTTACTGACTTGGCCATATTTGAAGCAGACGAGAGTATGTATGGAGCAGAACACAAGGTAAATCACTTGATGATTAGTCCGAACGGGAAAAGATTTATGGTACTTCATCGTTGGTTTCAGAAAGGTAGAAAACACACAAGACTTGTTACCGTGAATGTTGACAAGACGGAGATGTATAACCTAAGTGATGATATATTTGTATCACATTGTTATTGGAAAAACGATAATGAAATCCTGTCTTTCCTTCGTAAAAAGGAGATAGGTAATCATTATTATTTGATGGAAGACAAGACTCAGGAATATAAGATGTACTGGCCTGAATTGAACACAGATGGTCATTGTAGCTATTCACCGGAGGGCAAATACATCATTACCGATACTTATCCCAATAGAAAAAGAATTGCATCGGTATTTCTTTGCACGGAAGAGGACAGCCGTAGTCGATGCATTGCTAGAGTATTCGAACCTTTTAAATATGATAATGATTGTCGCTGTGATTTGCATCCTCGCTGGAATCATGCTGGAGATAAAATCTGCATTGATTCTGTTCATGAAGGAAAAAGAAGTTTGTATGTAATAGATTTGAAACAGGAAATAATTAAAAGTAAAACTCCAACATTTCAAAAAGTTGTATTGGTGAGGTCAAATAAATTCAAATTAATTGATAAAAATATTCGAGACGAACTATTCTATGTGGAAGATATGTTTAGGCCTTTAAATAAAATAGAAAGAATTATAAAGGATGTAGGAATATACTTTAGAAGAAATATTATCAAGTCATATTATAATGGAAACCTAAAAAACTCTAAAGCAAATGTGATTATTGTTTTCGATCCCCATTGTAGGATTCAGTTTTTAAAATGGCTAAGAAAAAATAATCCGGATAAAAAGATCGTATTATGGTTTTGGAATACAATTGCTGAAATAGGTAAGAATATTCCGTTGGAACAAATTCATGAAAGTATAGAAAAATGGTCATATTCAAAGTATGATTGCGAGAAATATAAATTCAATTATAATACAACATTTTATCCATACACAATTAAGTCTAGTGGATCAAATTTTCTGTATGATGTTTTCTTTGTCGGAAAAGATAAAGGAAGGTTGGCGGATATTTTATCAATAAAAGATCTTTTAGATAATCAAGGTCTTACTACTTATTTTCATGTATCTCCAACTCATCAGTATGAATTAAAGAAAAATTCAATATACAAACCGAAAATACCATATAGTGAAGTAGATGAGTATATAGCAAAAAGTAGATGTATTTTAGATTGTGAAGTTAGTGATAGTGCTGGTCCAACTATTAGACCACTAGAAGCACTATACAGAAGAAAGAAGTTAATTACAAATAATAAATCGTTAATAATGGAGGACTATTATTGCAAAGATAATATTTTTGTTATTGGGATAAATGATATATCTAAAATCAGAGAATTTGCGAGAAGCCCTTACAAAGAATTGAATGAAACAATATATAAAAAATACACAATCCATTCATGGGTGGAGCGATTTCTATAATGAAGGAAATTAGGATGAGAGAAATGATTTTTGCAGGAATTATAACATATAATGCGGATATAAAGATATTAGAAAACAATTTGACAGCAATTTCACATCAATTAAACGAGATGATCATTGTTGACAATGGGTCAAAGAACATAGAAAAAATATCAGAAGTGGCTTCTAAATTTAATTCATTTATTATTAAAAATGAAAATAACGAAGGAATTGCGAAAGCTTTAAATCAAGCAATGCAGTGCGGAGTGGATAGAGGATATTCATGGATGCTATCTTTAGATCAGGATTCGATTTGTCCAGATAAATATGTGATAGAGATATCGCGCTATCTGTCAATTGAAGATAATATAGGCGTTGTAGCACCGATTATTGTTGATAGAACATTTGGAGTGATTGGCCATAATCCAGTAAATGAATATGCAAAAGTAAACACCTGTATAACATCAGGATCTGTAGTTAATGTTGGTGTTTGGGAATCGGTGGGTGGATATGATGAAAGTATGTTCATTGATTTAGTTGATTTTGAGTACTGTTACAGGGTTAGAAAACAAGGCTATTCTGTAATTCAAATACGGGACATTAAATTAGAACATAAACTTGGTGATTGTGAGAGACATAAGCTTCTGTTTTGGAATATAAGAGTTAATAATCATTCGGCTTCTCGTAAATACTTTATTGCAAGAAATAATATTTACTATCCTAAGAAGCATCATTTGCATTTACATTTTATAAGAGGAAATTTAAGAAATCTTCAGTTGATTTTTATTATTCTTTTATATGAAAACAGTAAATTATCAAAGATTAAATCTGTTTCGAAGGGCTGGTATGAAGGGATACAGGGTGTAAAGTAGGTGAAAATCAATTATGTACTATCTGCGTTAGCAAAATCTGGTGGAGCAAATGTTGTATATAGGTATGCTGAATTGTTGAACGAAAAAGGACATGATGTTGTGATTTACAAGTCTATATTGAGCTACAACTTGCATAGGTATGATGATAATATAAAAAATGTTATACATCAAATTTATTGCTCTGGAAAGGCATTAAGAAGAAGTTTTATAAAGACTTCCTCGTATGATAAATTTGTGCTAACGATTAATGACAAATGGGTGAGAAATGCTGATGTAACAATTGCCACTGCCTGGCCAACTGCATATCAAGTTGCTGCACTTGCTGAAGAAAAAGGGAAAAAGTTCTATTTTATTCAGGATTATGAGATATGGGATAACATGAAATGGGGAGAAAATAGCTATACGTTACCATTAAAAAAAATTGTTATTTCTTCATGGATAAATGAGCAGTTTAAAAAAAATATGGGTCTTGGTCCATATCCGGTTTTATATAATGGGATAGATTTAAGTAAATTTAAAACAGATCCAAGTGTAGAGAGAGATAAATTTTGCTGTCTAATGCTAAACCACTCACTTGAAAAAAAAGGAGTAAAACAGGGAGTACTGGCTTTTGAAAAAGCACGCGCAAAGTATCCAAGCCTGAAACTAATTATGTTTGGATTATATGAAAAAACTGGTTTACCAGAGTATGTAGAGTATCATCAAAATCCAGTTAACAATGAATTGATTGCTTTGTATTCAAGGGCAAATATTTTTATTTTTCCAAGTCTTGAAGAAGGATGGGGATTGACGCCACTTGAAGCTATGGCTTGCGGATGTTCTGTGGTAGGCACAAACACAGGCTTTGTTCTTGATATTGGAGAGAACAGGCATAATATGCTAATTTCAGAGCAAGGTCAAGCTGATGAAATGGCAAAAAATATTGTGGAGTTATTATCTAATAGAGAATTATGCGAATTAATAAAAAAAAGCGCGTCACCAACGGTAGAAAAGCTTGATTGGTCAAATTCTGTATTAAGACTAGAGAACATGTTGAGGGAATTATAAACAATGAATAGTAGTTATCATATAATTAGAATAAAGAATATATTGGCTTATGTATTTTTAATAGTAATATCTATTCAGTATGCGTTTGTAAATACTGAGCTAGAGTTTACTGGCTTGTTATCAACTTTGGTTATGTTATTTGAAAGTATCATTTTTTGTAGCTATTTACTATTCAGAAAATATAAAAAGAGAACTTTGACTGTAATTGTTATATTATTATTGTTATCAGGAATGACATATTATGCAACTGGTTCTACGTCTTTTATAATAATGCTAATGACGGCAATATTTTTTGATAAGTTAGACTACTCTCATACATTTCGTTTGATTTTTTTCGTTCGACTTATTATGTTATTGGTGATTATCACATGTGCAGGCGTGGGTATTCTTGATGTATTTGAAAGAAGTATAATGAAGGATGGTTCGCATACAGTAATTGGATATGGTTTGGGCTTTACGCATCCAAATCGTCTAGCATTTGTATTTGAATATTTGTCATTGATTTTTATATGTTATAAGAATGATAAAATAAAAAACAGACATTTCTTTTCATTGATATGCTTTACTCTATTAGGATACGGCATAACAAAATCCAGAACATTACTTTTTAGTATACTAGGTGTAATTCTGTTTGTTTATTTATACAGATCCCATTTCTTACATAGAATACTTAAAATCGTATTAAACAAACTTTCGTTACTAATAATGCCGTTATGCGCAACTATTTCGATTGTGATACCAATGTTAATGCATACTGCGAAGGGTCAGTTACAGACTATTTTGTATGCAATCAATGGTTTATTAAGTTCGCGTTTTACCCATATTTATAGAGCATTTTTAAATTATCCAGTTACTCTGTTCGGAGGAGTCAATGATTTTACCGAATTACAAGATATTTATCATTTTTCAACCATAGATAATGGTTATATTAGGTTATTATATGGTTTTGGCATTATTGGATTTGCTATATTTATCATTTTTACCTTTATCACCATAAGAAGATTGATTAAGCAAGGTGAGTATATTTATATAATTGTTTATATCGTTATCTCTTTATGGGGAGTAAGTGAGAATGTACTTGCAAGTTTCGCTTTTAATTTTTTCATTGCTTTTTGGAGTCAACTTTTAAAGAGCAATTCAGTTATAGAAAGTAAAGAGGGTATAAAAGTATATGAAAGTAAGCAAAATCGGATTAGTGACATTATTTAAGAATAATTACGGATCAGCTTTGCAAGGTTATGCTATCAAAACGGTTATTGAAAATTTGGGATACAATTGTGAGTTATTATTTGAATTACAGAATAACGAAAATGATTTCCGTAAGAAAATTTATAAGAGTTTTAAACTTATATATAATTCGATCGTTTTTTCTGGATATTTACGTTCTTTCTTGTCAATGAGAGAGGCGATGAAAGTCGAACAGAACTATCTGTCTTCGACTTCCCTGAAATACATAGACCAATTTATAATGGAATTTCTTTGCCCCCAAGGCTACACTTGGGAAGAATTATGTAGGATTGGGCTCGATAGCGAGTATGAGGCATTTATAGTGGGGAGCGATCAAGTATGGAATGCTAGTAGAACGGTAAAACCTTTTTATTTTTTAAGGTTTTCTCCTAAAAATAAGAGGCATACATATGCTGTCAGTTTTGGAGTAAGCGATGTTCCTAAATGGAATTTAAGAGACTTGAAAAAGGGAATGGAAGGATTTAATTGCATATCAGTCAGAGAGAATAAAGGAAAAGATATTGTAAGGCTATGTACTTCGGTTGATATAATAAAAAATATAGATCCGACAATGCTACTAAGCGATAAGGAATGGCGAAATTTTTATAAAGAATCAAAGATTCAGTACAAACAATTTATTTTATTCTACTTTCTGAATGCCCCAAGTGAATTGGCAATAAATGCAATTAATTTTCTTTCGGAAAAGAGTGGGCTGAATGTGTTAGGCTTTGCATATTACTATGAGGAGTATAAGAAAATTAATAAAATCAAATTAATTGATGGCGGACCAAAGGAGTATATTGCATTAATAGATAAAGCAAGCTATGTTTTCACAGATTCTTTTCACACAACAATCTTCAGTATAAACTTACACTCTAACTTTTATGTATTTCACAGACAGTATTTGCATGGATTTCCACAAACGAATAGAATTGTGGATTTGCTAGATAGATTTGGACTTTCTAATAGATTAATATCCGATTTGAAGAATATCGAGATAGATTGCAGTTTTGAAAAAGAGCACGATGAAATTATCAAAGAAGAAAGAAGTATCGCTCTAAACTATATCGAAAAGGAACTTAAAAAGAAAGATTAATAGCCTTAGGGTTGGCAGTTCGTGAAATACAATATCAATCAACCTTGTAATAGGCAATTTGGGTTTGGATCAATAGCCTGCGATAACGATGTCTCGTTAGAGACTTTAGCTCGGAAGTGTGATGTTATTGTGACCCTAAGAAGCAAGGGCAGAATAAAAATCTGGAAAGGAGAATGTATAATAATTTCTTTATGTTTTCATTATACAAGGTGATTGAGGTGAAGAAAAGTGAAAGGGTCTAAATATCTAGCAAAAAATATTGGTCTTTTAACGATAAGTCAGTTTGGAACAAAAATGCTTGGCTTTTTCCTAATTCCCTTATATACCAATGTTTTATCAACATCGGAATATGGAACCTATGATTTATTTAATTCGACGATATCATTAATGATACCTATTTTGACTTTAAATATATGTGATTCTACTTTACGATTTTCCATAGACGAACAGAATGATAAGAAGGATATTTATTCCATCAGTTTGTTTCGCTTTAATATAAGCATATTGATTGTAATGCTTGCCATAATAATTAATTGGATATTCAATTTTTTCCCAATTGTTAATGATTTTTCGTTCTTGTTTTTCTTAATGTTTGTGGGAACCTCATTTAATAGCATTATGACCTATTTTGCTAGAGGAATAGATTGTGTTAAAGAAGTTGCAATATCAGGAGCGATTTCTTCTGCATTAATTCTATTGCTAAATATATTATTTCTTGTTCCATTGCATATGGGACTATTGGGATATTTTCTTGCTAATATATCCGGAATATTTGGACAATCTCTTTATTTGTTCTTGGCAGTGAAGGGATGGAGGTATGTAAAACTATCGAAATTGAATCCTAAAATGCATAAAGAAATGGTAGCGTATAGTCAACCCATGATTGTCAACAATATATCTTGGTGGGTAAATAATGTGTCGGATCGTTATGTGGTTACTTGGCTTTGTGGAATAGCGGCGAATGGTATATATTCGGTCAGTTACAAAATCCCCTCCATTTTAACTATTGTTCAGAGCATATTTAATCAGGCTTGGACACTATCGGCAATTCGAGACTTTGACCCAAATGACGAAAATGGTTTTTTTACAGGGATGTATAATTCTTACAATGTGTGTATGACCATCATATGCTCAATGCTGATTGTTGCTTCAAGAATTATTGCTAAGTTTTTATATGCAAAAGATTTTTTTATAGCATGGAAATATGTTCCGTTTTTATTGATATCCGTTGTTTTTGGCGCATTATCCGGCTATATAGGAGGTATTTTTGGAGCCGTTAAAGATACAAAAATTTTTGCTCAGTCAACATTTGCTAGTGCCATTGTAAATATTGTTCTTAACATTATCTTGGTTTCTAAAATAGGTGTTGTAGGTGCAGCGATTTCTACGGCAATATCATATTTAGTAACATGGATTATTCGAATAGTAAGTGTGAGAAAATATATTAAGCTTAAACTTAATCTATTCAAAGATTGCATTTCATATTTGATTTTGGTTATTCAGTCAATAATATTGTATATAATGGATGATAGTATTGCTTTTTATACGGTAGAATTAGCATTTATTGTTCTTATATTGATAATTCATCGCTCACAAATGCAATCAATATACGCTAAGTTAAGAAAGATGATTGGGGGTAAACTAAATTATGCAAAACAATGAAGGTATTAAGGTTTCTCTTATTGTAGCAATATACAAATCCGAAAATTTTTTAGATAAACTGATAATATCTATTATTAATCAAACGCATCATAATTTGGAAATTATTTTGGTTGATGATGGTTCTCCGGATGGTAGTGGAAAGATATGTGATAATTATGCTGAAGAGGATAATAGGATTATAGTTCTTCATAAGCCTAATGGAGGAACGTGTGAAGCAAGAAATAGGGGCATGGAAATGGCTACCGGTGAATATCTCATGATAATTGATGGAGATGATTGGTTGGCTTTGGATTGTGTAGAATATTTGTTGAATGTAGCTATTCAAACTGGTTCTGATATGGCTCTTTCAGATAAGTTGTTTACTACCAGAGACCAAGTACAAACTACCAACGATTTCATTGAATTATGGTCAGCTGAGGAGGCTGCGGCTAAAATCATTTATCCACATATGCGAATTGGTCCATGGAATAAAATATATAAGACAACTATGCTAAGAGAGAGTAATATTACATTTTCCGTTCCATGGTCAGGAGAAGGACTGTATTTTACAGCTATGGCAGCACAGCATTCAAACCATGTAGGAGTAGGTCACAAGAAAGTATATAATTATCGCTTGAATAATGTAGAAAGCGGTCTCACTAAGCATAATGTTGTGATAGGGATTAATGCCTTAAATAATATAAAGTATATTGGTGAAACATTGGTGATCAGAACTCCTAAATTGGTTAACGCCGTGAATTGGCATATATGGAAAAATTATAATTTCCTTTTGAAGTTAATTGTTGCAACAAATTCTAAGAATAAATATTCGAATGAATATAAGGAATGTTTGAAAAAAAGTAGAACTATGTTACCAAGTGTATTGGTAAAAAGTGAAGTTTCTTTTAAGGAAAAATTGAGAATGATATATATGGGGGCTTTTCCCGTTTTTTATGCTAAAAGATCTATACGAAATCTAAACAGGGGTCTGGAAAAAGATAAGACGGAGTGACAATTATGGGATTAAAGACGATAGTAAAAAAAATAATAGCCATATCCAAAGAAAAAGAAATCGTACCGGTTTCACATAATGTTGATCTGAATCAGATTTTAAAGGATAAAGTTGCAATCATTATTGGCGGATCTGGTGGTATAGGATTGGCTGTTGCCAAAAGTTTTTATGAAAGCGGTTGTAAGGTTATTATTTGTGGTACAAATGAAAGCAAACTTATAGACTGCGTAAGCGGATTTCCTGATGACGGGCAGGTTAGATACATGGTTTTTAATATAACTAAATTTTATGCGATTCGAGAAAGTGTGATCGAATCCGTAAACATATTCGGAAAAGTGGATATTTTAGTTAATTCAGCAGGCGTACATACTGACAAAATTGATTTTTTTAGTATAAATCCAGAAGAATATGACCGCATTATGAATATTAACCTCAAGGGTCCATATTTTGTGTGTCAAGAATATGGAAATTATATGATCAGAAATAAGATTAAAGGTCATATATTATTAGTTTCATCTTCAAGGGGATCAGAACCGGCATGGTCACCTTATGGTATTTCAAAATGGGCACTGAATGGTATTACAAAGGGACTTGCTCAAATGCTTATGCCGTATGGAATTGTTGTCAATGGTATAGCTCCTGGATCGACAGCTACAGAGTTGATTGGAGTTAAAGAAGGAGATAGCATTTACACATTTGAAAATAGGGTAAACAGGCTTATTATACCAGATGAGGTTGCTAATGTTGCAAAGCTCCTGGTAAGCAGTGCTGGAGATATGATTATCGGAGAGACAATTCATATTTCTGGTGGAAGAGGGACTGTGGATATTAGATAAGTGGCAGTGCTATTGAGAACTCAACATGCAATGCTGATTGCCTTTTTATGTTTTTCAAGACAATGTTAAATGTGGGAAAAGCCATTCAACGATCAGTACAGTGAATGATCAAATCGGCACACCTACTTTCATGATTGACCATGATCATTGATGAGTTAGGATATAGTATCACTTTGGATACAATAGGAGATGTTAATGCCTAGAATTATTAATATGCTTGAGAGAGTTACCGGCGATATCTTAGCAGTATCAGTACAAAACTTGCCGTATGCAATAACCACAGGCGTTATTGTCATAACGGCTGTTTGTATGATAACTATGTGGATTACAAAAGAGAAATTTATCGATATAATAAAAAGTAATATGAAAAAATTAATAAAGATATATATTGCTTATAGCTATTGTTTTAGTATTGTCTCAATCACTTTTCTCTCGAGGGAACCGGGTTCTCGGGATAGCGTGGATTTAAGGCTATTCAGTACGTTCTCTTATAAGCTGTATGATAATGTCTATCCTGTGGAGAATATTATTCTGTTTATTCCGTTCGGATTATTACTTCCGGTTATGTTGAGAAAACTTGATAGTTTGCTTTATTGTATGGCGGCAGGTTCTATCTTTAGCCTTAGTATTGAAGTAAGCCAATTACTTACAAAAAGAGGTTATTTCCAAATTGATGATATTATCACCAATATTTTGGGATGTGTGATGGGAGCTTGTATTTTCCGGATATATCGTAATATTGAGAACGATTTAATACACGTCAAATAATAAGTGTTATAATAAAACAAAGATTATTTAAGTGGAATTTAAAAATTCATTTAAGGCAGCGCTGAATATAATGGAAAACTCTTGACACACCCGGCAACATGTAATATAATTATGAATTGTGACGTGAGAATACTTGAACCAAAGCCCCGGTAAGGGTATTTCGAATCGTGATTTACAAATATTGATACAGAATCTGCTTATCCGATTAACACATAATCGTTATTATTATGAGTTCAATTTAGGATAATATAGTATTCATGTGTTATAAAATATTATATGGAGATACATTCGTAAGGAGGTAAACCGATGAAAAGTTATACAGCTAGTGCAGCAACAATTGAAAGAAAATGGTATGTAGTTGATGCTACAGGACATACATTAGGACGTCTCTGTTCAGAGATTGCCGCTATTTTAAGAGGCAAGAACAAACCAACCTTTACACCTTCTATGGATACAGGTGATTATGTAATTATCGTTAACTCGGATCTGATTAAGACAACCGGTAAAAAGTTAGCTCAGAAGATTTATTACAATCATTCCGATTATCCGGGTGGTATGAGAGAAACAACTTTAGCAACTATGATGGCTAAGGACTCAACCGAAGTAATCAGACTTGCCATAAAAGGCATGCTCCCTAAAGGACCTTTGGGAAGAGATATGATTGGCAAATTACATGTATTTGCTGGTGCGGAGCATACACATGCAGCTCAGATGCCGGAAGTATTAGAGATTAAATATTAATCATAGAGGTTGAAAGGAGGAAAATACATTGGCTCAAGCAAAATATTACGGAACCGGAAGAAGAAAAAGCAGTATAGCAAGAGTTTACCTTGTACCTGGTACAGGTAAGGTTACCATAAATAAGAGAGATATGGACAATTACTTTGGCTTAGAAACATTGAAGTTAATCGTTCGTCAGCCACTTGTAATTACCGAAACTCAGGATAAATTTGATGTATTGGTAAATGTTAAGGGAGGCGGCTTCACAGGTCAGGCAGGAGCTATCAGACATGGTATTTCCAGAGCATTATTACATGCAGATGCTGATTACCGTCCGACACTCAAGAAGGCAGGTTTCTTAACAAGAGATCCAAGAATGAAGGAAAGAAAGAAGTACGGCTTAAAAGCAGCCCGCCGTGCCCCTCAATTTTCAAAGAGATAGTATTATCTGCGTCATCGACGCTTACAAAAAAGACTCCCGGAAGCTTGCTTCCAGGGGTCATTTTTATAAGCATCGATGAAGTAGTCATCTGAGATGACCGAACAGAAGCGAAGCGTATGCGAGGTTATCACAGATGACGCAGATAATACGTAGAGTACAATTGCATCGACGCTTACGAAAGAGCCTTGCAGACACTGTGTTTGCAAGGCTCTTTTTCTACATTAACTATTAGTGTAGAATTATGGAATATAATATGATAAAATGTGCTAACAATCAATATGAATGATAGAAAGATATTTCGTTTTAATAGAGAGGATAAAAGTTATGAGAAAAGGGAGAATAATATTTTTAAACGGTGTTACTAGCACAGGAAAAACATCTATCGTAAATGAAATCTTTACACGTGAAGGTCAATTATATTATGCATTATCTTATGATTTATTCGAAGAAACTATACCTGGATGGGCAGTTGAAGAAGGGACGCATTATAGTGAGGCAATTATTGCAATGTATTATGCTGCATGTGGTTTTTCGAATCAAGGAAGAGATGTATTGATTGACGGATTAATTATGAATCTTCCAGGGCTTGAGGAGCATTATAAAAAACTGAGGCAAATATTTGTGGGGTATCCTTTAGAGATTGTAGAAGTATATTGCCCTCTCGAGATATGCAGGAAGAGAAATATTGAGCGTGGTGATAGAGCTGAGAACAAGTCGGAGAAACAGATGGAAATCATGGAAAAGAACATTACCTACAATTACACTATCGATACAAACAAACATTCTGTGACGGAATGTGTAAACCTCATACTTAAGTTTTGTAATTAATAAGTCACTACTATTCAAAACGATTCAAGGGAATTTAGTTCCCTTTTGCCTCTTAGGACATTTGTCATGGGAGGTTTTTTAGTTTATATTACGTAATCATAGCAAAATATATGAAAGAGTTGTTAATTGTAGTTTGTTATGTTATTATTATATTAATTGAATATTGTAAAATTACGGTTGAACAAATCTTATTTGGTTCAAGAGTTTTGACTTTTAGGGTGGGAAGTCCTTTATTGGGGTTTCTACTTTTTTTATTGCTTAAAAAGGAGGCATTAATGGAAAAAACATTATTAAGTATTGTATTAATTTTAGTATTTACGAAGATAGGAGGTATTATAAGCAGGAAATTAAAAATGCCTGAGGTTTTAGGAGCATTAATTGCCGGTGTAATACTTGGACCGGTTGTTTTAAACTTTGTTCAGTACGATGACGATATAAGACTGCTTGCAAATCTCGGAGTAATAATGCTTATGTTTCTTGCCGGGCTTGAGACTAATGTAGAAGAGTTTAAAAAAGCCGGGATGTCTTCGCTTGTAATTGCAATTGCAGGTATCACATTTCCATTTGTTCTAGGAACTTTAGGATCATATCTATTTTTTGATGATTTATGGGGAAATATATTTGTAGGTGTTATTTTGACAGCTACAAGCGTTAGCATTACAGTGGAAACACTGAAGGAACTTGGAAAACTTAATTCAAAAGCAGGTGTAAATATACTCGGAGCAGCTGTTATAGATGATATTTTAGGGCTTATACTAATTTCACTGGTTCTTGCTGTCGCACAAACATCCGGATCTGGTAATAGTACGATAGGAGTATTATCGATTTCGTTTGTATTACTAAAAATAATTCTGTTTTGTTCGATTTCTATTATTGGAGTGATTTATCTACCCAAATATTTGAATAAATTAGTAGGGCATATCAAGCCAAGCAGAACATTTCTTACGTTCTCTATTGCCGTTGCTATTCTAATAGCATTTGTAGCTGAAAGATTAGGTATAGCTGCCATAACAGGCGCATATATTTGTGGCCTTATGTTTTCAACTCTTACGCATAAAGAATATCTCGAGAGAAATGTAAAAGCAATTTCGTCAGGATTTTTGTCTCTTATATTTTTTGCAAGTGTCGGAATTGAAGCGAATTTGAATGGTTTAAATATGAAAGTAATTTATATTACTTTAGTTATGTTTATTATAGCAGTAGTTGGTAAATTTGTTGGATGTGGTGGTGCTGCCAGACTTCTTAAATTAAGTAGGAGCGAATCAATTCAGATCGGAACGGGTATGATTTCAAGAGGTGAGGTGGCTATAATTACCGCCAATATAGGTCTTCAGAAAGGAATAATTTCAGAAGAAATATTTCTTCCAACTTTAATGGTTGTAATACTGACAACAATTATTACCCCTGTTTTACTCAAGTTAGCCTTTTCTCATAAAATGGGAAAAAGAATATAAGAATGAGATGTATAATCTGCATCATCGACGCTTACAAAAAAGACGCCCGGAATCTTGCTTTCAGGAGTCTTTTTTATGGTTGGTGCTTTCATGGGGCTTTTTTTGCATTCGCAGGTAACTGTGTTCTGTATATGAGGAGTGACTGGTATTCTTTGATGGGATATTATTACTATTGTATAATTTATTACTGTATTCAGGTGATAATTGAATATTATTTAAGGCCTATATTCTCGCAATATCACAAATAATCAATTATTTACGTAAAATAATTAAAATACTTGAACAATAAATGTAAATATAATAGTATGTTAAATAAAATGCAATCAAAAGGAGAAGTTACTAATGAGTATAAAAACAAAAATTGTTTTTAGTGTGGGTGTTGTTATAACAATTGTTATTACTTTACTAATTGTATATACAGGAATAACATCTACAAATAACCAAAGGAAGCAAATAAATTCTTATGGTATGCAACTGGTACAAAAAATATCGAGTGATATTGCCGGTGACAATACACAAGCATTACAGATTGCAAGAGATATTGCCGAATCGCAAATGTCCGGTGAATTTGGAGATAGAGACGGCGCATCAAATTATGTTCAAAATATTGCCAAAAATAATTCTCTTATTATAGCAGCATATGTTGGATATGAATCGAATACTGATTATCAAGATAATGCTTACATAGGTGATTCCGGATGTGATAATAGTGGCAGATTCCTACCATATTGGAATAGATTATCCGGATCATTAGCCCTAGAACCTTTGGTGGATATGGAGATATCGGATTATTACATGGTACCCAAAAATACATTAAAAGAAGCGATTGTAGAGCCATATAATTATGTTGGAGTATTGATGACATCATATGTTGTGCCAATAATTATTGATGATAAATTTGTTGGTATAAGTGGAGTAGATAGAAGCTTGGCTTCAATTCAAGAGGATTTGAGTGAATATAAACCTTATAAATCGGCGGAATTTGTGGTGCTGAGTGAGAAAGGACTTGTTATTTCTGCTCCTGATGATAGCGTTTTAGGAAAAAGTATAAATGATGATGAAAAAATGAAGGCAGAATTCACCGATATCACCAATTCCGGTAAGACTTCTCGTAAAGAAATAACGGATCCTTTTAGTGGAAAGCAATGTGAGGTGTTTTATACGACAGTTCCGGGAGCTAATTGGACAGTTGGGATAATTGTTCAGAAGAGTGAATTGTTATCGAGTGTAAATGAGATGATTATTACAACAGTTGTGATTGCGTTTATAGGTATAATATTGCTTTTAGGACTCCTTTATCTGCTTGTAGCAACTATTACCAGACCTGTAAAAGGATTAGTAAAAATTGTTGAAAATGTCGCAGAAGGAGACTTGACTGCTCTAGCTGAAGTTAGAAGCAAAGATGAATTTGGTAAACTGGCGATTGCTAATAATAAGATGATTGAAAAATTAAAGGATATGATTCATATTATTGCCTCTAGTGCGCAGGATATGGCTGCTTCCAGTGAAGAACTCTATGCTACAACCGAGAACGTATCTACCGTTATGGAAGAAATAACTGCATCAACGGAAGGCGTCTCTAATAACCTATGCAGTGTTTCTGCTTCAACACAACAGATTAATTCTTCCTCTGAAGAGATGACGGCATCGCTCATCATATTGGCTAATCAATCGAAAGACGGCTCAAATGTTGCAGGGCAGATAGAGTCAAGAGCTGTAGTTATACAGAAAGATGCGCAACAAGCACATAAGGAAGCAACCGAACTTTATCAAAATATCAAGGAAAAGTTAGATTCAGCAATTAAAGATGCTGAAATTGTAAAAGAAATATCTATGATGGCAAATGTGATTTCCGGTATAGCATCACAAACCAATTTGTTGGCATTGAATGCATCAATTGAATCCGCCAGAGCAGGTGAACACGGAAAGGGTTTTGCAGTTGTTGCATCTGAGGTTGGAAAACTGTCAGAACAGACGACAGCGTCGGTATCTAATATCGTTAATCTGACAGATAGGGTAGAACATGCCATAACTAATTTAATAGGTAATTGCAATGAAGTGCTGCAGTTTATTAATAGTAAAGTCGTTCATGATTATGAAACATTGGTGAATATCGGTCAGGAATATGCGACAGATGCTAAGACATTTTATAATACGACCAGCGAAATAACAGGGATGAGCGAACAGGTCTTGGTAACTGTTAATGAAATAGGTAAATCAATCGAATTGGTTGCAGAAAGTATGAATGAAAGCAGTATAAGTGCTAATGAGATATGTAAGGGAACCGGTGATACGAATAATTCTATTATGGAAATATCAGAATCTTCAAAGAAGTTAGCAGAAAACGCACAGAAATTGGCATATGTTATTTCGCAGTTTAAATTATAGAGTAAATAGGAAATTTGAAATTTCAGGTAATAGTGAAGTGATTTAATGTTTTCATGAGTCAAAAGGAATGAGTTCTGTACTGATCAGACTCATTCCTTTTATCTTGCCCTTAATTCTTCTGTTGTTACATTACATCAAAGCAAAACGGATGACCCTCTGGATCGAGCATTACAGCCCAATCTCCATATTGTATATCAGCTTTCCTTGCTCCAAGTTCTAAAGCGTAATTAATCCATTCCTGAAGCTTTGCTTTTTCCATACTAAAATCAAGGTGTAGCATTTGCTGTTGCTTGTTAACTTCTTCAGGCCATACTGGAGCAATATACATTTCATTTCTTTGAAAACCTATATTTATATTACACTTTTCAGATCCTATAATAATGAAATCATAAGTTTCATAACCTTTATGCCAGCCCAGTAGCTTGGCATAAAAATCAGAAAGTATTACAGGGCTTTTACAATCCAAAACTACTTTATCAAAGTTTATTTCACCGATATTTGTCATTTCTTTCTCCTTATCATATCACCTACATTTGACATACAAAAAGAAATGTAAATGTAGGCGTTTAGTTAGTAATCACCTTTACTATGTGCGCAATGCTTTTCATAAAAACCACTTCCCTTCTGACAAGATGAGTATAGTATAGTGTAGCAGTGTAAAATTATCAAGCATTTATCTATTGTATTATTGATAGCAAATGTATAATAATGGTAGAAAATGTTTTGGAATTGATATATTATTAGACTACTTATTACATACTGAAACCCTTTTGGTAATGTAATATGTACCGCTTAGTGTAAGTCGTATTGGAAAGAATGATAAATTGATTTATGCTTATTTCAACATGTGAGAAAGGAGTTGGATAGAAACGAATATATAATAACAAAGGGCTGGGATACTACCATTAGCAAAAATAGTATGGAATTGAATATGGACCATGGTGGAACGTTTACGTACACTTTTCTGGAAGGATATCGGGATGTTATGGAAATGGGTAGAGCCATTGATCCTTCTGAAGTATATAGTATAACAATCGGGGATACAGAGATTGGTTTGTGATGTCATAACTTGAAAGGAATGATACCAATACATGAGGGTAGGGAAATAAGCACCTACCTCATACTCTATCTCATAAAATAAATAATCTGCCGGTTTCGGGCATTACAAAAGCCAGCAAAAAAACATTTGCTGGCTTTTTCAGGTTGTTTTCAAGCAATACTAGAGCAATTTAATCAGTTCTTCTAACTCTTCAGATAACATTTTCGCAAGTGCAAAATCAGTATCTTTTAAGGCCAAGGCTATTTTCGTTTCAACCGCTTTTTTCTTTTGTTCAATTTCCAAATAATCTCTATTAAAATGCTTTGCATAAATAATCTTTCTAAATTTTCGCATGCTCATTTTCCGAATGGTCTTATCCACAATAATTAGTACATAATCCATACAGTTTACTATGAAATAAAAATCATGAGAAATCATGAGAATGGTGCCCTTATAGTTGTTTATCGCCTCTTCCAAGGATATCTGTGAATAGGTGTCTAGATGGCTTGTCGGTTCATCAAGAAGTAACAAGCTTGTTTTACCGGCAGAAATTTTAGCCAATTGAAGCATGTTTTTTTCGCCGCCGGATAAAGCTCCTATTTTTTGGTTGAGGTTTTCTTCCTCAAAACCATAGGTTAAAAGATATGATTTAATCTGATCATTTGTTTTAAATCCGGCATCGAAGAACTCATCAAGTATTGTATTGGATTCATTTAATATTTCACCTTGAAGCTGAGACAAAAAGCCTATTTTAACCGTTTCATTTATTTCAATGGATGTATTATTGTTTTGATAGATTTCTCGGAGTAAGGTTGTTTTGCCGGTACCATTTGAACCGATTAGGGCTACTTTATCCGTGGATTTGAGCTCAAAATCAACATTTTCTAAAAGAATATCATCAAAGGAAACACTGTAGTCCGTGATTTTTAACACGACAGTATCTTCGGGTATCTTGTCTGTAAGAAAATTGATTTCCGGTTGTTTTAAATCAACAAAGGGTGCTTTTATTCTACGAGCCTCTAATCGTTCCTGAATTTTCACTCTGGCATTTAGAGACTTTCCTCTGGCAGCTTCCGAAAATACATCTGCAACAGATCTTAATCTATCGATTATAATTTTATTTCTCTCGATTTCCTCCGTATCGGCAGCAGCAAGTTCCTGTAGCTCGATTTTAGTTTGAAGTAATGTGAAGTTATAATCAATATATCTTCCGTTAAACTCTTGGAGCTCCGTGTTTTCAAGGTGCAGAATTTTATTAAAACAATGATTCAATAGATATCTGTTGTGCGTAATAATTAGCATCGTTCCTTTGTGTGAATTAATTAGATTTTTAAGAGAATTAAGATTCTCAAAATCTAAAAACACATCGGGTTCATCCATAATCATTAAGTCCGGGCGGGTCAGCATTTCCTTGATTACTTGAATCAGTTTGAATTCCCCACCACTAAGCTTAGATACCATTAACTCTTCTTGTTTGTTTAGGTTAGCCAGATTTAGTTGTTTATTAATGTTACTTTCGAAATCATCTCCACCAATTGCACTAAAAGCGTCCAGAGCTTGCTGGTACTTTTGCAGCAAAGCATCAATTTCCGAGGCTGTTTCCATCTCAGTACAAATAGAGGCCATTTCGTTTTGGAGCTTAATAAATTCTTCCCCTATATATTCAAAAACTGTGATTTCATTTGTTTTGTCAAGCTGTGAGAACTGACTTACATACCCGATTCTACAATTAGGGGTTATCTCTAATGTTCCATCGAACATATACTTTTCCGGATCCATTATTATTTCTATCAATGTACTTTTTCCGCTGCCACTTGTTCCTATAAAAGCACAGTGCTGACCGTCTTCTAATGTAAATGAAATCTTATTATATAGATCCTTTTGCGGAAATGAGTAGGATAAGTTATCAACTTTTATCATTGGAACCTCCATCTGCCGTTTTACGGCTTACTAACAAACTGTCTGCCCTTTGACCTCTCTTTATCACTAAAAAAGAGCTTTTATATTAAGCTCTTCCATATATTATCTCCCCAATCGTGATTTTACAACCGATTTTCGTTGTAAAGACATTTTTTTGAGTTTGCCGTTGGTAGCATAACATTTTTTGTGATTATTTTCAATCATTTTCATTTAAAACGAATTGTTGCGACTGATAAATAAGAGTACTTTAAGTAGTATTCCAAAATGTTGATTGAGTTTTTGTATAGGTTATGGTATAAATAAATAGAACATAATAAATTTAAAAGTATTAGGCGCATGCCTTGATCCACGTCTGTTAGGGAAAATCTTAACTGGCGTGTTTTTTATTGGCATGCTGTACAGAAATGAGGTCATTCATGAAAATTAAAAGATTGTTATTTGAAATACTGACAATTATATTTGGCAATTTTCTATATGCGGCAGGAGTGGTGTTCTTTATCCTACCATCCGGATTGATTACAGGAGGTACAACAGGAATTGCAATATGTATCAATCACTATATCGGCTTGCCTGTGCCATATTTCGTATTTGGCTTTAATGTATTAATGTTTATTCTGGGATTGTTCATTTTGGGAAGAAAATTTGCGCTTACCACATTAATTAGTACATTTTGCTATCCGATAGCCTTAGAATTGTTACAAAAAAAAGCAGGGAACTATGTGGTAACGGATGATCTTTTACTATGTACAATCTTTGGAGGTGTCTGTATAGGCGCATCAATTGCCCTTGTTATCAGGGCGGGAGCAAGTACTGGTGGTTTGGATATACCACCCTTGATACTACATAAATATTTTCGTTTACCGATATCAATCAGCCTATATGTTGCTGATTGCGTGATACTTGCATTTCAGGCATTTTTTAATGACAGGGAAAAGGTTCTTTATGGTATTGTATTAGTATTGGCATATTCTATTATTTTAGATAAGCTTCTCATGCTTGGTACGAATAAAATGCAAATAAAAGTGGTGAGTAATAGGTCGAAGGATATAAAAGATGCAATCATTTCAGAGATTGACAGAGGAGTAACACTTTTGCATGGAAGGACAGGATATCTGGAAAAAGAGATGGATATTTTGTTAAGTGTCGTTTCGAATAGGGAAATTGCTAAAGTTGAAAAATTGGTGCATGAAATTGATGAAGATGCCTTTGTCATGATCAGTCGTGTCAGCGAAGTAAGAGGCAGAGGGTTTAGTGCAGGAAAGAAATATTTATAGAATAGTAAAACTGTGCTAGCCATAATGAACTCATTGCTAATGAGAAAGTAACTATGGAGAAATTATTGAAATAAAAAGGGGAGGCTTATACTCCCCTTATATTACCTGCTGATGGCACTTTATTCGATGTGGACTTTGAACGACAATCAGAAGCCGAACTGTTTTGTATATTATCGCCGGAAGTATTGCTTTTACCGGTTTTCTTGGAGGAGGTGTTTTTGCTATTACCCATAAAATTTTACTCCTTTCGTATTCAGATTATTTGCGAGTGCCCATTTATTTGTGTCTTGATTTCGAACGTGATTTCCGACTTTTACCCATCAATCGGGAAAACATATTTCTAATACGCATAATATAAGTTCCTTTCTTAAGAATTTGTATTAGTGTTTGCAGTTCGGAATAAAGTATTCATATAGTAAGACAAAAGCCACAGGACAGATAATAATCTGGACTGTGACTCCTGTTTATATAGTTAAGTACTCTGATATAGCAAAAAATATTCAATTATATATAGTATAAAGATCCGATTTTACTTAGTTGGGAATAAGCTACTATTTTATTCGACACTTCAGTGTCTATGGTACCACAAATTGAAATACAAGTCTATATTTTTCTAAAAAACGGGGATATGATTATACTGTCGACAAGCAATATAAATATCCGAATAACTATATACAAAAATAAAATGAAAGAAAAATATTAGGTTAACAACATATTATTTGGAGGTAGTATATGAAAATAAAAAATTCTAATTGGTATAAAAATAGTTGGTCTCTTGATATTAAAAATCAATCATGGGTTAAGGATACTGAAAATCAGGTTAATTTTATCATAAAAACTCTTGCTCTTACCGGTAAGGAGCGTATTCTTGATTTGGCCTGTGGTTATGGAAGACATTCGCTTGCTTTTGCGCGTAAAGGATACTCTGTTGTAGGTGTTGATATAACAAAGGAATTTATTGATGATGCAATAAAAGTTACAGAAGAGGAATCACTTAATGTTGAGTTCATTAACGCGGATATCCGTGAGGTAGATTTTGCAAATGAATTTGATGTTGTCTTAAATCTAGCGGATGGTGCAATAGGATATTTGGAAAATGAAGAGGAAAATCTAAAATTGTTTGATGTAATTGCCAGAGCTCTAAAGCCTGGGGGCAAACATTTTATGGATATATGTAATGCTGAACATGCAGAATTTTATTTTCCGAAATGCAGTTATGAGATAGGTGAAAAAGAATTATCTCTATCAATCTTTGAATGGGATAAAGAAAACCGGATAATGCTTTATGGCGGGTTCGGTATTCCATATGGAGAGCCTGCAAGAAAACCGGAAGTACCTTATGGTGATCCAACACGCCTGTATTCAGTAAATGAACTTGAGGTTATTTTACGAAAGAGAAATATGAGAATTATTGATACATATTCAAACTACTATGGTAAAGAAGCATCTTATAAGGAAATTCAACTGATGGTGTATTCGGAGCATGATTGACTTTAAGTATCATATTTATTAGTATAAGTAATATTGAATGTGGGCAAATGCATGATGTTTTTGTATTTTTCGAATGGCAGCAGCAATTGAAAAGTATATTAGGTAGTGTGAAATAAAGAACAATTTC
>DBTU01000044.1:67937-144357 GCA_002307215.1 Lachnoclostridium sp. UBA1308
CGCCGAAGGCGGCACATGGGAGCTAATGTAATATAGAAAGGAGCGAAAGACAAAATGAAACGAAATTGCAGTCTGGATGAAATATCTGACGGTAATCTATATACCTGTGAGGATCTGGTCGAAGTAAGCTGTAACGGCTGTAAAGGTGATGCGATGTGTTGCCATGGAATGGGTAATACGATTATCCTTGATCCGTACGATATCTATCGGTTAACAACCAATTCGAACATGGCCTTTGAGGAATTACTGAAGGATAGAATAGAGCTAAACCTTGTGGATGGTGTGATACTGCCAAACCTCAAGATGACGGGTGAGTCGGAAAGCTGTGCTTATTTAAATGAAAAAGGAAGGTGCAACATTCATTCCTATCGTCCCGGTATCTGTAGGATTTTTCCGCTTGGAAGAGTTTATGACGATCATAGCTTTCAATATTTCCTGCAAGCCGATGAATGTCAGTATAACTCCAGAACAAAAGTGAGGGTCAGCAAATGGATCGATACACCGGAGCTTACGCAATATGAAAAGTTTTTGACCGATTGGCATTACTTCTTAAATGATGCGGAAATCATAATAAAGAGCGCACAGGATGAGAAGTTGATTAAAAATTTGAACATGTACTTACTGAATAGCTTTTTTGTTCGAACCTATGATAGGGACAACAATTTCTATCCACAATTTGAACGGCGACTAGAGGAGGCTGCGAAGCTGTTGAAACGGTAAGAGAGCAGGAGAAGGTTAATTGTCAGAAAACCGTTTGTAATACCACGGTCATGATTTTTGGAATTAGACTGATTGAAAGAGATGATTAATGATTGAAACACATGAAAAATAAAAATACGAAAGATACTACATGGAAATGATGCGATGAAAATGATATAATCTCCTATGATTCATATCTTTGACGCAGCTTGGAGGATTATATGTTGTATATATTGCTTTTAATCATTATTTACATATCGTTTATCAGTCTTGGATTGCCGGATTCCCTTCTGGGATCTGCTTGGCCATCCATGTATAGTGGGATCGGTGTTCCGATTTCTTATGCGGGAATCATTGCCGCGATTACAGCCGGATTTACCATTTTAAGCAGCCTATTGTCGGCAAGACTTATCAAAAAGCTGGGTACCGGAACAGTAACGATGATCAGCGTGTTTATGACAGCCGGAGCATTATTTGGATTTTCCGTAAGTCATAATTTCGTTGTGCTGTGCTTTTTGTCGATACCGCTCGGGCTTGGGGCAGGCTGTGTGGATACGGCACTGAATAATTATGTGGCACTTTATTATAAAGCGAGGCATATGAGCTGGCTCCACTGCTTCTGGGGAGTCGGAGCTACGATAGGCCCGATTATTATGTCCTACTGGCTGATTCATGGCAGATGGAATCTGGGATACCGAACCATCAGCTTCTTTCAGATTGTCCTGGCATTTATATTGCTCATCTCGCTGCCTTTATGGAAGAAGGCCGGGGGAAGACAAGTAAATGGTATCAAAGTTGAGGAAGAGCATAAGGTGCTCTCGTTTATGCAATGTATCAGGATGCCCCGTGTAAAGTCGGCCCTGGGCGCATTCTTTTTCTATTGTGCGATTGAAGTTACGGTAGGCCTATGGGGAAGCAGCTTTCTGGTTGAAGCAAAGGGAATTGATGAAAAAACTGCCGCAGGATGGATTGCACTTTATTATTTTGGAATAACGTTTGGCAGATTTCTATCCGGCTTTATAACCATTAAGCTGAATCAAAAGCAGACAATTCATCTGGGAGAGGCTATCATGTTAGTAGGAATAGTTCTTTTGGTGATTCCCGGAATAAAGGTACTTCTTCTTCCTGGGCTATTCATGATCGGACTGGGTTGTGCGCCTATATTCCCTTGTCTGATACATGAGACACCAACTAACTTCGGCGCGCAGAATTCCCAGTCGATAATCGGCATGCAGATGGCATTTTCCTATGTTGGGACTACCATGATGCCCCCGATCTTTGGTTTTCTGGCATCAAGGTTTGGGTATGGAATATTTCAACTTTTCTTAGGTATAATGTTCCTTCTCATGCTTGTAGTAATAGAAATGTTGCATAAGGGAATCGATTACAAGGTGGAAAGTAATATTTAGTACGGGATTATTCTTTATATCCAGCCGCCATCCAGTCCGATGATCTGCCCGGTTAGGTATTCGTTCTTGTATGCCAAATGATACACGAGATCTGCAACCTCCTCTGCCGAACCTAGGCGGTCGGCGGGGATCTCATTGATTAACTGCATTAATTCCTCGTCGGTAAGAAAATGGTTCATCTCCGTATCGATTGCTCCACAGGCAACAGCATTGATCTGGATGTTGCTTGGAGCAAGTTCCTTAGCCAGAGCCTTAGTAAAAGCGTTCATACCTCCCTTAGAAGCGGAATACGCCACCTCACAGGAAGCTCCCACATTACCCCAGACAGAGGAGATGTTGATGATCTTACCATATTTATTTTTTATCATGTCCGGCACGGCGAGAGAGCAGCAGTTATAGACAGAGGTTAGGTTGGCTGCCATTACCCTGTTCCAGTCTTCGGGTGTCATATCGGTAAAAAGACCGACATAGGAAATCCCTGCATTATTAATAAGAACTTCCACGCTACCATATAGTTTTTTAATCTGACCAAATAATACTCTGGCTGTTTCGATATCACTCATATCTCCAAGAAACGCATGGCAGGAGACCTGGTATGATTCTATCTCAGATTTTGTCTTAAGCAAGGCCTCCTCATTATGGGCGCAGTTGATGATGACATTATAGCCTTTTTTTGCAAATTTAACGGCAATGGCTTTGCCGATTCCTCTGGAAGAGCCTGTTATAAGGACTGTTTTTTTGTTCATAAAGGTCTCCGATCCGTCGCTTTGTTTTTATTGCTACTTTGATTTATAGTATACCACATTTTACACCGGTAATAAACTACTCCTTCGGAACATTGATTAACCTATTGTATTATGATAAAATGATGAAAAGATAAGAGGTGGTTCTATGAAACGCAGAGCGGGTAGTATGTTTCTCAAAATATTTATCAGATCATTTTTAATGATTGCGGTCTTGTTAATAACAGGGGTAATAAGCTACAAAACTGCCTTACATTATTGGCAACCGAAAAGTGAAGAAGCTACGAGGACAGCATATCAGGTGGATACCACACCGGACGGCATAGTGAAAGAAGACAAAGAAGGAATATCTAAGAATTTAATTTATTGTTATGAGGAAGATACAGAAAAAATAACAAAGTTGATACTTGAAATGTTTGACAGCGAAGATAATAAGATGACATATATAACGATTCCAGAAAAAACACAATTGACTCTGTCTAATAACTTATATCAGAAGCTGATTCTTGATGATCCGGAAATACCACAGATTCTGAAGCTTACAACGATTACAGAATATCTTGACCATGATAGGGCATTTAGTGATGAGTTATTGATCGTGGAGGAGTTGCTTGGAACAGACATTAATTACTATACGGCAGTTCCAAAGGACACCTATGATACGATATTTAAGGAAAAGTACATAGAACAATCCGACAAATACGATGCTGTCGCTATGGAAATCTTCACCGGTGATTATAAAAAATTATTGAAAACTCTGAAAACAGAAGATAAATTAAAAGCTTATATTGAGGAGATTTATCCGAAGATATATACGAACCTTCCCTTGGAGGATAAACTTAGCTTCTTGGACAGCTACTTTGCCACAGGGCTCAGTGATATAACCTTTAAACTGCTTCCGGGTGAGAATTTAAACAGTGCCTATATCATAGATCCGGAATCAACCAAACAGCAGCTGGAGGAGTTTTCAGGTATTGATTAAAGATTACAGTTCGTTCCGATTTCAAGATGAATAAACCCTTGCCGAAATGTATACCATACAAATAATGGTATTCGTTGTAGTGGACAAGGAGTTGATTTGTTGAAAATCAAGAATAAAAAGGTATTACTGATAAGGAGATATCTCATTATCATGTTAGGAGCAATCCTTATGGCAGTGTCAGTTAATGTGATTTATGAACCGATGGGCCTTGTAACAGGAGGAGTATCCGGACTTGCTATAGCGGTTAAATCTTTAACAGAAGGATTGATGCCCGGAGGATTCCCAATCTGGCTTTTTACTATAGTCAGCAATATATTTTTGTTTATTTTTTCTGCCCGAAAGAAGGGGTTTAAATTCCTTCTGCCAACAGTCTTCGGAACAGCTGTTTTTATTCTGGCACTGATGGCTGTTCCGATATATGATCTGGGGATTGATGATTATCTTCTCGGAGCGATTCTTGGTGGGGTTATTGGGGGAATTGGCATCGGCTTTGTTTTCTCGGAACAGGCGTCGACCGGTGGAACAGATCTTTTGGCAAATGTCATTCATATGACAAAACGCCACATTTCCATCCCGCAAATCTTAAATTTTGTCGACGGATTTGTTATCTTTATCGGTGCTATTGTATTTGGGCTTGGTCATGCCCTTTATGCAACCATTGCGGTTTTTATAACCTCGAAGGTTTCGGATGGGATTCTGGAAGGACTTAAATTTGCGAAGATGGCATATGTCATATCGGATCGATATAAGGAAATTGCAGATGCCATCATGAATCAAATCGGTCGGGGTGTTACAGGTGTCAATGCAACCGGTATGTATTCCGATAAAGATAAGAAAATGCTCTTTTGTGTGGTCTCCAAAAAGGAAATTATTAAAATAATTGAAATTGCAAAGAAAATCGATGTAAATTCTTTTGTAATCATCAGCGATGTGAGAGAAGTAATGGGTGAGGGTTTTATTGAATATAGACAGTAATTTTATCTGTAATTTAACGTATTATCGGTAAATCTACTTTTTTTTATATCAGATATACAAATTATACAAAAGGGCAAATTTTATTTTGTTAAAATGGGATATGGTACTACTTGTGCAAATAGTGTATCATTACAAATGAAGTAAAAGTACAAGAATGCAGGAAACCAAGAATATTAGGAGGATATATAATGGCAAGTTTATCATTAAAAAACATATGCAAGCAATATCCGAACGGAGTAGTAGCAGTAAAAGACTTTAATCTTGAAATAGCAGATAGAGAGTTTATCATCTTCGTAGGACCATCTGGTTGCGGCAAGTCAACAACACTGCGTATGATTGCAGGATTAGAAGAAATTTCACAGGGTGAGCTTTGGATCGCAGAAAAAATGGTTAATGATGTTGAACCAAAGGACAGAGATATCGCGATGGTATTCCAGAACTACGCATTATATCCCCATATGTCAGTTTTCGATAATATGGCATTTGGTTTAAAATTAAGAAAAGTTCCTAAGGATCAGATTGACAAGCAAGTAAAAGAAGCTGCTACAATCCTTGGTATTGAGCATTTATTAGACCGTAAGCCGAAGGCTCTTTCCGGTGGTCAGAGACAGCGTGTTGCAATGGGTCGTGCTATCGTTCGTAATCCTAAGGTATTCCTTATGGATGAGCCCTTATCAAACCTTGATGCTAAGCTGAGAGTACAGATGCGTATTGAGATCTCCAAGTTACATCAGAGACTTCAGACCACTATTATTTATGTAACACATGATCAGACAGAGGCTATGACACTTGGTACCAGAATCGTTGTTATGAAGGATGGTTTGGTTCAGCAGGTAGATACACCTCAGGTATTGTATGATAAGCCTATCAATTTATTCGTGGCAGGATTCATGGGATCACCTCAAATGAACATGATTGATGCTACTATCGCTAAGAAGGGTACCGATCTTTATGCTACCTTTGGCGCTAACGCAGTAAAGATTCCGGAAGGAAAAGCTAAGAAACTTATCGATGGTGGTTACGAAGGTAAGACTATTGTAATCGGTATTCGTCCTGAGGATATTCATGATGAAGAAATGTTCTTAAGCAGTTCTCCTGACAGCGTCATTGAAGCAACCGTAAAAGTATACGAGTTGTTAGGTGCGGAAGTATTCTTATACTTCACTGTTGATGAGTCATTAGAAATAACAGCACGTGTTAATCCTCGTACAACAGCAAGACCTGATGATACATTAAAGATTGCTTTTGATATGTCCAAACTGCATATGTTCGATAAAGAAACAGAGCAGGTTATCAGCAACTAAGATTATTAATATAATGAAAGGGACACGAAAGTGTCCCTTTTTATGGTGCGCCCGTCGGGCGCACCAGTTCTAGTTTTGGCTAGGACTATTTTGCATATTAAGAACAGCGGTCAAGATGCGGAGCAAAAACGGACGGGGAGTTATGAAAGCAAGGTTTCTCTGGGGTTGAAAGCGATAGCATTTCATAAATAATTTGCCATTACCTAATCATTCAATACAAAAACTACAACTGGTAGGCCTTATGCATTAATAGGGCACGTGCGGTTTGATAAGGGGGCAACCTAGAAATAGGCTGCCCTACTTTATTTCGTTTCAGTATACAAAAACATTTTAAAATGCCATATCAACAGGGAAAACAGGACGTGTCAGTACTGATTAAAACAATAGTTTATACAATAAACAAAATAGATAAGCTTAAAATTTGATAAATATACACTAAAGATTTTATGCAATATTCATAATATTAGTTTACTTATGACGAATTTGGTGTTAAAATAACTTTGAATTACATGAATTTTAAAGAAAAATAGAAATATAATAGTAAGGAGTGAAATTATGATTTCCAATCAAATTCTTCAAAGCACTATAGACGGTTTAAAAGGGATCACACGTATCGATATATGCGTAATGGATACGGAAGGTAAAGTTTTAGCTACTACAATTGAAAATGCTGAGCAATATGAAAATACGGTTATGGCATTTGTTGCATCTCCGGCAGACAGCCAGGCAATTCAAGGTTATCAGTTTTTTAAAGTATTTGATGAGCATCAATTAGAGTATGTCATTCTTGCAAAGGGTGACAGTGAAGATGTATTTATGATAGGAAAGATTGCCTCCTTTCAGATACAGAATCTTATGGTCGCATATAAAGAAAGATATGACAAGGATAATTTCATTAAGAACTTGCTGTTAGATAATCTGCTGCTGGTGGATATTTACAATCGTGCGAAAAAGTTGCATATAGATACTGAAGCAAGACGGGTTGTTTATATTATTGAGACGAAGAATGAAAAAGATGCAAATGCTTTAGAAACAGTAAGAAGTCTTTTCTCGGGAAAAACCAAGGATTTTATTACTGCCGTGGATGAAAAAAATATCATCCTTGTCAAGGAAGTAAAACAAAGTGAGACATATGAGGATCTGAACAAAACAGCTAAGGTTATTCTGGATATGCTTAATACAGAAGCAATGACCAAGGTTCATGTGGCGTACGGTACCATAGTAAATGAGATTAAGGATGTATCAAGATCTTATAAGGAAGCAAAGATGGCTCTTGATGTAGGTAAGATTTTTTACAGCGGAAGAAATGTAGTTGCCTATAATAATCTGGGCATAGGAAGGCTGATTTATCAGTTGCCGATGCCACTGTGCAAGATGTTTATCAAAGAAATATTTGAGGGTAAGTCGCCGGATGATTTTGATGAAGAAACGCTGACCACAATAAATAAGTTCTTTGAGAACAGCTTGAACGTGTCTGAAACTTCGAGACAGCTGTATATCCATCGTAATACACTGGTTTACCGCTTGGATAAACTACAAAAAAGTACCGATCTGGACCTACGGGTATTTGAGGATGCAATTACATTTAAGATAGCACTTATGGTAGTAAAGTACATGAAATATATGGAACAACTGGACTATTAAGGCAAAGGCTGTTACAAAACAAGAATTCACAATATGTGATGTTTTGTAACAGCCGATTTTAACACAGCATAATCTTTCAGCCGACATCATATCAATATGATATGTACATAGCGGCAGTATGGAGGCGTTTATGAAAAAGAATTTTTATAGCGGACTAATTACCGGACTCTGCAGCGCTATTTTACTATGTGCAATACTGGGCACATTGTTCTTGGTTGTCCAATCAAAAGCAGAGGGAAGGACAGAGGATTCGGATACTTCGGGGAAATCAACGGTTAATCAGGAGATTTCCTATGATAAAATAGTACAAAAGCTGACCTATCTTCATGTGCTGGTTGATAACTACTATCTAGAGGATGGGAAAGAAACTGATTTTGCAGATGGAATCTATAAGGGATTTATCAGTAGTCTTGACGACCCATATTCGGTTTATTATACAGCCGATGAATACAAGGCGCTGATGGAAAGCTCATCAGGAACATATTGCGGTATCGGCGCGTATGTTAGCCAAAATGCAAAAACAGGAATTATAACAATCGTTAAGCCATTTTCAACCGGACCGGCCTATCAGGAAGGAATACTGCCAGGGGATATTCTTTATAAAGTAAATGATAAGGCAGTCACAGGAGTAGATATATCCAAGGTGGTCAGCGATATGAAGGGAAAAAAAGGAACTCCCGTCAAAATTACGATTGTAAGGGAAGGGGAACCGGACCCAATCGATTTTTCTGTTACCAGAGAAAATGTTGAAGTTCCTACGATTGAATCTCAGATGCTGGATAATAAAATAGGATATATAATCATTTCTGAATTTGATGAAGTGACCGTAAGCCAGTTTGTCAAAGCGGTTAATAAGCTTGAAGCGGATGGAATGAAGGGGCTGGTTGTAGATGTTAGAAATAATCCGGGAGGTTTGCTTGCATCAGTAGTGAAAATACTTGACCGACTTCTCCCACCGGAACTAATTGTATATACGGAGGATAAGAATGGTAATCGAGAGGAACAAACGGCTGTTGATAAGAAGCAGGTTAAAGTTCCGATGGCAGTATTGATTAACGGACAGAGTGCGAGCGCTTCTGAGATTTTTGCGGGAACACTTCAAGATTACAAAGCAGCGACTATCATCGGCACTACCAGCTTTGGCAAGGGAATTGTTCAGAAGGTGATTCCGCTATCGGATGGAACAGCAGTAAAGCTTACTATTTCAAAGTATTATACCCCCCAAGGACGTAATATTCATGGAATAGGCATTACTCCCGATATAAAGGTGGATTTGAGCGATGACCTTAAGAAACAGGTTGTCATACCGATTGACAAGGATAATCAGTTACAAGAAGCAATAAAGACGATAACGAATAAAATTAATAAATAATAGGACTTATAACGGTGAATACCCTCCTAGCGGGCACTGAAAAAGCCCCTTTATAGACTTGACATGAATGAATATATATGCACCTTTATTCATTTGGATACCTAAAAAGGGGCTTAGTCAGTTTATACCTTCCTACGATAGCTTTTCTGGCTATATTATAGAAAATTTTCAAATACCTATAATGTTAATTGCGAATCTTCCGATAAATATTATAGATGTAAGGTTACCAATCGTGAATTGTTTTTAGATAGGTGGTGATTAGGATGCGAATCGATGCATTCAATAAGATTAATGAAATATACAAGGCAAGCAGTGTTAAGAAGACACCAAAGACCGAGGGTAGTAGCTTCAGTGATCTGCTTGAGATTTCACAGACAGGCAAGGATTATCAGACCGCAAAACAGATTGTTGCACGTACTCCTGATATCAGAGAAGCAAAAGTCAATGATATCAAAGGGCGCATGGAAGCAGGCGCATATAATGTAACAATCGAAGATGTGGCAGATAAACTGGTTGATCAGACTGACGAGGAAATTTAATATTTTTACCTGTATGAGAAAGAGGGTTAACTGTGGCAAGCTTAATTGATGAATTGATTGAGGTCCTGGAGAAGGAACATAAGTTTTATCAGCAATTGATTCCGATTGTAGAACAAAAAACTCAGGTCATAGTGAATAATGACCTGACCTCCCTACAGGAGATAACCTGCAAGGAACAGGAAGCAATTGACAAAATCAATACGCTGGAACGCAAAAGAGAAACCATTTTGGTGAATATCAAGACGGTTATTAACCGCAAATCAGGAGATATGAATTTACAGACTCTGATAAAATTGATGGATAAACAACCGATTGAGCAGAAGGCTCTTTCAATGATACATGACAAACTGAAAAGCACGATTCAAAGATTGGTGAAAGCCAATAATCGTAACAGATCTTTAATACAGCACTCCCTAGAGATGATAGAATTCAATATGAATTTTATTCAAAGTACAAGGATGTCACCGGGGAACAATTCTTACACGAAAAGTGCGTCAGAGTATATGACACATTCGCAGGGAACAGGGATGTTTGACGCGAAGCAATAAGAAGAGGTAAGGTGAGTCCATGGCATCAATAAGCGGTTTATATGTCGGCGTAACCGGTCTGAATGTAAGTCAGGCTGCTTTGAATATAACTTCACATAATTTGGCCAATGTTGAAACCGAAGGCTACGTAAGGCAGCAGGCGGTATTGACGGACTTTAATTACAAAAAATTGGGCGATTCTTATCTGTCTGCCATGCAACAGGGGCTAGGGGCGAATTTTGCAACTGTAAAACAGGTTAGAGATACTTTTTTGGATAAGGCCTATCGCCAGGAAGTTGGTAGAGAGGCCTTTTATGAATCACAAGATGATGCGGTTGGAGAAGTAGAAGGATTTTTTGGCGAGCTGGAGGGTGAATCCTTTCAGAACACGATGAACGATCTTTGGACTTCGCTTCAGGAATTGGCGAAGCAACCGGATAGTGTCGTAACCAGAGCAACTCTCATTCAGACAGCAGTTTCTTTTGTTGAGAGGACTGATAACATTTCGGATCAATTAAAGGATTATCAGGTCAATTTGAATACACAGATTCAGGAGCAAGTGGACCGTATTAACGAAATCGGTAAAAACCTGAAGAGTTTAAATATAAAAATCAGACAATATGAAAGCACTGGGCTAGAAAAAGCGAATGATCTTCGGGATCAGCGAAATAGTCTGCTTGATGAACTTGGGAAATTAGCTAATATTACATATAGAGAAAACCCGAATGGTATGGTAACTGTAAACCTTGAGGGAGCTACTTTTGTTACGGAGGATACTGTATCCGAGATCAAGACAGTAAAGATGAACGAAACCTCCGATATGATAAAGCCGGTGTGGGTTGCACATGGTGGCGCTGATGTTTTCAATTTGGATAAAGCAGCCTCCGCCGATAATGATACGGATATCGGTTCCTTGAAGGGGTTATTAACTGCCAGAGGCTCAAAACAGGCTAGTTATACGGACATACCCATACGTTCCAATTATGCATCGGAAACACTTTATAATGCAGATGTTCGAAATTATAATAATACGATTAACGCTTCTGTGATAATGAAGGTGCAGGCAGAATTTGACCAGCTGGTTCATGGGATTGTAACAACAATCAATGATGTTCTGAGTCCGAACAAAGAAGTAACCCAGATTGATGGTAGCACAATCAAGATTCTTGATACGGACAAGGCTCCGGTAGGTATTGATGCTGACAGCACCATGGGTGAAGGCTTATTTAACAGAAAGTCCATGAGCCGTTACAGTGATGAACAGGAAATACAGATACTGGACGAAAGTGGAGCTACAGTAACAATTACAGCCCGTGTGTATAATGAGGAAGATCCCACTAATAACTATTCATTGTTCACACATGGCGAGATTGAAGTAAACCCAAATATCATGCAGAATTATTCTTATATTCCATTGTCCAGCAATACCGGATCCGGTGACTTTGATGTCACAACTGTAAATGCCCTACTGACAAAGTGGCAGGATACGTTCTCTACTTTAAATCCGAATACACTAACTCAGAACAATTTTGATGATTATTATAGTTCATTTATATCCGATCTGGCGAACAGGGGAGAGCAGCTTGGCACAATCAGTACCAATCAGGCTTCCATGGTAGAGAGCATCAATAACCAGAGAACAGAAGTAACAGGGGTCTCTTCGGATGAGGAACTGACAAATATGATTAAATACCAGCATGCGTATAATGCATCGGCTCGATATGTGAATGTGGTAAGTCAAATGCTGGAGGATATCATCGAAAAGCTTTAATTGAATTGTGCTTTACAGAAACGGCAAAAAGGAGGTAAGTATGGCATCTACATTTTTTGGGTTGAATATCGGCCAGACTGGTTTATATACCTATCAATCAGCCTTGGATACAACCGCGCATAATATAACCAATGCGGAAACTGAAGGGTATTCCAGACAGGTTATGTCTCAGCAAGCTTCCAAAGCTCTTCCGGTAAACAGTACTTATGGTATGGCCGGTACCGGTGTCAGTGTGGCCGGGGTCAACCAACAACGAGATGATTATTTTGATGTTAAATACTGGAAGAATAATACGATATACGGGGAGTATTCAACTAAGTCATATTATATGACGGAGATTGAGAATTATTTCAACGATGTCAGTGTAGATGGATTTACAACTACTTATAATTCACTCAATGACAGTCTTCAGGAGCTTCAGAAGAATCCGTCCAGTTTAACAGTTCGTACACAGGTTATTAATTATGCGAAAAGCTTAACAGAATATTTTAATTCGGTAGCAGTGGATATGAATAGCATTCAAGATGAATGTAATTTTGAGATACGTAATCAGGTGGATCAAATCAATTCAACCTCAAGCCAGATTGCAGCTTTAACCCAGCAGATTAATACACTGGAGGTTAACGGAGGTATCGCCAATGACCTGAGAGATCAGCGGGCATTGCGGGTTGATGAACTTTCGAAACTTGCAAATATAACGGTGACAGAAAAAACAGTCGGAACAGCAGGCGGTCTCACAAGTTATGTTGTGAAGATGAATGGCGGCTCCTTGGTCGATGGCAATAAAAGCTATAAGCTATCGGTAGTACCGCGTTCTGAGAAAATCAACCAGAATGACATTGACGGTCTATACGATATCGAATGGGAGAATGGGCAGAAATTTGATTCCTATAATAAAAACATGGGAGGCTCACTACAAGCTCTGTTTGAGGTTCGTGATGGAAACAATCAATTTAATCTGACCGGAACAGTCAGTGCGAATTCAGGAGATAACTTTGTAACCATGACGGATACAAACATTAACTGTGTAGAGAAAATGAATATACCTGAGGACGGTAAGATTACCGTCGGAAATAGAGATTATGCCTATACCGGCTTTGAGGTTACAACGGATGAAGCAACCGGTAAATTTGTATATACCTTTGAACTTCAAGATCAGCTCACGGCTGATGCGGAAGAAGCTGTATCATCAATTGGAAAAGCTATAGACTACAAGGGTGTTCCTTATTATATGAGCAAGCTGAATGAATTTACACGTACCTATGCGAAAGCTTTCAATGATATTGAGCGAAAAGGCGTTGATTTGAACGGTGCTGCCGGAACGGATTTATTCACTGCTACCAGTAAGTTATCCGGAGAGGAGTATACCTTTGGACCATTAGAAGACTCAGAGGATTACAGTTACTATGATTTTACTACCTTCAATTCCCAGACCGGAGGCTACTACAGTGAGCCGGAGGCCAATAAGCCGTTATACGGATCATATTATTTCATGACCGCTTCGAATTTTACGATCAATTCCGCTATGTTAGAGGATACCAGTCTTATGACAACCTCTACGAATGAGGTGGACGGAAGTGAAAGCAATGATATTGTCGATGAACTGATTGCGTTAAAGAGTAACAAAGAATTATTTGATAACGGAGCACCGGATGGTTATTATCAGACGTTGATTGCAGAGGTTGGAATTGATACGGATAAGGCCAATACATTTTCAGATAGCCAGAACAACATTCTGGATTCGATAAAAAATCAAAGATTATCCATATCGGGTGTTGATGTGGATGAAGAAGCTATGAGCCTGGTACGTTACCAGAATGCATATAATTTGTCTGCTAAGGTTATTACCGTAATGAATGAAATTTATGATAAATTGATTAATGAAATGGGTGTATAGGTAAGGAATATTCAAAAGGGACGGTACATTGGCAATGTACCTGTGCTTCGATAACCTTAGAAATACATATATGAACGGAACAAATATGCAAGAGACAAGTATAAGAGACAAGTATAAGAGACAAATGCAAGAGATAAAGACAGTAAACAGAAATATAGAAGAAGAGTGGCTTAATTAAGTGGTGTTATAAAATAATCATATATTTTTAAGGCTTTATAAATATAACAAGATATCCGATATATAGAAGGTAGCGACAATTTGGATTTATCATATTTAGAATGTGAAGAGAATGATATATAGAATTAGTTATATATTTACTGCGGTTTATCGGGTTAGGAGGTTGGATTATGAGAATAACGAATAAAATGATGACGAATAATATGATGAGTAATATTAATAAGAATAAAGTGAACATGACCAAATTAGAGGAACAGTATTCGTCGGGGAAAAAAATTCAGCGGCCTTCCGATGACCCGATTATTGCGGTAAGAGCACTTAGGCTTAGAACAAATCTTTCAGAAATGAGTCAGTATTATGAGAAGAATATTCCGGATGCACAGTCTTGGATGAGTGTAACAGAAAGTGCTTTGACTACGGTAAATAGCATATTATCGCAGGTGAATACTTATTGTGTACAGGGTAGTTCCGACACACTCACAGAATCAGACCGATCATCCATTGCGGAGAATCTTGCGCAGATGAAACAGCAGATATATCAGGAGGGTAATACGAATTATGCCGGAAGGTATGTGTTTACCGGTTTTAAGACGGATAGTTCTTTAACCTTCACAGATGATGAGGCCTCCCTTTCTTATGACATTACGCAGAACTTTACAAATGATGATATACAGATTGTCAATAAAATAACAGGTAGCTATAATCCGTCTGATTATGATGGAGTCACTCCGTTTGTTCCCGATGCTCCTGAGATGAATGAGGCATATCGAATCCAATTGGCATATGATAATCTAAGTGATGCTCCTCCGGAAGGTATTCGCTATTATAAAAAGGATGCCTCGGGTGAACTGGTGGAACAGACATATACCGGCCCAATTAATAAGGTATCATCAACAGTTGATGGTGCGTATACGCCGGCTGCGGGCGAAGTTAACTATATTCCTGAAACAGGGGAGATGATACTTGGGGCAGATGTATATGCGGAACTTCGTACGGCGGACAAAATACAAATCGATTATTCAAAAAGCGGATTTACAAGCGGAGAGTTAAAACCGGAGCACTATTTTACGTGCACAATGACAGATAGTGATAAGCCGGATCAGGATCCAATTACTTATACAAAATCAGAGGAAGGTCAGAATATACAATATGAGGTGAATTATAACCAGAAACTTACTGTTAACACAGAAGGTTCTGATTCTATTACACATCGGATGGGACGTTGCATTGATGATCTTCTGAGTACGGTGGATGATGTTATTAATACAGAGAATAAGATTGCAGAAGTGGAAAAGAGATTAGAGGATTCCTCGTTAACAGAGGAGCAAAAAGATAGTTATAATAAAATGAAAGAGCAGTTGGGAACAGAACTGGACTTAAAGAAAAATGTAATGCAGGAGGCCTTCTCCAATGGAATAGCAATATCCTCGGAGGAACAGGACAGGGTAAATGCTTCAGTAGCGGATTTGGGAAGCAGGGAAGTGCGCCTTGAGCTTACAGAGAATCGTTTATCTAGCCAAAAGGTGGACTATGAGGATCTGATGTCGATGAATGAAGATGCGGATGTAGTCGATACTTATATAAAATACGGTTCGGCTGAAACTATTTATAATGCTTCGCTGTCTGCGGCTTCTAAGGTAGTCAAGAATACCTTGCTTGACTTCTTGTAAAATATTAGATGCAAAATAAGTGTATTTCATGTATAATATTATTTGCAAAATATATATAATTTCTATATGGCATTTAATGAAGATATAAATGGTTTTTATGCGGTTTAAAATGTAAAAAGTATAAAGTGTTTTTGAATTATATTCTTGTATGCGAAAGATTAAAGTTTGAAAGGAAGGTGCTTAAGGTGCTGGTAAATACAAGGCATTACGGAGAAATAGATTTAGACGAAGATAAAATCCTCTTTTTTGAAAACGGTATTCTGGGGTTTGAGGATTATAAGAAATATACATTGTTATATGATGAAGAGGGCGGCGAGAGATCGGATATTTCATGGCTTCAAAGCTTGGATGAAGTAGCTCTGGCGGTACCGGTAATCAGCCCGTTTCTCATAAAATCGGATTACAATCCGGAAGTTGAAGATGAACTTTTGAAACCACTCGGCGAAATTTCTGAGAATAATATTGCTGTTCTTGTTACAATAACGGTTCCGGCTGATGTTAAGAATATTTCTGCCAATTTAAAGGCGCCGATTGTTATTAATTCAGAGAACGGGAAATGCGCGCAGATTATAGTCGATAATCAGGACTATGAGGTGAAATATTATTTTTACGACCAATTGAAGGCAGCAAAGGAGGGCAAATAATATGTTGGCCCTATCAAGAAAGATTAATGAATCGATTATCATTGGAAATGATATTGAGCTTACAATCCTGGAGGTTAAGGGAGATCAGGTGAAGATCGGTATCAGTGCTCCGAAATCAATTCCTATTTACCGCAAAGAAATCTATCTTCAGATAAAGGAATCGAATAAAGAAGCGGCAGAAACTATAGTTACAGATGAGGTGCTGAAGAAACTCTTTCAATAATTAAAATAAATATTTGGTATGAAATAATCAGACTTTTCGGTGCAGCTATTAAAATCAATTGCAGTCGGCAGGTCTTTTTATGTTTTTTATGATTCTTAATAGAAATTTATTAAAAGATATTAATAAATCACGACAAGAAACCGATATATGTGATAGACGTTAATGCAGATTATACAGTCAAGGATGGCATAAGCATTATGGTAAACATTTATTGAGTGAAACCAAAACACATGGAGGTGTATTAGCATGGCATTAGGAGCAATATCAGGAGGAGGTTACAGTAGCGAGACGGCTGGAATTTCCCAGACAGTAAAAAAGGATACAGATTATACACAAGGTACAGAAACAGTTGACTTGAATATCACAGAGACGCCGGCAGCATCCGAAAGCAATAGTGCGGAGAATAAGTCTGAAAGCGAACAAAATAAAGGGCAAAAGGACAGATCAGTATCTGCAAAACAGATAAAAGATGCGATTTCTAAAGCAAACAGTAAGATGCGTCTGACCAGATGTGAGTTTGCCTATCATGAGGAAACAAAGCGGATATCGATAAAGGTAATTGATAAAGATACAGATAAGGTGATTCGGGAGATCCCCCCGGAGGAAACCTTGGAAATGCTCCAGAAGATGTGGGAGATGGCAGGTCTTCTTGTAGATGAGAGAAGGTAAGGAGGAATTCATATGGCAATTAAATTATCAGGCTTAGTATCGAACATGGATACGGACAGTATTGTTAAACAACTGATGAGCGCACAGCGCTTAAAGGCTACGAAGATAGAGAATAAGAAAACAACCACAGAGTGGAAGCAAGATATTTGGAAAGACTTAAACTCTAAAATATATTCCTTCTATACCGGTACCTTATCAAAGGTAAAATTACAGTCAAGCTATAATACCAATAAGGTAACTTCTTCAGATGAAAATAATGCTACTGTAACAGCGGGGTCAAGTGCGACAACAGGTACACATACACTAAAGATCAGCCAACTCGCTTCGGCGCAGAATGTAACCGGTGCAGTTGTTGATTCAGGTGTTACAGGAACTACAAATCTTTCAAGTCTTGGATACGCCGTAGGCGATAAGATTTCGGTGAAAGTTGGCAGTAAAACTACAACTCTTGACATTACAGAGACCTCTACGGTAAATGATGTGGTATCAAAGCTGAAGAGTGGTGGGGTGAATGCAAGCTTCGATGCAACACAAAAGCGTTTCTTTATCAGCTCTAAGCAGAGCGGAAGTGCAAATGCTTTTGAGTTGACATCTTCTAATACCACAGCTCTTGCGAAACTTGGGCTGAACAGTATCGAACTGGATGCCGATAGTGTACCGTTTGCCACAGGGACAGCTTCTATGACATTGAATGCTCCGAAGGATGCCAAGTTTGTCTATAACGGAGTGGAAATGACTAGCTCTTCGAATTTAGTCAATGTCAATGGACTGTCGATAACGTTAAAGTCAGTAACGGACGGAAGTGATACTGCGTCAGAGTCAGATGACGAGGTGATTAATCTGAACATAACCAATGACACAAGCGCCACTTACGATATGGTGAAGGGTTTTATCAAAGAATATAACGATATTCTGAAACAAATGAATACCTATTACGACGCAGACCCGGCAAAGGGTTACGATCCTTTGACAGATGATCAGAAGGAGGCCATGTCAGATTCGGAAGTTGAAAAGTGGGAAGCTAAAATTAAAGATTCCCTACTGCGTCGGGATGACAATTTAGGCAGTTTGATTAATACCATGAGAACCTCCATGAACGGTGTTGTCAAGGTTGATGGAAAAAGCTATTCATTATCCTCCTTTGGAATAAGCTCGGTTAGTTATACGGAAAATGGTCTTCTTCATATTAACGGAGATGAGGATGATAGCCTTGTATCGGGAGAAGATAAGGATCTTATGAAGGCGCTTGAGGAGAATCCGGATAAAGTCGCTCAGGTGTTGTCAGGACTTGCTACTAATCTTTATAGTAAATTCTCGGAAGGCATGAAGAGTTCATCTCTCCGAAGTGTATTGACCTTATACAACGATAAAGAAATAAAGAAGCAGATTGATGGTTATACGGATGATCTTGCTACCTTCGAGGATAAGATGAATGATATGGAGGAGAGATACAATAAGCAGTTTACTGCGATGGAAACAGCAATGTCAAAAATGAACTCTCAGAGTTCATCTCTTAGTGCTATGCTTGGTACAAGTAGTTGATTCCCTTTCACAACATAGAATACGGTTGACTTATTTACAGTAATGATACAGGAGGAATATAGAATGGCTATGAATGCGGCAGCTACATATCAAGACAGCAAAATTTTAACCGCTACAGCGGCAGAACTGACACTAATGCTCTATGAGGGGGCAATAAAGTTCTGCAATTTGGCGTTAATGGGGTTGGAAAAGAAGGATTATTTTAAGACAAACATAAATATTGTTAAGGCTGAGCAAATCATTGCCGAATTACGCGGGACTCTTGATTTTAAATATCCTGTGGCAAAGAGCTTTGAAGAAGTGTATAATCTGATATACAGTAGACTAATACAGGCTAATATTAAGAAGGACGATGAAACTTTAACCGAAGCACTTGGATATATCAGAGAGATGCGGGATACTTGGAAGGAAGTCATGCGTCTGGCTTAATCGGACGATTAAAGTCTGCGGCATATTCTCGAGAGGATGAACAGGATGGAGCTAGAAAATCAGGCAGCCAAACAGGTTTATATCAAGCTGTTGGAGGACACTTTATCGAAAAAAGCAGAGGTTTTAAAAAAGCTGGTAGAATTAACAATGTTGCAGGAAAATATGGTTTCCTCGGATGATTTTGATGAAGAGGATCTTCTAAAGACTGTTACACAAAAAGAAGAGCAAATTAACATATTAACGAAACTGGATGACGGTTTTGAACAGTTGTTTCAAAGCGTAAAAGATGAGCTTAATGTCAATAAGGAAAGCTACACACACGAGATAACTACCTTGAAAGAGTTGATTGCTGTAATCACGGACATGAGTGTTTCGCTCCAGGCCATGGAAAAACGTAATAAGGCGCGAATGGAAGTTTATTTTTCTACGAAACGCAAGGAAATCCGCAGTTCAAGGATCAGTAGTAGGACGGTTGCTAATTATTACAAAACCATGTCGAAGCAGCAGGAGAGCCAATCATATTTTTATGACAAAAAAAAGTGAAAAAAGTTATTTTCAGGTGTAAACTTTTAATAAAATGATACCGATATATATAGTAAGTAAGAAGCATTCTTACTAAAGTTATTTCTTCTCGAAGGAGCGTACGACCGGATGGAAGAAAACCAAAAATCATAGCAGCATGGATGCTGCTAACTAATAATTTCAAGGAGGAATTAATATGATAGTACAACACAATATGGCTGCGGCCAACACTAACAGACAGTTAGGAATTACAACAGGTAGTCTTGCTAAATCAACTGAGAAGTTATCTTCCGGTTACAGAATTAACCGTGCAGGTGATGATGCAGCTGGTCTTTCCATCTCTGAAAAGATGCGTGGACAGATCAAAGGTCTTGAGCAGGCTTCAGCAAATGCACAGGACGGTATCTCCTTAATCCAGACAGCAGAAGGTGCTCTTAATGAGACACACTCCATTCTTCAAAGAATGAGAGAGTTAACCGTTCAGGCAGCTAACGATACTAACGTATCCGCTGACCGTGTTTCTATTCAGAAAGAGATTGTTGCGTTAACATGTGAAGTTTCACGTATTGCAGGACAGACTGAGTTCAATACCCAGACATTGTTAAGCGGCGGCTTCACTAACAAGAGTCTTCAGGTTGGCGCTAATAAGGGTCAGAATATCCACTTTACCATTGCTGGCATGACAGCAAGTAAATTAGGTATTGATACCCTTGCTTCTAAGGTTAGCCAGTATTCTTTAGCAACAGGAGCGTTATCTACCCTTGATCATGCTATCAAGCAAGTATCTACTGAGAGATCTAAGTTAGGCGCTTTGCAGAACAGATTAGAGCATACCATTGCTAATGCCGACAACACATCAGAGAATCTTCAGGCAGCTGAATCTCGTATCCGTGATGTTGATATGGCGAAAGAGATGGTACAGTACTCCAAGAACAATATTCTGCAGCAGGCTGCACAATCAATGCTTTCCCAGGCAAATCAATCAACCCAGGGTGTATTGTCATTATTACAGTAAGCATTACAAATATTACTATGGTGATATGGGGCTGACCTTCGGGTCAACCCCATTTTACTTAACCGGAAGTTATATAAAAAAGGAGTTTGAATGAGAGATACAGTAGTTAGCGAAGTTAATCAGTTATTAGTGGAAATAAGTGATACTACTGATTATTTTTATCAACAAAAAATAGGTGAAGCGTACAAGAAATTGGATCCTTTAATTGGACACATTATGACTGTTGTTGATAAATTATTTGCATATAAAGAGACATATTCTCTTATGTTTGACGAAGACAGTTTAGTTAATTCGTTAGCTAAGTCAATGAAGGCAGTGGAAGAAAAGGACAGTGTTTTACTGGCTGATATCTTATCCTTGGAACTGGCAGGTCAATTAGAAGATATTGTTAGTAATATTGTAATTATTCAGTAACTCGAGAAATCCACGGGATTTCGAGAAAGTTCAGCGCCAAAACATGTGCTTTTCAGCATATTTTGTATGCATCGGTTCGAAAGAACCGTAGTTACTGAATAGTCACGTAATATTTAGGACAAGAGGAGATTTATTATGTCATATCTTGATAAAAACATGCAGGAAATTGAGGCGACCAAGGGTTATTTGTATAAAAAGCTGAATGAACATAAAACAGATCATACAAAAGCGATTGATGATATCTGGACCACGGAAACCATGGATATGGATACTACCTTACAACTGAGAATACAATCGAATAATTATCGTTTAAATAGTATATATAGCCCGACACATGAAGCAAAACGTTGGGCAGAACAATTCCAGATAAAGAATATTGGAATAGTCATTTCAATGTTTGGTATGGGAAATGGAGTATTTGTAAGAGAATTGCTGAATAAATTAGATGGTCGGGGATGCATCTTAATTTATGAGCCATCTTTCCAGATTTTTAATTATGTAATGGAAAAATATGATATTAGTGATATATTGAACAATCCGAATGTATCAATAACAGTGAAAGGGATTAATGATAATGAGATGAAGAATCTATTGTCGAACCATGTAGACTGGGTTAATCTTTCTTCGCAGATTTTCTGCACACACCCTCAGTATGATATCATATTTGAGGAGAGCCTAAAGCGGTTTTATAAAATTATACAGGATAACAATAATAGGGCGGTTGTCAACAAAAATACGGATATGTTTATTTGTAAGACAGTCGTCAATAATATTTTAAGTAATCTCCACTTATTAAAAAAATGTAATGAAGTGACTGAACTTATCGGAAGATTTCCGGGAGAGGTACCGGCGATTGTGGTTGCTGCGGGGCCGTCTCTGGATAAAAACATAGAGGATTTAAAGCTAGCGAAAGGGAAAGCAGTCATATTTGCGGTAGATACAGCTGTTAAATATTTGCTGGCCCATGATATAGAACCTGATTTTATTGTAACACTGGATCCGAATAAGTCTTTATCTCATCTGGAAGATTCGAGATGTAAAGATATACCAATATTTTGTAGAATCGATTCGAGGCCGGAAAATATTAGTAATTGTAAAACCTATACAATTTTATACAACGTAGAAGGATATGCAAAAAGTATTTTTGATCGCCTTGGGATCTGTACCGGAGAAATAAGATCCGGCGGTTCTGTAGCCACAGGAGCATTTTCTCTATGTGAGACAATTGGCTTTAAGAATATAATACTCATAGGTCAGGATCTCGCATATTCCGGGGAGTGTACGCATGCGGGTGGTATTACTATTGATGCCAGTAATGCCAAATCAGCGATGGAAATTGTTGAAGACATCTATGGTAATCCGATTAGGACAAGATATGACTGGTATGTTTATATCAAATGGTTTGAGGATGCGGTTGAAATGTTTGAAGGAGAAATGGTGATTGATGCCACGGAAGGTGGAGCAAAGATCAATGGAACAGTAATAATGACACTTCGGGAAGCAATCTCAAAGCATTGTACAAAGGAGATTGATTGTAAGGCTGTTCTTGATGGTATGGTGCCGGTAATAAATCAGGAACAGAGATTGAGGCTGAAAAGCATTCTGGATGAAGACATGCAGGATTTCTCGGAAATAGTGCCTATGCTCAAGGAAGCATTAAAACTGTGTGATCGGATGATTGACAAATACAACAGATCGATTAATGAGACAAAATCCAGTATAAGGATAAATAAGCGCTTGAGTGATATAAACGGGGAGCTGAATGATAAACAGATTTATTCATTGCTGGATTGGGATATCTCCAGCGATACATCGGAACAGATGGCTGATATCTATCAATACACCGATGACGAAAGGAAGAACAAGCTTGCAACCTTTCAGCATGCGAAAAACATTTATAATGCTATCATTTGTTCTGCGGATCGCATTAAGCCAATGCTGGAGGAAAGCTTTTGTAATTTGATGGGGGAGGAAATATAGGAGGAAACATATGAATGTTTTGGCGGTAATTCCTGCAAGAAGCGGTTCAAAGTCAGTACCCCATAAGAATATCAGGGAACTTGCCGGTAAACCTATGCTGGCTTATTCGATTGAGCATGCCAGGAATTCAAAATACATCAATCGGATTATCTTGAGTACAGACAGCCTGAGCTATGCCAAAATAGGTGAAAGCTACGGCGCAGAGGTACCGTTTATCAGACCGGAGCAATATGCTACGGATACAGCTCTTGATATTGAAGTATTCTTTCATTGTCTGACATTTCTAAAAGAGAAGGAAGGATATCTGCCTGATATTGTAGTGCAATTAAGGCCTACCTATCCGATTCGTGATATCAAGGAGATTGATCATATGATTGAGCTGTTAATGAAAGATGATCAAGCTGATTCGGTCAGATCAATTGCCCCGGCAAAAGAAATCCCATATAAGATGTGGTATAGGAACGAACAGGGAGTATTGACTCCTGTAATAACAGAGATTCCGGAATGCTACAATATGCCAAGACAGCAGCTACCCAAGGTTTATTATCAGAATGCCTGCATTGATGTTGTCAGAGGAAGAGTCATACTGAATGAATATTCCATGTCAGGGAAACTAATTCTGGGATATGAGATGGATAAGAATTATGATATTGATACGGAAGAGGAATTTATTAATGCAGAAGAATATCTTAAGATAGCATCCGGGAAAAAGAGACTTGTATTTGACATAGATGGTGTGATAGCTAAAATCCAGAAAGATAATAATTATGAGTTGGCAGAACCTAATTATCCAATGATTCAGTTGATTAACAGGCTTTACGACCTGGGCAATTATATTGTTCTTCATACGGCCAGAGGATTTGTTACAGGGATTGATTGGAGTGTTATCACGAAAGAGCAACTGGTATCCTGGGAACTCAAATATCATGAGATATACTTTGGGAAGCCGAATGCGGATTACTATGTAGACGATAAAATGATTAGCATGAATAAACTGCTTGAGATGTTTTCGCTGTAGTAGTAGGAATGACCTCAAATATATAAAATGAGCAATTTGGATTATTTACGAATAGTCTCAAATTACAGAGAAAGACTGTTGTTTGGAGGGTAGAATGGATTATAAAATCAGTATTATTATTCCTTGCTACAATGTAGAAGCATATTTAAAACGATGCCTAAATAGTATTGTAAATCAGACAATGGGAGTGGAAGCCTTGCAGCTAATCCTTGTGAATGATGCTTCTACGGATACAACACTAAACATTATGAAAGAATATGAAGATAAATATCCTGATAATATACTCATAATTACTTATGAGAATAACATGGGGCAAGGTTATGCAAGGAATGTCGCGTTGGACTATGCCGTTGCGTCATATATCGGTTATATCGATTCCGATGACTATATCGAACTTGATATGTATGAGAAAATGTATGAAAAGATAATCAGTTACAGTTGCGAGGTGGTAATATGCAGAAACGACCGTCCCTTTGAGGAGAATGAAGCTAAGAACGGAATTACGGGAAATGATGCGTTATACATTTTTGACACGGATGATCAAAGGAGAATCTTTCTTACCTATTTCAGGGATAACGTAATGTGCACGAATAAGCTGATAAGCAAGGATTTACTGATTGATAACAATATCATATTTCCTGAAAATATTAAATTCGAAGATAATTATTGGGGTTTTCTATTGCTTTTACACATTAATTCCGTATATATTTTGGAAGAGTGTTTGTATCATTGGTACTATAATACGAACAGTACGGTTACCAGTGGGAAAGCGATTCTTGATCGTTCGGGAGTACAGGTATTGCTACTTGATGAATGCAAGAAACGAAGCTTTTTTGACAAGTATAGAGACGAAATTATTTATAATTTTTACGAGAGATCCTTTGTGGAACCGATTTTCTATTTATATAATTATAATTGTATCAATATCGATATTATTAAAAAATTAAAGATGATCCTCCTGAAGGTATGTCCTGAGTTTACCGAGACATCGTATTATAAGAATGAATCAGTTATTACGAGGTTTGCCTGTGAAGCTGAAATCAGAAAGTTTATTGAAAATGATGTTACCATGGATTTGATGGATGAAGTTAAGTCCAATATATTTACATAAACCATTGGGAGGTAGCTATGAAGAAAATATTCTGTTTTATAGATCGTCAGGAGCATATGGAAGGAGATTTGAAATCCTACATCGAGGAGCTTGACGTTCAGGGGCATAAAATATATATTTATTCCGACATCGATGATCAATTGAATGATCCCGGCATTATTATATCTGAGATTGATAAAGTGCTGACGATGGATAACAAGGATTCACTTGTTTTTTTAACCAACATGGAAAATCTCTGTTTAATCCTTTATCGGTTGTATCACCAGACATTTAATCAATTTATATATTACCGGCAGGCAGATACCAGGGTCTATAATTTACAGGGCATTTATCAGAAACTGCTATTGTTACCGGTCTCAGAAGCAGAAGCATTGAAGAAACCTATCTGTACAAATGCGGCTAAGCTTATTCTTGGGAATAAAGATTGCTATACAAAGAATTGCCAGCTAATACCGGAGGAAGATGTCCTAACTGAAATGGATTCAATTCAGAAGGTCAGAAAATACTATTTAATAGATGGAATTTACTATTTGTTTGAACCGGTAATTACCGACAAGAAAATAGTGATTTGTGAGAGAACGGATGAAGATTGCCGATTCAAATTCCCGGGCTTTGCAAATATGCACTATATGATAAATTCGGATAGCGAGCTGCTCAATGAGATTTTTGCCTGTATGGATAATCTTTCAGGCGAAAAAGTAATGAAGTTATATGAGGTTTTTGATATCTTATCCGATCAAATGAGGAGTTATTCGTATATTATGTATTCCATGACCTGTAATGTTATAGACGATGCGGCGCAGTTGGATGATATGAAGGATATCATACGTTCTGTCGCCCTGTATTCATTTCTTATGAAAATCACGAAAAGCCCTTGCTATTTTAATAGACTATTGGAAATAACAATAGAAAATGTCTATCTGGATTGTCTCAATAAGTATTATATTTTTAATCAATGCAAAAGATATTTGTTTACCAATGAAGTCGGTACAGACGGAAAATCTTATCAGTTGATGAGCAATTTATATGTGACAGCCTTTGAAGGATTTAAAAATGAATATGCTGGGGATTTAGTGCCAGTGCCCAGAGAAGAGCGTAACGAAGACACTGTTATCATATTTTCTATACAGTTTTTGGGTGAAAGACATCCTCCGACAAAGACAACGCTCGAAAGATGTTATACCCTTGGCAAATTACTGAATAAGAAGATTATTCTGATCAGCACGAGAGAACAACATTCGGAAGCGGGAGCACTAATCGTGTACAACGCATCTCTAGGCAATGTCTTGGAGGAATACAATGAATGGAACACCTATCAATATAAGGATTTGGCAATACCGTTTTATCAGCCCAGTGTAACGATGCCGGACAAAGCTGTTATTAGGGAAATACTTCAGGAAGTTAGAAGAATAAAGCCTTATTATATCATCAGTATCGGTAATGGTAGCATAACTGCGGATTTATGCGGACAAATTGTTCCGGAGATAGCCTCAGCGGTTGTGTTTTCGTCTTTACCTACAACAACCGGGACATTTTCATTGATTGGAAGATCCATATCGGAAACAGAGTGGGAACAGCTATTACGCAAGGGATATGCCAGGGAAAATATAATTGAGAGTACATTTACATTCGAATTGCGTCCAAAGACAAGGACGACTACAAGAAATAGTTTGTCTATTCCTGATGATTGTTTCCTTTTTGTTACAGTGGGAAATAGACTTGATATCGATGTCACCGATGAATTTGTGGAAATAATACAGAGTAGTTTTGACTGGGGGACTCATATTGTGTTTGCCGGGATGTTCCCCAATTATAATGATTTTTGCAGTAAATATCCGCAGTTCAAAGAACACTCCACTTATCTAGGATACTATGATGATATCCTTTCATTGATGGAAATCTGTGATTTGTATGTAAATCCAATCAGATCCGGAGGAGGCTTTTCGATTGTCGAGGCGTTTCATGAAGGAAAACCGGGAGTTACCGTTCGTGTCGGGGATGTGGCAACAGCTGCCGGTGAAGAGTTTTGCGTGAAAGATTATAATGAAATGCAGACTCAGATAAAAAGATATATTGATGACAGGGAATATTATGATCAGATGGCAGTTAAAGCAAGAAAAAGAGAGAAAATATTAACTGATTCGAAAGCTGCCATGGAGCAGATTCTTGAAAAGGTTCAAAACAGCCGGTTGTTTTTTTAAACAGCCGGATTTTTCATATTGTAGTGAATAGTTGTTAATAATATGATAGAATTAGTCGATATATAATATATGAAATTTGGTCTTTTAAATTGTTGCCGGCTTGCAAAGGGGGATTACCATGAATAATAATTATCATCTTTTTTCTGATTTATTCGTTTTTGAAATGGCAAACAGTCATCAGGGCAGTGTGGAGCATGGGATTGATATTATTAGAGCGATGAGTAGAATCGCACGTAAATATAACATAAAAGCAGCTGTCAAGTTACAATATCGTAATCTGGATACTTTTATTCATCCTGATTTTAAGGACAGGACCGATGTAAATCATATTCCGAGATTCATGAGTACCAGACTGACTTTTGATCAGTTTACACAGCTTGTCGATGCCATTCATGATGAGGGAATGATAGCCATGAGTACACCCTTTGATGAAGATGGTGTTGATTGGTGTATGGATCAGGGAATTGATATCATAAAGGTTGCCAGCTGCAGTGCACTGGACTGGCCGCTACTGACTAAGATTGCATTAACACATAAGCCGGTTATTATTTCAACCGGTGGAAAAGTATTATCCGATATTGATAAATTATATAATTTCTTCACCCATAAGGGCTGTGAATTTGCATTTCTTCATTGTATTGCAGAATATCCGGCCCCGTTTGAGCAACTTCAGCTGGACTTTATCGATCGAATGATTCGTAGATACCCCGAAGTAACCATAGGTTATTCAGGCCATGAAAATCCGGAGAATAATATTGTTGCTATGTTAGCAGTAGCGAAGGGTGCAAAGATTTTGGAACGTCATGTCGGACTTCCAACTGAGACAATTGTACTTAATTCCTATTCCATGAATCCGGAACAGACAGACCTTTGGGTTAAATCAGTCTTAGATGCCAAAATGATTTGCAGAACGAAGAAGGAAAACGACAAATATGTCAGCCAGGATGAGATGGATTCACTTCGTTCTCTGATGAGAGGAGCCTTCGTTACCAAAGACATCAAGAAGGGTGACATGATCATGATCGAGGATGTCTTCTTTGCAATGCCATTGTGTGACAAACAGATGACCAGCGGGGAATTTAACGAGGGTACCATCGCCAGTAGGGATTATATGAAGAATGAAGCACTAATGGAAAAAATACAGATTTCTGATGTTGGTCTGGTCCGTAATGTAGTTCATGACGCAAAAGGTATGCTTTATGAAGCCGGTATTGCGCTGGGTAATGATTTTGAGGTTGAATTATCCCATCATTGTGGTATGAAGCATTTCAGGCAGACAGGTGCTATCATCATCAGCATTATTAACAGGGAATACTGTAAGAAGTTGCTTGTAATTCTTCCCGGTCAGAAACACCCGGTGCATATGCATAAGGTAAAAGAAGAGACATTTCAGTTATTATATGGAGACCTGACAGTAAACATCGAGGGGCAGGATCATTATATGAAGCCGGGTGATATTCAGACAGTACTACGGGAGGTAAGGCATTCCTTTACTTCCGTAAAGGGTGCAATATTTGAAGAAGTATCAACAACTCATATAAAGAACGATTCCTATTATGAAGACCCGCTGATCAGAAATTTGGACCCGATCGAAAGAAAAACGATTTTAAAAAAGTGGTAATAGATGCTGCAGAAGATGGAGCAAAGGTGTAGCTATGACAAAGAAACGAATCAACGGTATTAAATATTGGGCTCAGGTTTTCATGTTGCCGATTTACTGGTTTTCTTTTATTACTCCGAGAAGCAGGAAAATATGGCTTTTCGGAAGCACCTTTGGTAAACGGTTTGCAGATAACGCCAGATACTTTTATCTGTATGTAAACCAATATCAAAAGCAAACGGCACGGGCAATCTGGATTACGCATGACAAAAAGATTGTTGACCTATTAAGCGCGCACAAGATGGAGGTATATCATTATAAGTCCCTGAGAGGAATCTACTATTGCCTACGTGGGTATGTGTATATATTTGATAATTATTCGAAGGATATCTCCTTTTGGCTATCCGGCGGAGCTGTTAAAGTAAATCTATGGCACGGATCAGGCAATAAGAAGACAAACTATGATAATAAATTTGATTGGGTGCGTCATCCGCGTAACAACTGGGAACGTTTTAAGACAGCACTTCGCAGGATGTCAGATGAAAAGCCTCATCATTATACGCTGGCAACATCACCGATGATGGCGGAGATATTTACTTCAGCTTTTCATACGGATTTAGCGCACATCATTCAAGAGGGATATCCAAGGAATGATGTCCTATTTTCGAATGGACTGATTAATATTTATACCGGTGAAGAGCAGAAGATTCTTGAATATATCAAACAAAAGAAGGGTGAAGGCAAAAAGCTGATTCTATATATGCCGACCTTCCGTGATTCGGAGAGTTTATTCTTCCGGGTGATGGATTTAGAAAGATTCAATCGGTATCTTACACAGAAAGACCTGATTTTCTTTACAAAGCTTCATCCAAAATCTAAAGTGAAAGATAAATTTCACCAGGTAGAATACACGAATATCATTAATATTGATTCTGAGGTAGATCCCTACACGATTCTGATGTATACGGATTTGCTGGTAACCGATTATTCATCGATTTATTCGGATTATCTGATGCTGAACCGTCCTTCGGTACTCTTTCCCTATGATTATGAGGAGTACAGTAAGGATACCAGAGAATGCTACTTTGAATACAACGATTATATGCCGGAGATTAAAGCATACACGATGGATCAACTGATGGAATATATTGATCTGGTCCTGCAAGAAGATTCCTATGAGGAGGGAAGAATGAAACTCAGAGATAGAATTTTTGCTTCTGCAGATGGTAATTCCTCAACAAGATTGTATGAAAAGATTGGTATGATTATCAACAGATAAGATAGCCATAAGGAGGTGCTTATGAATATTGCATTGCTGATTGCCGGCGGAAGCGGGCAGAGAATGAATCAGGATATTCCAAAACAATTTATCAACGTAAACGATAGGCCGGTTATTGTATATACGCTGGAAGCATTTCAAAAGCATCCCAATATTGATGCAATTGCGGTCATATGTGTGGAAGGCTGGCAGGAAATATTAAAGGCTTATTCCAAGCAGTTTAATATAACGAAGTTAAAATGGGTAACCATCGGCGGTGGCAATGGACAGGAATCAATCCGTAATGGAATAGAGCTGTTAAAGGAAAATTGCGCGGAAGATGATATGGTATTAATACACGATGCAATACGTCCTATGGTATCACAGGAAATCATTTCGGATTGTATCAGTAAATGTAAGCTATATGGATCGGCAATTACGGTAATTCCTTGTGTGGAAGCTGTATTATACAGTGAAAATCATATGGATGCAGAGCAGACAATCGATAGAAGTACTTTGATGCGAACGCAGACACCTCAGGCGTTTTACCTGTCTAAATTGATTTGGGCACATGAGGAAGCAGCAAGAAGAGGGATTGCAAATTCGATTGCAACCTGTACCTTGATGATTGAGCTGGGAGAGAAGGTTGGTTTTTCAACCGGATCGGAAAAAAACTTGAAATTAACTACTACAGATGATATAGAGATATTTAAAGCGCTTTTGCAATCCAAAAAGGACGATTGGCTCAAATAAAATTGATTAGATAAGGAATTAAGGTGGGATCATATGATTAAAAATGTTATTTATCAGGAAGACTTGAAGATGATTAATAATATCGATGTCCCATGGGAGAATTTCAAGGGAAAAGCTGTCTTAATAACCGGAGCAACAGGATTAATTGGATCAGTTTTAGCAGAGGCTTTGATTTACCGTAACGAGTATTACAACGCAGGAATGGATATTTGGCTTCTGGGACGCAGTAAAAGTCGGTTTGAGTCACGATATGGTGAATCGCTAGAGAGAAATTATCTACATACGATTATTCAAGATGTCGCCGAGCCTATTCACATTGATGCACCTATCGACTATATCATTCATGGGGCCGGTAAAGGTGACCCGGCTTCCTTTGAAAAAGATCCGGTTGGAATAATGAATGCAAATTATATGGGAATGTACAGGGTGCTTGAACTTGCGAAAATAAATCAGGTTAGCAAAGTTCTTTATATTTCTTCCGGTGAGGTATATGGTATTGTAAATAATATTGAAACAGATGGACAGGGTTTTGTGGAAAATGATTATGGTTATTTAGACATATTATTACCTCGTGCCTGCTATGCATCATCAAAAAGAGCGGCTGAAACTCTTTGTATTTCATATATCAAACAGTTTGGGATCAATGTATCAATAGCAAGACCTTGTCATATTTTTGGAGCTTCTATGCTAGATACGGATAGTAGGGTAATCGGAGAATTTATTCACAGTGTATTGTTTAAAAAGAATATAATCATGAAAAGTCAGGGTATACAAAGGCGTTCTTACTGTTATGTGGCTGATGCTGTAACCGCCTTGATTTTTTTGTTACTAAAGGGAATCTGCGGCGAAGCATATAATATTGCAAATAAGAATGCGAGTATAACAATACGCCAATTAGCGGAATTGAGTGCCGGGTTGGCGAAGACAAGTGTTATCTATGATACTCCAAGCGAAGATGAAAAAAAGAATTCCTCAAATATTAATCATGCAGTTCTAAATCCTGATAAAATGGAAAGATTGGGATGGAAACCATATTACGGACTTCAGGATGGTTTTGAGAGAACCATTAGCATATTAAGAGATTAGATGAATGATTCAAATATAAGTAGAAAGGTGATGAGAGCCGTGAATATCAACCCCAATGACTATGAGTTAATCAGTATTGATATATTTGATACATTATTATTTCGTGCGGTTGCTCAGCCGATTGATGTTTTTAAACATGTATGGGATAAGGCTAAGGAAAATAATATTTGCTTGACGGATATTTCACCGACTGAATTTATGAAACTACGTATAGAGATGGAACGTCATGCCAGAAATAAGGCAATCAAGCGGGAAGTAAATCTTGATGATATATATTGTGAAATACCCGGATTTGTTGTATCTGATGTAGAGCGTTTAAAAGAACTGGAAGTGGAGGTCGAAATAGAACTATGTTATCCTAATTTTGACATGTTGGATATTCTGACTGAGATTCATGAGACAGGGAAAAAAATAGTATTGTTATCTGACATGTATCTGAACACAGCTCAAATTACGACTATTATAAATTCAAATGCCATTGATGTGAAATTATTTGACCATATCATTGTTTCAAATGAGTATAAATGTTCCAAACAAAGCGGAGAACTATTCTCGGTGCTATTTAACCTGTATCCGGTTGTGGAAAAAGAGAAGATACTTCATATTGGTGACAATAAGAATAGCGATTACATGCAAGCATTGAAGACCGGTATCCATGCATATCATTATGATGTAATTCCGGATAAGCTTTACAGTATTTATGATTATGAAAAAATCAGACATGATATACCTCAGAAGGAGCTGTTGTCGCTAAGAAAGGCTGCAGCTGCTTCTGATTATCAGAAGGTAATGGAGCAGACAGCTTATGAAATTGGTGCGAGTATCATCGGACCGTTTTTAACCCTGTATATAAGCTGGGTATGTGAACGTTTGGATAAGCTGGGGATTGATAGAATCTATCCCTTGATGAGGGAAGGCTTCCTACTCGGAGAACTTCTGAGAAGAGAGGCATCTGACAGGGGACAAAAGCTTTTTGTAAAACCGATTTATGTATCAAGAAAGGTAACATACATTTCTTCCATAGAATCAATTAACAGAGAAGTAATAGAAGATATGATTGGGGCTAGGAATTTAACAATCGAAGAAGCACTAATATTTGTCGGAGTGGAAAAGATGGATTTCAATGAAGTATCTGACTATTTTGAAGTTCGTTTTAAGGAATCCCATAAAATATCTTATAATAGCGGTACACTAAAGGAACATTTAATTAGAAGACTTTTGGAACCGGCTAATAAGTTTACAATTGAGACTTATGTTAAGAAGCAACGAGGGCTACTAAATCAATACTTGTTGCAGGAAATAGGGGGTTTAACGGACGTAGCCACTATAGATATAGGATTCTTTGGACGAATCCAGTTGTGGATGGAGAAATCGCTAAACCTTGATCAAAGGAAGCATTCCATGAAGCATTTTCTTGCAATCGGAGTGGTAGGAGAGAAACTCTTTGACAGCATAAATTACGAAGGATATTACAGTACATATGCAGAAAATTCGGATTTGATTCCGACGATTCACAGAACTACAGACGTTCTCGAAAAATTAATCTCAGTTACGGAAGGAAGTACAATTGGGTATGAAAATGTAAAAGATAGCATAGTTCCCCTGAAATCATCAGAGGTTAATAATAAGCTTTACTTAGATATCGTTTTTAAAGGAATCTACAGCTTCCAAAAGTATTGGTTTGCATTCAGGAGCATAAAGCCTGAACTGGCAGGTCAATGCCTTAAAAACAGAAGAGAGAGCTTGATGATTTTACACCGTCTGATAGATCTCCCCAGATACTCTGAAGCCGAATTACTCAGCAACTTTGAAGCAGACACCAATTTTGGTACAAAGTACATGAAAAGCATTATTACTGAAGAGAATATTGGGTTGCTGAAGCAAAAGGGATTAGATTATATTGATAAATGCAATGTTAGTTATACTTACGAAAACAGTAACATTGTATGGCCAAAAGGGCTGATAACACTGTTTGATGAATTTTATTATTTGCGTAAAACGATTAAGAATAATAACGTTAACGAAATTATCCGGGCAATGCAGGAAGTAGTGGAAAAGGCAGTAGCTGAAGGAATCAATGAAATTTCTTTATATGGTGCGGGCGAAAATGGAAGGCAATTTTACTTTGTATGTAGCTTATACCATGTAAATGTTAATTGCTTTATAGATAGAAAAGAATCTATGTGGGGAACAAAAAAAGAAGGTATTGAAATTATGGGACTTCAGGATGCAATAAAAAAAGGTTTTAGGACTTTCCTTATCACTTCACTGTTTTCCATAAGTGAGATACATGATTTTATTATGGACAGTTTTAAAAATACGGAAGAGAATCCGGTGATTTTTCATGTATAAGAACAATTAATTATTATTAAGCATATGTGAAAAACAGTTTAGTTTTTATGTTATTTTGTCGATATAATGTTATATAAAATACAACTAAAGGAAAATATGGATGAAAGAAAAGGTTATTATATATGGTACCGGGAAAGCCGGCACTAATTTTTATAAGATTGACTTTGATTATGATTTATTTGAGCTAATTGCATTTTCCGATGGAAACATAGAAAAGCAGGGATTATATTTTTTTGATAAATTGATAATTCATCCACAGAAGATTGCAGATACTAATTATGATAAGGTAATCGTTGCAAGTGTATATTTTAAAGAAATCTTCGAAACACTGACGAAAGAATATGGTATTCCACCAGACAGAATAGTAAACACTCATTATAAAGAATCAGAAAAAATATGGGAACGGCATGCAAATTACTATCTGAAACATCAGAAAGAAACAAGGACAATAAGAAAAGAAGCGATAGGTGATGGTGAAAAGATTTTGATTTATACTGCAATAGCCGGAACTTATGATACCTTAAGAGACCCATTGGTTGTTAGTGATAGATGCAGTTATATCTGTTATACAGATAATCCTAATACAAAATCTGATATCTGGGAAATCAGACCCCTCAATATTATCAATAACGACATTGTGAGAAGCGCAAAAAAATTAAAAGTGCTTCCGCACGAATATTTTGAGGATTATAACTGGAGTATCTGGGTAGACGGGAAATTTCAGATTAAAAAGGATATGGTTGAATTGATTTCCCAATATGCTCTTCATAGTAACTTTATAAGTTTTATGCATTATAAAAGAACACATGCCTTTGATGAAGCAAAAGCATGTATTGCATTGGGCTTTGACAATGTTGATGTCATCAATGCACAGGTGGAAGCATACAAAAAGGACGGATTTAAGGATGATAATGAATTAATAGAAGGAGGAGTATTATTCCGAAAGCATAATGAACCGGATGTAATTCGACTTATGGAACGATGGTGGCATGAAATAAACAGTCACAGTAGACGGGATCAGATCAGCTTTAACTATTGTGCCTGGAAAGAGAACTTCTTTTTTGATTTACTCGATATGAATATCTATGATAATCCTTATCTGATCAGATACCCGCATAATAAGTAGATATATAGATATATACGAAGGAGAAATCATGAATAAGATAAAATTGTTGATTTTTGGCGCTGGACAGAATGGCAGAAAAGTATCAGAAAGTTTTATAACTGCTAATACTGACATAGTCGCTTACATTGATAATGATAAGGATAAAAATGGAAGCGCATTTTTGAATAAGCCTATCATAACACCCAGTAAGATATTTGAATATGAATTTGAATTTATAGTAATATCGAACTATATTTATCAGCAAATTAATGATGAATTAGTAAAAGAAGGGATAGATCAAGAAAAAATAATTAATTATTATCAATATTCTAAAAATGAAAAAGGATTAAAAGATATATTTAATTTGGAAAAAATGAAAATCGATATTTTAGAATATGAGATAACTAAACTAAAATTGATAACAAATAATATACACTATGAAATAGCAGATAAGATTAATAAAGAAGAGATACAAATACCTATAGTAAAAAGCTGCGAAGAAACAATTGAAGAAATAATTAAGAATAGAAAATCTATCAGCCGTTTTGGTGATGGGGAGTTACCGCTTGCTTTTGGCTTGGGCCCGATTGGCTTTCAAAAATCAGATAAGGAATTGGCAAAAAGATTAAGAGAAATCCTGGTTAGTAAGGATGATATTCTTATTGGTATTATGGATGCATTTGGAAATATAGAAAGGTATTCTTTTGATTATCAGATGCATTTGCGTAATATTTTAACAAAACAATGTAACAGAGATAATATGTATTCTATGTTGGATTTCAATAAAGTTTATTATAATACCTTTATATCTAGGCCTTATACATTAACATATGACAGTCATTATGCATGGAGAATATTTGAATTATTAAAAGGGATTTGGAACAATCAGAATATCGTTTTCATTGAAGGAAGTGAAAGCAGATTAGGGTATGGTAATGACTTATTTGATAATGCAAAGTCAATACGGAGAATTGTCGGCCCCAAAGAAGATGCTTTTGACTGTTATGATTCGATATACCAGGAAACATTAAAAGTAGAAAAAGATGCTTTGATTTTATTGGCGCTTGGACCTACGGCTACAATACTAGCTTATGACTTGGCGAAGGCGGGTTATTGGGCTGTAGATATTGGACATGTTGATATTGAGTATGAATGGTATCTGATGGGAGTAACAAGGAAAGTTCCCATTAAATATAAATATGTGAATGAAGCAAGAAACGGTGATATTGTAGATTCAATTTCGGATGATACTTATAGGAAGCAGATCATAGCAGAGATTAAAATTTAATATATAGTATGTTTATTTATTACGAAAGGAAATTAGTGATATCTAATTTATAATATCATTTCGGTATCATATATGTATGATTGTATTTTGTTTGGCACTGGAAAAGCATGTTTAAATCGAATCAATAGTTTGAATTTTAAACAGATTAATATAATAGGGGTATTTGATAATGATAAAAAGAAACAGGGAAAGCTTTTTTTGGGTTTGAAAATTGATGCACCGGATAATATTATTAATTATAAATATCAATACATTCTGGTTATAAGTTCCTTTTATGATGAAATATTCATACAGCTCACTAGTATTGGAGTCCCGAGAGTAAAAATAATTGATATACAGTCATTTCTCGCTCCGAATGCAAGTGGAAGATCATTGATTGTAAATGGTCATATTACTTATGAAAAAGGGTATCGTGTCGGAATAGAAATAGGTGGAGCTATGAATCCGATTTACCTGGCTGATCATAGAATTCAATTAAAGCAAATGGATTATACCCAGCATACAAAAAATGAAGAAGGTTATAAAAATATGGATCTGGTAAAGGTTGATATCATTGATGATGGAGAAACTTTAAACACCATTAATGAAGGGACTTTAGATTTTATTATAGCATGTCATATGCTGGAGCATTGTCGAAATCCGATTGGTACAATTCGTAACTTTTTAAATAGAATTCGAACCGGTGGAATCATATTCCTTGCTGTACCTGATAAGCGCTATACATTTGATGATTATCGGATGCTGACAACCTTTGAGCATTTAGTGGAAGATGACACTAATGCAAGTAGAGAAAGAGAATATATTGATTACTGTGATATGGCTGAATCTGAGGCAGTTCCCTTTTCGATGTTTATTGAAGATAATATTGCATATATTCATTATCATGTTTGGGATGCAAATTCCTTTATAGATTTTATATATAATCTACAAAAACTTTGGAATAAGTCGTTTTGCATTGAACAGGTCGGTATACTTGACAATGGCTTATCTTCTAATGAAATCATATTAGTAATTAAGAAAGTGGATTGAGAAAACGATTAATAGACATAATACGTATGAAAGTTGGAAGAGTGAAAATGTGCGGTATTATCGGTGGAAGCAAGTTATCATGGAATTATGAAGCAGCAGTAGCAAGTATTAAACATCGTGGCCCTGATGCTCAAAGAATCTGCAAATTTATGGATTTTGCTCTTGCGTTTGTAAGACTGTCAATCATCGATCTTTCTGATAACGGTATGCAGCCAATGCAGTCTGAAGACCGGAATGTTGCAATCGTATTTAACGGTGAGATATACGGATTTCAAAAATTGAGGAATCAGTTGATTTATAAGGGATATAAATTTAGCTCCAGTTCCGATACTGAAGTTATACTGAATGCTTATTTGGAGTATGGAGATAAATTTGTCCACCATATCGACGGTATGTTTGCTATAGTAATCTATGATAAAATCAGTTGTAAGATAAAGCTATATAGAGATCGTGTTGGGATAAAGCCCTTATACTATTTCTATAATGGAAAAGATTTTGCATTTGCATCGGAGTTAAAAGCAATTACCAATTTATGCAATGACATAGATTTTAATGTAGACTATACAGCTATATATGACTATTTAACGTATTCTTATATCCCGGAACCAAAGACGATGTATAAAAATGTATTTAAGCTACCCCCGGGTCATTATTTAATATATGATCTCAAGTCAAATAGAATCGAGACAATTCGAAGATATTGGAAGTTGAATGTAAACGATGCTTTCAGTGATAAATCAAACATTCAGGAAGTCAATGAAGAGATTAGAAGATTAATTGGCGAATCAGTAAATGAGCAGTTGGTTTCGGATGTTCCGGTAGGAAGTTTCTTAAGCGGTGGAATAGATTCCAGTGTGGTAACCTACGAAATCATGAAGATTAATCCAAAGATAGAGGCATTCTCATTGGGTTTTTCTTATAAAAAATATGATGAGCTTCAATATGCGGATCTATTAGTAAACGATTTAAATATAATTAAAAACCAGGAAATTGTCGATAAAAATAAGGTAAGTAAATTATATCCGAAATTGAAAGAGTGGTACGATGAGCCTTATTCCGATACATCAGCATACCCAACATACCTGGTATCCAAACTGGCAAGGAAAAAGGTTTCAGTTGTATTAACCGGAGATGGCGGAGACGAAGTGTTTGGGGGATACTCAAGATATAATGATTTTCAAATATACAGCAAAGATTCACATGGTATTAATAATGCTAAGGTGTCACTTTTATTTGAGCGGTTGGTGGCATCGATGGAGCTTCCAGAGAATAGTAGACTGAGCGATTTTTTTCTTGATGATATCGTTAAAATCTGTATTATGACAAATGGAATGCCTAAGATGTTTAAAAAAGAATATGCAAAGCAATATCATATAGACAAGGATTATGATGACTATTGGTTCTTTCGAAAACATTATCATAAGGAGTTTCCTCCAATTACGCGTATGCAGTATTTGGATTTTCATACATATCTACCCGGTGATATATTAACTAAGATTGATCGAGTAAGTATGCAGCATTCATTAGAAGCAAGAGTTCCTTTCTTAAGCAAGAAAATAGTTGAGTTTGCCTTTGGTATCGCACAGGAAACCAGATGCCCAAGCGGTAAGCTGAAAGGCATATTAAAAGATTCTTACCGTGATTTAATACCGGATAAGATTCTGGATAGAAGAAAGATGGGCTTTAACTTGCCAAATACATTTATTAAAGGGGATTTTGCTCATCAGGAAGAATTATTAAAGAGTATTTGGAAGTTATAAAATAAGTAAACAGGGATATTGGTGAATGCGATGAAGAATTTGATGAATGTTTACAGAACGAGAACTAAGAATAAAGTATCATTAGATCTTTATCGGAATTATTATCTATTGTCAAGTCAAATTATCATTGACATGTTAAATTATTACAAAAAAGAGAAAAACAATAATATTGCCATATGGGGTGCAGGACTGAAGGGATTAGCATTTTTAAAGACCATAGATCCGGCTGGAAAGTATATATCTTATGTTTATGATATAGATGAAAAGAAAGAGGGTAATGTACTACTTACAGGGCATAAAGTTGTAAATTACAAAAAGAATGAGAACAAAAACATACAGGTAGTACTATTAATGAATAATAATTATGAGACAGAAGTTGCATGCTTATTGAAAGAAGCAGATATGAATGTCATATTAATTAATATAGACAGTGTAATAGATGGAGCCCTTACAGTAGAAGATATTCTAAGAACACAGAATAATTCTCGGAAGATTGAATTAAGGAGTATATATGATTCAGTTGCAGCTATGGTAATCTTATATAATTGCGGAACGAATTGTATAAAAAATATTGAGTCATATGATAATCAGGTCAAGCAGGTTTTTGTTTATGATAATTCTACGGTGAAAAATGAAAAACTAATTCAACTTCTTAAAGAAAAGAAGAATATTGTATATATCAATGGAGATGGAAATCAGGGCATATCGATAGCAATTAATAAAGTGGCAGAAGAGGCAATCAGATGTAATTTTCAATGGTTGATTACATTTGATCAGGATAGCGTTGCAGAGAAAGATATGGTTGCGCATATGTGTAATTATGTAAACCGATGTGAATTTGCGGATAAATTAGGAATTGTATGTGCTGCGATAAACGATTCGGTTTTTCGGTTTGAGATTGCTGCAACGGAGATATCTTACAATAAATGGGTGCAGCAAAGTGGAAGTATGCTAAATCTGAAAGTTTTTCAAAAAATCGGTGGTTTTGATGAGGCATTATTTATTGATCAAGTAGATTTTGAATATTGTGTTCGATTAAAACAGTATGATTATAAAATTGTTAAAGTCAATAAAGCAATATTAATGCATAATACTTCAGATGATAATACTATATTTTTACGAAAAAGAGGAAGACCACTTTACATCAATAAGTATTCGCCTATGAGGTATTACTATAATACAAGAAATATTCTATATTGTACAAAAAAGTATAAAAAAGTAAATAAACAGTATTGGGAATCACAAAGAAGAAATTTGGGAAGTTTATTAATGACATTGCCTTATGAGAAGGGTAAAATAAAGAGAGTAAGAGCAGTTATTTTAGGATATATTGATTATATCTTTGATAATATGGGAAAAACACAAAGACATTTTTAAACATTACAATAAGTATAGGAGGAAAATATTATGAAAAAAGGCATTTTAGCGGTTGTATCTTTTGCATTTGGAGTAGCAGGAGGAGTATTTGGAGGGAAAATTTTTAAATTTTATTTTAATAATGAGAAAAGTAAAGAGGATGATAAAGTATATAAATTTAAATTATATTATAATATCTTGAATCAATGGCTTATGAAAAAGAACGAAGGTAAATCAATTACCGAGTATTTTATAAGTAATGGTTATAAAACGATTGCAATCTATGGTATGGGTGAGTTAGGATGTCGCCTTTATGAAGAATTGAAAGACAGTGAAATAAAAGTAAGCTATGCGATAGATAAAGAGTCAGGCTCCATTTATTCCGAACTTGAAGTATGTTCGATAGAGGAGGAGCTTCAGCCGGTAGATGCATTGATTGTTACAGCAGTATTTGCATTTGATAAGATAGAAGAAGAGTTGGAGAAAATAGTAGATTTTCCTATTATTTCTTTGGAAGACGTTGTATGTTAATAATCGGGATGAAAAACTTATGAAATTAGCCGGAGTAATTGTATTATATAACCCAGATACTTTAGTCATAGATAATATTCTTTCCTATATAGACGATGTAGACATATTATATGCAGTTGACAACAGTAGCAATATCAACTCCAAAGTTATAAATCGAATAAAACAGATAAAGAAGATAGCGTACGTTTACAATGGCGGTAATAAAGGAATAGCATATGCTCAGAACGTAGCAGCGAAGGAAGCCATTAAAGAAAACTACAAATGGCTGCTTACAATGGATCAGGATAGTTTTGCTTCTAAAAATTCGATAGCAATGCTAAAGGAATATATTGAGATAAGCGATACTGGAAAAATTGGTATTGTGTCAACTTTTCAGGAAACTGAAATTGACAAAAGCAGAAATCATTCCGCAAATCTGAGGAAAGTGCCTTGGGTTATATCCTCCGGAAATATAATAAACTTAGAAATATTCCAAAATGTTGGAGGATTTTTACAAAAGCTTTTTATTGATGCAGTTGATTATGAATATTGCTTGCGTTTGCATTCTTATGGATACTCCATTCATATGCTGAACAAAGCGGTTATAAAACATAAGCTAGGAGAAACAAAAAAAGTAGGAAACCAATATATGTATATTCACGATTATAGGAGGATGTATTTTAGGGTAAGAAATACTTTTTATATAAGAAAAAAATATAAAAAGAGTTGTCCGGATTTATCAAAAAATATTTTTGATATGTCGCTAATAACTTGGCAGCAGGATCTTCGATACGGAAAAAGAAGATTAAAACAGCTTCTCTATATGTGTTTAGGGTATTTTGATTTCTTAATAAACAATTTTAATAATAATATTCTAAGATAATAACATAATACTAAGCGATATCTATTCGATGTTCGATAAGGAGATTTTGCATATATGGAAAAAATATTAATCTTCGGAACAGGTGGAAGTGCCGAAAAATTTTATACTTTAATTGGAGATAACAAATATCAAATTGTCGGCTTTTTGGACAGCAATATTGATAAATGTGGAAGGTGTTTTCATAATCATATGATATATTCCCAGGACATGATTAATGGTTTGGTATATGATAAAATTATTATTTGCTCAGTCGCATATACCATTATTAGGGATAGATTGATTTCTGAATACAGTGTTCCTAAGGAAAAGATTGAAAACGGATTCTACTTCAATAAATGCAATCTTCTTGATTATTATAGAAACCATAATTATCTAGATGAAGAAATACAGCAGGTTATAATTAATATAGAAAAGCAGCCGTTAGAAAACTTTAACTATGATTTCGCAGATAAATATAAAACAGTTAGCATTGAAGTCTTTAAAGATAATGATACAGGGCTGTTTTACATAAAATATGAAAACAAAAGAATGTATATGAAAAGAAACTATGATACAGCCGAGAAAGTAATAGGATATTGTAGGCAGATACTGATGGAGCAAGATAGCGAATCTCCCCACAGATATTTAGACGATAATTTTTATGTAATGGAACATGATATTGTTATTGACGCAGGAGTAGCAGAAGGCAATTTTGCATTGGATATTATTGACAGAGCAGATAAGGTTTACCTTGTGGAACCGGATACTGATTGGATTGAAGCGTTAAAGTATACATTTGCTCCATATAAAGATAAAGTGGTTTTTGTAGATAAATTTTTAGCAGATGATGTTAACGAGATAAGTACAACGATAGATGAGATAATCAGAGATTCCGAGGTTGATTTTATTAAAATGGATATAGAGGGGTCGGAAATAAAGGCTTTGAAGGGTGCTGAAAAGACACTGTTAAATAATAGTCCAAGATTAGCCCTCTGTGTTTATCATAACGAAAATGACGAAAAGGATATAAAAAGTATCTCAGAAAGTTATGGTTATCATTTTAATTCTACCAAAGGATATATGGTATTTATTACTGGAGAGAATTGGAATAACAGGTTAGAACCAAAAAAATTAGTTAGGGGAGTTCTTAGGGGACGAAAGGGTGATTTATAATGAAAAAAGTAATTATTTTTGGAGTAGGGAAAAGTTCTGAATTAGTACAAAAGTGTCTGCTTAATAATGAAGTAAAAGTTGTAGGATATTGTGATAATGATTCAAATAAGCAGGGGGTGCTATATAACAATTTACCGATTATGGCCCCGGATGTTTTATCACACTACGATTTTGATTATATGATTGTGGCTACTTTTCATTATACCGATGTATATGATCAATTAATCAATCTTAATATTAATGACTCAATGATTATTTTATTTTTTGCTGCTGATTATATTGGAAATGGTAGATATAAAGATATATTTGAATTTGAATTATGGCATTATTGTACATTATCCCAGAGATTCAATATCGAATTGGATAAGTTGAATAATAAGGTGAAGACATTATTCAATAATATCGATTATGAAGTGGCCTATAAGATGAAATCAGATTGTTATAAATTTCCTATTATTAAGTCAGCATCTGATACCATAATTAAAATTATTGAAGAAAAATGTTCGATCAGCAGGTTTGGAGATGGAGAGTTTGAGTTAATAGAGGGAAGGCCCAGACCGAAATATCAGAGCCCGAATCCTACATTAGCTAGACGGTTACAGGAAATATTAAAAAGCAACCTTGAAAAACATATAGTGGCAATAGCTGATAACTACGGTGCTTTAGATTTATATGAGGAAGATGCAGCTATGGGAATTCGCAGTTATTTGACCCCCTCAATAAGAGAGGACCATATGCGACGATTAGATCTCAATAAAGAATATTTTGATGCCTATCTATCAAGACCATATATTATCTATAAGAATAAAGAGGAAGCTTTTCAAAAGTTTAATCTTATAAAGAAAATTTGGGATAAAAGAGAAGTTGTTATTATAGAAGGTGATAAAACCCGTATGGGTATAGGAAATGATCTTTTTAGTAATGCAGCTTCTGTAAGACGAATTCTGGCCCCTAGTATTAATGCATTTGATCAATATGATCAAATATTGCAGGAAGCATTAAAACAAAAGAAAGATGTCTTATTTTTACTGGCATTGGGGCCAACAGCTACTGTCCTCGCTTATGATTTGGCTTTAGCGGGGTATCAGGCTGTTGATATAGGCCATATTGATTTGGAGTATGATTGGTTTCGAAGTAAAGCAAAACAAAGAATGGATAATAAATATAAATATGTTAATGAAATACCAAATGGGGATAAGGTACTAGATATAGATGACCCGGAATATATCGCACAAATAATTAAACGAATAAATAATATAGAAATCTTTTGATGCTAAAAAATAAACCATTATAGATGGAGATTCAATATGAAAAAAGTTTTGATAGTTTCTTACTTTTTTCCACCTAAAAACATGCTTGCTTCAAAGAGATATGGGATCATGTGTAAATACATGAACAATTTTGGGTGGGATCCATACGTAATTACTCTGGAAAGTATTGGAGATCTACCTATTCCATTAAAGAAGGATCATATTATTCGGATCGGGAATGAAGTTAATATAGGTAACGGCCAATTAACGGTACTGCAAGTACTGGTTTTATGGTTATCTAAAATCATAAAGCTTTCATTCAGAAGCATGGGGCGAAATGATTTTGTATGGATGAATATGGTAAAGAAAGAAAGAAAAAGAATAAAGGAGATTTGCCCGGACCCGAATATTATCATCGGAACATTTCCACCGATAGGTAATGTCATAGTTGCTAGATATCTGGCGAAACAATATAAAGTTCCTTGGATTGCAGAAATAAGAGATCTCATTTCACAATATAAGGATGATGTGCCTAAAGGATGGAGAAAATCTGTTAAATTGGATTTATCAATGGAAAAATATTTATTGTCAACAGCTTCAGGTATTGTACCTGTAACAGCAGGATTTAGAAAACAATTAAGACAATATTATAATAAAAAATTTGCAGTGGTTTTTAACGGGTGGGATACCAAGGATAAGTATAATAACGTAGAAACAGATTTGCCTGAAGAATATCTGTATTATGCAGGCAGTCTGTATGAACACAGAATGAGTAGCATGTATTTATTGCTAGATGCTTTAAAGGATATTCCGAAATCCAATAATATTAAATTGCTTATACGAATTGTCAATTCACCTAAATCTGTGTCGGAGATAGATCATTATATAAAGATAAGTGATTTGACAGAGAGAGTCATAATTAGGAAGGCTTGTAAGGAAGACATAGTACGTGACGAGAGTAGTAAGGCAACGATTAACATAGTATTAAGTGATATGGATGAAAGCAAGCCATATCTTCTTGCAACAATACCCGGTAAAATCATGGAGTTAATAGGAGAAAAGCCTCCTATATTAGCTGTAGTAAGTCCAAAAGCAGAGTTGGCAGATATTCTTTTAAAAACGAATAAGGGCATCGCTACATGTAATAAAGAAGAAATAACAAGATTTATATTGAATGAGCATTATAATTATGTTGGTGATTCAAAGCAAATAAAAAAGTTTTCTAGGACGAACCAAACTTACAAATTGTGTAAATATCTTGATAGTATTGTGAGGTGAAAGAATGCCAAAGATAAATGTAGTTGGGTTGGGTTATATTGGATTACCAACAGCTTTAATTATGCAAAAATTCGGCCTAATTATTGTAGGTACCGATAATAACATTGAAGTGCTGAAAAAGCTGAAAGCAGGTAAAGCAACATTTGATGAAGTGGGACTTCAGGGACTTTTTAATGAGGCCATCAGTAAGGGGCTAGAGTTTTCAGCAACATGTATTGAAGCCCAGTATTATCTGATTGCTGTACCGACTCCATACGACAAGGTAAGTAAAAAAATTGATGTTATATACCTACAAAATGCAATGATTGATGTATTGAAAGCATGCCCAGAGGAAGCCATTATCATCATTGAATCAACAATATCCCCCGGAACGATTGAGAAATATATTCGTCCGTTGATAGTAGATAAAAATGTACATTTGGTACATGCTCCGGAAAGAATTCTTCCGGGTAATATGATCTATGAATTAGAGAATAATTCAAGAACAATAGGAGCCGATTCAAAAGAAGTAGGGGAGAAAGTAAGATTACTTTATCAATCATTTTGCAAAGCTGATATCTATGTTACTGATATTAAAACAGCTGAAATGTCAAAGATTGTGGAGAATACTTATAGGGATATTAATATAGCTTATGCAAATGAATTAGCAAAAATCTGTCGTTCGGATAATATGGATGTTTACGAAATTATCAGTGTTGCGAATAAACATCCAAGGGTTAATATACTGCAACCGGGACCAGGAGTCGGAGGTCACTGTATTTCGGTCGACCCATGGTTTCTTGTAGGAGACTATCCTGGACTTGCTAATATAATATTAGCTGCCAGAAAAATAAACGATTCTATGCCTGAATTTGTGCTGGAGCGGGTGGCCTGCATTATGAAAGAATGCAACATTAAAGATATATCTAAAGTTGGTTTTTATGGATTAACATATAAAGAAAATGTTGATGACGTGAGAGAAAGTCCAACATTACAATTAATTGAATGTATGAGAAAGCACCTTGCCTTTGGTGCTAGATTCTATGATCCATATACTAAGCAAAATATTGTAGAAAACCAGTTTTTTGAGTTGGAACAATTCATAGACAATGTTGAAATAATTGTTATTATGGTATCTCATCAAGAAATTTTAGATAAGAAGGATTTACTACAGACGAAAATTATTTTGGATACAAGAAATGTAATTAAAGGGGAGAATGTATATCACTTATAAGATGTAAATACTATGTGAGATGGCTCAACTATTGGTTGAATGGAGAATTACAATATGAAAAAAGTTATGGTTATATTTGGTACTCGCCCTGAAGCTATAAAAATGTGTCCTGTTATTTATGAGTTGAGAAAACGATCTGAAATAGAAACGATAGTGTGTGTTACAGGCCAACATAAAGAAATGCTAAATCAAGTTTTAGACATATTCAAAATCGTTCCGAAATATAACCTGTCTATTATGCAAGATAAACAAGACCTATTTGATATTTCAATTACAATATTACAAAGATTACGTGAGATTCTGATTCAAGAGAACCCTGATGTGGTACTGGTTCATGGTGATACCTCTACTACTTTTATAACAGCATTAGCATGCTATTATCTGAAAATCAAGGTAGGACATGTAGAAGCAGGACTTAGAACTTATGATTTGTATTCACCATTTCCTGAAGAATTTAATAGACAAGGCGTCGGTATTATAGCTAAATATCATTTTGCTCCGACGGATGAAGCGAGGCAAAACTTACTAAAAGAAGGAAAAGACGAGAATGATATTTTTGTAACAGGGAATACAGTGATTGATGCACTTAAGTACACAGTAATAGACAATTTTACTCACCCGGAAATAGAATGGGTAGGAGATAGCCGAATGGTGTTACTTACAGCGCATAGAAGAGAAAATATCAGTTCTTTACAAAAGATATTTAAGGGCATTCGAAGAGTATTAGATGAATTCGAAGATGTCAAGCTGATATATCCAGTGCATTTAAATCCTGTTATAAGAGAAATAGCAAGAGAAGAATTTGGAGATTGCAATCGAATTCATATTATTGATCCTTTAGATGTGGTTACATTTCATAATTTTATGGCAAAAGCATATCTAATACTAACTGACAGTGGAGGGATACAAGAAGAAGCACCTTCATTAGGAAAACCTGTTTTAGTAATGAGAGATACCACGGAACGACCGGAAGGAGTTAAAGCAGGAACCTTAAAATTAATAGGAACACAAGAAAATAAAATATATGAATCCTTTAAGAATCTTTTGTCGGATGAGACAGAATATATTGCTATGGCTAAGTCTATAAATCCGTATGGTGATGGCGTTGCTTCAAAAAGAATAGTAGATATCATATGCAACCGGTGAAATAGTGTACAGAAATTTATGAGGTGCTTTCCAGTGAATAGTTATATTGACATAAAAGAATTAAAAAATAATCCACCAATGCATAAGAAGCTTAAGTTTATATGTAATAATTATTTTAAACACAAATTCGATTTATTGGGTAGTGGCCCTGTTATCGTGGATTATTACAGTCAAGGTAACTATTACAAAAGAAAAGGAAAGCACATAATAAACTATCAACACCCGTATTGGCTTTTATCTTATATTAAGCCAATCGATTTTTTTAAAAACATTAAGTATGCAAAAAATATCAGCAGAACGTATAAACCCATTGACTGGCATATTGACTACAAGAGCGGATTTCGGTTTGACGCAAGAAAATATGATTCACCAAAAAAGTGCCTAGATATAATAGGCAAAATGGTGAATGTTGATATCAAAGTTGTGTGGGAATTAGGCAGATTTTATCATATGCCGCAAATGGCTATATTCGCTTTGTTTGAACCAAAGGCGAAGCGGAAAGTATTAAGAGAGTATAAGAATCAAGTGTTGGATTTTGTAGTTACCAATCCGTATGAAAAAACGGTACAATGGTCATGTGCTATGGATGTGGGTATTCGATGCGTTAATCTTTTGGTTGCATATGATATATTAAAACAATTAGATAACGATAAAAAAGTATTTGATGATAATTTTGAAATTGTATTTTCTGATTTTATGATGAAACATGGTGAATTCATTTTGAGACACTTAGAGTACAACGGTAATAAATCATCAAATCATTATTTGTCGAATTTAGTTGGATTAATATATGTTTCATCCTATCTTCCGAGTAGTGAAAGGACAGATTCCTGGTTGGTTTTTGGAGTACAGGAGCTGATTGAACAGGTTAAAGAACAATTTCATGTAGAAGGAAGCAATGTTGAAGGATCCACAAGTTATCATTGTTTGTGTAGCGATTTTGTTATTTATGCAACTGCATTAGTTATGGGAGTTATAAAAACAAATCGAAAAAAAGTTTTTAGTAATTATAGTTCAGATATGATGGAACGATTAAAGAATAGTCGATACCAAAAGTTTGATTTGAAGTCTGATTTATTTTTCCCGGAGTGGTATTGGATGAGGATAATCGGGATGAGGCATTTTATTCAAAGCATATCGAAGCATGATGGTGAAATTATACAGGTTGGTGACAATGATAGCGGAAGATTAATAAAGTTTATGCCAGAGGGTAATATTATTTCATATAAGGAAGCACGAATAATTTATATGAATTTACCGAAATTGAACGAGGCTCTATGGTTTGATGAAAATGATAATTTACGTATTGGTACTATGTATAAAATAGATAGCATGGTTGAAAATAACGATCAAATGTTAAAAGCAGATGATAAGTATCCGGTGGAAAGATCAGTGATACAGGCATTGTGTAAAAATACAGTAGTCAATATTGAAATGCCAGTCAAAAGATATGTAGAAATTATAGATGATGACATAATGGGGAAGATCAAAGATTTACATTATCATAAAAACAAAACATATGAATTTAACATTATGTCACAAGATATTAATAGCAATTTACATGTTGAGAATTGGGACATGTTTGGTATCTGTATATTTAGGTCAGATAGAATGTTTTTGGAAATTACGGTTGATACAGCAAAAAATGCAAAACTATATGGTCATACACATAATGATAGACTTTCGATAGAGTTAATGGTAGATGGAAAGAATATTTTGCTTGATCCAGGAACTTATGTGTATACATCATCAATTCAAAGAAGAAATGATTTTAGGAGTGTCAAACAGCATAATACGATTAATGTTAATAATAAAGAGCAAAATAAATTTATCAATTCATTTAGCCTACAAAGAATGGCTAAAGCAAACATTATAAATTTGGATAAGAACTATATTAGTTTATATGAAGAATATCAAGATGTTCGTCATATAAGGAAAATATTAATTACAGCAAATGCAATTATAATTGATGATTATTGTAACCAGGAGTTCAATGTTAATTTTGATTTAAAAGAATATTCTAGGGGTTACGGAAAACTAAGTAGACTTTGAATCATTGGTATAGATTCTTAAAGTATTGGAGGCTTAATGATAGTAAACGGATATACTTCTCAACCTGGTATAAAAGAATATGCAGAAAACGCTCCATTAATTTTTTCTGTTAAATGGAGAGTAATGGATCATTTTAAGGATCGATATACCAAGGAAGATTTAGAACTTCGAATAAATAAGTTAAAGCTTAAACAAAAACGCTATCAAAATGGTTTAGACAGTTTTATTTGGCTTACCAAACATTACTTCGGTAAGAAAGTACCTCCATTTTCATCAATAGAAATTGAAACGATTAATCGATGTAATGGAACTTGTTCGTTTTGTCCTGTTAACCACAACTCGGATCCTAGAAACTTAAGAAAAATGGATGAAAGACTTTTTATCAAAATAATTGATGAGTTAAAAGAAATGAATTACTTGGGAAGAATAGCCCTGCATTCTAATAATGAGCCTTTTTTAGATAAAAGATTAATTGAATTTGCAAAGTATGCTAAAGAGAACTTACCAAAAGCATTTCTTTATTTATATACAAACGGAACCTTAGTAACGATGGATAAATTTTTTGAAGTGATGAAATATTTGGACAGAATATATTTTGATAATTATGATGACGATTTAAAGCTTAGCGATAATGCAATTGCAATTAATGCATATTGTATGAAAAATAGAAAAATGAATGAGAGAGTAGAAATTATTTTACGTAAGCAAAATGAAGTTCTTTACACAAGAGGTGGCCAAGCGCCGAATAATCAGAAGAAAGAGATACTAAAACAGACCTGTATTCTGCCTTTTAAACAAATGGTAATTAGACCGGATGGAAAATGCAGCCTATGCTGTAACGATGCACTTGGTAAAAATACATTGGGGGATGTTAACAAGAATACATTATATGAGATTTGGGGCGGAGATAAATATATGAAAATAAGAAAAAGTATTTCGAGAGGAAGAAAATTTGTCTCACTATGTAAATACTGCGATACATTGGCTGATCCAAATGTATACTAAATAGTTAGGAGAGAGTATGTGCGGAATTTTAGGAGCTTTCGTTTTTAAAAATAGTAGTTATCAGATAGAAGAAGACTATATTAATCAGATGAGAGATACCCTGATACATAGAGGACCGGATGGCGGGAGAACATGGATATCTGGGGATAAAAAGGTTGGTCTAGCCCATCGAAGATTATCAATTATAGACTTATCTAATGTGGCTTCACAGCCGATGTCGAATGAGGATGATACAATCTTTGTGACTTTCAACGGAGAAATCTATAATCATGCAGAAATACGAAAAACCCTAGAGAAGACAGGGAAGCACACATTCAAAACAGATCATTCGGATACAGAGGTTATACTTCATGCTTATGAACAATGGGGAATATCCTGCATTGATAAGTTCCGAGGAATGTTTGCGTTTGCCATTTGGGATTCAAAGAAAGAAGAACTTCTACTGGTTCGTGACCGTCTGGGAATTAAACCATTGTACTATAGTGTACACGATGGTCGAATAGTATTTGCTTCAGAAATCAAAGCAATTTTAAAAGATCCGCAGCAAATTCGTAAAGTAGATGAAAGGGCAATGTATGATTATCTATCCTTTCTGGTTAGTCCGGCACCGCATACTCTTTTTGAAGGAATAAAAAAGTTGAAATGTTCAACTTATTTAAAAATAGATAAAATGGGTGATGTTAAGGAATATAAATATTGGGATATGTTTGATGGAACAGAGGATATCAGCAAGTATACAGAAAAAGAAATTTTGGACAGACTGCTTTCTGAATTAGATGATTCGGTTAAACTTCGCAAGGTTAGCGATGTTCCGGTCGGTGTGTTCTTGTCCGGAGGTGTTGATTCGAGCACAAACGCTGTATTGTTCTCAAAAGGCGGTCAAACTAATATAAAGACCTTTACGATAGGATATAAAGGGAAGGGTCGCCACTATCAAAACGAAAATCAATATGCAAAAAGAATTGCTAAGCAAATTCATGCCCAGTATCATGAAAGGCTATTAGGAGTGGAAGATGTAATAGATTTTTTACCCGAAATGATTCGACTACAAGATGAACCATTAGCAGATCCGGTATGTGTATCTCAATACTATGTGTCGAAGCTGGCGAGAGAAAATGACACAATAGTATGTCAGATCGGAGAAGGCGCAGATGAACTGTTCAGTGGATATCTAGGCTGGACGAGTAAACGTAGAATCCAACAAATCAGCCAAGTAAAGTTGCCTGTGGGAATTAAGCAGTTTGGCGCAAAAATGATTTTAAAATATGGGTTGAAAGAAAACAACTATCTAAGAGAGAGATTTGAGAGAATAGCAGCAGGACAACCGGCTTTTTGGGGAACCAATGATGTGTTTACAGAAAAAGAAAAGAAAGAATTGTTAAGTGATCGCATGAATAAAACATTTGCTTCTTACACCTCATGGGAAGCTGTAAACCCGGTATATCAGGATTTTAAAAAACGAGCAAAAGAGAAATCAGCCTTGAACTGGATGACCTATGTTGATCTAAATATACGTCTCCCTGAACTATTGCTGACAAAGGTAGATAAAATGGGCATGGGAGTCAGCCTAGAAGCAAGGGTTCCGTTTCTTGATTATAAGTTTGTTGAGTTTGTAATGAGTATCCCAACCAGAATGAAGTTAAAAACCAAAGAACCGAAATATTTATTGAAGAAGGCTGTTGAAAAATTACTTCCACATGATATTATCTATCGGAAGAAAGTTGGCTTTAGTCTACCCATCTATGATTGGTACAACGGGGAATTACGCAAAATCATGAAGAATGAAATTGATATGTTCATTGATCATTCGGACTACTTTAATAAAAAAGAAGTTAATAAAATTATTAGAGGAAGCGATAAGCTAAAGATATGGATGCTATATAATTTGGCTCATTGGTATAATATTTACATTAACAATTAACCGATAGGGGGTAATAGGGTGAACTTGCAGATGTGAATATGATGAAATCAAAAAGAAGCTGGAATTATCGATTATACTATATATCTGGAGGGATTATGGCAAAGTAGTTCAGCCGATTGGAAAGTCTGGTAAGGAGAGAATTTTATGTACAAAATCGCAGTTGCAGGAACAGGATATGTAGGTCTGGTAGCAGGGGTATGCTTTGCTGAAGTGGGTCATCATGTAATCTGTGTTGATGTAGATGAAGTAAAAGTAAATTTGATGAAACAGGGAATTTCGCCCATTTTTGAGAGGGATCTAGAAGACTTAATGCAGAAAAATTATTCAGCCGGAAGAATAGATTATACGACAGATTACCAAGCTGCATATCGTGATGCGGATGTTATTTTCTTAGGTGTTGGAACCCCAGAGCAAGCAGATGGGTCGGCTAACCTAAGCTACATAGCTACAGCAGCGAGACAAGTCGCTGAAACAATTGAGAAGGATTGCCTTATCATTGTTAAGTCCACCGTTCCGATTGGAACCAATGACAAAGTAGAACAATTTATCAAAGACTTTTTAATCCATGAAGTGCGGGTTGAGGTTGCTTCTAATCCGGAATTTCTTGCTCAGGGTTCTGCAGTTCATGATACATTACATGCAGCGAGGATTATAATTGGTACGGAGAGCAAATGGGCAGAAAATATATTAATGAAAGTATATGAGCCATTTCATCTTCCGATTGTTTCCATGAGCAGGCGTTCTGCTGAAATGACGAAATACGCTGCCAATGATTTTTTAGCCTTGAAAATCTCATATATGAATGAAATTGCTAACCTGTGCGAATTGGTCGGAGCTAATGTTCAGGATGTTGCGAAAGGAATGTCCTATGATGAACGCATCGGGAGTACTTTCCTGAATGCAGGTATAGGATATGGAGGCTCGTGCTTTCCCAAGGATACAAAGGCTTTGGAATATTTGGGAAGACAGCATGGCTATGAGTTAAAGACGGTGAAAGCTGCAATTGATGTAAATAAAGAACAAAAGCTACTTCTATACAAGAAAGCGTGTAAACGATTAATTACCTTTTCTGGTCTTAAGGTGGCGGTATTAGGATTAACCTTTAAGCCCGAGACAGATGATTTAAGGGAGGCTCCTTCTATCGTCAATGTTCCGCTATTGCTTGAGCAGGGGGCTAGTATTTATGCATATGACCCGGTCGGAGCCGAGAATTTTAAAAAACGATATCCAGAAGGAACAAAGGAAAATGGCAGCATTAAGTATGTAGACAATATTAAGGAGGCGTTGAGCAATGCCAATGTCTGCTTTATCTTTACGGAATGGAAGCAAATTAAGGAAGTTCGGCCGGATAGTTATAAACAATTAATGAGAACACCCTTGATTTACGACGGCAGAAATATATATAATATCAATGATATGAAAGATGCCGGCGTGGAATATTATTCAGTTGGCAGATAGATATCATAGGAGGATATGCTATGAATAATATTCAACCTGATAAAAGTAAAAAGTACCTCATCACAGGCGCTGCCGGTTTTATCGGATATTTTCTGACTAAGAGACTGCTTGAACAGGAGTGCCTTGTAATCGGTATCGATAATATCAATAATTACTATGATGTTAGATTAAAATACGATCGATTAGCTAATCTGGAGAAATACACCCAGTTCACCTTTATCAAAGGAGATATATCGGATAAAGAGTTGGTTTTGAGATTATTTGAGGAACATAGACCTGATATAGTGATAAACCTAGCGGCTCAGGCTGGGGTTCGTTATTCGATTGAAAATCCGGATGCATATATTCAAAGTAATATCAATGGATTTTTTAACATATTGGAAGCTTGCAGAAATCATCCTGTGGAGCATTTGATTTATGCTTCCTCAAGCTCTGTGTATGGAGCAAATGATAAGCTACCATTTGAGGAATCTGATTTTGTGGATCATCCGATCTCATTATATGCGGCAACAAAGAAATCGAATGAACTAATGGCTTATACCTATAGTCATCTGTTTCATATTCCGGTAACAGGTTTACGATTTTTTACGGTATATGGGCCATATGGAAGGCCGGATATGGCATATTTTAGCTTTATAGACAAATATTTTAAGAATGAGCCGATTAAAATCTTTAATAATGGTGATTTCGAAAATGACTTGTATAGGGATTTTACTTACATTGATGACATTGTTGAAGGAATAGTCCGCCTAATTGATAGTAAACCTTATGGGAAGGCTCCATATAGGATTTTTAATATAGGAAATAATAAGCCTGTCAAATTAATGGACTTTATTCAGACACTGGAAAAAGCCTTAAGTTCAGCGCTTGGTAGAGATGTAATATTTGATAAAATCTTTGAACCGATGAAGCCTGGAGATGTACCTGCTACCTATGCATCAATTGATCTTTTAAATGAAGCGGTTGGATTCCAACCAAACACTACAATCGAGCAAGGTTTACAGTCCTTTGCTGATTGGTATGTTGATTATTATCACCTGAGATAGCTTCTATATAGCGCGTATGCCTTAAACTGACGTGAATTGCATGAGTAGGAATTTACATTAAGGAGATAAACTTGAAAGATGAAACTAAGACATTATTCCAAAATAATATAACCCTTATTAATATTATTGATAAAATAATATTTTATTTTCGTACGCAAAATTATGATAAAGCTCTGCGTGATTCAACTGTATTTATTGATCAGCTAAACAGTAATATGGAACTACTTGAGAATATTGCGGGTGGAGAAAGAATAGCAGAACTATCAGCGATACTTGAGAATATTTTACTGGCTCAAGACAGCAGAGACTATGTGATTCTGGCTGATTTTTATGAATTACAGATGCTTCGATTCTTTATTGGGCTCCAGGAAGATATCATGACTAGCAGTAATATAGAGATGAATGATACGAGTGATACTTATCTTAGTAAAAATCTTGTAATTATAAAAAAGCACAATTCGTCGATAGAAAAATTAATTGATGAAGGTGAAGCTGCCAAGAATTTACTGATAAAAGGTTATGAGATTGAATTTAGCTCCTGTGGATTGCCAACCTTAGCATTAGCAGACAATAGGGGTAAATATTATTTGCACAGTAACAGCAGAGTATCCGAGGTGGCGTTTACGTTGGCTGCTTCCTGGTATGAGGAAAATATACTTCATTATGTGATCTATGGATTGGGACTCGGTTATCATGTAAAAGAGTTGGTGAGGTTGGATGATAGTATTACAGTTGAAATATATGAAGCGGATATTAATGTAATTAAGCTAGCTGCAGTATATACTGATATGGAATCCTACATACAGAGCCCTAATGTTAAGTTGATTTATGATCCGGATTATACTAAGCTTATGATACAACTGAACTTAATGCAGAAGGGATCTAAATTCCTTATCCACTACCCCTCCCTCCGTAACATAAGGAATGTCGCAGTCCGTGAACAACTTGAAAACTATTTCCTTCAATACAGCTCCATCGAAAACCAACGTAAATTGCTAAATGCCAATTTTCGTGAGAACATCCATCACTATGACGGTCTTATTGATGAATTGAAGAATAAGTTTCAAGAGAAAGACCTATTCATTGTTGCTGCCGGTCCGTCACTGGATAAGAATTTCCTCCAACTTAAGAACATTGACAGAAAGAAAGGAATTATCCTCGCAACAGGAACCGTAGTTCGAAAACTCCTGAATGCCGGTATCATCCCGGATTATGTCATTGTAACGGATGCTAACGAGAGGGTATACGGACAGATAGCAGGACTGGAGAACAGTAGTTTTCCCTTGCTTTATCTTTCAACAGCCAATAAGAGCTTTGCTCAGAATTATAAGGGCAAAAAGTTCTTAATCCTCCAACATGATTACGATAAATCAGAAGCCTTTGCGAAAGAAAACAACACCATGCTCTTTCAGACAGGCGGTTCAGTCAGCACTACGGCTTTGGATATTGGTATATCCTTTGGTTGTAAACGGATTATCTTCCTTGGCCTTGATCTTGCCTACACAGATAACTATGTACATGCCTCCAATACCTCACAGCGAATATTGAATTCAACCGAGGATTTAAGACAGGTTGTAGATATCAACGGTAAGCTAATCTATACCAGCAAAAGCCTGGATATCTATCGTCAATGGATTGAAAATCGAATCCGCAATGTAAAGAAAATTGAATTTGTTGATGCAACCGAAGGTGGAGCCAGAATTGCCGGAATGAAGATCAGGAAATTATCTGAATGTATTACCGGCTGATAAGACGGGCGTAAACGCTTTCTGTTTATGCCTGTTTTCAAAAGATTAAATGATTATGAGTCCTTTGTTGTTAGGTTATATCATTGTCTTATATTCAGATTTCCACTTCTGACTTTATTTTCGCCAATAGATACTTAACTATCCCCCCAAAATAGCCGATACTAAAATATAGGCTATTTTACTTAACTTTTATAGAATATCCTTTTATTACCGTGCAATATGAGTTAAAATATAATTAAGTAACCTGTAACATGAGTTATATACTACCACGGATAAGGGCTAATAACCTGCATATGGAGGTGCATGCAATGAAACAAAAGAGAATAATCTTTAGAATAATAGTAATACTAGCATTATTTGTGATTGGAGGAATGAACTTTCCGGAACATAGGGCTTCTGCCGCCAACACAGCGGTAGCGGTTGCAGCAGTAGAATACTATGATGAAAATGTCATTGTGTTTAATAACGGTAACTCTAAGATTTATTTTGCTACTGATGCAGATGCGGCTAGCGGGAAATGGGAGTTTATGAATGCAGATTCCGGTGTATTTACCGAGATTGATGTTTCATGGCTTCTTGACAGTACTGAGAATGTTATTGTAATTAAAGGTAATGTAGATGATACGAAATCCAGAGTCGTACTTAAAAAAAAGCCTACAAAGCTTAGTATCACAATAAATTATTCCGGTTTATCGGAACTTGACAGTCAAGCAAAGAAATATCCCACAATACCGGTAACAATTGCACCGCTACTTAATATTATGTCAACAGAAGGTAATTCGAGTGATCCGATTACATATGATGATCTGGAATGGAAAAAGGGAGATAACGGAAGATGGGAAAATACAAACACCCTTACGATTGGCTTATTAGAGAAGTTTATGGTAAAGGGAGCGAGTCTTTATTTTCGAATTAGGGCGGTTGATGACTGCGTCGATGTTTTTGATAGCACTGGCATTGTAAAGATTACTCCGGAACCAAATGATAGACGGGCTGCCGGAATCATCGGTGGAATTCAAAAAATGGCCGGCGTGAAATATGGTACTATTTATCCGGATGGAACTAAGGGCAGACGCTTTAGTGAAGAGGTCAGGCTAAAGATTTCAAAGCAAATCGATTCCATGGTTTATGGAGTTGACGGAGAGAAGTTTACGGCAGCGATTAAATATGGTAAGGAATATAGGGTTACAGCGACTTATGCGGACGGCACGATAGGGACATCATCAAAATGGGTTCAGGTTACAGATCGAGCAGTGAAGAATATATCACTTGCTACTATGGCTAATGGTGTATCCCCCGCGTATTCAGTGAGCGGAAGTGCAATTTCGTTTAATGGTACAACAGATGCTTTTCCTTCCATGTACATCGAAGTAAGGGATTATGCGACTACAAGGGCAGCTGCATCAAAAATTACAGAGATTTCTCTGAATGCGCAACGAACACTCACTAAGAGTATTCAGTCGGGACAGCCGTCAGCTTTGGTAACCCAGACGACGGACGATATCTACTTATATTATTTTGGAAATAAATATGCACTACTTACGATTCCGATGGCATCCGCTACACTTCCATATGAATACTGTGTTGTGAAGAAGGGCGATGTTTTTGATGTCACAAGAGCCACTTGGAGTAGTGTTACTAAGGGCACAGCCGTCAAAGTTCTTGCAAGCAAGGCAGTTGAAGGCGCAACTATTTATGTAAGGCAGAAGGAGATAAAGTCAAAGGCAGCTACCAATACCACGGCCGCAATACCCTACCAACTTGCTTCCACATATCAGAAAGTGACCATAGGCTACCCGTCCATTCCGATTATTACAACGGCTAGTCTGACCTATGTGAAAGGTTATCCTACTCCTATTACAATTACGGTACAATTGAATGAAAGTAATACGACAGGTTTCGAGGATACACTAAAGAGCATCAAATTGGGCACCAAGGAAATAGGGTTTGATCCGCCGGTAATAAGTGTCACTGGCAGTAGCATAAATATTATGACAATAACTTTAAAGAGTGCTGACTTGGAAGCTCTGGCTGTCACCTCGAACCGATATCTGACCATAACCTTTGCCAATGGAACGGTTGATAAATCCTCTGTTAAGTTGTCGATAAAGACCTCGGCAGTATCAGGAACGCTAACGCTTTCGGCAATTCCGGGATCTGCAATCGGTAATTCAAAGGTTTCACTAGTCAGTTCAGTAGGGCCCGGCAACTCGTGGGTATACGTGGTCGATGCGGCAGCACCACCCAGTTATCATATGGAAGATACCTTAGCGACAGGAAAGGGGTATGCCTTTACCTCAGGTATGGATATTACAGTCGCTGACAAACAATACATTATTGTTTATGAAATTGATGCTACCCGGCATATTATTAAATGTGGAAGCAAGCAAATTATAACAAGTATGATTAAGCAATCATGACGGTAGGAATGTTAAGCTAGTAGGATAATGGCATAATAAAAATATCAGAAGGTCGTAGTATAACGATATTGCCATATATCGGCGGAATGGAGTAAAGCGTGATAACTGTCAGTGTTTGCATGATTGTTAAGGATGAGGAGAAAATCCTAAGAAGATGCCTTAACTCCCTAAAAGGGCTGGCGGATGAAATTATTATCGTTGATACAGGTTCTAGGGATGCGACGAAGCAGATAGCTGCTGAGTTTACCGATAAGATTTATGATTTTGAATGGAAGATGGATTTTTCGGCGGCAAGAAATTACTCCTTCACTAAGGCTACCATGGAATATATCTACACTGCGGATGCCGATGAGGTTATTGATGAGGAAAACAGACAGCGGTTTCTGCTCTTGAAGCAGAAGCTGCTGCCTGAGATTGAAATTGTCCAGATGAAATATGGCAACCAGCTTTCCTACAATACTACTTACAATTTTAATGAGGAATACCGTCCCAAGTTATACAGACGGCTTCGAAGCTTTCGCTGGATTGATCCCTTGCACGAGAGGGTTTCTCTTGCCCCATTAGTCTATGACAGTGATATTGTCATTACTCATATGCCTGTAATAAGTCATGCAAAAAGGGATTTCCGGAATTTTCAGGAAACCATCAGACAGACCGGACAGTTATCGATTAAACTATATGAGATGTACGCAAAAGAATTGTATATTGCGGGTGAAGATGAAGATTTTAATGAAGCCTTTGTATATTTTCGGACATTTGCTGACAGGGATGAATGCAGTGACAGAGAAGGTAAGATTTATGAATGTATCCTTGTAAGGTGCTTAAGGCAGCAGGGGGACAGTATAGGCATGATGAAGTATGCCCTGAGAAATCTGGCTGATGGGAAGGGTTCGTCAGAGGTTTGTTATGAGCTGGGCGAATACTATATGAATATGGGGGATTACATGGAAGCTATCCTCTGGTATTATAATGCGGCATATGAAGCCGAATATGAGTTGAATATTCACTATGGCGGAGATTATCCATTAAAATGTCTGGCACAGTGCTATCAATCACTTGGTGATCTGCAGCAGGAAGAAGCTTTCATGACCCTGTATAATAACTGGAGTATGAATAATAAGGAGTGAAATCTTGACAGAAAACGTAAGAAGCATCTTTCAAACAAACATTCATTTGCTTGGTGAAATTGACAAATCGGTATATTATTTCAGAGAGCAACAATATGGGAAAGCACTGAGCTTTGTGGTGAATTCAATTGATCAAATTAATATGGCCCTAGAGTCAATTATTAAAAACAGGGAATATTTTAATTTAGTGGACACCAAATCTATGCTTAAGATGCTGACCGGAATTCTTGCCGCACAAAAGAATAAGGATTATATTCTCCTGGCGGATTTGTTGGAATTACAGCTGGTTAATTTTTTGATTGGTGTACAGGAATTGATTATCAGTAAGGAAGAAATCATATTTGATGAAGATAGTTACAAGGAAAGCATAGCCCTTTTACTGGAGCGGGAGGCAGGTTTTCCGGAAGAAGTGAAGGAACCGATTGATACAGCTCTGCTTTTAGCCAATGGATACAGGGTTGAATTCACTTCCTGCGGTCTTATGACGCTTGCTGCTGAAAATGAAGGGACGGAGTTTTATTTTCATACCAACAGTAAAGTACTGTCAGAGGCATTTTTGCTGGCAAGACGTTGGTACCGGGAAGAGATAAAAAGATATATTATATTTGGTTTTGGAATGGGATATTATATAAAAGAGCTTCATCGACTTGCCCCCGAAGCCGAGCTTGTAATCTATGAGACCGACTGTAATGTGGTACAGCTTGCCTGTGCTTTTACCGATGTAAGAGAACTACTCCAGAGTAATCGGATAAAACTTATTTTTGATCCTGAACTGAATCTCTTCTTAGATCGGATTGCAGAGCTTAGCACGGAGGAAACCTTTCACATCAATTATCCTTCCTATATGAATATCAGAAGTAAAGAAGGGAAGAAATTGCTAGAGACGAAGCTTTCCTGGTCTGAAGTGATTAACATATAACGGGCATGTATTTGTGATGAATGATATCAATGCATGTCTGTATTTTGTTATAAAGTACATAGATTTAGAAATTACACATATATAATAACAAAATGAATTTTGAAATTGGAGGTCTGTTCCTATGATTTATATCCTAATTGTTCTTATCATTGCAGGTGGTGAATACTTAATTAAAAATCTCATGGAGTTAAAGCTTCAAAAAGGTGAAACAAGAGATATTTTAGGTGGAAGGATTACTTTGAATAAGGTATATAATAAGGGTGCACTTCTTAATTTTCTCCAAGAGAAAAAGGAGATAGTTAAGACCTTCTCCGGAATACTCATAGGTCTTTTACTTCTCCTTTTTACTATTATGTTGCCAAAGAAAGGCAACAAGTTATTTAAATTAGGTTTAGCTTTGGTTCTCGGCGGGGCAATCAGTAATGTATCTGACCGCTTCCTGAGGGGCTATGTTGTAGACTATTTTAGTATTAAAAGTGATAGATTACAGTGGCTTTCGAAGATAGTTTTTAATCTTGCGGATATCGCAATCTTTATCGGAAGCTTATTCCTGCTCTTATCTTCATTTTTTTCTTCCATATTCAAGAGCGGCTCCGACAAATCCACGAAATAACGGATGTGGCTTATTCGGTCTGGATTTGAATTCCGGATGAGCTTGGGTGGCTAAAAACCAAGGATGGCTTTCCAACTCAATCATTTCAACGATTCGTCCGTCCGGAGAAAGTCCTGATAGCTTTAAATTATATTTAATAAAATCATTACGGTAATAATTATTTACCTCATAACGGTGGCGATGTCTCTCATGGATTATTTTCTCCGTATATAACTGATATGCTTTGCTGTTCTCCTCAAGTACGCAAGGATAGGTGCCGAGTCTTAAGGTACCGCCAATATCTTCGATACCGTCCTGTTCAGGCATCAGATGGATAATCGGATGACTGGTGGTAGCATCAAGTTCAACACTGTGTGCATCCTTAAATCCAATTACATTTCGTGCAAATTCTACCAATGCCAACTGCATGCCAAGGCAAAGTCCTAAAAACGGGACATTATTTTCCCTTGCATATTGGATGGCATTTATTTTGCCATCAATTCCTCGGTCACCGAAACCACCCGGTACAACGATACCGCTCACATCACCAAGAAGCTCTGCTACATTTTCTTTGGTCACTGTTTCAGAAGGAATCCACTTTATGTTAATGGAGGCGTGATGTGCAACTGCACCGTGTTTTAAGGATTCTACAACACTGATATATGCATCATGAAGCTGTGTATATTTGCCTACGAGAGCCACGGTTACATCCTCTTTTGGATTCTTAAGTGTCTGAACCATCTCTTCCCAGTCGGCTAGGTCAGGTGTCGGACAGGGAAGATCCAGACATGACAGAGTTACATCAGCAAGATGTTCCTTTTCGAGAGCAAGAGGGGCTTCATATAAGTATTCAACATCGAGGTTCTGCAGTACATTAGTACTCGGAACATTACAGAAAAGTGCAATCTTATCCTTGATACCATTTTCTAACGGACGTTCCGTTCGGCATACTATGATATCAGGGCGTATACCCATTCCCTGAAGTTCTTTCACACTGGCTTGGGTAGGTTTTGTCTTCATTTCACCGGATGCTTTAAGATAGGGGATTAGAGTTACATGAATAAGTGCAACATGATGATCACCGATTTCCTGACGGAATTGACGAATTGCTTCTAAGAAGGGTTGACTCTCGATGTCACCGACAGTACCGCCCACCTCAATAATTGCGATATGGGTATCGTTACTTTGTTCATTTCTATAAAAACGGCTTTTTATTTCATTCGTAATGTGAGGGATTACCTGTACGGTTCCTCCACCGAAATCACCGCGTCGTTCTTTGGATAATACGGACCAGTAGATTTTACCGGTGGTAACATTGGACATCTTATTAAGGTTCTCGTCAATAAATCTCTCATAATGTCCTAAATCAAGGTCGGTTTCAGCCCCGTCCTCAGTTACGAATACTTCGCCGTGCTGGATTGGGTTCATAGTACCCGGGTCAATATTGATATAGGGGTCAAATTTTTGCATCGTTACATGATATCCGCGTGCCTTCAACAATCGTCCGAGAGAAGCTGCAGTAATACCCTTTCCCAAACCTGATACAACCCCGCCGGTTACAAATACATATTTAACAGCCATTCATTCTCCTCCTTTATATTTTCGTACATCTGGCAGTAAATGAACATGGTTCATGAACAAGGTTCATTGCACAGTATTGTCTTTCTCATAACAAGTGGAACAGTCCCTTATTCCTTTTGTTTTGTATTTTAGCAATAAAAAAAGCCATCAACCTAGTCGAGTGGAAGGTTCAAGGCAAATAGGTATAATTGCCAATCTATCGGAAGATAGACTTTAAACCGGTTACCTTCACCCTTGCTGGTGTGATGTACAATTTCTGCTATAGTATACTACATCTAATAAACGATGTCAATTATTAAGGACGAATATTTGACTTTATTAAGGATGAATATTTGATTGATTTTCAAGAAACCATTTTCAAGAAATTCAAGAAATCTCAAATTAATTTATGATAAGCCAATCACAAAAAAGCTACTTATAAAATAAGGAAGTAGGTACATCCATTTTATACCGGTTACGAAACAAAAACTAATGGAAGCAATGATAAATGCGGAGTAAGATAACTTTTTGAAGCACTGTTATCAAAAGATTACGTTGAGTACATAGTTTGTACACAGAATTTTAAGAACAATTTTATTGATTTATGGTAAAACTATATATATAATGAGGTATGCAGTAATTATTAGTAAACATAATGGGATCTGATTACCAATAAGGGGCAGGCTCACATTTTGTATATAGAAGGTAATTCTGGCAACACGGACTGTATTTTGCAGAACGTGGTATTCTATGAGCAGGAGGATTTCATGGACAATAACAATAAGAATAATAAGAATGGTATGCCGAATAAGATCGCCATTATTATTATATTAGTATCATCCCTCGTCATCTGGTACATGTTTTCAATGGTATCAGCGTCGTTGACAAGTGGTACAAAAAAAGAGATAACCTACAATAAATTTCTTGCAATGCTTGAGGATAAAGAAGTTGATTCAGTCCTTGTGAAAGGCTCCACGATTTATATTACACCCACAGGACAGGAAGAAAAGACCTTCAACAAAACCACCTACTATACCGGTTATATGTATGATCAGGATCTTGTTAACCGTCTAGAAGCATCAGGGGTGGACTATAAACTGGTGGCTGAGACAACTAATATACTAAATACAGTTCTATCAATGTTACTGCCTTTTATTGCGATTTATGTGGTTATGTGGTTTCTATTTAAGGCGATATCTAAAAACAGTGGCGGTATGATGGGAGTCGGTAAATCGAATGCTAAGATTTACGTGGAAAAGCAGACCGGAGTAACTTTTAAAGACGTTGCCGGTGCAGAGGAAGCAAAGGAATCGGTATTGGAGATTGTTGACTTCCTGCATAATCCGACAAAATATACTAGCATTGGTGCGAAGCTGCCAAAGGGCGCATTGCTGGTCGGACCACCCGGAACCGGTAAAACCTTGTTGGCCAAGGCGGTAGCCGGAGAAGCGAAGGTGCCTTTCTTTTCGCTGTCAGGTTCTGATTTTGTAGAGATGTTCGTAGGCGTTGGTGCTTCGAGAGTAAGAGATTTATTTAAACAAGCGCAGCAGGCGGCTCCCGCTATTATCTTTATTGATGAAATTGATGCCATCGGTAAAAGCCGAGATTCTCATTACGGCGGGGGAAATGATGAACGGGAACAGACCTTAAATCAGCTGCTTTCAAATATGGATGGTTTTGACTCCTCGAAGGGTTTGGTTATCCTCGGTGCAACTAACCGTCCTGAGGTACTTGATAAAGCTTTGTTGCGTCCGGGACGTTTTGATCGAAGAATCATTGTAGATAAACCGGATTTGAAGGGCAGAGTAGAAATTCTTAAAGTTCATGCAAAGAACGTACTGATGCACGATTCTGTGGATCTTGAAGCAATTGGTAAGGCGACCTCAGGAGCTGTTGGGTCCGATCTTGCTAATATGATTAATGAGGCAGCAATTCTTGCCGTGAAGAGGGGACGCTCTGTGGTAACTCAAGAGGATCTGTTTGAATCGGTGGAGGTTGTGGTTGCCGGTAAAGAGAAGAAGGACAGAATTCTTGGCAAGGAGGAGAAGCGGATTGTGGCTTATCATGAGGTGGGTCACGCACTTGTAACTGCTCTTGAAAAGAATGCAGAGCCTATTCAGAAGATTACCATTGTTCCAAGAACGATGGGATCTCTAGGCTATGTAATGCAGGTACCGGAGGAAGAAAAATATCTGATGAGTAAGGATGAAATCCTTAGCCGTATTGTAACATTATATGGTGGTCGTGCAGCAGAGAAGCTTATCTTTAATTCCATTACAACCGGGGCCTCCAACGATATTGAAAAGGCAACTCATCTTGCGAGAGCAATGGTAACACAGTATGGCATGTCCGATAAATTTGGGCTCATTGGTCTCGAATCCGTAGAGAGTAAATACTTGGACGGTAGATCAGTGCTTAACTGTGGTGAGGAAACATCCGGAGAGATTGACAAAGAGGTAATGAACATCCTGAAGGAATGTTATAATAAGGCTGAGCAGTTACTCGCAGGAAATCGAGAAGTCATGGACCATATTGCTGAGTACTTAATCAATAAAGAGACGATAACCGGTGAAGAGTTTATGAATATCTATAACGAATTTAAGGACATAAAAGTGGAGCCTAAAGATGAAACCTCAGTAACTGTTCCGGAGATAATGTAGACATAATACAATTAATATAATTACAGAAAAGACCTTCGGTACAACACTTGTACTGAAGGTCTTTTCTGTCTCATAGAGCTGTATCTATGACAATTTGGTTAGGGAACGCATCCTATCACTAAATAATATGCCTTAGTGATTTAATCACAGAACATTGTATATACAATTACTATAATTATTTAGAACATAAAAAAGGGTAATCAAAGCAATAATATATCGAAACTATGAAAGTGAAGATTATAAGAAACAAAACTATATTGAGGAAAAGAGGGACAATACAGTGACCCATACATTTGATGTTAATAATAAAAGCAAACTTGATAATCCAAAGAGAAGAGAAATGCTTCCGGTGAATCAAGTGCTTGTCGAAATTGGATTAAGGGCAGGTGATACATTCGCAGATATCGGTTGCGGAATCGGTTATTTTACTATTTCGGCTGCAGAAGTAGTTGGGGAAAAAGGGATGATTTATGCCATGGATGTCCAGCCGGAAATGTTGGAAGTACTGAAACAAAAGGTGAAAGAAAGTGAATTGACAAACATTCGAACCATTTTAACGGAAGATAACGATTTTAAACTGGAAGAATCTGTTATCTCATATGCATTTATCTGTACGGTACTGCATGAAGTGGATGATAAAGTTGGATTTATAAAAGAAGTCGTGAGAATTCTGGACGACAGCGGTAGAATTGCTGTCGTCGAGTGGAGAAAAAGTGAAAGTGATTGGGGGCCGCCGGTGAATCATAGAATGGATCATTGTGAAGTGGAACAACTTCTTCTTGAGGCTGGATTTATGAATCATTCGTTGGTAATTCTAAATGAACATTTCTATATAGTGATGGCCACGAAATAATAAGAAGCTACTGTATAAATGGCTTGTATTATTGCCAGTAAATACGCAACAGCATATATTTGGATTCAATTCGTCACTTGTATAATCCATGTATCTTCAGTTGTTGAATTGGAGTATTTGTTCCCCCTACCTCTGCAGTGCCGAACTTTCCGTGACAATCGGAACCACAAGTAATGAGTAGGTCCTGTTCATGGCAGATGTTCAGACAGATTTTTGTAACCTCCTCTGTATGAGTCGGATAGTAGCACTCAATCCCATCCAGACCATAACCCGTCAAGCGATGTACCTCTTTCTCGAAAATCTGCAGCTCGTTCTGCTTAACGGTTACCCCAGGGTGCGCAAGCACTGCCTTTCCGCCGGCTCTATGGATATATTCACATACTTCCCGAACGGAGAGAAAATCAACTTTATCATAGGTACAAGAATATTGCGGGTAGAATACAAAGCCATCTCGCAAGCTATTTGTAATTCCTCTGTCCAACAGATAATGAATCGCTTTCCAACCGCCTGTCGTGCAGTCGTAGGAATATTCCAGATAATCGGAATATGAGATGCTGTCATAATCGTCTTGCATCTTATCAATCAGCATGGAATTAACTTGGTCAAGTAACAGGTGATTACGGTCTACAAAAGCGCAGAATTCTTCACTCTCCAAATTTATGCCGTATCCGAGGATATGGACATTAATGCCGTTGTCCAAGGAATCAAGTTCAACGCCGGAAACATATGAAATATTTAATCCCTTGCATAACTTCTTTAACTCTCGAGTCCCCTCTAAGATATTGTGATCAGTAATAGCAAGCAGAGCGACGCCTTTGTTCAGTGCCGCCTGTAGAATTTCCGTAGGAGACATGGTACCGTCCGAATAAAAGGTGTGAGTATGCATATCAGCAAGCTTTTCAGCCATTTTCAGCCCTCCTAATAATAGTTTTCATAATAACCTAACATGTCAGCCCTTTGAATAAAAATAGCCACATTGGGGTAGAAACACAATGTTAAAATATGCAGAATATATAAATGAATTTCCAATGGAATTCATTTATATATTTCCAATGGCACGCATGATTTTTGCAAGACTATATAATCACATTATTTACATTATATAGCGCTTTGATTCAAAACGCCACCCCTCCATACAAATTGACTTAATAATGTAGCTGTTGTACAATGCATATAGAAATGTATTAACACACAACAGGAGCAGCTATGTTTCAAATAGAAGAAGAATTGAAGAAATTACCGGCAAAGCCGGGTGTATATATTATGCGGGACAAGAAGGATACAATTATCTATGTGGGTAAGGCAATCATCCTTAAGAACAGGGTAAGACAGTATTTTCAGAACAGCCGCAATCATACCGAGAAAATCAAGCAGATGGTTGAAAATATTGACCATTTCGAGTATATTATTACAGATTCGGAGCTTGAGGCTCTTGTTTTAGAATGTAATTTAATAAAGGAACATATGCCGAAATACAATACAATGTTAAAGGATGACAAGACGTATCCATATCTTCGTATTACCTTGTATGAAGCATTTCCAAGAGTGTCAATCGTTCGTGAGCAGAAGAAGGACAAAGCAAAATATTACGGACCCTATACCAGTATGACGGCAGTGAAGGATACGCTCGAGCTGTTGCGTCAAATCTATAAAATCAGAACCTGCAGTCGTATACTTCCGGGGGATGCCGGTAAGGAACGACCCTGCTTGTATTATCATATGGGACAATGTGAAGCTCCCTGCCAGCAATTTATTACACAGGAAGATTACAGAATCAATATCGATGAAGTAATAGAATTTCTAAATGGTAATTATGCGAGGGTTGCGAAGCTTTTAGAAACAAGAATGGCTGAGGCTTCTGTCGCCCTTGAGTTTGAAAAGGCAGCGAAGTACAGAGATTTGCTCCACAGCGTAAAGCAGATTGCAGGTAGGCAAAAGATTACCAATACGGATCAGGTGGACCGTGATATTATCGCATTTGCCAGAGATAAAGATGAAGCAGTGGTTCAGACCTTCTTTATCAGGAGCGGTAAACTGATCGGAAGGGATCATTTCCATTTAAGCGGTGTTGAGGATGTGGAAGATGCGGAGGTAATGGCAAGTTTTTTGAAACAGTTCTATGCCGGCACTCCCTACATTCCAAAAGAGATTTCCCTCGGTACAAAGACAGAGGAGGAAGAGCTGATTACGCAGTGGCTTACAGCAAAGAGAGGTCAGAAGGTATATCTAAGGACGCCTCAAAAGGGAGATAAGGAAAAGCTGGTGGAGCTTGCCAGAAAGAACGCCGAACTGGTACTCAATCAGGATATCGAGAAGATAAAGCGTGAGGAAGCAAAGACCACAGGGGCGCTCAGAGAACTTGCAGGATATTTGGATCTTCCTCTGGTAGAGAGAATTGAATCCTTTGATATCTCCAATACCGCGGGTTTCGAATCGGTCGGTTCGATGGTTGTCTTTGAGAAAGGAAAGCCAAAGAAAGCTGATTACCGGAAATTCAAGATTCGCAGTGTCAAGGGACCGGATGATTATGCCTCCATGTATGAGGTACTGACGAGAAGATTTACCCACGGGCAGAAGGAACTCCTGCATTACAGGGAGAACAACCTGGATGAATCACTGGGAAGCTTTACAAGATATCCCGATTTAATTCTCATGGATGGTGGAAAGGGACAGGTGGGGATAGCTTTAAAAGTATTATCAGAATTGAGGCTTAATATTGCTGTGTGCGGTATGGTTAAGGATGATAATCATAGAACCAGAGGACTGTTCTATCAAGACAAAGAACTGTCTTTTGATAAAAGCAGCGAATTGTTTCGTCTGCTTACGAGAATACAGGATGAAACGCACCGATTTGCAATTGAGTATCACCGTAATCTAAGACAGAAGAATCAAGTACATTCAATACTGGATGACATCAGCGGAATCGGTCCGACCAGAAGAAGAGCACTGATGAAATACTTCCAATCGTTAGAGGCTATACAAGCTGCCGGGGTGGAGGAAATCCTCAGTATTCCGGAGATGAACCGACAGGCGGCAGAGCAGGTTTATGAATTTTTTCATAGTTAGATTGTACAATAGGCATTTACAGCTTGTAAACTAATATGTTAGAATGTAGCGGGACATACAGAACTTTTGAACGGAGGATATTATGTATACAGTAGAATTAGTTAAATTAATTGAGAAAATGAACTTGGAGAATTGTACTCCTGATGTCTTTATCAATAATATTAAGATTTCTCAACCCGATGTGAACAGGCCGGCCCTGCAGTTGGCAGGTTTCTTTGATTATTTTGATTCAGAGCGTGTTCAGGTAATCGGTTATGTGGAGAATGCCTATATGCAGCAGATGGATAGTGAACAGAGAATTCAGATTTTATCAAGACTGATGGATTCACATGTTCCTTGTATTGTATTTAGTAGAAATTTGGAGGTCAGTGAAAGCTTTATCGAGCTTGCAATGCAAAAAGGAGTACCAATCCTTCGTACCGCAAAGACTACATCCTCCTTTATGGCAGAGGTAATCCGCTGGTTAAATGTAGAGCTTGCACCAAGAATTACGATCCACGGAGGACTTGTAGATGTATATGGTGAAGGTATCCTGATTATGGGTGAAAGCGGTATCGGTAAGAGCGAAGCAGCACTTGAATTAATTAAGCGTGGACATCGTCTTGTTACGGATGATGTTGTTGAAATTAAGAAAGTTAGCGATGATACCCTGATTGGTACGTCGCCGGATATCACAAGACATTTTATCGAACTCAGAGGTATCGGTATCATTGATGTCAAAACACTGTTCGGGGTGGAAAGTGTTAAGAATACACAGGCGATCGATCTTGTAATTAAATTAGAAGAGTGGAATAAGGAGAAGCAATATGACCGTCTCGGTCTGGAGGAAACCTACACCGAATTCCTCGGTAATAAGGTGGTATGCCATTCCATACCAATTCGTCCGGGCAGGAACCTTGCGATTATCTGTGAATCGGCAGCAGTCAATTACCGTCAGAAGAAGATGGGCTACAACGCTGCTCAAGAGCTGTATAACCGCGTTACGAACAGTCTGAAAAAGAGTGAGAACCAACAGCCATAAATTAAATTAAGAAATCAATCTAGAATAGATGATAAAGCAAGCGCAGGAATGAGGGAGAATATGAAACAGGTATGTTTTGGAATTGACATCGGAGGAACGGCAGTAAAGGTTGGTTTGTTTGATACAGAGGGGAAGCTGTTGAATAAATGGGACTTTTCAACCAAAAAGACGGGGAACGGCAGAGATATCCTTAAGGATTCGGCAGAATTTATACTGCTTAAGATGCAAGAACTAAATATCAATAAGCACGATGTAATTGGCGTAGGTGTCGGTATTCCGGGACCGGTTAAAGATAATGGTGAAGTACTGGAGTTGCCCAATCTGGGCCTGGGCCATTTTAATATTGAAGATGAAATGACACAAATGACAGGCCTTAAGGTGAAGGCTGCGAATGATGCCAATGCGGCTGCTCTCGGCGAAATGTGGATGGGTGGCGGAAAAGGCTTTCAGAATATGGTATTGGTCACGTTGGGGACCGGTGTCGGGGGTGGTATTATCCTAAATGGCTCGATCATCGCAGGAAGCAATGGAGCAGGCGGTGAAATCGGTCATATATTTGTCAATTCCAATGAAACAGCCACCTGCGGTTGTGGGAAAAAAGGGTGCCTTGAGCAATATGCTTCCGCAACCGGGATTGTAAGACTGGCAAAGAGTATTCTAGCTGAAAAGATCGATGCGTCTTGTATGCGAGATATTCCTGAATTAAGTGCTAAGTCGGTATTTGATTGTGCAAAAGCAGGAGATAAACTTGCACTCGAAACAGTTGAGGGTGCCTGTTGTTATCTTGGTATTGCGCTGTCTCATATCGCACAAGTGATTGATCCACAGGCTTTCGTTATTGGCGGCGGAGTATCTATGGCCGGTGAGATTATAACAGATACAATTGAAAAATATTATAACAGCCATGTTATGAATGCGTTAAAGAATAAAGAATTCCGTCTGGCTACACTGGGTAATGATGCCGGAATATACGGAGCAGCGAGACTGATTTATTCATTAGCCAAGTAAAAGCTTAATGATTCATTAAAGCATAAAAATAATAGAATAATAATAAGCTTTATTGTAGGTTTTGCTTTCCTGACAATAGCAGGTTAGCAATACACATAAGGAGGCATAATTGGAAGATAGATTCTATCAGAAATTAAATCTTATCTTAACGAAGGAGCAGATTAGAAGGAAGGAACGCATGGAGATGCACACCTCACTTCATATCGGTGGCGAAGCAGATTATTATGTGATACCTGGAACAACCTCTGAAGTACGTGAGGTGGTAGATTTATGTAAGTATGAAAAGCTACCTTGTTTTATTTTAGGTAATGGCAGCAATCTACTGGTTTCTGATCTGGGTTACCGCGGACTGATTCTTCAATTGGCGGATAATTTCTCGAAGATTTGGGTGAAAGATGACTGCATCATTACAGCGCAGGCAGGCGTTATGTTGGCTAAGCTGGCAAATGAGGCGGCAACTCATAGTTTAAGTGGTTTTGAGTTTGCGGCCGGGATTCCTGGGACACTGGGCGGAGCGGTTACAATGAATGCCGGAGCTTATGATGGTGAGATGAAGCACTGTTTGATTGGCGCCAGGGTGTTGGACGAAGACGGTAATATACAGAGTCTTGACAGGAACGATCTGGAATTGGGGTATCGGGCCAGTATTTTGCAGAGAAGGGAATATATACTTTTAGAAGCGGACCTTGTATTAATGCCCGGAGATGAACTAACGATACGGGCCAAGATGAAGGAATTGAATGCCAAAAGACGTGAAAAACAACCCTTGGAGCATTATAGCGCCGGCAGTACCTTTAAGAGACCACCGGGAGATTATGCAGGGAAGTTAATCAGCGATGCAGGATTATGCGGTTATCAGGTAGGTGGAGCAGCTGTGTCTGAGAAGCACTGTGGTTTTGTGATTAATAAGGAGCATGCAACCGCTAAGGATTTTGTCACTGTTATGGAGGATGTTATTAGAATTGTTGAAGAAAAATTCGGGGTAAGACTGGAACCTGAGGTTAAGCTTCTTGGCGATTTTGATGATGAAAATGCGATAACACCAATAAAATGAGCCAATAAAGGCTCACTGCAAAAGAGTATGTGAAAGGCGCGGTTGATCATGAGATTTGTCATTATCACAGGAATGTCCGGAGCCGGTAAAAGCTCCGCACTGAAGATGCTTGAGGATGTGGGATATTTTTGTGTAGATAACCTTCCCATCCAATTAGTTAAGAAGTTTGCAAGACTTATCATGCAGGGCAACCAAAGCAAGGTTGCTTTAGGTATTGATATCCGTAGCGGACAAGCTTTAAAAGAGATGGACACAATCCTTAATGACATGAAGCAATCAGGCATTCCATATGAAATATTGTTTCTTGACTGTACCCCTGAGGTACTTGTGAAGCGCTACAAGGAGACGCGAAGGATACATCCGTTGTCAGCAGGAGGTCGTGTCGAGAAGGGAATTACCCTAGAGCGTGAAAGGTTATCCTTCTTACGAAAGAATGCGGACATCATCATTGACACGAGCCATCTGTTGACAAGAGATTTGAAAATTCAGATCAATAAAATTTATCGTGATGATGAAAAATTCAATAATTTTTATATCACCTTACTTTCTTTTGGATTTAAATATGGAATACCGGTGGATGCTGATCTGGTTTTTGATGTCCGCTTTCTGCCAAACCCTTATTATGTACCGGAGTTAAAGAATAAGACAGGTAAGGATATGGAAGTCAGCCGCTATGTGATGGAGGTCGGGGCAGCAGAGGAATTCTTAAATAAACTGACCGATATGCTACTTTTCCTAATCCCGAATTATATGGACGAAGGAAAAAACCAATTAGTAGTTGCAATTGGCTGTACGGGGGGTAAGCATCGTTCTGTTACTATAGTCGATGAATTGTCACTGAGAATGGAAAATGCAAAGTACAGCTTCAAGATTGAGCATAGGGATATTGAGAAAGAATCATAAGGGAGGCTCATATGTCATTTTCAAAAGATGTAAAGGAGGAGCTTTCGCTTCATCTTGGCAATGCGAGACACTGCAGACTTGCTGAATTAGCAGCCATGATTTCCTGTGAAGGGCGTATGATCATCTGCGACTCCCATTATTATTTGAAATTGCAGACGGAAAATATTGCCGTGGCAAGAAAATACTTTACATTAATACGAAAAACATTTAATATAAATATTGATGTTTCTGTTAAAACTAATATTAATGCAAAACGAAACAGTACGTATACCTTGATTTTGCGTAATGAGAAAGCCATTGATTTGATTTTACAAGCAACAAAAGTACACTTTGATCATCCAAATATAGGAGAAGAAGCACCGGAAGGCCATAACAATGAAAGAATTACCGGTTTGGCTCTGGGTCCGGCAGATGAAGTTATTACACAGAATGTCTGCTGTAAGAGAGCATTTATAAGAGGAGCCTTTTTAACCTCGGGCTCCATGAGTAATCCGAAGAAAGCTTATCATCTTGAAATCGTTGGATCGGATTATACAAAGGCAGTACAATTACAGGATATACTACAAGCTTTTTCGATTGACGGTAAGATTATATTACGAAAAAAGAACTATGTAGTATATATAAAAGAAGGCTCACAGATTGTTGATCTACTCAATATAATGGAAGCGCATACCGCATTGATGGATTTGGAAAATGTGAGGATTCTTAAGGAAATGCGCAATTCAATTAACCGACAGGTGAACTGTGAAGCCGCGAATATAACCAAGACGGTGAATGCTTCAGTAAAGCAAATTGAGGATATCATCTTTATCAGAGACAATGCCGGTTTGGGTGAATTGGTAGAAGGACTTGAGGATTTAGCCAGAATTAGGATTGATTATCCGGAAGCATCACTAAAAGAACTGGGTACGATGTTAATACCCCCAATCGGAAAATCCGGAGTTAACCATAGACTTAGAAAGTTAAGCCAGATAGCAGACCAATTACGAGAGAATAAGGAGGAAAAATTTAATGATAACAAAGGAAATAACAATTAATATCCCTAATGGGTTAGAAGCCAGACCTGTTGCCTTACTTGTACAGGTTGCCAGCCAGTACGAAAGCAGCATTTATGTAGAGAGTAATGAAAAGCGGGTAAATGCAAAGAGTATTATGGGAATGATGAGTATGGGAATTTCGACGGGCGAAAAGGTTGTAGTAACCGCGGACGGACCTGATGAAAAGACCGCTATCGATAATATTGAGAAATATTTGAGTACGAAATAGCACAAATAATTAAAAAGCATATAATTCAAAGGGCAGGCATGGATGCTAGCATAATAGATAAGAAAATCAGGGAATAGCCAGATATATTAATTTAATAAGCAACAAATCAGGGAAAGCTACAGTATATTATAATTTATGATATTCTGTAGCTTTCCCTGATTCTTATTCGTGATTATTCAATTCCGCAACATGATATTTGCGCTTAAAAAAATAAAATAAATAATGCGTGCTCAACAACTCTCGAA
>DBTU01000019.1:0-252300 GCA_002307215.1 Lachnoclostridium sp. UBA1308
TCTCAAATCAGGGGTGTGAATTATGCTTTTCAATAATTCAAATTATGCCATATCCTCTAAATTACCGACTTTTGAATAAAGTCTCATTACAATCAGCGTAAATAAGATCATTGCAACCGAAAATGCGGCACCAAGCGGCCAGTTTCTGGCAGATAGAAATTGATTCTTGATCAAGTTACCAATTAGGGTTGTATTACCGCCTCCCATAATATCCGAGATATAGAAGGCTCCCAGGCTCGGAATGAATACCTGAATGACTCCTGCAAAGACGCCCGGTACGGTTAGTGGAAAGATAACCCGAATAAATGTCTTTATCCTCGTTGCTCCAAGATCCTGCGCTGCCTCAATCAGATTCTTATCAATTTTTGAGATCGAGGTCAGGATTGGAAGTACCATAAACGGGAAAAAAGTATACACCATACCGAATAGTATCGCACCATTTGTAAACATCATCTCAATCGGTTTATGAATGATCCCAAGCTTAAGTAGGGCGGTATTAATAAGTCCCGTATCCCGAAGTACATTCGCCCATCCATTCAGACGGATCAGTCCGTTAATCCAAAAGGGTAGCATAATCAGCAGCATACAGAGGCCTTTCCACTTGTTACTGATTTTACTTAAAATGTAGGCAAAGGGATATGAGATAATTAAACACCACAGGCTCGTATCAAACGCTAGCTTCAGGGATTTTACCGCTACCCTAAAATAAATGGGATTGCACATATCTGCATAATTGGCCACCGAGAATTCCCATACGATACCTCCGTAGATTCCCGACTTTGCAAAGCTCATTGCCACGGCATAGATTAAGGGAAGTACCAAAAATGCAAACAGCCATCCGGCAGTCGGTCCCACCATGAAAGTGATCGGTAACAGCAATCTATGCGATTTTCTTCTTCCATTCTTTTTCATATTCGATGCACCCGCTTTCCTATGGTTTATGTTTCCTGAGAATCCTGTAGCAGTCTTATCTCCTCGGTATTTCCCTTGGCCTCATCTATGTAGTCATATAGTATATCTTCCCTTGTGTGCATGATTACTGCCTTGTCTTCTTTCCAATACAGATAAACCAACGAACCCGTTTCAGGAATATCAACATCCGGTAGGTTATTAAGCTTTACTTGCTGACCGTTTGACAACTCTATTGATGTTTTTATTAAGGAGCCGATATAAACATGTTCTTTCACGATTCCCCTTAGTTCAAAATTCTTAACCGGGTCGTTTGAACATTTTAAACTCTCGGGGCGTACCGATACATATACCATTTCTTCGTTAATAAAGCCATTACCCTTGGTATGTATCCTGCCACACTCAAGTACTAAGTCAAATTCGTAACCCGACATATCATTAATATATGCCTCGAAAATATTGGATTCGCCGATAAAGTCAGCAACAAATTTTGTCTTCGGCTTCTCATAAATTTCTTTTGCTGTTCCTATTTGCTCTAATATTCCTGCGTTCATAACTGCAATACGGTCACTCATGGTAAGAGCTTCCTCTTGGTCATGGGTGACATAGACAAATGTGATTCCAAGCATCTTTTGAAGATGTTTGAGTTCCAGTTGCATCTGTTTGCGCAGCTTTAGATCAAGTGCTCCAAGCGGTTCATCCAGTAAAAGCACTTTGGGATTATTAACGATAGCCCTTGCAATCGCCACTCTCTGCTTCTGTCCGCCGGAAATCTGATGCGGCATGCGCTTCTCAAACCCCTTCAGCTGAACTAACGTAAGCGCCTGTGTTACCTTTTCCTTAATCTCGGCCTTCTTCATCTTCTTCTCGACTAATCCGAAACCAACATTATTGAATACATTCATATGCGGAAAAAGTGCATAGCTTTGAAATACGGTATTTACATTACGAAGATACGGCGGTTTACCCTCCACATTCTTCTCCTCCATATATATACTTCCCTCCGTTACGTCTTCAAAGCCCGCTATCATACGCAGGGTTGTAGTCTTGCCACAACCGGAGGGTCCTAGTAACGTAAGAAATTCACTCTCATAGATATTTAAATTGAGCTTTTTCACAACCTCATTATCACCGTAAAATTTCACAACATTCTCTAATTTAATAATTGTCCGTTTCGCCCCGTACTCTGCCATTTTTGCCTCCATTAAAGGATTTTTTCACCTCTTTCTCCTGTACGTATTCGCATTACATCCTGCATATCCGATATGAATACCTTTCCGTCACCAACATTCCCGGTGGAAAGCTTTTCACGTATCTCGGCTAATATATCCTCAAGATCTTCTTCCCAGATTACAGTCATAACATACAGTTTCGGGAGAAGATTAGCATCCAACCCAATCTCCGAAAACTCCTTGGTTAATCCCTTCTGATGTCCGCAGCCCATTGCCGTCATCACCGTCAGACCACTGTATTCATTTCTCGCAAGTATCTTCTTTAACGTATCCAGCTTTTCAGGTCTAATAATTACTTCAATTTTTTTCATTCCCATATATCTCCTCCTATATTAGAACTAAGTGCCAGCTTGCTGACACGCCTGCGCCGAGCGCGGTATTAAAAAAAGGCGAAGGAATCAAACTGACTCCTTCGCCTTAAGCTGCTATGTATGAGTTAATATTTCCGTATCATTTCTTCAAACACACTGTCTCTTTGATACTGTTCATCAAATTCGGAATCTTTTTCATGAATTGCAGCAGGAAAATCATATTCCTTCATCTTCATCATGAACGGATCCGGATCAAAAGATTCCGGTCCATACACACCAGCCTTATACCAAATTCCATTGGCAACCAGATCCAGCATAATTACCGCACCCACTGCTGTCTGTGCAACCACGGAAGAGGTTCCATATTTCTGTATACAATCCTGATTGTCTGCAATCTGATAAATATATACTGAGCGGTCCAAACCATTTTTCTTACCGGTTATCCATGCTCCTGCACAACCCTTGCCCACCATCATTGAAGCAGTCTCCAGTGGTGAAGGTGCCACGATGCTTAGATAATCTCTTGGCGATATCATGGATTCTCCAACCTTAATCATACGACTCGGATTATCCATACCAAGTGCTGCGATATTCTTTAACATGGTCCTGAATTCAGGTGATACACCATATTTAAAGGTAACACGTTTACAGTCTATTTCTCTTGGTACTAATATAACCTCTTCATGCTCAATATTGATTACTTCAACATTTCCTATTCCGCCCGGGAAATAGAACACCTCCGGCTCCGAGAAGCATTCGGTACAAAACCATCCTTTTTCCTTCTCCCATATGATCGGTGGATTTAAGCACTCCTCAATCGTTGTCCAGATGGAAAATCCAAAGGCAACATCCTGTCCGGGTACAACATAATTATCACCATCACGAATGTTAATCTCATCAATTTCGTCAAATAAATGTTTCTCGGCATATTTAGCAAATACATCCGCCACTCCGGGTTCAACACCGGAACCGATCAATGCCATATTGTCCGAGGTCTTCCATTTTTCATGCTGTGCAAACTGTATGTCTCCAAGCTTAACATTGGGCAGTTCATAAGGCTTCTCCGGATGCCTTTGTGACAAAGTCATTGCACAATCCATATAGCCGACACCTGCTTCATAAGCCGCTTCAAATATTACTTCATTTAAGCTGGGTGCAACGCAATTAAGTATAAAAGTACATTTATACTTCTTCACCATAGCAATAATATCTTCCTTATGGCTTGCATTTAGCAGTTCTGCAACAAATCTTTCGTCATCAACTATTTTTTCAACATCCTTTGCTCTTTGCAGGTCATAGTCTGCCATTATCATTTTTTCCAGCCATTTTCCTCTGTTACCGGCTCTCTTGATAATCATTACAGCAGATTGCCCTACTCCGCCTACGCCGATTAGTAATAGTCTCATACGATTTCCTCCTATAATTTCAACAACAATTAATGTTTTTGATAATATTAGGATAGCACTTATAACACTACAGTACAATATTTACAGCAATTAAGGCTTTTAATGACTACAATTTTGCCAATAAGTCTTGGAAATTAAGGTTTATTATTCCTATGCCCGGGAACTACATGCTATCAAAAGCAGATTAGACCCACATTATTGCACAATTGTCGTATTTATTGAACACGCTCCAACGTAATCAGTTCTGCACGGTTCGGAAGCACAGTAAGACTTCTGTGTATACTCTCGAACGATTCAAAAAATTCTAAACACAAATCCGGATACCGACCTCGATTGATGCTTTTAATATCCTCATCGCTGATACAATCCATTTCCGTCACATTCTTGATATAGGTCTCCATCTTCTCTTGCTGGCTGTAAAGGGAGTATTGCTTCAACAAATAACGCTTGCCCTTTAAATTGATGATATTAATGGCAGCCTCCTGCTTAATCTGACTATCTTCACTACAGTTAATGATTAGGATTGCCAACTTATTATGGTCCTGTGTCACTATATAATCATCCCCACTGTAAATCACCTGAGAACCCAGCTTATTCAGAAGAGTGTAAGCAAAATACAGATTGCTCTTTAATCCCCTCTGGTCTACCAACGCATCAAAATAATTATCTATATCCTTATGCTCAACCAAAATATCCCTGATGAGTGAGATTCCCGACGCGTCGGCAAGCTTCAGTGATTTTTCCTGCCTTCCGTCCTCTTCTTTCCCAAATTCAAGCCCGATATTTGGGGTAATGGAGTAGACAATCTCCTCTATGATACTTACATAATTTTTTTCCTTCTCTTCTACGGTAACCCAAAATACAAGCTTCCACCTGCTCATTTCAGTCTCATTATATTTTAGCTTATAATGGAACAGGAACTTCTGAACTAAATTTAAAAAAACTTCATCATCCAAGGTCTTTTTACAAAAACCAAGCTTCGGATAAGCGTTCATTTCCTTCATCTGTTCTATCAGACGGTCTAGCTCATTCCAATCGGTTTTCACCGGCTTCACAGGAAGATATTCGACAAAGCTGCTATGAAGAACATCAATGATATACATATACTCGAAACCGATATCCTGTTGAAGCATCCTAAGTCTTAATATATTCCAGTAAGCATTATATCGGCTGGTCGGTATAATGATCTCCTTCTTCCAGCTCTTACTGCAGTTGTCTGTTTCCTTCCGGTTGAAATAATCAATCGTTAGATCAATCACATTATCTTCCGCTTCCTTCATATGACTGTCCAGATACTGGGTAATCTTATTATTTAGCAAATCGTTAAAAATTATTGTTTCGAAATGACTCGTTGTTTCAAGGTCACCCTCGGATACATTATGACGATTCCGGTTCCTGAATTCCTGGGGCGTACAGTGAAAAAACTGCATGAAGAAATTCTTAAAATATTTCGGATCGGAGAAACCGCACTCATCGGAAATTTTTGTAATGCTCTTCTCCGTCGTCACAAGAAATTTCATGGATTGCTCAGCTCTCGTCTGGTTCAATAAATGCTCAAAGCTAAGTCCCATGGTGCTCTTAATAACGTGGGACAGGTGCGATTTGCTAATGTGAACATAATTCGCAACCTCCTCTAGTTCAATGCGACGGTTATAGTTATTATACATATACTCATAAGCCTTCCATATTCTCGAAAACTGATCCTTATTCTTGAAGGTCTTTGAATTCTTTTTTACCATATTGTAGTTGTCAATCAGTACTGCCAGAAGGGAGCTGGCATTATAGATGATTCGGTGCTGATAATCAACATTTTTATTTTTAATCTCAATCAGCATTTGAGCAAGCCGCTTCTTAATGTCTCGTGAAAGTGCTGAATTCTCCGCTGAATTAATGGAGTCATCATCAATGAAAACAATGTATTCCATCTCCATAAAGAATTTTTCATAATACATCAGATCAATATTGAGGGTCAGATAACTGCTCTTCTCCTGCTCCAGTATTATACTGTGCAAATCTTCCGAGTTGATCAGAAAAATATCATCTTCCTGCAGCTCATAGAACGCGTTGTTCATCTGTAACTTAACCTTCCCCTTTAGGACGCAGAGAATCTCCAGATCCTTGTGCCAATGAAGCGGTTCATCTTCCTTCTTGACCACAATCTTAACCGGAAATCTTAAGCCATAGATGCTATTTATCTTCTGTTCCTTCATAGCGACGCCTCCCCTCGATTGATAATCTGCAACCTGTTTACTGACAGCAAAGCAAAAAGAGGCCCGGATTACTCCGGAACCTCTTTGTTTGATAGCGCAATTATATTGCAATTAAAACACCATGTCAATATGAATAATAGCCATGAATGTTTTTCGCTGTAACAGTGTAACAGATGTTACATTCTAGGAACGGTTGCTGACAGGAATCCCAGTGATGGGGTGCCCTTTTGAAAAGCTAGTTGCAGTTTACTAGCACTTCTAAGGTCTCTTCGTTCACTTGAGACAATCAAGATTATCATTAACTAGAGCTTCTTCATAAAAAGTATCTTCAAATCCGTTTAAAACTTCAAAATTACTCTTTTCTTTGTATTTTTTTTCTGCTTCGCTGCTTAAGGTTTTTAATTCATTTTCATCAAATTTACTAATAATATCATCTTGCGCAATTATTGTTTCAAGAAATGTCATGGTTATAATATCATCCATATCTTGAGTCACTTCTTCATTAAGTACATCAGTAGATATTATTTTGTCGAGTTCATTATTTATGCCGTCTTTCTTCCTGATGCGTTCAAGCTCTTTTCTATCATTACTATTAACATGGGACTTTTCTGTTACATCTTTACTACAATATGTATCCAATAGTACTTCCGCAACATCCTCTCTAGAATAAAGTTCCTGTAAACCATTAAATTCTGCCTTAACGGCTTCTAGTCCTTGATCATATGTAGTATATGCCAAAATCTCACCCAGAAGTGGGTATTGTAAAACCAAATCAACAAGATCTTGAGTAGACATCTGATCGATTAACTCATTAGGGACTTCACAGGCAGAGATCATTTCACTATGAGAATTCAATTCGCTCCACTTTTCGTTGTCTGGTGTTATTGGAAATTCAATTTCACCTGATGTTGCGTTTTTCCAATCATCATAATTTGGTTTTGCCAAATTATCCTTTGCACTTACAAATACACTTTGTGTCATAGTAGCTACTAACAATAGTACCATTAATGCCGACATTACTTTAAAAACTTTTTTCTTCATAAAATTTCTCCTTCTTTAGTTTTTTATTAGTAAGCATTTATAATTAGAGCAAATGCTTATTTTTGATTTTTATAAAATTATCAATATCATATGGAAAGATATCTCCAACATACAAGATTCGTCCCTCTGCGATTCTATTTGCTAACTTATCATCTTTAGTTGCTTTATTCAAAATAATGTTTTTTACATTATAGGCGTCTATGCCATTATAATATGCAAATAAAACAGCTGCCACACCACTAACAACTGGTGCAGCCATAGATGTACCAGTATCATATCCGTATTTGTTTTTAGTAATAGTACTATAAATCTTCGTACCAGGAGCAGCAATGTCCACTGTATTATTACCGTAATTTGAGGAAATAAATAAATTTTGATTTGAATCAATGTTTGCGACAGTTATCAAATTACTAAAATTGTACGAAGCTGGATATGAGTGTAGCTGATCTATATTAATTCCGTTATATTTCTCATTATTTCCAGCTGAAACTACAAACAGCATATTTGATTCTTGTATAGCATTTTCGAGTGACTTATTATCAACATATGTGTTAAAACTCAAATTATAAATACTTGCTCCCATTTTTTCTGCATATTTGATGGCTTTTACAACATTTGCAACTTTCCCCTCTCTCTTCTTTCCTTCTAAGACTTTTAATGACATTATTTTAATATTAGCATTACCCGCTACACCAATGATACCAATATGATTATGATCAGCTGCAATAATACCGGCACACATAGTACCATGATCATTTTTGGATAAATTTTTATCTGAAATTAATTCACCACTTTTATCACAAAAATTCCATCCATATATATCATCAATATATCCGTTGTCGTCATTATCAATCCCATCACCCGGTATTTCATACTTATTTACCCACATTTTATTCTTTAGATCATCATGTGAGTAATCTACCCCTGTATCAATCACAGCAACTATTACTTCATTCTTAATCGAAGATTCATCAAATTCTTTCCACATATCTAAAGCGCCGATATCTAATCCTGAACTATTATCTAAATACCATTGAATATTAAAATATTGTTCATTGAATTCTAAGTTAGTATTATTCGAACCCATAAGTATAATCGTTATTAAGATAGCTGTAATAGTATTAATATATTTCATCAAGTAAACCTCACTACAATTGATTGGTTCCCCTTTTAGTAACAACACAAAGCAATACAAAACTTGTTTTATCTTATTATATCTTGTTTTATCTACATCACTGTAGTTATATTGCCGTTATATAGCATTTTATTACATTGACAAGCATATTTTTCATATATTTTACATCTTAGGGCATTATAAAGTATAATTTTGGTATTTTTTTATTTATTTTTATAGCAAACAAAAGCAGGAAACCATAATCGTTTCCTGCTTTTGTTTGTATAATTAGTGTAATATTCCCAAAACTATGTAACCGGTTATTTATTCCGGCTTTCTCAGTCCCAGCAGAAGAATAAATCCAACAATACTAGCTGCTGCCGCGATAACAAAGGAGAAGGCCGTTCCCATCGGCATTAGCTTTACCGCGCGGACAATATAAGGACAACCGACAGAACATATCGCATATCCAAGCATTACTACACCGTAATTTACACCTGCATTCTTTATACCGAAATAATCTGAGCTGATTGTCGGATACATACCCATGAAGCCTCCATAAGCCAGTGCAATACAAGCAATCAATATTAAAAATAGATTACCGGTAGCAATCGTAAGTGCTGATACCGAAATCGTACTAAATAGGAATAGAAATAAAAGCAACGGCTTTCGTCCGATGCGATCAGATATCCAGGGAGCCGTAAGTCTTCCCGTTGTATTCATCACCGACACCAGCATCACTCCAAGCAACGCTACCCCGGTACTTAAGCCTCGATCTACTCCTAAGCTCATTAACATCGGATTAATCAAAAAATATGCCGGAACGGCAAGCATAAAGGAAAACGCAATAATATAATACTGCTTTGTCCCAAGCATCTCGCGAATGGTATACTGTTTACTGGTGGTCGGGATATTCACCGGTCGATAATCTTCCATATACCCCTTAGGAGGCGCTTTTATCACCCAAGCGCAGCTAATGCAGATGACATATAAGGAACCCGCTACAACAGTCATTGCGATAGTAAATCCGCCTGTCACAAGAAAATGCTGTGCGATCGGATTCATAATAAGTCCAAATAATCCGGCGGAACAGACAATGATGCCGGTTACCATACCCCGTTTGTCCGGAAACCATTTCTGCATGGTTGCGAGCAGCGTATTATAAGCAATTCCACAGCCCAAGCCAACGATAACGCCGTAAGTTATATTAAGCAGCCAGGGCTTATCTACCGGGACATATGCCGTTGCAAATAGTCCCAGACACATAATGGTACTTCCGACATAGATAAGAAAGGTTGCATTCAGTTTCTTTTGTAAAAATCCTCCAATCAGATTGCCAATAGCAAATACTCCAAGCATAATGCCGAAGGGCTGATTAGCTGCGGAGGTATCAAGGGAGTACTTTGTGATGGCATAGGGTTGAAACATGCTCCATACGTAAGCAATTCCATAGCAAAATTGTACACATGCTCCAAACGCTAAAATTATATACCGATTTTTTATTTTATCTGTCGTCATGTAGTTAATTTCCTCTCAACTATTCCATTATTCTCAGTGCAATCTCCTGCCCTGTAGGAGTTGCGGCAAGCCCGCCCTCTCCTGTCTCTCGAAGTGATTTTGGCATTCCTTCACCAATTTCTCTCATCGCATCAATCACTTCATCCGGCGGTATCCTGCTTCTTATTCCTGCGACTGCCATATCCGCACTTGCGACTGCATTGACAGCACCTACCACATTCCTTTTTACACAAGGAATTTCGACAAGTCCTGCCACTGTATCACAAACCAGTCCTAACAGATTCTTTAATGCCATTGCCGCTGCATGAACAATACTCTCTGTATCTCCGCCGTTTAGATAAGTTAACGCACCTGCCGCCATGGCACTGGCAGATCCGATCTCAGCCTGACAGCCGCCGGCAGCACCTGAAAGAGATGCCCGGTAAGCGATTACTTCACCAATCCCCGAAGCAACGTATAAGGACTCAATCATCTTGTCACCACTGACATGATACTGTTCTTCGCAGGTCAGTAAAATTGCCGGAATTACACCGCAAGATCCTGCCGTAGGCGCTGCAACTATCTTCTTCATACAGGCATTGGACTCTCCCATTTTGAGGGCCTTCGCCATCACCTCACCGAGGAACGGACCACTGATTACGGCACCCTTTTTCAATGATTCTGATAATTTCGCGCCATCACCGCCAACCAGTTTACTTGCTGATTTAATACCGGCTTCATAGGACTCGTCTGCATGCTTCATACTCAGATAAAGGCTTTTCATCCTCTGAAGGGATTCTTCTCTGGTCGTCAGTCTTTCGCTGATATCATCCTCCAGGATGATTTCCCAAAAGGCTTTCTCTTTTGTGGCACAAAGCGTGACTATTTCGTTCAGGGATCTAAAACTCATTGTTTTCCTCCATACTCAGATACGTTACTTTAACTACACCCTCCAGCTTTTTGAGCCAGTCAATTGCTTCTATCGGTATCTCCTGATCACACTCAATTACCATGACCGCATTTCCACCGCGTTTGTCTCGATAAAGCTGCATGGTCGCTATATTAACTGATTTGTGTCCGAGCATTGAGGTAACCTCCGAAACATGCCCGGGTTGGTCTACGTTATGAACAATAAGTGTAGGATAACAGGCACAGATATTCGCCTCAAGACCGTCAATTTGGTTGATCATAATTTGCCCGCCGCCAATTGAGGAAGCAATGACTTCCAGCTCTCTTGTGTTAACTCCCCTCAGCTTAAGTAACACTGAATTCGGATGGGCATTACGAAGCTCTATCTCGGAGAAACTATACTTGATACCCTTCTCATCAGCAATTTTTAAACTATTCGGAATACGTTCATCATCCGGCTTCATTCCAAGAAGTCCTGCAATTAAAGCCTTATCCGTACCATGCCCTTTTCCGGTTGCCAAAAACGAACCATGTAGAAAGATATCCGCAGTCTGGATCTCTTCTCTTAACAGCTGCCTTGCAGTAAAACCAATTTTCGCAGCTCCGGCAGTATGTGAACTGGAAGGGCCGACCATGATAGGTCCTATGATATCAAAAATATTCATGATGTCAACACAATCCTCTCTTTACTTCGGTTTACATGTTACAGTTCAGCCTTCAAAGAGATGTATCCGGACTGGGAAAAAATAATTTCCATATAGGAGTATTTGCAGGGAAACATTTCTTTCCCTGTCTTGTCACAATCCTGGATAGGCTGAACTTTAACGTTTACATAGCTTTCCTGTAAAGCATTTCGATATCCTTAACATTACTCTTTCTGGGATTTACGGCAATATTGCCGCTCTTCATAGCATCTGCTGCCATCTCGGGGATTTTATCCTCCGTTACACCCACCTGACTCAGGCCCTCGGGTATTCCAAGCTCTCCGGTCAGTCTCTTAATCTCTCTTACCAAGGTATAGGGATCAAAAAAATATTCCTTTTCTTTGTTATCCTTAATATAATCATGGATAATTTCATACCTTCCGTTATCTGATAATGCATTAAATTCAAGAACAATGGGAAGCAAAATGGCATTCGCTACGCCATGGGGCACATTGAAAAAACCGCCAAGCGGATGAGCCATTGCATGTACATTACCAAGTCTTGCCCAAGCAAATGCAAGTCCGGCGAAGGTACTGGCAAGCAACATAGAGTTTGCGGCCTCCTCATTGCTTCTATCCGCTACAAAACGTCGAATATTCTTTCCTATCAGATTCATAGCCTTCTCAGCCATCGCATCCGTGAATGGAGAAGCCGCTTTTGATAGATATGCTTCAATTGCATGAACCAGCGCGTCCAGCCCGGTTGCTGCAGCGACGGACTGGGGAAGTGACATGATTAATTCCGAGTCCAGCAGTGCATAACTTGGTACCAATTCATAGCTAAATACTGTTAATTTGTAATTTCTTGCTTTATCAGTAATTACAGCAAATGCTGTTACTTCACTGCCGGTTCCGGCAGTAGTCGGTATTGCAATCATCGGTGCAATCTTACCGGGTACCTTATCGGCACCCTCGTATTCGGTAATCTCTCCTCCGTATACGGCCAGTACAGCGACTGCCTTAGCTACATCCATGGGACTGCCTCCACCAAGTGCAATAATCCCGGTTGCAGCACAGCTCATATATATTGCTGTTGCCGAATTCACTGTCTCGACAGAGGGATTCGGCTCTATATCAAGGAATTCTTCATGCGCAATCCCGGCCTCATTTAAAATGTCAGTGACCTTTTTGAGTGCACCTGCCTTCTCCAGCCCTCTATCCGATATAATAAGTACCTTACCTTGGACTGTCTTCTGAAGTAATGACGGAAGTTTCTTTAAACTGCCTTTTCCAAATACGATATTCTGGGGAATTGAAAACATAAAATCCTGCATGATTAATCTTCCTTTCTTATCAAAATTTAATACACAAAAATTATGCATTCTGCATAATTTCGCACATGTATGTCTCAAGTTTTCTGTGACTTCCGTTATGCTTCACTCAAAATTTGCGGGCTGCTGTAATACGAAATTCCATATGTTCACAGCAACCCGGATACTTTTACAGTTTTACCACTTCGCAAACTGCTTCCTCTATAATTTCAACTGCTTTGTCACAATCTTCTTTTGTTGCGATTAATGGTGGAATCATTCGAATGATACTGCTTCCTATTGCTGTAATTAAAAGCTTCCGATCAAGACAGGCATGCTTAACTGCAGCAGCGTTTACACCATCAAATTCGACACCGACCAGCAATCCCATACCTCTAACTTCCTTGACTTTCGGGAGCTTTGTTAATTGCTCCATGAAGTATGCACCGATTATCTTTGCATTTTTTGCAAGGTCTCTGTCCAGCAGTTCCCTAATCTGTGCGTAAGAAGCAGCGCAACATACCGGATTACCGCCGTAAGTAGTTCCGTGTGAACCCAAGCTAAATGCACGAGCAACCTCATCGGTCGCACAGATAGCAGCAATCGGCATACCACCTCCCATAGCTTTAGCCATGGATATAATATCCGGCTTAATTCCATAGTGCATAAAGCCCATAACCTCACCGGTTCGACACCACCCGGTTTGAACTTCATCCAGTAAAAGTAACATTCCTTTTTCATCACAGAACTTGCGTAGTCCCTGCATAAATTTCTTTGTTGCCGGATGTACACCACCTTCACCCTGAAGCGGCTCAATCATAATGGCTATGGTATTGTCGTTGCAGGCATTTTGAAATGACGAAAGATTGTTATAATCCGCATAAGAAAAGCCCGGCAGCATGGGTTTTAATCCTGTCTGACAAGCATTGTCCGGCTGTCCTGTTGCAGACAACGCCCCATAGGTTCTTCCATGAAAGCCCATTCTTGCAGTTACGATATGGTAATGCTCGGGACCGTATTTTTCTATTCCGTACTTTCTTGCCATTTTAATCATAGCTTCATTTGCTTCCGTACCGGTACTTTGGAAGAAAATTTTATCCATACCGATCGTCTCGCAGATTAATTTTGCAAGTCTCGCCTGTGGAATGGTATACGGATAGTTAAACGTATGTATGATATCCTCCGCTTGTTCCTTAATTGCAGCAACGACCTTTTCGTTACAGCTTCCTGCACTGTTCACCGCAATTCCTGCATAAAAATCAAGATAACCTGTTCCATTCTCATCGTATAAGTACATGTCCTTGGCTGTCTCGGCAATAAAGTCAAAACGCTCATAGGTATCTATCATATACTTGCTTACAGTTTCTTTTAACTCCAGGGCTGTCATCTTAGCTTCTTTTAATTTCATGTTTATTCCTCCAATCCGCCACCATAATTTCAGCTTTCCTCTCGGCATTACCGAGCACTGAATACGGCGACTGTCTGCAATATATGAATTATATTCCGCAGGACTGTGTACGTATTGGAAAAATATATACATTTATACGATGGATATTTCATTCATCTTGAGAAACACCATCGGAGTAATCGAGGTAAAACGCTTGAATTCGTGGATAAAATGAGCTTGATCATAAAAGCCGAGACGTTCATATACCTGATCCTCCTTTTTATCCCTCACGATGTCAATTGCCTGTTGTAATCTTATGATACCGGCATACTTCTTTACAGAAACACCAACGTTGTTCTTAAAAATTCTATCAACGTAACAATGACTGTAGCCCGTGGTATTGACAAGCTCTGTTATATTGATAAAACCGGATTCCTCCTTCACAGCCTTAATAATAAAAGAGGTAATAATGTTGGTCTGTATTTCTTTTTGTGGCTTAAAATTTGCGAGGAAATAATCCACCTTATCCTCGAGTGTCTGCTTCTTGCTTAATATCTGAAGCATTTCCTCCAAGTTCATAAATTCCTTCAAATCACATCTGTTGTTTACGATTTGGGACATTCGTTTCTTAAAGCATTCCGGTATCGTACCCGGATTAAACCTGACTCCAAAACACCTGTCATACATTCCTATTCCAGAAATCCTACCGCTTAAAGTACTACCACAGACATAAACTCCCGCTGCATCACCTTTCCATAAAAACTCGATATCAACACACCCATCCGGAACTGAAATAATATCCTGTAATTTTGGATTGTATATTTCATAAAACTTGTTAAATATCTTACTGTCTACTATGACCTCTCTGTAACCGATATTTCGCTTCAAGCAGAAAGATTTATGATTCATGTAATCACTCCCTTTGGAAATATTTTTTATCCCGATTAAGTAAGCTTTAAAAAAGAAGATGGCAGTGCCGTTATAGTAACGTCTCTGCCATCTCCACCATATTACATTAATTTTATTAATCCGTCAAGCTTATTAATGCAGGTAATACGGGTGATTTGATTAATTATATTAAGTTTTGCTGTCAAAAAACCTTTGCTAATAATTGAGATACTTTTCCAGTTCCCATGGTGTAATCTTTTTCTTATATTCCTGTAACTCTTTTTTCTTAAGTTTAATAAAATGCTCAAACACATGCCTGCCGACAGCATCCTGTATCAGTTTATCTTCCTTAAGATAACCGATCGCTTCGCCTAGACTCTTTGGAAGATTATCGATACCCAGTTCTTGCCTTTCCTTTTTTTTCATTTTGAAGATATTACTAGATACCTGCTCCGGTGGTTCCAGCTGACTTTTAATACCATCAAGCCCTGCCTTTAAACAGGCTGCAAGCACCAGATAAGGATTCGCCGAGGGATCGGGGGAACGAAGCTCTATTCTTGTAGCACTTCCTCTGGAAGCAGGTATGCGAAGTAACGGACTCCGGTTTTTACAGGACCAGCAGATATATACCGGAGCCTCATAGCCTTTCGCAAGTCTTTTGTAAGAATTGATGGTCGGATTATTGATTGCCGTCATAGCTTTTATATGCTTCATGAGACCTGCGATAAAGTAGTATGCGGTCTGACTGAGGCCATTGCCCCTCGGGTCCTTTCCATCATAGAAAATATTCTGACCTTCTCTCATCAGTGACATGTTAATATGTAAGCCTGATCCGTTTTCTCTCTCCAGAGGCTTTGGCATAAAGGTAGCACATAACCCACTCTTTTTTGCAATTGCTTTTACCGCCAGCTTAAAGGTCATGATATTATCTGCTGCTTTTAAAGCCTCACTGTATCTAAAATCCACCTCATGCTGACCTACAGCCACCTCATGATGCGAGGTCTCAACTTCAAAGCCCATCTTACTGAGAGCCAGACAGATTTCTCTTCGTACATTTCCACCCAGATCAATCGGCTCCAGATCGAAATACCCACTGGTATCATGTGTGATATTGGTTGCTCTGCCGTTCTCATCGGTATGGAACATGAAGAATTCACATTCGGCACCAACATGGAAGGAATATCCCATTTCCTCTGCTTCTTCCATTGCCTTCTTCAGCTGATATCTCGGATCACCCTCAAATGGGTATCCTTCCGGATCATAGACATCACAGACAAACCTTGCTACCCTCTCCTCATTCGGTCTCCAGGGCAGTATGACAAAAGTATCCAGATCCGGCCGCAAGTACATGTCAGATTCCTCAATTCGTACAAAGCCTTCAATAGAAGATCCGTCAAACATAATCTTATTGTTCAGCGCATTTTCTAATTGGCTCTTTGTTATCGCTACATTTTTCAGTCGTCCTAGGATATCCGTAAACTGCAGACGAATGAACTGAACATCATTTTCATCAATTAATTTATAGATACTTTCCAGTTCCATCATTATAACCTCCATCTGTCGCTTTGCGGCATTCATTAGATTGTAAGATATCTTCTAATTTCCTCTGAATTATGAATCTGTTCCTTGGATATTGATGCTACGATGCTTCCTTTGTCCATAACATAGCCCCGGTCGGAAATCTGTTGAATCAGACCCATATGCTGTTCCACCATTAAAATAGTAATCTTCAGTTCCTTTGATATCTTAATCAGTATCTCTCCCATCTGACTTACCACATTCGGCTGTACACCTTCACTTGGTTCATCCAGCAGGATGATTTCCGGTGCTCCGATTAACACCCTACCGATGGACAGCATCGCCTGTTCACCACCACTCATCGTTCCTGCCTTCTGTTTTTTCCGTTCCTTTAATCTAGGGAAATAACTGTATACAATTTCAAAATTATCCGCTGCTTTCCTACTATTAATATTTCTTCCCATAATCAGGTTTTCTTCTACCGTCAACAAAGGAAAAACGCCATGTCCCTGTGGTACATATCCGATACCAATCTGCGCTCTGGTGTATGCCTTCGTCTTCGTAATGTCCCTGTTACCAAGATATATTTTTCCTTTTTCCACCTTGTTCAGCCCGATCAATGTCTTCATTAATGTACTTTTTCCAACACCGTTTCTTCCGATGATTGATACCATTTCTCCTTTATCGACCTGAATATCAATATGATTGACAATCATTACTTTATTATAACCGGATACTACCTTTTCCGTATAAAGCATATCTGCATCTCCTTACTCGCTTCCAAGGTATATTTTTTTCACACCATCATGCTTCTCAATATCCTCAATGGTACCTTCGGCAAATTTTCTACCATAATGCAGCACAGTTACCTTCTTCGCAATTTTACGAACAAAATCCATGTCGTGATCAATAAACAAAATGGTAATACCCTGCGCATTCAGCTCCCGAACTAGTTCAGCAGTGAAGTTCGTCTCCTCCGGACCCATGCCTGCAGCCGGCTCATCCAACAGAAGAAGTTCGGGAGATGCAACCAGAACCATAGCAATCTCCAACCATTGCTGTTGACCGTGAGACATATTCTTAACAATGGGGTTCCCCAGTGTATCCAATCTCACCAGATGAATCAGCCGGTCAATCTCCTTTAGCATTTTATCGCCCTGTATATAGTTGGTTGCTGCCAGTTTTAAGTTTTCATATAGCGTAAGATCTTCATAGATTCCGGGAATCTGCATTTTCAAGCTGATACCAAGCTTTGCCCTGGCTGTCGGATTCTTATTGGTGATGTCCTGATTACGGAATAAAATTCTTCCCGAGGACACCGGATATACCCCGGTTATCAACTTAAAGACCGTAGTTTTTCCTGCTCCATTCGGACCAATCAAGCAGTGAAGCTCTCCTTTTTTTATCTTAAGGTCAAAATTCTCAACCGCTTGAATTCCGCCGAATTGCTTAGAGACATTAATCAACTCCAATATTGTATCTGCGTCAGTCATTTGGATACCTCCTTCCGTCTGTTCTTCATCAAGGCAGGAAGTCTTACCATCAGCCTGTCAATACCCTTAAACAGGGAGCAAATCAATCCCTCCGGCAAATAGAGTACAACGAGAATAAGAACGATACCCGTTACGATCGATGAGTACTGGCTTCCAGTAGAACTGGAAGCCAGGCTATTGGTCAATAGGCAATATGCTCCTGAAAAAATCATAGCCGCCGTGCAATTCTTTCGTCCGCCGGCAGCTACTATGACGACAGGAAGGGTTGATGCAGTTATCGTGATATTAGAAGGTGATACATAGGTTCCCCATGAGCTGTACAAGACTCCTGCCAAACCTGCGATTCCGCCTCCGACAGCAAAAACAAGTGTCTGAATTAACGGAACATTATAACCGAGAAGTTCGCTTCTGGAGCGATTTTCCCTTACTGCAAGCAGGGAATAACCTATCTTAGTTTTCTGTATCCGCTTCATGGCCAGAAAAACGATCAAGACAATGGACAGAACAAAAAGATAAAATGCAATATCACTCATCTGATATCCGAAAATACTAATTTGGGGAATTTGGTACAGTCCATTCCAACCTCCCAGTTCTATCCCACATATTGCCCATTCCGGTCCAGCGGTCTGCATCATAAAAGTATGAAATGCAATTGCAAAGCATAAGGTTATCAGCCCGACAAAAACATCATTTACACCTCCGTAAAACATGAAAAGACCCAGTATTCCGGCAACCAGTGTTGCTACAAGCACGGCAATCAAAAGAGCGGGGAGCGTCAGTGCAGATGTACCGAATATCTGTCCAAAAACGCCATAAGCATAAGCTCCAATACCAAAAAAGGAAGCCTGTGCAAAGCTGAAAATACCTGTCATTCCCCAGATCAGTGTGAGGCTCAGGCATAATAAGATTGTTGTCATAAAGTAGGTATAAATATTAATCTGATATGCATTTACCGTCAATGGTAAAAGGTATGCCAGAAGAAATATCATGCCTGCAATTATGTTTTCCGAACTAAGATTCTTTTTCTTGTCCATCCTTACCTCCGATCATTATGACTTTTTTCTCTTTAGCAGCTTGTTTTCAATTAAATCTGAAAATCCCTTGGGAAAAACACGGATAAACAGGATGGCTACAATTAACATCGCCATTGTTCCGTAAAAGGCCGTTGTTAATATAGTAACCACGCTATCCACTGTGCCCAGACTGCAACCCGAAACCACCGTTCCAATCAAAGGGTTTGCTCCCCCCATCAGCACGGTAATAAAGCTCGGCATTAAAAACGGCGCTCCAAAATCAGGTGTTACAGACATGGTTGGGGCGAACAATCCGCCGGCCAGACCGGCCAGCATGGATCCAATCATAAAGGTTAAGCCATATATTTTATTGGTATTCACACCAAGGCTTGCCGCAATATCACTTCTTTGCATGGTAGCTCTTGATTGAAGGCCGAATTTTGTATGCATAAACAGTACATAAATTGTTACCACAAGAAGTACAGAAATCAGCATTAACAACATACGGTATACGGAAAAGCTGCCCCCCTGCGTCTTAATGGAACCAAACGGAGTTGATACTCCTGTGAGTGCTAGATTTCCTGTAGTCTCTGTCATAAATAAAGCAATTCCTTGTTTGATGATAAGGCTGATACCCCAGGTCGCTACAATGGAGTCCAGAGGCCTGGAATAAAGCTTTGAAATAATCAGACGATCAAGTACCAGTCCGATTATTCCCGTAATCGCCGATGCTATAATAATGGCAAGAGGCAATGGTACTCCCCGCACGGCAAGAGCGGTGGTAATAAACGCACTGATCATTATAAATTCACCATGAGCAAAATTAATGATTCCCATCATGCCATAAATAATTGCTAAACCCATGGATGCTATGATGAGAAACGAAAAGCTGTTCCCAAACTGATATAAAACCTGTAATACTGACATGCTTCCTCCATCTGCATACGATTGCACGTACTGCTTACTCTTCAATTTCGATTGGAGTGAACTGCTTGTTCGGACTTGAAGCTGTCAGATCCACACCCATTTCCTCTGTAAGCCAGGTAGGTACTACCTTTTCAAATGTTTTAAGGATTGAAATGGAATGATCCTCTTCACACTTTACAAGATACTGATTGGCAATCACCTGATGTGATTTTCCATCTACCGTAATAAGTCCTGCCGGGCTATCATAGCTGATATTGCCCGACTCGAGCGTATCTATTACTATCTCCGTATCCGTTGAGCCTGCCTTCTCCACTGCCTCTTTATAAAGCATGATGCCTGAATATTCCGCACACGCATCGGCTCCGATATAATCCTCATCTGGGAACATCTTTCGAAATCTCTCTACAAAAGCTTTGGAAGCATCGGTATCTAATTCTTCCGCATACAGGGTTGTAACATACATGTTGGCAAGTGCCGGAGCCGCAAACCGCTTCTGCTCACCATTGGAAAGATTAACGGTACATGCCATAGGTATATCTGACATACCTGCATTCGCCCACTGTTCAAAAAAGGCTGACTGGGCATTTCCTACCAAAAACACAAAGAGAACATCAGGCTCCGCTGCCTGGATTTTGCTGATGGAGTCACTAAACTGTGAGACGGTAAGCGGCAGATATTCTTCACCTACAACCTCTGCTCCATATTCTTCTGCGAATTTCTTTACCCAGGCACCGCTGATCTGACCCCAGCTGTAATCCGCACCAATCGTATAGATTTTTTTGCCATACTGATTAACCATTTCTTCCGTCAAGGTCTTTAGTTGTGTATCTTCGGTAATCGAGGTACAGAAAAGATTATGACTTGCATCGCCACCTTCATATACATTATTATAAAAGAAAAGCTTATTGTTCTGTTCTGCAATAACTCTAACTGCCTCTCTCGCCGGGCTGGAATAGCAACCGGTGATCAAATCCACTTTATCCTGTAATACTAATTTTTTGGCACCTTCCTGTGCTTTTGTTGTATCGGATTGAGTATCAAAAGCATCAAGTTCAACCTTTTTCCCTAGTATTCCGCCCTCTTCATTAATCTGATCTACTGCCACCTGCGCAGCGTGGTACTTAGGAAGTCCTGCGATGGAATAATCTCCCGAGATATCCTGTAAATAACCGATTTTAATTGTATCTTCCTTGTCACTCCCCCCCTTGCTACAGCCCACGAGCAGTGATAACATAAAACAGATCATTAATATAACACTAATTGTTTTCTTCATGTGAAATCCTCCTTTAAAATATGATGCAAGATGAATCGGCAAGCCAATTCACTTGTCATGAATATAGAATGGCAATGTACGTATTGACGACATTGCCATAATGGTTTACCTACCAGCTTCAATATAATAGTTATTAAACTTTGTCACCTTGGCTTCATATCCAGGAAGAACAACAACTGTAGTTGTAGGCTCTTCAATAATTGCAGGACCTTCAATGACATCGCCATATACCAGATTTTGTCCGGCATAGATTGGAGTAACAATCATCTCATTGAATTTCTTGAAGTATATCTTTCTGGAGCCTGTTCTTTTATCAGGTAAATTTACCATATTGTCCTCATGGTATTCCTGCTCAGGAATTTCTGCTTTAATCTCAGTCTTACCGATGGCTTTAATTCTCCAGTAAATACACTCGACATAGGTATCTTCCTTAATTGTAAAAGTTCTTTCATGCTCCTTATGAAACGCCTGCTCAATATCCTTTACAGAAGATTCTACAATCTCAAAATTCTTTGATAAGAAATCTGTAATATTAACCGATAATTCCCATACCTGGAAAGGATAATGCCCTTCCATATAAAGCTCAATCTGTCTGTTTTCTTTCTTGATTTTGTTACGGTCAAAGAATTCTATTGCTTTTTTCTGTAATGCCTTGATAACTTCGTTTGTTTTATCAAATGCAAAGTTTCTCGTCGTTGTGTAAAAGCTGTCATTATATTCAGAAACTACCTCGGAGAATACTCCGCCTACCGCACTTAGTCCGCCGGCTGTTCTTGGAATCAGTAGCTTCTTCATATCAAGTCCTTCTGCCAAAGGTATTGCATGAAGACCACAAGCTCCGCCGCCTGCTACCATAACATAATTTCTGGGATCAATTCCTTGCCAGATTGTTATGTCCTTGATTGCTGCAATCATGTTAACATTGACGGTTGCCCAGATGGTGTAGGCTGCTTCAATTACATTTACCCCCAGTATATCAGCTACATGGTCCTTAATGGCTTTGTATGCCAACTCCGGATACAGCTTCATCTGACCATTATTGAAAAAATCAGGATTGATATATCCTAATACCAGGTTGGCATCCGTTACCGTCGGTAATGTTCCTCCGCGGTTATAGCAGGCCGGTCCGGGTACTGATCCGGCACTTCTGGGACCAACACGCACCATTCCGCCACTGTCCACCCACGCAATGCTTCCGCCGCCCGCACCAATGCTATGTACATTGACACGGGAAATACCGGGTATTTCGTTACCAATGATGGTTTCCCTTGATACCGATATGTTACCGTCAATAACGCAGCTGACATCAAAGGTTGTACCACCCATGTCCAGTATAACCGCATTGTCATCATTCAGGTCACGCATTGCATATTCTCTTCCCGACACAGGTGCCATGGAGGGGCCGGAATCCACAGAATAAATCGGTCTGTTCACAATTTCTGTTGTGTTCATAACACCGCCGGAGGAATTAAGCATTCCGATTTCACCAATAAAGCCGTTCTCATTGAGTCTGCTGTTTAAGTTGTTCGCATAGGTTGATACCAGTTTTCTTAAAGAAGCATCCATTGCTGCTGAAATCCATCTACGGTATTCACGGCTATTCGGATTAACCTCACAGCTTAAAACAACCTGAACCTCCGGCCATACCTCATGAATTAATTCTGCTGCACGTTTCTCATTCGTTTGATTCGCTGTGGACCACAGGAAACATACACAGATTGCTTCCACATTATATCCATTCAGCTTTTGGGCAGCTGATTTCACCTCTTCTTCATTTAAAGGAGTATCAATACCGCCTTCCGAATTAATCCGCTCTTCTACCGATAATGTCAGATATCTCGGTACGAACGGCTCAGGATAATCAAGATTGAAATCAAAGGGATTCTTATTGGGTCCTTCCCGAAACAAGAATACATCACGAAATCCCTTCGTACATATAATTCCTATCTTGCCGACTTTCCTTTCCACAATTGCATTCGTTGCGATAGTGGAACCATGGGTAGTAAAGCCTCCGTTCACAACACTGATATCACCTAGAAAATCAGATATATTTTGGTGGTAATGTTCTGCAGCCACCTTAAGTGCTCCCAGTATTCCTTCTGTCCAATCATGAGGAGTAGTAGGAGATTTAAATACATTTAAAGAACCATTTTCATCTAATATAGCAGCATCCGTAAATGTACCGCCAACGTCTATACATGCATATTTAGCCATACCGGTATCCCCCTATCGTCTTTCTTGTGCTAATTTTTCTCTTGTTATTTTTGTTCCGGCTTCATCCACGGTATATATTTCCTTCGATGTATCAACCACCACCCCATAGGTTCTTTCAGCAAATTCCTTAGAAATCCAGCCTTCCCTGACTCTATGGCACACCATTTTAGCTTCCCGCTCGAGCGGATCACCATATCCGCCTCCGCTGGAGCTTTCTGATACAATTGCCTCTCCGAAATTAATGACCGGTTCAGCAAATGGGGGAAGATTTGTTCTGGATAACTCTCCTTCGTCCAACGTATATTTCCATGCCGCTGACCTATGACCGCTTAATCCTCCATATGCGCCCTTCGGTGGATTATTGATTCCATCACAGGAATACGCACAGGTCACCTTTTCCTGTCTCGGAGTAAGGACAAATTTACAGGAAGGAGCGGAGTCATACTTTCCGGCGCCTACTGTGTCCATCATGATTTCTTCATGTACTACTTTGAACGGGTATTGCTGCTCCAGCACCTCTGTAGAGTTCCAGTTCATCGCACCGCCTGTAACAGGATACTGATAGGTTACCCAGCCGTCATGACCCATTACAGCAGGGCCTCCGGTCATACCGCAGAAAATTTGATTCACGTACGGGCTGTAGTTCTTCCGATAGTCCAGACCGGATACCACAGCAACCGCAGGACACTGAACCGCACCGCCTTCTGCTATTCCGTACTCATCAACAATCTGATTCATCAGTGCCTGTACACCTGAAATCAGCCGATCCGCATAATTTGTTGTGGCTAGTGAGGATGAAAACGGCATCTTGGATTTACCGACAATGCAACCCTCTCTCATTAATACCTTGATATGGCTCATAGCTCCCTCATTGCAGGGAATATCGGTCGTGATATGATTCAGAACACCGGTTACAACACTTGCAAGCGTTGTCGCCTCACACATATTCAACCCACAGGGCTGGGAATCAGGGTTATCTCTTAGATCAAATACAATATTTCCTTCCTCAGGATAAACATCACATATAATTTTTATTGTAACCTCAGGAACAATGCCTTCAATAGCATCACAGGTAACTCCATATTCATAATGACCGGAGGGGAATTTCTTAATTTCCTCCATCATTCTCTTAGATCCATATTCTTGATATGCATCACAAAAATCCTTGATAATACCATTTCCATATTCCTTACACATCTGAATCAGTCGCTTTTCTCCGGTTCTTGAGGAACCAACACAAGCAAGATAATCGCCGTACCACATCTCCGGTACACGAATTCTTTGCTTTGCTATTGCAATGATGTCATGGACATCCTGATAATCCTTCTGGATTTTGATACACGGCCAGTCGAGTGCACCCTCCTCGTACATATCCTTTGCTGTAGGATGATAGGTACTGGGAATACTGTTGCCACAGTCTGCCTGATGTCCCTTGGTTACAGCAAAGAACATCAGCTCACCCTGATAAAATACCGGTGCTATATAGGTATAATCTGCGTGGTGGGTATTACCATGATAAGGTGAATTATTTAGGAACAAATCTCCCTCCTTGATACCCTCCGGATGGGTAAAGCAGGGATTTACCGTTAGTCCCATGTTAGCACAGTGTACCGGAATACTTTCCGCAAGTGCAATTACATTGCCGTTTCTATCACAGATTGCTGTCGACAAATCATGGCAGACACTCATCAACTGTGATCTTGCTGTCCTCATTAATGTATTCGTCATTTCCAGTCCGATACTGTAAAGTCTGCTGGATAACACCGACATCAGATAAGGTTCAATTTTGTTGTTGCTCATACACATACCTCCTGGTTGTCTTTTCATTTTTTGATAAAAAAGGGAAGACGCTTATGCAAACGTCTTCGTTAGGTTGATTATTATGAATTTGGCATGCCATTCATCAATGATGAACAAATTATAGCAAGCTCCCATTTATATGTCAATACTTTTTCATTATTAATGAACGGGTAAGTATCAATTTTTACAATTATATAAAAATAATCAATCTTTTATATACATAAAAGATTGATTGGGGTGTCAAAAACCATATATTTTTCTAACTTCGTCAATTTGCACATAAACAGTCCGCCCGATGGTAATACATAAGATCGTTTGATGAGTAACTGTATGAAGTCGTTGGTACTTAGGTCCTGTCTTTTAGGGCCTTATGTACCGCTACGTACTTCATCCAAGCGGGAGCGTGTTGCGAATGAACGATTTTATGTATTACCACTCAAGAGCGAAACTGTGAAAATCGACGATAGACACAATAAATCGGGCTTTTGACACCCCTATCAAGATTTTTTATTCACAAATAATGAAAAGCAGGTAACCTATGAATATTCCATAGGTTACCTGCTTTCCATTATAGTTATGCTTATGAAGTTCTTCCTCATAAGTTGTTATTCTGATATGTCATTTTTCTGCGATTAAGCTTGCGATTATTTTACTTTTATCTCTCAAATCAGATAAAATCTCTTTCGTATCATAATCACTGAAGGATTTTGGTGAAGAAACTCCCAGTGCATATTTAATCGGCTCATAGCCTATTATTATCGGTACTGCTATATTATGCATTCCAACGATGTATTCCGAATTACTTTTTGAAAATCCCTGATATACAGATTCTTCCACTTCTTTTCTTAATACTTCCTGATCGCAGATTGTACATGCCGTAAATTTCTCCAGCGAAGTCTTATAAAATGCTTCCCTTACATCCACTTCTGCATAGCCCAGAAGGATTTTGCCCAGCCCGATGCAGTGAAGCGGTGTTTTTGCTCCTATTTTATGAAGGTTTCCGTTGTTCTTCGTTTCCACTTCGGCGCATATAAAGATTACTTCGAAATCTTTTCTCATACCAAGATATACATTTACATGATGCTTATTTCTGATTTCTTGTAGGCACTCGGAGACTCTGAAATCAATATTATGTGAGCTTCTGTACTTTCCAAACAACTCCAGCGAAGCGCTACCGATCCGATACTTATTATTATCATAATTCTGTGTGACAAAACCGCAGCATTCGAAGGTCTGTAGTATATTATGAACACTGCTCTTAATGATACCACTCATCTCCGCCAGTTCCGTAACACCAAGCTCTTTATGATCTTCATCAAAATAATCCAATAATTTCAATGCCTTATATAATGATTTCACCTTCGGCTCATGTTGTTTACTCACTGCGTATTCCCCTTTAAAAGACAGCATTTTATTTCCGTTTTTTATCTTACCACACATCCCCACATTTATCCACTTGAAATTCTAATCTAGTTACAGTTTAGCCTTCAAAGAGATGCAGACAGACTGGGAAAAAAGATTTCCAGTCTCATCACTACCCATATCAGGCTTAACTGTAACCTATTCTACTCGCATATGATGCTTCCTGTTTGATTATTTGACACTCTCGTGCTACACTGTTAATCATAAAATCGCTAATTCCTTTAAAGGAGGATATTTAATGAACACACCCTTAATCATAATTATGTTTGTATTAGCCTCTCTCTTTTCTGTTGTATCCTCAGCCGGCGTTGTAATACTTATTACCTATATCCAGAGAAAAAGAAAGAGAAAGAGAAGCTCAACACAGGATAGTGATAACCCTTGATCTGTTTGTGAGTTTATTGTGAAATATATTCACCACGTATCAAGCATGGTACAAAATGTCCGATATAGATAATAACAGCCTATTACAATTATGATCCATATCTTTATCCAAAGGGAGGAATATTGATGTCATATTTTGGTTTATCATCCGCTGATTCCGTATCATCACTCTTTGATACCTCGTCGAGCACTTACAGTCTGTTGAAAGCGACTGCCGATTATTCATCTTACAAAACACTAAACAGTGTAGCCCATTCCTTAAAGGCCGGTATCTCCTCCGCCTCCTCTGATGAATCCAAGGCAGAGCTTCAGGATCGTTTAGATGCCATCATGGAAACACTAGAAAAAAACGCTCCTGCCAAGGCCACAAGTCAGACCTTATCCGAACAGGCTAAGGAACAGGCTGATTCCATATTATCTAGCCTTGGACTTGGAACAACGATCAACACAACTGCATAGATATGATCAGCCTTATTCCGATCTCAGTGCTTCGATCGGATCCTTCTTGGCAGCCAACTTTGCAGGAATGGAGCCTCCAAGCAAGGTAAGTAAAAGACTTATAATTACAAGAGCAATTGCATGTAGTGGATTCAGCTGCGCAACATTTGACAGTTCCGTCATTTTATACAAGATACTGTTGATTGGAAAGGTCAGCGCAAATGCAATACTGACTCCCAGTACTCCTGAGCACATTCCCACGATGAAGGTTTCTGCATTGAATACACGTGATATATCCTTCTTTCTGGCACCTAGTGCACGTAATACGCCGATTTCCTTTGTTCTCTCCAGAACTGATATCCATGTAATGATCCCAATCATAATCAACGAAACTACAAGCGAGATTGCTGCAAATGCAATTAAGACTAAAGTTATCGCATCCATGATACTTTTTGACAGGTTGGTTACAATTGCTGCCATATCCGTATATTCAACACTATTTTTTTCATCCAGTCCCACATTCCATTGATCCAAATAATCAGTAATTTCACTCTTGGAATCATAGTCAAGCGGGAAAAGTTCGATTGATGTCGGAATCAGAGATGCTCCCAGTGAATCCAATACTTCTTCCCTCGTCTGGGACTGGGTATAATTTCCGGCTCCCATACCATTGCCACCTCCCATATATCCGGAAGTAGTTGAACTGTTTTCCGAGAGCGCCTCTCCTGTAAGAATGTTGTAATCTGCGCCCTTCTGAGCCTTAACAATCTCCGAATTCATTGCATCCTGAATGAACCGTTGCGCGAGGTTGTCCGAATATGCTAACCCGGAGGAAAGCGCGGATACATTAGCCTCATCTTTAATTCTAATTATTCCGCTGATTTTCAATGTTATTGCGTTACTATTGTCATACAAATCACTTAGATCGGAAGGATCTCCGTTAATCGCATATAGATCACCGGATTTCGCATAAAAATCATTATTTAATATTAATTTATACTCTTTTCCTACTACCCCGGTAAAGTCAATACTCTTCTGCTTATAATCAAACCCAAGAGCTTCCAATGCAGTGGTATTCATCCGGTTCTGCTCATCCAGGATCAGAACGATATCCTCCTCACTCTGAGGAAATTGGCCGGAAAGCAAATCATAATACTCCTCCAAATATGCCGAGGACTTGTCCGAGGATTTCGTCGGAAATGCTGTAAATCCAATATCCGCAAGGTTTACTCTTATTGCTTTTCCATCCGACATTTTCAATATATTCATATTAACACTTCTTATATAGGAACTTCCGTCCAAAAGCGATTGATCAATCTTCGACAGATAGTCCACATATTCCTGTGTCAATATATTGGTATGAATGATCGTATTTTCACTTGAGTCATATGGATAAACCTCCTGTACGTTAGGAAATTCTGTTTCTTCTTTATCATCAGAACGATTAGACATCTGTGCCATATCCATACTCATCGCCGTCTGACTGATTGTAATCGGAAAGTTAGATAGGGAGCCTGTTTCAAAGGATTTTATCTGCTTATCGAAGCCATTTGAAAGGGACAAGATGATAGCAATTCCTATGATACCGATACTGGAAGCAAATGAGGTTAATGCCGTTCTTCCTTTTTTTGTTAAAATATTCTTGCCTGACAGTTTTAAAGCAGTAAGAAAACTCATACTGGTTTTCTTAAGCTTATAATCCGATTTCAATTTCTGCTCCACGAGCGGATTACTGTCACTAATTACTTCTCCATCCTTAAAACGAATAATTCGGTCTGCATATTTTTCAGCAATTTCCGGATTATGGGTAACCATGACAACCAATTTATCCTTGGCGATTTCGCGAATCAATTCCATGATTTGTTCGCTTGTCTGCGTATCAAGTGCACCGGTGGGCTCATCTGCCAGAATAATATCCGGATTGTTGGCTAATGCTCTGGCGATTGCCACTCTCTGCATCTGCCCACCTGAAAGCTGGTTCGGCTTCTTATGAATATGGTCCTTTAATCCCACCCGATCCAGTACATCGATAGCCTTTTTTCGTCTTTCACGATGAGAAACACCGCTTAAGGTCATTCCCATTTCCACATTATCGATAATTCCCAGATGCGGTATTAAATTATAATTCTGAAAGATAAATCCTACACTGTTATTCCGGTAGGCATCCCAATCCCTACCCTTATATTTTTTGGTAGAAGCTCCGTTAATAATCAATTCACCGCTGTCATATTGATCCAAACCACCGATTACATTTAAAAATGTAGTCTTGCCCGAACCACTTTGTCCTAGAATCGCGACGAATTCACTTTCTCCAAAGCTCAGTGATACTTTGTTAAGTGCAACCTGCGTAAATTCACCGGTCGTATAACTTTTCATAATCTCTTTTAACTGTAACATTATTCTCCTTTATCCCATATCTCATTATTTTATATTTGATTCGGGTGTCATAAGTCAATTATAAGGTAAATCAATGAATATATATGTACACGTATTCATTTCACTGCATTTATTTGACTTATGACATCCGAATCACATTTGTTATTATTGCCAAATCAACGAGGTCATTATGGGCTATTGCAGAATATTAGTCAATTATAATTGAATGAACAATTCATTAACATTTTATAAATCTATCGCTCCCTTATTACAGAAATTCTTGTATCGATATAAGAGGGCCCGGTATCGAAGCCCTGTAAGGCGGCATATGCTTCTGCCATTCCAAGATACCCCATCGAATATGGATTCTGAGCAATAATTACTTTTATACTGTCCTTATTTAGCAGCTCCATGGTGGCATCGGATTTATCAAAAGCAACTCCGATAATCCGGTTATTATCCGCCATAATTGCATTTCCGACTCCTATACTTGCTCCCTCATTACTCCCAAATATGGCTACTAACTCAGGATGTTTTTTTATCAAGGCCGTCGCCGCTTCTTCGGATAACTTGGGATCTCCCCCGGTATAAACCGGATCCAAAACAGTAAATCTTTTATCCGCTTTAATTACATCCATAAAGCCACTGTCACGCTCAATTATCGTTGGATTTTCTTTCAGTACGCTGACAATTCCAATTGTGCCTTCTTGGAGTCCGGCAAGCTCCAATTCCTCAATCATATTTTCTGCTGCTTTTTTCCCCGCTTCATAATTATTGGTAGCCAATGTAATTATTCCTTTTTCATTCGAAGGGGAATTCACATAAATAATTTTTACACCTTTTTCTTTCACCTGTCTAATCGGTTCGGTTAATTCGTCCGCAGAAAGTACTGATATAAGAATTGCATCTGCACCGCTGTCCACAACTTGATTAAGCAGTTCAATCTGCTGATTGACGTCCTGTATAGCAGGGGCCTCCCAGGTGAATGATAATCCTAGCAGCTTCGCCATATCTGAGACGCCTTGATTCATATATTCCCAGAATTGAGGTGCTTTTTCATTTGTAATCAGATATATCTTATAATCTTTCTTAACCTCCGGCTTCGCCTGCTGATTCTTCCCATAGAAAGCTGTTGATGTGAGTTCAACATCTTTGATACAGCTGTTATACCAGCAATAAAATATGATTAAAGCTGTTATAATAACCAGAGTATTGATTATTACCCTCCTTATGCTCATAATCAACCAGCTTTCCTTTCGAATATTCCTTCACAGTTATCAAATCATAAATCACTGCTATTATATCATTCATTCTGTAATATCGTGATGCCTGTATTAATATAGGAAGGTCCTGTATCCTTGCCCATCAAGGCTGCGATCGCTTCAGCCATACCAAGATATCCCATGGTATAGGGGTTCTGGACCATAATTGCCTTTAAACTTCCACTTTTCAGTAATTTCATAATCTCATCTGTTTTATCAAAACCAATTCCAATAATCCGGTTATTGTCTGCTTTAATCGCATTACCAACGCCTTCACTGGTTCCTTCATTTGAACCAAGCAGCCCTACCAGATCCTTATTTTCACTGATTAAACGGTTTGCAGCTTCCTTTGTGGCCTCCGGTTCTCCATTTGTTAATATGGTATCTAGAAGCGCAAATCTGTTATCCTCCATAATAACCTTGCGAAACCCGGCATCGCGTAATTGTGTGTTTTGCTTTGAGGCTACGCTAAAGATACCGATTGAGCCTTTTTGTATTCCTTGTTTTTCCAGTTCAGAAAGCATGGTCTGACCTGCAATAATGCCTGCATCAAAATTATCCGTTGCCAACGTAGTTATCGCTTCTTCATTAGCGGGAGCATCCACATAGATAATTTTGACTCCTCTCGCCTTGGCATCTTCGACCGCACTCGATATCCTTTTTGGATCATCCGCTGCAATTAATATTGCTCTGGCTCCATCATCTACAGCTTTATTAATGACCTCAACCTGCTTCGCCGCTGTTCTTCCCGTGGGGGCAACCGACGTATAATCTATACCAACCGATGTTGCCATATCAGTTGCTCCTTGATTGACATAATCCCAGTATTGATACTCTTCATTCGTTGTAATCAAATATATCTTCTGATATTTGATAAGTGACATTGCCGTATGTGCTGCATTCTCTTCGTTTCCGTTACCCCGGTACCATATGGTAAAAAGTAAAAATGCGAATGTAATTACCAAAATATCAATTATTGTTTTCTTGCGTTTCATTATTAACAGCTTCCCAATAGATGATTGATACGATAAGCCCTGTAGGTTCTGGGTATCAATACAAGATACACAACTAATATATTCCATAAAAAGTTAATTTAGGTCTATTACTAGAACCAATAAAAAAAACCGCTGTCACTTGCATTTTCAAATGTTGTAAATGGAATCAGTAAAGGGGCGGACAACTTAAAAACGCTCCTCCTTGTAGATAGTTTTTACAATTAAAACTGTCTACAAGGAGGAGCGTATCACCCCTTAATAGGGATTTTATACGTGTTTCAACTCCGCATCTATGATATCCGCCTAGTATCTAGCATTCCTCAGGCTTGTCGGATTATTGTTCCTTACCCATATATTTATTATTATCCCAATATCCATCTAATACACTACCATCATGATTGGTAAAAATGCCCTTGCCTGCCCTCTTCCCATCCGTAAAATTTCCCACATACTGTGTACCGTCTGCCCAGGTATATACTCCTGGTCCATTTGACAGACCATCTTTACTGTCTCCGACATAAGTGTCCCCATTGTCATAAAAGAAGACGGATTTTCCCGATTTGCTGATTACATAATTGCAACTACCAAGCGTCGCATTAGCAAGTCCATCGGAAAATTCATGCGCAGAATCATAAACAGGCTGCAAGATATAGTTACCTGTAATATCAATATAACCCCATTTTCCGTCTTTTTGTACGGCTGACATACCCTCACAAAAAGTCGTACAATCCGAATATGAATATGGGATTACCAGACTTCCGCTTGTATCAATAAATCCCCACAAAGTTCCTTCCGCATTCAGGACAGGTGCCCGCCCCGTACCGAATGTTCCCGCTTTGGAATAAGCAGGCGCTATGACATAGTTGCCTGTCACATCGATATATCCGAATTTTTCTCTACCCTCGGAATCCGCTATACTGACTGCTGCCAAACCATCATGAAAATCATATGCCATGGTATAGGTTGGTTCAAGGATTACCTTACCGTTATCATCTTCATAACCATATTTCCCGTCCTTCATAAAAGGAATCGGCGCATGTACAGTCAGATTCTGACCGGTTACAAGAGTTGCTATCTCCTCAAGTATATAATCATCTTTTACCGCATCGATTTGTATGGCTTTATCTGCAAGGAAGATCAGACCGTCAGAATAGACATACTTTTTATTAATCAAAGTTACAAAATCTTTTACCGAAATGAATAGTTGTTGATTTCGATATACTATATTCGATGTGAGTGTCGTAACTTTTCCATTGATGGTAGCCGACTTTTTACCTGACGTTAATAAGATGGTTTTATGACCATAAGTTATCTGATAAGTTTTATTTTTACTGTCATATTTATACTTACCACCGAAGGCCTTTATGCTATATTCTACAGGCAGAAACGGTACTCCACCCTTCAAAAAAGGTTTCTCCTTCTTGGTCATGTTTGAATTAGTTTTACTCAAATAAGCATGGTTGCAGCCGATATACATTGCAACTGCACTATTTAGCTTACTGTAAGCCTCTTTAGAGACCACGCTAAATGAGATTACAGCACTCTTACCCTCAAAATTCGCTACTTGTATAGAAGAAGAACCATTTTTTACCCCGGTTATTGTTACATAAGAGATACCGTATTGATCCTTGCTTAACGCTGTATATGCAATACTACTATTCTGTGTAATCTTATATAGTACTTCATAAGCATGCACTGCATAGGTACCATAAAGATAGATTGTCTGATTTTTTTCATTCTTAATCAGAACATTATTGCTGCTTACCTGAAGCCCATCCTCATCGTATGATGCCATATAATCCAAAATGATATTGATTGCATCCTGTCTGAGATCCCTTTTCAGGCCCGTATTCTTAAGAACAGGTGGAATGTAATCCCACCTCCCCTCAGACGTCTTTGCATTCATAGATTCTACTACTGCCCTGATAATTGATACCGTGAAGCTATCATTAATCTTTTGCTCAGCTAGCCTAAGGTATTTTAGTGCTGGGGTAACATCGGAATAATTTTCCATAGCTAAAAGATATCCGATACAAAATAGCTGGTCGCCACTCAACTTGTCTGTATTAATCTTATCCAACGATTTTTTATATATTAATTGGCAATATTTATTCGCAACAGGATCTCCCGGGGAATCCCAGGAAATAGCATTGATTACTGCTGCCTTGACATCAATTGGATTGTTTTTATCAGAAAGATACTTTGCAATATTCGCATTGACTTTTTTTTCTTCATGAGCCTCCGCCACAATCTCGTTGTCCATATATGCCCGATAAAACGAGGTTGAAGTCACCGGTGAATCCGCAGATGCTGTTGTAGGAAAGAGAGAAAGACCAATAAAAACACATAGAATTATAAGTAGTTTTTTCATGCAGCCTCCAGCAAAATTATTATAAAGATATTTTAATCATCTTATCATAAATATAATTATTTTGCCATATATTTCTTGGCTCCGAATGGCTTTTCAATTCATTAATTTAACATTTCGACAATCTCAAGATTCCGTTCCTGCGTCAAATTGATATATTCATCTTCACAATGAATCAAAGGCTTTGTTCGTTCTTCCTGATTGACATAGACGATTTCTCCAACTCGTTCATCATTGAGACGAACTACACTTCCATAATAGAAATTTGACATATTTTTTAAAAACACCTGACAAATCTGAGGATCAAGAAGTCCAAAGCTCAACTGATAGATTTCTTCAATTGCCTTAAATGGAGTAACCTTATCATGATATGGTGTTTTTGATGTCATTGCATCGTAGATGTCCGCAATTGCTAATATCTTTCCAAATTTATTAATCTGATCACCTATTTGGTTTCTTGGATAACCTGTTCCATTCTGGCGTTCATGATGGGATAAGACTCCTAAAAGAATATCGGTATCAAGAACATTAAGTCCTGTCAGTATGCGATATCCCATAAGGGGATGGTTTTTCATGATATTCATTTCAGCTTCTGTCAGCTTCTCCGGTTTATTTAAGATACTGTCTCTAACCTTGGCTTTGCCGATATCATGAACGATTCCTGTACATACCAATCTTGATAATTCATCTCTGCCCAGATTCATCCATTTCCCAATCGCGTACGAAATAAAGGCTACCTTTACAGGATGTGAATATAAATATGGATTTTTATCTTCGACGCTATGCAACATAATCAAAATATTGGCATTTAAATATAAATAGTCACAGATTTTTTCGGAACCTATTTTTATGTGATCAAAATTAATTTGTCTGCTAAATCTGATATCTTCAAATAAATTCTTAGATATCATGACAGAGTATTCATAAATCTCTTCAAAATCACTCATGCTTTACTCCATTCCTGCTTATGATTGCTATAACGGATCTCATTTTGAAATAATATGATAACGGCAAAGACCGGTATCGGTGAAGCTTCCCGTTTCCATAGCAAAATTGCTATACTTACATGTCCAACATTCATTTCTCTGCAGTATTGTATACGGATGTATTTCAAAATATCGACAATAATCAGTTGATTTTACCAAAAACTCACTGTTGCTATTCTCAATATCCTGTGACCTGTCAATATTGGAAAATGCCAAAATATCCCTCCCTAATCCGCTATATAAGATACTTACAATATATCCGCTTTCAGGAATTTTTCAAGATAGTTGGCACAATTGGTCTTTTTATGGCATAAATGGTTGATTCAATTTGAATAGAAATAGGCACCTGCAGTGAGTAGACACAGCTACATGAGATTCTGGATAATATGGCAAAGAAGAAACAGGAATTATTGGGAAGATGTTAGTATCTTTTGGGAGACAGAGGGTATGATAGCACAACTTTCAATCCTTAATATCATAGTAGAGCAGAACAAAGACAGGTTGCTGACAGGAAGAACGGTGATGGGATGCAATTTTGAAAGCATTTGCAGTTTACGTGCAATTCTTAGGTGTCTGAGAGAACGACACACCATCACCGAGATTACTGTCAGTAACCGTCACTAGAATGCAACCGTGAAAATTATACATTTAAAATAAATCTTGCTATAAATTGATTATCTTTTGCTTCAAAGTAGGAAACGCCGTGAAAACGTTTAACAGTATATGTAATGCTTCTCGTACCGATTCCTCCGCCTGTTTTTGAAGAGACCGGCATTCCATCTTCAAACCGGATATCCTTTCGGCAAGAATTTGTAAATCCGATTCCTAAACGCCTACCGTTGTAATGAGCCTCTACTTTGATGTACTTTTGTATATCATTTGCAAGGCCGATGCAGCTTTCATATGCATTTTCGAATGCATTGGCAAATAATGCTGAAAGCTCCATTGGCTCAATCTCAAGTTGTTCCGGAATATCTGTACGAATATCAATCCGGATTCCTGCCATTTTGGAACGTTCTGTCCATAGACTTAAAATGCTGTTAACCGCCGGATGCATACAAAATTGGTCCTGTGATACTCTATCATTACCTACCTGTGCTTTCAGATAGGTAAGAGCCGCCTCGTTATTTCCTTGTTCTAAAAGCTCAATCAATTCCCGCGTATGATGACGCATATCATGCCACCTGCGATTTGTTTTTTCAGCTGCTTCCTTCTGTTGTTCAAATTGATCATGCTGTGCTTTATTTTGCATAGAAAGAATTCGCTTCTGCTCTTGAACAACATACTTTTCATGAAGTAGCCGGAATATATAGAAAAACACAAAAAATACTGAGCCCATAATGAATATGATTATGGAGCAGTCTGTCAGTGTCGAGACAAAATCGCCATTCATACTATATTGCCAAAATTTATAATACATAAATCCTGATCCAATGAAAGGAAGGATACTAAAAATACCCCACCCTTTTTCAATTTCGTCCTGTAGCCTCATATAATATTTTCGAACAATAAAATGTAAGAATAAAAATACAATAGAAAACGCCAATACTCTGAGCAGGTTATACCATCGAATAGAAAAACCAAAAATCTGTTCACCCCACATACATGGCATCGCAACGATACCACTGATAAAGATTGTAATCAATACCGTAAACAGGTCACAAAAGTTACGGCGCTTTGCTACGAACGCAAACGTCAGGATACAAGGCAGGTCCATTGTAAAGAAGTAATACCTTGCATATAATTCAATACCACCATGTATAAATATCAAAAAATTGACTGCCACCTGAAGGATAAGCTCTATTCCGAGAATTAATAATAATTTCTTCGTTTTTATACGAAACTGTGCTAAATCCATAACCGTAATCTGCGCCGTAATTAATGTAACAATTGGCGTAAAGAGATCAAAATATTTCATATTGAATTCCCTCCAGAGAATATTCGGTATATCGTTTTAGCAGTTCCTTATACTGACGCCGTAACATCGGCAGTTTTTCATCATTTTCGAATATTATGTATTGCGTCGTGATTTCCTCGACTTTTTCCATATTAACAATAAAAGTACTTCCGCATTTAAAGAAACGACTGTCCTTCGACAGAAGCTCAAACAGCTCTGTTGAAGTAATACGAACCCATTTTACGTTGTTATCATTCATATGTATCTTTTGAATATGTCTTTCTGTTTCCGAGTAGAGAAAATCTTTATAATAGATTTTTTGTACTCCTCCTGATACTTTCAGTATAACTTGTGCCCTTTGATTCTTGTTTACTGTTGCTATTGCCTTAGCTAAAGCATCGTTCAATTGCTTTAATTCATAGGGCTTAACCAGATAATGCGTCGCATGGAGAGAAAACGCCTCAATTGCATGAGCCGTTGATGTAGTAAGAAATATGATTTGACATTCCTGCTTCATTGCTCTGAGTTCACGAGCCAGTTCAATACCCGAAGGCTCCGGCATATAAATATCCAGCAATACGATATCAAACTGCTCCTGCCGTGCTGCTTGCAGAAATTTCCGAGAACAGGAAAACAGGCTGATCTTTATCTCATGTTCCGGGTAGGCCGACAATCCATTGATACACATTTCCTTTGTCCTGTTCAGTTCTTTTTCCTCATCATCGCAAATCGCTAAATTAATCATTAGATCGTAACATTATCTCCTTTTATTCCGGCAAATGCACCATCTATTCCTGCATCCTTGTGGGCAATCAGCCATTTATTCTTCGCTGTCATCAGCTTATCCTCTTCAGTACATAGAGAGAAGCCTTCCAGTGCTGTATTTGTATTCTTTGGTAATGCAACGATATTGCGGAAGGGTTTCCCTTCGAAGCTGCAGGGTGCATAATGTAGTGTAGTTGCATACATTTCATAAACAGTTCCTGCCGGTGCAAAAAAAGCTACTATTTTACTGCTGTCATAGGAAAAGTCGGCTGTAACATCCTGCTGTTTTCCCAACAGTAAAACCAAATCAGTAGCAGCAACTCCAAACTCTGAACTGCGATGATATTCCACTGCATTCAGTTTATTATTTGTTCCGTTACAGTATCCGATCTGTGTAGGAAGTCCTCCGAAGAAGCTGTCCTTTATTACTTTACCGATGGGTAATGCTTCGAATTCATCAACAGAAGGTACATAAACCACCGAATCCTTTGGTGCGTCTGTTTTCGTTAATGCAGCAATTAAATCAGTTACCTCGTACCCTTGTGTGAACACTCTTCCATACTGTTTAAAACTATCGTCTGTAATTTTTTTGATTTCCATTGAATTAATCTCCTTATACTATAATCTTCTTATTATTACGTGTTCCTAACGTCAGCTCTCCCACGAAAAGAGAAATAAGCTTGACTTAATCATAATACCATAAACTCTCAAAATTTGCTCCTATTTTATATCATTTAGGGTTAAATAAGTTACAAATAGTTGCAGTTAAGCCAGTTTGCTTAACTGCAACTATTTATGCACAAAAATTTAGCGTTCTGCATAATTTCGCGCATTATCCCTCGAGTTTTCTGTGTTTAATAAGCAATATCTTCCCTGTTGCTTATTTTTATCTGCTTATAACCTGAACTCTATATTCTCTGTCTTTTATCCTTCCGGTAAAACTTCCGACAGTCTCATTAATATCCAGTTTTTTTAATTTTTCAGACCAAACAAGCTTAGTTATCGCATATTCACCCTCTTCATAACGATAACTGTTGCCTTCATCCTCATACAGCTCAAATTGAACATCGTCTCCACTATAAACCATAATATCAATCGGTGCATCCGGTATCTCATCCACATAGTTCATGAATTTGGTCATAGGGAGAATGCTGCCTGCTTTAACATAAAGAGGAATCGTATCAATCGAAGCCTCCGCCTCAATCGTCTGTCCGCCTGCATAATAACGGTTCGTCCAAAAATCAAACCAGCCGCAACCTTCCGGCAGATATACTTTTCTTGTTTTCACGGAATTTTCGATTGGCTGTGACTCCTTATTATAATACATGGCTGTGGTAACCGGGCAGACCATCAAGCTGCTGCCAAATAAGAACTGATCGTTAATGTTTCTTACTTTTTCATCTTTGGCAAAGTCAAAAGACAACATACGAAGTATGGTATAGTCATCCTTCCATACCTTTGCTGCCATTGTATAAATATAAGGCATCAGTTTGTATCTAAAATGATTCATTTTTACCAAGGCTTCATAGAACTGATCTCCTTCATCTCCAAAGTTCCATAATTCCCTTCTGAAATCTGTGCCATGGCTTCTGAATACCGGCAAGAAACATCCATATTGAAACCATCTGGTAAATAACTCACGATAGCTAAGATCGTCACTTCCCTTTTCATACTCACCGTTCCAGAACCATTGAACCCCTTTTTTCACAAAAAATGCTCCGATATCAAGAGTCCAATAAGGCATTCCACTGGCACAAAAATTAAGACCTGCCGCAATCTGGCTCTTTAAAGTCGACCAACTGGCTGAGATATCTCCTGACCACAGAATTGTGCCATACCTTTGCTGACCGGTATAGCCATTACGAGTAAGATTGACCACACGTTTTTCTGTTGTTACTCCTCTCTGTCCTTCGTAGATACCTTGTGCATGGTAAAGGCCGTAGGAATTTGTGAATTGTGCAGGGATATACTTACTGGAGATGTCATAAAATTCATGGTACATCGTACTTGGCTCCGGTTTACTCATATGATTCCACTCCGGAGCAAAGGGTTCGCAGGAATCACACCACCAAGAATCAATCCCATGTCGGAACAATCCCTCATTTGCCTGCTTCCAGTAGAGTTTTCTTCCTTCCACGCTGTAGGGGTCATAGATAACGCTTGCCGGAAGTAAAAGTTTTTCTCTCTCAAATTCTTTATAATTGTCACAATCCTTGCTCATGTTCGGCCAAATTGATATCATCAAATTGGCATGGTCCTCATGCAGTTCCTTCATCATTGCTGTCGGATCTGCAAAACGAGTCTGATCAAAGGTTTTCTGTCCCCATAAATTACCTTCCCAGGACAACCAATCTAATACGATACAATCCAGTCCGAGGTCTCTTTTCCTATATTCCTTCACTACATCTATTATCTCCTGAGCGGTTTCATATCTCTCCTGTGATTGTACAAATCCAAACGCCCACTTCGGAAGCATTACAGCTTTACCGGTCAGATAACGATAGCCATGGATGACCCCATCCATATTACCACCATAGATAAAATAGAAATCCATCTCATAATCGGCTTCCGTATAAAGATAGGAACCAAACTTCGTATCATTGAAAATCATCGGGCTGTAAGTATCAACAAGAATTCCATAGCCTAAGCTTGATACGAGAAGGGGGATTGCTATTTTCATATTTGCCTGATGTAGAAAAGCCATTGTACCACGTAGATTTAAGTGCCCCTCTTCATTCTGGCCAAGTCCATATAAAGCCTCACCTTCCTGCCAGTCCAGGTATAATCTTGTTTTATACAACGTTTGATCAAAAACCTTAGCCGCATCCCTTACAACTTCTTTTATTCCATCGGGAGTTACAATACGTTCTATCTTAGTATTCTCATCAACAACTGTTTTGAAGGAATCAAATTCCTCCAGTGTTCTACTTTCGTGATCACGTTCCTTAAGCAGCAAATTACCGCTTAAGTCATAATAATTTATAGACGCTGACTCCTTGTTAATACAAAGCTTAAGTTTATCTGTACCTAGTCTTATTTCCTGCTCAGTTTCTTCATAATTCCACTCAGCATAACCATTCTTAAATATAACTCCCGGCTTCTCCTTATCCGAGAAGCTGTCTTTACGGGTATAAACGATACGGATGATTTCAGAAGTCTTTGGCTCCAGCTTTACCATGCCGTTATTTGTACTCAGAATCAGTGCATCACCTATACGATTCACTCCGGTAATTGTATTATCAAGTCTTTTATTAACTGTTAACATTGTTATCTCCTTATCATGTTGATTTTCATATTTCAATAACCTACTTACTGCACACAAAAATATATTATTATTATATCAAATGGTAGTATTTATATAATAGATAATTGTGACATTCTTTCATATATTATGTCGTCTTTTGCATATTTTAGATAACTAATTTCATACTTTGTCACGCGACTAAATCAGTCTTAATCAATTATTCGTTTTTGAAAATTCTTCATCCTCAAGGTGTTGTCTTACCAGCTCATCCTCAGCCTTTATGCTGTCAAAAATCTTGAATACCAATTGCTCCATCTTGCTGTTCTTTGAATAGTCAGCCGGCGCAATAAAATCCACTCTTCCTTGCTTTATCATATGACCGGCCTTCTTAGTCTCATTCTGGTATACGGCTATGGAATGTCCTCCATTCACTTTTACCAACTTCATGCAAGGCACATCCGTTAATCCGTCTCCAATATATATCATATTACGAAACGGTATTCTTCGCTTATTCTCAGGGGTGAATTCATTGAGTCCGTTATGCTCCGTAACATCAAGCACTCCTTTATTGATACGAAACAAAAACTGCGTCTTACTGGTATAATTAACAGCCATTGCCGGCCATACCGGAACGTTTTTTTCATCGTAGCAGTACTCCGCGGCATAAATCATCTTGAACTCCCCCGAAATAGAAGTTCCTTCAATGATCTCCTTCAAGCCGGAAGAGATGATATAGTGTTCTACCTGAACACCAAGCTTTTCGCCATATGTATTCACTCGTTTAAACCAGGTTTTCACACGTTTTCACACCATCAAACAGCTTTACACTGCTGCCTAGTTTGTTAAATTCAGTTCGGTTGATTAGCATTTTACCTTCTGCTTCCTCAAGCATCAAATACATATATGCTAAAATCTGATCCATTTTTTTATCTCGCATAAAAGCATTACACTTATTCCAAAAGACCGACGGCTCCATACCAATGCCCGGAATAAAGGCATATTCCTGCATATCCTTAGGCGAAAGCGTTTTATCAAAATCATACATAATAGCTACAATCGGTTTATCTTCCATAATTCTTTGGCACCCCTCTCTGTATATAAGTCACTTCTCATTATAATATATTATTAATTTGATCATACCTCAATATTATAATATTTCAGTCCATTGGTAATCAAACTTATAATGAATTCCGAAATGTCTCTTGGTGACGTTTCCATATCATCTTGCAGCCATTGCTGGATTGCTCCGATACAACCGGCGACGGCAAACGGCATAAAGTACCGGCTGCAGGTTTTATCGAGCTTATGCACGATCGGCGGCTGTGATTCCATGATGGCCACTTTGAATTTATTTAAAAATGTATAATCGCCGTCCTGCCCCAGCAATACTTTGCAGATATCTGCATTATCCTTAACAAATTCAAATACAAACATAAAAAACGAAAGCGTATTTTCTCTGCTTGGATCACAGATATACAACTTCTCTAACTGCTGATTAAATTCATCAAACATCTCCGTCTCAATTTGCTCAATCATGTCATGGATATCCTTATAATTGAGGTAAAAGGTCGACCGGTTAATGTCTGCTAACTCTGTTAATTCCGTTACCGTAATCTTATTGATCTTCTTCTCCCTCATAAGTGAAGTAAGACTTTTCATTAAAAGCTTCTTCGTCCTGCGCTTACGGCGGTCACCGTTTACACCAGTCATATAAAACCTCCATTCTCCGTCTAAATATTTTATAAACTTATCTACAAATCATGGTTTTTTGTTGATTAATAAACAAAAGCTATAATGATTACTGGTTGCTATCATTATCATTCTTATATTACAATACATTTAGTTCAAATAATATACAAGTGTTTTATAATAAACAACTTGTACAATAACCGATTATTCACATCATAAGAAGGAGAAATAAGCATGCACAAAATCATTAAATATCGATGGATACTGTTGGCTGTTTGGATAGTAGTAACTGTACTATTTGTCCTTAATCAACCGAATATAAGTAGTATTCTGGGTGGCAAGGGTGAAGCCACTCTACAAAAGGATTCTCCCTCACTTGTTGCGTCAGAGATGCTGGATCAAATGGATACCTCAGAAGGAGATAGCCTTATTCTGGTTTTTTATGACGAAAATAAGATATCCGACAAAGGTATGAACAGCATTAAAGAAGGAATAGCTGATTTAAACACGAACGGAAATGATCTTGGAATCACGAAAATCATTGACCCCTTTGGCACACCGGAAGCAAAGGACCAATTGATTTCAGCCGATAACACAACCGTAATGGTTCAAGTAACCTATCAACAGGGCGAACGCGACAGGAGCCAGGTTATTGAATCTTTTACTGATGCTGTAAAGAATGTATCTGTTGTGCATTACATAACAGGTGAAACAGCAATTGGAAATGACTACATGGAAACAGTTAATCACGGAGTTGAGAAAAGTGCCGTTATTACGGTAATTTTTATTCTTCTGGTATTAATCCTTATGTTCCGCTCGGTAGTCACTCCACTTGTTTCCTTGTTTGCAGTCGGTGTCTCTTATTTCTGCTCTATGGGAGTAATCGGCATCCTTAATAAAACTTTTAATTTTTCGATTACGAACTTTACTCAAATGTTTGTTATTCTTGTCTTGTTTGGTATCGGTACGGATTATCATATTCTGTTACTGAATCGATTTAAGGAAGAACTATCCAATGGGCTTTCCGTCGATGACGCCGTAGTTAAAAGCTTAAAAACTGCAGGTAAGACTATCCTTTTCAGTGGTCTGACCGTCTTTATCGGATTCTTAAGCCTAAGTTTTGTTCAATTCCCGATCTACCGCTCGGCGAATGCGGTTGCAATTGGAATTGCCATATTAATTATTGAACTGCTTACCCTCACCCCGGTATTTATGAAATTACTCGGCCCCAAACTGTTCTGGCCGTCGAAAACAACTTCCGGACATAAGGAAAGTTCTTTCTGGGGAAGAACAACATCTGCCTCTGTAAGGCACCCCATAATTTCACTGATCATTGTCGCCGCTGTTTTAACACCGGTGATCCTATTCAATACAACAAAGTTATCCTTCGATAGCATGTCGGATATGCCTTCCGATACCCCATCGGTTAAGGGCTTCCAAATCATTGCAGATAAATTTGGTGAAGGAAAGGCAATGCCTGTCACCTTGGTCATTCAAAGCAGCAAATCAATGGATAATAATTTAGACTTGAGTGTGATTGATAATCTGACACAAGCCTTAAAAACAGTTCCCGGTGTAGCTTCTGTTGCGGGACCGACACAGCCAATGGGAGAACAGCTCGCACAGTTATATACGGATAATCAGCTAAATACAGTGACCGGTGGACTGTATGATGCAAATGACGGCATCGTAAAAGTCAGTGATGGTCTGGCACTGATTGAAGAAAATCTATCCGTTCCGGATCTATCACAATTAGGCGATCTATCTACAGGAACCGGAGATTTAAGTGATGGACTGCTTGCCATAACCTCGGGACTAAAGTCTGTAGATGACGGTATCAGCCAGGGAGCAGATGGTGCTACAGCTCTCGGTGCGGGAATAAAGCAGTTAAAAGCAGGTGTTGCTGCCTTAAATCAGGGAGTTCAAACAATTCTCGATAGCTTTAATCAAATTAAGGGTGGCTACAACAGCCTGGGTCTGGGATATCAAACCATTTCTACAAATATCGATCAATTAAGCCAACTGGAGCAAGCAATGGAATTAAGTCTTGCTAATATCGATACAAAACTGCCAAATGATGCCGATGTGGCAACACTGAAGGTATATCTTACGAATTTATCACAGGCGATTACAGGGCTGTCGAAGGGCATGACGGATGCTAATACTAATTATGCTACACTTACCGCAAGCCTTGATCAGATCAGTACCGCACTTAGCTCTGTCATCACAAGTACAGGGGCTTCCTCTGATCTGGTTGTGGGACTTGGTAAACTGGAGGATGGCGCTACAGCACTTTCTTCCGGTCTGGCACAGGGTAGTGACGGGCAACAATTAATTATTGCCAATATGGATAAATTAACTGCCGGCGCCGGTCAGGTTAATGCCGGTGTAACTACTCTATGTGATACCCTCGGCTCTCTTGGAAGTGGCCTCGGTGACTTAAAAGATGGTATCAGTGCCGGTAAGGATGGTCTTGATAAAATCAGCAGTGGACTTGATTCGGGAAATGATTTCCTGACAGAACTTGCAGCAACAAAAACATTTTTTATTCCGAAGGAAGCTTTTGGCACCGCGGATATTGGCAAGATGTTTGACGCCTATATGTCAAAGGACCGAACCTATACAAAGCTTACAATAACACTGAGTACCGAGCCCTATGCCGATGCTTCCATTCGAACGATTGATAAACTGAATGCTGTAGTTGAAAGTCAGTTAATAGGTACTTCTTTATCAAAGGCTAAATTTGGATTTTCCGGTGCGACAGCATTTTCAAAGGATATGAGTGATATGGCTACTCATGATATCACCTTTACTCAGATTATCGTACTGGCATCAATTTTTATCCTATTAATCATAGTAATCAGATCCTTCTGGATACCGGTGTTTATTATAGGCTCACTGATTGTTGCATACTATACAGCATTGTCCGCAACCTCATGGATATCCGGCCTGTTGTTTCATAACCCAAATGGCATGGCATGGAATGTTCCCTTCTTCGCCTTTGTCATGATTTCCACTCTTGGGGTTGACTATAGCATCTTCCTCATGGAGCGCTTTCGAGAATATCCGCATCTTTCCTCAAAGGAAGCGATTGTACTTGCCTCTAAGAATGTAGGTGGTGTTGTGCTTTCCGCTGCTATTATACTATCAGGAACCTTTGCCACCTTATATCCTACCAATCTAATCATATTAATGGAGCTTGCCATCTGTGTTGTCATCGGTCTGATGCTTTTAAGTACAGTCATGCTGCCAATCGTAATACCTGCCTTAATTGATTTGATGGTTTATTTAACCGGAAAGAAAAAGACGGATTAATGAAATAGATCTAAGGAAACGGTAAATGAAATAAAAAATAAGGGTGCCCCTGGATTTGATCCAAATCCAGGGGCACCCTTACTTTTATTGATTTTCTTCGATGCTATATCAGATCACTAACCTTCTCAATAGCTGCTTCGTCAGCAACTATGATAACATCATTATGCATTTGCAAAATGGAAGCCGGGATATGGGGCGTTACCGGTCCAAAAAAGGCTTCTTTCAAAATATCAGCTTTATCGGCACCGCTTACAACCACCACGATCTTCCTTGCTTGCATGATTGTCTTAATTCCCATAGTATAAGCTTTCGTAGGAACTTCTTCCTGACTGCTAAAATAACGCGCATTTGCCATAATTGTACTCTCAGTCAGATTCACACAGTGAACCTCCTTCTCAAAGGCATCATCCGGTTCATTAAAACCGATATGACCATTATGCCCCAGACCAAGAAGCTGTAAATCCACACCTCCGATCTGACGGATGATATTGCTGTAATCCCTACAGGCCTTCTCACTATCCTCCTCCATGCCATTTGGAATATGTGTATTCTCAGGAAGAATATTAATATGGTCAAATAAGTTCTTTCTCATAAAATAATAATAGCTCTGCTCATTTGAGCGTGGCAACCCCCGGTATTCGTCAAGATTTACTGTAATAACCTCCGAAAAGTCAAGATCACTTTTCCGATACCATTCGATCAACTGTTCATAAATACCGATCGGAGTGGCTCCGGTTGCAAGTCCAAGAACACAGTCAGGCTTCATAATAATCTGCGCCGAAATGATATTCGCTGCCTTTCTGCCCATTTCCTTATAATCCTTTGCCTTATAACACTTCATAAGTACCTTCCTTATCAATCAAATGTCTACTACTGTTATAATCAGGTTAATGATAGAAACACTTTTTTGATTGCAGCTGTGGCTCCATCTTCTTTCACGTCATCAGTGATGATGTCTGCACAGGCCTTAAGGGCATCCGGTGCATTATCCATAACGATACGGATGCCCGCTGCACGTAAGATTTCTAAATCGTTGAATCCATCCCCCACTGCCACGGTATCTTTCCAATCGATTCCCAGATATTCAAGCAAAAAATCCGCTCCTGTTTTTTTATTAATTCCCAACTGGCATATGTCATGACTGATATCCTTAAACGGTATCATTACCAAACCATTATCCTGTCTATTAAATTCTTGTGCATGACTTATGGGCACCATACCCCAACCGGAAAAAGGCATATCAGTAAGATGTCTCTTATGGTCACAACCCTCTATCATGCATTCCATATCTCCGTTATTCACTCTGTAAAACTCCCTGAATATAGAATCATTATAATAGGAATAATATCCGTCACTGAAGGAAAAACCCAAGGAATAATCATGCTCGCTTGCCAACTTGCAAAGCAGCTCCATCTGTTCCTTCGTCATCGGATGGCTATATAGTATTTTCCCTTCTCTGTTAAGTACACAGGCACCGTTGTTACAGATACTGTAATCCGCCCTAATCCCCCCCAGAATCTCAGGTCTGATTGCCTTAAAGCCTCTTCCTGTTGTTGGAATCACCAGTATTCCATTTTCCTGAAGCCCTGTTAACATATCCTTGCACTGCTTCGTCAAAAACTTGCGTTCCGGACACATTAAAGTGCCATCAATATCAGTAAATAAAACTTTGTATTTCATTCTCTCCTCTATCTCTGTTCCAGTATTTCGGGTTGTTCCATTGCCTGTCTGATCAGATCCGACCACTCTGTCCCATCCAGATTTTCTTTGGCATTCTTAAGATGCTCCATAGCTTTTTTCTCATTACCGGTATACCAATAAAGCTTAGCAAGTCTGTAGTCGGTAATTCCCCGCTTCTTACCTGACTGCTTTTTGGAAAGCAAAAGTAGCTTAGGTATAAGCCCGGTATCCTTATCTACATATACTCCATAAAGCAATCTGGTATCCTCTAAGATCTCTTTCAGCTTTTCGTCCTTTTCCTTCTCCAGAAGCTTAATTATCACCTGATAAGAATGTGTTGCCTGTTCCCTATTCTGGTTCATCAAAAAGTAATTCAATAGCTTCTGATGCAATAGCAGTTTCTCACTTTGCCTCATCTTGACTGTTTCTGCGTCCGTAATGATATTCTGAATTTCCCTCTCATCTTCCATTACAAGGCACCCATTTAACCTTAGCAGCAGTAACGACCCTTTTCGGAAAAGGAACTCCATTCTCTTGCTATCTAACATTTGTAAATATTTTCTCGGATTATCTTCCTTACATAATACTATCTCAAGCTCGGACAGAATTAATTTCTGCAGATAGCCCAGCATCGTTATCAGCAAGATAGTTCCACCCACAAGCGCCAGTAGGTAAATGATATCAAGTGATTCCATCTTGGAAACCTCCAAACAAGATTATTTAATAGGGAAACGAAGGATTGATGCGCGGGTTGTCTCAATAGCTAGATCCGCAAGTTCACTCACCGAAAGCTCCAGATTATAGACCATTTCCGCATATGCGGCAACGTTTATCCCAGCAACCGTGATATGCTTTGGATTCTCAGCACAAATCATGGCACATTGCTTAAATGGACTGCCTCCGGTCAAATCACAGGCGTACAGTATCTCCTCTTCTCCACATTGTAGCATTGTGTCCTGCAGTTTTTGATTTAAGCTTTCCAGATTATCCTGTTCATTAAAATCCACATAGAATATACCCGGAGTTTCACCTAACAGCATCCCCAGGCAATTTTTTATCGCTGTTCCGTATCCTCCATGGCCTGCAATGATTACATTTGTCATAATACCTCCAATGGGGATGCTGCTAAAGCAACATCCCCCTATCCAAAATTTTATTTAATGGTAACCGACTAATTCTTACATTTTCTTACCAGTTCTGTATAATTTGCATATACCTCATGCATATAATCAGGCGGGCATTCAGTTACATTAGGTGATACGAAGATAAACATTTTATGATTTTTCTTCTCGAGTAATAATGCTGTTTCAGCGGCTAAGGACTGCGTGATAGTAATTACTGCAGTTGTACTTGAGGCTCCTACCTTCTGGGGATATCCCGGTATCTCAACTAGGGCATCCTCGAGCGGGCAACAGTTATCAATCAGAATATCTGCCACGTCACCCAACTTATTGCCGGAGGAATGGATTGCTTTTGCCTTCTGATGATTTTCACCGCTGGTGATGGTTATTACCTTCAGACCGCGCTCTTTGGCATACATCGCACACTCTATGGGAGCGGCATTTAATCCCCCGTGTGAATATACAATCATTACCTCTCCTTCTTCAAAATGATAGCTTTGAAGGAAGTTACGAATATAACCTTCCTGGCGCTCAATCCAGAGAAGTTCACGTGCTCCACCCGGTCCGATTACATTACTCCACATAAGTCTCGGATCCATAAGCGGATGCCAACCTACGACACCGCCGTAACGGGGAAACATGTCCTGTATGGGGAGAACAGAATGACCGCTGCCGAAGAGATGTACCATCTTGCCACTCGCAATTGCTTCAGCGCACAGCTCGGCTGCCGCCTTTATATTATCAGTCTGTGTCTCATCTATTTTGGTTACTATTTCATTTAATTTTGTAATATAATTTAAATTACTCATTGTTATTTCCTTTCTTGTTTATATGATTAAGCTGCCGGAGCATATGCTCCTGTAAGATATCCAAGACCTGTCAATGCTAAAGCAAGGACTAAAATCAATCCCATAACCAATAAGGGTGACCATTTCTTCTTGGCATATAATCTGTAGATTCCTAAGGTTAACAGTAACGGCAATATCTTAGGGAAGATTGAATTAATCAGCTTGTCCAGATCAATTGCTGCTGTTTCACCGCCCGGGGGTGTGATTGTGACCGGAACGGTAACATTAACATAGGATGCAGTCAACGCACCAACTACGATCAGACCTAATACTGTCATTGCTGACGTAATCTTATCAAGGGTACCCGAAGCCATAAATTTCTGAACACCTTCAATACCGGATTTGTAACCCAACTTCCACATACTCCAGCTGAGAATTGCTGTTAAAATCGGATATCCAATCATATATAGAAGGGGACCAACATAGTTAAATACACCACCCATATTTGTGATGGACATACAGATTGTAATTAATAAGGGGATGATGGTTGCTACCCAAAGAGAATCTCCGATTGCCGACGTTGGTCCGATGATAGCAACCTTAACTGCATTACTTACCTCCGGCTCTATTTCCTTATTCGCAACAGCTTCTTCCATACCGCATAAGATTCCGGGTGCAATCGCACCTAATTGTTGTTCTGTATTGAATAGGGTAAGACTACGCTTATAAGCGTTAATTTTTCTCGTATTCTCATTTACATATAATTCTTCAATAACCGGTGACATCGTATGTGCTATCGCGTTACCAAGCAGATTTTCACCCTGCTGTGAACAGCCGTGCCAGAAGAACCAAATAAGCCATGATTTTTTCAAGGTACTTTCGCTGATTTTTTTAGCCATATTTACGCCTCCCTACCTGTTCTTTTACCATCTTTACCGGTAATCGCCGTGTAGTAAATTACTGCTGCAATTGTTGCCAGCACAGCTACTGCCATTGTATTTAAGCTGAAATATACCACCAATATAAAGCCGAGTAGGAAGAGGCAGAAATGCCATGCCTTCTTCATCAGGAATGATAACAAAATACCCATTCCGAGTGCAGCCATCATACCTCCAAAGGTACCAAGAACAGTGATAAGCCAAGCCGGTATTAATTCTGCAACATTGACGCCGCTCCGGCTTCCGGCAACTGCGGTTGTAATCAGAATAATAAGTGCAGGTATAAAGCGGCAAATAAAACCAATGATGTTACCAAGACCTGCATTTGCAAAAGCTATCAGCTTCGGATTAGCGTTTTCGGCACCCTTCGTTGCGAATCGGTTGCAAATCAAATCAAAGCCATAGGTCAGGTTCCACATTGCAACACCGATTGCTCCGCCGATCGTTGAGAAAACCCACATTAATGCAATTGATGCAGTTACATCGCCGTTATCAAAGGCAAGCGCACCCGCCACTCCAATATAGGTTGCATATGACAAATCCCAGCTTAACGCTCCTCCTGGTGTAACAGAACCAAGATTAGCCAGCTGCAGTAATAATCCCAGTGTAATTGCAAGTGGAACATTTCCCATAATGAGTCCCACAATAAATGCAGCGACTAGCGGCCTTCCCAGATCGTACCAGCCTATCGTATTTCCAACCACAGAACCGATGGATGCCAGATAGACAAACAGTGCTATCAAAACTGCCTGAAATATAGTCATAAATTACTCCTCCTTAAGATTTCTTAATTTCACTACCCCAATAACTCTTTGTTAACAATTGCTCCATTTCTTAAAACTGCTTTTTTAAATCCGACCAGGTTTTTAACTTATCTGATGGAAGAGCCTGGCAGATTACCTTACCGCCATCCGCTTCTAGAGCATCGAGTGCATCTACATCCTCCTGTGTAAAACTAAATACATGACTGATTCCGATACCCCTGATATTATATTTAGAATCAGGCTGTTTTGAGCAATTGCCGATGTTAATATGCTCGGCTCCCTTTATCTCCTCACGTATCTGTGCCATATTCTTACAGAAGCGGGTTATCACGAGGCGTGTCCTGTCTGTCTGTATAGAAAGAAGCTCTTTTGCTTTCGCAGCAGTGACAATCTTAGGATGATACTGCTCCGGTACTCCCATTGTCATAATTGACTGCATAACTACATTTGAGGCTAGTGCATCATCAATAGCTATAATCTCCTGAATACCCAAAGTAATACACCATGCGGTAACGATTTGCCCGTGTATCAACCGGTCATCGATACGTACATAGGTTTTGCTCATAAAGCACCTCCATACTATTTTGCGACTTTTACAACTACATTTTCGAAAACGTAGCCATAGATTAACATGCTTAACAATTGATATCAATCTTTTGGACCTATTATGAAAAATTTTTACATATTACGATAATTGTTGTTGTCTTCCTTCTAAATAAACGGATTTTACATTCAATTGCTGATCCAGTAAAATGATATCGGCCCGGGTACCGGGCTTAAAACTTCCAATAATATGATCCAGACCGACCGCCTTTGCCGGATTAAGGGTTGCAGCTAACAAAGCATCTTCTATCGGAACCCCAAACCTGACCGCTCTCCTTACACCTTCGGCTGTACTGGTTGTACTTCCGGCTAGTGTACCATCAGATAACATGGCTCTGTCTCCCTTCACATATACCACCTGTCCTCCAAGCTCATATTCACCGTCCTCTAAGCCACATGCTCTCATGCTGTCGCTTATGATGCACACACGCTCTCTACCGAATAGCCGAAAAGTAAATCTTATAACAGCCGGATGGATATGATTTCCATCACAGATTATTTCGATATACTCAGCATCCTCTACGGCCGCAATAATCAGTCCCGGCTTTCTGTGATTAATAGGAGCCATTGCATTATACAGATGGGTGATATGACTTGCACCCTTTTGAAGGGCTTGCTTAGCAATGTCGTAATCTGCCTCCGTATGTGCCAGCGATATTCTGCATAAACTCTTGGCTTGTTCGATAAAATCCATACTTCCCTCAAGTTCAGGCGCGATGTCAATAAGCTTTATCCCTTTCTTGCTCTTTTCATAGAGCCGGTGAAACATCTCAATGTCCGGGTTAACGATAAATTCTCCATTCTGCCCACCCTTTTTACTTATTGCGATAAACGGTCCCTCCATATGAACACCCCAGAGAACTGCTTTGTTATCTCTCGTCTTCCCAATCAGCGAAGCTGCTGCCTCCATAACATCTGACAAAGAAGTCTCCTCAAGGGACATCGTAGTCCCAAGAAATGCCGTAACTCCTTGTTTTAGAAGATATGTTGCAATTGTATCAATAGCATTTTTGTTACCATCGCTAAAATCAGCCCCGCCTGCACCATGGATGTGTATATCTACAAACCCGGGAACTACCATGCAGCCATTTGCATCAATAACTTCCTCTCCCTCCTGCATCAAATTTTCACCCAAAGCTTTGATTGTCCCATCCTTTAAATGAATATTTAGCTTCTTTAAGGTACCGTCCGGTAATAGTACGATTCCATTCTGAATAAGAGCCATCTAAAATTCCTCCAAAACCTTTTTTATTATTATTAATATATAACACATTTTTTATAATAATTATTTTCGAAATACGAAAAATATATTGTAGTATTCATACAAATTAAGTAAGATTAGTCCATATTTTTATTAGGAGGTATTACTTATGGTTCATTTTGATTATACTATCAAAGAAGAAATGGGGCTTCATGCACGTCCGGCCGGAGTTATGGTAAAGAAGCTGAAGCCACTTGCATGTAATATAATCATTACCTGCGGTGAGCGGAGTGCGGATGCCAAAAAAATGTTTGCATTAATGGCTATGGCCGTAAAATGTGGAGAAACAGTCACTGTTAAGATCGACGGAGATATGGAGGACGAAGTAAAGAAGGAACTGCTTGAGTTCTTTCATGTGAACTTTTAGAATTCGAATTGGAGGAGTAGAATGTTGATTTTAGAGGGAATTGCAACAAGTGCGGGAATATCAAAAGGTATCACGGTAAAGATTGATTCCCATGACGATACTCCTGTGATAAAAGCAATCAAAGATACGGAATCAGAGCATATCCGAGTAGAAGCTGCAATCCATAGAGCCAAGACAGAACTATCAGAGCTGTATGAGAAAACATTGAGTGATGCAGGTGAAGAGGTTGCTGCTATATTTGAGATACATTCCACGATGCTTGAGGATGAAGATTTTCTAGCGGCTATCTTTAATAACATTGACACTGAGTCAATCTGTGCTGAATATGCGGTATATATGACAGGCAATCAATTTGCTTCCATGTTTTCAGGAATTGAGGATGATTACATGCGGGAGCGAGCAGCGGATATCACTGATTTGTCCAAGAGAATTATCGGTATACTAACCGGTCACAGACACAATCCGTTCGTAGGGCTTACTGAACCAATTATCATTGCAGCTCATGAGCTGCTTCCAAGTCAGACCATACAGCTTGACAAGAGTCGCGTTCTAGCCTTTATATCCAGAAAAGGAAGCATGAACAGCCATGCTTCCATACTGGCTAGAAGTCTTGGGATTCCGGCAGTCGCGGGTCTCGAAAATGGCTTTGACCAGATACAATCCGGAGATTATCTGATTGTGGATGGAATGAATGGTCTTGTAATATCTGAGCCCGACAATGAAACGCTAGATTCATATGAACAAAAACTTCAAGTTCTTAATCAAGAAACGCTCAGACTTCGGTCTTTGATTGGAACAAAAGCCATGACAAAGGATGGAAGCCTAATCGAGATTTGTGCCAATATCGGTCACAGCGATGAATGCTTGCAGGCACTTGAAATGGATGCAGATGGAATTGGGTTGTTTCGCAGTGAATTTCTTTATCTGGAGAGTGATGATTTTCCGGATGAAGAGACACAATTTTTGGCATATAAAAAGGTACTGGAAACCCTTTCACCTAAAAGGGTTGTAATCCGTACCCTAGATTTAGGTGCAGATAAACAAGCTCCCTATTTACAGATTGGTGAGGAGGATAATCCGGCGCTTGGTTACCGGGCCATCCGAATCTGTCTCGACCGAACTGATATCTTCATCCCCCAGTTAAGGGCGCTACTTCGTGCCTCTATATATGGGAAGTTGGCTGTTATGTTTCCGATGATAACAAGTCTTCTGGAAGTAAAAAGCATCTATACCCTACTAAATACAGTAGGAAAAGACCTTAAGTCCGAGGGCATACCCTACTCTGAGGACATCGAATACGGAATTATGATTGAAACTCCGGCGGCTGTCATGATTACTGACAGACTTGCAAAGGAAGTAGACTTTTTCAGCATCGGCACCAATGATTTGACTCAATATGCTATGGCTTGCGATCGAATGAATTCAAAAATAAGTTACTTATTTGACTCCGGAAGTGTCTCTATTCTGAGGATGATTAAGCAGACGGTGGATGCGGCTCACCAAAACGGAATTTGGGTGGGTATCTGTGGCGAGAGTGCAGCAGACCCCAATTTACTTCCCTATTATATTGCAATGGGGGTGGATGAATTATCAGTCTCTTCTCCAAAAATCTTAATGCTGAAGGAAAATATTCAATCTCTTGAGAAAGCTGATTGTATAATTCAATGTGCGGAATATCTAGACTAACAAAAGGTAGGAATAGGAATGAATCTGTTATTAAAGATGAAAAGAATCAAGGATTTATCTCCAAGTGAAAGACAGGTAATCAATTATATCCTAAATGACCCTGAATCTGCTGCAAATATGGGAATTGTGGAAATGTCTCAAAAAACTTATACCAGCACAAGTACTGTCATACGCGTCTGCAAAAAGCTCGGTATTGATAGTTTTATTGATTTTCGTATTCAACTGTCTGCTGATCTAGGTGAATATATCGATCATTCCCTTGTGCTGAAATATCAAGCGCCGATAGAACCTCAAGATACCCTGGTAAATATTATCAATAAGGTAACCAGTAACAATGTCAGGGCAATTATTGATGTGAAGCGTTTTAATAGCATAGAAATTCTTGAAAATGTAGTGGGTATGATGAACGCAGCCAGACAAATAGATTTCTTTGGAAGTGGTGTCTCAAACTTAATCTGTCAGGATGCCATGATGAAGGCTCTGCGCTTGGGGATTCGCTCAACAGCATATTCCTATTATTCAGAGATGGCTATGCTAGCCAAAACAACTACTGTCGATCATCTGGCTATCATTGTTTCGTATACCGGTCAGACTGAGGATACATTACGCGTTGCAAAATATTTGCAACGCGGAAATGTTCCCTCGGTATCCATAACAGGTCATAAAAATAATCCTCTGATCGATTTATGCTCTGTCAATCTTTATATTGACAGCATTGAATCCATCTACCGAATCGGGGGAATGAGAAGCCGTCTCAGCTGTCTTCATCTCTTAGACCTTCTTTTCTCCTGTTATATTGGCAAAAATCAAGATAAGCTAAAAGATATCATGAATCGAACCTTCTTACCCGAAACCTTTCATAATGAATCTGAATCATAGGCTCCTGGCTCCTATCAGAAGCATCGTTTATTCTTTTCCCTTGGGCAGACTTCTCCTCTACTGCATTGATAGCATACTTCATTGTTTAAGATCTTATCATCAAAGAATTCTTTGCAATTTGATAAAGTAGTCTCTGCAATATTATGTAAGGCTTCTTTGGTCAAAAATGCCTGATGAGAGGTAACAATAACATTTGGCATCGACATGATTCTTGCCAGTATATCATCCTGGATAATGGTATATGACATATCCTCATAAAACAGCTCCGTCTCCTCTTCATATACATCGAGACATGCGCCACCGATTTTCTCAGCCTTTAATGCCTCCAGAAGATCCTCACTGTTAATCAATGCGCCTCTTGAGGTATTAATCAGATATACTTCTTTTTTCATAAGGCCTATTGTTTCCTGATTGATAAGATGGAACGTATCCTTTGTGAGCGGGCAATGCAGAGAAATGATATCCGCTTCCTTGCATAATTCCTCAAGTGAAGCATATTGAATATCAGTATTCTTCAACGGAAACGGATCATACGCAATCACCTTTAACCCAAACCCCCTGCAGATATCAATAAATATCTGTCCGATTTTCCCTGTTCCGATTATGCCCATTGTCTTACCATGCAAATCAAAACCAACCAAGCCATTCAAGCTAAAATTAAAATCCCTTGTTCTTATATATGCTTTATGAATCTTGCGATTCAGTGTCAGCAAAAGTGCCATTGCATGCTCGGCAACTGCATAGGGTGAATAAGCCGGCACCCTCACCACATGAATTTTCCCAAAAGCTGCTTTGAAATCAACGTTGTTATAGCCGGCACATCTCATGGCGATAAGTCTGACACCGTTTTGATACAGGACATCTATCGTTTCTTGATCAATGGTATCGCTTACAAACGCAATCACCGCTTCATATCCCTTCGCCATAAAGGCTGTTTTGGGTCCAAGCTTATTTTCAAAATATTCAATATTTATATCAAAATCTTTTTTCAAAAGTTCAAAATAGGTCTTGTCATAAGGCTTTGTATCAAAAAAACAAATTTTCTTCATATCATTCACCACCTTTTATCGTAATATAGAAAATTATAGGTGGTAATAAAAATTATGTCAAGGAAAGCAACAGGGATAAGATAATGTCAAATAGTTTTAATCATATTTTTATCATGAAATATACTTTCCTGTTACAATTCACAGCCCAAATCTGTAACAAATCACCATCTTTGGCTGGGCTGTGAATCGTAACCTCAAAGTATGCGTCTAAGTCTATTCCTCAGTCTTAAATATATTAACCTTAACCTCCAGAGTATCTGAATCATGACCCAGTTCTTCTACTGCATGATTCAATGCTTCCACTGCTTTCAGCTGTTCCATAGCAGTTACGGTGAGCTGATCCATGGCCGTTGTCGTCTGCTCGGATATTGCTGAAATCTCTTCGACTAATCCAAGTGTATCTTCTTTCGCCTTTTCTATCTCTTTGATTCCCTCTACGATATGATTAAGTGTAGCTGTTAAATTCTCAACATTTTGATCTATATCGGAAAAGATTTCTATCGCACTATTTAATGCTTTTTCTCTCAAAACCTCTTCATCTTCGGCTTGTCTTGCGGTTACAACAGTTAATCGCGTCTGCTCCTGAATTTGATTAACGATCTTTCCGATTCGTTCCGATTCCTTTGACGAACGTTCTGCCAGCTTTCTTATCTCGTTAGCAACCACTTGAAAGCCTTTTCCTTCTTTTCCTGCCCTTGCAGCTTCAATTGAGGCATTTAAAGACAAAAGGTTCGTCTGTTCCGATATCTCATTAATACCTCTTACAATGTCCGATATTGCCTGAGATTTCTGTTCAAGATTCTCAATATTAATGATTACAGTCTTGACAATCTCTGCTGATTCCTTGGTTTTTAAACCCAGATTATCAACAATTGTTATTCCCTTACTAACAACTTCTTTGGTATGCTCTGCTGATTTTCTGATTGAATATGCATTATCAGATACTCTTCCAATCTGCTCAGACAAGTCTGACATCTGAAGCAAACAGCTTTCAGTTCCCTGTGACTGTGAATTAATACCATGCTTTACTTCATCTACTGCAGATGATATGTTTTGCGTCGTATGAAACAAAATATTGGAATTCTCGGATACCCCTGAAGCTGAAGTAAGTACTGTATTACCGACTTTAGCCATATCACGGATCAATTCCTTAATGCTGTCAATCAATTGATTGATTCCGTTTCCAAGTAAGAGAAATTCATCTTTGCGCCTCATATGAATTTTATGAGTCAAATCACCGGATGCACTTTTCTTCAGCACATCATTTATGTTTTTTATGGTATTACTGATTCCGGAGGAGATCATTGTTCCAAACAAAATTGCAGTGATACTTGCTATTAAAACAATCACTATCGTGAAATTCCTTACGTCACCGGCCTGCCTCGTAATAATATTTTTGGGGATCAACGCACACAGATAACTGTTGCTCTGCGTGATATAACTGTATAGGAATAGGTAATTCTCATGATTTACCGATACATTTTCATATCCATTTGCCTTTGTATCTTTATCAATGATCTTCTTATAGAAATCCTTACCGATAAAATATTCTTTGTCAGTCTCAGAATCACTTCGTATTTCCTTTCCATCCTGAGAAACAAAAGCCACTTTGCTTTCTTTTGGTAATCCACTGTTTGTCAATGCTTTTTGAACAAAGTCCATGGAGACATCTAAAACGATAAATCCTACCTTCTCACTGTTGCTATTATAGATATAACTGATGTAACTGACCGAATAGTCCCCATTCTCAATACCGGCCTTCTGGTCAAGAAAGGGATGTCTTCCCATCCATTGTTTTTTTTCAGTTGAATCTAAGAAAGCCGTGCCTTCTTCGGATCCCATGAAATCATTATACAATGTACTGTCAGGTACTCCTTGGGTCATTATTCCTTTTCCATAGTTTCCGAATATATAGATGCTTTTTATAATATTGTTTGATAAGATATCAGCAAAAACATACTCCTGCAGCTCCTTAAACTTTTTCTGCTCAGTTACTATATCATCGCTATATTTACCGGAGTAATAATTTTGCAACGTAGTATTGGTATTTAGTAGAGATGATTTATCCGTAACCATCTCCAGTCCTAAGTCTATATAGCTCGACATATTATTCATATTAGATAGGGTGGCTGTCTTATAATTACTAATCAACGCATCTGACGATTTTAAAAATGATATAACACCTAATAAAATAATAAATCCTACAGGAATTAAAAATGCTCCGATTAACTTGATTTGAATTTTGCCGGTCATTCCCTTTGTGGAAATCACCTTATTCTTATGTTTTTCGGGCTTTCTATTCAGAAAAATATCTTTGACAACCTTCATATTTTTTTTATTTATATTGCCTACTTTTATTGCCTTGTCTTTCATTCCTTTGTTTTTTATAGGTGTTGATAGCATTTGTGATTCGCCCCTTTTCATAATGTTGTTTTTAGGAACTAATAACATGCGCCGGATATCATATTCTATCCTTTTACTGCTCCGGCAGTCATACCGGATACAATATACTTTTGTCCGAGCAAATAGATCAATATTACAGGAATACTGGTCATGACAATATCTGCACATACCATATTCCAATCTCTATAGTACATACCGAAAAAATTATAAACCGACAGAGTCATCGGCCACTTTGTGGAACTGCTTAAAAAGTAAAGAGGTGAGATAAACTCATTCCAGTTATTCAAAAAGGTAAGAACAACTACTGTTGCAACTGCAGGCTTTAACAGTGGGAATACTATGGTAATAAACAGTCGTATAGGGCTGCAGCCGTCAATAATACCGGCTTCATCCAGTTCTACAGGAATTTTTGCAATAAAACCATAGATTAAAAATACGGAAAAGGGTATCTGCATTGCTGCATATAACAATATGATGCCCAGACGGGTATCATTTAAATTTAAAAATATCATTACCTTCACTAATGCAACGTAATTCACCGGCATTGTGATACCAAGAACAATGAACAAATAAATTAATTTCGTCAGTCTTGTTCTGTTTCTGGATAATACATAAGCCGCGAGAGAAGAAAATATACAGCATAAAAATACACTTCCTACTGTATAGATACTGCTATTAATAAAGGACTGCAATAATTTTCCTTGCTCAATGACCACAGTATAATTGGATAATTGTAAAGGAAAATCAGGCAAACTAAGATTCATATCGGAAGCCTTAAGACTAGTCTTCAGAGAGTTAAATAAAATCAGTAGTAAGGGAACTAATGCTATGATTGATATTATCCATGCAAACAAATTTCTTAGTAATGCTTTTATGATTTTTTGAGCCATTATTCCACCACCTCGTCCTTTGTCATTATTTTAATCATAAAAACTCCTATTACTACCATAAACAAGAACATTACAGAAGAAAGTGCTGTTCCTACCGCATATTGACCGGTTCCGAATTTTTTAAACACTGCCGTGTAAAGTACTTCTGTCGTTGTTTTACCCGGGCCTCCGTTCGTCAAGGCATAGATCATGTCGAACACCTTTAAGCCATAAATTATATTCAATACTGTTGTTGTTGCTAACGTCGGAAGGAGTAACGGGAATGTAATAAATCGAAACTTTTGAATACCATTCGCTCCATCAATGCTGGCCGCTTCATAGTATGTAGTTGAGATTGACAAAATACCGGCAATCAAAATGGTCATGATATAGCCTGTACCTCTCCATATATCAACTGCCATTACTGACCCGAAGGCTAACTCCGAAGTAACCAACCATTTACCTGCAAAAACCCCTAGACCGACGGACCGTAAAAAGGTATTTAGCAAGCCGGTTGCCGGATTAAGGATGGATTGAAATATCATACCAATAATCAAGGTTGATAAAACGGAGGGCATGAACATAATTCCTCTATGAAAATTCAAAAACTTAATTGATTTCGTAAGTAACAGAGCTAATACAAGACCTAATACATTCTTTAGTATCGTTGTAATGAAAGTAAACTCTAAAGTATTAATAATAATAGCCATATAATCTTCATCCGAAGAAAAAACCGTCTTGAAATTATCCAAACCCACAAACTTTAACTTATCCGAATATGCTGACCAATCTGTAAATGAATATCCAATTCCAATAAGACTTGGTATTACAAATAAAACAATATATATAATAAGTGCACCAAATACAAAATAAATCGGATATACTTTCTTCTTATTCATAACAAATTCCTCCTATTCAATAAATGAGGCCGCCTAATAAATATTAAGACGGCCTCTTTATTACATTACTTGTAACTACTCAGCCCAAGCTGCATCTTTTGCCGCACTTGCCTCTTCAGCTCTTGTTTTATCAATAGTACCAAGTACCTCTTCAGGAGTCATTTCTCCTAACAATAATGCTGAAATATTAGTGCCCATATCCATCCACTGAGGATTTACATACTTTACAGCTGTCTGGAATACGGTACCCTGCGAAGGATATCTGCTATAGAAATCCTTGATTGTATCCGTATATTTTGAAGGTGCATTGCTATAAGGCAATTTGTTGAATTTAGCTACATTCTCGGTCAGATAAGCCAAACTCTCGTCAGAAGCTAAATAAGCTAAATATTGTTTCGCTGCGTCTGCATTCTTAGATCCGGAATAAATAAATCTGGAAGGACCTGAAGGATTAACGTTCAGTGTCTGATTATCAGCTAAAGGCATAACAAAGTATCCGATATTGTCTGCGCTAAAGCTTGGATCAAGTGTATTAACCTCTGTGCCAAAGCCCTGATTTGCAACTACCATTACATATTCTCCTGATGCAATGTTCTTGGCAGCATCAGCGTAGACATTAGACATGTAGTTATCTCCCCAGTATCCTTTATCAGCCATTTCTTTAATCTGAGTTAAGATTAATTTCAAGGTGTCATTCTCTGCAAAGGTTGTTTCATTATTATTTAATTTATCAACAAGACCGGGAGAAACCACTTCAGCCTCTACCGCTGTCTCAGGAAGCCAAAGTACATGATGCCATCCATCGGATACTGCCTCATAAACCGGTATTTTCCCTGCTGCTATAATAGCATCACAAACACTCGTGAATTCTGCATAGGTTGTAGGTATGGAAAGGCCCAAATCCGTAAATATCTGTTTGTTATAAGCAATAGCCCAAACGGAAGATACATCCTGAATCGGTTCTCCGTATAAAGCACCGTTCACGGTTAATTGAGCTGCTGCAAGAGGATCTACGTTTGCAGCCCAGCTTTCGCCACTTAAATCCATTGCATTTTTTTCAACATTATACTGGGTCTGAATATCAAACTGTCCGCTTTGTCCACCGAAAATATCGGTACATTCTCCGGTATTAAGCTTAGTCATTAATAAGCTGGGGTACTGATCTGACGGAACGATCTGATAATCAACTTTAATACCTGTTTCTTCGGTAAATTTGTTGGCCAATTCAAGCTCGGCGTCTTGAATCCAATCCTGGCTTGCCATGAAAGATATTGTGATGTCTTCTTTTACCGGAGCCTGAGTTGCTGCGGCTGTTGTCGGCGTAGTATCGGAGGTTCCGGTAGTATCTTCAGGGGTCTCCTTTGCACCACATGCCACTAATAATAATGACATTGTTGCTGCCAGCCCTAAGGCCAGTGTTTTTCTCCAAATTTTCATAAAGCCCTTCCTTTCTTATCCTCTTAATACAATTTAGCAAAATACCAATAATAATCTTTACAATCACTTTTTCTTGTCATTATTGACATTCCCATGCTATGACTTTATTATAGTTGTTGTACTATATTATTAGAATGGATATTTCGAGTCTTGTATATGTAATTATTTTACCTATATCAGAGGCACGAATATGAGAGGATGATTACGCGATGAAGCTTCGAAGGAAATCCAAAAGCATACAATCCACTCTTTTTATCACATACTTCTATATATTATTTGCTGTATTGATCTCTTTTATGACTTTTTATATTATTTCCGAATCCAATAAAATAAAAAATAATGCTTTCTCGTTGATGACCCAAAATGTAAATACCATATCCTCATATGTTGATGAAGAAGCTAAAACTCTGAATACGGTTGCACAAAATATTGCTTATTCCAATTTGATCAAAGAACGATTTACTTATTATATTAATGCTGCTGCAGAAAGCACTTCTTCTACCGATCAAGATATCGCTTACAATAATGTTCAAAACACCAAAAGCCTCATTGATATGCTGACTGCAATATTAGGTCCTAATCAACCTGTTGTGCAAATCTATCTGTACTCTCTTGACAAGGGTGTCTTTGGGGTAGGCCTGGATACCTCTACCTCAAAAAATTCAGCAAAGGATTACGCCTGGTATCCACCTTTTATGGCCTCGGAGCACTATAAATACTTGACTAGTGATAAAGATGAAAGATTAGAGAATTTCTATTCTTATAAAAGTGGTGCCACCTTTATTTCACTCTATATGATGTATTATAATTCCTATAATGTACCCCAGGGTATTATTGAAGTGAAGAATTCCATATCCTTTCTAACACCAAAAATCAAAAATATAATAAAATCCTATGATGAAAAGATATTCGTCTTTGACCGTGACGGCAAATCCATATACCCGAATTTTTCTGTTTCTGAATATAATGAGTATTTTTCTTCCATCTCCTCGAAAGAAAAGCTTGTGAACTCGGATAAAGTGGCTACCTACCGATACGACAAGAACACATATATGTTTTTTAAGACTTCTGAAGATACGGGATTCACAGTTGCCATCGCTGTAAAAGAGAGCAGTCTTCTTCAACCAATTTATGAATATATCAAAGTAAACGCGATTGCCCTCGTGATTATCGCTTTCGCAATGTTGCTACTGTCCTATATAGCTGCTCACATTATCACAACACCCATTACAAAAATCTATCGACAGGTACAATCCTTCAAGCTGGATTTAAATAACAACAACAAGAATATTTTTACGGATATCGATACCCCTATTATAGAATTCAACACTCTATATTCCGCATTAATTACCATGCAAAAGAAAGCGCAAAAATCAATGGAGCGGGAAATCAACCTGCAAAATCAAGAAATGCAGTCCCGCATGCTGGCCTTGCAGTCTCAGATGAATCCGCATTTTTTATATAACTCCTTAGCTACCATCCAGTCAATGGCTGATGAACAAATGTATGATGAAATTCATTTGATGTGTCAGAATATATCCAGCATACTCCGTTATATATCCTCTGATAAAGAGCTGCTAGTGCCTCTCAATATAGAGATGAAGAATACAATTGATTACCTGCTTTGTATGAAAATTCGTTATGATGATGATTTGATTTATGAAATAATAATTCCCGATGAAATGCGAGATCTTAAAATTCCTAAGCTCTGCATCCAGCAGCTCGTGGAAAATTCCATTAAATTTACTACAAAATCCATTAAGCCCCCCTGGAAAATCGTTATTCAAGGAACGATAACAAATACCTACTGGGAACTGGCAATCTCTGATAACGGAACCGGTTTTGGTCAAAAAGAGATTGATGATCTGAATGAAAAAATAGAAGAAATTAATCGGACAGGCCTTTTACCTAATCTTGAGATTCGCGGCATGGGTCTCATGAATATCTATATTCGCTTTAAACTACTCTATAAGGGGAGTCATATATTTCGCATCAGCAATCTTGCACAGGGAGGTGCCCTTGTAACCATTGGAGGAAAAATAGATGAATCATGAAAAGATTTTCACCGTTGTGGTCGTTGAGGACGAAAAATTAATAGCGAAAAACATTGCGAAAAATATTGAAATTGTAAACAAAAATTTTAAGGTAATCAGCATTGAAAATAATGGGGAAGATGCCTTAAACTTTATTAAACAGCAGACCCCGGATGTTATCTTTACTGATATTCAAATGCCTGTTATGGATGGAATTGAACTAATCCGACAGATTTCAGAATATAATAACTATATTAAATGCGTCGTTTTGAGCGGTCATGATGATTTTACTTATGCAAAATCCGCTATCGAATACGGGGTATTTGCTTATCTTTTAAAACCGGTGGACATCGATGAGTTGACAAACCTGTTAAAGAGATTAGAGCTTACCTTCATTTCGTCTCAAGATATGCTTTCCAACATCCAGAAATCTCCCTCCTATAGCTCGGAGGAAATTGCAGAGTTGATCAAAAAATATATTGAGCAAAATTATCATAAGCCGATTGACCTCAACATCATTGCTGACCATTTTTCATTTTCTTCCTCATATTTAACAAAAATATTCGTAAAATATACAAATATAACGCCTTCAAAATATATATTGAATTATCGTATTAATATTGCGAAGCGACTGCTCGGGGATTTTTCTCTGACGATTAATATGGTGGCCAACATGGTTGGTTATACGGATCCTTTCCATTTCAGCAAGACCTTCAAGCAGGCAGTTGGTATGAGTCCGGCAAACTACAGAGATGAGTTAAGTAAAAACAGAATACTGTAAGCACAAGAACCGATATCAAGAAACTGTAGCAAGATTCTTATATCTATGAAAGCAAATACGGTTGTATCTATATTCATTTGGTCGCCGAACCAAACCGAATATTGATACAACCGTATTCTTTATAGAACCTTTATTTGTATTGATATGGCGAACTTCTTGTGATGGCACATATCTACAAGTCTGTTAAATGTTATAATTAGTCATATAAGTTCTGAGAGATCTCTTCACTGGTGATATTATCTTTGTTGTACCATTGGCAGCCTGTATCAGCATTGGCAACTGTTTCACCGTTAGCAACACGTACTAATAAGTCAACCATTGTCTGTCCGATGGATACTGGTGCCTGAGTAACTGCACCAAACAATACTCCACTGGATACTGCAGCTTTAAGAACTGAACCTGAATCAAATCCAACACCTATAATCTGATCAGCGCTTGTTCCTAAAACACTTAAGTTATCATTTGCTGTTACAATACCTTCAGCTGCTACCTGATTAGATCCAAAGATTGCAATTGTATCTTTTTCATTTAAGATTGTTGAAGCTTCGATTGCTGTTAACTCTGTTGTTGTCTGTGAAGGCACACGAACTTCGATGATTACATTTGCTGTCTTCTCATCCACTACGATACCTTTGATATTCTGTACAAAGTAATCATTTCCTACAACGCATACTGTCTTGCCATCTGCTGTAATCTTTGTAATCATTTCATCGATGAAGCCTAAACCACGGCTGCAGATGGATTCGGAAGTAGCATCCTGATTAACTTCACCAATTCTAACCTGACCTGAAGCATTTGCAATTCTATCTTTGATACCATCGTACATACCATCTGCTGCAACGGCTCCTGCTTTATAATTATCCGTTGATGCATTTGCATATACAGCGCCTTCAGGTGCATCCGGAACACCGGAGTCAAATCCAATAATAGGGATACCTGCGGCTTGTGCTGCTGAGATAGCATCTAGAGCTGCTTTAGTATCAAGTGCTGCTAAACCGATTGCTGCAGGCTTTGCATTCACTGCACTATTTAACATCTGTACTTGATCTGCAATATCTGATTCCGAGTTAGGACCTACCATATTGATTGTTACTCCCAATTTATCGGCTTCTGCTTTTGCACCCTTATATACCGCTTGCCAGTATGTTGATTGAAATCCTTTTGAAACAATCTCAAAATGATAAGCAGATTTTGCAGTTAATTCTCCGGTAGATGATGAATCATCTGTCGTGGCTGCTGTTGTAGGTGCAACCGTGGGATTTGTGTCAGTAGTATCAGCTTTTTTCCCGCATCCGGCAAACATACTTACAACCATTGCTACACTAAGCACGCCAACTAATAATTTTTTCCTCATTTCTGTAACCCTCCTAATTTTTAATATTTATTTATGAACCGCATATGCGTTTTCATACAATGTTTTGCCCTTTCGGCAAGATCTCGTCTTCTTACTGTGAGACTATTTTTCTTTCCTTTTCAATACATCAATGAGTACTGCACTGATTAAGATAATACCTGTAATGATCTGCTGCCAATTAGCCTGAAGACCTATATAAGGCAGTCCCGTTTTTAACATTGACATTACGAATACACCCATTAATGCGCCGACCACAGAACCTGCTCCGCCTGTTGTGGACACACCACCAATGATTGCACCTCCGATGGCATCCAGTTCCAGACCTGCTCCGGTTCCCGGATTAATGCTGGTGAAGGTTGCTGCATACGCGATACCTGCAAATCCGGCAAATAAACCGGAGAAAACATAAGCAAGAATCAAATATTTATTTACATTTACGCCGGATAATCTTGCTGCTTCTTTATTGCTACCGATTGCTATGATGTAGCGACCTATCCTTGACTTATTCAAAACAAGTGACATTATTATGACTAAAATAATAATCAAAAGAAAACCTATTGGATATTTTGTTTCGCCAATCTTTATTTTAAATATATGGCGAAACCACGACCCCTCCATACCCGCCTGCGGCCAAGGAATACCAAATCCACCCGAGCAAAGGGAACCTAAACCTCTGGTCATCATCATGGTACATAAGGTTGCGATAAATGGAGGCAAATTCATGATTGCTACCAAAATACCGTTAAGTAAACCGATAGCAAGACCGAACAGAATTGCTACAAGCATTCCAAGCGCTACCGGCCAGTGTTGATACACAACCAGATACCCTCCCGCAAGTGAATAACATACCAGTCCGGTACCAATTGATAAATCAACACCTCCTGTAATCAGTGTAAATGTTACACCGATTGCCATTAAGGTAATGTAGTAAGAATAATCCATAATACTAAGTACGGTAGAATACTGCCGAAAGGACTCGCTCGCTACACAAAAATACGTAAAAAGTACAATGATGATAAGTAATACGATTATTTTCTGCGCTCCCATCTTTTGAACAATCAAATTATTCGATAGGACATTTTCTTTCTTATTTGTCATCACTTTCTCCTCCTAACTTCTGAGCGTCGCCGCATTCATGATCTTCTCCTGTGAAGCTTCCGATATGTCAATTTCACCGGTTTTCTTTCCTTCACACATCACAATGATTCGGTCACTCATTCTTAATATTTCAGTCATTTCAGAAGAAATCATGATGATTGACTTTCCTTCTGCCACCAGCTCATTCATTAGACGGTAGATTTCACTTTTTGCTCCTACATCAATTCCCCTGGTAGGCTCATCAAATATCAGTATATCGCAGTTTCTTACAAGCCACTTTGCGATAACAACCTTCTGCTGATTTCCACCCGACAGGTTTATTACTAGCTGATCAACCCCCGGTGTCTTTGTCTGTAGCCGGTCAACGTATTTCTGTGTAACTTCTTTTTCCTTTTTCTTATTAATGAAAATTCCTGTCATGAAGTGATTAAGGGATGCCATTGTGGTGTTCTCCGCCACTGTTTTCTGTACGATGATTCCATAGCGTTTCCGATCCTCGGAAAGATATCCAATCCCGTTTGCTACCGCATCCATCGGTGTCTTTATATTAACTTTTTGACCATTAATAAATATCTCACCGCTATCTTTTTGATCCGCACCGAACAATGCTCTTGCCGTCTCTGTCCTTCCGGCACCCATGAGCCCAGAGAAGCCTAGGATTTCACCCTTATGCAGCTCGAAGCTTACATCTTGGACCATTTTTCCTGCGTTCAGATGCTCCACCTTAAGTACTACCGGTGCATCCTTTGGCACATTGCTTTCAGTCTTTGGTTCTTCGTAGATAACACGTCCCACCATCATGTTGATGATGTCATCCTTACTGCAGTCCTTACTAATCAGAGTCCCCACATATCCACCATCACGCATAACCGTAACACGATCAGTGATGACTTTTATTTCATCCATCCGGTGTGAGATATATACAATTGCTATATCTTTATCCCGAAGATCTCTTATAATCTTGAATAACTCATCAATCTCAGATTCTGTAAGTGCTGCTGACGGCTCATCAAATACAATCACTTTTGCATCGTGTGAGATTGCTTTCGCTATTTCACACATTTGCTGCTTTCCTACGGTAAGCCTATTCATTTTTTCGGTCGGATCTATATCAATATTCAGCTTGTCAAAGAGTTTTCTTGCCTCTTTGTTCATTCTGGCATCATCAATCAGTTTGCCCTTCATGAACTCCCTGCCGATGAATATATTTTGTGCAATGGTAAGATGACCCATCATATTCAGTTCCTGGTGTACGATTACTATTCCCGCATCCTGAGCATCCTTGGGGCTAGCGTATTCTACTTCATTGCCTTCATAGGTTATGCTTCCTGAGTCCTTCTTGTAGATACCGGTCAACACTTTCATCAAGGTCGATTTTCCGGCTCCGTTTTCACCCATAAGAGCATGAACTTCTCCTTTTTTCACCTCGAAATCCACATGATCCAACGCATGCACGCCCGGGAAAGATTTATCAATCCCTTTCATTGTTAAAATCACTTCGCCCACGTTTAAGTTCCTATCCTTTCTAAATAAAATCATTATCTTAGTCCCTATAATTATGGTCTCGTCAAGATAATCATCAAATGTTATTAATTCTTTCTTCTTCTGGACAGCGTATCCATATATACAGCTATGATTACAATGATACCCGTAATTACCAATTGATAATCCTTGGTAAAGCCCATTGCCAGAATACCTTCCTGTAGCAGTGCTATTATCATGGTTCCGATAAACGTACCTCCAAAGGATGCAATACCTCCTGCCATAGACGTTCCGCCCATTACAGCACACGCAATTGCCTCATTATTGTACTGATCACCAAGACCCGGTTGAATGGTGGTATATGCTCCTACAAAGAAGATCGCTCCGATACCAACTAAAACCCCGCAAATCATATATGCAGTCATTTGCCATCTTTTCACATTTACACCGGATAATCTTACTGCTTCCTTATTACTTCCCAGACATAATATGTTACGTCCGATTTTTGTCTTATTTAATATAATGGAGCAAATAACTGCTGCGGTGAACAAAAATATCAAACCGGTCGGTATTTCCACTCCTCCGATTTTGGCTTTCACTAAATAGCGATACCATCCGTTTGCCTCTGAAGCTTGCGGCCAACTGACGGACTGTGTTTTCGTAAATACAGATCCAACACCCTTTGAAATTTGCATAATTGCCATGGACGTAATAAAGGGTGGTATACGCCAATATGCAACCATATAACCATTAAAACAACCAAATAGCAGACCAACCAGAATACTTACTACTAAACATAATCCCAAGGGCCATCCACTACGTGTTAGCAGCTGTCCCGATACTAACGCCGAACAAAACATTACCGGTCCAATCGAGAAATCAATTCCTCCGGTACCAATTACAAACGTTACACCAAGTGCAAGAAATCCTAAGAAATATGCATAACTTAATGCGCTTAATATTCGGGAGTAACTGATAAATGTAGGACTCACAGCAGCAAATGCAAAATACATAAAAATCAATACGCAGAACAGCACCAGCCTGTTAAATCCCACTTTTTTTACCAATGCATTGTTTTTAAATTTTTCCACTTTACTTCCTCCTAGTTTCTGAGCGTTGCCAAATTCTTTAATACGGCACCTGCACGCTCGGGAAAGGTTTTTCTCTGAACATGTGAACATTATATGTCCAAGCTATGAATGGTTGAATAGAATATCCTTTACAAAATGGTTAAGATTCTACTGATACTCTTCTTGAAGCATAAAAATACGTAAAAGGGCTTATGCCTCATAACTTAACCAGTTAATCAGCATAAGCCCCATATTGCAATCGTAATAACTGCATTTCGTAACACAACTATCTTTTAAATGTTATCAATGCCCGCTGTATTCCACTGTTTGATTACCCCAGAAGGGGAATAATAATTTTTGATTTTCTTCTGTGTACATATTGTTTTTTGTAATCAATTCTGAACCCGAATCTAAATTTTTATCAACTTTTTTACCCTGTGCAAGTTTTATCGCCTTTTCAATACCAAGATAGCCCATATTAAAAGATTTCTGGATAATGATTCCCTCAAAAACACCTTCTTCCAGAAGCTCAATCTCTTCGATGGAGCTATCAAAACCGATAACCTTAACCTCATCGGAATAGCCCAGTTGTTTGATTGCTCTGGCTACACCTACGGAAGAATATTCATTTAAACCTGCAATCATATTAATATCCGGATGTTCCTCCAGCAATTCAACCGTCAGGTTATACGCCTTAGTGAATTCGGAATCGCAAAATACCACATCAATAATCCGACTGTCGTCTTCTCCTAAACCGACACGAAGTCCTTTCTCACGTTCAATTGCTGTCGAAGATGTTTTTACATGTCCTACAATGGCAATTTTCGTATCCTCCTTTATGAAGGTTTTCATAAATTCGCCCATTTTTTTCCCGGCCAGATAATTATCCGTAGCCACGAGTGCATCCTGTATATCTTCGTCTACGGTTGAATCAATGAAAACAAGCTTGATATTATTCTTTACAATTTTTTTCGCAGTATTCGTAGTTTCAGAATAATCAGCCGGAGATAGTACTATTGCATCGGGTTTTTGCTCAATTGCCCATTCAATCAGTTCATTCTGTTTCTCATAGTCTTCTTCCGCATCAGGAGACACAAGATTTAAAACAACATTGTAATCCTTGGCAGCCATTTCAGCGCCTGCTATTAAAGCAGACCAGAACTCATTGGAAGCATCCATCGTCTTAGGGATATATATAATTCTGATCGGCTCTTTCGTTTTCAGGCTATTTGATACTGCCTTATAAACAGAAGGTATCAAAACGCATAGAAAAATGAAAAATATGATAATCAAAGCTCTATTCTTTCTCATTGTTTTCACCCTGCACCCTCTTCTTAGGAATTGTAATGATTGCTGTAGTTCCCTCCGCCGTAACACTTTCATATGAAATACCATAATTCTTGCCATAATATAATTGAAGTCTCGTCTGTACATTATAGACTCCAACTCCACTTGATTTATGCTTATGTTTATCCTCATCGAAGATATGCGCTAACACTTCTTTTGGCATACCTACGCCGTTATCAATAATTTTAATAATAATGTTACTGCCTACAGAATAACCGCGGATGCGAAGCAGGCACATGGTTTCTTTAAGCTTAATTCCATGATAAATGGCATTTTCAATGATTGGTTGAAGTATCAGCTTCACTATCTCATATTCGTAAATATCCTTGTCCACATCAATTTCGTATTCCAGTTTATCCTTATATCGCATTTTTTGTATCGTTAAATAACTTTTTATATAGGAAATCTCCTGCTCAATTGTCAATACCTCATTCTCATTGCTGATACTTTGCCGCAAAAGCTTTGCTAGAGATGAGGTCATAAGTACAACTTCTCTGGTCTTTTTCCCCTCTGCCATCCAGATAATCGAATCTAATGTATTATAGAGAAAATGCGGATTGATCTGTGCTTGCAGTGCCCTTAACTCACTTTTTCTCTTTTGTCTCTGTTCGTATATATTTTCATCCATTAATTTCTGAATTTCTGCCGTCATGATGTTAAAGGACTTACTCAGACTTCCGATTTCATCTTCTGATATTACATCAATATTGGCATTATCAAAATGTCCCTTTTCCACTTCCTTCATGGAATTCTTCAGTATTTTAATCGGACGCGTAATTCTGGCAGAAACAAAGGCGGAAATCAACATTGCTGCAACAAGCAAAATCATAGTAACCACAATATATATTAACTGTGTTTTTGTCTTGTTCTTCATCAGTTCTGATTCATACACGACTCCAACAATGGTCCATCCTGTTTTACCGGAAGTTGAGATGGTATAAAGCTTACTTTCATCTCCCTCATTGGTCACAAAGTAATTGGATTTGCTATCCATAACCTCTTGAACCAGTTCTGTCTTTAAACCGCTGTATAACAACTGCTGCTGTGGATGATATATGATGTTGCCGTCCGGATCCAGAATAAACACATATCCCTTTTCACCCAGACTATTATTTTCACACATATCACTGATTATTTTATAATTTAAGTCAATGAAAAAGACACCATACGCATCACTGTTGTAGGAATTATTGATACATTTACCTAAGGTTATTACCCACTTGTAGTTATTCTTTATGACGTTCTGTACATGAGAGGAAGATAATGCGGTATCCATTGGATTGAGGTATGCATAGCGATACCAATTAATATCAAAAAGCGAAATATTCTCGTTTAGCTTATCCGTCCCGTCATTGATGATATAATTCCCATTACTTGCAATTACTGCAATATTACAAATATCCTGCCTTGCTTCCAAAATCGTATTAAACTGGTCCAAAACGGCTAACCTATAACGAACTTTCTGACTGACTGACAGGTTTTGATCAAATAAATATTCTTTTACATCTTCATTACCCGTAACTACTGCTGATATATTTTCCATTGTATCGATATAAATATCAATAGTGGCATTCACCTGTTCAATTAATTGAGTCGTATCCTCAATGGAATTCTCCAGCACTGTATTCTCCGTATAATTTAAGGAGATCAGCAAAAAAATAAATAACGAACATACAATCAATACGGAAACAAAAAACAATATGGTAATCCGAATGCTTTTGAAATTCCTTAATATTACATTCCTTCTTCTCTGTTTTTTCAAAACTGATTACCTCTTTTCCTTAGCGTAATCCGACGGAGTCTTTCCTGTCATCTTTTTGAATGCAATACTAAAATAGTGTGGATCACTAAAACCCACTTTTTCGGCAATCTCGTAGTTTTTTAGATCCGTGTTTTCCAATAGTTCTTTTGCCTTCTGCATTCTGATACGGGTAAGAGCTTCCATAAAGGTTTCTCCCGTGATATGTTTAAAAATGGTACTAAATCTACTTGCACTTATACTGAGATAAGAGCAGATTGAATTTAGATTCAGCTCCGCATCAGCATAGTTCTTCTCGATATAATCCTTGGCTAATAGTGCTTGCTTTTTCCCGCCGATATTTTTTTGCATTACCAGTTCATCTGCCACCTGATAGCAGTTTTTCTTAATCATTTCCATCACATTACACAGTGTTTTTGCTTTCGCAATCGCAGAAATCAATTGATTTCTCATTAAATAAAGATTACTTTTATCCAGTTCAGAATCCTTTAGTGTTTTATTAACAGATATCATGATCTGCTGAAGATATAGATCACTTCTGTTCTTATCTGCAAATGAATATTTTATGGCATCCTGAATCTTTGTTAAAACATCATCAATACCATGCTTATCATTCATCTTGATGGCTAATATTAACGGATCTATCTTATCTTCCAACAATAAATCATCCTTTTGAAGCATCCGAATCTGAAGAATATCCTCCATATCAATGATGCTGCTTTCTCCAAACAGATATTGATATTCTAAGGAATCTTCTGCCTCTTGATAAGATTTATGAATATCTTCCAAACATGTTACATATCTTCCAATACCTATGGTAGTCCCAATTTTCATATATTTCATAATGTTACAATTCAATTTCTTACAAATACTTTTTATTTCTAATTCAAATGTTTTCGGTTTATTCGTTTGAAACAAAACAGACACTCTGTTATCATTTCCGATACTTGCATGTCCTGCCTGATATTGCTCTAATATCTCATCACTGATATTGTAAACAGCAAAGGTCATTAACGAGCTCTGCTGCCTTCTATATTCATCCGTTTTATACATCTCCGAACAAAGATCAATCTCCACGATAGCTACCCTGTAATACGTTGCATCCAGCACTATATTATGCTCCAGCAGGTCTTTGTTGCTTTCCTCCGCTGTTTTATTTCCCCTTATCAAGTCCTCTAATACTTTCGATTTAATAAATAACTTATTCTTGTAATATGCTTCATTTAGCTTGCCGATTTTATTGGCTTCCTCTTTCTTCTTATCCATCTTACCTTTGAGGTTTGTCAATACTTCCGATAATTCAAACGCAGTCACCGGCTTAAGAAGATATTCCTCAACATTATACTTGATTGCCTTTTTTGCATATTCAAAATCATCATACCCGCTGAAAATGATAATATTTATTTGATTATAAGATTTATATATAAATTCACTTAATTGCATACCATCCACAAAGGGCATACAAATATCTGTCAGAACAACGTCAACTGAATTCTTCTCCAAAAAATCAATTGCTTCCTTTCCATTCTGACAGTTCCCCGCAAGTTCATATCCCAATTCATTCCATCGAATATTTTCGCTAACAGCTTCTCGTACAAGTACTTCATCATCAACTAATAATACCCGGTACATGCTATCTCTCCCATAATTTCAATAAATAATAGGGTACTATTTTATCATATAGTACCCTATTACCTTTGTCTATTTTTCTCTTAAATTATTTCGTTATTGTTCCATCCAAATCCCAAAGATCTTCCCAGTCCTTAGCACCTTCCCATAAGAATACCTGTCCTTTAATTAAACGGTTGTTTTTATCGATGGATTTGAGCACGGCCATTTCTTCATCGGTTAACAAATCTTCTGTCGTACATTTTAAATTACTTACATATTCCATTTCATAAACCGAAAACGGAATTGGAACCTGTCCCCTTTGTACTGCCCATTTAATGCAGATAACTGCAGGATGTACATTATGAGCTTTTGCAATTTCTACTAATTCCGGAACCTGAATGTCTGCAATATCTTCTGCTGTCTTGTCGCGGTCCGGTCTGGTAGGAGAACCGATCGGGCAGAATCCGATTGGCTGAATACCATTCGCTATACAGTAATCGTATAACTCAGGCTGCTGGAAGCAGGGATGTAATTCCATTTCTATCGCTACCGGCTTGATTTTGCAAAGAGGAAGAACTGCCTTAAGTTTCGGAATAGTCATGTTAGACATACCGATGAATTTAACGAGTCCCATCTCCACTAATCTTTCACACTGTTTCCAGGTCTTCATAAATTCATCAACACTGAATGGCGTGGAATCAGGATTACGGGAATCGCCATCACAGCCCGGTGCATGATAATTAGCAAAAGGCCAATGAACAAAGAAGAGATCAATTTGATCTAAACGTAGATCCTTTAGGCTCTTAGCACAGGATACTAAAACATCTCCCTGTCCGTGCATATTGTTCCAAACCTTTGTTGTTATGAAAAGTTCTTCTCTTTTTACGGTTCCCTTATCAAAGGCAGCCTTAAATACTTCACCGATCTGATCTTCATTTCCATAAACTGCAGCACAGTCAAACAAACGATAGCCTGATTCAATTGCACCTGCAACTGCTGCCGAAACCTGATCCGGTGTAAAACGGTCGGAACCAAAGGTTCCCATTCCGATACCGGGCATAGTATCACCTGTATATAGTTTTCTTTGCGGAACTGATTTTGGATCAATAAATGTTGTCATTTTGTATTCTCCTTTTATGATTTTTATATGATTTTTTCTACTATGACCTGGGGTAATATCTCCTGCATATCCTTATTTACAAAAAATCCGGTCTCCATGCGAAGCGCATTTGCTGCAGAAACAGCACTGGCAAGCTTAATGGTATCTGTCATTGACATGCCGCGCGCAAAGCCTACGGCAAAGCCGGCAATCATAGAATCTCCACAGCCCACTGTATTAACTGCGTCGATCTTTGGTACAAAAGCACGGTAAACACCTTCTTCACAGGCAATCAGTGAACCCTCGGCACCACAAGATATTGCCACTACCTCGATTCCTGATTTTTGAAGCTTAACAGCTGCTTTTATCAAATCCTCTTGACTGTTCATCTCTTCCTTCGTCAGCATTTTGATCTCATCCATATTGGGTTTAATCATAGTAGGCTTTGCTTCCAGTGCTTCCTCAAGTAATTTACCGCTGGTATCTAATATCACCTTCTTGTTATGCTGCTTGGCAAGGGTAATCATGTCTTTATATAGATGGCTGTCCACGCCCTTTGGTACACTCCCTGAGATCGCAACAACAGAGCATTTATCCAGGAGTTTTATATATTTCTTTAATAACTCTTCCTTATTCGCATCTGTTACAAATACACCGGGCTCCAGGAATTCTGTCTGTGTATGATTCGCTTCATCGAAGATGTTGATACAGGATCTGCTTTCACCGCTGATATGCACGAATTCACTGATAACCTTCTGTCCTTGCAGTGCTTCTACGATATAATTTCCAGCATGCCCTCCAACAAATCCGGTCGCAATTACTTCCTCACCTATAATTGATGCAACCCTTGCAACATTCAGTCCTTTTCCTCCGGCGGAAGAGCTGCATTCCTTCACCCGGTTTACACCGCCGGGTATAAAATTCTCTACGACATATCTTTTGTCAATCGCCGCATTCAGCGTTACTGTTAAAATCATATGTGTTATCTATTCCTTTCTCATAGTCTCGCAAAATCATGCGGGCTCAATGCGAATTATAAATCAAATTCGCATGAAAAGAACTCCAAAATGAATTCCATAGGAAATTCATTTAGAACTTCTTCTGGGAATTGTTACATTAATCTTTATTAACAAGCAGTATCTTACCGTTTACGGCACCCGGTACCTTAAATAATTGGAAGGCTTCCTGTGCCTGACTCATAGGGAAGCTCTTTGCAATTAAGCCCTGGTCAAATTTTAATTGACCGGTTGCATAATAATGCGCGGTCAGCTCCCATTCCTTACCCGGGAACGGAGCACTATAAGACATCCAAGAACCGGTTAGCTTAAATTCCTTGCGGTTCATATTTTCCCACAATTTTTGGCTGAATTCCAATTTAACATGAGGCGTTCCGATAAAACAAACATGAGATTTATTTGCTGCTAATTCAAAGGCCATATACATCGTCGGTGCAGCTCCCGCTGTCTCATATACAAAGTCGTAACCTTTCCCGTCGGTATACTCCATCGCTTTTTCCAGGAAGCCCTCTTCTTTTGTATTTACCACTTCATCGGCACCGAGTCTTTTTGCAAGTGCCAATCTTTCATTATTGATGTCAAATACCACTACCTTCTTGGAGCCATAGATTTTTGCCCACTGCATGGTGAATAATCCGATGGTTCCTCCGCCAAGTATTGCTACACATTTGCCACCTTCATAATCATTTTGTAAAAGTCCGTGAAGTGCTACCGTTGAAGGTTCAAACATAGCTCCCTGTTCATAGGAAACGCTTTTATCAAATACCACAGCATTACGTTCCGGTATTACAACATAATCCGCGTTACTTCCCTGCTCCCTGGAACCAATAAAGCTATAATGCTTGCACAAGGAATAATTCCCGTTCTGACAGTCATCACAGGTAAGGCACGGCAGTAACGGTGCACCGGATACTCTGTCGCCGATCTTAACCTTAGTAACACCTTCTCCGATTTCTACTACATCTCCGGAAAACTCATGTCCTAAAACAATAGGATAAAAATGAACACCGTTTTCCAATACTCTTGGAATATCAGATCCGCAGATTCCGGAAACTTTAACTCTGATCTTAACCGTACCGGGCAATGTTTCCGGCTCTTTATAATCCTGATAACGTACATCTTCATTTGCACAAACTACTGCTGCTTTCATTCGCCTTATCTCTCCTTCATGGTGTTTTTTAGATTTTCATAAAGCTCTAAATATGTTTTATAATTTTCCTCATATACTGCATGATTATCCATATTCGGCTCATGGTACCTTCTAACCTTAACTGTCGTCTCAACCGCTTCTTCAAAGTCGCGATACATTCCGACGCCGACACCGGCAAGAATCACTGCTCCAAGAGTCGTTGCCGTATCGGAAGACGGAACCGCGATTGGCTTACCTGTAACGTCTGATTTAATCTGTGTCCACAACAGTGAATTAGCTGCTCCACCCATAGCCCTGAGAATACCTACCTGAGCTCCCGCAGATGCCGCAATCTCCAGATTATGCTTGAGTGAATAAGCGACTCCTTCTAACGCGGCTCTTACAAAATGTCCTTTTGTCTTACTGTAATCGAGTCCGTAATAGACTCCCTTTGCATGGACATCCCAGATTGGTGATCGTTCTCCTGCCATATAGGGTAAAAAGACTACTCCATCACTGCCGGGATTGACCTTTTCCGCTAAATCATCCAAAAGTGTCATGGAGGATTTTCCGGTTCGTTTTCCTTCTTCTCTCTCAAAGTCGGCAAACTCTTTTTCAAACCACCGCATTACGCCGCCACCGCCGGTACTTCCACCCTGAAGAAGCCATAAATCCGGTACCACATGATAGCTAAGTATGAGTCTCGGATCAGCACTGTATTCCTTCAGACAGATACTCATTCCTCCGGCTTGACCGCCCTGTTCCTGTGTCTCATACGGATGTATTACTCCTGCTCCGAGTGTCCCGCAAGCTGCATCCAAACCTCCTGCAACCACCGGAGTCCCGACTGCCAGACCGCTGAGCCTTGCCGCCTCTTCTGTTACGAAGCCCACCACCTGATGGCAGTCATAGATGTCCGGAAGAAAATGAAACGGAATTCCAAGACGTTTACACATCTCTTCATTCCAGGTTCCGGTATGCATGTCAAAGCAATGCAGCCCATAACCCTGGGATTTATCCTGACTCAGTACTCCGGTCAGACGATAGACAATAAAACTATTTGATTGCAATATCTTATCAATATTTTTATAAACCTCAGGCATATTTTCCTGATACCATATAATCTTTGCTGTTGTATAAGCAGCCTGAAGAGAATTACCTGCCAGCTCAAAGACCTCAGCTTCTCCGATTTCCTGATTCAATCGTTTACAGATAGCATCCGCTCTGGTATCCATCCATATCGGTGTATTCGTTAGAACCTGTCCATCCTTATCCACTGCTATGGCGGACCAGCTCTGTCCATCCACTCCGATGCCTGCGATATCGTCTTTATCAACACCTGCTTTTAAAAGAGTGGTCTTTATAGTCTTATAAATAGCTTCCCACCACTCCTGCGGATTTTGTTCCGCATAACCCGGTTTCGGATAATATACTTTGTAATCTCCATTACCACTGGCGATTACTTCGCCCTCTCGGTTAAAAATGGCTACCTTGCAGGCACTTGTTCCAATATCAATTCCAAGTAAGTACTTTTTCACTCTATCCCTCCCATGCCCCTCGCGCTATTACGAGTCAGCTCCTATTGGCACCTTCTACTGGGCGTAACGTTTCGCTTATAAAGAAATAAATCGACCTTGTTGTATCCCAAAGCCTTTACAATTTCTTAACTGATTTGCCCTCTAGGATTTCTGTCTGCAATTTAATAATCTGATATTCCAGTTCATTTCCTTTTTCATATACATCAATCCGTTGTAAAATCAACTCAGCAACATTTCTTCCGATTTCTTCCATCGGTTGTGTAACAATGGTCAATTTAGGCTTACATGCTCGTGCAAATTCTGCATTATCAAAGCCTATTACAGATAAGTCATCCGGTATTCTGATACCAAGTTCATTAATGGCAATCACTGCGCCCATTGTCATTTCATAGTTTGCGACAAAAACTGCTGTTATATCCTTATTATTCTTAATCAAATTTTCTAAACAGCGGCCCCCGCCATTCATGGTATAATCACCATGCTCAATTAATCTTTCTTCCGGAACTATGCCCGCTTCCATTAATGCAAGACGATATCCCAGCATTCTCTCCTGAGCCGTAAATATATCATCCGGTCCGCCGATCATTCCAATCCTGGTATGTCCCTGGTCGATAAACTTTAAAATCGCATTTTTAACTGCGCTAAGATTATCAACCAAGACATAGTCACAGTCAATTCCGTTAATTTTTCGGTCAATCAATACAATCGGTTTCTTTACCTTATGAAAGCAGCTCAGATGGGATCCATCCGAATTGACCGGCATATTGATGATTCCATCAACTCTTTTCCGATATAGAAAATCAACTGCCTTCTTCTCAAGCTCTTTGTCGGTTCTGCAATCACAAACAATCGTGGCATAACCATGATTTCGTAAAATATCCTCCATAACCGTAATGATTTCTGTACAGAATTTATTATTCAATTCCGGAATCACAACACCAACTGTTTTTGTCTTGTTGGTTTTTAAGCCACGAGCCACTTCATTAATCTCAAAGTTCAATTCTTTGACTGCCGCTTCTATCTTCACCCTGTTTTCTTCGCGAACGTTTCCTCCGTTTAAATAAGAGGAAATTGTTGCAAGCCCAAGTCCTGTGAGTCTTGCTATATCCTTTATTGTAGAAGCCAATACTTACCCCCGCCTTTTCAACAGAATAATGAAACGACCTTCATTATTTATGCTTTATTTTCACAACCGCACACCAACATACGGTTCTTCACCAGAGTCTTAACCTTATCCATACCTACTTTTCCAAATGTCTTTGGATCAAAGGTATCCGGCTTCTCCTGTAATAATTCCTTAATTCCATCGGTATAAGCTACACGAAGCTCTGTTGCAAAGTTTACCTTGCAAATTCCTCTGCTCACACAATCTCTTACATCCTCATCACTAAGTCCGGAAGCGCCATGAAGTACCAAGGGGATTGAAACAACCTTTTTGATTTCGGAAAGTCTTATTTTATCAAGTATCGGAGTGCCGACATAAAAGCCATGTGCTGTTCCGATTGCTACTGCAAGAGAAGAAATTCCTGTTCTTTCTACAAATTCTTTCGCTTGTGCGGGATCAGTATTGGTATCTGCTACTGCTACCAGATCATCTTCCTTACCGCCAACCTTACCAAGCTCCGCCTCCACTGGAATACCACATGCTGCTGCTACTTCTACCACTCTTTTACTAACCTTGATATTCTCTTCAAAGGATTCATGTGATCCGTCAATCATGATTGAGGTATAACCCTCTTTGATAGCTCTTACCGCAAGCTCAAAGCTACTGCCGTGATCTAAGTGCAATGCTACCGGAACTTTTGCCATTTTTGCTTCTGCTGTAATAATTGCTGTAAATGTTTCCAGTGTACCGTATTTTACGGTAGATGGGGTGGTCTGAAGCATTACGGGAGCCTTCAGTTCCTCGGCAGCCGCAATAACAGCCTTCACCATTTCCATATTCTCAACATTAAATGCTCCTACTGCATATCCGCCCTTTTGAGCATCTAATAACATTTTTTCCGACGTAACCAATGGCATAATTCTTCCTCCTTATTTCTATCCGAAACGTTTCTGTTTTACAAGTACATCATAATCTACATGTTACTTCTTGTCAACGCCCAAAAAATATTTTTTATCAATTTAATTATAGATTCTGATTCGAGTGTCAGAAGTCGTTTTTATGATATGTTATGAATATCGTTGTAAGTATCATAAGTCAAAAGTCGCTTATAGGATATGCCATGTATATGATTGTCTATCTATTCATTTGGTTGCCTTTCCTTCCTCGGCATATTCTTATTTGAGCCTGAAAGCATAGTCTTAAAACGAATATGGACAGCCGTCGTCTGCCGGTCTGCCCGCATGAATAGATAGACAACCATATACATGCTTTCCGTTTATTTCTGACTTTTAACTCTCGAAATCTACTACGATATTCTTGTTTTCGTTGATTTCGACTTCTGACACTCGAACTCGAACAATTTTATCACTTTAAAAAGCATATTTTTTAAAGCATATTTTTCTTATGCTTTCTATTGACTTTCCACGAACTAGCTAATATGATTGGGTTTATTATGGAACAATAAGAAATATCTAGTTACAGGAAGGAGTTTATCATGCAATATGTATTGAAGAATGATAAGGCTATTGTGAGGTTTGATACCAAAGGCGGCACAATCGTTTCGATTCAGGACTCGGAAGGGCTTGAATATCTGTGGCAGGGGGATGCAACCTACTGGTCAGGACAGGCACCCGTTATGTTTCCGATTTGCGGAAGTCTGCGTAATAATAAGGCTTCAATCGGAGAAAAAATGACCTGTACCATGGATCGTCACGGGATTGTAAGGAAATTAGAATTTACTTTTCTTAGGCAGACAACGGATTCCATTACCTTTTCCATCCGTTCAAGTGATGAGTTAAAAATCAAATTTCCTTATGACTTTGAATTACAGATTACCTATACACTAAAGAATAAGACAATCACTACCGCCTATCAGATAATTAACCTTGATTCTAAGCCAATGCCATATTTTATCGGCGGGCATCCGGGCTTTAACTGTCCTCTTCTGCCAGGTGAGCAGTTCGAAGACTATATCGTAGAATTTGAGAAACCTGAGATTGCCGCTTGTCCCGAATCAGTACCCGCTACCGGTTTGGTCAATGTAGGTAATCGTCTTCCGGTACTGGATCATGAAGCTGTACTTCCCCTCAAACACAGCTATTTCAGCGTAGATGCTTTGATTTTTGACCAATTAAAATCACGCTCAGCAACTCTTACAAATCCAAGCACCGGAAAAGGCGTCAAGCTGGATTTTGCCGGATTTGATTATTTTATTCTCTGGTCAACTTCTAACGAAGGGCCTTTTGTTGCCTTGGAACCCTGGAGCGGAATCTCTACCTGCAATGATGAGTCCGACGTATTTGAAGAAAAACGAGGGGTGAAAATCCTACCCTCGAAGGAGTCAGCCGTTCACGCTTTCTCTATTACGATATTATAGTTTGATATTGACATCCCCGCTTATTATTTATATGATATACCATAACAGAAACGTTTCCGTTTTTGAATTTACAATTGGAGGGTTTTATTATGTTAAAAGGAATACCACCTATTTTATCCCCTGAATTATTAAAAGTATTGTGCGAAATGGGACATACAGATGAACTTACGATAGGGGACGGAAACTTCCCGGGACATACCTATGGTAAAAAAGTAATTCGTTTGGACGGTCATGGAGTACCGGAAGTATTAGATGCCATTCTTCAAGTATTTCCACTGGATACCTACGTAGATAAGCCTGTTACACTAATGGGTGTAGTAAAAGGGGATACCGCAAAAACCCCAATTTGGGATACCTATAAAGAAATCGTAGCAAAACACGATAAAAGAGGCGCTGCTTGCTTTGAAGAAATAGACAAATGGGACTTCTATGAGAAGACGAAGGAAAAATCAACGGTAGTAATTATGACCGGCGAGACAGCTATTTATGCTAATATTATTCTTAAAAAAGGTGTTGTATTTGCATAATAGCAAGGATGAAGCGGTGATTTGAAATCAAATTCTGAGCTTTTGTTCAACCGTTATAACGAGAAAAGACTTACAGCACAACAAAGAGTGTGCCACAGGTCTTTTTTTGTTTACGCCGATCACGAAAACGGATGATAATATGCCTGATCCCCCAAATTGAGGGTATGCCATTAAGCTTTTGCTATCGGTTTTTATGATTTAATAAGTTCCAATATTATTTGCAAGATTATTAACGGTTTCTAATCCCCAGATATCTTTGGAGGCTTCTCCAAAGATTGTTCCGCCGCTGTGACAATAATGCGGACCATCGCTGACAACTTGATAATTTAACTGTAATAGGGAGGTCTGAAGATTTTGAAGAGTTGTCTCCTGTCCGCCATTTCTGAAATTTGCACAGGCAATTGCACCTCCTATTTTTCCGGACATGGGGAAATTGTCTCCGTAAGTAGCTCTAGTGGCAACACAACGATCCATCATAATCTAATTACTTAAGCTTTTCTATTGCATTTGCCTTACTAGCCGCTTTCGGCATAATTTCACACCAGTATTCCTCACAATATATTTGTAAAGTTCGTAGTAGTTCCTCTTTGATAGAATTATAATAAATGATACGTTGAGTTGTTTGCCGGACTTGTTCAATACCGAGTTCTCTTTCCTCCTCATTTTCACATTCAATCATCAACGCCCGCTTTATGTTGTATTCAAGCCATTCCAGCCAGATAAAACCGATGCCATACAACGCATTCCAATCCACTTGAAAGCTTCCGTATTCTTGATGATAGGATGATATAAATGTCTTTAATAACTCATAGTCCATGTGACAGATTACGAAACCCGACCAGCCTAAAGCCAACTGAAACATTTCCATAAACGGATTCCCATAGTCCAAGCATTCCAAATCAATGATGACAGGATTCTCATTTACCCATAAAACATTTTTGCAATCCATATCTCCGTCGCAAATGCAGGTGACCGCCGGGATTTTTTTCAATGCTGTATTAAATTGATTTTGGCCCTTGTAAAAGAGTTCTCTACTATTTTTTAACATGTCAGCGACTTCGGAACAACTTTCATTTGTCAATTCTATGTATGTGTCCCAATCAATACAAATTTCATTTCTAATAAACGGTTGATCTGACTGCTCTATTTTGTGAATTCTGGCTAAAACTGTGCCGGCAATTTGGCAATGTTCTTTTCTTATTTCTTCCCAGCGTAATGTTCTCCCTTCAAGCCAATGGAAGATGTAGAAATATTGGTTATCCGAGCATTGCATCTTATGTCCGTTAATCTCCATTGCCGGGACAACCGGGATTTCATGTTCCTGTAATACCCTTTCCAATTGCTCTGCTCTTTGATAGTTCGGGAATACATCCGGTCTTTTCATGATTGCCGGATTTAACAACTTGAGTGCATACTTTCCCGTGGTTGTCTCCAAACAATACATTTTATGCATGTAACCGCCTGTCACCCTTTGGGGCTGTGCGGTAAGAGTACCTAAGTTGAAATCCTCCAATATTTTATGAAACATACTATTGCTTACCATTATGGTTACACCACCTAATATAGATTTTCTGTTTAATAATAGTAAACGATGCAAGCACATCGCATACTCATTTTCTTCAAGGCAATTCTTTACTTGATCATCTTTTTATATATGTTACTGATTATCACATTTTGCATTTTGATATGTTACATAAACATGCCCAATTCCAAAGAGAATAGCACTTATCACCAGCAAATAGTGTCTTAAGGTAATTCCACATATTAGAAAAATTGCCGTTGGAAGTATGGCCAGGGCTATGCTTTTCCATAAAACTTTGTTTTTGAAGAACAGTATCCAGATGATCCAGTAAGCGATCAATAACATGCTATTTCCAACAAAATAAATCACAAAAGCCTCACCTGATGAAAATCCATATTCAACTAATCCAATATTGAAAATCATTAAAAACATTGATGAATATCTACCGATTTGTTCTACAATATTCATTATATAATTCTTGCATTTATTTTCTATACCATGGAATTTAACCGCATATATAATATTTGGTAGCAATATCAATATTACAATAATTAATCCAAATATATTCAACCAACTTGGTCCTACTTTATCTTCAACCAATATATATGTTGGTCCATCCGCTCCACCAATCAGATTCATATATTTCATTCCTCATTTTACAAAGTAAATCATCAATAGTTAATAGCCTTTCGAGTTGCAAATGAAAATTTTTACTGAAAATAGTCTGTTTGCTTTTATATCTACCGATTTCGAATATAGTTCTCTACTGATTCCCTACATAATTCCAAAAAGGTTTCTTCTCCGATGGTATTTATCTTAAAGAACACTGCCTGACTACCACCTGAGGTAATCGCACTTATAAATAGGTCTTCGCCGGTTCCTGCAATAGTTACGTTCATACTTACACGGTTACCTCCAGCCATACTATACCGTTCATATACCCGGACAGCTACCCGTGAATTCACCAAGTCTATATCACTACCGTCCTCATAACTTACTGAAGAACTACCATTGGTAATATCTCTATGTATCCAATTTAATAACTCATTGAAGCTTCCCTTCAAATTTCGTTCATATTTCGCCATAATTTGAATCCTTCCTTTCATCATTTATTGTTATGAATATATATTTTACAACTACTAAACATTGAAAATCTAATTCACTGATATAAAACTTTTTCATTCGTTAGGGCATTCGCCTTTTCGTATTACGATTATGACCGTTAGATAATCCTGTATCATATCTCTTGTGACATTCATTCGCTTCAGGTATAATTCCGTCAGTGACTTCTTTAAATATAAAATTAAATCTTTGTCATTAGCTTTAGATGAAACAGGCGTATATTCTACCAAGAATACTGTTCTTGCTATGTCATATAAAAAATTCCCATGACAGATATTCATAAAGTCTATAGCATATGCTCTTCCACCCGATATTAAGATATTACCAGGATGGAAATCACCATGGCAAAGTGAATTTCCATTCGGTAATTTATCTATCCTCTGTAATATTTCTTTCTGTTTATCTGAAGTCAATAAATTATTTGGTATGTGATACTTTAAAAAATCCTTGTAATTTGGAACATTGTTACTTTTATTTTGACCAATTGCATTATGTAGATTTGCCATATATTTAGAACCTTCCTGCAAATCATGAGTTTTCATAACCCAATCAAGCAACGATTCCCCTTCAACCCTATCATATACAATTCCCTTTTTATCTTCATAAGTAATCATTTCATAGGCCTTTGGTTTTAAAAAATTCATATCCCTTATTGCTATTGCATTATTGTATTCATTTTCTACTGCATCCTCCGGATATCCCTGATTAAAAAGTTTAAGTACTTTTCCTTCTTCCCATTCATATACACTTGCTGTATTACCAACGCCTATAACATTCCCCATTTTCACAAAGCCTACCTCTTTCTTATTCATCACCAAGTTGCAAATTATGTGCAATCGTTTTCTCATTCTTCAAAATATTGATCGTGAACATTGAAAAACATCCATTCGTTTATTCTCTTAAGATTTTCTGCATCGCTTTACCCTTCGCTAACTCATCTATTAATTTATCTAAATACCGTATTTGTCGCATTAAATCGTCTTCTATCTCTTCCACCCGATATCCACAGATAACTCCTTTTATTATTATAGCCTTCGGATTAATGCAAGGTGCTTGTTTAAAGAATGTTTCCACATCAGTTTCATTACTTATTTGTTGTTGCAATGTATGCTCATCATAACCGGTAAGCCAAAAAATGATCTCATCTACTTCAGTTTTTACTCTCCCTTTTTTCTCTGCTTTTTGAATCATTTCGAAACTCTCCTTTGCTACTATAAAATAGCATATCATGACTGCTTTATAGTTCAATCCCCTATCCAAAAATAGATAAGCCCTTTCTCGCCTGTAGGAAGCTCAATATAGGAAAAATTCAATCCTCTATCTTCCTTGTTCAATCCCCAGATATCAATTAATTTAACCTTGCAGGCTTCAAAATGTTTCATTTCATCCCATTGAATATCAGGTTGATCCGGAAGTTCTTCATAGGGAATAAAATATGCATCTCCTCCTGAAAAATCATACATTTTTCCCAAGTATTGATCAATCTTGTTGTTCTTACGTACTAGCGTATTATTTATGATTTCATACCAAGCTGAGCAAAATCCGGGGTTGAAATAATTATTGCGATGAAAGGACGAGATTAATCTACCTCTTCCATCAAATGAAGCACCTGCATCAATGCTTCCCAATTCAATAATGCTGCTGCCGTCATATCGGAAAAGTCTAAACTCCGGGTCACCGCTAGGCCCATCGTCATAATTGGCCACCTCGAGATATGGATCGTTTTTATCCAGATCAATGATATGTACCTCACCATCCATTGGAAAATCCATATTAAATGATAGTTTGATCTCATTTATTTCGATATAAGACAGGTTATCATCTCTACCTTTTTGCAGAATTGATATACTATCCTCTATACCGTCGCCGTTCAGATCATAGTTCCCGTTTACCATATAGGAAGTTCTGTTTTCATTCGAACCGACTTCCACTACCTGAAAGGCATAATCAAGATCACAATCATTTATAGGCAGAAATGACGATAAGTCGTCAAGCGTTTCCTCTCCGGCTTCATCGGTTACAGCCGGTAAGGTTAATGAAGGAGTTGCTGGTATGTTGGTTACAGAGCAAGTTGGAGTTACCTCCGCATAACCGTCGGCTAATTCAGAACTACTATCTGACTTTTTACAACCTGCCAAAGTAAATAAGAAAAAACAGCATAATATAATGCTGATAAATACACCCCATTTTCTCATAACCAATCCCCTTTCGAATTATTATATGGCTATTATCATATTATGTAATTTAACTATTCTCTTAATATTGCGTATGACATATCGCTTAAGCGTTTTATGATACGTTTCCCATCATTATTTTGGTAAAAAAAGAAACCCCACCAGCCATTCCAAATAAATCACATTGATTAAGCATTTCCACTTCTAAACCAAGCCACATTGCATTAAAGAGACTCAATGTATCGCCATGAGAAACTATGATAATATTCTCATCCTTGCTTTCGATAATTTCATCGTAAAATGACTTTAACCTATTCCAGGTATCTCGTCGTGATTCTGAATTATTAAATGCTTTATCATCAATTGTTTTTTCCCATACAATTGTATTAGCATGTGCCCACTCAACCGACTTTCCAACAGCCTCACCAAGATTACGCTCTCTCAAACAATCATTTAATTCATAGTTTATCTTTAAATGTCCTGCTACAATTTCTGCGGTATGTCTGGCACGAAGCAAATCCGAAGAAAACATTTTGTAATTTTTACCCGTTAATTCTTTCACTAGATTTTTACCAATGTTATCAGCTTGATTCACACCTAACTCGGATAGATCCCAATCTGTCCATGAACCAATCATACCATTCGTATGGTGTATCGATTGTGTATGTTGTATTGTAATAATCTGTTTCACAAGGAACCTCCAATCATAAATAAATACTTTCGAATAACTTCGTGATTTTATACTAATTTACCACATATTCAGAAAACATATTTTCACTAAGAGTCTTCCATGTCATTTCTGTCCCTTCTTTGATTTCAGCGGTAGCTCCCACCTTTTCCTCTTTGTCCGAAATCATATTCGAAACCTCATCCGGCGTAATAAACGGTACCAATGCCTCCTCGAAGATATCTTTATATATACTGTTCGTATAAAGGTTCGTATTCTCGCTCGGCTCCCAGTCATCGTCATAAACATAAAATGTGTAGAGACACTCTTTATTGCTAACCTCATCTGAATTAGGCGTATTTTCATTCTTATCAAAACATATGGTATCTACCTCAATTTCACCTGATATTCCCTTGGTCTCCGCCACTTTGGGAATCTGCCCTAGCTCGTCCGACCAAGCAAGCTGATTGATATCGAGTTCACTTTCAATAGCTACAATGAGCTTCCAGTTACCAGCTTTGTCAATAATTCCATATTCTACCGTATTATTGCTGGCTCCATTGCTACCACCGGACTGATAATATCCATATTCATTCATTGTGGAATTGCTTCTAGCCCAAGTCTCGTAATAATAACAAAGAGATAGTTTCTCATCGATATATTTTATGATATAAACAAGCGTACTATCATCATCCTTATCATAAATGTCCATACCGTTGAAACGAAGAACCAATTCGTTCACCCCATCCTTACCACAATCGATATAGCTGTGATCTATATATTCAATTTTCTTATTTGTAGAGTTTTCAAAATAATACGCAGTAATTATATCGAGTACTTCCGAAAGTGTATATTCATTTTCCTTTTTGAATAAAGCTTCCTCCGTATAGTCTTTTGGCATAAAACGGTCAAATGATACCTTCGTTTCATTTTTCATAAATTTCTCGTAGGCTTCCATGGAAAGTTCTTCCGGTGTGAGAGTTGGCTTTATTATAGGTGTAACGGTTGGCACTGTTGTCGGTGCAATCGTTGGCGTTGCAGATGGCTCTGTAGTAGGTGTGATAGTTGGGGCTACTGTAATAACCGAAGTCGGTGACGGTGAAGTAGTTAAGTCCTTTAGGTTGTTTACACTTTCAGATTTTTTACATCCACCCATCATTAACAATAAGGTTATTATTAAAATAATAATTACTGTTTTATTCTTTTTCACTTTATTATTTCCTCCTTGGTAAACGTTTTGAGTGGTTCATAAAAATCTTCTACCATAGTTCCTTCCTTAACTCATTCCAATCCATAATGGTTAACACATCATCTTTTTCTACATAAGGCATATCTATTGCACCCATATACCAAACCGGAAACATTCCGGCATTTGTTGAGCCCACTATATCACATTCATATTGATCTCCTATGTACCATACATCCTCTGCCTGTAATTCTGCCTTTTTCAAGGCCAGATCAAATATTCTATGATTTGGTTTTCGAAACATGTATTCACTGGTAGCAATAATAAATTCAAACTTATGCTCCGGGAATAATGCGTTTATTCTTTCCTCCAATGCCCGACCACTATAGGAAATGTTACTGATAACTCCGGTTCGAATACCTTGCTCTTTCAAAAAACATAAAAATTCTATAATGCCGTCAGTAACTGTTCCCGGCGAAGCTGCATCCCAAAATATCTTATCTACTTGGTTGTATGGAATAGAAAGCTTTATGCCTTGTGACTCATATAAATACCTAGCAAACATATCATTGGGAACTTCAACTTGAAAATGATGTTTTCTCAACGGATCAAATCTTCCTAATTCATGATTGATAGCATCCGCTACTGCCTGAATTTCTTCCGGTGTTCGATTCTCTTTGTTTACTATTGCATATTTCAATACTTCAGCGGTGCCTTTCACTCCATCAAAAAATTTTTCGTTTACCAATGTTTGTCCATAATCGAATAAAATCATCTTTGGTTTTTTCATAAGAACTTATCACCTTCACTTTTCTATGATCTTAAAGCGCTTACTCGTATTTAAGTAAATCAAGCCCAAAAGAATTGTTGTTATGACATGAAATTTTCTATCCTTTCGCTGTATACTACCGTCACCTTATCGAAGTGTAATAGACTTCTATGGCTGCATTAGGGTAGCCCGGGCGTCCTTGGGTATAGGCTTGTGCCTTGCCGGAAAAATTTTCTGTGTTCATTATATCCCCTCCTGGACAAAATATCGATATCACATCATCATATTCGAAAGCTCGACAAAATTACTAACCATATTGCCGGTATACTGAACATTTCTGCTATTAAATAAAACCGTATTCATTCCCACCTTGCCGGCAGCCTCTAAATTTCCTTCTCTGTCATCTACATAGAAACAATCTTTTGCATTACAACCTAATTGCTCGATTGTAAGCTGAAAAATTCGCTCATCCGGTTTTTGAACTTTCAAATCACCGCTGATACTAATCACATCAAAATATTTATTAATATCAAATTTTTCACGAAGATATTTACTCCATCTACTCGAATCATTCGATATAATAGCTAACTTATATTGTTTTCTTATGGCAGTAATGAAATCCCAAAAGCCCTCGGTCAGTTCTATGGTATCCAAATATTCTTTCTCGATTTTCTCCAAATCACCTTGAAATCCAATGGCTTCCCATACCTCTAAGGATGTCAATTCTCCTACATCAGCTTTAAACCAAGGAGTATATATTTCTTCCGGCATTATATTAGGAAAAGTTTGTTGTACATAAGGAACGAAATCATCTCCTGTCTGTTTTACGATTACTCCATACATATCTAATACAATTGCTTTCATACATAATATCCTCATCTGTAAATTCGAATTTTAGGCCTTACTTTCACCCAACGGAATTTATATTTGTCTCACAAGCTAAACGATGCTGCATTTTGGGGTTAATATTGTATAATACAGAGTCCTTGCGAAATTGAGAACCTGTACTTCTAAACTCGAATGCCACATCCGCCTTTTCACATTGTTCTCTTATATTCAATATCCAGTTGTAATCACACTCTCTCGCTTCTCTTCCCGTCTCACCACTCGTTGTTACAAGTTCTATATTGTGAAGATAAGGTGTCAGGTTGATGTTGCTCAGTAAAGGACCGCAAGCAATAAAACGATGTTTTATGGGAAATGAGGTAAATAATGGTAACCTATAGTCAGCAAGATCTTGATTTTCAACCGTACACCCTATTGTAACATTATCATATCCTTCTCCCCAATCATTAGGCAAAGAAATAGGAAAACGGTCTATTCTTTTTGTAATAAACAAAAAATTCAAGTCAGGACGCTGCTTAATGATATTCCATGCTTCCGTACGCCATTCATCGGCTTCCGGTATAAAAAAATCAGTTGTAAAACAAGTATTTACGGTTTTACCACTCTCCATTTTGTATTTTGTAATCTTTTTACGCGGCATATAAATCGTTTCCATTGGTTTATAGAAGTCATCCGTTTTAACAACTTCATTTTGGCCACACCTCTTAGAATATAGCCCATAATAATAACAATATGTACATCCATCACTTATTTTGTAGCATCCTGTCCAGGGTTCCCATACCATGCCTTACACCTGCTTTCTATCTTGAGTATTGTTTTGTTGATATTTAAATGAAATGGAAGAATACATTGCATGGCAAATCATCCTCCTATTGAACATATTCAATGTTCAGTATTTTAATCAAACCGTTTTCATCATAAACATAATAGATGAATACACGTCCCAAACCATTTCCATAAGGGGCCTCCATTCCTTCTTGAGCAATGATGCAGTTTTGCTCGTCATAAGTTCCTAACTCTGCTTCCCATACACCCCAAGATGAGATGCCGGCAACCACATCTCCTTCATTGAAATGATTATTTCTATATGCTTGAATTGAGTTGATATTAGATTCCGAAACATCCTTATAAAAGGAGGACGCATCAAAATGAATTTGTTGGTTTGTATACTCGGAGGAAATAATGAAATCAAATTCTTTTTTCCCTCTGGTTATGCAAAACGGAAAGCAATTATTCCCATCTTCATTCAGCGGAATATCCATCATATGCCATTGAGAATCGGTTTGCTTTAACGTTACTATATCAATCAGCGGTCTGCAATTCACGTTGGGATATACAGTAATAAATATTTCTTTTTCGTCATCGCTATCAAGATTAAGGTATCCAAAGGTACCAACCGAAATTAGCCTTATATCCACAGTTTCATAATGAAAAATATTATCTCCATTGAATATCACCTGCATATAATTTGAACCATCTTCTCTGTCAACTATCTGAGCTAAATCCATGACACCATTATGATCGATATCAATACCCAATTCTTGAATAATAGTATCACCTTGGTTAGTCTCATTTGCTTCTATGGGTTCGTTCGTAATCGTCGGTGTGATAATCTCAGTTTCTGCAGTTACATTGGATGAGTCTATTGCAGGTGTTGGTTCAATTTTATTTATTTCATACTTACAACCGGATAAAAAAATAAAAATGCATAGATATATGGAACATAAAAATATGTAATATTTCTTTTTCATTTTCAACTCTCCACTCTTTCGAATTCATCGGGTGAAAGGAACTATGAGGCATTCATCTTCTTTAAAGCTTATTTCTTTAATATCAAATGATGAAAAAATGCAATATCTTGAAATTCCTTAATTTGAGCAACTCTCAATTCAATCTCTACCATTTTCTCTTGCCAACCTACATCATTCTGATTGTCTTGGTTTTGTTGCAAATCCCAAAATGTTCTAATTCCATATGTTTCATTAATCTTAAATTTCTTACACCAATCTATCAAATCAGAATCCTCATAATAATGAATGGTACCATAATTAGCCGCTGTACCATCCTTACCATCCAACAGCATATTCGCTTTTTCAAAATCATTCAACAGAACTACCATCTGCATATTCTAAAACATTGTGACAAAGAATAATATCAAAAGTTTCATTTTCCAATTTCTTTAATATATCAATACTCCCAATAATCTGTTGGTACTCATAATCGCAGTATCTATCTTTTACTGTCTCTGATGACGGTTCAATAGCAACAACCTCATTATCCTGTGCAAAATAATTTGCAGTAAATCCAGTACCACTCCCAAAATCTAATACCCTTTTTCCTTTTATATTGCCCAACTGCATTAAGACAATTTTTTTAAGAAGTGCTTCCCAAGGATGTAGCTTATCTATATTATGAATATCCATTGTCATCATCTCCTCCAATTTCAAATTCATCAATTCTGTTTTCAGCTTGATTCGTTGGGTTTATCTTTTGTAATTCTTTCACTTTGTTGAAACAAATAATCCCGACTCTTTCGGAATGTCTATTGCTCCTTGTTAAATTCTGATATTCTCAAAATAATCATATAATTTATCGAAATCACTTTCAGAATAGTTTGAAATGGCTATAGTCGATTTCATCCAATCAAATCCTGAGTTTCTGTGATGTGCAATGAATCTATGTACTTCAGAAATGGCTTTTGACAAGTCTGGAACATGATACAGCATGTGATTGGCAATAACAACATCATAATAATTATCAGGGACTGGAATGTTCTGTATATCAATTTTTTGCGTGAGTATATTTTTATGACAAGAATATTTCTCCCATACCATATTAACCATACCTTCTGAAAAATCCGACAATACTAATGTGCAATCTGGGGGAAGTTCATCTACACGACCTTGCCATTGATTACCATTTCCACAACCAAGTTCCAGTATGCGATATCCATTATTAAATTCGTAGTGTTCAAAAAGCCATGGATACCAACCTTGTTTATTCGTGCTATGTTTTGAGTGCAGTTTTATTCGTATTAATAAATTATCATCGTTTTGGTATTGCTCAGAAAAGATCCTCCACAAATTCAATTAGAATTTGAAATTTGCATTATACTTATTTTGTACATCAAATATTTCTGAGAACATCGTTTTTCCTTATCTCAACCATTTTTTTCAAACACTTCAACACCTCAACATCTGGATTTATAAACCGCATAGTAGTGCGACAGACATTATTAAATTCCTTTCCGAATATAGTTTTGCGGCTTCCCCCCGGATTATCGCAACCGCCACAATTTCCGCAGACATCAACATTTTTCCAAGCAACTTCTTTCGTATGCTCGTCCAGAGGGAAATCCGCAAACCAATTTGAATCACTGTCATCGGACCAAATAGTCCAAGGAGCAAATTCTTCTTCAGAGCCAGAGCCATTAATCAAAATAAAGCACACATATTCGCCTTTATACTTTATCATCCAATATAGTTTATCCTCCCAATAACCTTTGCCCGTTACAAACAGCATTTCGTTTGCCCTTAAATATGCAGTGAATTCTAATGCGTTTTTTTTCGTTTCCCCAGTTAGAAATTCATCGATTAGATTTTCAATTTTCTGTTCAGGCATTGTTTTTCCTCCACTAATATAAAATTACAACTTTCTAATAAACATACTAGTAAGTCACATTAACTTCTCAGTTTGCTCAAAATATCACAGATACATTGAATTTTATCGTTTACCCATATAAGTGCCGTTTACTTGTTTGAATCCAAACTGTTGATAAAGTCCGTGTGCATTTTTTGTTAATAACATACCCATCATATCTTGCAATTTGCTATCAGTAGTAATACTTTCAATCAAAGCCTTTCCTACTCCAATACCACGATATTTTTCATCAACTATAACATCACAAATATAGTAATTTGTTGCAAAATCTGTTATGACACGTGCAAAACCAATTTGTTTATTATCTTCATTCATAAATGCTCCGAAGCACAAAGAATTATCCATGCTTTTTCGTATCTTTTCTTCATCTCTATTCTTCGCCCAATATGTCTGAGCCAATAGTTCCTTAACCTTTTCTAAATCCATATCTTCATTTGATTGCTTGATGTAAAAAGTATTAGTCATAGTTTCCGCCCTTTCAAATTCCTGTTAACCTCGATGTTAAGCAAATAATTTGTATTACACATTGTCTTGATAATGATTATTTAATAAACACTATGAGAAGTTCAAACTGACTTAAGTATTATAATGTTTGTCCCGTACAACCAACTTCATAGTTTTCGTTCTTTACATATCCCCATAATTTTAGCAAACACATCACCTCCGATACTAAATCTAATTATATTTCATTTTTTCATTATTTCTATAGCTATTTCCTTTGCCACATCTCCAGACATTACATCCTTATTTTTACTATCTTCCAAATAAATAGCGAAATATACTCTGTCTCCATTTTCCTCTGAAAATCCAACATACCAAGCCTGACCATCAGTTCCAGATCCTGTTTTTCCATAAATCTCACAATTTTCACTATCATCAAGTGCCATAATACTTTTCAAAATATCAGTCTGTTTCTCTGTAAATTGGCTCTTTCCCTCAAATATCTTATCTACAATTTGAACTTGTTCAATCGGAGAAATTTTTAACGAAGAACCTAGCCAAAACCCATTTAAATCTCGTAGCTGATTTACATTACTACCCTTCCATTCAGATATATCACAGTTTCCATAATGTAATTCCTGTAATTCTGATTTCACCTTTTCTTGTCCAATAGCATCTATTACTTGCCTAAAATACCATATACACGAAGTTTGAAAAGCTTCTTTTAATGTTAAATTCTGATTCCACGAATATATAGGATATATTGTTCCGCTGTATTTCATTACGGATGTTTCATCAGTTAAAACTCCATTATTCAATCCCATAAGTGTAGATACAATTTTAAATGTAGAATATGGAGAAACCTCAACTTCACACATAGATTTATTATAAAGTAAATACTGATTTTCTAATGGATCATAGATTACAGCACAACCATTTAAGCCATTGTACATTTTGCTATAATCAACATTTTTCATATTCGTCTCTTGATCTATGCTATGTGTTTCATTATCAACCGCTTCCGTTTGTTCTTTTAAAGTTGTATTTTGGGTTTCTTCGACTTCTGCTTTGTCGTTAGAGCACCCAGCAAAAATACCAATATGTGAAATTATAGCTAAAAAAATAATATATTTTAACAATCTTCTTTTCATTGTATTCTCCGATTTTGTTGTTTTAATAATGATAATTAAGAAAGTATTAGCCTTGAAGACCATTTGACTGTCGATCCATATCTTCTACAACAATATCATAAATTTCACCTATAGAAGCACAATACTCAAGCAGTTTCCAAGGCGTGTTCGTATGAAAATGAATTTTTATCAGTTCTTCATCACCAACTGCAAGTAAGCAATCTCCTTCCATGTTTTTTATTATATATTCATTAATTTCATCTTCTGAAAGATTTTTTCCCTCAATCAATAATTGCGTATCATATTTAAATTCCAGCATAACGTTTCTCCTTTTTTGCATTGTCTTGATAATGATTACTTAATAAAAATAATGGGAAGGTCGGTTAATATCTATTGCCCCTATGTACCAAACATCCTTTGCCTGTAATTCTGCCTTTTTCAATGCAAGATCAAACGTTGATTATTCTGATAATAAAGTCAACTTAATTTCGATTGTGCAAAAATTTTTGTATCTTTGGTAATAATTTCTTTGGAGATATTCCAGTAGAATTTAACGTAATACAACAAGCAATTTTTTTTGCATCTTTTTTACTCCTCTGATAATCTATTCAAATCTATTTTTAAAGATTGCGACTTATTTTTCAATTCTTTATGTGCTTTTATAGCATCATCATATATATTACTATCATCAGACATAGTGTAATTATCTAATCCATTAAAACTACATATTCCATTATCATAAATATATATTTGCCCAGTTTTTTTGTTTTTGTAAAAAAATACAATACATACAGAATTTTCCCAATTTACTTGTTGCTCTGTTGCCCCTGTTAATTCAATAATGTTATATTGCTTAACAAGTGATTCCACACTTGATTTATCTACAATACCTTTTGAATTATAAATAAGACTATCTTCATAAGAGATATTGTAAGAATCAGCCTTAATATCCTTTAATGTGCTATCTTTGTTTTTACATCCTACTAATGCTATACATAAAATAATAATTGTCATAATAGAGATACTTTTTTTCATAATATGTTACCACCTTTTCGCTTCGCAATATATAACAAATGTGATTAAGCCAATTATAGATTATGCTTATATTAAGCTACTTCAAAACCCTTTTCTTTTCCATTTTAACACTTTGAAAACAAAGCGTAAACCTTTAAAAATAGAGTCTCAAACTATTTTAAGGAGGTCATTCTTTATGACAAACTTTATGCGGCTCCTTCCACTCGAAGATCTTACGGAGCTAGATTTGCGTGCGTACCTGCTTTACTTGCTGGATGTTAAAAAGCTTTCTGCAGTTTCGTACTATGTAATTATCAAAAGTAATGCACCAGCTACTGATATAATGAAAGCAGATATCTATCATTAGGTATCTGCTTTTTTAGATAAGTCATTAAACATTTGCATCTGTTGCAAAGGCCTCTGTACCCATTGGTGAAATTATTACGAAGTTTCATTGCTATCCGTGACAACCTTGGCATTACCCACCATGACCTGCAGGAAAAGGGTTGATTCTAGATGTGTATGTCCCGGTAGTATTTCCCCTTTTGCAATGTTTAGAATAAAGGCAATTACATTATCGCTTTTGAAAAGCATCCGCTTGGCGATTTTTCCCTCTGGCTCATGAAAATAATCATTGAAAATAAACTTGTTCATAGATAAATCTCCTCGTATAATTTAAGCATAAGCTTTAATATACCCCAATTGGGGCATATATAACTAATTTCTTTTCTACAAAATGCTCAAATATCTTACAAGGAAATAACCAAGTCAAATCACAATGAGAGATGTGGTTCAATGTTACGCATGTAAGTTCATCATGGTATAAAGATGTCTAAATACACCTTAACATTTCATAAGAAGTCTTAGAATTCGTAGTATCATATCATTCTTACGAAAAATTTTATTTGACCATGTTTCAGAATAATGACCAAATATCGGACTTGTTTTAGGCAGGGAAACGTCATTATACATTAGTCTGTAGATTTCATTTAATAAATGGATAGATGTTCCCATTCTCATAAACTCAGGAAATAACGAAAAATCGCATAAATTCTCCAAACCAGAAAGCCATGTAAGAAAATTTTTTGATTCCAAAAATTCAATGTCTGATGATGGGCTGTTAGTGCAATAGTAAATACCATCTTTTCTATGCCAAATATACTCTAAAAAATCCCTTTCTTTTGCCTTATCCAAAAAGTTATTGTTTTGTAAAAGCCAAATTATATAAACCGTATATGGTTTCAATAATATTTTATTGTTTTTCCTGTTCTCTTCTTCCCAGATATCTTCATCAAGAGAACCGTTTTTGAACGCCTTTGAAAGATGATACGCGCATATTTCTTTCTTTGTCTGTACCAACGGATGTTTGGAATCAAATAAAGATAGATTTGCCGCTACTAATGTCCTAAATGCAACTTGAAAACCATAATGATGTTCATTAGTATCCAACCATTCCTCTTGGCCTTGTATATACCTTTCCATAAGTTGAATAGCTTTATAAATCATTTCATCATTTTCTCCCAACGATAATTCGCGAGCACGTCTGAGTGCAGCTTCAGTAGTAGTAAATTTTTGTTTTAATTGAGATTTAGTATCCTGTGTATGAAATCTGCCCCATGAGCCGTTTTCCCATTGTTCGGTCGCAAGTTGTTTATACCATTTAGACTCTCTAAGCTTGTTATTTTCGGATTCATTAGATGAATTATGTATTATCTCTTTTTTTAATATATATTTTGGAACAGGATCAGGCATATTCTCATTAAGATAATCAGTGACATCTTGTAGATGCTCTAACAATTTAACACCCCCTCTTACGCTTACTGTAAATTAATTAGCCTTTTCATTGTCCTATTAAAAGATTGCTTCATAAACATAATGGGAAGTTCTAAATCAGAATATGTTAACGTCAAAAAATATGCTCATTTTTAACGGCAATATTCAAGTTGTTTTGCTAAAAAGAGACAAGGATTTTCTTTATCCCAATAAAGTGGAAATACCTCTAATGGAATAAAACCGAGTTTACAATAAAACTTTCTAGTCTTTTCGTATGGTTCGTATACCGCAGAAGAGTCCAAGGTCTTTACTGTTAAGTACTTAAACCCATTCGTAACACAAAACTGTTCAACACACTCAATCAGCAATGTTCCAATCCCTTGCATATGAAATTCATTCAAAATTCCCATCACACAGATTTCAGCAGTAAATGCGTTGTGAATTTTTACAGCGACAAAGCCAATCGGAACTGTATTATTAAAAGCTGCATAGAAAGGCATATCTCGTACTTTTTCTGTATACTCAACAATTGAATTTTCCACTGCAAACCAATCCGGCAATGCTCTTAAAATGTGATTACAGATAGTTGATTTGCTTTCTGAATCTAAAATATCTTTTATATCCATGTTTAAATTTCCTCCATCGAGTTGAAATGATTTCATTATTACTGGCACAATTTATAAATCATAGTTTCATTTGTATCATAATTCATACCATCTATCATTAATAGATATTTTTTATCCATTTTCAACTGCTCGAAGCATTTTCTTTCTAAGGCGATTCTCTCCTGAAAATATATCATTAAATCATCTCTTGTTTGAACATTCCTTAAAATTCCATATTTTGATTTTTTTAAATATTCAACCATCCAATCAATCCAGTCTGGATATAAGTCATAGTTATCGGAAATACGTTCCGTAGCGATTTTCTCGATTTGAGCTTTCAAATCTATTGGATTCAAGTAAAATATTGTAGGATTTAGTGGACTCAGAATTTCAAGTATTTCATTCACATATTGCACCATTTCTTCAGTTGTGCAAGATAATGAACGCATAAATCCATTAAATATTTGTTGAAATATTACATTTTCAAATATGTATATTTTATCATTAGTTAATGCATTTTCAACAAAAGCCTTAACCTTCCCTTTTAATGATTCAACGAATCTCAACTTACTGATATTTCCATCATCAGCAATATAACTTCTAAGCAAAGATACCGTATTTTCATCTTGTTTAAATTCAGGTATAAAAATGCAATTGTATGCTCCATACATACACACTTTTTCTAATAACTGCAATTTTGTGTTCACATTCTTTTCTTACAAATCTAAAAATTCATTTGCCTCCATCACAGCTGTCATTCTTATGTCACACGGATTTTCAATAATTGAATCTCCACAATATTCAAAGTGCACTTCTGTATGATGTGCTTCATTCACGTGCTGAAAAAGCTTCCATGCATATGTAGATTTGCCACTACCATGAATACCTTCCATATTAATAAATCTTGTTTTCAATCTATAGCCACCATCACTTTCATATACTAAACTATCAATATCATCAATTCCTATTGTTTCTATATATCTTTAAAATCAATTCGCATTCGCCACCGATTGAGAAGCTTTTTATCTTTCCATAACCATACCAAATAATACAATGGGAAGCTCGATTTCCATACAGCTTAGAAGTTGTCGTGATACTAGTGTCTGAATGCCCTTCATCATATTTACTACGCTGTCGGACTTTCTAAAAAAGTTATTGATTTCTTTTCGCAATCCAATTCAGTAGTAATACCATACGGAATAATTCCTATCGGTTTTGCATGCCCAAAATTTATATTATAAAAAATAGGCATATCTAATAATTTTTCCTCATTTACAATAACTTGCTTAATAACTGTTTTATATTCATCATAATATTGTTCCCCTTGAGGCTTCCCAATAATAACTCCACTAATGATCTTCAATATGCCCTGTGCTGCAAGATTTCTGAATGTCCACTTAACAAAATCTGGCGTTGGCTTGTCTTCGCTTGTTTCAACGAAAAGAATTGCATTTCTCCACGCATCAAGTGTAGGCCAAATTTCAGTCCCTATTGCCATCATAAAAACATCAAGACACCCTCCTAAAAGTCTACCTTGTACCTTTCCATTTCCATTGATCACTTCATAGCCATGTTTATCTTTCTTCATAACTTGCTGGGTATTAATATTGTTCTCCTGCCAAGGAATATAATCATCAGTCCATTTCGCGCTTGGTTCTAATTTATACTCTCCCCATTTTCCAAATAATACATCGTTTACAGCTTTTTTAGTATAATCAAACATTTGTACATACTCACCAAATTCGCACATTATAGATGGTCCATAGAAAGAAACAACACCTGCTTTAAACATCATAAAATGATTAATTGTGCTATCTGAATATCCCATAAATATTTTAGGATGATTTTTTATGATATCAAAATCAATATATGGAAGAATTCGAATTGTATCATCTCCACCAATTGCACAAAAAACAGCAGAAACTGTTTTATCTTGCAGAGCTTCCATAAAATCCTTGGCTCTTAATTCAGGATGTTTTGAAACAAATTCACTTCCTCTTAATGCATGTGGCATACAAGCTACTTCAAGCTCAAAATCATTTTCAAGTCTTTCCTTCGCAATTATATATTTATGAATTAAATCCTCATCGCCTAATCCTCCCCATGAAAGACTTACGATAGCAATCTTATCGCCTTTATTTAATCTTTTCGGTTTAATCAATTCGTTCATCCTCCCTAAGATAAAATTATACCCTTCAGCACATTCAAATTTTTCTATTTCTATCTACCTTTGTTTTATAAACAATGGGAATTACAGGTAAGAGATTACTATGTTATTTTCATTTATTCCCTGCTAACATTTCTAGCATATCTTTTATCTGAGAAAGGGTTCCATCCATTAAATTCATACATACGCTTCTGCCTTTTACGCCCGTCATAGCGCTAACATGACATTCGTGAACTAACCCATCTATCAACAGCATCCTTTCACTTGCGGATTTACACAACAACCACTTGCTCGTAAAAGCATTAAATATTTCTGTAGCACGTCCTCCGGGTATATTATTCGAGTTACAACTGCGACGGTATTCACGATATGTATAGTAATATCCACATGGGCAGGCTATCAATGCGGTATAGCTGACGGCTTTATGTACTGTGCCGCAGTAATGGCAGATTATTTCACCTCTTTCTAATCCTTCACGGGTATCTCTCGCCTGTTTGCACCGGGTATAAAACGTATAACCGATTTCATCGAGTAAATCTTCATCAAGAAGTCCTTTCGCTTCGCTATGATATAGTTTGACTAACTTATTTCGCGAAACTTTTTCGGACCATTTAATTTTGTTAAATTTTGATGTATCGATATTTTCAGTTAACTCCGCAAGTCCCTTTTTCTCGCGATCCAAACGGAATTTTGTTCTTTCAATTTGATTAGCCTTTTTAGCGGCTGTTAGCAGGGCATATCTTTCTTCATAGCCTTCTTCGTATTTGGTTTTGCATTTTTCAAGCATGGCATTTAAAGATTCATCATCTTTTACCGTAACACCTAAAACGTTGAAAGAATCGTCGCCGATTGTAACAGATAGTAATTCAATGCGGTAATTTCGGCAATAGCCGTATGTCCAGCCGGAACTTTTATCAAAACGCGGATAGTTATTATACACATTATACTTGTACATCATTTCATTGTCGAAAACCAAAAACAGTTCTCGGATTCTTTCTGGTAAAAACCATACTAATTCCTCATAAGTAGGCTTAATATTCCTTGGGAATTTTTCTATCCATTTCATAAAGACGTAATCCTTTCACATCTCAAAATATAAATAATATCTACTTCGTATTAATTAAATCATGGCTAGTAATAAACATTATCAGAAGTTCAAACTGCTTTAAAAGTTAAGTTCAGATTATTAATGAACCAAGTCTTCCGACTTATTTCTGCGTAAATTTTTGACTAATTTATCAACAGAAAAAGGAGCTCCATGTGCAGGAAATATCCGTTTTGCGCCAGCCGCAATCATCTTTACCCAGCTATCATAATAATCATCTATTTTGCAAATAAAAATAACGCAATAGTGGGTACCTGCAAATGCGAGCATGTGTGCTGCGGCATCGCCCACCAGACAGTCTCCGTCCGGGAACAAAACGCTGATGGAATCGACTGTATGACCGGGAGTCTTAAGTATTATTCCCTCAAGGGGAACTCCAATATCCCGAAATTTGGGTTCTCTCGTGAACAATATATCATTATCACGGGATTTGTAAGGCTGGAACTTAAGATTCTTTGATTTATCCACTTTTTTGTGAAGTACCAGCGAAACATACGCCTGCTTATGCCGGATCAAAAAAGACACTCGCTTGTTGAGGAGTCCTCCTCCATGCGTCAGATCATTTTCTCCCTTTTGAATCAGCTCATTACACTGATCCGACATCACGACACAAATGGTGCTGTTTTCTTTCAGAATGATGTGCAGTAAGCCACAATGATCATCATGATGATGGGTAAGTAAGATATATCCGATCTGGGATATCTCCACGTTCGCTTCTCTCAACCGCTGCCGGAACAATTCCCAGTCTTCTTCATACCCAGTGTCAACTAAGAGGTACTTTTCATCTGTCCTAATCAGATAACATGTAGTGACACTGAGCTTTATAGAAATCAGATCCATAATTCATTCCCTTTCTTTAGCTATTTCGTAAACATAATGTGCAACTCGGTTCACTTCTCAGTTATGAAAAGATTGATAAATAAATTGTTTATATAAACTTCTTTGGCTCTTCAACATAGCTATGGATTATACTGCCACAATCAGTACAAATAATCTAACAATTAAATTTCATCCGATAAATGAACCTTTACAGATTCAATATCTGACAAGTCATAACCAATGTATTTTAATGTAGACCATTCTTTTGTTTTCGATGTAAATCCAAAAAGTTCAAGGCTTTTATATCCTGTAAGAAAATCATATTTTTCTTCTGACAATTTTCTTTCATTTAGAAATTTGTTACCATTGAATTCTGCAATAAAATAATATGAACTTATGCCATCATGATTACGCATAAATCCAATTACAAAATAAGTATTTCTATTCTCATCATATTCGATATAACTAAGTACTGGCGAATCTACTTCTGTAAATAATTGATTACATAGCTCAAATTTTTCGGTATCGTATATTGAAATACGGGTATGTAAACTATCAATGTGACGCTCAATATTGTAGAAATAATTTCCGTCATTTGAAAAACAAAATCCGTCATCTTGTGCTACATCAACCTTTGAAAATCGAAATTTATTTATTAGTTCCAACTTATCAAGTGAATATACTGCAATCATTCCTGCAGTCGATTTAACTATAAAAATATTCTTCTTTGGACAGAACATAGGCTTATACCCATATGTTATATCCTTAAATTTCACAAGCTCTTTACTGTCTTTTCCATATACATATACTGTTTGTCCCGTACATCCAACTGCATAGTTTTCATTCGTTACATATCCCCAGAATTTTGGCAAACACATTACCTCCGATTTTTAATCAGCATTTTCTGCAATTTTCTTCTGCTTTTAAACATAAGAAAAGGTTTATCAGGATACTTTTTGTGCAACTCCATAATTGTATGCCTGCCTGTTTTAGAAAAGTTCCATATCCATTTGCAGAATTGTAAAAATTCGAAATCAAGTTTTTCTTCAAGATACTGGGGCAAATCTGTGCGCTTAGTACCATGCCTTTTAAATGCACTAACTATGCATATAAAACGGTTAATATCAAGGAATATAATTATATCCGCTGCTTTATATCGCAATTCCATTGTACTATTATAATTACCATCAATAATCCATTTTTCCTTCGAAACAAAACCAGTTTGCTTTTTCACCCATTCTTCTTTGGGTGTCTTCTCCCAATTTGGACGCCAGTATTCAACATCAAGATGAATAAGTGGTAGACCAGTAATCGTAGATAGTTCATTTGATAAAAAGCTTTTACCGCTACCACTATTACCAACGATAATTATCCTGTTATATCTTGTGATGTCCAACTCCTTCGCACCCCAATTCAAAACCCTTTTCTTTTCCATTTTAACACTTTGAAAACAAAGCGTAAACCTTTAAAAAATAGAGTCTTAAACTATTTTAAGGAGGTCGTTCTTTATAACAAACTTTATGATTTCGTACTATGTAAATATCAAAAGTAATGCACCAGCTACTGATATAGTGAAAGCAGATATCGTTAGGTATCTGCTTTTTTAGATAAGTCATTAAACATTTGCATCTGTTGCAAAGGCCTCTGTACCCATTGGTGAAATTGTTACATAAAGGCGCAAGACACCTTCACCGGTGTTTATAACCTGCAAGCTTTCCTGCCCATCAACCTGCATTAACTCGCCCACCTGCAACGAAGTTTCATTGCCATCCGTGACAACCTTGGCATTACCCTCCATAACCTGCAGGAAAAGGGTTGATTCTAGATGTGTATGTCCCGGTAATATTTCACCTTTTGCAATGTTTAGAACAAAGGCAATAGCATTATCGCTTTTAAAAAGCATCCGCTTAGCGATTTTTCCCTCTGGCTCATGAAAATAATCACTGAAAATAAACTTGTTCATAGATAAAATTCTCCTTTAATTTAAGCATAAGCTTTAATATACCCCAATTGGAGCATATATAACTAATTTTTTTCTACAAAATGCTCAAATATCTTACAAGGAAATAACCAGGACAAATTACGATGAGAGATGTGGTTCAAGGTTACGCATGAAAGTCCAGCATGGATGATAAAAACGAAGTTGCTAAACTGATTGTTGAACTGTATATCGCTCGTAGCATATAGATAAATTCAATTTTATCTATATGCTACGCTTTACTTTATAAACACAATAGGAAGTCGGTTTACATCTCAATTGTGGACAGCTACGAGTCATACTATAATCACATATCATTTTAAAACTGGAATTTAGTTTCTTTTATAGTGCAAGTCCAATTCACTTGCTTGAACACCATAACAGCCCCAATTATCCAACGGTGGCTCATGGATAATGATAAACACATCCGTTTCTTCAATTTCTAAAGTGTCGATTAAAGCCATATGAATAGAACCTAATAATTGTTTTTTATACTCTTTTGTTTTACCTATTATGATTTCCACTTTTACCAATGGCATTGTTATTCTCCCCTATCTTTTCTAAATTCTTATATCGTTCTTCACATCAATTATCTTTATACACAATCGGGTACGAATTCGAACCAACCTAACTTCAGATAATGCTTATTATGTGTAAACTAATCTTTGAGCATATTTTCAAGCTCAAGAATATTTACACCGACATCGCTTTGTTTATGCGCATCAGAAGCTGTAGAAATTTCTACATTATTTTTTTGAAAAATAGATAGCAATTTTGTATTCAGACCTAATTCCAAATTCGAGCAATAATTTAGCCGTAGTCCACCACTATTTTCAGCATACATGCCATGTTTACATAAAAGAATAGATAATTCATTATAATAATCTGTCAAGTCAATATCAGGTGTGTAACCAAAGCATTTGATTGAATCAGGATGCGCAAGACCAGTGAAAAGACCACTTTTGCATAATTGGAACATTATGCTATAATACCTTTTATAAACCTCGTTCACGTTCATACTTTTCCAAAGCTCTTTCTGTCCTGTATGGTCAAATCCCCAACCATCAATCCAATGTACTGAGCCTGTAAGAAAATCAAACTCATATTCGTCAATAATGCTTGCTAGTACGTCAGCAGTTTCAGGAATATAACAAACTTCAAGACCAAATTTAACTTTTACAGGGTATTGAGTATCCTTTACTGTTTCTATAAAATTAATATACTCTTTTATCGAACTGTTCATTTTTTTACATATCCAGTTACGCTGATAATCGTTGTATTTCTTTATTGGTTCATATACTTTCTCAAACTCAATGAATTGGTGGGTATGTTCAAGCAAGTATATTTCATCAAGCCCTGTTTTTTGAGCGGCTTTGATAAAACCCTCAAAAAAATCAATATTATAACCGCCACCATTTCCATGTAAAAAATGCACATGGACATCTCGCATATCCTACACCCCCACATTATATAAATAATCTTTAATTCGCCATTGCCACCAATTGCAAAGCCATAATAACTTATAACAACATTAATCTCTCTGCCAATTGGATTCTTTCTGTTTTTTCCGTACTTTAAATATCTCACTTAACCTCTATTCTATATACTCTAGAATCCTCTCCATGCATATCTTTCATCATTTGATAGAATGAGTATCCGTACTTTTCATATAATCCAGTATCGCCAGTCGAGATATAAAGCTGTCTGGCTCCATCACTTTTGGCAGTTACATATGCGAACTCCAAAAGGATTCCCATATATCGATGTCCCCTATATTGAGGGAATGTATATACAAATCCTATCCAAGGATTAAACTCAGTGTCTCTCACATCATCCACCTCGGCTAGAGTACAAAATGACACTAGCTGCCGATTATCCGTTAACATAAAAACTTTCGTTTTCTCTCCACATAACTCCTTTAAATTATTATTACTCAATAAATCATACAAATAATGCCCTGCTCCCCAGTCGCTCTTTTTAAACTGATTTAACCAATATTCTTTATCTTCTACGCTATAATACTCTTTAACTTCCATTTTTACCTCCATTATGGCGCTTTGCGCCATCACAAAATCTGATGAAAGAAGCCGTCTTGTGGGTTCTTTCCGAGTGAAAGTGTTTTTCTTTCACTCTTTCTCCTCACTGTAAACTTCTGATTTATCTGTTTCTTTCTTAACATAATCAGAAGTTCACAGCACCTCCATTTCATAAATTTTATGAAGTGTTTCAATCTGCAAAGCCCTTTCCTCAGACGTTCCAGCAAATTTATACCCCTCCACCAGCCTGTAGCCAAACATAAAAAGAATCAGTTCTTTCACATACAGAGATTTTATATGTGATATGTCCACATATTCTGAGAATCCCTTATAATAGGCTTTTACACATCTTCCATAGTATTCAACCATATGTGCAACATCCGCTTCGTCTGCGATCAGGCTCGCAATGTCTTCGCCCATGTATCCCCAGCCGGCGGTATCCCAATCTATCAATCGAATATTCTGATCCGCATAAAATATATTTGCTACCCAAAAGTCCCTGTGACAAAGCACTATCGGCAACCTATCAATATTAGCCCATATCTCATCAGAGCGTTCATCCGCATCGATAAGCATTTCGCATAAATACCTGGGTATTTCACAGTCCTCAGCGCGGATATAATCATACACCTCATTCCATGACCGATAATGCAAATAAAAATTTTTGCTATACTCTTTTTTACTGAGATTCGTAACTGTATTCAGAAACTCCGGCTGCTGTGCATAGAGCCTGCCTTGAAACCTTCCTAATTCCCCGGCTACCTGTTCATACATTGCACCAGTTAGCTTCAACCCCGATATTCCATCGATATATTCCATCCATATCTGGGTTTCATCCTCTGATAATTCCGCATAATAGCATTTCGGCCAACGAAATGAGTTCGAAAATACCGTGTCCAGATTTGCTTCATATAGATCAAACTCCCTTCGCCACGAATCCGGATCACCGTAGCGTTCCCACTTCGTCTGCCTTTTATAGACAATCTTGTAGGGTAATTCCTTCTCCCCTGTTGTTCTGGCCACTCCATATACCAGCTTTATCTCTCCTACAGTCCCACCCTGTAGCTGCTCTGTTTCATAGCTTACCTCTTTAATATCCTGACCCAGTGCTTTCCCTAATACCTTTATTAAGATTTCTGATGTAATATTGTCCTTGATTATCACAGTTACACTTTCCTTCCCGTGTGATTCTTCTGCCTATTATGTATAACATGTTCTCTATTTAATGCATCCATATCCCGCAGAAGATCTTTTAATTAATAATAAAATGTACATATACCATATACTTGTCATAGGACCCTGTCTCAACGAAATCCATTATTTCTCTTCCGATTCTATACTCTCCGGGTTCAAGTTCTCCATAAAGCCATTCCCAATCAATTTCAAAATCATTAGCTCCATCCTTTGTAATTGGGTAAGCAATGGCATTGAATCCATAATCCCCTGCCACTACGATCGGGGCTTCCGTCCATTCACCTTTTACATTTTCTTCTATGATAAATTCATCTCCGTATTCAAGATCACCTTTTGGATTTCCATCAGATTGTACAAAAAACAACTCTGCGCCTGATCGGCTGACATTATTAATCCTCATAGAAAGTCCAATATCCGCTGCTTCCGTATCATCGTAGTAGATACCTTCTGTCGTACTCAGATCTTCTGCCTTAAAACTCACTGTGCCAAGAATCTCCATGGCTTGCTCGGTATATTCATCCCACCACTCATCCACACTATACGTACTTGCAACCAATCCCTTATTCTTTCCTTCATACGCAATAAAATCCAAATACTCATGATTATCATAGGTTAGTTTTTTCAAGTGTGATATAAGAGTAAAAAGTTGCTTACCACGCTTACTCCTGTTCAGCCCCATAATAATGATTCCGTTTAGCATAAAAAACTTGATGCAGTACGCTGTTATAAAGAATATAATCAAAGTACTTATTGAGAATATTTATTCCTATGAAATACTATCTACCTGCCTAATAAACATAGCACTAAACTGCTAACGCAATGATTCTCAATCTGGTAGCTAATGTTTCCTTAATGGTCTTCTTTTCCATTTTAACACTTTAAAAACATAGCGTAAACCTTCAAAAGAAATCAATCGGCAAGAAGTGGAAAAATAACGATAATGCTTTATCGGATTTCTGTGGTTTAAAACGCTACAATAACTAAAAAATCCAAACCTTATGAGGAATAACATAAAGTCTGGATTTCTTATAAGTTTGGATTTGACGCGTTAACCAACAGAAACTACAGATGAATGGAAAGGAACCGTACATTATTGATTTGCTGAAGATACTTCAATTTATCTAATTCTGTCTCCTCCTTTGATAAATTAGTTAACCTTTGACAGCACCTGCAGTTAACCCATCAATCATAAACCTTTGACAGAATAGATACACTATGAATAGTGGGGAAATTGATATTATCATATCTGCAAACAGCAGATTCCACCTGGTTCCATACTGTCCCCTGAACTTATATACAGAAAGTGGAAGTGCCCATTTGTCTCCATTTGCAAAAAACAAAGGTATCATGACATCATTCCATGCGCCAACAAAACAGAAGATGAAAATTGTAGTTGTAACAGGTATTAATAATGGAAATATTATTTGGAAAAACATTCTTAAGGGACTACATCCATCAATAAATGCCGACTCATCCAATTCTCTTGGTATCGTTTTCATAAAACCAGTATAAAGGAACACGCTCATCGGAAGTCCATAAGTTGAAAAAATCAGTATTAAGCCTAAATACGTATTCAATAGATTTGCTACATTAAGTATTAGGAACGTCGGTACTAATGCGGCCGGAATTATTAAGCCACTGATAAAAATATAATAGGTTATTGAGGTTATCCTCGTCCGTCTTCTGTCTATAATAAAGGCCGCAAGAGATCCAAATAAAATGATTATCAGGCATGAACCGAATGCTTCAAAAATACCGTTAAAAAGCGATCGCAATACACCTCCCTCATTAATAACCTGCAAATAATTATCAAATCTAAAACTAAAGTTTGACGGTAGTCCGATACCCAGCAAGTTAGCTTCTGCTTCTGGTTTTAATGAATTTATTACTATAATCCAAAACGGGACAAGACAAACGAGGCAAAACGATATGAAAATAACTATCTTAACAATTTTTTTAATTGCATTCTTTTTCGTCATTGTTCAACCTCCATTTTTCTTAGTTTTGGAAGAACTATAAGTGTAATTACAATAGTAAAAATTGTCATCACCATTCCTGCAGCTGAGGAATAGCCTAAAAACCCATCGGAAAAGGTCTTGTATATGAATGTGCCAAAAACCTGGGTTGCATATATAGGCCCTCCGTTAGTAGTCGCGTATACCTGTGCAAAAACCTTCATACCACCTATTACCGACAAAAGTATGCTTATGTTAAGTGACTGCATCATTAAAGGGATTGTTATTCTAGTTGTGGTTTGAAACTTATTTGCGCCATCGACTCTTGCGGCTTCAATAAATTCATTCGAAACAGATTTAATTCCGGCAATGAATATGACCATGCTGTATCCTGTCCATTGCCATATTTCCATTGCACAAATCGATGACAGTGCCAATTTTGTATTCACGAGCCAATCCTGTGCCAAAGGTGCAAGCCCGATGGCTCTTAAAAAAACATTCAGGATTCCATGACCGGGATTGTAGATTGCGACAAATGTAATACCTACAACCAGTGTGCATATCGTTGAAGGAAGAAAAAAAACAGACCTGCAAAAATTGTTGAATCTGCTTTTCCCACTAATTCCCAGCGCTAATACAAGACCAAAGACATTTTTTAAAATTGTTGTGATAATTGCAAAATATAGCGTATTGATTACAGCATATTTAAACGCATCTTCCTGTATAAGTCTTTTAAAGTTGTCCAAACCATTAAAACTGAATTTATAAAACGAAAAAGTCGTCCAATCCGTAAAAGCAAAGAAAAAGCTGGATAAATTCGGAATCAGAAAAAAAATAAAAAATAAAGCAACTGCAGGAAGCATAAACCAACTTGGATACTGCTTCTTTGAAATATAGTTCTTGCTTTTCATCTATTAATCCTTTCTGTAAGGAAGGAATGCCTCGAATGGCATTCCTTCCTTACTGTTACATCAGTTGAATAATTCTTAGAATCCTGACAGTTTCTTCGCCTTTGCATCCTCTGAATATTTTTTGTACCAAGCATTAACCGAGTCCTTTGCAGACCGACCTGATATCATTGATTGTACATTCGAGTGGAAATCACCCCAGAATGGGTTAAGAACCAACTCGCCGTTATAAGCGTTATTGTCCCAGGAAGCTAAAGGTGTCAAGGTTTTTGTATAATCTCTCATTTCTTCATTCCATGGATTTATAGGCAGGTCAAATCCGAGATCATTATAAGGAACCGGACCAGGACAAACACTATAGTACTCCTTCATTACAGGTTCCGTAAGCATGGTGTTTATAAAATCGTTTGCTTCTGTAATATGCTTTGATGCAGCAGGTATGGACAAGAAGCATCCTGAAGCATTGGTACATACAAATGCATCATTCGCATCGTCCCAAAGCGGAGCAGTTGTCATTCCGAGATCCGCAACTTGATCCGGATATCCCTGTGAGAAATCGCCATATTGAGTGTCACCAAGACACACAAATGCAGCAGTGCCGGTAGCAACAGCCTTTTCCGAATCCCCGATAAGCGCAGACATATAATCGCTATTCACATAACCCAAGTCAATGAGTGCATTCAAGTTATCCCACATTTTAACTATAGTAGGATCATCGGCAGGATTCAGCTTATTATCAGCAAGCTCCTGAACTACATCCGGGTGGTTATTCAAATAACCTGTCATAGATGATAGCAGCCACATCTGAGCTGTCCATACCTCTTTGTTTGCAATATGTACAGGAGTAACACCTATTTTCTTAATAGCTTCACAAGCTGCCAAAAATTCTTCATAATTTTTCATCGGAAGTTTTACTCCGGCCTTTTCAAGGACTTTTTTGTTATAAACCACTCCAAAGTTGCTTTCTCCTTGATAAGGTGCTTTTACGACCTTTCCATCGGAATTGCGGACACATAATGCCTTACTGGTATCCGTTATCTTATCTACCCATGTACCGTCGAGTGCAGCATAGAGATCCGCCGGCATAACATTGAGACCATATGTACAATAAAACAAATCTCCGGCATTTCCGGTAGCCAGCTTTGTTCTGAGTATATTTTCAAACTGGTCAGAAGGATACTCGCTGATTGTTATTTTATATCCACTGATTTCTTCTGCTTTCTTTACTGCATTCAAAAACCCGTCATTACTACCGTCGGATGAAGCAACCAGCAATTCGAGTGTGATTCCTTTATTCTTATCCTCGGATGTAGATACAGCTGATTCATCAGATGCTGTATCTGACGAAGGTGATACAATTGGTGTACTAGCCTGCTGTGATTCATTTTGTTTATCGGTATTGCCACATCCCGTCAACACGAATGAAAAAAGCATAATTATGGATAATGCAAGAGTACCTATAACTCTTTTTGACATAATAATTCTCCTCCTATAATTTGATTTTTTATTACTGAGAGCTCCCATGTTTTAATGATAATTCACTTACATAGTAAAATAAATAGAGTTTTTTTTCTGGACGATGGATTTTTTTTTTGATAAATGCTATAGTTTATTTACACTATGAAACAAATAGAGAAATATGAATTTGGAGGATTCGATGCTAAAGAAAAGTGGTTTCCAACTAAAAATTTTTTTATTTTATTCTATAACAGTGCTCACCATAATCATTATGTTAACTTCATCATTCTATTATTATGTTTATAAAAATATAGAAAGCAACTCCAAAAGCTATTTCCTTCAGATAGTAGAGAAGGTATCCTCAAATATAGACAACCTGGTTTTTAATCTTGATGTTGTATCTACTCAACTCATTGCCAGTAATGATCTGCAAGAGATATTTGGGAAGGTAGAAAGATCATGGTCTAAGTCTTCAAATTACTTTGACGAAAATCCTGCCGACAGAAAAACAGTACAGAGCATTTTCCTTTCAATTTCCAGTCCGAAAGACAGAGTTCGAAAAATAAGCATTTATAACAGTCCAACTAATTTTATTTCTATTGGCAATACTACTGATTTCAGTAAAAGTGAAATAAAGATGAATTACAAAAAATGGTCCGGTTATTTCAATAAGTATAGTATCAATTTTAAAATTTTGCCTTCTACTTCGGACACATTTTCTTTAATACGGCCTTTTACCGCTACCTATTCAAGTTATAATACGCTCGGGATAATTGTGCTGCAACAGCAATACTCAAAAATCGAAGATATATGCAATCTTGAAGATGCCAAAAATGGTCTGAAGCTATATATTATTGATGATGAGTATAATATAATATACCCACAACAGATGAATTCACCTATTGAATCAAGAGCGTATATAGACAGTGTTAAAAATGCTGAACCGGGAACTATCTACTCTGTAAAAAACCCCCTGTCCAATCAAAGTGAATTCGTTAGTTATGCCAATATCGAGCACTACCCGTCCTGGCATGTAGTATTGACTCAGCCCAAGGCTCTCTTTGAAAAACCTGCTTATACTGTGCTAAAACTAATATTGTTATTGTGTTTACTTTTTATGCTTATAACGATTGTAATTATATTTATTTCAACCAGATCACTTATGCGGCCAATTCGTGAGCTTCGCGAATCATTGGAATCCGTTACTTTTGAAAATACCAATATCAGTATCTCTCCAACTCATAATGAAATAGAAAACTTAAAGGATGCTTTTAATGAGATGTTCAAGGAGCTGAAAGAATCCGCGAGTAAAACGATACAGTCCCAAGCCAATGAGCTTCAAGCACATTTTCTTGCACTTCAAGCCCAGATTAACCCTCATTTCTTGTATAATTCAATAATGTCCATCAGCGCGGCGGGCCAGGAGGCAGGTAATGAAAAGGTTCAGATTATGTGCTCGCAGCTAGGAGAAATGTATAGATATATAGGATCAATGGATAACTCATCAATTACCATACAAGATGAGCTAAAATATGCAGAGCTTTACTTGAAATTTATTAAATGGAGATACGAAGACAGGCTTGATTATTCACTTGAGATTGAGGATAGGATGTTTGACATCGTGGTTCCTAAGCTTATCATACAGCCAATTATTGAAAATTGCTTTTCTCATGGATTTGTCAAAGTCAGACCCCCTTACGAAATATCAATAAAGGGATACTGTCTGGAAAATGCTTGGTTTATTGATATTATCGATAATGGTCAAGGATTTACCGATGCTGCAATTACAGAAATAAGGAGTCAAATGAAAAGAATTGATCATAAAATTCTGAGTGGAAAAATAACAAATGAACTAAAAGTTGGAGGTTTGGCCCTAATAAATATATATACCCGTCTAAAGCTGTTATACAACGATAAAGCTGTTTTCAAAATCGAGAATCTTTACGAGGGTGGTTCAAAAATAACGATAGGCGGAGCATGTTTGTCAGATAACCATACTCCATTTCGAGCAGGAGAGGTGATAGAATGATAAGAGTAGTCATAGTCGATGATGAGCCGCTTATTCTTCGTAGCATAAAAATGAGTATTGAACAGGCAAATGAGGATTATATTATTGTAGGCGAAGCCTTTGACGGTGAGGAAGCCCTTCTTGTAATCGAACGGACTCAGCCTGATATTGTTTTTACCGATATAAGAATGCCTGTCATTGACGGTCTTGAACTCATTGAGGAATTGAGAAAACGGAAAAGCAGAGTCCTACCTGTCATCCTTAGCGGCTATCAGGAATTTGATTATGCCAAAAAGGGAATTAAGCTTGGAGTTAATGACTATTTGTTAAAACCAATTAATCCGGAAATCCTGACAAAGTTACTAAATGAACTCGGTACTGAAGTCACCCAGATGAAGAGAAATCAACAGCTAAACGCTTTAACTCTTTTCGTCAATAATCATATGATTTCGGAAGAGATTAAAATTGATATACCTTTATCTTTTAGGGAGTATAAAAGTTTTCTTTGCATTTTTATATGCTCTGGCTCATATGGTACTTATACCTTCAGCCAATCAACGCCCTCAAATGATTATTGGATGAAGATCAGTCTGGAGGATATCCTGATTAAGCTTCTTGGGGAGAAAGAAAATTTCTGGCTTATTAATGGAGAACACGGCAACGAAAAAATCGTTATATTGGGTTCATCTATCAGCCATTCCAGCAGATTTTTTGATATAGCATTGTGTTTACATAATGAATTGAGGACGGCTAAGTTACTAATAACAACAATATACTCAAATGCTTTTCATAGTATTGAAGAATTACCAATGCTTATAAAAAACATGAAGACATTTATGCACAGGAAAAACATTTTTGGAGAATCTTGTTTTGAGAAATATTTTCATAACGCCATATCAAATTACTCCAATTTTTCTATCGATAGTATATACAAAGAAGAAAGCTTAAAGTTTCTTATCCAAAACGGGCAGATATCACAGTTAAGGATATTGTTGAGAAAAATAATAAATACCTGCTATGAGCAAAGGTATCCTCAGTACATGCTGGAAAAATTATTAAAGCAAATATTCAATACTCTTTCCGTTATTATGCATAGCGAATTAAACTTCGATGAAATAGTTGACGAACTCATCAGTAATTCAAATAATTATGAGGATATTTATAACAACATGCTTTCCGTAATTGAGGAAATTTTTATATTGACAAAATCAGAAAACAGTATAGAAGCTACCATTAATAAAATAGAACAGTATATAAATACTAACTATTCAAATCAGGTTTCACTTCAAGCTATTGCAAGCATGTTCGAGCTGAATCCATCTTCCATGAGTAGTTTATACAGAAAATACAAAGGAATATCTCCTGTTAATCATATCATAAATTTAAGAATGGAAAAAGCAAAAGAATTACTGATGATTCAGCCTCCGATGCGTATCAAAGATATTTCTGATGCTGTTGGATATGATGACCAGTATTATTTCAGCAGGATATTCAAAAATGTAGTCGGTAAAAACCCATCCGACTTTAGAGAATAGGGTTGAATACATACTATGTAAAACCTTCCCTATTTCTCCTGTTCCAAAAGAACCTTCAAATTTCTTGCCAATACATGATAATATATTTTAAGATTGGCATGTTCCAGCTTGGAGACAAGTGCTGCCGGCAGACTTTCAAGTGCCATATTTTCTAATATATACTTCGTCTCTTCTTCTTCAAACTCTTCACCCTCAATACAATGATCCAGATTCCTTTTATTCTTCGGACATTTCATCTGACAATGTAAGCAACCGATGATACAATTATGAGCTTCTGTATCCAGCCAGTCGGGAAAGTCCTCGTCAGACTTTATTTCGTTCTGATAGGTGACGCAACGCTCTGCGTATATGAGAGAGCGCTCTGCCTTAATCGCACCGGTCGGACAGGCATCAATGCATCTTGTACAGTCTTCGCAGGTCTTCATGCGCTGAACCTCTCCCCAATCACTGTCCTTACAGGGAAGGTCAGAATAATAAGCCGTAAGGAACAGAAAGCTACCCATATCAGGAACATAGCTGATATTATTTCTGCCATACTGACATAAACCACTATGTACCGCTAGGAGCTTCTCCGGTAAGCCGGGTGCTCTTTCTACATGATAGTTATTCTTGCTTAGCAGGTCGTTTAGGAGCTGCTCGATTTCATCGGGAGCATTCAAAAATTCTTTATAGGTAGGCGGCATTAACACCGGTATCTTCTTCCCGTTATGGTGAAAATGAATTTTTACGATTGGCGAGGGTGCTGCTATAACAAGGATTGAGGTTATCTTATGTGTTGGCTCCGGTTCTTTAAAATCATAGAAGCCTTTCAGAAAATCAGAAATTTCCTTATCCAGACTTCCTCCCGCGTATAATGTTTCAATTTCAGCTTTTAATTCCTCCAAGTGATCGATTGAGACGATACGCATGTCATAACCTTTTTTTCTCATTTCTTCTAAAACATATTCATACATTTTCTTCTTCCCTCCACTCACTTCTGCGGTATGTTACTTTGTGAAAGTAATCTATCTTTCACATTTCCTTAATACGACTTCTAATAACCATCTGTTAAATCATGGAACATAATATAAGTATGACATATTTTCTATTCAATTCAAGTATCCTATTCAGATAAAAAGTGTTCTTTTGTCATAAATCATTAGCATGTCAAAGTCGAAAATTAACTTAAGACATGTATATCTTTGTATGGTTGGGGTGTTAAAAGCCCTACATATCTTTAGCCTCGTCAATTTGCACACCGACAGCCCACCCTATGGTAATACATAAGATCGTACGATGAGCAACTGTATGAAGTCGTTGGTACTTAGGTCCTGTATTTTAGGACCTTATGTACCACTACGTACTTCATCCAAGCGAAAGCGTGTTGCAAATGTACGATCTTATGTATTATCATTCAAGAGCAAAATTGTGCTAATTGACGATAGACATAATAAAATCGGGCTTTTAACACCCGCTATTTATAAAACAGCAGCCTTGAGGAATACGCATTCCGGTATTGTGAAGGCGTTAACCCAACCGTTTTCTTAAAAACCTTCATGAAGTTATGACTATCATAAAAGCCGGTCTGGTCAGCGATTCCACTGATTGTAATATTGGTATCGCATAGTAGAAACTTAGCCAGCTCAATCTTCTCCTGTATGATATATTGCTTAAGGCTTGTCCCCGCAATTGTATTAAAGAGATAGGATAGATACCTTTTATTATATCCGAAATGCTCCGCAACCTCTGACACCTTGATTTCAATACTCCGATTCCATTTGATATAATCCTGTATATCATGGAACAGCTGTTTTCTCTTCAGGGCGGTATTATCTTGATTCTTCCTTGCCAGGAACTGGCTATACAACTCGCTGAGTATCGTTGTGCATACGTAATTATTATGTAGGTTATTATGATAGCTTCGCACATTATCTTGAAAATGCTTCATCATTATAATTATTTTTTCGGCATTCTCCATCTTCCCATAGGAAGGGATATAAATTCGCTCTTCACACGGGTCTTCCGGCAAATCCTCGGAATGAAGGACATTAATCGGGTTATCGCCGGTAAAATGGAGCCAATAAAAGGAGCAACTGCTTTTCTTATATCCGGCTTGCGTTGCAGCGATCGGACAGATCAGAAATTCTCCCTTACTTACACAAAATGCTTCCTGATCCAGTTGAAGATACACGGTTCCCTCTGTTACAACGATCAACTCATAATCCTGCATATATCTTGTGAAGTGCTGCCATTCCGGTGAAGGAGCCTGAAATTTACCTGTTAAATTATACTTCAATGGTCTGTCCAGTATTATTTCATAGTATTTCATATGACTTTTTACCACCTATTCTGTATTTAGACTATTTCATTTTCTATCTGATTTATCTATACTTTATATCGTAACTTATTTATATTTTTGTTAACGAGGAGATAAATCTATGATAAAATCCTTTTTACTGTCTCAGGTAAGGCTTCTTGATCCCTATATGACAAATGCCTTTCAAAAAGAAACAAAATACCTCATGTCCTTTCACCCGGACAAATTATTATCCTGTTTTCGCAAGACGAAGGGTCTTGTCCCAAAGGAAGATAACTATACAGGTTGGGAGGACACCGAGATCCGAGGCCATACCATGGGCCATTATTTATCGGCGCTGGCACAGGCTTATACTTCTAATCAGGATATCACAATTTATGACCGGTTACAATATATGCTGGACGAATTAGCCCTCTGTCAGTTCGAGCATGGTTATCTGTCAGCCTTTCCGGAGGAATTCTTCGACCGGGTGGAACAGGGGAAACCCGTGTGGGTTCCTTGGTATACCCTGCACAAAATCATAGCCGGATTAAATACGGTCTATACGTTGACCCAAATGGAATCCGCCTTAACCATAGTATCAAAGCTGGGGGATTGGGTTTATGACAGAACTGACAAATGGACACCTGAAATTCAAGCCAAAGTGCTATCCGTTGAATACGGTGGAATGAATGACTGCCTGTATGAGCTTTATAAAATTACCCATATTGAGAAACACAGAATAGCAGCGCATAGATTTGATGAGCTCTCGCTGTTTTCCAAAATACATGACGGAATCGATATTCTAAATAACAGACATGCAAACACTACGATTCCCAAGTTTCTAGGTGCTTTAAACCGCTATATGGTCTACGGGGAAAGTGAACAGTATTTCTTAGATACCTGCAAACAGTTCTGGGATTTCGTTACCGAAAATCACAGCTATATTACCGGTGGCAATAGTGAATGGGAACATTTTGGGGAACCCGATATTCTGGACGCAGAACGTTCGGAGACCAACTGTGAGACCTGCAACACCTATAATATGCTGAAATTATCAAGAAGCTTATTTCAAATCACAGGTGATAAGAAATATTCCGACTTCTATGAAAATACATTTTTAAATGCAATCTTATCCTCACAAAATCCGGAGACCGGAATGACAATGTATTTCCAACCAATGGCTACCGGTTATTTTAAAGTGTATAGCAAACCCTTTGAACATTTTTGGTGCTGTACCGGAACCGGAATGGAGAACTTCACGAAGCTAAATGATAGTCTCTATTTTTATGATGGTGATAAGTTGTATGTTAATATGTACCTTTCCTCGTCCGTACACTGGGAGGACAAGAAGGTTACGGTAACGCAAGATTCCGACATTCCCAATACTGACAAAGCACATTTTACAATCAGCGCAGAGAAGGATACCGAACTATCCCTATGCTTTCGTATTCCGGACTGGTCAAAGGGCATTCGCATAAGTATTAATGATATGCCGGCTTCTTTTACATCAGAAAACGGATATCTCATTGCGAATCGAATCTGGAGGGATCAGGATACAATTGAAGTGAGCTTTCAAATCGAGGTTAGTTTTTCCTCCTTGCCGGATAATGAAAACGCTGTTGCTTTTACCTACGGTCCGTTGGTTCTGAGTGCAGGCCTGGGAACAGAAACAATGGATATTTCGACCACCGGAGTCATGGTTAATATCCCTAAGAAGAATATGGATGTGAAGGATTATATTGTAATCAAGAGCGAAAGTATTGATTCTTGGAAAAAGGATATCGCTAAAAACCTGATTAAAACAGAAGGTAAATTAGAATTCAAATTAGAGGGTACGGACGAGGATAACCGACTTATATTTACGCCTCACTTTCAGCAGCATACACAAAGATATGGCATCTACTGGATCCTGGTAGAAGATAATTCCGAAGCCTTCCTCGCGTATATCGTAGCCAAACAACACCAGGAGCTCGTGAAAGCCGCAGAGATAGACAGTATTCAGATCGGTAATGACCAATATGAGCTCTCACACCAGATTCTTGGTAAGGATACGGAGTCGGGAGATCGGGACGGTTATCATTATAGGTTCGCAAAAAGTAACGGATGGTTTAGTTATGAATTAAAGATATGCAAGGAGGAAGACACCTACCTACAATTTCGTTATATGCCGGGTGATTGCCGTGAAAGCTTTTTAGTTTTTGTGAATGACGTACCGCTATCCACCGAGAATAGAGACAATAAATCCTGGCGTGAGGTAACTGAGTGCACCTATCTCATACCAAAGGAGCTTTATAGTGACAAGGATACCGTCACAGTTAAATTCTTGGCCCAGTCTCAGGATAATACCGGAAGAATCATTGAGCTTATCAAAACCACAAAAAAGTAGATTTTTTTAATCAAATCATTAGGTTAAGTGCGAATTAAATTAAATACGCCCCTGCTTTGAGAACCCCCAAAGGTAGCACGTAGGAGCTAATATAAATCTTCAAGGATAATAAAAATTGCTGTAGCAAATCTACTTTGAATAATACAAGAGGCTTCCCCCACCTCCCTTAATGCATTGCTTAAGGGAGGTGGGGGAAGCCTCTTGTATTTCATGAATTTATCTTCAATTACTCTTTATATCCTGACTACTCAAAAGCCTATCGCCTTCCTTCGAACGCAGATAGATGCTCTATATTTCACAACATCTACTTCACCGTGACTTTAATTTCTACCTTAGCCAACGTCTTAGTCAAATCCCTATATTCGGGTAAATCCAGTACCGGATACCCATCAATATCAAAATGAACGCGTCTTATTCCGGAGGATCTGGGTGCTTCTACTCCGGGTCTTGCATGATAGGTATTCCAATAGGTTCCGTTATCGTCAATCACATATGCGTTATGACCCGGCCCATATTCACCCGGTAGACTTCTGGAGGTCAGAATCGGGTAATTCGTCTTTATCCAGCTCTCCTGCTTTAATAAGTCTGCATTCATATCCGCTGTCAATAGTCCTACCACATAGGTTTCATCTACGAGCGCACTGGAGAAGGTCATAAATATCTTACCATCTTTTATTATGGTAAAGGGGCCTTCGTCTACAAACACATGATTATTTGCCCAGCCATAATCCGGCTTTGTAATAACAATCGGATCACAAATCAATTTCCAAGGCTCCTTCGGATCAACCTTTGCTATATAAATCCAGGCCCCCAGATCGACAGGCATAAACTGTCGCTCTGACCACGCAACATAATACTCTCCGTTAATCTCAAAGTTTGTCATATCAAGTGATATGGTCTTTCCTGCTTCGCATAAAAAGGAACCATCCTTCTTTAAGGCACGATAAGGTCTTGACCAATCTTCTTTACACATCGGGTTACCACCCTCCCGTAGCTGCATGACATGGGATTCCTCACAGAAGAATTCTCCCGGAGTAGCTCCGTGGTAGATATAAAGTTGTCCCTCGACAACATGAAATTCCGGTGCCCAAAGAAGTCCTCCAATCCCTTCAAATGTAACAGAATCAAGGATCAGTGCTTCCTTTGCATTGACCAGGTCAGGAATATTATCAGCTTCCCTAATATATAAGGAGTGATTACCATCGGCATCATTTGTTGCAATAAAATAGTACTTACCGTTCCATTTACCGATACAGGGGTCCGCGCGGTTGGTGGCAACCGGGAATACATAATGCTCCTGATGAACTCTTCCTTTTACCTGATAGGTTCCGCTCTTACTCCAATCGATTCCTGCCATATCCCAATCGATCAGCTTCGTGTCGGTGGTTCCGTCATTGTAAACTGCGGTTGCCCGCACAGCCTTAAGCTCCGCTTCTGATGCGGCAGTGATACTTTCGGGAACTTCGATTTTAATATTTGTCGGAACTGTAAGCTTACATACCAAGCGGTGTGCTAACTCCTTCGGTACGCTTATTACATTTCTTTGTACAATGCCCTCAATGCCGGCATATACGGAATCTATTTCAAAAGCTTTTGCCTTTTCCGGAGCTGATGCACTGTTTAAGATAGTCATATCCTTCAAATAGTTCTTATAGAAGTTACCCTTACCGTCGCTCCATTTGATTACATAGGCTTCCTTTTTCTTCTTATACTTACAGGTAACATCGTCAACATAAGCGTCGCCTCTTAAATCAATCAATCCGACTTCCTTATACTGCAGAAGATCCGAAGAGGTAAATAAGAGCACCTTTCCCTTACTTGAGGTATCTACTTCCCCATACGGTTCCGTACGAACAGCTACGACTCCGTAAGTACCGTCTGATAGCTCGAAAATATAAGGATTTTTTAAGCTCTTCGCGTTCAGTGTCCCATCTTCGTTGTTAGTTGCCTTTGCAAACAATACCCCGGAATTATGATTCAAATCCGTAAAATACTTGCCATCTTCACTGTAACCAAGATGCATACTATAGGCTAACTTTGGGGAATAAATCACTTCTTCCTGCGGTAATCTTGTGTAGCATAAGATATAGTTGGTTGTTTCTTGCAAATCTGTTTTCTTCACGAATTTTTCCTCCATATAATGTAATTACTCTATTATTTTGTTCCAAGTATGTGCGCTTACTTCACCATTCCCATAATATAACATCAACATATACTTCATCTGTTAATCTGTCATAGCTCAAAGCTCCAATAATCTACCTTGAAGAGATCTCCCTCTCCCTTGCCTTTAAATAAAAAGTATAGATTATGAACGCCGGTCGCACCAGTGACATTGGTTGTAGCAGTCTTCCATTGTTCCCACGCACCGGTACAGGGTACTTCAAGAGCCCCAATCATCGCACCTTCAGGGCTGTCAAGATGAAGTTCTATCGTTCCGCCACAGAGAGCACTCGCAACGCTTGCATGAAAAGTTGCAGCTCCGATATCTCCAAAATCTACATTGCATACCTTGATATAGTCACCATCATCAATACTGCATACATTCCTTCCGCCCTGACTGCAGGGTTCTGTCTTGATGCCGTATTCCCAAGCAATCGTTTCCGCTTCGTTTCTGATATAAGGATTTAGATAACCTACCGGGGTAACACCTTCTGTTGTCATATTTAAGGTAGGAAATGTTCCATCCTCATTATACTTAAATTCTTCAATACAGACAGAGCGTGTAAATCCTCCTCCATCCGGTAATGCGCCGTTATGATAGAAAAAGTAGGAATTTCCCTTATAATCTGCGATTCCCGGATGGTTTGTAAAGCTTCCTCCTTGTGTCGGCATGATAACGCCGCGAAAGGTCCAAGGTCCTGTCGGTCCTGTACTGGTGGAATATGCAATATTTTCGGGGATTCCGCTGGCAGCAAATATCATATAGTAAAGTCCGTTACGTTTATAAAACCAAGGCCCTTCTTCATATAACGTCGACCTGTCCGGATTGCCGGTACGTTTTCCAAAGCTCTCTTCCGTCAGTGGCACTTGTACGATCCCTACCGTCTTATCATAAGAAATCATATCTTCCTTCAGCTTCACATACCAAAGAAATGGATTTCCCCAGTATAGATAAGCTTGCCCGTCATCATCAATGAATACTGTGGGATCAATATCTCCCATGCCCGTCTCAACCAAGGGTTGACCGAGCGCATCCTTGAACGGACCTGTCGGACTATCAGATACCGCGACACCGACTGCCATGTTACCACCCTTTTTATTCATGGGCACATAGAAGTAAAACAAACCGTTCCGTTCGATACACTGTCCGGCCCATGCATCTCCTCTGGACCATTCAAATTCCTTGTAAGATAATGGAGAGCCATGATCCGTCCAATTGACCATATCTGTGGAGGAAAAGCATCTCCAATCATTCATCGTAAACCAGGTCGAAGCATCTTCATCATGTCCTGTGTACAGATATAGCGTACTATTATAAACCATCGGAGCAGGGTCAGAAGTATAAACCGTCTGTATAACAGGATTTTTTTTATTTAAATTGTTTTTCATATCTGTTGTCATCATATCGCTTTGCCAAACCTCCACAATTATCCTCGTACATAATGTACGCATATTTTCACATTATAGAGCAAATTATAAAATATTGTTCAAATACAGACAATGATAAATACTAATGCAATATTGACCTATCCTAAGATATACAATGTCATATGATGGCTGAATTAATAAAATTCTTATTTTCTGATATCGCAAATAATATTAAGCAAAGTAACTATTGACGCATTATTAACAATAATATATACTACTACATAATTGATTTATTCTAATATCAGGAGGACTATTATGCCAAACATAAGATTCATCGGATGCGATGCTACACATCCGGATAATTTTGTCTTTGATATACCGGAAGGACATGACTGCTGGCTTCTTCTGCTCACTCAGACTCCGGCACAGTTCTGGGTAAATGGCGAAATAAAGGAATATCCAGCTCACTGTGCAGTGCTTTATTATCCGAATCAGAAAATATACTATGGAGCCTGTGCCGATCAGTATATTAATGACTGGATTCGATTCTCCTCAACCGAATCCTATATTACAATAACGACCCTTCCTCATGGCGTTCCGTTTTCTTTGGATGATCCGGAATATTGTCATAAACTGGTTCAGTTAATTACCACCGAACATTTTTTAAATAAAGATTATAAAGAATCCTCCATGGATCATCTCTTTCGGATCTTGTTTAATAAACTACTGGAATCTTACCGAAATAACTGCATTTCACCGCAATATTACAAGCTTTTGGATCTGCGTGTGAAAATACACAGTGACCCCGGTAGTCATTGGACGGTATCCGGAATGGCTAATTATCTCCATCTCAGTTCCGGTTATCTGCAGGCCATCTATAAGGATATCTTCGGTATCTCCTGCATGGATGACGTAATTAACAGCCGAATTTGCATCGCTAAAGAGTACCTCCTGCATGGTACCCTTTCCATCGCGGAGGTTTCAAGCCTCTGTGGATATAATAACGTGGAACACTTTTGTCGGCAGTTTAAACAAATGACCGGATATACTCCCGGCACATTTCGAGAGAAAGCTGTTCCTTCCTCTATGTTACAATTGTAGGACCCACATATTATGAATCATTGATATTTGCGCAAAGCATTCATTTCTTGGACTCTGATTCCTGTATCGAAGGCTACAAAACAGATAAAATATCTATTACATTTATACTCAATATAAGAAGCATTATTTTATATGCCAAGTGCACTTAGGATCGTCTGGGCATAGATTCGAACAGAGAAATCATTTGGATGGTTGATGCAGTTGCCGGTAATATCAAGATATTGCTTTCCATAGCGCTCCAATTCATAAAACACAGAATTGACAGGCGCCACTGCTACTCCGCTCATCGATTTCTGCAAATGAAACAGTACTTCCTCATGCTTTGCAAGTTTATTGTTAATAAAGCCTCGTATTTCAGGATTTGGTATCATAGGAGAAACCAGCAAAAACTCACATTCCGGATTCTGTCTACGAATTGTTGTTATGATTCCTACAATTTCCTGCTCGTACTTCTCCGATTCATCCTGCAAATTGTTCATTCCAAAAGCTAAAATTACCAAATCGGGATGAGAAGGATTTACAAGTTCCGCAGCATTGGTATTCCCCCAGGATGAGGAGGAACCACCTGCTCCCAGGTTAATTTTCGTAATATCATCATATCCATAATGTTCCTTCACAGCAGTGGTAACTAAAGTTACCCAGGTAGGTATATAAGGTGGTCGGTGGCAATAATTATGAAATTTCTTCAGCGTATTCACATCAATAACAATTTCATCGCAGCCACTGGCTTCCCAACCGGCTGTAATACTGTCGCCATAGAAGACAAAGTTAACATGCTCCTTCTTCGTAAACATGTTCCTCGTGCGAGGCAATAAAGCTGCCATATTTTCCGGAATATAACCCTTCCACCTCTCTTGATGCTGATAACTTACCAACACTTGATATTGATATATCTCAGGAAATATTTTCGCATAGTATTCTCCACCCCTAATCCGTAGCCATTTTGTATTCTCCTCTCCGGTATAAGGAATCCAATAAGTTGATCTGGGCAAAACCGGTATATTACTCTTATCTGTTCGAAGAATTTTGTTACCGCATACCGCATAGTCCTTACCCTCCTCATAGATGTAACTGCCGTCAGAGGATACTATTTTCAGGATTTTACTGGGGGCATATAATAAATTGCCGCCAATTATATTATTATTTTCTACTTGTAAATAACAGATCGGTTCCTCAAAAACCGTATCACTTTCCCATACTTTCTGAAGCCATTGTGTCATATTGATTATCTCCTTATTCGTTTTATAATTCTTCTTTTATGTGTATCGTCCGCATCTTCCACCTTCCCGATAATAAGAACCACAGATTTAACAGTACCGCACTTAAAGTCGCCGCAGGCACCGCAAGGCCCACTCCAAAAATCCCCATTCCCATGATATTACTTAAAAAGTATGCCATTGGCATTCTTACGACAATTCCCGCCATGATATTCGTGAATAATGAAAAAGTGGAATGTCCCGCGCCAATAAACAGACCGTTCAAACTAAAGTAAAATGGTACCAGTAAATAATCTATACAAAAGGCCCTAAGATAAATCACTCCAACATGTATTAGTTCTTTATCTCTAGTAAATATCCCAAGAATTTGTTCTGGAAACAATACAGTAAAAATGCAAATTGTATAGGATATTATAATGGATATGATCAATCCAGCTAAACATGTTTTCTTTGCCCGTTCTTCATTACCGGCGCCAAGATTCTGAGCACACATAGTAGAAATTGCAGCATTCATTGCAATCATCGGTAAAACAGCAAAACCATTGTATTTTCCAACTGCACCAATTGCTGCAGACGCCGTTACTCCATAGGAATTGACCAGTGCCATAATGAACAAGAAAGATATATTAGCAATCACATTCTGTATGGAAATCGGGACCCCCAATTTAAGTATTGCTCTTAGCTGAATCAGATCAATACCAAAGGAATGAAAATTAAAATTAAATACAAACTTCTTTCTTACAAGATAAATAACACATAAAAGCATACTGAAGGCCTGTGATGTAACAGTTGCAATCCCGGCACCTATCGCGCCCATATGGAATACGCCGACTAAGAGCAAATCAAGTGCTACATTGGTAAAGCATGAAATCGCAATAAACCTCAATGGGTTCTTGCTGTCACCCATACCACGCATGATAGCACTTAACGCATTATACCCGAAGATAAAAACGGTTCCAAGTGCTGTAATGTTCAAAAAATTACTGGCGTCTTGAAAGGATTCCTCCGGAGTCTTGATTAACGTCAGTATTTCTGTATGAAAGGTCAGCATTAACACAGACATAATAATGGCCAAGATAAGTAACGAGGTCAATAACGTTCCGATAATTTTCTGGAGTTGTTTCAGCTTAGAAGCTCCGACTGATTGAGCAATAAGTACTGTCGCTCCTGTATTAATTCCGACTGCAATGTTTGTCATTAGTAATGTTACCTGCCCGCCGATACTTACCCCTGACATACTTACCGGTCCGCTAAACTGCCCCACAACTATCATATCTGCGACGTTGTAAAAGGACTGAATTAAATTTGACAATATAAATGGAAGTGCGAAGAGTATCAGTTGTTTCACAACATTTCCCTGTGATAAATTATTTTGTTTGTACATGAAGTCATCCCTTATCTTTCAGTTATTTTTTATGCCAATTATTTTATCATATTTCTAGTCGTTTTGTATTCGTTTCTTTCCTCCACTTTGCAGACTGACCCATGCATCAGTATAAACTCCACTCGTAGTTATCAATCATCATATCTCAATTTTTAATAATAATCTACATCAAAATAACTTATAATAATCTACATCCTAATTACCGATAATTCCATTGTAAAGGTAAATTCAGAATGCTATAATTATCAGATTCATAAATTCTGTATGGAAACCAAGAAGAAGGTAGGCGTTAAATTATGGTTAAAATGAAAGTGCATTCAGAGAAAAAGAATGGAATAATTGACAAGAATATTTATGGTCACTTTGCCGAGCATCTGGGAAGATGTATCTATGAAGGAATCTGGGTGGGGAAGGATTCTCCCATTCCGAATATCAACGGCATGCGAATCGATGTCATAGAGGCATTAAAAGCAATGAAGATTCCGGTACTTCGGTGGCCGGGCGGTTGTTTTGCGGATAATTACCACTGGATGGATGGTATCGGACCTTATGAAAATCGTGTCAAAATGATTAATACGCACTGGGGTGGCGTAACTGAGAATAATCATTTTGGTACCCATGAATTTATGGAATTTTGTGAGCTCATTGGCACCGAGCCTTATATTAGCGGTAATCTGGGCAGCGGTACTGTAAGAGAAATGCAGCAGTGGGTTGAATACATCACCTCTGATAACATTTCACCTATGACCGATTTAAGAAAAGCGAATGGCAGGGAAAAGCCTTGGAAATTAAAGTATTTTGCAGTCGGTAATGAAAATTGGGGCTGCGGTGGCGGAATGCGACCGGAATATTATGCAGATGAATATCGCAGATATGCGACCTATTTAAGGAACTTTGGCGATAACAAATTATATAAAGTGGCCTGCGGTGCTAATACAGCGGATTATGAATGGACTGAAGTTCTAATGAAAAATGCAGCTAAAAACATGGATGGTTTGAGCCTTCATTTTTACACCATGCCTTTGGATTGGAGTTTACCGAAAGGCCCCTCTGTAGGCTTTGAAGAAAAAGAGTGGTTCGATATCTTGAAATTGACACTATTTATGGAAGAGCTGCTGACAAAACACATTGAAATCATGGACAAGTACGACGAGCAGAAACGCGTAGGACTTATCGTGGATGAATGGGGTACCTGGTATGATGCCGAGCCCGGAATGAATCCCGGTTTCCTCTATCAGCAGAATACCTTGCGTGATGCACTGGTAGCCGGTATTAATTTAAATCTATTCAACAATCATTGTGACAGAGTCCGGATGGCTAATATAGCACAGACGATTAATGTATTGCAGTCTGTTATTTTGACAGAAGGCGAGAAGATGATCTTAACTCCAACCTATCATGTGTTTAAAATGTTTTCCGTTCATCAGGATGCCGAGCTACTGGAAACTGAGATGGAGAATACAGCGTATTGCTTCGGTGAAGATAAAATTATGCAGCTTAGCGTTTCCTCCTCGATAGATTCAGAGGGTAAGATTCATATCTCTTTATGCAATCTTGATCCTAATCATGAGGTCCAGATTAGCTGCGAACTGGCCGGAGAGAATAAAAACAAGGTATCCGGTAGAATATTAACGGCTGATCAAATGGATGCAAGAAACACCTTTGAAGACCAAGAAGCTATCAAGGACACATCCTATGAAAAAGCAACAATCGTAAATAATCAAATTCAGGCATGTATTCCACCGAAATCTATTGTTGTTCTTGAAATCGCATGATGACTTGGAGGATACAATATGTATGAAATGGACCATAATTTTATACCAGTGAATACTAGGGTGGAAAATTTATTAGGATGCATGAATCTACAGGAAAAAGTAGCTCAAATGATACAGATACCATATTCAAAGGTTTCTAAAAAAGAAGCTCTTGATTGGGCCAAAAGGGGCGCCGGCTCATTTTTACATGTGCTTGGCGACAATGCCCGTGAGCTTCAGAAAGTAGCAATAGAATCAAGACTGGGGATTCCGATTATCTTTGGTATCGATGCAATTCATGGGCATGGGCTCAATGAAAATGCCACAATCTTTCCTTCACAGCTTGCAGCTGCCTGCAGCTGGAATCGTGAGCTTGTTGAAGCAATGGCGCAGGCCACAGCTTGCGAGGTTGCTACCGATGGCTTACATTGGACCTTCTCTCCTGTACTATGTCTTGGCCGTGACACCCGCTGGGGACGTATCGATGAGACTTTTGGTGAGGACCAATATCTTGCAGGCGAATTAGGCGCCTCCATGATAAGGGGTTATCAAGGAGAAAGCCTTGACAGCGATGAAAGCATTCTTGCCTGTGCTAAGCATTACATAGGCTATGGTGAGGCCGTGGGTGGGCGTGATTCATGTGATACCGAAATAACCCTTCGTAAAATGCGTGAAGTCTTTCTGCCTCCTTTTGAAAAGGCTATCAAAGCAGGCTGTGCAACAATAATGTGCGCATATGGTTCAATTGATGGTACTCCGGTTACCGCTAACGAAAAAGTACTGCGTCACATATTAAGGGATGAGTTAGGCTTTGATGGCTTTATCGTTACAGACTGGGATAATGTAAACAATCTTGTCACATTACAGCATGTAGCAGCTGATATCCGTGATGCCTCACGGATGGCTGCAATCGCCGGAAACGATATGATAATGACAAGTTCTGAGTTCTATGCCGTTACGATAAAGCTTGTAGAAGATGGCCTGCTTGATGAAAAAGTAATAAACGAGGCTGTACGCAATATTTTAAGGATTAAATATCGTATGGGGTTATTCGAAAAACCGTATAAAAAGGGCAGACCCGGTTGCATTGGCTGCATGGAACATCTTGAATTGAATAAAAAACTTGCTCGTGAAAGTATCGTCTTGCTAAAAAATAATGACATCTTGCCACTCGAGAAAAATATAAGCAGTATCGCGGTAATCGGTCCTAATGCAGACAATATCCGCGCACAATACGGAGACTGGACTTATTTTACTCATCCTGACCCTAATCCCGAACAGATGCCAATAAAACCTTATTTAACTGTTCTTGAAGGTATGTATGAACTCGCGAAGGAAAATGGTATCTCTATAGAATACCAACACGGATGTGAGATCATGCATGGGTCTGAGGTCGATTTTGAGGCGGCCGTGTCAGCTGCTCGAAAGTGTGATGTCATAGTATTAGTGCTGGGCGATATGATTGATCAAACCGGTGAAGCTAAAGATCGAGCAGATTTAGCATTATCAAGAGTGCAAGTAGAATTATTTGAGCGGTTGCGTAATCTGAATAAGCCACTGGTTACAGTTCTTGTAGCGTCAAAACCTTTATGTATAGACAGCATCGCGAAAGATACGGATGCACTAATTGTAGCCTTCAATGGCGGAATGTTCGGTGGCCTTGCTGTTGCTGAGACCATCTTTGGTAAATTAAATCCCAGTGGTAGGTTACCCATATCCTTCCCACGCCACAGTGGTCAGCTTCCTGTTTATTACAACGGCCTTTCGGGATGGCATGGAGGAAAATACATGGATTTACCCGCCGCACCATTATTCGTATTTGGTGAAGGGAAATCGTATACGAGCTTTGCATATTCTAATCTGCGATTCAAAGAAAAAAGCCTGTCAGTCACGGTTGATGTATCCAACACCGGCAAGGTAGATGGTCTCGAAACTGTACAAATCTATTTCAGAGATTGTGTAAGCTCGGTTATGACTCCTTATAAGCAGCTGATTGCTTTCGAAAAGGTTAATCTCAAGGTGAAAGAAACAAGGAGAGTCAGCTTCACCTTTAACCGAAGCGATTTCTCGCTTGTAACACCGGGCGAAAACCGCGTCACCGAACCCGGAGAATTTATATTAATGGTGGGCTCCAGTTCTTATGATGATGATTTATTGCAAATTAAGTTTGTTTTATAAATCAACCTGGATGATAGGAGAAAATATCTTTTCATTCAATTGAGCAATCAAAACGATTCCTCATCTATCTGTTTTAGGTTAAATCCAAGCCTAATGCAATATTCATCACATTGAATTTCCTATACGATACTTGCAATAGTTTTTTCACTATTGCTTAAATCAGTATATTCTAAGCCAATCCGTATGATTGGTTTTACTATGTCATGTGGAGGCACATATACAATTTCTCCGATTTCGCCTGTACTTAACTTTACTTTACTTTAAGCATCACCAGCTCTACAGCGAGAAATGGATACAGGTTTCTTTATCATTCATACATACCCTTCATAAGGATCACTCTCTACCAATATTACTTAGTTTTTTTCTTATCGATATAAGATATATCCAGTTCAATAATCTCACCATCCTCAAATACAAGAGGAACACAAACGATAACTGCATTATCATTGGAGAAGCTCATATTATCACCGACTAAAATGGTCGGGGGTGTAATATCAATTTTTATATTGTTTTTATATAGAATCGTCGCAGTAGTCCCCATAATCATATTACTTAATTCACTGATTGCACTTTTCGCCATTTCATCTAATATCGGTACGGGTGTACCTCCCATCATAATTGATGCAATTTTACAGGCAAATGAAATACCGATCGTAATAATGACATTCCCGCAAATTTCTCCGGTTAAACCGATTAACACCACAATATTATTGCTTTTACAGGGTGCTTGCTTTACATACACCTTACCCAATGTAGATTGTAATTCTGTTGTTTGACTAATAACTTTCTTACTTGCTTCGATAAATGGATTAATATATTGAACATTCATAAATGATTTCTCCTTCGATTTTTACTGTGATTTATGATACTCCCAGCATTTTTCATTGCTTCATCTAATAGTTACTATATACCCTCGTTTCATATGCCCTAATCTCGATTGTTCCGTTCTCAATAAGTCCGGTTTTTATATTCATCAAAGGCTGCACCAAGTTAATTTGTGCTGCTTTATGAGCATAATTCAATATAAACAAATAAGTCTTTCCGGCTTTCTTTCTAACACACAATTCACACTCCTGCGGTAATTTTATGATTTCCTCGTAGGGAGATAACATGTTGGTATAAGCCAAAAATGCCTTCGTATTTTCTCTTGTAAAGGTAGATCCATAATAAAGTACTCTTCCCTTTTCATAGGGATGTTCCACTAAGGCTGTCCTTCCATCATAAAAATCGCTCTGGTATGTTCCCAATACTTTTGTATTTTCTACATTGATTTCCAGAATATCATTAAAAATAGGTGCTTCGATCTTAGTCCCTAAGAAGTTTACGTAACTATCTTCATTCGATCCTACAAAGGTAAATTCGGAAACCGTCACACCGGCTAAATCCGCTGCCAACCCCGGCATCTTAGTCATTGGGCATTGACCCGTTTCATCCTTTTGCCCTGTTCTGCACCCCAAGATAAGGCATCCACCCTGTTCTACATAAGACTTTAAGAGCGTCATCTTCTTCTCTGACAGGATCAATGCATGTGGATAAAACAATACCGAATATTTCGTCAAATCTACCACTTCACTGTCATCTTGTAAGTAGACATAATCCATCGGTGTATGAGTGAGCTGTGAAGCAACAAAGAGCTCCATATCACTGTTATTGAGCCTCTGATGCCAACAGTCCAACTGCGTATCAAAAATGTTGCTGTAGTCTTTTATAATACCAACATTCGCAATATATTCCGCTCCTGTTACCGGTTCTAATTTATCAACCCATTCGTGAATTTCTCTTACTTCTTCCAGCTTACGGTTATCACAGTTATCATAATCCAGTATGCCATGCCAGTAGATCTCTGTACCCATGGTACAAGTTCTCCAACGAAAAAAGCTGATATAGTCAGCACCATGAGCAATACTCTGCATCGTCCAGAGTGTCATCTGACCCGGCTTTGGTGCCGGTGCCTCCAGCCTGGTATTCCAGCCATTTGCTCCTGACTGTTGCTCCATAATCCCAAAATGCGGGCAAATAGAACGTACTTCAGTTAGATACTTACTCCATTTGCGATCATTTAATGTGAAATTGTTTTTAGGATCCTCAACAAGACAATAAGCAAAATTCGGATATGAATCATAAGTATAAACATCCAGACATTCCTTTTCCATACGATGATTGTCTATGTTATCAAACATACCGTTCGTAGTAATAAATACTCCCGGTGTTATGAATTTACGCAAAATATCACTTTGCATTTTACAAAAGCGAATCGCACTATCCGAAATAAATCTCGTGTAATCCAGCACTTCATGCGGATTGGTGGAATCGCTGTCATTATATCTTGGAACATACACCTCTTCCCATGCCGTATACGTCTGATTCCAAAACACGGTTCCCCATGCCTTATTTAAGACATCTAAGGTCTGATACTTGTCCTGTAGAAACCTTCGAAAAGCAAGTGTATCACTTTCCGAATAAAATTCACTCACGCCGCAATTAAGCTCGTTGTCAATCTGCCATCCTACAATACTTGGATGCTGGCCGTAATGTCCTCCGATATGTTCAACAATTCGTGAGCAAAGCTCCTGATATTTCAGTGAATTGTAGTTATAATGCCTTCTGTTACCATGACGCATCACTACTTCACTTTTCGTACGATTTAGAACCTCCGGATACTTTTCCGTAAGCCATGCGGGAGGAGTTGCTGTAGGAGTACCGAATATTACCTTCATCCCCACCTCTTCCACTATTTTCATGAAGCCGTCAAAGAATTCAAACGTAAACTTCCCCTCGGTCGGCTCAAATTTACTCCAGGCAAATTCTGCGATTCGAATTGTCTTGATACCGGCCAAAAGCATGCGTTGCATATCATCTTTCCATAATTTTTCATCCCAATGTTCCGGATAATAGCAAACTCCGAGTGATAACTTATCCCATTGATAATTTTGTTTACTGTTCATTGTCACTTCCTCTTTCCAATTCATATATCTTCATATACGCTTCAAAATAACCGCTCTATATAAATTTATTTGATTTGATTTTATTGTAGTAATATATGATTTTACCTAATACGTATAGTTTATCATATTTCTATTACTTCAACATCTATTTTTCTTGTTTTCTAAGATATCTTTCCTCATGCTATGAATTAGAGAAAATCCTCTTAAATAAAAAAGCTGTCACACTAATTGATCTTAGTGTGACAGCACTGCCTTCCGATTGTATAAGGGTATTAAAGTTTATTTAAGACCAAACTGCTCTTTTATATCTGCAACATTTTGTGTCATATATGTGTTTAGTTTATCAACTCCAATGGAAGCCGCATTGTCTTGCAAATCCTTATAATTTTTTTCAAACTCTGCATCCGACTCAGAGAAGATAACTTTTGCTTCCTGTGCTTCCAACATCTCTGTCAATTTCGTTTTAATCAACCCTTCGTCTGAAGTTGTACTGGGTACTGCAATTCCTATTTCGGAAGCAAACTTCATGATTTCCTTATATGACAAATATGGAGCTATTTCTTCTTGTGTCATTCCTGCATAATCCGGCATTACATCAGAAATAGAATCACACCCAAGATAAAACCATTGATTAAATACTTCATTCATCTTTGTTGTATCTTTTGCTGTCTCGATCCATTCGTCACTCCATGTCGGAACTCCATTTGCATCCAGTGTATAATCAGTTCCTTCTCTTCCCCACTTTGACAAATGAATTCCCTCCTCACTGAAGAGGTAGGATATCAATCGAATCGCTGCTTCCGGATTAGAACAGTTCTTTGAAATAAAAGTACCGCACCATCCACTTCCGGTAGAATAAACTTCAGTACCCTCATCTGCTAACGGTTCCAGTACTGCCCACTCGGCGTCTGGATACACCAACTCGGTATTAGTCTGTAATTCATTGTGGTTGCTTGGTTTCAAGTACCACGAAAATGCAAAGGCTTGATTGTTTTCAGGTTTTACTGCTCCATCATTCTCGTTTGTATTTGCATAATCTTCAGCAGTTATATAACCGTCCCGAGCTAGTGTATTTGCGTACTTCAGAAAGCTCTTATAAGCCGGTAAACTTGATTTATAAGCTACACTTCCGTCCTCAGTATACTGATAATCAGCAGATATACCACACCATGCAGAAATGGTATCAAGCTTCCAATCTCCTCCTAATGCAAAAGCTGTATAGTCAGGATAAGCTTCCTTAATCTTTCCACATACATCCAGAAAATCCTCCATGGTTTCCATTTTAGGACTCCCAATTGCTTCATACATATCTTTTCTGTAATAAATACAACCTTGTCCGGGTGCAACCGGGGCCTCTGCCCATTGTTCCTTCGTATTATACATGTTTAATAAACAGTAATAATTTCCATCCGAGGAAAGTGTCTTGGCAACATTCACCTGACCCTCGTTGAACGTAGTATCCGGCATATATTTAGTTAAAAGCTCATCATAGGAATAACATAGATTTGAATTTGATAATCGATTTAATTCCATATTAGTAAATACCAAATCAGGTAACTCGTTCTGAGCAATCATTAATCCTAATTGATTGCTATCTGCCGCAACTGTTACATTCAGTTTAACACCGGTTGCCGCCTGAATAGCTTCCGGAATAATACCTTCAAACTTATCCGTAGGCCACCAGGACTGATCAATAAAAATATCAAGTTCTACCGGCTCCACTGAAGTATTATCTTGAGAACTATCCTCAGAACCTGTTGTAGCCGTAATATCATTTGCCCCCTGTGTATTGTCCGATGAATTACTCTTACAGCCGGTCAACAACCCAACCCCCAACGATAAAACTAATAATAATGAAAAAAATTTCTTCATATTCTCTACCTCCTCTTTTTATTTATTCCTTTACAGAGCCAACCATAATTCCCTTTACAAAATACTTTTGTAAAAACGGATAAACACATACAATCGGAAGTGTTGCAACAATCATGGCTGCGCTCTGAATTGATACCGTCGTAGTACTGGAAGATGCACCGTAATTGGCAGACGTTGAACTTATCATTGTCTTGTTTACAACCTCCATCATTAAATAAGATAACGTTTTAAGATTTTTATCCTGAATAAAAAACGCAGAATCATACCAGTTATTCCAGTGACCTACTCCTATAAATAAAATCAACGTTGCTATAAATGGTTTGGATATTGGGAGAATAATCTTTAAAAAAACTTTTATCTCACTAGCTCCGTCCAATGTAGCTGATTCCCTTAGCGATGGTGATATATCTGCAAAAAATGACATTGCAATCATGATAAAAAATGTATTTAATGCACCTGGAATTATGTAAACAGCAAAATTATTAATCAAATGTAATTGATTCAATAAAGTATAATACGGGATGATTCCCCCGGAAAAATACATGCTAATAACAATGATTAACATATAATATTTTTTAAACAATAGATTAGGAAAAGATAAACCATAGGCGACCAATGTTGTAAAAAACACACCTATTGTTGTCCCAATTAAAGTTCTAGTAACCGTAATTCCAATCCCTTTTATCCACTTTATGTCAGAAAAAAACATGTGATAATTTTCTAAAGTAAACTTTCTGGGCCAGAAATAGATACCTCCGGCTGATGCATCCAATCCTTCATTAAATGACACGACTAGAATATAGTAAAACGGATACAATGTTAAAATAAGGACTATAAAACTAAAAGAATAAACCAGTATATCTAATATCCAATCCCCTGCGCTACGCTTTTTGTGATATATATTAGTGAATAATTTGTTACTCATAATTGAACTCCTATCTAGTCGAAGAATGCCCTGTAAATTACTATACTAATCCAACCCCTGATAATTTCTTAGAAATAAAGTTACTTGATAATATCAAAATTAATGAAATTATTGATTGTATTAGTCCGACCGCTGTAGCATATGCATACCTTCCCTGCGATAATCCAACCTCGAATACATATGTCTGTATAATTGAAGATGCTTCCTTATTCATGGAATTTCCCAGCAAATAACTCTGTTCAAAATTGGAACCGCTTAATCCTCCACCAAAAAGATTGCCTAATGCCAGAATTAGTACAACAATGATTGTTGGCTTTATACTTGGCATAGTAATATACCATATTCTCCTAAGTCTTCCTGCACCATCAATTTGTGCCGATTCATATAAATCCTGATTAATTCCTGAGATAGCTGCCAAGAATATGATGGTCCACCAGCCTAATTCCTTCCACAAATCCAAAGAAACCGCAAATCCCCAAAACAATTTTACACTGGTCATGAATTTTATTGGATCACTGATAAATCCCAACTTGCTTAATATTGTGTTTATCATACCCCCGGTCGAAAAAAACTGAACGGCAATTCCGGAGATAATGATCCATGAAATAAAATGTGGCAAATAGCTTCCGGTCTGAACCAGCCGTTTAAATTTATCATGTCGAATTTCATTCAAGACAATTGCAAACAGAATTGGCATCGGGAAGGTAAAAATCAATTTTAGGATACTGATCCCTATCGTATTCCTTATCAAGTTGCCAATATTATAATCAGAAAAAAATTCTTTAAAATACTTTAGTCCAACCCAATGGCTTGTAAAAATTCCTCCAACTCCCATAACAATATCATAATCCTTAAAGCCCATAATGATTCCTGCCATTGGAACAAAGTTGAAAATAATCAAATAAACAATTCCACTTAAAACAAACATCTGAATTGCAATCTGTCCGCGAAATACGCTCCTCTTCTTATGCCTCATCGTATTATAAATCTCCCTTTTCCTAACTATTATGTTCTTTTTCACAAGCTGTTTTTCTCTGATGTCAACATTATAATAGTTGAAAGAGGTTTGTGTAAACTGTCCATAATTAAGCATTTATGTCCAGAATTAATATATATAATTTCCAATAACAATAATTATATTTTTATCTAATCATATAATTTGCACTTTTTTATCATATAAGATTCAATTTTTTAGGCATATTGCAGTAAACAGCACTATTATGTATAATGATATTAAATTTCAAATCTTAGTCTTATAAATATATCAAAAAATATAGTTTTGTTAGGAGATATCATAAAGTGAATAAAATCAATGACTACTTTCATAAATTATTACGAAAATTTATGAATACCAAGATTTCATTTAAAGTAATGCTCGGATATATCTGTATTGTCATCATTCCCACTACCCTATTCAGCATCGTATTTCAACAACAGAATCATCGTGCTTTAATGCAAAATTATCTCGATATGGAACAGCATTCACTTGATTTGAATTGTCAAAATGTAAATTCCAAATTACATCAAATATGCTCCGTTTCAGATTACTTTAATTCAAACTTATCAGTAACAAATTATTTATCGAAGGATTATACTACGTCAGAGTCAATTTATGCTTACATAAAAGATCTCAAAGGCTTATATACATATGCTGTCAATGTTAACGATTATGTAAACAACATAATCGTTTATTCTAATTCCAATCAGGTTTTAACAATAAATAACAGATTACAAAACATGGCTAATCTATCCCTGGATGCGAAAACCATTCAACAAATTCAGGATACGTTTAATGGGATTTGGATTTTTGAGATAACAGATACGAACGAATTACTGATAAATTACTATAGTACGATTTATTCAAAAAATTATGATAAAAAATTAGGAATTATTAAGATTCAGGTGGATTCCAACCTCTTTTCCGATTCATTTTCATCGGTTTCTCAATTCGTATATAAAAGCGATAATTTTAATTTCATTTATGATCGCGGAGTTTATGAAACGTATAATAATTCGCTTAGTTCCGGTAAAAATTTGGTTGCGCTTGATAGCAGCGTTCAAATTCTGAATGGTTCTATTATTCATATTATTAATCCCAATAAAGAATTTTCTTATTTCAATATAAAACTCATTGGAATCTTCATTTTATGTTTTCTGATATTATCATTTTTATATTACTTTTTATTTTCTGCCTTCACACTACGGTTATTAAAATTATCCTCTCATATGAAAGGGAGCCATCCTGACAATTTGCAGCACTACCGTGAATCGAGCTATCAGGATGAAATAGGTGTACTGATTCTATCCTACAACAGTATGGTTGATAAGATTAATGATCTAATCCATAGTGTATTTGTTTTCGAGCTACAGAAAAAAGATGCAGAATTCTATGCTCTGTATGCACAAATTCAACCACATTTTCTCTTTAATATTCTTGAAAACATTCATATGTCAGCCGAAAAACATAACGATGAAGAAACATCTACAATGATTGAACGTTTAGGGAAATTTATGAGATATAATCTGAACAAAAAACCAACTCCTGTAGAATTCCTTCAGGAGTTAGAACACACTAGAGATTATTTAGATTTTTACAAATATCGAATGGGCGACTTACTTGATATTCAGATTGCCTCTTTTACCGAGATTGAAGCTGTTAAATGCCCTTGTTTTACTCTTCAACCAATCATAGAGAATATTTTTACACATGCTCAAAAGAACAAAACTTATCTTAAAATCAGTATTTTTATCAAAGATGGTAGTATATATAACCGGTCCGGTGACATTGTGGTGGAGATAAAAGACAACGGGTACGGCATGACGAAAATTGAACTGGCTGATTTACAGACCAAATTACAACAATCCGATTACGAAAGCAATAAACATATAGGTCTAAATAATGTTAACCAGCGATTATTGTATTTCTATGGTCCCGAGTATGGAATTAAAGTATCGAGTAAACGCAACAAGGGAACCGTTGTTACAATATTTATGAAGAAAACTTACTCCTCCAGCTTTGAAGATGCATGATATTTCTTCCTGAAATCCGCAGGGGTACAGTTTAAACATTTATTAAATGCTTTATATAATCTGGTTTCATAATTATATCCCACCAGATAACTAATTTCAGATATTGACATGTTTTCTTCGTATAAAAGTAATTCGGCTGCCTTACATATTCTTAAATGTTCCAGTACATCCGGAAAGCTTTTTCCCATGTTCTGATTGACAATTTTAGAAATATAATTTGGATGTAAAAACAACTCTTCTCCGATCATGTTAAGATTTATGTCCTTCATATAATTTTTTCTCAAATAGTTAAGCACTTTTATTAAAGATGACGGAAAGGTACTTTCATCTAGGTGCCAATCAAAATAAGCCAAATTCGGAAGAATCCTATTTTTCTTACAAGTATATGCTTGGGGAAGAGAATGATAAATTGCGCTGCATTGTTCAATTAATCTAAGTTTATCAATAGGTTTCAGAAGATAATCATAAACCCCTTGTCTAAGTGCTTCCTGGGCATATGGAAACTTATCATATCCTGAAAGAATAATAAAGAACCTACATATATTTAAGTCCTTCATTTTTTTTATCATATCTAACCCATTCATATTCTGCATTACAATATCCGATATTATTAAATCCGGCAAAAAAGTTTTAGCTATTTTTATTGCATCCGAGCTATTATAAGCTTTTTCAACACGGCATGTGAATTCAGTTTGATTTCTCAAAATATTACATACTCCATCAGCTATGTTAACTTCATCATCTATAACTAATATCTTCATAAGAACCTCATCTTCACATTATAATAATGATTCATTCACGCCATAATAATATCAAATAATACTGTTTCAGTCAACAACTTGTGCAAACATCCCGATGCCAAAGATAAAGCTTTCCTTTACTCTAGCGATTATATCAAGCGCACGATCGAGCTTCATTGGATACGCTCCTATACGTTAAAAATAGCGTGAGACCAATCAATTGATCTCACGCATAAAAGTACACATATAGCATAAATAAATAATTTGTGTTATAATCTAAGAATAGTTGTTGTAAAATATCAACCCATTATTAACAAAGGAGCGCACTTTGCAATCAGAAATCTTTGATCATTTTTCAAATTTGTTTGTTGTTTATTATTATGGTAGCTATATACATCTTGACCAAACCTGGCGTGGTTATAACCAGAATTGTGTCTTTAGCAAGTTTTATTACATAACCGATGGGGAGTGCGAAATCAAAGTAGGTGATACCGCTTATCGTGGATTACCGGGAAGGCTGTTTTACATTCCGGCAGGAACGAATCACTCCTTTTACCATACCAATGATAATTACATCACGAAGCACTGGGTTCATTTCAAATTAGAAACCGGTGGCGAAAGCGTTGATAAACGTTACCGTCTTCCTCTTTTTGCCGATATGAAGGATGATAAAAATCTGTTGGACTGCTTTGAGGCCCTCAACCGGCCCTGCAGCTCGCTGTCAGATGAATTGAGGCGTAATACAAAGCTGCTTGAACTTTTCTCAATTTATCTGTCTATCTGTGAGGAAAACGGAAGCCTGTTCTATTTTGCCGGCAATGATGATTTTAGTAAGGTGTTACAATATATTAAGGCTAACTTAAATCGGAAGCTGACTGTCACCGAACTGGCTGCCTTGATGCATGTGCATCCAAACTACTTTATTCGTATGTTTAAAAACAAAACAGGTATGGCTCCGGTAAGGTATATCAATAGCTTACGCTGTGAGCTTTCAAAAAGCCTACTTGAAAATACTCCTACCCCCATCAACAGTATTATGCAGGAAATTGGGTTTGAAGATAACAGTGCATTTTCTCATTTCTTCCGTCATAATACCGGCTACAGTCCAATAGAATTTCGAAAGCAGTTCACAAAACTCATAATTCAATAGCCAAACAGTTGGTATACTTTGTAGGCAACTGCTCCGGAAGCTTAACTGTCAATATCCCGAAGTTTTGTGCAAATTCCACATCACCAAATCCAAGAAGACGCACAGACCGTACCTGTTCTTCCGGAAGCAGGCTCTTAATGACCGCTACGCGATTTTCCGGGGCATTAAGCATAAACGCAAAGACTGTGTTCCCTTTTGTAGTAAAACGATAATCAGAAGAATTCCATTCGGTCTGTTCTTCTTTGAACCCGTCAATAACAACGCTTGTATCTCCTTCTTTAAAAACTCTCCAAGGGCGGGTGCCATGCACACCTTCGCTGCATACTAAGAACCAGGAAGCCAATTCCTTCAGAATGTATAATGTCTCGTCATCAATTGAGCCATCGGGTCGTTGCAGTATATTCAGCAGCACATTACCGTTCTTGGAAATAATATCCACCAGCATCTCAATGATTTGACCCGGACGCTTGAATTCCTGTCTGACATCATAAAACCAATTACCGATGCAGGTATCTGTTTGCCAAGGTTCCGGTCGGATTCCGGGAAGTTGACTCTTTTCAATGTCTAATATACCAATCGAATAAATCTCCTGACGGCGATCCTTCTGATTATAAACTGCACGGTTTTCACCGTTTTTCTTGATAGAGGTATTATATAGATAAGATACTGCCTCCAGTCCTTTCTCAAACAGTGAATGACCCGGAAGGTCCTCCCCCGAAGAAGCAAACGGTAATCCGCCGTCGGAATATAGTAAGTCCGGCTGATACAGATCAATCATTTCCTTCATTACATTTAACCAATACTCCTGAAATTTGGGGTTTTGTGTATACCAAATGTCACAGGGCAACCATAAGTCGGATCCACTCTTAACTGGCTTTGTATCTGAAATATGTTCCTGATTATCATGATAAAAGTCTCGATAAGAGGGATCATTACCATCATAGGGTATACCTGCATACGGGCCGTATTTATCACTTCCCTTATTCACATGCCACCAGGAGAAGGAAGCCCCTAGGTGTTCCGTCAGTCCAAAGGGTAACCCGACTTTATCTGCAGCCTTTTTCCATAGACCGCATATATCTTTCCCCGGACCAACTTTTGTTGAGTTAAATTGATTGTACCTTGATGGAAAATTAAAGAAATTATCATGATGCATGGCTTGCCCTACGAAATATTTTGCTCCTGCCTTTACATACAAGTCCATAAGATAATCCGGATCAAACTTCTCTGCTTTCCAGAGAGCGCAGATGTCCTTATAACCGAATTCGGATGGATGTCCATAATGTCTTAGATGATAATTATACTGTGACGTCCCCTGTACATACATGTGTCTGGCATACCAATCACCAAACATAGGAACGCTTTGAGGACCCCAATGACTCCAAATACCAAATTTGGCATCCTGAAACCATGCCGGGCATTCATAATTCCTTAATGAATCAAAATTTGCTTCAAATTTCTTCATTTTCCTATATCCTCCTGTTCAAATTTCTCCGTATCACACGGAACTTAATCATTTCATATATTCTTTATCATATTCAAATACTTCGATACAAAACTACAATTGATCTTTCATACTAATAAACATGCCCTTGGCCATTGATTCGTAGTCATGGGGTGAAGAACTTAGCTTCGTTTGCAAAACGGCCCACATAGCATTCCAAAACGTAACTACAAATGTCATCTGTTTTAAATCATACAGCTTTTCTTCATCGCATTGACCAAAGTAGTGTTCCAACAAGTATTCTTTGTCCTTAGGCGAATAAAATATACATAGGCTCGCTAAATCAAAATAAACATCTCCCATCCCTGCAAATTCCCAGTCAATCAGTCTAACCGCACCGTCATCGATAAAATTATTCGAAAACGGATCGTTGTGGCATAGTCCAATGCATTCACTGCTTTTCATTTCTCTTTCCATCTTTACCTTATTAAGCTTAACAAGAAATAAATTCAAATCATCAGGAAGAAATAATTTGTTTTGGACCGCATAGTGAATTCTGTCTTCAATATCCTTATAGGGTGAAAATTCATATGGTATGGTCGGAAGTTTATGTATTCTTTTGATCATGTCAACAATACGTGTTATATTTTCTCTTGTTGATACATCTTCATTGTTCCATTTTCTCCCGTCAATAAACCTTGTAATCATGTCACCGGTTTCTTGTGAATAATATACTAATTCAGCACCAATCCCTATATCAGCTGCCGCCTTCATCGCCATATATTCAGCGGCTCTGTTAATCCCCAAAACGCTTGAATTATTACCACAGATACGAACCGCATATTTCATATTGTCCTTCACAATGATGTAATTCTGATTTGTCAGACCGTCTTGCTGATATTCAATGGCAATATCAGTGGCCTCCCATAATAAAATGGTTTTAATTAAATCATAAAGTCTTTCCTTCACACTCATTCCCCTCCTATATGATTCTTCCTTCTCCATAGTCAAAGTATATCAAATCTATATCATTGGCGTTATGGAAAAACAAACATTTTATTGTAAATTATTAACCTATTCTAGCAGGGGGTGGGATGTCAAAATACGCATGATCTTCCTTTTGATTTTCATATCTTATTTGATATTCGAATTTTGTCTCCGGTCGAGATTGTTAGCTTATTGCTAAACTTTATTTTAATTTATTGGATAATACATGAATTTGCTTCGGCAATTATAAGTTTATTAATACAATTATGTGATTGCAAAAAACAGCTCATCCCAGAATTGAATTATTCATTGTGATGTGGAAAATATATTTCCGTAAAATAAAAAGACGCTTTTTAAACATAAGTTTAAAAAAGCGCCTAAACAACAATATAATATCAAATATCTTCATTCTCTATTCCGGTGTTGCAATTTATATATAATAAACATTCAAACTGATTTAAAGTACACTCTTAAGGAAGTTGATCGCTTTTTCATTCTTAGGGTTCTCAAATACTTCCGTGGGAGTTCCTTCCTCCAGAAGCATTCCGTCAGCCATAAACACGACTCTGTCTGCAACTTCTTTTGCAAAGCCCATCTCGTGAGTAACACAAATCATCGTCATTCCCTGTTTCGCAAGATCTTTCATAACACTAAGAACCTCACCTACAAGTTCAGGGTCAAGAGCACTGGTCGGCTCATCAAAGAGCATGATCTCAGGTTCCATAGCAAGAGCCCTTGCAATCGCAACCCGCTGCTGCTGTCCACCTGATAACTTACTCGGATACTCGTCAATTTTCTCTGTAAGCCCAACTCTTGCGATTATTCCTTTCGCAAGCTTCATGGCTTCTTCCTTTGATTTCTTACGAACGGCAATCGGTGCCACCATAACATTTTCAAGTACTGTTTTGTGAGGAAAAAGATTAAATCTCTGAAATACCATTCCAATCTCGAGGAGCATTACCTTCTGCTTGTCAGCAGCAATTCTCTCTATCGTCTTGTTATGTTCTCTGTGAAGAAACAGTTCATCTTTGATAAATATCTTTCCGCTTGTTATCTTCTCTAACTGGTTGAGTGAACGAAGATAAGTAGATTTTCCTGCACCGGATGGTCCGATAATACAGATTACTTCACCTTTTTCCACCTCAAGATTAATATCCTTAAGAACTTCAAGAGTTCCAAAAGCCTTACTTATATGCTCTGTTTTTAAAATATATTTATAATCATCCATAGCTGCCTCCTACTCATAAATTGAGAGCCTTTCCTCAACTTTATTAAATACAAACGTAAAAATTGCAGTTATGATCAGATAAATAATAAGTGCAGGTAAAAATACCAGATAATTACCTTCGCTGGTCATTATATTCTTAGATATCGTCGTTATATCCATCAAAGAGATAGCAAATACCAGAGAAACATCTTTAATCATCATAACGAATTCGTTACAAAGAGGCGGAATCATTCTTCTAATGGACTGCGGGATGATAATCTTTCCCATCGTCTGTCCGTAACTCATTCCCAAGGCTTTGGCCGCTTCATGTTGCCCCTTGTCAATGGACTGAATTGCAGCACGAACAATTTCCGCACAATACGCGGCTGAGTTCAGGGAAAAGGCAATTAAGGCAGCAAGAAATGCACCCTTATAAACCGCTTCCGGATCGCCCGTATCAAACAAGCCTCTCCATGAAAATCCGAAGATTCCGGGGATTGAAAAATATACAACAAATAGCTGAATCAGTAATGGTGTTCCTCGAAAGAAAAAGATATATCCTTTGCTTATTGCACTGATTATTTTATTCTTTGAAATCTTGCCCAAGGCCAGAAACACACTTAATACAAAACCAAACGCCATAGATAATGTGGTAAGTAATAATGTCAACTTAGCTCCATGTAATACATTCTCTCCACATCCAAGCATCCTGTAAGTGTAGTTCACCATTTGACTTACAAACTTTGCCACGCCACCATTTGCATTATAGATCTGCCCTGCGAATCCCACATAGGATTCCTTAATCGCCTCTGCACCTGTCGTGGTGAAAGATAGATAATTGATGACTCCCAGATCATTATAGGTAATTGTCAAATGCTTTCTTGTACTGTCTTTTTCATCTACAATCATCTGCTTCACCTGATCAGAAGCATGATTCATCATATCTACCTTTGATAGATTAAGTACCGTAAGGACTACTATTAGCGCCAAAGCTGCCATGGTAACTATGGCAGCAATTTTTGACGAACGTTTCCAATGCTTAATGTCAACTATTCTTTTTATAATTTTCATCCTTATTTACCCGCTTACTTTATTTTTTCTTCCGCTAATCGAATTACTCTGCAGCTCCAAACCAGTGTGCAACATTTTCCTCGAAGAAACCTTCCTCCGTAAGCTGTGCAATTGCAGCGTTTAGTGCAGCCTGAAGAGCTGTATTTTGCTTCCCTATTGCGACGCCAAACTGTTCCGGCTCTTCATTATCTTGAAATGCCTTTACATATTTATCAGGGCTAGTTGCCAGGTATCCATCCGCTACTGTGGAGTCTACTACAACTGCATCAATTTCACCATTATCAAGCTGAGTAAAGCAGGTTGTTACTTTTTCATTTTGGGCTATCGTGCATTTAATTGATCCTGTATCAACATAATCTGACATTAACTGATCCGAGGTTGTCTCTTTCTGAACTGCAATGGAAAGTCCGTCCAAATCTGCAAAGCCTGTAATCTTCTTTTCGTAATCCGGTCTAACTACTATGGCCTGATAGTTGTTAATATACGGATCAGAGAATATCATTGTCTGTTTTCTTTTTTCATTAATGGTTACCGCTGAGATAACACAATCATAGTTTGTATCAATCCCTTGGAAAATACCATCCCATGCTGTATTAACAAAGTTAACCTTTAAGCCAAGTTTTTCTCCTAATGCGTTCGCAAAATCAACATCATATCCAATCGGAGTTGTTCCATCTTCAGCGTAATCTTCAAAGGGTGGATATCCAATCTCGACACCGATTGTTAGGGTTCCATCGTTAATAAGTTTTACAGCGGACAAATCAATTGCTGTGCTTGCCGGAGCATCTGTTGCTTGTGCCGGTACATCTGTTACTTCTGCGGGTGTATCAGTTGCTTCTGTCGGTGTATCTGTTACTTCATTTGATGTTTCATCTGTTTTGTTAGATGAACAGCCTGTGAATGAAAATACCATTGCTAAAATTACTCCGAATACTAAAATCTTCTTTTTCATATATTCTCCTCCTTAAAAAAAGGAATCTAACTATTATTAGTCAGACTCATTTGCCTATGAAAAAAAGTTAGCACATCCTGTGGTTTCTGTCAACCAAGAAACAGGATTTAGGGCACAATATCATGAATTATTTTTCACAATTGACAATTCGGAGCTTATTTCAGGATTCAATACGACCAGATACCAATAATACACTTCATTTTATTTTTTACATTAAAATACAGCTTTGGATTTTAATATAAGACGGCTTGCATCAATGACGCAAGACGTCTTATTTGTATTAATCATCAGTAGCTAATAATTCAAGAATATGCTTATAAATATAGTAGCCGTAATACTTCCCATAATTATCATAAAATTATTGATAGAGCAGATAAATGTAACAGCTTTTTCCTGCTTAATCAAGAAAACATTTATATTTTTTTGTATAAAGTAAATTGATAGTAAGGAAAGTAGACAAACCGGTGACAGAATTTCAAATACAACCATTATTATCATAGAAGCAAAGGGAAGATAATTTAGTAGTGTAAATAGTATCAGAGATTTTTTCCTAATATAATACGGTAATGTATATCTATTAACGGCAATATCCTTATCCAAATCACAGATATTATTCGCCAACATGATATTCGCAGTCACACAAAAAGGTACTACGGATAAAAGGATTAATCTTAAAATCGGTTCTACCTTAAGTTCCAAAGATATCACTTCCAAACTCAAGTGATAAGTCAAATAGGTTCCTGCCGGAGAATTAATATACATCAAGAGAAAAGGAATCATGATTCCATAAAAAAAGCCCGATAAGACCTCTCCATATGGTTGCCTCGATATGGGTTGCGGCCCATATGTGTAGAAAACCCCGCATAAAAAACACAAACCACCGGCTAAAAGAATTACGATATCAGAAAGATATACTAAATACAATCCAAGTATTGTACTGATTCCAAGTAGGCACAAAATAATTTGTAGTGCTGTCTTCCTACTAAATTCTAAAATCTGATCATTTGTCTTAGAATCAATGTAGTTATTGATAGCGGTTGTTACCAAATCAAACAGAAACATCGAGGCAAAGAAAATCAGTGTCAGCTTCCAATCAATTGTTTGTTTCTGATACAACAAAAACGCAATTGTATAAGCGAAAGTGAAGGTACTAGTAATCTTTGTTTTTATTTCTACATAGTGCAAGAATCTTTTCAGCAATATTTACACATCCAATCTGACGAACAAGAAAAGGGGTTAAAACCAAACTTATGATTTACCCCCTTAACATTCTTGTTTCTATTCACCATAACAAACTGTCATTTTAGCTTACCATAGAATAATATGGTATTGCAAAACTATACTACTACTTTTTTAACTCCTGTGTTCCTGTAACTTTACTGGTCTCATCCATTTTGAAGGTGTTCTGAGCTTCTTCTGTCGTAAAGTAAACATTACCATCCACTGTTGCATCAATTAATTGAAAATCAGCTGCCGACACATATAAATCACCTATAAAGGCGCCGTGCTGGATACTGGCTTCCGGGCTGGTAACCGTTAACTTAGGTGCCGTCAATATATATCTTGCTGTGATAGTTCGGTCTTCATCCTGAGCATACAGAGCAACTTTTCGTTCAATGATATCATTACCGTCATCATCTTTCTTGCCGTTTTTAAATTCTCCCTCCAGAAGTAAATCTTTATCAATTGTCAAATCCTTTGTAATTGCGATAATCCATGTACCCTTAGCGCTAATCGCATTCAAAAAAGCATCTTCCGTATCAACTATAGACGCTGTCGTTACTACATCAGGCGTTACACTTCCGGTTACACTTCCGGTCACACTTTCGGTCACACTGGGAGTCACACTTCCTGCTTCATCATCTGTAGTTCCTGCCTTTTTGGTGCATCCCGTTAACAATACCAGCATTAACATTAATATTAATAATGTAATTTTTACTTTCATTTTTGATCCGCCTTTCCTTCATTTATTTAATAAAATTATTCGTTTTATTCGTTATATTATTTCCATAATGGGAAAATAAATGCATTCAATATCATCAATAATACAAAAAGATACTAAAAATTTGTTAATGATAATCTTGCCACTTGATTTAATACCGAAATCAGCTTTTCTTTTTTATTTTCAGTAATATCAAGATAGCTAATGAGGTGAAGTGCCTTACTGTAATAACTCTGAACCATCCTGCGGGTGAAAAACAATCCACCGCTCCTTGATACTGCATCGTTTATTTCACTTCTTGAAAGTTCGGAACGGATAGCTTTATCCTTAAAACCTGCAATCTCATGAAGTGCATGAATTAATGGAAGTGTAATTACACCCTGTTCATAATCAGATTGAACCGATTTCATAGCTACAGTTTCAGTCGTTTCAAAATCAAGACAATCATCCGTGAGCTGAAATATGATACCGAGGATGTAGCCCAGCTTCTTATATTGTATAAGTTCTTTCTCATTACTTCCCGAAAAATATGCTCCTGCATAAAATGCTGCATCAAACAAAGCGGCAGTTTTACCTGAGATGATTTTAAAGTATTGATACATGGATATGTCCAAATTACCATTATTAATATGCTGAGTTAATTCCCCAATGCAAACCTTGCTCATATAATCCGGAAAGTTAATGGACAAATAATCCTCTTTATTTGAGATGGATGCGGCCATCTTTAGGGATGCGCAAAGAAGATAATCGCCGCAGATAACAGCGGTTTTTTTTCCATATTTCTTTTGAAGCGTGATACTTCCTCTTCGAAGATCCGCATTATCAATAACATCATCATGGACGAGTGTTGCAAGATGTAAGATCTCTAGGGCCGCCGCAAGCGTGATTGCATTTGGATGAATATTTCCTTGCTTGTCCTCGGCACAGATAATCAAAGACTTTGCGCGAATAAATTTACTCTTAGAGGACACTAAATGGTTTGTGTACTTTCGTATAATAATTGGTGCTTTGGTTAACGTATGATCTACTTTGGTATGCACTAGCTCAATTGCCTCCTCATACGAAATATCTTTGGTAGGTTCGTCGGTTTTCACGCTTTTTTCAATCATTATAAATATACAACTTTCTTACAAACGGAAGTCTCTTCCAGTATTTTTTTATTCTCGGCAGAGCATAGTAATCAAGTCCAAAGGTTCTTCCTGCTCCGATTAACACTGCGATTCCGGCAAATACCATCCAGAAAGTACTCAAATACAAACCTGTTGTACATACGAACATAAACTGTAATATCAGTGAGAAACCGGCCGAAAGAGATGTAAACAATCCTCCCATCAGTGCCAGACCGATTGCTATTTCAGCCAAAACGATGAAAACTTGCATAGCAATCTGAACGTTTCCATTCGGTAAGATCAAATGATCCGTAAACCAGTTCATTAAGGGTACGTTCAAACGGAACGCATAGTCACTCAATGTTGAATCAGCCATTGCTTTCCCGCTTACAAATATGACCTTAAACAGACCTAAAAAATCAAAATTCAGAAGTATAGTTCCAACATAATCAGCAGTGCCATTTTCTACAGTTGCTGAGGAAACCGTATCAGCTACCGTAGGAATTGATGCGTTTAGAATACTGTCATACCATGCGTTGGCACCACCAAAGAATTCTGATAGCTTCGGTGCTATAAACCAACCTTCAACAATCTTCATGATTCCTTCAAACAGCCATACCGCTCCAAGCCAAATGCGTAAGGTTACTAACAAAAAACTTGGTGTCCGATTAGAGAAATGCCCACCAACAAAGCTTCTGCAGTTTCTTATTGTGAAAAATTCATGCTTGATATAACTAAATACTTTATTCCATCCAAGAACTTGAATAAAATAAATAATATTAATAAAGTGCTTTGCAAACATTGCAAAAAATGACGGGAGACTAAAAAAATGATTTGGTAACCCCACATAAGCAACTCCATAGCGCCCGCCTATGCTGACCATTACGCCATGGAATGCAGGCTTATATACTTCCATCTCACCCTTCGAGATAACTGCACAGATAACGTTTTCAGCCACTACATCAGCGGATTGTTCACAGTTTTCAACCATCTGTGGAACCGGGTGCTCTTCACCTTTTGGAATATAATACATATTATCTCCGGCAACGAATACATTATCCGCTTTTGTCGATCGAAGATAGGAATCCACCTGAATACGTCCGCCGCGGGTTATCTCAAGTTCACCTGCTGATTCCTTCACAATATTTGTACTTTGGATACCTGCTGCCCAAATTACAGTACCTGTGGGTTTTTTAACTATTTTCTCATCTATCTTCAGTTCAATATAATCATTTCCGATACTTGAAACCATAGTTTGCATGAGCAACTGAACGCTCATCTTTTCAAGACGCTTTGCTACCTTTTCTGATAGTTTTTCCGGCAGATTAGGAATTGGCCTACTTAAACCATCAACATTTACAAGCGTTACATCACTTTTTTCAATATCAAATTTTTCACACAGAATTGGAACATATTCCGCCAATTCCCCAATCATTTCTATCCCGGTGAAACCTGCCCCGACAACATAGAAGGTTAGCAACCTCTTTCTTTCTGAATCATCTGTCGTGCAGGAGGCTTTGCGAAATTCAGATTGAATATGGTCCTTTAAAATGATTGCATCCTCATAAGACCAAAGCGTATGAGAATATTCTTCTGCACCTTTCACCCCGTAAAATTCCGGCTTTGAACCGGCAGCTATCACCAAATAATCATAAGGATATATCTCCTTTTGTCCAACTACATTTTTTCCTTTATAATCGATAGAATTTACTGTATCTAATTTAACTTCAACCTTCCTACCGGCAAAAACCTTTTTTAGGCTTATTCTAATACTATCTTCATCCACACGGTCGGCCGCTACTTCATGAAGTTCTGTGAGCATTGTATGAAAAGGTTTTTTATCTATAATAGTGATAGAAATGTCACTATGTTTTTTTAATCCTTTTGCCAACTTTTTTGCTGTCAAAATTCCAGCATACCCTGCGCCAATAATTATAATTTTCTTTGCCATAGCCGATGATTGCCTTTCTTTCACGATCCGTATTTTACTCGCTAGTTAATATATTTATAACTAGTATATCAATTTATATGCAATTTCATGTAGCAGATAACATTTCCATATTAAGGATATGATTTTTTAAGTATGAACATTATGGTATATACCATAGCCGGTTTGCACAGTAATCCCAGTTTGCCTTCTTTCACTTTACTACAACACCTTTTATGATTTATCACTCAGGATATCCTTTGCTGCCTTAGCCATCTTCCATGCTGCCTTTCCAAACGCAACAACTATCAGTGGGGATATCGCAGCAGTGAAATCGTTTCTGACTATTCAATTCACAAACTTTCCTAAATCATCAGGAATTTCGTTTTCATTGTAGTCATAAAGGTATAATTATGATATTATTTTCAAATGAAATCTTATTTGCAATAGTGATTGACAGAAATGGAGAATATATGGGTATTACAAGAGAACAACACGAGAAAAACTTCTTCAATAAAAGCATAGATACTATATCCGGCATCTTTCTGCCTATTATAAATGTACTCACGGCTGCAGCACTACTGAAAGGTATTCTTATCCTGATAACGAATTTGGGATGGATAGATAAATCAGATGGCGCATATCAGATTCTTTTCGCAGCCTCTGACGGATTTTTTTACTTTTTACCGATTTTTCTGGCTTACTCAGCGGCACATAAACTAAAAGCAGATGTGTTCACTTCTGTGTTGATTGCGGCGGCTTTGGTATATCCTGATATTACGACTTTATTGAACAGCGGAACCGGAACAGACTTTTTTGGTTTGCCGGTTCGGTCATTAAATTATCCTTCCAGTGTTATCCCCATCATTCTTGCAGTAGCTCTATTGCATTTTGTGGAAATTCCTTTGGATAAATATATTCCAAAGACAATCAAGGGATTTTTAAAGCCATTGATTGCCGTGATTATCGTCGTACCTATCACCTTTCTCCTTTTTGGGCCGATTGGCGATCTACTCGGAGATACAATTGCAGGTGCTTATTCTGTGATTTATAACTTCAGTCCTGTCCTGGCGGGTGCAGTTTTTGGTTTTATCTGGCAGCCCTCCGTGATCTTTGGCTGTCATTGGGGAATGGTTCCGGCCATAATCAATAATATCAATACGGTTGGAGTAGATTCTTTCCTCCCCCTGGTGGGACCTGCAGTTATGGGTCAGGCAGGTGCTGCGCTGGCCGTCAGCTTTATGACAAAAAGCAAAAAGTTGAAAGCAGTTGCTCTGTCGGGTTCCTTTGCGGCGATCCTTGGGGTAACAGAACCGGTATTGTATGGAATCACCGTACCTTTGAAACGTCCTATGCTGGCGGCCTGTATTGCCGGTTCCATTGGTGGAGCAATTGTAGGAACCTCACACGCCGGAGCTGTAGCATTTGCCTTTCCTTCCATGGCTTCCTTAGTCGTATATCTGGGAGAGGGCTTCTGGACCTTCCTATTTGCAATGATTTCAGCCTTTATTATAAGTTTTATACTAACCTTTATTTTCCGCTTCAATGAGCAGGTATATGATCATAACATAGAAAGCAGCAGTCTTTGAGCTTCTTCATTATACATCAGCACCTCATATTCATTTCCTTTTTCACTCGTACGCATGGAAATTGAGATTCCCATTTGAAGTCCCATTTCCGCCGCGGTTGTCATATTTCTATGTAGAGATGTGTTATAGGCCTCTGTAATATACCCTTCATCCATCAAACGTGCGGTCAAATGAATTCCGGTCAGCCTTTTCATTTGCTGTTCATCCCGTAAGTTATTTACTTGTTCCACAAATTGGCTGAGAGTAACTGATTCCATGAATTCAAAGGTTTGTCTCATTTCATCGGTCAAAACGAATTCTGACTTTTCGCTTTTTGTCTTATCGTTCTTTGCCTTTACGCCTTTTGCCTTTAGATTTTGTTTAGGTTTCCCTTCACCCTGTATAGTTCCATAACTTATTCCCTCTTTATTACCGTTCGTGAATTCCAGTATTGCATCCATGAAATACTGCCCGTATTTTTCATATTTGTTTTCACCTACACCGGAAACCATCAGCATTTCCTTTCGATCATAAGGCAGCCTAATACACATATCTGTCAGTGTTTTATCAGAGAAAATGATATATGGCGGCATTCCTTCCTCTCTTGCCAGACGAATTCGCACCTGCCGCAGTACTTCGAACAAGTCATAACCACGCGAGGTTAATAATTCAGACTTTCGCTTCACTCTGCTTGTATCGGTATCCTGTATTATGGTATTTCTTTTTATAAGTTTCATGATAACTCTTTTCTTACCCGATACAATCGCATCCGCAGATTTCTCGACTTTCACAATCGAATATTTGTCGTTTGTGAGATACAACGCTCCATCAACCACCAATTGATTCATGACATGTTTAAGCTGATGTTCACTCATCGAAGTTTGCTTTCCATAGAAAGCGCTGTTAATCATATTATTTACAGTAAGCTTCGCAATTCTTCTACCGATAAGCGCAGCAATTATTACATTCATGCCAAATCTTTGGCCACATTCTCTTACACATCCAATGATGTCTTTGCTAACCTCGGTCACATCTATCTCATCGAATTCTGCCATACAATTGGAGCAATTATCGCAGTGACTTTCTCCATGCTGCCCAAAATAACGTAAAATATATTCTCTTAAACAATCATTTGTAAAGCAGTAGAAGGTCATTATCTTAAGACGTTCTTCATCGCGCTCCCTGATTAGATCTTTCTGGCTTTCCGTCAGTTCGTCGTTTGAATTCACATTTTCGATTAAGAATTGGTTGATTCGTACATCTTTGGCTCCATATAGCAAGATACATTCTGCCGCTTCCCCATCTCGTCCTGCTCTACCTACTTCCTGATAATAAGCTTCCATGTTCTTTGGCATATTATAATGGATGATATATCTTACGTTCGACTTATCAATCCCCATACCAAATGCATTCGTTGCCACCATAACAGACTTTCTATCATAGATGAAATCTTCCTGATTTGCACTGCGTTCCGCATCAGACAATCCTGCATGGTATTTTACTGCAGAAATTCTTCTGCTACCGAGAAGTTCTTGTAATTCATCTACATTCTTACGTGTTGCACAATAAACAATTCCACACTGCAGCGGGTGTTTATTGATATAATCCACAACCTCGGCATCCTTATTCTTCGGTGTGCGTACCTCAAAATACAGGTTCTTTCTATCATATCCCGTAACAACTACCGTTGGTTTCTGAAGTCTTAAAACGCAGATAATATCTTCAATAACCTCCTTAGTCGCTGTAGCAGTAAATGCGCTGATTACCGGACGTATCGGTAACTGATCGATTAACCTTATTATCTTTAAGTAACTGGGTCTAAAATCCTGACCCCACTGTGAAATACAATGAGCTTCATCTATGGTTATCATGCCTATTTTAGCTTGAAGGGCGAAGTCAAGAAACTCTTTCGTCTCCAAACGTTCCGGAGCCACATAGATCAGTTGGTATCTTCCCTCTTTCGCATACTGTAATGCCAAATCAACCTGTCTGGATGACAAAGAACTATTGATATAGGCCGCGTGAATTCCAACTTGGTTCAAAGCCGATACCTGATCCTTCATTAACGAGATCAGCGGTGATACAACGATTGTAATTCCCTCCATGACGAGTGCCGGGACTTGAAAACAGATAGATTTACCTGCTCCGGTCGGCATGACGCCGAGGGTATCTGTTCTGGACAGGATGCTCCGAATAAGCTCTTCCTGACCTTCACGAAAATAATCATAACCAAAGTATTTTTTTAATATTTCGAACGACTGCACGATATTATTTTGAGGCATGTATTATATACTCCTTATTTTTATTGCGGGATTATAGAAACACTGCTTCTATAAGTACTGTTTACGGTTCATTGTTCTCGCATTTTTAATGGACGATTATTCTTGCAAACTGTATGTATATTACTTTTATTATAGCTTTCTTGGTAACGTTTATCAATCGTTGATTGCATTTAGCGCACGCAAAAAGCCTTGTAAATTTTAATTTACAAGGCTTTTTAATTCAATCACTTTGATTACATATCTGATTTATCTATTAGTACCGGTGCACATAAAGATTTTTTGTTATTAGCAAGTCGACCGCATTTTCGGCAAATATATTTCGGATCTGTAACAAGCTCTTGATACGCTTTAAAATGATCTTTTATATAATCATTCTTTACTAGTTTACATAACGGATATTTCAATTCCTTATTCTTTTTATCCTTTACTTTATCTTTTTTCTTATCCTTTTTCTTATCCTTTTCCTTATCATTTTTCTTATCTTTTATCTTTTCCTCATCTATTACTTTATCCTTATCCTCGTCATCTTCCTTATCCATATCCTCGTCTATATCTTTGTCTGTATCTTTGTCCATATCATTATTCATGTCTATATCTAAATCCTTATCTTCGTCCGTTATCATTTTTACTTCCTCCGTTATCTCTTCTTTCGTTTCACTGGTGACTTCTACTTCTTTTGTCTTCATCCTACCCAGATACCTTTTACGCCAACGGCGCTCAGTCCCTTCTTTTCTATTAGTTCATGATAGATATCAATCAATCCATCAAATATCTTGTCGCAGGACCTTTGTGTGGTTATAGCCTCTAGTATAACATTACCAAAGGTTTCTGTCGAGGAAGGGTAGACAAGGCTATATCATTTTGACATCCTTAAATATTCGAAACCTACTTTTTATTTAATTATATAATAAATAAAGCCGAATAGTTTAAATTGTACGTCAAGTGCATCTTAAATCTATGTGAATTAATATTGGATTTTGTAATTGCGGACTGATTAGCTATTACCATTTAAACCAAAATGTTACCCCGTCATCCACGTTTTCTGCACCATAAGAGAACTTATACAGATTCAATATTTTGGCGGAAATGGAAAGACCAAGACCGGATCCCTTTTTATTACTACGTGAATTATCTGCTTTTTTATAAGGTTGCCATATCTCGTTGATAACATCTTCCGGTATATGACTTCCACTATTAAATAATTCCAATGTGTTGTCAAATATACTAATACGAATTATTCCGGCATCCGGAGTAAAGTCTATCGCATTGACAAAAAAATTATCAATCACTCTTTCCATGAAAGAGAACTCCGCTTTTATAATTGCGTCACCCTTCAGGCTCACTGTAAACTGTCTTTCATTGCATACCTGACTATAACGTTCAATCAATTTTGCACATACTTCGCCAAGAGATACATCTTCATAAATCAATTTATTAAAATCAGTATCATATCTTGATAACTCAAGCATTTCACGTAATATTCGATCCATTCGATTCACATTCACATTGATATTATTTGCATAATAATCCCTTTTCTCGTTATGAATATTTTCAATCAGATTTTGTGCATATCCCGAGATAATGCTCAAAGGTGTTTTTAAATCATGCGCTAAAGCATTGGTGGTTTCACTGCGTAGTTTATCTAATTCAACTCTCTTTCTATATATTTTATGATTTTGAGTTGATAGGATAAAAGCAACTACCATAAATAACACGAAGCAACTGATCCATACAGAAAGTAAAGAACCGATGCATTCCTTTAACAAATCCTTCTGGAAGCCAAGTATAATCCAATAATCGCCATAATTTTTTGCTTCACCGTAATAAGGAAAAGGAACCGGACAATAATACCTGGCTGTTATAAGATTCACTCTATCAAACGTTTCAAAATGATCCTCACTAATCAATTTCTGTAATCTATCTTTATCTAATACCACATCAGACAGCTTGCTTAGAGTTTTATTTGGTTCTGGTTGACTAAGCATATATCCATCTTGATAATATGGAAGTTCCTTGGTATTTTCATAATTTGAGGAGAATATGATATCTGATTTACTATCATATTTTAGCACCGTTCCATTTTGGTCAAATTCTTTGGCATACAAAGTAGTAACTACGATTTTGTCTGGAATAACCAATCCGTGATCAAGCCATAAACCATCCAAAACAAGGTTGTATTTATAAATATCCCCTTCTTTTTTTGGATTCGGATCAGCTTTCATATAATTATTTATTTCAGCAATTTCTTCTTTGGTAAACCACTGTTCTAAGTATATGCTTGCTTTCGAATATTTTTTCGTTACAGTATCCTTATAAGCGCATAGCCATTTGTTATTGCTATGATAAATCAGATCACCATCTCTTGTAAATATTGCCAGATCGACGTTAAAATATGATAAACTTTCTAATTCATCCGCACAATCCTTTCTGAACTTTTCTGTATCTAACATTTGATTATTACTGTCAATATTATTCTGAAGAACATCTTCTATCGCTACACTGGATAAATAAACAGTATTTTTATAACAAAGGTTGTCCTCGAATCTACATTGCAGATTTAACAGAAATATGCTTAACCCAGCCATCAGTACAAGATATGTAACCATAAAAGCGGTAAAAGTTCGGATATATATTTTTCGTTTTGCTTTATCATGTTTTGCTTTATCATGTTTTGCTTTATCATGTTTTACTTTATCCTGTTTTATTTTGTTATCCTTCACTTTATCTTTTTTCATTCTTTCCCTCCATTCTATAACCTCTTTTAATAATAGTCTTAATCTGATTAGAAGCCGCACCCAAGGACTTACGCAATTTTTTAATATGATTATCAACGACTCGATCATTACCCTCAAAATCATATCCCCATACCCGTATTAACAGATTCTCTCGACTTACGATTCTACCGACATTCTCCATAAGTATTTTTAAGATGGTATATTCTTTTGGTGCGAGAATAACTTCTTTATTGCCTACAAGAACCTCATAATGAAAAGGGTTTAATTTTATGCTTCCAACTGTCATATAATCGTTTCTTACTGTACCTTTTGCACGCTTGATCAGGGCCGTTACCTTAGCATATAATTCTGCAAGAGAGAAAGGTTTTACTATGTAATCATCACATCCAAGATGATATCCGTGTAATATATCATCCTCACTGCTTCTTGCCGTAATAAAAATGATGGGAACATCACTGTTTTTCCTAAGTTCCCTGCAGATTGTAAAACCATTTACCTCCGGCAGCATAATATCTAGAAGTACTGCATCATATTCATTCTCCATACATTTGTCCTGACCTTCAACGCCTGTACCGGCAGAGTCTACGTAAAATGTTTCTCCGCTTTTCTGGGTAAAATAGTCTGTGATGATTTCTCTTATCTCTGCATCATCTTCAACTAATAATAATTTGTAAGTCATTTTTTCACCTCCAAGAATATGTTAGCATGCCGATATATCTTTTTTGTATCCTTCCATAATGTTTCAATATATTTAGTAAAGATTTTTGCCCTTGTTCACTTTAAAATCAAATCTCAAGATACACTCTAAACGATATCAATATTCTTAATTATACATTATTTGATAAATCACACAATATATGGATTACTACTATAAAGAGATTAAAGAAAGTAGTCGAGTAATTCTAAATTCATCCATATCCTGTTTGTTACCCTACTGATTATTCACAGCAAAAAGCCCTGTAAACGATTATTTACAAGGCTTTCTTATTGCATCCAACACCACATACTCAGGGTTTATCTGCTGCAACTTCTAAACATTATTTACTTACGAACATTATTTTAAATAGATAATACTACTATTGTATTGTGTTCCATCCCATTCAGTATAAGCCAGCTTTTCTCCGGAAGGACTCCAACCGGTACTTAGATTTTCAACATCAACTGCAATCTGGGTAGACTCTCCGGTTAACATATCATAAACATATAAACTTCTTACCGTTGAATTGTTCTCATCCACCTTCCGGTTATAAGCAATCCTCCGCTGATCTGGCGACCAGGATACTCCGTTTAACTCGGCTCCGTCTGCAATGGTAATTTTTTCTCCACTTTCAAGATCATAAACAAGCATGGTATTCTTGGTACCGTTCGCCTGCAATATAATCATTTGCTTACCATCCGGAGAAGGTATCATATCGTATACCTGCTTCAAGTCAAGACTAATCTTCTCCTTCGTATTCAAATTCAACTTCACTAAGGTTCCATCAGATTGTGTATTGTAATAAATGTCATCATTTATTTTTTCAACAAGATATAACGATTCCTCTTTTAAGTCATCTATCAAGGTGATCTTACCTGTTCTGTCAGCCAAATATGCTCCGCCACTATAGGCCGCTCCAATAACAGTCTCATTATTGGCCCATTTAGCGCTGATGCCTCCACCGATAGGATCTCCCATTATCCCATAGCCTTCCTGTGTATCCATGTTCATAACGTAGAATACAGGATCACCCAAGGAATACTCATAATACAGAAGGTATTTCTTATCCGCAGATAAGGCTGCCCCATCCAAGAACACGTCCTTTTGTTCTTTTACTAACTTGTAATCCTTAGAGTTAATGTCTAACAAGTATAAGCTCCTGGGATATTGCTCAGACAGCTCTGCCAAGCTCATCTTATCCAGTGACTCATTTTCCTTTGAGACAATTACCGTATCCTCATCCAGCCAATCCGTAATATTTACCTTCTCATAGCGGTCAATTTTTTCTACCGATATCTCTGGCTCACTTTCTTCCTGATTGGAATCATCAATGATAGTTATTGTTTTACCAGGCTCCTTGACAGTAACCTTTTTCCCTTCCTTTTCACACGCAGTCATAGTGAAAATTAATGCAATCATAATAAAAGCTTTTATAAAAAATGTATTTTTCATTTAGTGCACCTCCTTGATACTTATCTTATCAAGAATATATCTCAATAAAATATACAAATGTTTCGAGCATGTAAAGAAATGTTTCAAATTTGTAAATATTTCGTGACTATTCAGTCACTGCGGTTCTTTCGAACCGATGCACACAAAATATGTTGAAAAGCACATATTTTGGCGCTGGATTTTCTCGAAATCCAAAGGATTTCTCGGGGTACTGAATAGTTACATTATTTCATTCTACTCTGCTTGAGACTCTGGAAACGAGATTCGGAATGTGGTACCATCTACATCCGAATTTATAAGAGTGATAGATCCTCCCATCTTATCGGTATACTTCTTTACGAGAGACAGACCCAAACCGGCACCGCCGCTTTCTCTGGATCTGTTCTTATCCACGGTATAGAAGGGATCAAAAATTCTGGTAACCGCCTCCTTCGGGATTCCAATCCCGGTATCGGTAATCTCTATAAACACCCGGTTATCATGTATATAATTCTTCACAAATACTTTACCATTTATTTTATTGTACTTAATCGCATTATCCAAGAGATTTATCAGAATGATTACAATACTGTCTTTATCGGCTTTTACATATGCCCCTGTTAATTCGGTTTTCAGCTGAATGCCGAATTTATTCATTTTACCACTCAGGCTTTGGAGTACGGATAGCGTTATTTGCTTGATATCAATTTTTTCCGGATTATATTCAAAATCATATTTTTCCAGAATAGATAGTTGCAAGACCTTATCCACCATTTCATACAAGCGGTTCGTCTCACTCTTGATATTGATTTTAGCAGTTTCTTTTAGCTCGTCATCGTCCGGATACATTTCCAGCAAATCAATATAGGCCTTAATGGAGGTCAGAGGTGTTTTAAATTCATGGGTTACATTCCCAATGAACTGTTTTTGCTGTTGATCAAGAAGAGATAACTTATTAACTGCCAGCGTCAACTTCTCCTGTTCCTCCTCCATGTCTTTCATCGTAGACATAATTTGACTGCTCATGGCATGGATGCCCACACTCAGTCGACCGATTTCATCCCTTCGCCTGAATATCGTAATCTCAAAATGACCTCTCCGAACCCTGTCCACCATTTGTTCCAATTTGATAATCCCATTAGCAAATGAATTGAAATAAAAATATGCCAGAATAAAACTGAATAAAAATATAACTGTACCCAGCGTAATAAACGTCTGTCTGATACGGCCGTAAAATTCATTATCCCCAGTCAGGGAGTAATAGAACCGGATCACTCCAACCTGTTCATTTCCTATTCTTAAAGGTGCCAGGTAAAACAGCTCTTCCTCTTCCACCAAATAGGCTGTTTTACCTTCTAATGCATATTCCAGAGTCTCGGTGATATCCTCCGATCCCTTTGGGGTTACTTTCCTGCTGACAACTTCCCCGCTCAGGTCATACAAGACTACCGATTGGCCGGTTAGTAATTCTAATTGCTTCGCAAATTCGACCCCCTTGGTATTTAAAAAGATCTGAGGTATTTTATTCGATTCAGCCAAAACAGACTGCTTAAAATATACATTAGCTGTTTCCATCTGCCTAGCAAGGTATTTCTCGTACTGCTCCACTTGATTTGTCTTAATTCCTCTTAATACCAACAGGCTTAAAATGAATACGGTAAGAAGCAGTAATGCGGCAAGGAACAAACTAAATTTAATCTTAATGCTGATTCTCACTGTGGCCTCCTAACGCTTTATAGCCAATCCCTTGTACGGTCTGAATAATTTCACTGTAGTCCGTCCCCAATTTCTTTCGTAGTCGCTGTATATGAATGTCCACGGTGCGGGTACCTCCATAATAATCCATACCCCAGACTAAATCCAGCATCTGCTCTCTTGTAAATGCTCTGTCCGGGGAGGATAGGAGCAACTTCAACAGATCGTATTCCTTTGGTGTTAGGTCAAGTAATGTATCGCCGGCATATGCAGTTCTATGACTCACATGAAGCTCTATTCCTCTCAGATCAATCTCTTCACTTTCCTTCCCTGCTTCTGCCTTTTGCATTCTTCTAAGCAATGATTTTAATCTGGTAAGCAGCTCTCGCATATCAAAAGGCTTGGTCATATAGTCATCTGCCCCCAGCTCCAACCCCAATATCTTGTTAACAATATCGTCCTTAGCTGTCAGCATGATAACACCCATACGGCCTGTATCCTGTAACTTCTTTAGAATTTCATACCCATCCATACCCGGAAGCATAACATCCAGAATGATGGCATCGGGTTCGAACTCCCGCGACTTTTTGATAGCTTCATCTCCATGATAAACAACCTCTACTGTATATCCTTCTCTTTTTAAAGCATATACAATCGCGTCTGCAATTTTTTTCTCATCTTCAATTACTATGATCTTTTCTTTCATTGTAGCATTATCTCCCTTCTATTGAGAAACATGTCTTATTGTAGTATACTGCCAAATTTCCATTCGTATATGCAAAAAAGCCTTGAAATCATTGACTTTCAAGACTTTTTACTGCATTCCTTGGGCGCCATTTACAGTGGCATGTAAGAAAAAACCAACCTAATAAATCACCTAAGATTAACCCCGCTATTTTTTATCTCACCACGAGCAGTCAAATCAGTAATGATTTTATCAAACAGCTGTTTATCAATCTTAAAATTCTTGCGGTATATGATATAGCCGGTCACAATAAAGAAATGAGGTAAAATCAACATTGACAGCTTCATAATCAGCAATCCGGAATCGGTTACATCATCTGGCGTTGCTGCGGCATTGATCCCGGAAATAATTAAAGTCGCACCAACAATCCCATTTGCAATAGCACCACCGATTTTATTGATAAACGGCTGTACAGAAAAGGTGATACTTTCGTTACGATGGCCAAGCTTCCACTGTCCGTACTCTACCGTATCCGTCAAAAACATCAGCATCAGTAATTGAATAAACGCCTGCCCTACAAAAATGAAAATACCGGCCGAACCAATAAAAATCATATTCATTGGTGCAAAGAAGAAAATCACATACCCTATCACAACTAAAATCGTAGCAAAGGCATAAAGAGTTTTCCGACTGAATTTCCTTGAAAACATTGGAAACGCTATCAAAGCTGAAAGCTGAGAGACTCCAAGGATTCCGGCAAATGCAGAGTACATCCCTTCATTTTTAAATGCATACTTAAAGAAATAGACTCCAAAAGTCGTAGTAGTGCAATAGCCTATCATAAATAATGCCATTGAAATTGCTGTAAATAATAGCTGGTCATTCTTAAACAGAACGCGGAACATTTCCTTTAGGGAGGTTGCTTCCTGTTTTACATGAATACTCTTATCTTCCTTTACTCCAAATACAGTAAAGCATAGAAATGCCCAGGTAATCAAAACAATTGCGATTATCGTGATGTGCCAGGCATTTTCTTTTCCCCCGAGTGCCTTCGTAACAGGTAAAATGCCAACAACCACTGCAAACAATCCGATATTCGCACAAATTCTGGCAAAGGATCCTGTTTTCTCACGTTCTTTCTGGTCAAGTGTTAAGGAAGGGAGCATGGACCAATAAGCGATATCATTGGCTCCATAGGTTAAATCCCAGAGCAGATAGATGATTACAAACATGGTCACATACCCTGCTCCACTCAGTCCAAAATCAAAAAACAATAATATAGTAAGAATTCCGCCTAAAAAACCTCCGATTACAATCCAAGGTTTAAACTTTCCAAATCGGGTATGTGTATTATCAACCAAAAACCCCATGATCGGATCATTTACAGCATCGAAAATACGAAGAATAGTCAATGCTCCCGTCATCCACCACATAGTGGAATTGGGTAAATTCAGAATATCTGTTAGGAAATACAGAAGGTACATGCTTACCATTGTATAGAGCATATCTCTGCCAATTGTACCAAGTCCAAACGTATAACGATTATGATTTGTTTTTAATTTTGTTTTCATAATTCATTTCCCCCATTGTTCTTCTTTGTAATGTACAAATTAGACCCGAAGTCGCCAAGCATTCGTACCTTTTCGTGGTAACCTGTGCCGATAAACTGATCACATAACGGAATGCCTGCTTCTAATGCCTCCTTAGAACAGGTATATGTTTCAACACAATCCCTCAGACTGTAATGGCGATTCGCTACACGCATAATCACGCCATCCGGATTTAATTCCACCGGCAGGATGTGTTTTGTCAAACCTCCAAAGCGTTCGATATAAAGTCTCTGCGGCCGTGTCCTGATTGAATACATTCCCTTTTCTAGGCCAATTACCTTCAGCTTGTCACTGCTTTCTGCAGCAGTAGCTAAGGTCTGAAAGAATCCGGTCAATGCTACCTCTTTATCTTCGCTTACAGTTTCCCAAATGACTTTGTTCGTTTTATAGGTTCTGATTCTATAGAACCTACCGTATTGAAAGATTCTTCGATACTGTTTGTAAAATGCTATCTGATCTGTGATATCTTTTCTTTGTTCCGGGGACAAATATTTTAAATCAAGTTCATAACCAAGACATCCAAAGCATGCAACATGAAAACGGGTGGCAAGCGGTGTTTCTCTTAAGGTCTGCTGATGCGGAACCCCTGAAACATGTGCCCCCATGGTTGACTGTGGATAAAAATAGGACAAACCCGTCTGTATTTTTATCCGTTCGATTGGATCCGTATCATCAGAACTCCAAATCTGCGGACTAAAGCACAGCATTCCTAAATCGAACCGATTTCCGCCACTGGAACAGCTTTCCAGCAAAATATGCGGTCGTGGTACAAAAATACGGGTTAATACCTCATAGAGTCCAATAATATAGCGATGATAGAACTCTCCTTGATTTTGCAGGGTGGTAGAAAATGCTTCTGCAATATGACGATTCATATCCCATTTTACATAGCTCACCTCTGCTTCATCCAAAGCGGCAGTAACCTGTTCGACAATATAATCACGAACTTCCTTTTGACACAGATCCAGTACCAGTTGATTTCTCCCTAAAACCGCTTTACGATTTGGAAGTTTTACCGCATATTCAGGATGTGTCCGGTACAACTCACTATCTTCATTCACCATTTCAGGTTCAAACCATAAGCCAAAGCCTAAACCGATTTTTCTGATTTTATCGGCAAATCCTTTCAGTCCACGAGGTAATTTTCTGGAGTTTACCGTATAATCTCCAAGTCCCGCTTTATCATCATTCCGCTTTCCAAACCAGCCGTCATCGAGTACAAATAATTCAACCCCCAGCTCTTTCGCTTCCTTGGCAAGCCGCAATAATTTTCCTTCCTTAAAATCAAAAAAATGTGCCTCCCAATTATTTAGCAATACCGGTCTATCCTTCTTCTTAAACTCCCCTCTTACAATATGCTCGTTGATAAAATCGTGCATATGATGGCTTATGTCATTCAACCCCTGATTACTATAGCTCATCACAGCTTCCGGTGTTTCAAACTTTTCCCCCTGTGATAAATTCCACTCAAAACAGTGGGGATTAATTCCCATACTGACACGGACATAATCCCGATCACTTTTCTCTACGGAACTGAAATGATTACCACTATAAATCAAATTGAAGGCATATACATTCCCATAGTCTTCATTTGCATCAGCTTCTGCTAATAAAAATGCAGGATTATGACGATTACTGCTTGCTCCTGTTGTTGAAGAATTAATGGTTATTCCATAAGAAACAGGGTGTTTATGTAAATTTGCTTCTTTAATCCATGCACCATCCAGAGTATACATCAAAAAGCACTCGTCCGGCATATCCAGTGACATGCTCATGATGCGCCGGATAGTGAGCGGTGCTTTAGCTTCATTCCTTACAACAGCTCTTCTTGTTATCACATCTGTTTGTTCATAAACCGAATAATATATATCAATATAAACAGGAAATATCTTGTCCTTTAATGTAATGATTATAGTCTGATTTCCTCCATAGGCGGTAGGTAAGGTATCCATAGGAACACTTTCCTCCAGCAGTTTATGACTGTCATAAATAAAGTCTGTAACAAAACTGCCATCCGGCATTTTAAATTCCGTCGGACTTTGACGATAATCTCCACGCCCATTGTCCGACCATTCCAAGCACATGCTATCCAAGGCATACACATTGTCTTCTTGATTGTATAAAACACTGCTGCCCACCTGAATCGACCGTTTCTCAGCTAAAACGTCTGACCTATCACTTTTACTTAACAAATTCCCGTAATAAATATGCACTAAATGACCATACTTTGTTTTCTGAAACAAATATGATGTATGCTCTGTATCTAATCGAAAGGCGGTTTCCTGAATTGTAATCAAAGCATTCTCCCCTTATCATACGTTATATTTTTGAGACTCTACATATTGTTCATATAGATCATTTGTTACACCCTGCTGCTCAATGATTCGAGTATAGAACTCACCTGATCTTTTCACTGTTCGTTCCTCTGTTGTGAAATTCACATGAACCAGTCCAAAACGTGCACTTTCCCCTTCGATCCATTCAAAATTATCACAAAAGCACCAGTGATAATACCTGGTTATGGGCAAATCAGATTCCGTTATTACTTTTAAGTGTTCAAATATATATCTGCACCTGAATGTGTCCCGGTTATCACAGGTTCCGTTTTCTGTGATATAGATCGGGCGCTCTAAAATATGATATATTTTTTCGGCACATCGAAGCAACCCTTCCGGATAAATCTCCCACCCCAAATCATTCTTTGGTGCGTCCTGTTTCGTCCCATCGCCAAAGCCCGATACGGTCGTCCGGGTGTAATAATTAATTGCAATAAAATCACAATACTCACCCGGTGAAATCTCTTTATCCCTTCTTAACGGCCATTTAAATTTACCCGTAAGCATCACTTCGGTAACAGCCCCTTGAAAAAGCCTCTCCAGTAGCTTTGCGCATATCCTGTGCCAAGGATTTTTTGGATTTTTGGCATCAAATACACGTACATGATTTGCAAAGCTCACCTTGGTGTCCTGAAATCCCATGTTGCGGCGCATACTATGAATAAGTCGGTAAGCTTTGATATGGCAGATGGTCATATTAGACATGACTGCAAAAGCTTTCAAAGCGGATTTTTCTCCCGGAGGCCATTCGCCAAAATAAAACGAATTCGTTGCGTATACATTCGGTTCGTTAATCGTTATGTACTCAGAAACAACATCTCCATAAGCTTCTATTATTAATGCTACAAAATCAAGATAATAATGTAGGTTCTCTTTTTTTGTAAATCCACCCTTTTGCTCAAACCACATTGGATTTGTAAAGTGATGTATCGTGAGCAAAATAGAAATCCCTTTTTCCTCTAAAAAATTAAGTTCATCTCTATAATGAGCAACCGCAGCAACATCCACTTCGCCCTCTTTGGGACAAATTCTGGCCCACTCCACTCCAAGCCGATAATACCTAATCTTCATCTTAGCCATCAGTTCTGCATCTTGTTCCCACAAATTATAATGATCCGTAGCATGTGCCGGATTAGAATGATCTTTTATTTTACCCTTATGATACCAATCATTCCAATTATGTCCGCACTCGCCGCCTTCAATCTGCGTTGCCGCTGATGCTACTCCTAATGAAAACTGATCTCTGAATTTGAACTCCATAGCAGCCTCCGGTTAAAATAAAATACACTTACATACTAACATCCGATCAAAATTCCTCTTAAAATCATATTATTACAATAGGTATATTCTGTCAATCAGTGAACTTCTCAAAGAGATTTATTTACACTTCAGAGACCATCCTTACGGCAAAGTTCTTCACATCTGTTAGATCTTTTTGGTTTGGATGACTACCAGATACAAATAATATAGCACCCTTGCAAATAAACTCCCCGATCACTTTTATCCCCTTTTCTTCGAGTATGCTGCGCACTGCGATCTGCTTTTGCTTACCGGAAGCACAACTGGTTACAAGTACTGAGCACTTGAGAATGGTGGCATCCAACCCTTTTACATACTCTAAAAGCTCAGGCATACTGACACCACCATATATACCGCCAACAATAAAAAGCAGATCAGTAGTATTCAAAACAGGATTATCTTTAATGTCTTGCACTTGAATGTTTAAAGCCGAACCAATCGCTTCCGCTATTTTTTTGAATGTTTGGTCTTTGTCGCATATACAATTGCAGTATTAGTCATTTTCAATAACCTCAATGAAGTGCCAATTGTTAAACTATTCCACGCTTTTTAATGCTTCAACCATATTTATCCTATGCAATGCTTTATTGGTGACATGATTTACGATTAATGTAAAAATCATTGTTAATACAACGGCTATCAAATAAGACGCACCCGAAACACGCACCTTGAATGCAACATTTGCAATGCTGACATTGGACAGAATCAAATAGGTGATTCCATAACTGTTTTGCTGCATTTTGAGTAACCACAATGCCATCGGATGGAAGAGACATGGCCTTATGAGTTACAGAATCCTTCAGGTGAATATAATCTCCCAGATCCGTACCATCTGGAATCACCATTACCGTAATATCTATGTTATTTCTCTTATTGTGCAGTGTCATGGTGGTTGTCTCTAATTGCAACTCAGACTTGACCATATTTGACTTGTTCCATTCATTTGTAATATCTTTTATTTCATCAGTGCTTAAGTCGTCTGTCACAACGATTGCATCATATACCGTTATGGTATTGAATTGGTCAGACATCAGCCCACCTACTGTATCACGTATTCCAAATCCAAATACAATGAGCATAGAACATCCTAAGATTCCTACGATTGTCATGATAGCACGCTTTTTATATCTGAAGATATTGCGGCAGGTTACTTTGTTCAGGAAATTTAATCGTTTCCATAGAAAAGGAATCCGTTCCATCAAAATCCTGTTTCCTGCTTTTGGTGCTTTCGGTCGCATCAACTCGGCAAGTATCCTGTAGGAGTTGTAAAATCTGCTTACCGGTCACGTAATCCAAAGCGCCTGTTGGTTCATCGCAAAGCATCAATTTGGGTCTTTTCGCCAATGCACGAGCGATGGAAACCCTCTGCTGTTCTCCGCCGGATAATTGAGAAGGAAAATTATCCATACGTTCGCCAAGTCCGTATTTCCTCCATATGTTTAAGTCCCGCATCCAGGGTTATACATCTCTGCAATATATATTGCCTTATTGCTTTCTAATTTTGGTAAGGGTATCAAAAGCCCACTTTTATTATGTCTATCGTCAATTTGCACAATTTTGCTTTTGAATGATAATACATAAAATCGTTCATTTGCAACACGCTTCCGCTTGGATGAAGTACGCAGTAAATCAACCAACACCTGTTGGGTATGTGTCGGTTTTATCCAACACCGTGTTGTCTTGTGATACTTCTTGTGTTAGGATTGAGAAAAAAGTAGGATCAGGAGCATCTTTATGAAGAAAAATCCAGAGCAAATCGAAATGACTCAGAAAAATATCCAGGAGGCTTTTGGGACCTTATATGCGAAACATAGTATTGATAAAATTATAGTCAAAGATATTTGCAATTTTTCCGGTTATAATCGCAGCACCTTTTATCAGTATTATGCAGATGTCTATGATGTACTTCATAAATCCGAAAACCAGCTATTGAATATGATCAACGAATTTGTTATCCGGTTTGTCAAACAAGCAGATTACCTGAATGCACTCTGCTATAATATCACTATGCTTCTTACTGTCAAATCTCGTTCTTTTCTTTTCGTCCATATAACATAACGGAGGATATCAGTGAAACCAGCGGCAATGTCAATACAATTCCCATACCCCCGGAAATCCCCTGCATGATCTCAATTCCGGTGGAATAGGAATTGATCATTTGAAGATAAGGAAGATCATAGGCATAATTAATCACCAGCGTGCTGAGTGAGCCGCCGACAAAGGCGATAATCAAAGTATTGGCAGTAGCTCCCATCATATCCCTTCCCACATTCATTCCGCTCATATAAAGCTCCCTCCGGCTCAGCTTCGGGTTCGCTTGATGAATTTCTTGAATGGCGGAAGCAATAGATAGGGCAATGTCCATGGCTCCTCCCAGAGATGATATCAAAATACCGGCGAATAATAAATTCCCAACCGATATTCCGGTTATTTGCTGAATGCCTACTAATGTATCAATATTGGCGACATTATACCCGGAGATCATAGCCACCTTGCCAAAGCCCCAAGCTGAGATTCCGGAAATGATAACGCCAAACACGGTTCCTAGAATTGCGGACAGCGACTTAATACTCTGCCCGGCCAATAAAAGCATGGTAAATATTGTTGTTATGAAGCATACGATAACTGCAGACAGGATAGGAGACATACCTCTGTAAATGGCAGGCATGAAGAAGAATAGAATAAGTAACATCGTAACGATTAAGCCGGCCACTGCTTTCAATCCGCTTTTTCCCCCGATCATCCATAGCATAACGCAAAAAAGGGCAAGGTACGCATAAATAATCCATTCCCGATCAAGACTATAAACGGATGTGATTGAAACCTCCCCTGATTCACCTGTCAGGGTTACCACCTTCGTTCCGGGGTAACAGGTTGCTCCGTAAAGACTCCCGTTGGTACTAACCGCTTTGACCTCTTCCCCCTTATGCTTTCCGTTCAAGAAACGCACCATGACCTCCTGATTACCGATGCGGCTGCCGTTTTCCTGGAGGTTATCGGTTACTATCTGTGTTACAACTGCCCGGTCAAACGACTGGGCAGAATTGGATACAATTTCCGTTTTATCAATGTTGTTCCAATACTTAAGAAAGATAAGAGATATACCGAGCAATAGAATAAGTGCGGCATAACGGATTATTTTTTTCTTCGCTTCCGACTTCCATGGCTTCATCAATATTTCTTACCTTTCCTCTTCGTATTGCGCTCTTTATTATTGGATTATATCTCCATAACTTTTTTCTTATGATTACTTCACTATTTTACGGTTACTATACAGTCTATCTTCACAGCGCCGCTGGTTACGGTTATCGTTGCTGTACCGACTTTTTTAGCGGTGATAACACCGGTTTGTGCATCTACCACAGCCACAGCCTTATTAGAAGTTGCATAGGTCACTTCATCGGTTGCCTCGTCGGGTGATAAGGATGCCTGTAGGGTATAGGTCTTTCCTACACTTAAGGAAAGTGCCGTCTTGCTTAAGGTTATTATTTTGGTAGCTATCTCATCTGTTTTCTTAATTGTATAAGAGGTGTCGATTTTGTTGCCTGTGGCTACATCATAGGTAGTAATGGTCAGTGTATCCTTTGTCACATCAACTACCGAATAAGAAGGAGTCCAAGTCTGACTTCTAGATGCAATGAAATTCTGCTGAGTTGCTATCAGCTCATAAAATTTACTACCTGTGGAAGAGTTTGCTTCCATATACAGAACACCCTGAGGATTTGTAACCATGTTGTCTGCTGCATCCTGTGTATCAGTTACAATCTTATAACACAGATTCTGCTTCTGGAACTCTGCATTTGCGGCCTCGTCCTTCAGATTTGCTGAAGCATTATAGGTCGTATGTGTCGTACCATCGCCGCTCAACTGATAGCTTCTGGAATAGGTATGATCATGTCCCTGAAGAACCACATCAATATCATATTTGTCCAGCAATGCTGTAAGCTGTGTTCTTAAGATGATACCATCGGAATCCGAATGATCGGCACCGGATCCGTAAATGTCCTGATGGAAGGTTACGATTTTCCAAGTAACATTCGGATATGCATCTGTTGCCTTTTTAATCAACGTCTCATGATCTGCCACGTTGTAGTTATTGGTATCCAAGAAGATAAACAAGGTGTTCCCATAGGTATAATAGTAGTCATATCCTGCCTTGGTCGGTGTTGCTTCTGTAGTGGATGAATTCGGATTATTAAAATGATTTTTGTAATTTGCAGTCATAGAGTCATGATTTCCTATGGTAGTCGCTATGGGAAGGGAGGATATCAGACTGGGTGACAAATATCCTGCATACTCTATTTCCTGCTGCAGATCCTTGGCTGCACTGCCATCACTTGCGGTCTCATTAACCTGATCACCGGCTGAAATCATAAAGCTTACGTCAGGATTTGCATTCATAGCAGACTCTAGCGTTGAATTCCAGCTAAAGGCATCATTTCTGGCTGCCAGCTCTGCTGTCTGTGCGCTCATTTCTCCGGAAGCCGTTTGTCCAACGGATGCTCCAATCTGGGGATCTCCAACATAAAGGAAAGAAAATTCCTCGGTTCCCTTAGTTTCAAATTTTCTGACTGTTGACCATTTGCCGTCAAGGTAATATTGATAATAGTACACGGAGTTAGGTTTTAAGTTGTCTAACGTAACCTTGTTGGAATAGTAAGTTACTCCGTTAAGAACCTTATACTGTTCCGATACGCCACCGGTATAGGTCGGGCTGACCATATCTCTGGTGGTGGATAAGCATAACTTTGCCTGACTATCACCCCTGGAATACCATGCAAAATTGAGACTGCTTTCTGTTGTTCCGGGAGTAAGTGAAATTTGTTCAAAATTGCTCTTAACACTTTCCCAGCTGGCTTTCCAGTTTAACCAATCCGTAGAAATATTCATTTTGGTTGCATTATCATTCCAATGGGACGTGGCTGCAAAGGATGGTATTGCAACAGATAATGATAATGCGACTGCGATTGTAGAAATGACAATTTTTTTCCTGAGTTTCATAATTTCCTCCTATTAAGATGATTGATAGACTCACTATAGCACTCCGCTCCTGTACAAAATATCAAGATTCTGTAAAGACTTTATGTTGTAGTTGTTATTTTTTGGTATAATCTGTGTTTGTGAAAATGTTTTTTCATTTTCTTCTCTCCTGAATGAATTTACTTTTTATTTGTCTCTAACGAGCTATTTTTCCGAAACTATTGTATAAAATAAAAATACCTTAAAAACCCATGTCATGCATGATATGTACTTTTTTTGTCTCGAGATGTGTTTTGCGACTTAAAAACAAAAAACAGGTATCCGAAAACAAATGCTTCCTAATGTTTTCAGATACCTGTTATGATAAATATAAGTTTTGCGTTATACTAACTTCTTGTCGATCGTACCAACCTCCGGTGCATTGCCTCTCGGTTAAAACCCGCTGGGGTAATATCAGATTCCAAATATATCAAATACATCCTTTTCTGCAATCTTTCGTTCACTTTTCTTACCTGCATTCTTAAGCATATTATCTAATTTTTTCTCCATGGATTTTTTCACAAGCTCCATACTATCTATATCACGTAGTTCAAAAAACAACTTCGGATCCGAATCAAGTCTTGCCCCGATTCCATAAAGAACAGCTGCTACATGCTTGCACATAGATGCCCTGTCCGGACAGCTACAATCAAAATGAATTTCCTTAGGAGAGGGAAACAAACCATATTTTCTTTCTTTAAATAAGACTTCCAATTCTTTAGGAAAGCTACCTCCTACTAATTGTTCTAACGTGTCTATCCTATGATTGCATAACGCAATTACCTTATTCCATTTTTCATCAATCAATCTATCAATCTGAACAGTAACCTCATATGGCTTTCTGGAGCTTCCCTGTACTAATGCTTTCACCACACCTTTTGTTATCTTTAAATCAAGGACCGCATTATTACGAACATAGCTCCTGCCTCTTGCTATACGGTTACTATAATCGGCATAGCTTTCCAGATTTTGATTCCATGCCTTTCCCCACCAGCTTTTTGCTAAGGTTCTTCCTTCGATTGTGATTGGTTGAATGTCCTTGTTTTTTGCTTTTAGCTTGCTTAGTGTTTTCAAGGACTTTTCTTTCTTTTCAGCCACAGATACATATGGCGCAAATTCATAATAACTCATCCCACATCACCACCCAACGTAAATAATTTCAACAGTTCTTCATTATTTAGCTCAGTAATCCACTGTTCTCCATTCGAACTTAGGATATCTCCGGCCAGCTTTTGTTTTTCCGAAATCATTTTATCTATTTTTTCTTCTATTGTACCCTTTGTTATGAATTTATGAACCATAACATTCTTAGTCTGTCCAATACGAAACGCACGATCTGTAGCCTGATTTTCAACAGCAGGGTTCCACCACCTGTCAAAATGTATTACATGATTAGCCGCAGTCAGATTAAGTCCGACTCCACCTGCCTTTAAGGATAGTACCATATAAGGAATATACTCTTCACCATTAAAACATTCCACCATCTGACTTCTATTTTTTACCGCTGTTCCGCCATGAAGTACTAACCCTTCTTTATGAAAAATATTCTTTAAAAAATCAGATAGCGGTTCCGTCATCTCTCGAAACTGGGTAAATATTAAGACTTTCTCTCTCTTTTCATAGATTGTTTCACATATATCCCGAAGCTGTTCGAATTTGCCACTGTGTTCCGGGGAATATTCCTCTCTTCCAAGATACTGATCCGGATGATTACAGATTTGCTTAAATTTCATGATACTGGATAACACAAGTCCTTTTCGTTCAATACCCTCAGCATCCTGAAGTTTATCTTCTATTTGATCAATCAGTTTTTGATAAAGGGCGATTTGTTTCTTAGATAGTGCTGCATATTCATTCATCTCAAGCTTGTCCGGTAAATCACTAATGATACTTTTATCCGTCTTCAATCTTCGTAGAATAAATGGTTGAATCATTTTGCGAAGCTTCGCATAACCATTGCCATTTTCAGAAAGACTTTTTGTGAAATTCGTAAATTCCTTCGCTGATCCAAGTAGCCCCTGATTAAGGAAATCAAACAAGGACCATAAATCACTTAATCGATTCTCTATCGGAGTTCCTGTCATAGCAATTCGCATATTAGCCGAAAGCTTCTTAATTTGCTTCGTCTGTTTTGTTCCGGGATTTTTGATTGCCTGTGCTTCATCTAAGATTAAAATATCCCATTGTTTTTTTTGTAATTCATCTAGTCTGACTGCCATGCCGTAAGTTGTAATAGATAAAAATATCGAACTATCTATGCAAAGCTCTTCTGAGGCTTTTCTTATACTATTATGATAAATCTGATAGGTCATCTCAGGTGCGAACTTTTCAATTTCTCTCTGCCAGTTTCCAATTAAGGAGGCCGGTAATACCAATAAAGCATTTCCATTAAAGTTAATTCTATAGTATTCCAAAAAAGCAATCATCTGAACTGTTTTTCCAAGTCCCATATCATCTGCAAGGCAGGCCCCAAAGCCCAGCTGTGACATTTGATACAGCCAATGATAGCCACTTTTTTGATATTTTCTAAGGGTAGCGTGAAAGGATGGTACTTCATCAACTTGCTCAGGGGCTATCGGATTAATCAAACTATTCTTAATATTCTTAAGCCATTGTCCATTCGTAACCGTTGTCTCAATATCTCCTGCTGTTTCCTGTACCAGGGAATCTGAATGCAATTCCATTCTCAAGGCATCTCTTAAGGAAATTTCATCATGATTTGACCTATCCGAAAGCTTATGAAACGCCTCTAAAGCCTGTGTTAATCTATCCTTGTTGATTTCAACCCATTTTCCTTTATACTGAATTAAGCCTTCTGCCATCGTCAAGAACTGTTTCAATTCCGTTTCAGACAACTTTTCCTCTCCGATCAACAGTGAAGGAGTAAAATCCATGATAGCATCAAGTCCGACCTTAGAAGGTTCTTTACTTCCGACTGTAACCGAAAGTCGTATGGAATTTGTCCTTTTTCTCCACCAATCCGGAACACGGCACATGATACCTGCTTCTTCGTAAAGTGGAATTTCATTTAAAAATATATATGCTTCCTTAACAGTTAATTTGAGAGGTGAGAATAATTCTCCGTTTTCCATTAGGTCAGCTATAAAATTGCTGTGTTCTGCCACCTTCGTCACTGTTGACAACAGCGACAGAAGCTTTTTTTCATCCTGTTTAAATTCCTGTAGTGCATTTTTCAAGGGAGTATGTACTGCTTTCTTACTCTTTACCGGTTTTGTTGAATAGGTTGCCATAAAAGCAAACGGATAGTCATCCTCATGATTTTCAACCATATGGAAAAATACTCTTCCAACCACATTAATGTTCGAATTGTGCTCGGTAAAATACGTAGATACCAATCCGCTATAATCTATAATCTCTGTTCGATAAACTTCTATCAGACTATCCCAAATCATATGAAGCCAGGCAGCATTTACATATTCCATGCCAATTGCAAACGGAACCCTATCTATGAGATCAATGCACTCCTCCTCTGACAATTCAACTTGAACTAAATCTCTTGATAGTTCAATATCCGGTTGTCTGGATAATTTTTGAAGCACCTTGTCGGCAATTGAATAAAGATACTCTAATTCAGATGAAAACCATTCTTTTTTTGTAATAAAACCAAGATGAAATAAAGCAATATTTTTGTTTTCATCAAATTGTTTCTTCCACTCCTTAAGTTCGTCACTATAAGCCATATCTTCATTCATCCTGGCTGAATTTACTTCCCCTAAATCTATTACAAAACCCTCGGGTTTATAATATGCATTTAATTTCTGTCTCTGCTGACTGTTTAAATATGACATATGAATTTTCTTGCCTCCTATTTTACTAATATAATGTCATGTAAACTCAATGTCATTTTCATTATTAATATCTTTTCTTCTTTCGAAATCCATACTCCTTTTTTAATCGCTCATATATCTCAAAAGCCACCGGGCATACGGTAATCACATCCAAAACTGCATACAAACTATATAAACGTTCCGGTCTGTTTGTATAAGGATAGTCCTTACAGTTATCCGGTCTGACTTCTCCTAGCTTACATTCCCCATTTTCCATAAGGAAATCACATGGCTTATGCTTTGTTTCATAATTATTATGATATTCATTATAGCTTAAAAATGAGTCTTTCATCTGTAGTATACTAATCCCCAGTTTTTCTGCAGCTATCACGAGATCCTGATTTTCTAATGTTCCCTGATACATTTTACAGCAATTCCTGCACTTACTACAGTCATACTGACTAAATAATTCCTTATGCAATCGAAAGAATCGCTCATCAAGCTCTTCTTCCTCAGCATGCGATTTTAAAAATGAACTAAAACGATAATTTTCATTTTCTAATCTCTTAGCCTCTTCACTAACTTTTTCCGGTGATATCATTATAATTCTACCTCCCGCAACACTTCTTATACTTTTTACCAATACCGCACGGACATGGATCATTTGGGTATATCTTTTTTGTTGTCCTATATCTTACTTTATTATAACTTCCCTATTTATGTTAATCAATAGATGATTGCTTAGTAATCCAGATCCATTGAGGGAAATGCATTGATTGATAAATCCCAAGATTAAAATAAAAAAACCTCCCCTGTCGATGCGAACATTTTGACGCATCTTGGGGAGGCTAAATATTAACTTATTATTGAATCACCCGTAATTCAGACAAATAATTCGGGCTCATTCTCAATTAAATCCTGTACCAAATATTTTAAATCAAGATTTTCAATACCATACATACCATCAGCTATCTGTCCCGCCAGCCTGCTTCGATAATAAATATCCATCGAAACACGCAGTTCTATTTTTTTGTTTCTGACAAATAGGTTATTATGCTCTCTTCTAAATTCTGCTTATATTTTACGAGTTAACAATCGAATCCTTCCCCCTGACGGATTGCTTTCCGTAATGCCCATTGCTCCGCTTGCATCAGGGTTTTTCACTTCATCATTTGAACAATGATAAACTATCATAAACTGACTCCTTTTTCCCTTACGAGCTCTGTAATATCATTAATCAGTGCCTTCTCTCCCTGTGTGTGTAGGGTATCATAGCAACCGATAATACAATCATCCATTATATGTGTATCATTCAATGCTTTATACACAAAAGTAGGATTCTTCCCCCATGCTTGTGCCAAATGATGGATAATAAATATCGAAAAGCTCAGTTCATTTCTATCATGGCAAAAAGTCTATGTGATATTAAACCTATCTCAACTAATCTGTTACAGTTCAGCCATGTAAGAATAGTGATAAGACCGTGATTTATCACTATTTTTCCTTACTTCCGAAACTGCCTTCCCTCATGATCCACCGTGTACTCTCCGTCATAGATCAGCTGCGATACCGGTACAATCCTATACCCCTTCTCCTGTAATCCCTGTATCACACCCTCTAACGCCTCCGCTGTAAACTTAGCTCCGTTGTGCATCAGGATAATGGTACCATTGCCTAGATGCTTATTATTCACCACCATATCGATGATGCTTTTCGTTCCGTAGTCCTTCCAGTCCAGGCTGTCACCGTACGCAACAACTTTAAAACCAGTGTTTGTAGGGGTTTGAGAGGATTTTATATCATCAATCCATAGTGAAAAAATCAGTCAATTTTATGGCAGTATAACTTGAACCATCTGCTCTATTCGCAAGCACTGATAGAAAGGGCATTCTCGCATGCCGGATTTGAAGTGTAATCAGGAGTGTAATCAAAAAACCCTACTTTTGTAATAGCACATTTCTCAAAAAGTTTTAAGAATGACTTTGAATACTAATAGTGAAACGGTAAACTAGAGGAAACTGAGTTGACGCATCTCGGGGAGGCTAAATCCTCTACTCACATACAAAATCAAGCCACTTTTCATTTTCCGTTGTAAAGGACTGCATTGCATTTGAAGACTGCATTTGTTTTTCTTTTTATTCCACTGTTACCGTTATCTTCTTATATACTCCGTTCTGTGCATATGCATACACATAACAGATTCCCTTTGCTTTGGCTGTAATCTTTCCCTTGCTGCTTACTGTTGCAATTGCCTGGTTAGAGGATTCATAGCGGATAACAGCTGTATGCTCCCTCTGCTTTTTACCCTCTGGAAGAACCACCTGGCAAGTCACAGTTTTGGATTCTCCTACTGACAACTTAACCGCTGCTGTATTCGACGTTAACTTTGTCACATTGGCATAGAGCTTACTCTTAGTAACGGAATGCACTACCTTGGAGGTCCTTAGGATGACCCGTTTTCCATTGATCATCTTATAGGCCTTTACCTGATATTTATAATAGGTTGCCAGCTTCAGATTTTTAACGGTATAGCTTGTGATCGTTTTGTCAACATCATCCACCTTCTTCAACTTCTGTCCGCATTTCGCTCCGTAGATCAGATACCCATCAGCACCCGATACCTTGGCATAGGTTAACGTCTGCGCGTACATTTCTGCTTTTGCTGTCAGGCGCAGAGGATTAAAATCCTGAGCTAGTGCAGGCTGATCTGTTGTATTGTCGTCATTATCCACAGTCGCAGTATTCACATCCTGATAGGTCAGGGCATAGGTGGAAAATTGATCTGTTTCAAAGGTAAAAAGATGGGTTGTCAAATCATAGGTTCCATCTATCCTGATCGCCTCATTCTCATGAATCCGGATGATATAAAACGACCTGGTTTTCTCTACATCCGTATTCCGAAGACTCTCCGGCACCTCAATACTTACACTGATTTTACCGTTGGTTTCCGTTATTCTCGTCTGTTCCCGGTCCCCAACCTGCTTATACAGAGATAAATCAACATATAGAGCAGGTATGCCTGTATCTGCATTTGTTAAATTCAATGTTTTATCAATCAGCTGCTTCTCCTCAGCACTGATTGAGGCACTAATGTCCACGACCTTTAGGATCACCCGTACATTTTCTCCCTGCGCTACCATTTCCTGCTCCTGAGGTGTCAATACACTGGTTTTTAGTTCAGCACCACTGTTTTCCACACTTGCCGCAGGCGCCCCGTCACTTTGCTGCTGATCCTTTATTACTGTTCCCTCGGCTTTACCTGTTCCACTTTGAACGGGTGCTGACGCTTCTTGAGCCGTAGTGACTGTTATTGCGACATTTGTCGTTATGGTATTGTAATTGTCAGTGTCTGACGGTGTAAAGGTCACGCTGTAACTATTTGTGCCAGCTGCCGGTATGGTTGACCCGTTTGACCAGGAAAAGGTGCCCGGGACGCTTGCCGAACCGCCGGTTAAGGCTGAAGTCGACAAGGCAGCCCCGCTGATAATACTAGCAGCTGTCGGAGGGGTGTTTATCGTAGGGGTGGCTTTATTAATCGTAAGTCCACTTGGGATTGTTTTGGAGTATGCTTTGTAATCAGCATCTTGCGCTCTTGTGATTTTCACATCATAGGTGCCGGCTTTGGTTGGTGTAACCTCACTATCTCCTTGCTGATAGCTGATCGTAAAGCCGGTGCTTGGAGTGCCTGTGGTAGCAAAGGCTTGTGGTGACCCGTTATAAGTAACGGTCTGGGCGGTTTCATTAATTGTAACATCAACTGCCACTCTCACCTCAAGCATGACCTTTTTATTCGTGCTGTCATAGCTTATCTTGTAGCTGGCATTGTCGCTTACAAATTTAGCGGCATCATTACTTGTTATCCCGCCGGTATAACTGGCATCACTTACAGCCACCTCAACCGGGTTGCCGCTTGTCGGTGGATTATACTTCGTCACACCGATTACCGCCGTGCTTGCCAGCGCACCTGCTAGGGTAATATTGTCAGACCACAGATAGAGATTGTTCGCAATCCCCCCCGACTGTTGATTATCCTTAATGCTTATATCACCCGAAAACCGGACATTACAGTTTGTACCTATTTCCACTCCTCCCCCGTAATATCCGGTATTATTATTCGTTATACTGCCTCCGGTCATTTCAAATTGACAGCCGTGTCCAATATAAACACCGCCACCAGAATAACTCGAATGATTACCGGTGATGTTGCCTCCGGTCATGGTGAAGCTTTGCATAGCGTATACCCCACCACCGCTATTGCTGCTATTGTTGGTGATGCTGCCGCCATTCATGATGAAGGTACCACTCCCAACATATACTCCCCCACCTGGGCTGTAGCCTATGTTATTACATTTTTGCAACACAGCACCATCATTAAAAATAAACTCACCTGCGTTAACTGCAATACCTGCAGCATCTGCTTCAACACCGCCGCCATCGATGGTGATGTTTTCGAAGGTTACGGTTTTGCCGCTGCCGTTGATGTTGAACATACTGCCGTGTGTAAAGCCACTGCCACGTGTCAGCGTGTAGGAGTCTGAAGCAGTAAAGGTAAGGCTTTTACTGATTGTAAGTGTTGCTGTTAAAACAATTGGCGCTTTTATCTCGATCGTGTCTCCGTCACTTGCTGAGGTAATTGCATTTTGTAGTGTGGTAAAGTCAGTAGCCTCTCGTGTAGCCGCAAAAGCCGTTAAGCTGTTCTGCGGCAGCAGGGTCAGTACCATGCACAATGCTAACAGTATACTAAGTATTTTGTTCATGGGTATTTTTTTCATTCGTTTTTTCCTCCTGTGATGATTTTCATTATTTCATAATTTTCTTTGGCCAGCAGCAAATGCCTACCTCCAGCGCCCTGGGTTTACCCAGATGGAAGTCCGCATGACGGCAATACCAGCATTCACATTGCCCTGCCACGGTACTTTCCCTTGGCTCAAAGGCGGGACAGCTTTGCTTCGGCCAGACATTTCCTTCCGAATTTGGCGCGGTCAGGGACGCATCTTCACGCAGCTTCTCATTTAGCGATGACTCTGACATAACACCTCACGACCTTTCCTCCTGTAGGTTAATGAAGTTCTGATTTAAACCCTGTCATAGGATGGACCGTTTTTCAACAAATTTAATCAGCGCTTCTCTTGATAGCAAGAGCGTACCATAAGGCAACAAAAAACGAGCCTTCTTTCTTAAAAGACTCGTTTTTACGCTTAAAAAACATGATTTATTCTAAATTGGTTCTTGACAAGCTCATAATTAAGTGTTCTTGACAAACAATAAGAGCGTCGTTCTATATCAGCATACGTACTCGGAAGGTACCATCTGCAATCTGGTAAAGCAAATCGGCATCATTCCCTTGTGCAAATGCTAGGACACTTTTCGTACCGACACCGTGACCACTTTCTTTTGCAAACGGATATCCGTTTTCATCCAAACGTACAGAAGCGTCACAGGAATTGCTAATTTCCAGAATAAGACTGCCTACATGACGGCAGGTGAACCGGATGCTCCCTGACCGATCATTTCCCAGTGCCTCACAGGCCTGGACTGCATTTTCCAGCAAATTAGAGATTACCATAGCAAGCTCCATGGAATCCACCGATAGGGAATGTGGAATATCCAGGCTAATTTCGGTGGTGATACCCTTCTCCTTCGCCAATCCCGAATAATAGCACACAGCCGCATTAATTACCGTGTTTTCACAGTAGTTTCTGACACGAGAATGCTGTGTACCGGACTGCTGTCTTAAGAATGCAATGGCCTCCTCCGTTTTTTGACTCTCCAACAGCTCCAGAAGTGTGTTGTTAAAATGCCGCCGGTCATGAGCTACAATACGGCTTTGCTGCTGGGCTTCATCCAACAGTCCGATTCGATTTGCCATAGTGGTAACGGACAAGTGCAGTAGCTCCTGATTGCTTTGCATCCGCAGATTTTCCTCCCTTAGGGCATACTCACGGGAGATGGTCTTGAGGGAATAAAAGATGGATACATAGGCTGCCACTGTGATGATAACCAGGAGATGGATCGGCACAGCCTGCTCGGTAAGGGTTCGGACAATATCCTCACCCGCTGTAAAATAATAAGCAAATGCGGCAAAAATAGCTACTGCCACATAAAAAAACACATTCCAATGGGTCACCATCTGGCGGTACAACGGACGCATATACCGATGCAGCATAAAAATAATGCCGGAATACAGAAGGAGCCTCACGAGTGTAATGGAATACATAGGATATGGCATCCAATAGGATAGTGAGAAGCTTAGCACCACAACACACATAATAACGATTTCCAAGGTGAGGAAACTGAACATCCATTGCATAAAATTTTCCCGGAACAGGGGGCGAATCGCAAAGCAAAGAATCGCGAATAAAATCAATTCCAGTCTTGCTAGCAGCGTCAAGTTCCCACTGACGTAGCAGAACAAGGAAGCCAGTAAATTAACTGTTAAGATTCCCATTATCGTGAGACCGTTCACTCTTTTCCCATACTTAGGCTGGAGCAGTGAGAACATCAGAACAAGTTCCATGCTTAGAGACACCAAAGCGCGCAGAAAATCAGGAAACAATTCGCTCATTCGCAGCCCTCCCTTGCAAGCAGGTAATCCATATAGGTATCCCTCACCGTTGCGTACTGCTTCGTGGGAATCGGTATCACCGCCCCGCCGCGCATCACAAATCCATTCTTTGAAAAAGCTTCTACCCGGTTCATATTCAGAACAAAGGAGGTATGAGGCTGAAGAAATCGCTTATCGGAAAGAAGCGGTTTGATATGCTCGGAAAAGCTTTCCTGTATAGACCTTGTGGTCAGCGTCTCTCCGCTCATCAGCGTATATTGCACAGAATGGTTTCTGTATTCGCAGAAAATAATGGAGTAAAGCTTTATCACACTAAGTCCTTCCCTGGTTTTGAGCGTAACAATGGGCTCATCTTCGGTAATGACTTTTATAACTGCAAGATCAAGGGTCTTAAAAAACTGTGCCTTATCAAGTGGCTTGATCAGATAGTTGATTGGGTTTGCCAGGAAGGACTCCAATGCATAGGACGGCTCTGTAGAAGCGAAGATTATCTGCGCCTCCCGGTCAAGCCGGCGTATTGCTCTGCCAACCTCAATTCCATTGACCATCGGCATCACAATGTCGAGTATGTAAATATGGAACCGTTCTGTTTCGCAGGTCGTCAACAACACATCTGGGTGCGCGAATTGCCGAAGCTCGGCATCAAGACCGCTTGACGCTATGTATTCTTTTGTAAATTCGGCGATTGCTGTAAGCTGGTCTGGCAGATCATCACAAATTGCTATGTGGAGCATCGTTATACCTCCCTAGGGGTTAACCACCCGTAATTCAGACAAATAATTCGGGCTCATTCTCAATTAAATCCTGTACCAAATATTTATAATCAAGATTTTCAATACCATATATACCATCAGCTATCTGTCCCGCCAGCCTGCTTCGATAATAAATATCCATCGAAACACGCAGTTCTATTTTTTTTGTTTCTGACAAATAGGTTATTATGCTCTCTTCTAAATTTTGCTTATATTCATCTGTTAATGCTTCTCTATCTACCATATTATCTCACCACCCGGTATGATTCTTTAAAAAGCAACACGTTATTCAAGGCTTCTTGATTCGCAAAGCAAATCTGATCATTCATTTTATAATATCTTAGCTCTTCCAGTGCCTTATCTTTACTCCACAGCCCGCGAAAATACATATCTACCGTTTTAAAAACATCATCATCAGCAACATTCCCTATAATAATATCATATCCTTGATCTAATTCATTTCCTCTGTAAAGTGTACGCGTTAACAACCGGATCCTTCCCCTGACGGATTGCTTTCCGCAATGCCCATTGCTCCGCTTGCTTTTGAAATGTAGTTACATAAAAGCCTCTTCCGAAATCCAAGAATGCTTTCGAATGTGTAATCTCAGGGTTTTTCACTTCATCGTTTGAGCCATGATAAACTATCATAAACTGACTCCTTTTTCCCTGACGAACTCTGTAATATCATTAATCAATGCCTGCTCTCCCAGTGTATGTAGGGTATCATAGCAGCCGATAATATAATTATCCATTATATGTGTATCATTCAATGCTTTATACACAAAAGTAGGATTCTTCCCCCATGCATGTGCCAAATGATGGATAATAAATATCGAAAAGCTCAGTTCATTTCTGTCACACATATAATCTCTTCCTCTCAACATTATCATGTTTAATATTTCCTATTAATAATACCATAGTTTATTTAAAAAAAATATCAAAAATTAGGTGTGAAATATTCCATATGTAAAGTACTTATTACAAGCTATTCTACCGATACGTCAGGCTTCATATTCAAGCGGTATCACCGGTAGGAAAGCAACTACACGACTACCCATATATGGCTCAATTACTTTATAATGGTAATTATTCGAAATCTCCAGAACATCCTTCAAATGCATCTTGACCAACATTTACGTCTTCATCAACTTTTAATTGAAGGGGAAAATTCCTGTTGGATTATCGCATCCGTGCAAACCAAAATCAGCTTGCATATTTGTTTTATGCAAGCTGATGAAAGGATTCTTTATTCCTTACTTCCTAATCTGCCTTCCCTCATGATCCACCGTAAAATCCCCGTCATAGATCAGCTGCGATACCGGCACAATCCTATATCCCTTCTCCTGCAGGCCTTTAATTACAGCCTCCAGCGCCTCCGGTGTAAACTTAGCCCCGTTATGCATCAGTATGATGGAACCGTTGCCGAGATGCTTATTATTCACCACCATATCAATAATGCTTTTCGTTCCGTAATCCTTCCAGTCCAAGCTATCAACATCCCACTGAATAGTATAATATCCGCATTTCTTAGCCGTCCGAACTAGTGTATTATTATAGTCGCCGTATGGCGCACGAAATAAATTCATCTCTATTCCGGTAAGCTCTTTCACTTTATCATGAACCTTCATTATTTCCTGCTCACACTGCTCATCGGAGAGCAGGGACATTTGCTTATGATTTTCACTATGATTACCGAGATCATGCCCGGCAGCAGCGATTTCTTTGACATCTTCGGGATACTTACTTACCCATTCTCCTGTCATAAAGAATGTCACCCTGATCTTATATTCATCGAGAATGTCAAGAATGCTCTGTGTCTGTTCATCACCCCATGCGGCATCAAAGCTGAGTGCAACCTTCTTTTCCGTCGTATCCACACAATAGATGGGAAGATCCCTTTTGCTTCCTGTATTTGATACGGTAATCGCCCCTGGAAGAACTTTTATACCAAATCCGATTATCAATAAAATACTTAATACCACAATGCCAACTTTAATAAAAAGACCTATTCCGGATTCCTTCTCCGTTTCCTCGCCCTGATTAACATTATTCTCCGGTTTATTACTTGGTTCCATAATTCACCATATTTATGTTGTCTTACAATAATATATTAGGAACAGCTAGGTCATTATTCATTAGCAAATTTGATTTATTGTGCTCTTTTGCGTTCATTTATAATAATCTTGTCTAAAACCGCTTTATATACAAGTACAATCTGTGCATCAATATAACAAAATTTATTTGTTATAAATTCATATGTTTTATAGACAAAACAGATATTTAAGAGTATCAGTGCTATAATCGTCACCAGTGGCTGAAGGATATTAACCATAAGAAAAACGGAAGCCCCTAGGTAGACCAAAAACGCAAAGAAAAAGTTTTTACTGATACGAAAAGCTAACAGCATTGTATCGTTTAAACGACTATGCATTTTAGTAATAGCTTTTACATCCCTGTATTTCAGCTTTTCATACATATCATTGTAAATCACCTGACTATCCGAAATCTTCGTATCAATGCTTTTTTTAACAAAGGAAAAATAGCGGTGATAATTTACCTCACCCAATTCTTTACTGATTAATTTTTTAAATACATTAGACATTTAATCACCTACTCCCAGCCATTCTATCTAGGCATCTTTCCTTTTAAATTCAAAAATGTTTTCTCCTTAGCCGATTGCCAAGTCATCACTTCATATCAATATAAAATATGTTTCATACTACTATTATTCACTGAGGACACAAAATAAAACTCTGCAATTACTGTAACAGTTTCCTAATAAAACTATATATTAAAACGACGATTCTGTCTGACAATATTCATTTATTTTTGATTTTAATCTGATTTGTTTTAAAATTAACAGAATGTTCATAATATATCCATACAATAATCATATATGTCTTCTATAATCATAATCAAGATAAGAGTTACATTTACGTATCATCCAATATTGCTTACAAGATAATTTTTTTCATAAAATAAGCCCGGCAGCTACCCTCCCCCTCTACCGGGCTTCTCCTCTTTTTAATCTCAGAAGTGTACCAAATTAACTGAATTTATTTTATTCGAGACGGGTAATTTGCCTGTTTCTTTTTTGTATTATCCATACAAAATCTTACACTGACGTTTCTGATGATAGAATCATATTCAAACTTACAATATAATATATGGTATCTATAAGGCATTGTTCATATTCTTCTTCTGTCATGAGAATATATTCGAATGCTTTTTATAGGATATAGAAATCTTCTCATTTAAATAATTTAATACTTTAATATGACAGAATAATTTGATATAATGGTCGTTAGGAATTGAGAATATTTACTTAGGAGGTAGAATAATGTCAACTGTTACTGTTATGGAGCACCCGCTTATTCAACATAAGTTAGGAATTATGAGACGTAAAACTACATCAACCAAAGAATTCAGAGATCTTGTTTCTGAGGTTGCTATGCTGATTTGTTATGAAGCCACCAGAAAGCTTCCGCTTGCTGATATTGAGATCGAAACCCCATTAACTAAGACTGTTGCTAAGGAAATCGAAGGCAAAAAGCTCTGTATCGTTCCAATCTTAAGAGCGGGACTTCATATGGCAGATGGAATCTTAAATTTAATTCCTAATGCAAAAGTGGGTCATATTGGTTTATATAGAAACGAAGAAACTCTAGAGCCGGTGGAATACTTCTGTAAGCTTCCTTCCGATGCGGCAGATAGAGAAATATTCATCGTGGATCCCATGTTGGCAACCGGAGGTTCTGCTGTTGCAGCAATCAATCTCCTTAAGAAAAGAGGAATCACAAGAATTCATTTTCTGTGCTTAATTGCGGCTCCCGAGGGTGTAAAACGCTTAACAGAAACTCATCCTGATGTTGACATTTTTATTGGAAATTTGGATGAAAGACTGAATGAGAAAGGCTATATTCTTCCCGGCTTAGGTGACGCCGGTGATCGTATCTATGGTACAAAATAATCTATAAATCATTATATTTCAGGGGCTGCTAAAACAAATGAACTGAACCCATACATTTAGTTATATTCAATGTTTGGATGTTCAGTTCATTAAGCGGTTCCTGTCTTTTTTCTTATTACCAATCCTACTTATTGGAGAATTTATAAATTGTAACAGAGTCATACTCTTTTCCTGCTTTCAACAAACAAGAAGGAAAAGTACTGATATTACAGGAATTAGGATAATACTGTGTCTCAAAGCAAGCACCATCCTGCTTTTTATACACTGCTCCATCCTTTGTATGAGTAGAATCCTTCAGAAAGTTTGCCGAATAAAACTGCATTCCGGGAAGATTGGTAAATACCTCCATCTTTCTTCCGCTCTTATCATCAACAAGCTCAGCAACCTTATCCACACTGCTTCCATTGATATCCAGCACATAATTATGATCATATCCACCTGCCATTTTTAAAGGCTCATAATCCGCGTTAATGTCCTGTCCGATACTCTTTAAGGTCCTAAAATCCATCGGCGTACCGGTAATATCCCTTAATTCACCGGTTGGAATCAAGAACTTATCAGTGGGTGTAAATTGATTCGACTTAATCCAGACCTTATGGTCAAGTACAGAACCCGAATTATGACCCGACAAATTAAAATACGCATGATTGGTCAAATTAACGATAGTATCTCTGTCCGATACCGCAAGATATTCAATAACAAGTTCATTTTGCTCTGTCAGGCTGTAGGTAATGGTGACATCCAGATTCCCCGGAAAACCTTGTTCCATATGAGGACTAAGTCTTGAAAATTCTACACTTGTCATATCTTCATCTTCGTATACTTCGGTTTCGTACATGTGTTTATTATATCCTACAGAACCTCCATGAAGATTGTTTGGTCCATCATTTTTTTCAAGCTCATATGCTTTTCCATTAATCTCAAATTTTGCGCCACCAATACGGTTAGCATGTCTACCAATAAAAGCTCCAAAACCCGGAGGATTCACCTCATATCCGGCAAGGTTTTCATAACCCAAATTTACGTCAACCAGTTTACCTTTGGCATCCGGTACAAAAATATTTACAATATGCGCTCCAAAATCAGTAAACGCCACCATCATCCCGTTACTATTTGTAATAGTATACAGGGTTGCTTCTTCGCCATTCTTAGTCTTCCCGAAGGACTTCTGTGTAATCTTCATTTTTTATTTAGCTCCTTAAGTATATAATCATCAAATGCATCATAAGAACTAATTATAGCATACCCCTAAGAAATAGCAATTATATATTTGTCATTATTACGCAAATATGTAAAAGTATGAGCAGAGTGTGATGAATAGAGCTATTTTATGTAATAAAAAAAGGGTATCCCTAAGGAACTGATTCCCTAAGGATAACCTTTAATCAATCGTATCTAACAATATAACACTATTTCTTTATAAACTAATTTCTAAAAAACTAAATTTATAGTTTAGAAAAAGGTACACTGTAAACCCAACATTGATTATAATCTTGATACGTTAGTTGCTTGAGGACCTTTAGCTCCTTGAACTACTTCAAACTGAACTTCCTGGCCTTCTTCTAAAGACTTAAAGCCATCCATGTTCAGACCGCTGTAATGTACAAATACATCGTTGCCATGCTCATCAGAGATAAATCCAAATCCTTTTTGGTTGTTGAACCACTTTACTGTACCTTTGTTCATGTATAATTCCTCCAAAATATAAATAATTATGTTGCCGATGTCTTCGGCAACATAATTATGATATCACTCTTTTTGAATTGTGTCAAACATTATTTGTCGACAGAATTATTCAGTTCGTACGCTTCTTTATCATCGCAAACCTCATATTGACTATCCTTTAATAACGTTAATGCTGCATCAGGATCTGATAGTTTCATAATGATTGAGGTATCGTTTCCTGCAGTAGCAAGAGTATACATATATTCCACACTAACACCTGCGTCAAAGAGAACCTTAAGTACTTCATGCAAAGTTCCGGGCTTTTGAGCTATCTTTACCGCTATAACATCTGTAAGCATTGTGGAAAAACCTTCCTCTTTCAGTACCCTTCTGCCTTCTTCAGGGTTTGATACTATCATTCTCAGCATACCGTACTCCGATGTATCCGCCAAGCTAAAGGATGCAATATTGATATTCTGTTTTTTTAATGCCTCCGTAACTTGTTCCAATCTTCCTTCTCTGTTCTCAATAAATACTGATAATTGCTTAATAACCATGGTCCCCCTCCTTATTCTCAATTAATAATATGCTTATTATAATGTAGCTATTCAGTACCGCGAGAAAATTCTGCGCCAAAATATGTGCCTATCAACATATTTTGTGTGCATCGGTTCGAAAGAACCGCAGTGACTGAATAGTCACATTATAATAAAGAAAGACATTGCTTATATCAATTGTCTATTATCAATTACTCGCTTCGCTTTGCCCTCACTTCTCTGTATCGTCTTAGGCTCTACCAGTTTCACCTTAACGGAAAGTCCGAGTGCAGACTGAAGAACACGGGTTATTTTCTGGGTCAGTCCCTCCAGCTTCTTAATCTCATCAGAGAAGAAACTCTCCTCTACTTCAACCTGTACCTCAAGTACGTCCAGGTTATTGACGCGGTCAACAATAAGCATATAATGCGGACTGGTTTCTCCTATTTCAAGTAATGCAGCTTCTACCTGGGAAGGAAATACATTAACCCCGCGGATTATCAACATATCATCGGAACGTCCTTTAAAACGACTGATTCGTGCCAGTGTTCTGCCACATTCGCATTTATCATAGGTGATACTTGTTAAATCCTTTGTTCTGTAACGGAATAACGGAATTGCTTCCTTCGTGATTGTAGTAAATACAAGTTCTCCGACTTCTCCCTCTTTACAGGGCTCAAGTGTCTCCGGATTAATAATCTCCGGTACAAAATGATCCTCATAAACATGGAGTCCTTTATGGTACTGACAGTCGGCAGCAACACCCGGCCCCATTATCTCACTTAGTCCGTAAATGTCAAAAGCCTTGATATTCAATTTCTGCTCAATCTGCTTTCTCATGTTATCTGTCCATGGCTCAGCGCCACAGATAGCGGCCTTCAGCTGGATTTTGTCTAATTTTCCTGTTTCTTCAAGCGTCTCAGCAATATGTAGTAGATAGGAAGGTGTACATGCTATCGCTGTTGCTCCGAAATCCTCCATCATGGTAATCAGCTTCTGGGTATTGCCCGTTGACATTGGGATAACAGTTGCGCCAAGATTTTCGGCGCCATAATGAAGACCCAGACCACCGGTAAATAATCCGTAGCCATATGCTACCTGGATCTTATCATGAGGACCAACGCCTGCCATCGCAAGAACCCTGGCAACGCATTCCTGCCAGATATCAATATCCTTACGTGTATAGCCGACGACAGTTGCTTTACCGGTTGTTCCTGAGGATGCATGAATTCTGACAATCTCGGACTGCGGAACTGCAAACAGACCAAATGGATAATTATCTCTTAAGTCATTCTTTGTTGTAAACGGAAGTTTATTCAAGTCGTCAATGCTGTTAATGTCTCCGGGTTCTAACCCCATACCTTGCATTTTCTTTCGGTAGAATTCCACGTTATGATAAACATGGCTTACCATTTTACTCAGTCTTGCGCTCTGTAGATTATGAATCTCATCCCTGCTCATGCATTCCTTTGTTTCATTCCATATCATGGTAAAATATCCTCCTGCTCTGCTACTATAAAACCATTATTCTTTAAGATTACGGCCGTTTTAGCCAAATCATCGGTGTTTACTATCATGAGTGGTGCCTTCCCATTTCGTAATACAATGGAATAGATATAATTGATACCAAGCTTAGCATCAGCGATTACATGGAGCATGTGGTCCAAAACTCCGGGTTTATCCTCAAGCTCGACAGCCACCGCTTCCGACATCCGGACTGCAAATCCGTTTGCTGTTAATAGCTCCTTTGCCCTCTCCGGTTGATCGACAACAATTCTAAGTATTGCAAATTCCGGGGTGTCAAATGACGCGATTGCCCTAAGGTTAATCATATTATTCTTTAACACAGTTGTTACATTTGCCAGACTGCCGATTTCATTCTGCACAAAAACGGAAAGCTGTCTGATCATAATAAAAACCCCCTTTACAGAATAAGTTTTATAATTTTTGGATATTTTAATGTAAATTATAACCTGTTTCAAAAGCCATTTTATTAATCTCTACTGTCTTTGTCGGAACAGTGTTCTCGATAACAGTTAGCCAATCATTTTTACTGAAGTTCATATGTTGGGCAGCTACTCCAAGTACAATAACATTAAACACCTTACTGTTCCCGAGCTTCTTTGCTTCCTCCATTGCATCCAGCTTAAATACACGGTGCAATTTTTCTAAATCCTCCAGAATGTTCTCCGGATATTTGGCGGCACCGATTACCACCGGCATCGGATCGATTCTTTGATCGTTTACAACGATAACTCCACTTGCCTTTAGAAAGTGTGCATACCTTAATGCTTCCAGCCGTTCAAAGGCTATCAAGACATCTGCCTGTCCTTCTTCTACAATCGGTTCATTAACCTTGTCACCATATCTTACAAAGGTTACTACACTGCCACCGCGTTGCGCCATTCCATGTACCTCGGAAAGCTTTACATCATATCCCGCATGTATAGTCAGGGCTCCAAGAATTCTGCTGGTAAGCAAGGTTCCTTGTCCACCCACGCCAACGATCATAATATTTTTAGTTTCCATGTATATCCTCCATTTTACCACAGAATAAAAAACAATAAAGGAAAAAGTTCAAACTGAATTTCCTATGGAATTCATCGTAATTGAACCGGTTTGATTGCGCCAAATTTGCAAGCTGTTTCACAAAGTCCACATCCATCACACATGGTGTCATTGATCACAATTGTTCCGTTCTCTTTCTTTGTAATTGCCGGACATCCCGGTTTCATACACATTCCACAGCGCTTACACACCTCGGAATCAATGCGATACTGTTTTACTACGGGTCCTTTGCTAAGAAGTACGCAGGGTGCTTTTGTAATTATGACCACGACTTCCTCCAGAGCAACTGCTTCCTTAATTGTTTTCTCTAGGCTAACAACATCAAATGCGTTGATTTCATGGACATGTTTAACTCCGACTGCTCTGCAAAGCTCAGCCAGATTAACCGCATATGTCTCCTCACCTTTTAGTGTCTTACCGGTTGCTGCATGATCTTGATGTCCTGTCATTCCGGTTGTTGAATTGTCAAGAATCATAACAGTTCCGGTTGCTTTGTTATATACCATATTGATTAAGGAATTAATACCGGTATGCATAAAGGTGGAATCTCCGATTACTGCAACCCAGTTCTTTATATAATCCTTACCCTTGGCCTTCTCCATACCATGAAGTGATGAAATACTGGCACCCATACAAATCGTCGTATCAACGACATTAAGAGGAGCGATGGCTCCAAGTGTATAACATCCAATATCACCGGCAGCATGGATTTTGAGCTTATTTAATACAGAATATACACTTCTGTGCGGACATCCCGGACACAAAATCGGTGGACGGTTCGGTACCTCGGTAGCCGGAAGCGTTACTATTTTCTCACCGCCGATTGCCTTACGAAGTATATTCGCGGAATATTCTCCTTGAACAGATAAAACTTCCTTGCCGATGGCATTGATTCCCCAGGATTTTACCTGTTCTTCAATGATCGGATCAAGTTCTTCCACTATATATAAAGTCTCAACATTTGCCGCAAACTCTTCAATAAGCTTTCTTGGAAGCGGATTAACAAGTCCAAGTTTTAATACAGAAGCCTCCGGAAATGCTTCTTTGACATATTGGTAGGGGATTCCTGAGGTAATAATGCCAATCTTCTTATCGTTATATTCTACTTTATTAATCGGAAAATTACAGCCGTCAATCATTAAGGCTGCTTCTCTGCTCTCTACTACAAGATGTCGTCCCTTCGCATTACCGGGCATCATGACATTCTTTGCTACATTTCTGACATACGGCTTATCTTCTATCTCTACCCTGTCATTTAATTCAACCATCCCTTGAGAATGGGAAAGTCTGGTTGTTGATCTGACAATAACAGGTGTATCATATTTTTCACTCAATTCAAAAGCAAATTTGACAAATTCCTTCGCCTCACTGCTATCTGAAGGTTCAATAACAGGAACCTTGGCTGCTCTTGCTATTGCTCTGGTATCCTGCTCATTCTGTGAGCTGTAAAGTCCCGGATCATCTGCAATGATTGCCACCAGACCGCCTGTAACTCCGATATAGGATACGGTAAACAGAGGATCAGATGCTACGTTGAGACCCACATGCTTCATGGAAGCCAAAGCCCTTACTCCACTGATAGAGGCTCCGATTGCCACCTCCATTGCTACCTTTTCATTTGGTGACCATTCAGAATATATTTCATCATACTTTACGATATACTCGCTAATTTCAGTACTTGGTGTTCCCGGATATGCCGCCGACACCTTACATCCGGCTTCATACGCCCCACGAGCAAAAGCTTCATTTCCTAACATAATAACTTTGTGCGTCATTTTCATTTCCTTTCTGTATAAAAGTAAAATTCTAATGTTGTTTTTAGTGTTAAAAGTCGAAAATAATCTTAATGCATGTATATCCTAAAAGCGACTTCTAACCTTCTAATCAATGTTAAATTCTCATGAATCCTTACGCAAATCGGTAACTCTTTTTGCTTTACCCTCAAAGCGCTGTAAACTTCTTGGTGCAACTAATTTTATCATAGCATCAAGGCCCAATACAACCCTCAAACCGGATTTAATTTTATGTTCCAGTTTTCCAAGCATAGCATAAGAATCAAGTAAACTTTCATCGGCCAGTTCAACTTTTATTTCCATGATATCCAGATGGTTTTTACGGTCAACCATAATCTCATAATGCGCTCCGATTTCCGGAACCTTTAATAATACCTCTTCTATCTGAGACGGGAATACATTTACCCCGCGAATAATCAACATATCATCGGAACGACCGGAGAGATTCTCCATTCTTACCGTGGTTCTTCCGCATTTACAGGGCTCATACATAAGTCTGGAAATATCCTTTGTTCGATATCTGATTAACGGTAGAGCTTCCTTCGAAATACAGGAAATAACCAATTCTCCCTTACTTCCGGGAGGAAGTACTTCTCCGGTATCTGTATCAATAATTTCAGGAATAAAATGATCTTCATTGATATGCATTCCGCATAACTCCAGACATTCACCGGATACACCGGGTCCTATCAGCTCACTCATTCCATAATTCTGGGTAACCAACATATCTGAACCCCAAAGCTTATACATCTCCTGACGCATCGGTTCGGTCATTCCTTCGCCACCGAACAATCCTATTCTGATCTTAAGATCCTTTGCCGGATCAAGTCCCATTTCTCGTACCACTTCTGCAATATGTAATGCATAAGAGGGCGTCGCGACCAGTATGGTAGTCTCGAAGTCCTGCATATACATAATCTGCTTTTGCGTATTGCCGGAGGAGGTTGGAGCAACCGCGGCACCGATATTCTCTAAGCCGTAATGTAGGCCAAGCGCTCCTGTAAACATCCCATAGCCAAAGCAAATCTGTGCCACATCTTCAGCATTTGCACCACCCATGCAGGCAATTCTTGATACACATTCCGTCCATGTCTTCATATCTTTTTTGGTATATCCGACTACCGTAGGTTTTCCGGTCGTACCTGAGGAGGCATGAATACGAACCAGCTCCTTTTTTGGTACTGAAAAAAACCCAAAGGGATAATTATCGCGTAGATCCTTTTTATTCGTAAAAGGGAGTCTTCTTAAATCCTCAAGTCTTTTAATATCCTCCGGTTTTATATTGGAATCCATCATCTTCTGTCTATAAGCCGGCACCTTTTCATATAATCCGGTAACAGTTTCCTGTAGCCTTTTTAACTGTATCTCCTCGATTTCCTTTCTTGACAGCGTTTCTTCTTTTGCCCAAATCATAACGGCCTCCTTCTACCTGCTCTTGCATGTATTTATATAAGCATGTCCATATAACGCACTAATAGAAGCTGTCTCAAAGGCTTCTTTTGGGTAAAACACCTTTGAGTCAGCTTCTTTATAAGTAATATTATAAACGTTTATCGCTATTCTTCAATAGATTTTTTCGTATGAACCACTACGGTCTCTTCATAGCAAGCAAATACACCATCAATCTTATCCTTTTTCATCTTAGGAGTCAACATACTGACTACCGGAACAATGATAAGACCGACAATCATTGCCAGGGCTCCAGCATTAATCGGGGATACAAAATATTTAAAGAATAGATTCTGTGGCGGTGTTATATATTTCAAAAGTATCATAAGATTGAAAAGAGTAATGCCGACACCTGTAATGAAACTTGCCCATACAGCCGGTTTTGTTACTCGTTTCCAATACAAACCATAAAGGAAAGGTGCCAGGAAGGATCCGGCAAGTGCGCCCCACGAGACACTCATAAGCTGTGCGATGAATGTCGGAGGATTCCATGCTATGATGACAGAGAGTGCGATAAATACTACAATCATGATTCTAATTACTAATATCTGTTTCTTTTCACTGAAGTTCTTGACTATATTACCCTTAATAACGTCCAAGGTCAGTGTAGAACTTGAAGTCATAACCAAAGCAGCCAGTGTTGACATGGAAGCGGACAGTACAAGTACAATTACGACACCGATTAAACCATTGGATAAAGTAGATAACATATGTGGAACAATTGCATCAAAATTTACTGTTTTATCTGCTTTATAAATCGCTGCATCAGCACTGTACAGTCTTCCGAAGCTTCCGAGGAAATAGCAACCGCCGGAAATAACGATGGCAAAAACTGTTGAAATAATCGTACCTGTTTTAATTGCTTTCTCGTTCTTAATCGTATAAAATTTATGAATCATCTGAGGAAGTCCCCAGGTTCCTAATGAAGTAAGGATTATAACACCTAACAGATTAATAGGATCCGGACCGAAGAAGGAGGTGAATGCTCCCGGTTGACCCTGCGTTGCCGCAATATCGCTTGGAATTTTGGCAAGATTACCAATCGCATCCATGAAACCGCTATTGTTATGTAATACCGATGCAACAACTGCTACGATACCAACCAGCATAATAATACCTTGAATAAAATCGTTTATCGCGGTTGCCATGTACCCGCCCAACAAAACATAGATACAGGTGAGAACAGCCATTACCACAATACAGGTATGAAAGTTAACATTAAATGCCATTCCGAACAGACCCGACAGACCCTTGTATACCGATGCGGAATACGGTATAAGGAATACAAATGCGATTAATGAAGCTACAATTCTTAATGATTTACTATCATATCTGCTGCCAAAAAAATCAGGCATTGTAGTTGATTGTAAATGATGAGTCATAACACGGGTTCTACGTCCAAGTACTATCCAAGCAAGCATGCTTCCAATGAAAGCATTACCGATACCGATCCATACAGCCGAAGTACCATATTTCCATCCGAACTGACCGGCATATCCGACAAATACAACTGCCGAAAAATATGTAGTTCCATAAGCAAAAGCCGTTATCCACGGACCAACAGAACGTCCGCCCAGTACGAAGTCTCCAACGCTGGTTGTATGCTTTCTGGAATAGATACCAACCAAAATCATGACTACAAAAAATACAATTAAGAATAGTGATTTAATAATCATCTTTTTACCTCTCTCCCAATTTTGTTCTTCCTATACAAGCTAACATGAGTCAATCTTTCAATAGCTCGTATGAAATCATGCACTTTAACGCTTTAAAGCATCGGCACTTTAAAGCAATAATAGCAAAGTCAATAATTTTTGTCAAGAGTCATCTTGATGAAATCGATAAGATTGTCATCGTTTTTACTATTTTATTGGACATTATAGTCAAGAACTAACCATTATTTAGAACTACTTGTTACTATGATTTAATAACTGATGGGTAAAGAATCTGCTAGATAAAACAGAAGATTTTCAATAAAAGTGCGAGGTATATTATTACTGTCAGCGGTAGTATGATTACGAACTTTACGTGTTTTGTTTTATGGCGATAAACATACATGCCAAACCATGCTCCGATTCCACCGCCGATGAATGCGATAATTATCAGTGTATTCTCTGAAATTCTCCATTTTTTTGTGATTGCTCTGCGCTTATCAATTCCCATTACTGTAAATCCGACAAGATTCATTACAACCAAATATATTGATATAACGTAGTTTACATTTTGTTCCAAAATATACATTTCCTTCCTCTAAATGCTAACAATCTGCAAACTCATATTAAGAATATCACCTTTATTCTTTAATATAAATTCATCAAGACATTTTGATTCCTTTCATTCCTGTAATAGCTCCTCTGTCAGTAACGTCTTTTTATTCGTTTTCATATTCATCCTCTTATGTAATTCACTTTTCTTCACAATGCATTTATTTATCACATTAACCGACATTACTAATCTTAATCAATGTTGAAATCAATACATTTCCTATTTGACACAAAGGGTTTAACATAATTGGTTCCGACTCTCACATGCTCAGGATGTATAATATATGCTTTTAACGCTTCTTCATTATCAAATATACTATCAAGTAAAAGTTCCGAGTCAGAAGATGTCAATGGGTTTATAAATAACTGAATGGAAGCAATCCCCTGAATCAAATCTTTTAAAGCTTCTAATTCTCTTTTCATATTCATTGCATTCTTATTGTTTTCCTGCGCGGAAAACCCTTCTGCATAATTCCAAGCCACGATATGTCTTACCATGATAAAATCCTCCTGTATCAATTAATGTATAGTAGTCCGACAAACATTTTCTATAGCTCTTTTCATATTTATTCCGATAACTTACCGTGGGTAAGCCAAATATGGGCATAATCATGTTTATCATTCTTTAATTATACCACATCTTTATCATTCAATATCATTATCATCGGTTAATTAGGAAATTTGTCAAGAATTTCATGAATCAATCCCATCTTCCTTAATACATTGATAAATCTATTTGTTTCAATCTGTTTTGCTACTAAAAATCTCTAATATCCCGTTATATAAGCATCTTAAAAACGGAATCAGCAACATTATCCAGTGATGTCTGCTTTTCTACTGCACCAATATTATATGCTACCTTCGGCATGCCATAAACCACGCAGGATTTTTCATCCTGTCCGATGGTTCTGGCACCTTTTCTCCTCATTGACATCAGTCCCTTTGCACCGTCATAACCCATTCCGGTAAGTATTACACCAACAGAATTACTCCCTGCTTCCTTCGCTACTGATTCAAACAGCACATCCACGGACGGGCAGTGACCATTCACCTTCTCCTCCAAAAAACATTCCACGCGATAACGGTCTCCTATTTTTTTTATAATCATATGCTTATCTCCGGGAGCTATCAGTGCAAGTCCCCTCTCCATATAGTCTCCTGTTTTTGCTTCTCTTACTTCTAATTCTATTGTAGTATTAAGACGTTCTGCGAACATTCTTGAAAAGTTTGGAGGAATATGCTGAACAATAACGATACCCGGAGTGTCTTTTGGCATCCTTTTGAGTACGTTATAGATTGCTTCTGTTCCTCCGGTCGAAGCTCCTATTGCAATAATTTTTTTACTATCGGCTAATTTTGTACTCTCTATTTTATTTGGCAAGCTGTCTTTCCCTGATTTTTGAACTTTTGCATTCGATGCGATTTTAATCTTTGTAATCAGATCATTAATAAATGATTCAACGTTTTTCACAGAGGACATATCAGGCTTTCCGACAAAGTCTACCGCTCCTGCGCTTAATGCATCAAATACTGTGCCCGTGGCAGAGCTTACGACGATGATCGGTAACGGATATTGGGGCATAAGTTTTTGGACAAACTCAATTCCACTCATTTTTGGCATCTCGACATCGCAAGTCATTACGTCCGGTTCAAAGGCAATAATCTTATCTCTGGCATCAAACGGATCTGTTGCGGTCGCAACGACTTCAATATCCGGATCGGATGAAATTCCTCTTAGTAATACTTCCCGAAACAATATACTATCATCAACAATCAAAACCCTTATTTTTTTTGCCATACATACTGTCTCCTAATTATATTTTTCTGTAAACTGCCGGTATCACATACTTAAAGCTGGTTGTCTCCCTGTTAAGAGCTTCGGAATGACCAATAAACAAATAACCACCCGGTTCCAGAAGGTCATAGTATTTACTAACAAGGTTATTTCTTGTGGCATCATCAAAATAAATCATAACGTTCCGACAGAATATAACGTGAAACTTTTTCTTGAACGGAAATATAGATTCCATAAGGTTAAATTTACGAAAAATAACTTCATTTTTAATCTTATCACAAAAAGTCGAATGCTCTGAATCTACCTTGTTTACATATTTTATCTTCCATTTTGCCGGAAGTGTACTCATCTCATTCGTACTATATATCCCTTTCGTTGCTTCTTCAAGTACTTTGCTTGATATGTCGGTTGCCAGTACTTTTTTATCCCAGAATTGCTGGCTTCTCTCAAAATATTCATCTAAAATCATTGCTAAGGTATATGGCTCTTCTCCTGAGGAACAGCCTGCACACCAGATTCTTAAATCATTGTCTGTAACTGCCTTTTCCAGATATGGAAGAACCTCGTTCTGAAAATAGGTGAAATGCTCGGCTTCTCGCATAAAATAAGTATGATTGGTTGTAATCTTATCAAGCAGTGTGGATACTGCCGTTCCTGTTTTATCAGCGATCAGATAATCATAATATTGAGAGAAGCTCTCAAACCCATTTTGAATAAGCACCGTCTGAAGTCTTCCGATTACCAAGGCTTCCTTTTCTGCTTTTAGGTGTATACCGTAATTTTCTTTAATGAATGCAGTAAGCTGTCCGAATTCTTTTTTCGTTATTGTAATCAAGTTGCAGTCTCCATTTCTGTCAAATTAATCACTGACTTCATTGATATGGTTTGCAGAAAAGCCCGGAGGTCTTCCAGGCTTTCTTTCCTATTACTTATACTCAAATCTCTGCTGCAATCTCTTAGAGTTTACTGAGTGCTTTTATGACATGTTCCTCTTTAAAGGGCTTCACAACAAAGGTCTTGGCTCCTACCATAATTGCTTCCATGACCATATTCTGTTGCCCCATTGCAGAAAGCATGACAACGTTTGCAGACACATCAAATTCCATAATCAGTTTCAATGCTTCAATACCTGTCATTTCGGGCATTGTAATATCCATGGTTACAATATCCGGCTTCAACTCCTTATACTTACTGACTGCAACTGCTCCATTCTCAGCCTCACCAATAACTTCAAAACCATTCTTCTCAAGAATATTTCTAATTGACAGTCTCATAAATGCTGCATCATCCACGATCAATACTTTCTTCATTCTTATGCACCTCACATCATTTTTGGTTAATCGTATGAAAATTCTTTAAAATAGATCCGATGAAGCTTTACTCTTTCCTTTCATGAAAAACCGTACTTTTCAAGTCTACAGACAAGTATTTTGATTAATACAGTATCACGCTTTTATATCTAAAACATTTTGATCTGTTTATCAACTTATAAACTACCAATTTTTTACACAAACTATTCGAATCATACTTGCATCCAAAATTATTATAATAATCATGTCTATTTTTGTCAATATGTGTCCTTTTTTTGCAGTTTATGATTTTCATGGTTTAAGTCAATAAATTTCCGGATAGCTCCTATAAAATTTTATGATAAGAAAAGCCCGGCAATTTGATCTAATGTAACTTCTGTCTGTTCACCAGTCTCCATATTTTTCACAGCTGCCTTGTTGTTACTTATTTCATCAGCTCCAATAATCACAGTATTCTTTGCGCCAATTTTATTAGCATATTTCATTTGAGCTTTAACACTACGATTCATATAGTCCGTCTCAACTATCACCCCGAAACTGCGAAGCTGCTGGACCAATCGATACGCAGAAGCCTTTGCATCCTGACCAAGAATTCCAACATATAATTCAACAATGGGCTCCGGTGCAAGCTCTACACCTTCCGTTGTCAACTCGTTTATGATGCGTTCTATACCAAATCCAAAACCAACAGCAGGAATGTCTTGCTTTTCGTCAATTTCATGAATTAGATTATCATATCTCCCACCGCCACATAAAGTAAAACCTTCTGAATTTACAAATTCAAAAACCGTTTTCGTATAATAATCAAGTCCTCTTACAATACCGGTATCAACTTCAAATGGTACATCCAGCTCCGTTAGCAGCTTCTTTAACTCCTCAAAATGCTCCATACATTCCTCATCCAGATATTGAATGGTACGCGGTGCATCCTTAACAATTACCTTACAGGAGGGTACTTTACAGTCAATGACACGAAGTGGATTCTTCAGCATTCTTTCACGACAGGTGGGGCAGAGTTGCTCTTCATGCTTTTTAAGATAGCCCAAAAGAGCCTCGTTGTAGGTCATGCGACAATTTTTGCAGCCAATGCTGTTTATATGGAGGCTCGCACCCTTAAGTCCCAATTCCTTCAAAAACTGCATCAAGAGTGTAATGAGCTCCACTTCAGCAAGCGGACTGGATGATCCAAAGAATTCGATACCAAACTGATGATGTTGACGAAGTCGTCCGCTCTGCGGATTTTCATAACGAAAAGCCTGAGTAAAATAGAACAATTTCGTCGGTTGGCTCTCTGCATATAAACTGTTTTCCAGAAAGGCACGAACCACGCCAGCGGTACCCTCCGGCTTTAAGGTGACACTTCTGTTCCCCTTATCATCAAAGGTGTACATCTCCTTTTGAACAACATCGGTTGTCTCACCGACACCCCTCTGGAACAAAATTGTATGTTCAAATGCAGGAGTAATAACTTCCTTTATATGATAGGACTTGCATATCTTTCTGGCAATTTCTTCAATGATGGTTCTTTTGTGCATACTGGAGCCATACCAGTCCTGGGTGCCTTTCGGTCTTTGAGTAATCATCATAGTCCTCCGTTCATAATTTTATTTAGCTTCGATCTATTGTGTGAAAGGAAATCCCGCTTCCGAGGAAACATTCATAACAGTAATTTATTGTGTAAAAGAAAAGCTTGTTTCTGAAGGATGCGTCATAGTTTATATCCGCTATCAGAAAGGAAAGTACGCTTCCTTGATATCATCTCATCTATTCTATCGATGTAGTCTGTTACGCTTTTTACATTATCCACACGCTCGATACGGTTTTCCTCATGAAACACAAACTTCGACATTCCCCCTGCTCCAAGTGCCAGAATTGTTTGTTTCTCCTCCATAATGAGAATATTATAAATGCCTTCTTTTCCATATCTTGCATATCCGATATTCTCGAGATTATCTGTCATATTCTTCTGCCGATAGAGATAATATGGCAGATAAGCATTCTCCGCAGCAAAGCGAATTGTATCCTCTAACATTTCACCGACTCCGGTAGCTTTACATGTATCATATTCTTCCTTTTGGGTATTAAGCCTTGCCGCCCTCTTAATCGCAAGCGTATGCACCGTCAGGCTGTCCGGATTTAATGCCTTTACCTGCTGTAGTGTGTCTGCTACATCCTCCGGTCCCTCTCCGGGTAACCCGATTATGATATCCATATTGATATTTTGGTGACCGATTTCTCTGGCCAGATGGAAGGCGCTTATCACTTCTTCCACCGTATGTTGTCTTCCGATTAAATCTAACGTCTTTTGTTGCATGCTCTGGGGATTGATGGAGATCCGATCAACTCCCCATTTTTTTAAAACTTCAAGCTTCTCCTTCGTGATACTGTCAGGTCTTCCGGCTTCGACACAGAATTCTTTGACCTGGGTAAAGTCAAAGCTCTTTCTTACAAAACCAAGCAACCGATCCAACTGCTCGGCAGAAAGCGCCGTTGGTGTACCACCGCCAAAATATACCGTTGTTAATTCTTTTCCCGGAAAACAGGTCGCACCGTAGGAAATCTCCTTCTCCAGCGCAGTAAGGTAGGCCTCTATATATTCCGAATATTTTGTTACAGAATATGAGGTGAAGGAGCAGTAAAGACATGTGCTCGGGCAAAATGGAATTCCGATGTACAGGCTGTAACCGTTCCTATAATCTATCCGGCGAAGTAGGTCGATCTCGCTTGCCGCAATCCGAAGACTTATATCAATCTTAGCTTCAGAACATAAATATTCTTCTCTCATCCGATCAACAATCTGTGCCTTATCCATTTTCCGCTCAAGCATTTCTAATAACAGCTTAGTAGGACGGATTCCAGTCAGTATACCCCATGGAAGCTCTTTTTTCGTAATCCCCGAAAGCATACCATAAAGGAAGCGTTTCATTGTATTTTTATACTGCGGCTTTGGCATAGTTGAAGCAAGATATAACGTTTGGGACATAACAGGGCACTCTAGGATATGAAAGTATACTTCGATCTTATCAATCAAAAATTCTATGATGAGGCTGTCTTGTTCCGTTATATATTCTTTCTTCTCATCAGATTCTCGTCGATATAATTTGACAGACTTGTCCGGATAAAATGCCTTAACCAGTGGATATATATCGTTTTCATAAGCCGGATCGGATAATTTAATCGTTATCATCGTTACTCCTGTTCCATTCATATATAACGTATCAAGAATCCTGTAGGAATGAATCTAGCATTCTGTCAGGCTAACTACATTAATAAAATGGGTTATGAGACAAATAAATATTATTATCCCTCTCATACCCGATTGTGGTCGAATCCCCATGTCCCGGATAAACCTTGACCTGATCTTCAAGAATCATCAGCTTATCCAATATAGAAGCAATCAGTATCTTGCTGTCACCGGTAGGCAGATCCGATCTTCCAACCGTTTCACGAAACAAAGTATCACCGCTAATCAATATGCCATGTCCGGAAATATAATAAGCGGAGCTACCGGCTGTATGCCCGGGTGTATGGATAACCTTAATCTTAAACCCCGCTATCTTTAACTCCTGTTGGTCTTTCAACAGAATATCCACGGCCAGACTATAATCTCTGCTCAACTGATTGGAACAGTTTAAGTTCGGATCCAGCAAAAGCTCCATTTCTGTTTCAGGGGCATATATTTTAGCGTCGGTCATTAATGCAATTTCCTTCGCTGCCAGAATATGGTCAAAATGACCGTGTGTGAGAAGGATTCCTTTACACACGAGGTCATTTGCCTTAAGATACTGTTCTATTTTTCCGGCCTCATCAGCCGGATCAACAACGATTGCTTCTTTGGTTTCCCCATTATTTATAATATAGCAATTCGTCCGTGCTATACCAAGCACCAGAGTTTTCATGCGAAATTCGCTCATAATACTCCTATTCTTTCAAATTAGCTCCCCTGTGCCACCTTCGGCGGCTCTCAAATCAGGGATGTGAATTATGCTTCTCAATAATTCACACTACTATCCTGCGGTACGTTCAATATCCAGAACACTCTCCACATTACGGACTTTAGCAATAATCTCATTTAATTGATCTTTACTGTTAATTTCAAAGCTAACACTGATGGTTGCCGTTCCCTGTTTGCTGGTTCTTACATTCATTGAGGTAACATCAATTTTATTTTCTGTAAGAACCTTAGATACATCTACGAGAACCCCTGTCCGGTTATTTGCAAATATCTTTATCTCAGCAGTGTATACGCCACCCGGATTCTTACCGTCGGAAACATTCCACTCTGCATCAATCAGCCTCACACGATCTTCCTCAGGAAGATTGATCACATTAATGCAGTCAGTACGATGGATGGAGACACCTCTACCCCTTGTTACAAATCCGATAATCTCGTCACCGGGCACCGGACTGCAGCATTTAGAAAAACGCACCGCTACATCATGGATTCCTTCTACGACTATACCGCTTTTTGACTTTTTATGGGGCATTCTCTCCTTGAAATCAGAAACTGTTTCAAGGACATTTTCATCGGTTATCTCTTTCTTGTACTTTTTGTTATACTCCTCCTGAAGCCTGTTGACAATCTGACCTTCCTTAAGGCCTCCGTGTCCTACTGCAGCAAGTACGGAATCCCAATCTCTGAAGCCATACTTACGGATTACCACATTCATAAAATCAGTTTTCATGATATCGCTTATTACAAGACCTTTTGCCTTGCAGTATGCAATAATCAAATCTTTGCCTTTGGTTATATTATCTTCTTTGAGTTCAGTTTTAAACCATTGGTTGATTTTATTCTTGGCTTGGGTACTCTTTACAATTGAAAGCCAGTCACGGCTGGGGCCTTTTGAATTTTGCGAAGTCATAATCTCGATACGATCACCGTTCTGGATCACATAATCGATAGGTACCAGCTTACCGTTAACTCTTGCACCAATCATCTTATTACCAACCGCGCTGTGAATACTGAAGGCAAAATCAATCGGATTACATCCGGCCGGAAGAGTCTTGACGTCGCCGGTGGGTGTAAAGGCATACACACTGTCGGAGAAAAGATCAAAATCAGACTTTATCAGACTTAAGAACTCTTTGTTATCGGACATGTCCTTCTGCCATTCAAGTACCTGACGTAGCCAAATCAGTTTCTCTTCCTCGGAATTCGCAACACCGCTCTTGCCATCCTGCCCCTCTTTATATTTCCAGTGAGCTGCAATACCGAATTCTGCGGTTCGGTGCATATCATAGGTACGAATCTGTATCTCAAAGGGTGCCCCCTTCGGACCAATTAAGGTTGAATGGAGTGACTGATACATATTAGCCTTAGGCATTGCAATATAATCCTTAAAACGTCCGGGAATTGGCTTATACATCTCATGTATTACTCCGAGAGCCGCATAACAATCCTTTAAGGAATCTACGACAATACGGACCGCAAAAAGATCAAAAATCTGCTCCAGCGTCTTGTTCTGGTTCACCATTTTTTTATAAATGCTGAAGAAATGCTTGATACGGCCATCTACCTTGGCCTCAATCCCTGCTTCTACAATATGGGTTCTTACTTCAATAACGATATCATCAATATATGCCTGTCTTTCGCTTCTCTTAACTGCAATCTTTTCTGCCAGATCCTTATAAACCTCCGGCTCAAGATATTTTAACGACAAATCATCTAACTCAATCTTTATCTTACTGATACCTAATCTCTGAGCAATCGGAGCATAAATCTCCATGGTTTCCCTGGCTTTTTCCTTCTGCTTGTCAGGTTCCATGAATTTCAGGGTACGCATATTATGAAGCCTGTCTGCAAGCTTGATTAAGATGACACGAATATCCTTTGCCATTGCAAGAAACATCTTTCTTAGGTTCTCTGCTTGAAGCTCCACCTTGTCCATATTCAATTGAGTTAATTTGGTAACTCCATCTACTAACAGTGCAATTTCCTCCGTAAACATTTCTGAAATCTGTTCTGTCGTAAGCACCGTATCCTCAACAACATCATGAAGAATTCCTGCTATGATAGTTTCTTTATCAAGTTCCAGTTCAGCCAGAATGTTTGCTACACAGAGAGGATGGATGATATAGGGCTCACCGGATTTACGTAACTGGTCCTTATGAGCATTATCAGCGATTTGGTACGCCTTCTCTACTAAGGCAATATCAGCGGAGGGATGATAGCTTCTGATTTTGTCAATCAGTTCCTTATAGAGAATATCGGGCGCAGTAAAATCTGCAGGCACACTTGTAGCAGGCATAATGCCTAAGTCACCACCGAATAATTCTTTATTATCTTCCATGATATCACCACCCTTCTAGCATCAACTTGTTATTACAGTAATATAAAGTGACCATTCAGCCACGTCGGTTCTTTAAACCGACGTGCACAAGATATGTTTATTTACCTTCGTATGCAATAACTGAATCGACCTGATAGCCATCCAGCTTATCGCGGCCATTCAGTCCCTTTAGTTCTATAAGAAAGATTATTTTAACCACTTCACCGCCCAGCATCTCGATGAGCTTAACAATTGCTTCAATGGTTCCGCCGGTGGCAATCAGATCATCCACAATTACGACCTTCTGACCGGGTTTGATGGCATCTTTATGAATTTCTATCGTAGCCTTGCCATATTCCAGGTCGTAATCCATGGAAATGGTCTCACAGGGTAATTTACCTTTTTTACGAATTGGTATAAATGCTTTATTTAAGTTATACGCGAGTGGTACTCCGAAAATAAAGCCTCTGGATTCCGGGCCTATAATGCTGTCAAAATCCAAACCATCTATCAGCTCCTGCATCCGGTCGATAGCCAGCCTTAGCCCATCCTTATCTTGTAATACGCTGGTTACATCGCGAAATACAATACCAGGTTCAGGAAAATCCGGAATACTCCTCACATAACTCTCTAACTGTCTCATACAACAACCATACCTTTCTCAATTCATCCATCATTTTATAACTACAGGTATTGCTTGCTGAAAATGGATGATTATGTAACTTAAATTACCAACAGTCAATTTATTTGCTAATTATAGCACTAGTATGAATAATTCGTAAAGTTTATTTCACCAATCCTTTGTAAAAAATACGTCAAAGTGACAATATTTCTGATTTCCAAGACTTTAGCGGTAATTCTGTATCATGAGTTGTATCGTTTTATAGCCGTTATATTCGTTCATCTTAGGGAAATACGTAATCGAAATCTCGGTTTTAATACCCCTTCCGGTCTTTAGCTTCTCCGCTTCTTCACTCCCGTAAGTATTACCGATATATTCAAAAAACTGTACCACATCTCCAAAATAGATTGCTTCCATTTCCCTTCCGTGCCGGTTCTCAACGCGAAAGCGTATTCCGCTTGCTTTTTTTCCTATAATCAGTGCAGATTTTATCTTAAGATTTTTTTCGGCAAATAATGGTTTCTCATTTCCTTTTCCAAAGGGCTCCAGACGTCTTAAATCATTAATAAGTTCCTCCGAAACATAACCAATCGGCAGATGAATATCAATTGTCACCTTAGGAATCAACATTTCTTCTGTCAGGGAAGAATTCTCATTTAATGTGGTTCTTAAGCTTTCCAAATCGCACGGTAGTAAGGAAAAGCCGGCCGCCATAGGGTGGCCGCCCATTTTCAAGAACAGATCCCTGCACTTTGATAGCTCTTCATACATATTATATGGTTCGATGGAACGGCCGGAACCCTTGATACTGTCTTTAGCCGCTGTAAGAATGAGTGTCGGTTTATTGTATCGGTCCTTAATTCTTCCGGCAATAATCCCCGCAATGCTTTCATGACAATCCTCCAGATAAACCACCAACACCTTATCTTTTACAAAATCACCGGTTTCAATTTGCAAAACTGCCTTATTAACATTTTCCACTGTCATGCCTTTACGAATTTCGTTTAGCTCACGTACTTCTTCTGCCAGCCTGACGGCATCACTTACCGAATCAGCAAGTAAAAGTTCCATGCCTCTTCTTGCTGTATCAAGTCTTCCTGATGCATTCAAACAGGGTCCGATGACGAATCCCAGATGGAAGGTGTTAAGCTGCTCCTTATTTACCCCGCTGATATCCATTAAGGCCAATAATCCTTTATTTGATGTATGCTTTAACAACTCAAGTCCATGCTTTACAATAATTCTGTTTTCACCAATCAAATCCATGACATCACACACCGTGGCAATCGCAGCATATGACATAAGCTCCTTAAGAAACGTATCTTTTCCTTCCATCTCATGGGAATCCAACATAGCTTCACTAAGCTTATAGGCGATTACCGCTCCACACAGTTGATCAAAGGGATAGGCGCAGTCGGCTTGCTTCGGATTGATTACGGCATCGGCACAGGGAACACAGTATTCCCCCTCCTCCGACTGTATCAGGTTATGATGATCCGTTACAATTACCGTCATCTGATATTGTTTCGCCAGAGTCACCTGTTCAATCGCAGATATTCCATTATCACAAGTTAATATCGTATCTATGTGTTCATGATATGCGGCTTCCACCATATTGATATTAATTCCATAGCCATCTTTCATTCTGTCCGGTATTTCATAATCCACCTCAGCACCAAGCATCGTTAATGTTCGATACAAAATGTAAGTTGATATAACTCCGTCTACATCATAATCTCCGATAATTCGTATTTTCTCACCGGAAGATATCTTATCAGCTAAAATAGAGCAGGCTCTTTCCATGTCCTTCATGAGAAGAGGAGGATGTAAATTACTTATATCGGTATTTAAAAAGGCATTGATATCTTCCGTCTTTTCCAAGCCCTTATTCACGAGGCACCGGGCTAAAACTTCACTGACCTTGCATTCCTCTACAATTCGGTCAAAGTCTGCTTTTTTGTTTTTAATCACCCAATTCTCCATAGTGCCTCCCTTGTTAAATATAGAACTTTACAGATTGTTTTATCATTTCATCTAATCCTGCTCTGCAACTTTCAGCATAATTGCACATTCAACTCTCTTCTTTTGAAGCTCACAGCCGATATCATAGGTTTCATTAATATCACCATGGAACTTATAAGCGTTGGCAGCACAACCGCCGCTACAGTAAAACCTGGCAAAACAGCTTTTACATTTCTCTTTGGAATATACATTGCACTGTTTAAACTCTTCTTTCAGTTCTGTCTTATTGATCCCGCTAAAGACATTACCCATCAGGAATTCCTCTGTTCCGACAAATTGATGGCAGGGATAGAGATCCCCCCATGGAGTCACCGCAAGATATTCCGTACCCGATCCGCAACCTGACAAACGCTTAGCAACGCAAGGCCCACCGGTCAAGTCTATCATAAAGTGGAAGAAATTAAAGTCTTTCCCCTTATTTCTGCATTCCAATATATATTTAGCAAGCTTATCGTATTCTTCTAACAGTCCAGGCAAATCCTCTTCTGTAATAGCATACGGCTCTTCCGGCAAAGCCACTACAGGCTCCACGGAAATTTGCTTGAAGCCAAGTTCTGCCAGATGCTTTACATCCTCGGCAAAATCCAGATTCTGATTTGTAAAAGTACCCCTAACATAATAATTTGTCTGATTTCTTAAATCCGAAAACTTTAAGAATTTCGGTAATATAACATCATAACTTCCCTTACCGTTTCTGCTTGGGCGCATCCGGTCATTGACTTCTTTACGACCGTCAATACTAAGAACAACATTATTCATTTCACGGTTGGCAAATTCCATTACATCCTCATCCATCAATATCCCATTTGTAGTAAGGGTAAATCGAAACTTCTTATTATATATTGATTCTTGCTCCCTTGCATACTTTACCAAATCTTTTACCACTTGAAAATTCATCAAGGGTTCACCGCCAAAAAAATCTACCTCTAGGTTCTTACGGCTGCCGGAAGCACTAATCAGAAAATCCAGTGCCTGTTTACCGACCTCATAGCTCATCAGTTCACGATGCCCCTTGTATTCCCCTTCTCCCGCAAAACAGTATCTGCAGGCAAGGTTACAATCATGAGCAATATGCAAGCAGAGCGCCTTTACTACCGTAGAACGCTGTTTGAAATCCTTGATATAATCCTCATATACATCCTGGGTAAATAATGCCCCATCCTTCTTTAACTGTTCGATATTATCCATGACTTCTTTAATCTGACTGACCAGTTCTTCGATATGCCCGGTAAAATCTCCTTTGCATATCTCTTCCGGAGATATGCAGGTCATATGCTCCGGTTTCGTATATTTTTCTACCATGGCACTGATTATATCGCCACGGGAGTTGTTTTCATATATTTCTATGATATCATAGGCCAAATCATCAACTACATGTATCATCCCGCTGTTAACATCCAAAACAATATTATATCCATTATTCTTATACTGATGAATCACTGTAATTCCTCCCTGTCTTTTTTACAACGAATAGGACTGTCTTAAAATATCTTCCGAGATTACATGAATAATACAACGCTAAGTTGTATCTATCGAAAAATATTATAAGGCAGCCCCACATTCATCACTGTTTTAATCATGTAATTTCCGAACCAGATTGCGTGCTTATGTATGATTTTCTATTTGTTTTCACAGCTCTGATTACCAACGGTGCAAGATGTCTTGCAAGCTGACTGGCAAGATGTCTGGCATTCACCACAACCACCCTGTTTCATAGTTTCTTTCAGGTTTTTTGTGTTTAGAGTCTTAATATGCTTCATCGTATAGCCTCCTTAGCATGAATTAACTTTCGCTATTATATCATATGTATATGCATAAGAAAAGAGTTTTTTGCAATTCTCTATTTTATACCATTACAGGGCCGTTGCAGGCTACCGTTACAGTTCGGATACTTCTCTTTGAGGCTGAAGTGTAATGTTGTCCTTCTATTAGGCTTCTATCAGCAGTAAAAGAAATATATTTATGGAAATGTGTATTGAAACAATTGTTTGCGGTATGGTATAATATATCATATCGTTATAATAACTACTTATTCAGCATTTATGAAGTTTATGTATCAGCTTCTACGGATAGAAAGGACTGAAATGTAATATGAAAAAATATATTATCACTACTGACACTACCTGCGACTTACCACAGGACTATCTGGACAGACATAACATCGGGTTGCTTCCGTTGTATTACAGCATCAACAATACTGTCTATGGTGAAGATAAGTTTCTTAATCCGAAGGAATTTTATAATATAATGCGCGGTGGTGCAATGCCTACTACAATGGCCGTCAATCCGGATTTAGCGAGGAAAATATTTACCGAATATATGGAGGAAGGCTATGACATTCTGCATATCGCCTTCTCTTCTGCCTTAAGCGGAAGCTGTTCTGTTGCTGCTACGGCGGCAAGGGAGCTGAGTGATGAGCACCCGGATAGCAAGCTGATCGTTATCGATTCCTTGTGTGCCTCTCTTGGCGAGGGCTTACTGATTCATAAAGCCACATTGCTTAAGGAAAGCGGCAAGACGATTGATGAGACATCCGAATGGCTGGAAAATAATAAATTAAATCTGTGCCATTTATTCACAGTTGATGATCTCTTTCATCTACACCGCGGCGGCAGAGTATCGAGAGCAGCTGCAATCATCGGTACATTAATCAATGTAAAACCTATCCTTCATGTAGATAATGATGGTCGTCTGATTCCTCTAAATAATGTAAGAGGAAGAAAGAAAGCTCTGATATCTCTGGTGGATCAGATGGAACTGAAACTTAAGAATTACGATTATAAAAATGATACTTTCTTCATCAGTCATGGAGACTGTATTGAGGATGCAGAGTATCTTGCCGGATTAGTCAGAGAACGTTTCGGAATAAATGATTGTTTAATTGATTATGTAAGCCCTACGATTGGTGCTCACGCAGGACCGGGTACCATTGCACTGTTCTTTATGGGGAAGGAACGATAATCATAGGAGAATTATCCTTTTACTTACCGAAAGGAACCGCCGCCATGAAGGTTACTTATTACCTCGCTCACGCGGTTCCTCGCTTCATCTCCGGTCGTAGAACTTCGTATATATTCAACCATTTGTTTCTTCTTATCTTCCGGCATATTCACATAATTTGTCATCGCCTGCATATCCAAAGCCAAGCGAAATCCCAATCCTTCCGGAAGTTCTTGTTCACCACCTACAAGACTCATAAATTTACTCCTTTCCTTATATGTTTAAAATCAATAATGTTATTCGATCATACATTTCTGATTATAAATATATAAATATATTCAAGTATAGTATTCGAAATATTCTGCATTTTATGTATTTGTATTTTTTACACCTTCATAAAGATGAGGACATTCGAAAGGTAGGCATGTTTGTATGGAAGAAAAGAAAATAGCCGGAATAAAAGCAACTGAATATATTGAAAATAATATGATTATCGGATTAGGCACCGGTTCTACTGCATATTATATGATTGAAAAAGTAGGTGAGCTCACGAAGCTGGGCTTAAACATCAAAGCAGTTACCACTTCACAAGGTACAGCAGATCTTGCCGCCAAATTTATGATACCACTAATATCCATAGATGAAGTTGATAGCATAGATTTAGTAATTGACGGTGTTGATGAAATTGACGGTCAGTTTAATGCGATTAAAGGTGGCGGTGGGGCTCTGTTTAGAGAGAAAATGGTAGCAAACATAGCCAAGAAAGTTATATGGATTATGGATTCAAGTAAATTAGTCGATTCCATAGGTGGTTTCCCTCTTCCGATAGAAATTCTATCCTATGGTTATAGTCATATCCTAAAGGAATTGGAATTTCTCTCGTTACATCCTGTTTTGAGAATGAGAGGTGGGGTTCCTTTCGTGACAGACAATCATAATTATATAGTAGATTTACATATCGGGAAATCTTTTGATATAAAATATGTATCTGAAAAATTGATGACCATTTCCGGTGTATTAGAGACAGGATTATTTTTAAATATGTGTGATCTTATTATTGTGGGAACAGGTTATGAAGCAAAAGTAACAGAAAACAAAGGACGGTAATGGGATGCTTTACAATGTCTCCCATTATCGTCCTTCTATCCGTAACCGTCTACCGCATATTGCGAAGAAAATTATTTATCACTTATCTGTCAATCTAATAAATTCATCTATTAAATGTTTCACCGACGCAAGACTTGTTCTCCAAAATGCAGGCTCCTCCAGATCGATTTCAGCTTCCTTTGCCGCCTCTTCGACACTCATTACCGTGGTTGCATTCAATAGCGCTCTGTACTTTGGTACAAAGTCCTCTCCCTCCTGTTTATATTTCTCATACAGACCTCTGGCAAACAGACCGCCAAAGGCATAAGGGAAATTATAAAAGCTTAAGCTTTCCGAGTAATAATGTCCTTTCAAAACCCACATATAAGGATGCAGGCAGGCAGAATCAAGACCATCCCCATATGCCTCTTTCTGAGCCTCTAACATCATTTCCTTCAGCTCATCCGCAAACAAAAACCCTGATTTACATTTCTCAAATACGGCATTTTCAAATAAATACCTGGAATAGATATCGCATATAATCTGGGTAATATCCTGTAGCTGGCTTTCAATCAAGGTCAATTTCTCGTTGCCCTGCGTTTCCTTTATCGCAGCTTCCATAATCAGTGCCTCATTAAAGGTAGATGCAGTTTCGGCAACCGGCATGCTGTAATTGACATTCAGAGGCAGATGCTCTTGGATGTTCAACCCATGATATGCATGGCCCAGTTCGTGAGCTAGCGTAACCACATCATTGAAGGCTCCGGTGAAATTCGCCAGTATCCTGCTTTGCTTTAAAAAAGGAAGGTTTTCACAGAAGGCTCCTCCAACCTTTCCTTTCCTGGGGTAAAAATCAATCCATTCATTTTCAAAGGCTTCCAGAACCATTTCGGCAAGATCGTCTGAAAATCCTTTAAAATGCTTTACCAGATATTCCTTCGCCTGTTCGGTATCAAATCTCGTACTGCTCTCTCCAATCGGTGCAAACATATCATACCAAGGGAGGCCGTTTGAATGACCAAGTATTTTGGCTTTATGCTTTAAATATTTATGGAAGGTAGGCAGTGCTTCGCGGATTGCTTCAAGCATTGCCTCTAATGTCTCGCGCTTCATCCTTGACTGTATCAGTGTCTGTTCCAGTGATGATTCATATCCTCTTAGTTCACCGAGAGTATTCACCTGTGTTTTTATATTATTCAGGGAATAACTGATGGCATCCTTGATCTTTTCATATGCCTTAAGCTCTGCTTCATAAGCATCCTTACGTACAGATGCATCCTCGCTGTGGGCCAGATTACGAGCCTCGGGAAGTGTAATGATATCACCTCGGTATTCCACCTCTAGTGTTGAAGTTAGAAAGCTGTGCATACTGCTCCAAGCAGAACCGGCCGAGATATTCAGTTTGGCAATTACCTCCTCGACATCATTGCTTAAGATATGTTTTGCTTCCTTCTTCATCTCTGTGATCAGATATTCATAAGCCCTTAGCTTGGGATGCTTCTCATAATATATTCCAAGGTCCTTGATACTTGCAAAGTATTTATGGATGATTGCCAGTGGTTTTGTAGATTGACTAACCTGACGCTCGATTGCATTTGATTCATTCACCGTCTCACCATCTGCTGTATTTACAGATAGACGTAAAGCAACATAATAACTCATTTTGGTCGCCAACAACTGGTACTGCTCCAGATATTCAATTGCCTTTAAGAGCGTCGATTCCTCCTCATTATTATCTGAAAGGGAGTCGCTGAAATCCACCAGATTGTTCGTCAGCTTCACCAACCCTTCCTTATCCTCCTGATATTTAGGGTCGCTATAGCCTTTATAGAATACATCCAATGACCATTCCTGATTCATAATCCGTCCAAGCCTTTCCTTTCCTGTTAATAAGATATGATCTGCCATAATTATATACTTAAATAAATTATGTAACTTTTTCTAATGCTTCTCTAAATTCAACAATAACTCTTTGATATCCAGTCCTGCTCCGAACCCGACCAGTGCTCCATTTGCTCCAATAACCCGGTGACATGGAATCATGCAGATAATCGGATTGTTATGATTGGCCATACCGACTGCCCGCGAGGCTTTTTCATTCCCGATTGCGACCGCAATCTGCTTATAACTTCTGGTCTGACCATAGGGTATTGCTCGCAGAGCCTCCCATACTTTCCTCTGAAACGGCGTTCCTTTGGGATTTAAACTGACATCAAATTCTTTTCTTCTTCCCTCCAGATATTGTATAAGCTGATCTGCCGCATTTTTGATCAGTTCTGTTTCACAAATTACTATATCCTTCGCAAGCTGTTCATCATCCGTCACCGTCCCATGATTACGAAACAGCGACAAACCGGTGATTCCCTCACCATCTTCCGAAATAAGCACTCTTCCGATCGCGGTCTGATAAAAATACGCTTTGTCCATACTTTCCCTCATTCCTGTATAAGCCTTCTGTAAACAAATAATACCCGAAAGTATTTCAAAATGAAACTCCAATAAATTTCATTTTGAAGTTCTTTAAGCAATTAAGATTTTAAACAAGCCTTGTATTTATTTTAACACATCCTTTGAAATTATCCAATCCTACCTCATAATGTATCCAATTTTTCTATGGATTATTATTGCAACGGGCAAAAATAGAGATAAGAAGGACCCCATCCTTCTTATCTCACTAACTAATATCGGTAAACCTTCTCCACATATGCTCAAGCTGCTTCCACCTGTCCATCCATTGCTTCCGGAAGCGTCATCTGTTTTTGGTTGAGAACAACATCCATGATCGTTGTACAGATTGTTGTAATATATCTGCAGTCGGTTATGATGTCATGTTCTTCGTTTCCATACTGTATGTGCTGTTCCAGGATATAATCACTGAATCCATCAATCGTACACAGTTTTCTTTGCGGATCTATGTAAGGATTCTCCTCCATATACCATTGTAAGGCTATCAACAGTTCTCTTTCATATTCAATATGATTCTTTACACCGCCTTCATATCCTGTGTTATGAGGGAAAGTGAAATAATCCGCAAGATAGTGCATAACAATTCCGAGATGAATACTGTAATAGGCTGTGATATCCTTCTCTTTATCATAATCATAAGTTAAACCGTTAATTTCAGTCTTCAGTAAATGAAAAGTCTCTGAAATTGTGTGTCGGGTCGTTAAAAACGAGGGTCTACAGTCAGGTAATATACTTCCGATTAGGAATGCTCTTCTATGTGCATTAAGTTCCTTACTTCCCATCTGATCCATTAGGAAGATGGCTAAGGAAATATGAGAGCTTTTATTCATGGCAGCCTCCGTTCGATCCTTATATCCAAATCATTAAAACCGATCTTCCTCTTTATCATAAGTAATTTTTACAACAATAACTACCAAGGCAATGTCAAAGTTTATCAAATTATATGTAAAGTGCCTCACATCCTCCCATAATGCACATTGAGATGAATGTGAGGCCTTTTTATTGCTCCGGCTAATCATACGAAAGCTAAAATATAACTTATGAAAAAACTCTAACCCGGTCTTCAATCGGTGCAAAATTCTTCTCCTCCGGTGAAGCTAGCGGTAAACCAAACGGCATCTGTGCCAGTAGCTTCCACTTGTCTGGAAGCTTTAATTCTGCTCTGACCTGATCTTCAATCAATGGAGTATAATGCTGGAGATTAACTCCCAGACCTTCTGCCTCGAGTGCGGCCCAAACTGTAAATTGAAGCATTCCCGAGGACTGAAGGGACCAGATGGGAAAATTATCAGCATATAGTGCATAATTTTCCTGAAGATACTCAACTACTGCCTGGTCCTCGTAAAATAATATCGTACCGTAACCGTTTTGAAAGGATTGAATCTTCTCATCGGTGGCCGCAAAATTTGCTTCCGGGACAACTTTTCTAAGTGATTCTCTGGTATTCTCCCAAAGCTTGTCATGCTCCTTACCAAGTAAAATAACCGCCCTTGCGCTCTGTGAATTAAAAGCGGAAGGTACATATTTTACGGAATGCTCAACGATATTCTGAATTTCTTGATCAGTAATCGGAGATTTCTTACCAATTGCATAAATAGATCTACGGTCCTCAACCGCCTGCCCAAAATGTTTACTCATATGACTCATCCTTTCTCACTTAAAATCATTTCTATTTATTGTAATATAAAATTGTTCTTTGCTTACACTAACCCGGCATTTCCTTCGTGGCATTAAAACCTGAGAATACCTGTTAATATCTTTTTTCATTTATATTGTATGCAGCAACAATAATTTTTATTATATTGTTTGCAATTAGATTGTACGCTATTGTTATTTAATTGTCAATATATATTTTAATATATAATATTTAAACAAAGAACCGGAGTATCTGATACAGGCTGGCCTGTCAGAACTCCGGTTCTAATGAAACTGCAGTCACTCGGTGGACGATGGTTACAGCAGGTATAGATTTGCCTCATACGGTCTCAATTTATCGTCCGGTATCGAATAGTTCGACAATAGCGGCTGCTTGCATATCATCGTTCTCCTCTTTTTGAGGGTCCCGCATCCCAGATTACATTCCACATAAAAGGACTCCCCGGGAAGTATTCTGTAATATGTAAATACATCCTTCATTTTTCCATTCACAGGTTTGAATTCACCGTATATTAGTGAATGATGATTTTTTCTGATATTAATTAACTTTTTGTAGAATCGGAGTATGGAATTCTCATCTTCTAATTGCTTTTCCACATTCCATATCTGACTGTCGCTATCCGAAGTAATCCATGGAGTATGTCCGGAAAAGCCACCATTTTCATCATCACTCCATTGCATCGGTGTTCTTGCGTGATCGCGGCTACCGCTTAGTACCTTGTTCCAGGCAGCTTTCTCCCCGATGGAGGGCAGCAACTCATGGTAAAGATTGATACTTTCGATATCTCGCAAATCGTCAATTGATTCAAATCGTTTATTAATACTGCCGATCTCCTGCCCTTGGAAAATGAACGGCGTCCCCTTTATCGTTAATTGTATCATGGCAAGCAGCTTTGCCAGCACTGTTCGGTATCTTGGATCCGGGTTTACCTTAGATATCATTCTCGGATTATCGTGATTTTCATAAAAGAGAGACATAAAGCAGCTATTTCCGTAATGCTCCATCCAGTCACACATATATTTCTTAAGATAATTCAAATCATATCTGTAATCTTCAAAACGCACGTGTCCCGGAGTCTCCAGATGATCAAAGGAGAAAATCATATCCAGCTCTTTGCGGTAGTCGGCTGTTAAAAGCTTACTCATCTCCATACCGGTTCCCGGAGTCTCACCCACGCTGAAGGCATGAAACGGTTCAAAGACCTCTTGCCGTAATTCCTGTAGATACTCATGGAGCTTTGGGCCATAGAAATAATGTTCTATCCCATAATACCCCATTAACCTCCCGATGTTCTCGTTGCCGTAGGGCAGGCCTTCTGCTTTGGAGATATAATTAATGACATCCATACGGAAGCCATCAACACCTTTCGTAAGCCACCAAGAGATCATCTGCTTAATCTCATTCCTTACGTTTTCATTCTCCCAATTTAAATCCATCTGCTTTTTCGAAAACAGATGAAGCCCCCACTCCTTATTATCCTTATATTCATTCCATGCCGAACCACTAAAAAAGGAGGTCCAGTTATTTGGGGGATTACCGTCATCTGTTTTTCTGAAAAGATAATAATCATGATATCCTGACGTCGGGTCTTGAAGTGCTGCCTGAAACCAGGCATGTTCATCCGAGGTGTGGTTTACAACCAGATCCATAATCAGTCTCATCCCTCTGCTATGGACTTCACTGAGCAATCGTTCGAAGTCTTCCATACGACCGAATTCCTTCATGATGCTGTAATAATCGCGGATATCGTAGCCATTATCGTCATTCGGTGAATCATATATCGGTGAAAGCCAAATAGCATCCACTCCTAAGTCCTTCAGATAATCAAGTCTATCTATAACCCCCAACAGATCTCCAATCCCATCGTTGTCAGAGTCTTGAAAGCTTTTCGGATAAATCTGGTAGAATACCGCCTCCTTCCACCATTCCTTCGTAATATCACCACTACGGTTCTCCGGAACATCCGGCTCGCTGTTCAAAAGCTTCAGTAAGGTATCAAAGAATTCCATACCCAAAGTCGCTTTTGTTAGCGTTGCTACAGTTTTCAGCGAGAGATTTCGAATCAGTGGATTTGTAATCAGTATTTCCTTCTTATTCATCTGCAAGAGAAGCTTATATAAGATATCATGCCCGATCGGATTTTGATAAATGTCTTTTATCTTACTACTCATATCTAATTTGTTTCTCATACTAATAACCATGCCTTTCTTCATAGCCTGCAAACTTTAAGCCGCAGGCACTCCCATATTTATTCCTTCGAATTCGTCCATTCCAAACTTCTTTCAGATAATGATTGCGATTACGGTTCGATAAAGTTTGTTTGACAAACGCGAGGCGCTAAAATATACTATGTAATATACTATAGGGGGACATTCCATGAAAAAAACTAAATTGAACTTTTTTGAACAAATATATGTAGCAGTCACTAAGCCCATGCAGTATTTCCGGTTAACTAAGATAAGCGGCGGACGACTTACCGGTTTTATATTTCTTTTTGTACTGGTAACCGGTCTTTTCTTTTTGGTACCCATTTTATATTCATTGGTGGGTCCGAATGGTATCAACTCTTATCTTGGCGATAATATTCCTGCCTTCCGGTTTTCGGATGGAGAATTTCATGTGGAAGAGCGATTTGAAATGGATGATGATATGAATTATGTTCTGATTGATACTACCATTGACAAATTCAGTAAAGATGATATTGACGTTCTGCATGATCAAGTTATTTTAGTCAGTAAAACCAATATGATAACTTACCAGTATGGAAGAATACAGGATTTAAACTTTAAGCAATTGGGTCATGTGACCTTTGACAATAAAATTCTAAAACTAATTAAGCCGCTAATTAATCTGTGTATAGTTTTTGTGATGATTTTTTACTATCTAATCCTGGTTGCCGCTTATTTCCTGTCAGCACTGCTCTACTCTCTGGTCGGATTGATTGTATCTCTAGCAACGAATGCAAACTTGAAATACTCTACCATCTTTAAGTCGGTAATCTATGGCAAGGTGACCTCCAGTATATTGTTTTCACTATATTTCATGCTACTTGTCATTACCCCACTATATCTCTCATGGTTTATGGTCTTCGGTATTATCATACTGATTGATTGTGCCTATGTGGTATATGGTACAATGTCTCATAATTCAGAAGCCGCACTGGAAGATAATTTGCCGACATAACTATTCTGCCGGTCTGTAAGCGTCTCTTCTCGATATATTTTACCAAACCCTTCGTACGATCTGTAAATTCCTTATATATCCATAATAACTCTGTTTAATCCTATCGTCCAGTAAATAACGATAGGATTTACTGATTATCGGATTGTATCGTAATATCATTTGTTATAAAATATAAGAGAAAGTTTATACTAATATAGGCGCACTTTCATAATAAACATATAGATTAGCTGCTTCTCATTATGAATATGCAATAACAAATAGATAGGATTACAAGATGGAAAGGATGTTTCATGAGAATCTCCGAGGAAGACAAGAATTTATTTATAAGTGAGATACGTAAGTTACATGATAATGAGCATCTTTTTGAGATGAATCAATATATTCAGCATGGAAATACTACAACTCTTGTCCATTGTCTGGTGGTTGCCTATTACAGCTATATCACTGCATTAAGGCTTCCGTTTCATTTTGATACTATTAGTTTGATAAGGGGAGCCATGCTTCATGACTTCTATTTATATGACTGGCATACTCCGGATAAAAGTCACAAGCTGCACGGCTTTCGCCATCCCAACTTTGCACTAATCAATGCAAGAAAGTTCTATCACCTGAATCCTATCGAAGAAGATATTATTAAGAAGCATATGTGGCCCTTGACACTGACAAAGGCTCCCTTATGTAAGGAAGCCCTTCTGGTCTGTATGATTGACAAGTATTGTTCTTTAACAGAGACCCTGTATCTCCCTGTCATGCCAAAGGAAATGAGGCAGTTAATACGCCGACTTACAAGTAAAGGTCTGGTTATCTGATTATAAGTGCAGAGCTTCATCAAGACCAAGCATCAAGTTCATATTCTGAATGGCAGCTCCGGAAGCTCCCTTTCCCAAATTATCGATTCTGGTCATGATAACGGTACTTCCCTTAGAGTCATTACCGAACACAAAGATTTCTGCCAGATTCGTATCATTGCAAGCCGTAATGTCAACCGCGCCGTCAAATAAAAGGCTATCATCTGCATATGGCAGTACCTTAACAAATCTCTCCGACTGATAATGCTCACTGAGTAATTCATGGATGTTTTTTGCAGTCATCTGCTTTGATAACAGCTTTGTGTGAAGTGATATCATGACTGCCATTCCCTTATAATTTTGCCCCAGAATCGGTATAAAAATCGGCTCCTGAGTGAGCCCGCTATGAAGGGTCATCTCCGGTAGATGCTTATGATTCAAGGTAAGACTGTAGGGTCTGGGCGCCTTGGTATAATCATTATTACCGTCATTTTTCTCATATTTTTCAATCAGTGCTTTCCCTCCGCCGCTGTAGCCGGTCAAGCTCTGGCAGGTCACCGGATAATCCGGAGATATGACCCTGCCTGCAACTAACGGATATGCTGATAACAGAAACGCTGTAGCATGACATCCGGGATTAGTGACACGTTTGCTGCTAATGACTGCTTCCCTATGCTTAACGGACAGTTCCGGAAGTCCATAAGTCCAGTCCGGAGCTGTACGATATGCTGTGCTGGCATCAATGATTCTGGTGTTTTGGTTCGTCACCAGACTGACAGCTTCTCGTGCTGCATCGTCGGGCAGACAAAGGAACACAACATCCGCTTCATTTAAGCACCTTGCTCTTTCTTGTGGGTCACGTCTTTTTTCATAATCAATCTTAATCATCTCCAGCTCATTGTATTGGCTGAGTCGTTCATGTATTTTAAGTCCCGTTGTTCCTGATAATCCGTCGACAAATACTTTTTTCATATCCTGCACCTCAATATTCATACAATTGTATATTTATACATTTTATTATATGAATATACATCTATAACCCAAGGATGTCAATAGCCGTTTTTATATTTTGCTCTATTATTGTTATTGTTCAGCCTAGCAAGGATAGTGACAAGACCGAGAAAGAAATGTTTCAGTCTCTCTCATGCTTTGGCCCGCACTAAGCATTTGGAGTGCATTTTTACTTACCGACTTATACTCCTCAAATATAGTTAGCGCTTTTGAAGTATTGTAATAAACCTTCCAATAGCCGCAGATAATATAATTCTTTCCCTGCAATCTGATAAATGCCTCTACATCCCCGATCGGATATCCTAAGATAATACCGATTTCATGGGGAAAATCCATATACTCCGCTCTGCCTGACCGTTCATGGTATTGCCTATATCTTTCACTTAATGTATCAATTCCGGTTTCTATGAGATTGCTTTTCAGCTCATAACCATAGGTCTTTAGAAACTGTTTGTTGTTCTCCTCAGCAAAAACCTGTTCCAGTCGTTCCTTATGATAAATGAGTAGCTGAAGCATGTCCTGATTCTCATATACACAATTGTATCCGCATCCAAATTGCTCTACCTCAGCTTTCATCACTTCCATAAATCGATAATAATCCACCCTTTTCTTATTAACACTTACTAAACTGGAGGGCTTGAGCCTCATAAGTGTCGGCATGCAATAGGCAGCCAACAGATACCGGACATAAGCAGCCCCCTCATCAGACCGGTCATCAGTATTTATTTCTTTCATAAATATAAAACCACCCCTTAATTTTTATGATAATGGATTCAATCTTATAAGCATATTGTGTACCGATTAATTGTCATTATGAATGAAACCATCTTTTCTTACATGAAATACGACAGGTTGGGAATATTAAATTATATTCTGTTATGATCAAGCAGGATGACAAGTGTCTGTGAGACTTTAATCAAGAAGGATATTATAGTGTCTGTGATCTTTGATCATATGTTTATTGAAAGAAGGGTATCTGATATGTCAAAAATTATAATGGGTTTTGTATTACATGACCGTATTAAAACAGCAAGTTCTGTTCAGGATCTTCTGACCTCCTATGGCTGTGAAATCAACACACGCATCGGCCTTCATGTGGCCTCCGGCGATTCCTGCAGTTCTCAGGGGTTGATTCTACTTGAATTCATTGATAATGCGGATGACAAGGCTAAGGAATTCGAGAAGAAATTAAAGGAAATTGCCGACGTGAACGTAGAGAGGATGGTGTTTAAATAAAAAACTGCTGATACAGCACCTTGTAAAGTGTATGTATCAGCAGCATAAATTTTTGAATCTATTATATAAACAAATAAATCAAGAATCTCTTTGAACTAATACAGCATTGATCTCCGGTTTTAGTCTCCCACATTTGTCCATAGCTTATATTTGACATGTGGATTAACTCCCTTAAGTTCAAATAATTGGCTTACTGTAACAAAGACATAGCCCTTCTCAAGCAGTCCGGGGAGAATTCGATCCAGTGCCTCGACAGTTGCAATATTTCCCGGCAAATCATGCATAAAGATGATATCCCCCTCCTTAACTGTTGTAAGAAATTTATCAGCTCTTTGGTCAGCGGTTACAGCCTCCTCCCAGTCATTGCAGCTTCCTCCGCTTATAAATGGAAGACCGATATTCTCATACATCAGATCATTGGTTACGATATAGGGCGGGCGAAAGAACTTAGGCGTAACTCCAACCATCTCTTCAATGATATGATTGGTATCTTCAACCTGTTTTCTGATTTCCTCAGCTGATAGACTGTCCATGAACGGATGTGTCCAAGAATGATTACACAGTTCACAACCAAGTCGAAGCTGTCTTTCCATAATCATCTTAAAATCTATTGAAATATTTTGCCCGATCAGAAAAAAAGATGCAACAGCACCATACTCCTCCAGTTTATCAAGCACCATAGGCGTGATAGCCAAATCCGGGCCATCGTCAAAGGTTAATGCAATCAGTTTTTTTGTTGCATCGATATTCATAATAATCCTCCATTCTGCCGCAAACCCGCGAATTTGGGCGACAGCACAAATTTGCCGTGTGGAAAATCTTGATTTTCCACACTACTTATTCCTCCCTCTTCCATTATGAAAATCTGACATAGTGCTCTGTGATGGTTACGTTAATTTGTTATAAAACAGTACTCCCAAAGTATTTGGGCCACAATGACTGGAAATAACACCTCCTGCCCTTGTAATATAGATATTCTTAAAATAATTCAACTGTTTCAGATAATCATAGGTCTCTTGCTCAATTCCCTTATCAATACCCGAATGTGTAATAAATACACAGTTAGGGTCTGCTGACAATAGCTGTGCTTCCAGATCCTTAACATAACTATGTACTACTGTATGCTGCCTTCCACGATACTTTTTAGCAACACCCATAACTCCGTTATCGACTAAAATCATCGGCTTTAATTTCAATGCATTACCCAGTAAAGCGGTAACCGCGCTACATCTTCCTCCACGGTGCAGATAAGTCAAAGTATCAATGACAAAAGATGCAGATACCTTATCTCTTGCCGTCTCAATCTCCCTTACTATCGATTCTGCATCCATCCCCTGTCTTTCATACGCAACCGCCCTTAAGACTTGAAGGCCAATCCCGGTAGAAAGGTTTTTTGAATTAATTACCCAGATATTCTTATAATCAAGTTCTTCCGCTACCATTCTGATGGTCTGACAGGTTGCGGACATATCCTCTGAAATTCCCAGGAAAATGATATCATCTTTGTTATCAACTAAGGGCTTAAGTACTTCAAGGACATATCCCATTTCCGGAGATGCTGTCTTAGGTGTCGTATTCATCCGGTCCGCCCATTCATAGATTTCATCCGGTGTTATTTCCAGCCCATCCTTATAGCTTCTTGAATCCAATACAATGTTAAGTGGAATAATTGTTATCCCATATTCTTCGATTAAATCCTGTGATAAGTCACAAGTACTGTCAGCCAAAATCCTGATTTTTCCCATCCGTGTCCTCCAACAATTCTGCGCTTTCTATTCAGTCTATTGAATATATTATAAATCTATTTGCCCTTCTGCGCAATGATTACGGCAAAAATCCTCCCGGAATATGTTTAGATACTCCGGAAGGATTTTCATGATAGGAGATTGAAATGCTGTTACTGTTCACACCCCAGCCAAAGAAGATGATATGATTTCGGTAAATGTTTCCGAAGCGGAGACGCTTCCGCTTAGTTGCATTACGTAGTTCGTATGCAAATACTCCTTTTCGAAAATTATTTACCAAAATCATAGATTAAGATGATTGGTTGGAGTGTGAACAGTAACTGAAATATTGCTTTATTCTGAGAATAATGGAGTTGATAAGTAGCGCTCACCGGTGTCAGGAAGAATTACAACAATCGTCTTTCCCTTGTTTCCCGGGCGTTTTGCAAGTTCTGTTGCTGCCCATAACGCTGCTCCTGAAGAAATACCAACCAGTAAGCCTTCTGTCTTTGACAATTCCCTGCCGATTGCGAAGGCATCTTCATTCTTTACTCTGATAATCTCATCGTAGATACCGGTATTCAGAACCTGAGGTATAAAGCCCGCGCCAATTCCTTGTATTTTATGAGGGCCCGATTTTCCTTCCGATAATACAGGTGAATCATTCGGTTCAACTGCCACTACCTTGACCTTAGGATTCTGTGACTTTAAAAATTCACCTACACCGGTAATCGTTCCGCCGGTGCCGATACCAGCCACAAAAAAATCCACCTTACCATCTGTATCTTCCCAGATCTCAGGGCCTGTTGTTGCTTTGTGGACAGCCGGATTTGCCGGATTATCAAACTGACCGGGGATAAAGGAATTCGGAATTTCCTGGGAAAGTTCACTTGCCTTTGCAATTGCACCCTTCATTCCCTTTGCACCTTCCGTAAGCACTAACTCTGCTCCGTAAGCCTTAAGTAAGTTTCTTCTTTCAATACTCATCGTCTCCGGCATGGTAAGAATCAAACGATATCCTCTGGCCGCTGCGATGGATGCCAAACCAATTCCTGTATTTCCGCTGGTAGGCTCTATGATCACTGTGTCAGACTTTAATATTCCTTTTGCCTCAGCATCATCAAGCATCGCCTTTGCTATTCTGTCCTTAACGCTTCCTGCAGGATTATAGTATTCTAATTTCGCTATTACGGTTGCACCCAATTCATTTTTCTTTTCATAATTAGATAATTCCAGTAATGGTGTATTACCAACCAATTCTGTTAGACTCTTGTAGATTTTTGACATAATAGTCTCCTCCATTCATTTATTTATACATTACATTTACAAATTACATTCATATATTGTATTTATACATTACATATATGATTAATATGTTTGATATAATCATATTACGAATTCTTCCTATTGTCAATAGGTAAACTTAAAAAATATTCAACATATATTAAAAAATATTTTACATATATAATTTATATGCTATTGACATTTTCCCATGAATCCTTTATCATGAATACATATAAAAAAGGTATGAAATGAGGTGTTTTATTTATGAGATTATCAGCGAAAGGTCGTTATGCGCTGGCTTCAACGACAAGCATGGCTCAAAACCAAGGAAACAACGAATATATTACTTTAATCAGTATCTCTGAACGGCTTGGTATTTCAAAAATATATCTTGAACAGGTATTTTCTTTATTAAAACACGGTGGAATCGTCAACTCAATCAAGGGTTCCCAAGGCGGCTATCAGTTATCTAGGGCGGCAAAACAAATTACTGTATATGATATATTATCTTCTGTTGAAACTTCTTTATTCGAATATACGGAGGAAACTATATCGGACAAGGCTCCGGAAATAGAAGCAGCCATGAGGCATACGATATACAAGCCACTTGACTCCATCATAAAATCCACACTACAAGAAATTACATTATATGATCTGGTGACTGAAACCGAAAAGCACAAATCCGATCAAGGCTTCATGTTTTTTATTTAGCAGTCCGACGATTCGTAAAAAAACCGGTTAGGGTATTTATAGTCTACAAAAAATAAGAAGCTTCACACATTCCTCTCACACAGGTTGAGAGAAATGTAGGAAGCTTCTTATTTGTGGAGGGCACTGAAAAAGTCCCTTCCATTGTCATGACATGAATAAAGGTGTATGATACGGATGTCGAAAGTCGAAAATAAATTAAAGCATGGATATCGTTGTATATATAATCATGCGGGCAGACCGGCTGACGACGGCTGTCCATATTCGTTTTGAGACTCAAGTGAAAATGGCGCCTACTTTTGCGCTATTTTCACTATGTTTTGAGGCTCGAATAAGAATATGCCTAGGAAGGAAAGGCAACCAAATGAATATATATACAACGATATCAATGGCATATCCTAAAAGCGACTTTTGACATTCGAATCGAGTATACAACTTTATTCATTTAACTACCAAAGGGACTTTTCAGTGCCTTTTGCATTTAAATGAAATATTCAATATTATCCATCGTTGTTCTTGTCTTTTTATTGTAAAGAATCATGCACTCTCTGCCTTCCGGCTTACCGAGCGCATAATAACCGGAGCCCTCACTGTTAAGAATTTCATGCTTTATTTTACGGTTATACTTAGCCGGTGCCTCCTTAATGATTTCAATACCCTCAACCCGAAATGATTTAACCCTGTAATACGGATCGAACAGATATACATACCTATCATCCACTTCAGTCAGAAGTACATAATGCCAGCAGCCAAGCATTACACGCGCCACTGCCACACCTCCCTGCCCGAGACATTCCGCCACCTTGCTGTTCTGTTTGATCTGTACGCTTTCACCATTCATCATTTCACATTGAATCGGCCATTTTTTCACTTTACCGAACTGATTTAACCAGTTAGCCAGAAACATCATAGCCATTCCTGTGGTACCGCTTTTATAGGCTTCACCCTTCTTATTATAGCTGTCAAGGCAATAAAGCATAATGTTTTTAACCACATCCGGGGATATCTCTCTTCTATGAAACAGATAATTAATCGCGTTTAGCATGGAGGTTGGGCCACAATCATATTCCGTCGATTGGTAGCTTAAGGGATTCTTCATAAAAGGCTTTCCCTCTCTGTCATTAGTTTAATTACAATATTACTGCATTTTTCCAGTTCATCAATATGAGTATATTCGCCACAGGAATGTACCTCATTCATTCCGCAAGCAATTACGAGACCCGTAATACCATGTCGCATGAAATTATTATTATCACTGCCACCAAAGGTATCTCTTAAGTTTATCTCATATCCCAAATCTTTGCAGGCTTTTGTAAATCTACTTACCACCGGATGGTCCGGCTCAACCTTGTATGCAAGACAACCGAATTCTGTTGTAAATTCACATTCTGTGTTATATTTATGGGCTGATTCGGATAAAATCCGTTCAATTTCTTTAATCTCCGATAATGCTTTTTCATGATCAAGACTGCGTACCTCACCCTTTAAGATACAACTGTCCGAGACGATATTTCTTGCTCTGCCTCCCTCAATCAAACCAATATTAACAGTCGTTTTTTCATCTATCCTTCCCTGTTTGATTTCGGTAATAGCCTGAGCTGCTATCGCGATTGCATTAATTCCAAGCTCGGGGGCAAAGCCTGCATGCGATGCCTTCCCCTGTACTGTAGCAGTAAAGGATATTAAAGTAGGTGCTGATAAAGCTGCCGTACCTACCGGGCCGCTTAAATCAAGTACAAAGGCTTCCTTTGCCTTAATTCTTGTATAATCAAATACCTCACTACCGCGTATGTATACCTCCTCGGCAATCGTGAAAAGTATCTCTATGCTTCGGTGGGGAAGTCCCAATTCTTTCATTGTTCTGATTGCCTCCAGAATTGAGACAATCCCTGACAGATCATCTGCTCCTAATACAGTAGTTCCATCACTCGTTATTGTCCCGTCATCCTTGACAACAGCTCTTTTGTTCTGACCGGGTGCAACCGTATCCATATGTGCGGAAAACAGGTATGGAGTACCCTCCAATTCTCCGGGTAAATAACCGTACAAATTACCGCAGTTACCGGAATAATAGGTACCTGCATTATCTTCTATAACCTCAAAGCCAAGCTCTGTCAGTGTTTTTAATAAGCGATCCGCCATTTCCCTCTCCTGATAGGATAATGCATCAATTGCAACAAGACTGCAGAATTCTTTTAAAATACGTGCTCTATTTACCATAATAATCCTCCATTCTGCCGCAAACCCGCGAATTTGGGCGACAGCACAAATTTGCCGTGTGGAAAATCTTGATTTTCCACACTATCCTCCGCTCTGTCAGCAATTTATTCTGTATCCATTATACCAGAATATGACCGGTTTGTATCCCATTATTCCGAAATATCATGAAGGCGGATGGTTTCCAATCGGAACACATTCGCCTTCAATTCCCCAACAAAACAAGAAAGTTATTTACCTAACAATTCATCGCCATGAATCCTATTGTAAATTTGTAGCACTCGTTATCGCTTGCCATTTATTTAGTTACTTTTTGAAGTGCTTGATCAAGATCATAAATTAAGTCATCTGCATCTTCAATACCGATGGAAAGCCTGATCTGATCAGGAGTTATTCCTGCATCCAGTAATTGTTCTTCCGTCAATTGCGAGTGAGTCGTAGAAGCCGGATGGATTACTAAGGATTTTGCATCTGCAACATTTGCTAATAAGGAGAATATCTCAAGACTGTCGATAAACTGCTTTGCTGTATCAACATCACCCTTTATTCCAAATGTAAAGATGGAGCCTGCTCCCTTGGGAAGATATTTTTTAGCCAAAGTGTGATATTTATTATCCTTAAGTCCGGGATAGTTAACCCAGGATACTAATGGATGGTTTACTAAAAAATCAACAATCTTTACGGTATTGGAAACATGCTTTTCAACACGAAGAGAAAGTGTCTCAAGCCCCTGAATAAGCAGGAAGGAATTAAATGGACTGATGGCTGCACCGGTATCACGCAGCAGCTGTACTCTTACCTTAAGAACATAAGCGGCAGCACCGACATCCTTCGCATAATTAATGCCATGGTAGCTAGGATCGGGCTCTGTAAGTCCCGGGAATTTTCCACTGGAGATCCAGTCGAATTTACCGGAATCAACAATGACACCACCAATCGAGGTTCCATGTCCTCCGATGAATTTAGTTGCTGAGTGAACGACAATATCTGCTCCAAACTCAATCGGTCGGATCAGGTAAGGCGTTCCAAAGGTATTATCAATGATAAGAGGAATCTTATTTTCATGCGCAATCTTTGCAACCGCTTCAATATCAATTATATTAATTCCCGGATTCCCGATTGTCTCAATGAAGACCGCCTTTGTTCTGTCATTAATCGCATTTCTAAAATTCTCCGGATCATCGGGGTTAACAAAAGTTGTATTGATTCCGTATTTGGGAAGTGTATGGTTAAAAAGATTATAGGTTCCTCCATAAAGCGTGCTGGCTGCTACGATTTCATCCCCAGTTCCTGCAATATTGAGGATCGAGTATGTAATGGCTGCAGATCCTGACGCTACTGCAAGAGCTGCTACGCCACCCTCGAGAGCCGCTATTCTCTGTTCAAACACATCATTGGTAGGGTTCATGATTCTGGTATAGATGTTTCCTGCTTCCTTCAGACCAAAAAGGTTTGCTGCGTGCTCTGAATTATTGAATACATAAGATGTTGTTTGATAAATCGGGACTGCTCTTGATCCCGTTGTTGGGTCAGCCTTCTGACCCGCATGCACCTGTAAGGTGTCGAATTTTAACTTGCGTTCACTCATTTCATTCCGCTCCTTTGATTTTTTTATTTGGTATATCATAATTCTCGTTATGTAACTCCATGATGTGGTTAGCTAATCATCTGTCAATTCCTTATTTGATGCGGATCTTCTCATTCTTCTCAATTTGCAAAATCTTTCCATCCTGAACGATAACAGTTACAGAACCATATTGGATTGTCTCAAGGAATTCGATTATCTTATTGATATCCCGCTCCTGTATAACATTCTTTTGAGTTAAGTGATCATCCTTATCCAATTGATTTTCCCCCTTATTCATACTAATCTTATATGACTAATATGTATTATATGTTTAAGATACACCTACATTTTCTATTTGTCAACAGGTTTTGGTAATTATTTTTTATTATCCATTGATTAGTTACTATTCACAGCCAATGTCAAAACAGAATGCAAATACTCCTTTTCGAAAATCATTTGTCGAAATTATAGTGCCTATTTCCTGACCTACCTGTGAATAGTAACATTGATGATCTTTACAGATATAAATGAAAATTGAGCGACGATTATCCAATCATCACTCAATCTCTTCCTACGCTTTTTATATTTCTATATTAACTTTCCTAAACAACTTATTCCTTCAAAAATATTAGTGTTGTTTTAACTAATAACTACAGAAACTTGCTATATCAGTCATGTGTACAGCCACAAATTGTTGCTAAGTATCCTTGATGGATATAAAAAATTCCTGTCAACAGGTGGACTCCAATTGCATATTGATGGAGCTCTAAATAATTTTTATACAATTTGTAATATTTTGATTCATTTCCTGTATTGAAGCTGATATTTCCTCTGAACTTGCAGCGTTCTCTTCTGATAATGTTGTAAGATTGCATACACTTCCTACTACTTCGTTTTTCAACTCTTCAAGCTCCACCATCGCCAGCGTTACGTCTTCAATCGCGCCCGATACTCCGCTCATCTCGCTAACAAGTCCCTCAAAGACCTCATTGGTACTATTTAATTTATCATCTTGACTTTTTATACTTTCAGTTACCTTAGTCATAATTTCTACACTTGAATTTGAGTTTTCTATCAGTATATTTACAATTCTAGTTATTTGCACTGCAATATTCTGGGATTGATCTGCAAGTTTTCTTATTTCATTTGCAACAACCGCAAATCCTCTTCCGCTTTCACCAGATCTGGCTGCTTCTATACTGGCATTTAAAGATAACAAATTAGTCTGGTATGCTATACCTTTGATAGAAGCCGTTGCCTTACTTATTTCAGCCGTGGAAATATTGGTTGCTTCTATTTGTCTTCGAACCGCATCTATCGATTTTTGTGTTTCTTTACTAATATCTATCAGTTCTGCCAACATAATATTTCCTTGTGTGCCATATTTTATAATGCGATCATAACCATTTGCCAATACATCAACACTACCAAATGTATTATCTACAACATTTCCCATCTTTGTGATTTTTGAATTAACATCCTGTATTTCATTCGCCTGGACAACTGTGCACTTTGCCATTTCTTCGGTTGCTAAGTCAATACTATTAGCAGTCGTACTAATTGAACTCAAGTCCTTTTTTACAGATTCAACAACTACTATTTGTGTATCTGGATCTTCCTTTATTTCATACAATGGCTCTTCATTTTTTTTCTCACGCTGTTCTATCATTATATTTTTTTGATTCCATGTTTTCCAAAAAGCCACTCTATTATTATCTTTAATTCTTGTATTTTCCCCCATATTTTTCAGACCTCTAATCTAGATTTTTTATGCTAAATTCTCTTATCTTTTTACGTATAGGTAAAATTGAATTTGGAGAAACTGACAATTCATCTACACCCATTTGGAGGAATGTATCTGTAAACGAAAGATCTGCCCCCAATTCTCCACAGATTCCAACCCAACAGTTATTCTGATGGGCATTATCAACTACCATCTTAATCATTCGGAAGATAGCTGGATGATGAGGATTATAAAACGGCTCCAGTTTACTGTTCTGTCTGTCTATTGCAAGGGTATATTGCGTTAAATCATTTGTCCCAATGGAAAAAAAGTCCACCTCTTCTGCTAATTCAGCACTCATAATCACTGCTGCTGGGGTTTCTATCATAATTCCATGCTCTACTTCAACAAAAGGAAATCCCTGCTCAGTAAGTTCTTTTTTAACTTCATTTACCACTTGTTTGATTTTGTGTACTTCTTCTAAGGAAATAATCATTGGATACATTATGGATAAATTTCCATAAATACTGGCACGGAACAATGCTCGGAGCTGCGTTTTAAATATATCCTTTTGATCCAAGCAAATACGAATTGCACGATACCCCAAAGCTGGATTATCTTCTTTTTCTAAATTCAGGTAGTCAACCTGCTTATCTGCTCCAATGTCCATGGTTCTGACTATAACCTTTTTCCCTGCCATAATCTCTAAAACTGATTTGTATACTTTGAGTTGTTCTTCCTCGGTCGGTAAATGGTCATTTTCCAGATATAAAAATTCACTACGAAATAATCCAATTCCCTTTGCATCATTTTTTTGTACAATCGGCAAATCGGATAACCCTCCTATGTTGGCATATAATTTCACTTTCCTACCGTCAAGAGTAATGTCTTCCTTACCTTTCATTTCTTGTAATAGTTCCCTGTTCTTGATGCCTTCTTGCTGCTTTACCTTCAAGTGATCTAGCATATCCTGATTGGGATTTATTGTTAAAGTTCCAGTAAATCCATCAACAATCGCCATCTGCCCATCCCATTCCTTATTCATGGGAATTCCTATAATAGCAGGTATATTCATGGTTCTTGCCAATATAGCTGTATGTGAATTTTTTGATCCTTTTAAAGTAGAAAAAGCGAGCAGTTTATCTTTGTCCATCTGAACTGTTTCGCTCGGGGTCAAATCTTCCGCTACAAGTATTATAGGTTCATCACCAATGTCACTACCTGTAGTTTTATTAGATAATATTGCAATTACTCGTTCTGATATATCTTTCACATCAATAGCGCGTGCTTTGAAATATTCATCTTCCATAGTAGAAAACATTGTATAAAAATTATCTCCGGTTATTGCAACAGCATACTCTGCATTCGTTTCTTGTGTGGTGATTATATTTTCAACAGAATCAATATAATCACCATCTTCCAGCATCATTGCATGTACTTCAAAAATATCGGCATTTGCTTCTCCAACCTCTTTTGCAGCCAATTCACGTAAGTCTTTCAGTTCCTTAATAGCCGTCTGCGTTGCCAAACGGTATCTTGCCACTTCACCTTTTACATCTTCTACCTTATTGCGTTTTACCAGTCTTTCCTCTTTACTATAAATTCTTATCCTACCGATTGCTATTCCCTGACAAATTGATTTTCCGCTGTATTGCTCCATATTACTTTCCTCCTGCAATTATAACTGTTCGGAAAAAAATTTGTTTAGCTCCTTATAGACCTGCTCTTCATCATTTCCTTCAATAGTCATTATCACTTCATCACCACATTTAATTCCCATGGAAAGAACAGCCATTAATTTCTTAGCATCCGAACTATTGCCCTTACTTTCAATAGTGACTTTTGATTCATATTTTTGAGCCATTTTTACTAACAGCCCTGCCGGTCTTGCATGGATTCCTATTTTATCTTTTATCAAATAATTAATTTTTTTCATAATCTACATCTCCTCTTTTGTTTGTATTTATACCATTTCTAAATTATCCCCATTTGATTCTATTACTTTCTTATACCAATAAAAACTGTCTTTCCTTAATCTTTTTAACGTTCCCTTTCCATCATTATCCTTATCCACATAAATAAAACCATATCGCTTTTTCATCTCTCCTGTTGAAGCTGAGACTAAATCAATGCAACCCCAAGGAGTATATCCCCACACTTTGCATCCGTCATCAATCGCTAACTTCATTTCCTGAATATGATTTTTTAAGTAATTAATACGATATTGATCGTGTATTGAACCGTCATCTTCCACTTTATCTTCTGCACCTAAACCGTTCTCCACAACCATCATTGGAAGCTGATAGCGGTCATAAATCTTATTTAATGTATAGCGCAGTCCTTGAGGGTCAATCTGCCATCCCCACTCGCTTTCCTCAATATATGGATTTTTTACTCCATGCATGATATTACCGCCAACTTGTACAGTATTAGGATCCGCTGATGCACATCCTGACATATAATAGGAGAACGTATAGTAATCGACGGTTCCTTCCTTTAATGCTTTTTTATCTTCTTCCGTTATATTTATTTCGATACCTTCTCTTTCAAAAAAATTTATGGCATAGTTCGGGTACATGCCTCTGCACTGTACATCACCGCACAGGCAGTTTACAATTCTGTCAAGCTCCTGCGCTTTTATAACATCATTTGGATTGCAGGTAAAAGGATAGGTTGTGATATGGCAAATCATATTGCCAATTTTAAGATTAGGATTAATACTATGACCCAGTTTCACAGCCTTCGCGCTAGCAACCAATTGATTGTGGAGTGCTGTATATCTCATTTGATCTAATTCATGTGTCTTTTTTTTGTTGAAATCCATAGTCATATCAGGCGAGAAAAAACCTCCTCCCAAGAAGGATGGCATCATCGCAAGCCCATTTATTTCATTAAAGGTCAGCCAATAAGTAACCTTGTCCTTATATCTTTTGAAAATCGTTTCACAATATCTTAGAAAGCAATCTATCGCTTTACGATTAGTCCACCCATTAAACTCCTTAACCATACCTAGCGGACATTCGTAATGAGAAATGGTTACCAAAGGTTCTATTCCATATTTATTTAATTCATCAAAAACATGATCATAGAATTCTAACCCTTTTTCATTAGGTGCTGTTTCTAGCCCTGTAGGGTAAATACGAGTCCAATTAATTGATAAGCGAAAAACCTTAAAACCCATCTCTGCAAACATTGCAATATCATCTTTATAATGATGATAAAAATCTATCGCTTCGTGACTTGGATAGTTTGCTCCTTCTTGTAAATCTATGGTAATCTGCCGCGGTGAAGCTTTCGTACCAGATGTTAAAACATCTGCCGTACTCGGACCTTTTCCATCAGCATCCCATGCGCCTTCTAATTGATTTGCAGCTGTTGCTCCGCCCCACAAAAAACCTTTTGAAAAATTACTCATTATGAATCCTCCTATATTCTATAGTATAAGTTCTTTATAGTAGATACACAAAAAATAATGAAAATACATCTGCTATAAATACTTGAAAAAGTTGCAAATACAAATTACCATTATAATAACTAATAAAAAAACAAATAATTTATCTACTCTGGCTGAGTCAAGCTTCTGATTTATCTTCCTTCCCATCGCCGCACCAAGAATACCAAATAGTGCCATTCCAAGTATAATTGATATATTGAATGATGGCACTTGTTTACTCATAATTGTAATGCACAAGCTTGCAAATTGGGAAAACATAATAATGAAAAGTGATGTCTGTGCTGCCTCTTTTATTTCCATGGAAAATAAAAATGACAACAGTACCAAATTAAATGGTCCTCCACCAATCCCAAGGAAAGAAGAAAAAAATCCCAGCAACACTCCAGATACAGTACACACTGTTATATTCTCAATATGATATGTATGTATTTTTTTCTTATTACTGGTATATAGTAACGTTCCAAATGACAATATAAAAAGACAGCTCGCCTGTATTGCTCCTATGAAATCTGCATTAGTAAACTGTGAAATCATTGCACTAAATATCATTTTTCCAAAAATTCCGCCCACCACAGCACCTAAAGAGACTGGAATCTTTATTTTAACCTTTACATTAGATTTTCCGGACTTTCCTCCCATTATCACTGAGTAAGTTGACATACATAATACAGTGAAGCCAGATAAAAAACTAATTGTGTTGATACTCATAATTCCCAATGAATCCAGCACGGGCTTAATTATTACTCCCCCACCAATTCCGCAGATAGACCCTATAACCGAAGCCATAAAGCTTACCAACATGATAATGAAATAGAGGTATATCATTGCATCTCCGCTCCCGTCTGACATTGTAAAATTTAAATGCCTATTATAGGGTTCTATATGTCACAAAGACAAAACGGTAATATCTCTAGGATATACCGTCTTGCCTTGAAAAATTATTCTCCCAGTACTTTATGAACCATTTCAATTACACCTTTGCCATCCATCATTCCATATTGTCTCATGTCAATAACTACAACGGGCTTTTCCGGAAGTTCAGTTTTTACTTTATCAAGGTTGTAACGTACCTGAGGTCCTAGCAGAATAATATCTGCATCAGGTCCATATGTTTTTAACTCGTTCAGACTGTAAGCAGCAATTTTACAATCAAAGCCTTCATTTGCTGCTGCTTTCTCCATTTTTGTAACAAGAAGACTGGTAGACATCCCTGCAGCGCAAAATAATACTATATTTTTCATGTTATATCCTCTTTCTATACCAAATATTATTTTATCTTCTGATGTAGGTCTATTATTTCAAGTGCCATATCCTTCACTACAATAGCATTCATTAGATGATCCTGTGCATGAACCATTAAAAGCATTATTTGCACATGTTCTCCCCTGATTTCTTTTTGAATTAATTCAGTTTGTATATTATGAGCTTCTGTCAATGCTTCCTCACATTCTGTCATCAAGGTACCAGCTTTATCGAACTCTCCAGCTTTTGCTGCTTGAATTGCCTCCATAGCCAAACTTCTTGCGTTACCCCCAGAAACTATAAGTCCCATTACAATTTCTTCATATTTCTCGTCATTCAGTTCAGACATACCTAATCTCCTTATCTTTTATCCATGTGAGTAGGTACATAATCACCTGTTTCCACAAAGTACTGTAGCATACGCTGCCTCATTTGGATTATGGTTTCCTGATATGCAATATCATTAATCAGGTTATTCATTTCCATAGTATCCGTTTCCAGATTATATAATTCATCCATTTCATATAAACGCATGGTATATTTCATATTACCCATACGCATCATCGTTGCTTTTGTATGTGTAGGGCCTTCCTCATGCTGGCTTGATATTCTGGGCCAATACATTGATTCCGAACCATGTTCCGGCTCCATTGCTTGAGATTCTCCATGAATTCTTCCACCTTCACAGAACACAGCATCCTTATGGGATGTTTCTCCTGCAATTACACCTACAAATGATTTGCCAAACTGCTTATATCCCAGTTCAATTCCTGCCATATCGGCTACTGTTGCAGGAAGATCCAACAATTCAACCAATACGTCCGAGATACCCGGCTTAACCGTAAACTGCTTTGCCGGCTTAATCAGGAGTGGGACATTACTAAGCGGATCTTCAAAGCTATTTTGACATTTTTCTGCAATTCCATAATCACCTGTGTAATCACCGTGATCAGAAAAAACAAAAATGCTGGTTTCATCATAAAGCTTCTTTTCTTTTAACTTGTCCGTCAGTAATCCAAACTGATAGTCAAAGCGAGATGTCATTGCAAGATAAACCGCACGCATTTCATTATATTGAGCTTCTGTCCAATCCTTCATACACTGTTTTTCACGAATTGATGTTAAAATACTGGCTCTATCCATTAATGTCTCAATATCTGGTCTTCTTGGCAAAAGTGCGTTCCTGTCAATACTAGAAAACCATGGTTCTTCACAACCGTATGGTGGATGCGGAAATATGAGAGTACAGTAGATAAAGAAAGGTTTCGCATCCGGCTCCATACTGCGTCTTTCTATATAATCAAGCGCACTTGTAACGCAGTTCCAATCAAAAGAGTTCTTCTGGTCTTCTTTCGCAAGCTTACCTATATAGAAAGAATACTTCTGGTTTTTTTCTTTCATAACCTCCGGCATTTCCGGTAATCTAGAAGGCCTTCCGAACTTCATGCTTCCATTTTTTACGTGGCATTTTTCTGTTTGATCGGAACCATCGAAGTACATATCGCAGTAATCCGACTTACTCCATTTACCCGGAATAATGTCATTGCGTCCAATCCAGACTACCTCATAGCCATTCTCTTTCATTATCTTTAGAATATTGGGTTCATCTTTTTTCTGCAAATAATGCATCGTTCTATGTCCTGTGGTGTGAGGATATAGTCCTGTCAGAAAGCTGCATCTGGATGGAACGCAGACAGGGTTTTGGCAATATGCATTACGAAATGAAACTCCCTCTTCTATCAATGCGTCCAGATTCGGCGTAATGGAAGCCGTATTTCCCATATGCGCCATAGAATCACAGCGCATTTGATCTGCCACATACCATAAAATATTTGTTTTTTTACTCATATTACTTCTCTCCCTATAATTCTCAAGCGCAGTTGTATTTAATACATTTAATTTTCTGCCACCTCATCTTTTAGTGCTTGTTTATCGCAAATCTTAAAAAAAGGAAGATAGATAACAAATTGCATTGCTACTAGGACAAGCTGCCATAACCCCGCACGCCAGCCTCCTGCAAGAATACCTGCAAAAACAATTGGTGTACCTGTTGAAAGTTGTATACCATTGAGGTAAGGTAATACACCAATAATAGTCATGATGTAGGATAAAAGGAAGGCTACAAGCGGCGCCAAAATCATTGGAATCAAAAACATTACATTAAGCATTAATGGTGCTCCAAAGACAATTGGTTCACTTATACTACACAAGGATGGCAGAATAGCAATTTTACCCAATGTCTTGAATCTTTGACTCTTGGCAAAGAAAGCCATTAGTATCGCCAGACCTATAATTCCTCCTGAACCACCAACCTGTGCAAAGATAAACCACCATGTATTGGTCAGTAAATTAGGCATAGCTGCTCCTTTTGCAAGTGCATCCAGATTCTCAAGTGCTGGTGTCATATAAAGGATGGAGAGAAATGGCATAACAACCATACCTCCATGAATACCAAACCACCATAACAGGTTGCATAATACTAAAAGTGCAGCAAAAGTAAGCGGACTTTCAGTAAGTGTACTAAGTGGTGCTCTTAAGATACCATAAACCATGTCATTTAAGGTTCCCCAAGAAGTCAGTGATACTCCCCATCTTATAGCAACAAAAAGTACTGCTAAGAAAGCACCCGGTAAAATTCCAGAAAAACCATTTGCAATCTGAGGCGGTACACCCTCTGGCATCTTGATTACAATATTTTTCTTAATGAATACGTTGTAAATGCTCGGAACAATGAGTCCAAGTAAGATAGCCGTAAACAACCCAGGTGCACCAAAATACATTGTATTAATTGCACCAGCAGTCACAACTTTCTCTCCCGCTTTGGTAACTCCTGTAACTCCAGTAGGGATAGTTAATAAAAATATAAATAAAGTTGTAATACCTACTATCGTCGACTGTCCTTTACATTCAAGTTGATCAGCAAGACTTTTTCCAATTACGAATACTGCATACAGCGCAATCATATTTGTTGTATAGGTGGTTATCCAACCTATCATTACCTTAAGACCCGTATTGGTTAAAAAAGTCTGATAAGCCGGAATATTAAGTCCTGCCAGTAAGGATGCGATTGCACCAACTAAAACGACCACTAGTAACGCTGAAAAACCACCACTGACCGCCTTCAGATATTTGTTTGCAGCCAGTTTTGATGACACCGGAATCAAAGTTCTTTCCATTAGTTTTTGAAACTTCTCCATAAAATTACCCTCCGTTTTCATTATAATATCATTTGTTGATAATTTGATTATATTTTATTATGGACATTTATTCAATGTATTTCTGAACAATTATCCATTTTCGGCATTTGCACTAAATAACTACCATTTATTATGTGTATTTCCAGCTTAATATATACATTTTGCACAAATTTAACTTTTTGGACATTGTTTGTTCTATACTTTGGATAATTATTCTGATATAATTATTTCAAGAAACAAAATAGGAGGTATTGCAATGAACCCAATTGAATTACTAGACCAATATCGGCCAAAGATGACCAAATCAGAAGCTCTTGCTGCAGACTATATAAAACAAAATCCAATCGAAGTAGTTCGTTTCACACTCACGGATATTGCAAAATCATCAGGAAGTTCCAATGCTGCGATTATACGACTTTGTCAAAAAATAGGTTATGAAGGTTATTCTGAATTCAAATTTTCCATGTCTAAATACTTATTATCCAATGTACCAAATGTTGAGAATGCCAGTACTGATTCTATAAAAGAAATTACTGACACTTATATTAATTTTATCTCTCAACTTCCTAGTTTTATTAATAAGACTGATATTCAAAATCTGGCAGCTTTCATACACAATGCCCACCACATTACGATTTGGGGTGTTAACAGAACCTATCTTGCTGCAAATCAGCTTTTCAACCGGTTAATGAGAATGGGAATTCCCTCTAGTGCTATATCTGATATTATACAAATGTCAGACTATTCCAACATTCTGAAGCAAGGAGATTTATGCATTCTTTTTTCTATTGCTGGTAAAGGTAGCACCTTATATCCGGAAATGTTTCAGCAACTAAAAGAACGCCATTGTACCACTGTTCTTATAACGATGTCCCCAAAATTGAAATCTATAAGCAAAAATACAGATATAAATATCGTGCTCCCATACATTGGACAAAATGGTTCACAGAATTTTTATGACGATCAGGCCATATATCTAATTTTTATAGAAATTTTGCTCTATGAAGTCGCAAAATCATTTCAAAACAAATAATAAAGGAGTCCTATGCCACCATTAACCATTATGTTAAAACCTGCTTCCAGCTTGTGTAATTTAAATTGCAAATATTGTTTTTACAAAGACGTGGCTGCTAACAGATTGCAGACTTCGTACGGGCTTATGACTCATGATACTTTAATTACAATTCTTTCAAAATCCTTTTCCTATGCCTCGGATTGGTTTGCAATTGCTTTCCAAGGTGGTGAACCAACCTTAGCTGGACTGGATTTCTACAAAGATGTAATTGCTTTGGTTAATGATAATAATATAAATCATCTTCCCATTCACTATTCCATTCAAACTAACGGATACCTACTAAGTAAAGAATGGGCATCATTTTTTCATGATAATCATTTTTTAGTCGGGTTATCTATCGACGGCACAATTCATACCCATGACACTTACCGCAAAAACCCATTAGGCAATGATACGTTTACAGAAATAATGAAGACTGTAGATTTATTCAATCAGTACTATGTAGATTATAATATCCTAACCGTTGTAACCGATAAAGTATCATCCTCTATTCAAAAAATTTACAAATTTTACAAAAAAAAGAACTTTCAGTTCCTTCAATTTATTCCTTGTCTTCGTCCTTTTGATGATGCTAATAGTCCAATTTTATTATCTAAAGAGGCATATAAAAGTTTCTTATGTGATTTGTTTGACTTGTGGTATGAAGATATTATGAATGGCAAAATTGTTTCTATCAGACAGTTTGAAAATTACCTTATGATGTTAAAAGGATATCAACCCGAGTCCTGTGATATGACAGGACATTGTAGTATACAATATATTATTGAAGCTAATGGTGATATATATCCCTGTGATTTTTACGTTTTAGATGAATATAAGCTTGGTAATATCTTTACAGAGTCTTTTGAAAACATCTTAAACGATCCAGTTTCAAATAGATTTATTGAGCAAAGTAACAATAACTATTCCGACTGTGCAAATTGCGAATATTATTTTCTTTGTAAGGGTGGTTGTCGTCGCTACAGGCAAATGGCTATCTCTAATGAACCAAACTTTTTCTGTGATTCTTTCAAATCTTTTTTTTCATATTCAGTTGAGAGAATGAACCTGTTATACAGAATGTTGAAGTAGCCATCATTGTAAATAAGAGCTCACATATACTATTTCTGTTTTCTCATGATATCTTCTTTTTTAAGAAAGTAAAGATTATCACTGTTAATGCCACATACTTTAATTATTGTTTTTCTCTGCCTTAAATAAGTTTTATAGTGATCCCTTCTTGGCATTTCAATATGAACTCCAGTTCCGTCCTTGAATCATGACCCCCGGCTTATCTGGTGGTTGGCAAACCCACATTTATTTTAAAATAGGAGGTTTTTTTCTTAAAGCTAACTGGGGACACACCTGCAGAGCAGGTGGTTTATTTTTACTGCGATACAATAAAAAACCGCAAGGTGTACAGTCAGTCTGTTCCCTTCCGGTTTTCATATTATAAATTATCAAACAGATCTTCTACAAAGGTAAGACTTCCTCGGTAACCCGCATAGGTCCGATTAAAGATTAAACGATCTGTAATCGGATATGCAATCACACTGCATTGAATTTCCATCTTCATGGCTATCTCCCGCTCGTTTGTACTTCCAATTAACAGGGTGATTTCCTCGTATTCCTCCAAAGCCTTGGTTATCTTATACTGATCTGTTTCAAATATCAGCTTTGGTGGATTGGCATATTCCAGCTTAAGTATCTGATCTGAGATACGTTCCTTGTCTCCGTCACGAAAGACCGGATCGGTTACTATGGTAATAATCGGTGTGAAGCTGTAATCATTTGCAAGGAATCTGGTCACACCTACTGCCGTATTTGCATCTGCCACCACCGCAAACCTCTTCCAGCTTAAGGCTCCGATTGCTGTCTCCAGAAAGTTATATACATACTCTTCTTCCTCAGCAATCACGCTATCTATCAGTGCCTGATCAAGCTTCAATGCCTCGCCTACTCGGCGTACAAAGGTAGAGGTGTCCGTAGCTCCGATGGGAAGTCCCGGTATTCTTAGCGTCGGCACTTTAAATCGTTCTTCATATTCTTCGGCTGCACCTTTCAGTAACCAGGGATTCACAATAATATTTAAAGCTGCTGACGATGAGGTCCTAATCGCTTCAATTCCCTGATGCTCCGTAAAGAAAGTGTTTACTTTTAATCCGAGCTTTCTCAAAATTCTTGTAAGCTCTTCGAGATTACCGGCCCAGAAGGGATCATGATAGGGCATAATTCCAAATAGGTTCACCAGATTTTCTTGCTTAGGCAGATTATCCTCAACGATATAGGTCAAAAGTGCTTTGAAGGCTGCTTCATAACCCAGGTAGCTGTCTCCGGCAAAGCCCGGAGTCTCAATCGGATAAACCTTGATACCTCGTTCCAAGAATTCAGCAGTCACGCTCTTAATATCATCACCGATAATTCCAGCTGTGCATCCGGTCAGTACAAAATAAGCATCTGCATCGATAATCTCTACGGCTCCTTCTATCGTGGATCGAAGCTTATCCACACCACCGAATACCACCTCCCTTTCCAACATATTTGTGGAGGGCAGTGATACACCGGATAAAAAGTGCGGTGACCTTCCTCCCGACAGGCCGGCTTCTCCGGCCGAGGTCTGCATACAGCAGCCCGGTCCGGAGTGATAGATCGGGCAAATCTTATCAATTGCACCTAGGACAGCATTAATTCCGCCAAGAACACAATTACCGCGTGGGCTTTCTGTTACAACTGACATATATACCTCCAATCAACCGCATCAGCGGTATATTCTATGTTATTCCAACGGTTTTATGAATTTGAAGGGATCCTCCTCATACCAGGACTTTTTATATGGTAGTCTGGCGTGCTTGGCAAGTTTTTTGTTAAAGCCTGGATTTTCAATCTGATCCGCAATTTTATTACCAAGATACAAGATTCCGTCATAACCCATCGTTGGTCGTTTCATATCTAATACATGGGTTGTCGGTATTCCGAGTCTGGCTGACCACACCGGAACCCCTATAAAAACATCCGGCTTCAGCCGATTAACAAGATTAATCTGTTCAAAAGGCTGCATATTTGCAATATCGATGATGAAATCCTTATGAATTGCATACAGATATTCAATATCTGTCTGAGCATCATCATCGTAGGTTGGTGTCTCAAGACCTACCAACTCCATCCCAAAATCATCAATCAGTGCTGCTGCCGCAAAGGATCGACCTGTGCCTCCGCAGATGAATACACGTTTTCCTTGAAGACGTTGCTTAATCTTTTCAATCTCCGGCAGTATCCGCGCATGCTCCTTCTCTATATAAAGATCAGCTTCCGCTTCTTTGCCGAATAATCCGGCCACTCCACGGAACCATTTGTCCGTATTTCTAACCCCGATAGGCATTACTGTATGGGAGAATGGTATTTCATAATTCTCCCAAAGCTCCTTCATGAATTCGTCTGCAAACACCTTACAGATGGAAGTAGAAGCCTCAGCCGCGGGTATTGTCTTGATACTCTCTAAAGAACTAAAGAAGGGGATGTAATTTGCTCTAAGTCCAAGAAGTCCAAGCATTCTTTCCATCTCCAGCTGATCCTTATAGCTGATGGAAACAGGAGCAAATAAATTGATTAATCCTTCTTGCTTTGGAAGCTTCTCACCCTTTAGTATGTATTTGGATATTGACAGAAATGCCGCATCAAAACCGGAAGCACAGACTTTTGATTTAAAGCCATCACAATGTATCGGTATAATCAATGCCTCGCTGTCCTCCTGCACTTCTCTTGCCACTGCATCAATATCATCCCCGATAATTCCGGAGGCACAGGAGGTAAAGATAAAAATCAGTTTCGGATGATATCTTTCCTTCGCATATTCTATCGCCTCTTTCAGCTTACCCTCTCCTCCGAGAATAATGTCCCTCTGATCTAGGTTGCTTACGATGATTCTTGGATTCTTTATCAGCTTCACTCCTCGATGTGCTTGACCAACCCGGTAAATATCCGTTGCCATGGAGGTACAACCGACGCATCCCTGTGGAGAATGTGCTATAAATACAGCCTCCTCAAGAGACATAAGTGCCGACATACTGTTGATTTGTTGGCATTGCAGTCCCTGACTGAAGGTACGGTCTGCAGCCTTCAGACATCTCTTACCAAACTCGGAGGATAATTCTCTGCTGCTACCTCCGCAGTCATTAAAGGTATGCGGACGACTTTCACGAATTCCTGAATATGTGTTACTCATTTATTTTCCTCCCTTCCCTTTCGAACAGAATTTACATAATTCCATTTGCATTTATATAGCCGAATCTCTCAATTACTGTTGCAGTATTTCCTTGAATAACCTCAGCACCAGTACATTTTCCTCATAAGTACCGATTGATATCCGAACCCAGGTGGGTAACCCAAATTCCTTTCCTGCTCTGATAAGAATTCCTCTTTTGTAGAACTCCCCTGCAACAATTTCACTATCCAGGCCTGTATCAAACAAAATAAAGTTACAGTTGGATCTTACATATTCAAGGCCCAGTTCAGATAGGGTATCATAATACAGCTCCAATCCCTTTCGGTTATTCGTCAGAATGAACTCTCTAAACTTCTGATCCTCAAGACTTGCCGCAGCAGCGATCTGAGCCAACGCATTGGTATTGATTGGTATGCGTACCTTATTCAGGCAGGATATAATATATTTAGCCGCTATTGCATAACCGATACGAAAGGACGCCAGTCCATAGATTTTCGAAAATGTCCGAAGAAGAATTACATTCGGATAATCATGAAGCAATCCGACAGAATCGGGATACCCCTCTTCTGTTACAAAATCAACATAGGCCTCATCCAGAACCAGCAAAATATCCGGGCGTAATTTATCCAGTAGCCTTCTGATGTCCTGTTCTGATACAATCGTTCCTGTCGGGTTATTCGGATTACATAACCAAATTAATTTTGTTTTCTCCGTAATGCTCTGACTGATTAGATCCAAATCTACCGTATAATTCTTTAGCGGCAGACTTACTACTTTGGCTCCCATCTGCCAGGTTACATTTTTATACCAACCGAAGGAAGGCTCCGCCATGATGGCTTCGTCCCCTTCCTCCAGGAAGGTTTGTGCAACGATTGAAATAAGTTCAAAGGAGCCATTACCGAATAATAGTTCCTCCTGATCCACTTGATGGAGCGCCGCTAGCTTTTCTCTTAAAACAGTACAGTTCATGTCCGGATAATAAGACAAATCCTCCAGAGAATTCCTTATTACTTCCTTTACATAGGGAGAATAGCCATTTGTATTTTCATTTCCTGCAAGTTTGATTACTTTGTCGATACCAAGTTCCCGTTTCACTGATTCAATCGTTTTTGCTGCAATATAATTATTAATTTGATCCAGTGTTTTTCTTGGTATGATACGATCCGGGGATTCTATTCCCACTTCTAACACCTCCACGTTGATTTTTATTAGTTACAGTTCAGCCTAGCAAGGATATTGACAAGACTGAGAAAGAAATGTTTCCATATAGGAGCCGCATTCGCTAAGTTGCATTACGTAGTTCGTATG
>DBTU01000019.1:252530-300985 GCA_002307215.1 Lachnoclostridium sp. UBA1308
AGTTGCATTACGTAGTTCGTATGCAAATACTCCTATCTGGAAATCATTTTTTCCCAGTCCGGATATATCTCTTTGAAGGCTGAACTGTAACATTGATTACTACTACTTCTCATTCAGAAATTGCTTAACGATTTTATCCGTCCTTAGGATCGCAGCCTCTATTTCATCTGTAGTCTTTCCGTATCCCAATTGAATAAACCCGGGGAATTCCTTTAAGATACTGGTCGCGATGATATGTAAGTCCTCCACCGTATGATCCTTAATTCCGATATCCTCCAGAGTCAATGCCAGTTGAAAGTGGTCGAACAATTTGATCGTATCCGTTACATATGTTTCCGGTTTGTTTTCCAAGACAAGTTGAACCAGCAGGCCAAATGCAACCTTCTCCCCGTGCAGGCGATGTCTGGTACCGGGCAGTCTGGTGGAGGCATTGTAAAATGGATGGGCAAATCCACCATAGAATTTATCACTTGTAAAGCTTCCTACAAAGCCTGCCAAGTAGATAATTGCATCAATCGTATCCAGTGTTGCTTTCGTAATAATATTGTTCCGGCCGTCTTCCACTGCCTTTGGACCACTCTTAACCAATATATCGTAGGCCAGCTTTGCACCTGCAACCGAAAGTCTCAACGTAATATCATCTTCGGCAATAGCAAGATTAGGTTCTGTTTCAATCCATTTCGCAAGTGTATCGACAATGCCCGCATTGATAAACCTGGACGGCGCCGTCGCTATAATTCTGGTATCAGCAAGAATTAATCTGGGTGTCAGATCATTTAGGAATACTGTATCAAAATCACCGTCTTCCTTATATAAAATCGAACAGGCGGCCCAGGCGGCACAGGTTGCTGCAATCGTAGGTACTGCGATAACCGGAAGCTTCGTCTTTGATCCGACCACTTTCGCCGTATCATTGACTTTACCCCCTCCGATCCCTATAATAAGATTCACTCCCCGCTCACCTGCAAGACCGACATAACGTTCAATCGTCTTAAGGGTCGGAAAGCCCGTGAATTCTTCAATGCTATAATCAATCTCATATTCCATTAGGCTCTTAAAAAATCTCTCACCCACAACCTTAAGCGGCGTCCTGCTTCCGATAATCAAAGCCTTACTTCCATATTTTTTGATATATTTACCTGCCTGCTCTATAATATCCGGCTGATTGATATATTCAATCGGGGTTTTTACTGTAAGCATAACATCTCCTCCTTTCCAACTGACTATATGGAATACTCTAATTTTCTGGACTTATATTTTTCTTCCTCAACCTTCATTACTTTATTTAAAATGAATTTTTCAAAATAATTCGTATCATTATCCTTCAGACGCGGTCTAGGTAAAGTTATTTTAAGATCCAGTGTGATTTCTTTGTCATCCATCAAAATCACTCTGTTCGCCAGTCTGACTGCTTCCCCTACATCATGTGTCACTAATATTCCGGTAAAGCCCTGCTCTATCCAAAGCTTCTCAATCAGCTCCTGCATATCCAGCCTGGTTAATGCATCAAGAGCTCCCAGCGGTTCATCTAACAGGAGTACATTTGGCTTACCAACGAGTGCTCGCGCCAGTGAAACACGCTGCTTTTGACCTCCGGATAATACGCCCGGCCACTCATTTTTCTTACTGATTAATCCTACTCTCTCAAGTGACTGCAACGCTGTTACTTCATTTTTGTCCGTTGTTCCTATGATTACATTGGATAACACGGATTTCCAGGGAAGCAGTCTTGCCTCCTGGAACAAGAACCTAACTTGGCTGTCAACTCCGGTGACCTCTTTATTGTTGAGCTTTATGCTTCCCTCCGTAGGAAAGTCAAGTCCGGCTATCATACGCAGTAAGGTACTTTTCCCACAGCCGCTGTGACCTACGATTGCAACAAATTCTCCCGGCTCAATCGTAAGATCAACATGATCGATTACGTCTAGGTCTCCAAAGCTCTTTTTAAGATTTTTAATCTCTATTCCATATCCATTCATATTTACCCCTATTCCTGCGCATGCCTTTTGCGCATATAAGTTTGCGCCGAGGATTACGCAAGCACAAACTTCCAGGTGTGAATTATGCCTTTCAATAATTCACATTACCCCCATTCCTGCACATGCTTTTTGCTCATGTTATACAGTCCGCCATTTCAGCAGTCTCTTCTCAAGTGCTGACGCTATGGAATCGGACACTTTGCCCAACAAAGCATAAATGATAATACTTAGAACCACCTTATCCATCTGCATTAATTCTCTGGCTGTCATCGCCATATAGCCAATCCCCGCATCTGCCGCTATCGTCTCTGCGGCAATCAGTATCAACCACATTGCTCCAAGCGATAAACGAATTCCGACTAATACAGAGGACATAGCCCCCGGTAGTATGATGTTAGTGAATAATCGGAAGCCCTTAAGGCCATAAACCTTACCCATCTCCACCAGACCCTTATCCAGTGCTTTAATCCCATGGTAGGTATTAATATAAAGCGGAAAGAATACACCGAAGGCTACCATAATAATTTTTACCTTTTCGCCGATTCCAAACCAGACAATCATAAGTGAAATAAGCGCCAATACCGGAATATTACGGAGCATTTGGATTGTAGTATTGAGCGTAATATCCATAAGCCTCCACATTCCATTCATCAGTCCCAGTAAAAATCCTACTCCTGCACCTATGAGAAAACCGATCAACGCTCTCTTTGCACTGACTGCTGTATATTCCAAAAGCTGACCGTTTTTTATCATTGATACCGCGCGGTCAAATACCTTGACCGGGGATGGGATAATTGTCGAAGTTCCCGTACTGGTTGCAATCTGCCATGCAATGATTAAAAGAAAAGGCAAGAGCCATTGCAACAATACTTCATATCCCTTTCTTTCTTCCTTATTCCTACGTAACATTAGATTCCCTCTTTCCATAATCTTTCTGAGAGCAGATATTGATGTTGCTAATTATATTTTTAGTGTCATAAATCCGGGGAATTGATATGCCTAAGGACTTATGACACCATACCTATAATATGATTGTTGTATTATTTCCTTAAAGCTGCCAAAGCCTGATTATAGCCATCTGTCAGAGAGTTATCATACAAGGTACTTACATCAACCTTTTGTTCAAGTAATCCCACTTCAAAAAAGGCATCCGCAACATTTTGCTCCGATTTCGTTATCTCATCAGAAAGTGTTATGACCTGTGAATCTCTCTGCTCATAACCCTTTTGCAATACATCAAGTGCATCTTCATAGGTCTGTCCGGTAGGGTCCGCGGAAATCTCTGCCCACTTTTCAACATTTTGTTTTTGCCATTCATACGCCAACTGTAATCTCGCAAGATAATCTACGATTGCGGCACTCTTTCCTTTATCCGCAAGTGCATCCACCGAAGCTTCAAAAGGGAAGTTACCTGACAGGATATCCGCTGCTGATTCAAGCGTTGTAGCACCACCATTCTTTGCTGCATTAATTGAATTACCGTAGCTTGCAAAAGCATCCAACTCTCCTCCAAGGAGTGCTGTTACACCGTCGGCAGTTGTAATCTCAACCGAATCAATATCCGACCAGGATAAACCTGCGTTCTTAAGCATTACATAGAGGAAATACTGTGCCGTTGTCGACTTGATAAATCCGACTTTCTTACCCTTTAAATCTGCAACGCTCTTAATATCTGAATTCGGAGGTATTACCAATTCTTGAAGTAATGTATTGCTGTTGTTGACGGCAACAATTTTAAAGTTTCCTCCATTTTCTGCTAAGGAAGCATAAATCGGAGGAATCTCGCTGCTGCCTGTAAGATCAACCTGCTTTGCCGCCATGGCCTCCAGACACAAATTACCGCCTTGGAATACCGTATATTCCACCTCATAAGGTGTATCATCCAGACCTGCTGCTTTCAATAATTCCTTCTGCAGATCCCAACCGGTCTCAGCAAACCGCAAGGTTACATTACTAAAATCAATGTCACTGCCATCTACTGCACTGTCTGTTATTGCTTCTGACGGAGCTTGAGTCGCAACGCTGTCTGATGTATCTATGGAATCATCCTTATTTGAGCACGCTCCTAATGTTAAAATCAAAACTGTAATCACTGCCAATAAACTGCCTGATTTTCTTTTATTCATAATATTTCTCCATTCTGCCGCTCCTGCGGTCTCTTATCTTTATCTATTTCTGAAGTTTAACCTCTGAATTATAGTGGATCAGTTTTTTGACTGCTTCATCAATATAGTGTGCAATCGCAAAGGCTGTGACCCCTTTTTTACTCAGGGCATATTCCGCGCCAGGTCCAATCTGCTTCACTAATACATATTTGCAGTCGGATAATAAATCCACTGTTCTTGCCAGACCATCCTCATCATGAGTCCCGCCCTTGCAAGCAATGTCCGTTTCTCTTGTTTCCTGATAACTGAACTCATCCTTGTCATTTACTTCAACTATAAGGAATTTATCTGCTCTACCAAAATGCTCGTTTACAACCTTGCCATCCGTACTGGCAACTGCTATTTTATAAGACATAGTTTTCCTCATTCCTACGCATACTTTCTGTGTATATGAAATTTCTTACATTCTGCACATAATTTCTACTTTAACAAATCATGTGCCAAGGCTCACTCAGGAATAAATTTTGCACGTGGAGAATTTCATTGTTCCATCTATCCATGGGAAAATGTATCCTTATGTGCTATCCGGTTCAGATAAATCTGATCACCGAAATCCTTCTCCCCCGGAATTCCGATGGCATCTGCCCTACATCTCTGACAATGTCGAAACACATCAATGTATTTTGATGCTCTCGTCCTAGCTTCATCAATCTGGGTACAGTTCGGAGCTTCTGCCTCTGATAATTCATGTTGTGGAATCAAAGGTATCAAATTATAAATGGAAGCACCTGCCTCACTGACTGTTCTCGCAATTTCTTCGATATGATGGTCATTAATTCCCGGAACCAATACGGTATTTACCTTAATGGTGATTCCTGCGGCAGCTATTTTCATTATCCCCGCCAGCTGATTTTGAATTAGGATAGCTGCGGCCTCTTCCCCTTCATATCGTCTTCCATGATATATGATTCCCGAGCATAATCTAGCTTCTATTACAGGATCCACTGCATTAACGGTAACCGTAAGCGAGTCAACTCCTACCTCAATCAATTCCTCAGCTCTTTCATTTAACAGTAATCCATTGGTACTCATACACTTGATTAGATTCGGATTATGCTCCTTGATCAGCCGGAAGGTATCAAGTGCATAATCAGTAGCCAAAGTATCTCCCGGACCTGCGATGCCAACCACTGTTATCTCCGGACACAGTGCCAAGGATTTTTCCACCACCTCAAGCGCCTCCTCTGGTTTAATAATAGCAGCGGTGACCCCGGGTCTATTCTCATAATCATTAATTTTTCTGTCACAGAATTTACACTCGATATTACAGCCCGGACTCACCGGTAGATGGATTCTTCCTTTGTTATTTTTTTGTCCGGCAAAGCAGGGGTGCGAGTTTTTTAACGTTTCGTAGTTGTTCATGTACACCTCCATAATGCTTTGTAACATCATAATTTTCATAATTAGTTCGAGTGTCATAAGTCGCTTTTAGATATGTAATGAATACCGTTGTATCTATATTCATTTGGTTGCCTTTCCTTCCTAGGCATATTCTTATTTGAGCCTCAAAGCATAGTCTCAAAACGAATATGGACAGCCGTCGTCAGCCGGTCTGCCCGCATGAATATAGATACAACGATATCCATGCTTTAAGATAATATTCGACTTATGACACTCAAATCTACATATATATAATGTAGATTTAGTTGAATCTTGTCAGCGCTACCGAATAAATGTCCTCTATGAGTTTTAAACCACCCTTGTAGCCTGCGATAAAGCTGTTGATAATCAGGCGCTCCACAACGGGGTAAGATATATTTACATAATGGGCATCTGTTCTTTTTGCCAGGTTTTTCTCCCAGTTACTTCCTAAAATTAATGGATATCCATTAAAGTCGGCAGCCTCGATCTCCTGGTGGATCTGATGCCCGTCACTGGAAAATCCGACCTCAGCCTGAATTCCATAATTAAGCTCCTTAAACCATTCACTTATCTGCTCTCTGTATTCTTCCGGAGTATCATCAACGATATATTGTTTAGATGGAAATAGTCCGATATCATTAACCAAAAATTTAGTAATAGCCAGACTGTAGCTTGCATCTGAGACCACTACAAAACGCTTTGACATAACGCGCGTTTCAAGGAAAACATCCGCATAACGTTCTATGTAGTAGTAATATTCCTCTTCCTTACGTTGGATGACCTCCTCAACCTTCTCCTTAGAAGCACCTGCGTATTCACCGACAGCCCTTAAGAATTTGGTGGTCTCGAAAGCTCCGACCGGAAGTACCGGATAGTGCAGATATGGTGTGCCGAATTTTTCCTCTAAGAACTTTACGCTTTCCAGACCCACCCAGGGTGAAACTAGTAAATTGAATTCTGCTTCCGGAATTTTATCAATGTTCTTAATTCCTCGTCCGAAACCATAAATGGTATTTGGAGTTAAGCCAATCTCGGCAATTAATGTTTCCAGTTCACGCAGATTGCCTAACCAGAAGGGATCATGCATCGGAATGCCTGCCCAAATATTCACTAAGCCCTTTTGTACCTCTTTCTTATTCTTAAGATACTGATCAAAAATTGCTTTTAAAATCCAGTCATGCCCGACGTAATTATTGCCTTTGAAGCCTGCTGTTGAAGCATAAATAACCGGCTTTTCATTATCCTTGAATTTGCGGACCACATCCTCAACATTATCACCGACAATTTCAGAGGTACAGCCGGTTAATACAACATAAAGATCTGCATCAATAATCTTTAACGAGTTCTCAATTGTCTCGGTTAATTTATCATCACCGCCAAAGATAACTTCCTTTTCACTGATACTGGTACAGGGGAAAATATGAGGTGAATATAGCCCAGAGCTACCTACGCTTCCGCTAAGCTTCTCCGCACAGCCCGGTCCACAGTGGAGAATCGGTAACGCTCTGGTAATTGCCTGCACGGTCTGCATTGCAGCCAGTGCACATTTATATCTTGGTTGATCTAATATTTTCGCCATATGTACTATACAACCTCCTTTCTTTCTAGGAGGTTTTCTCCTACGCTTTTTAGGAGGTTATCTCCATTTTCTTCCAGGAGGTTTTCTCCTTTTAATAGCAAACTGTTATTTTGCTGATACCACCAATCGGTATACGGAAGCTTAACTCTGGATGCCAGATTTTTCTCAAAGCTTCTGTTTCTTACCGTATCCAGTACTGCTTTTGCAAAATTCAAAGTTCCCTTATATCCAAAGATAAAGTATTCATCAGCTACATAGAGAGCGGCGACTCCTTGCTTAATTGCCCAAACTGTGGTCCCCGGATGTCTTGAGAAATAAATATCCGGTTTATACTCATTTATAATATTCAGCACTTCAAAATTTTGTTGATCCGCAACACTGAGCTTAATGTTGGTCGGAGATGTTTTCTCCAGATAATCGAGCGCAGGAGGTACTGCATCATTATCATATTTACCGTCATAATGCCACGCAGCAGCCCAAACTACCTCCATACCTAATTCCTGCAATACGCGGGAAACCTCATAGGTGTAACCGGGACCCATACCAATGACTGCTCTCAGGCCTTTTAAATCTTTCTTTAATTCCTCAATCTGAGGAAGATAGATTGCTCTTTCTCTCTGGATATAAGCCTCAATCTTATCGGATTTATGAATTACTTTACCAATTTCTCTCAGCCAAGCTTCATAGCCTGCGATACCAAGTGGATTAATCGTGCGGATATAGGGAACTCCATATAATTGCTCCAGTGCATTTCCTAGGTACGTGCCCAGCGTGCCGCAGATACAAACGGTCGCAAGAGATTCTGAAATATGTTCCAGTTCTTCAACAGTAGAATTCTGGTACAAGAACTGCACATTAACATCAAATTCGCGAAAAATTTCAGTTATTTGATTTCTCTCACTTTCAAAGAAGTTCTTAAAATTGATCTGATTTCTTTTTTCCTTCGGGGGCTTAACAATGGTCTGTAAAACCGCATGATCCGCAATATCAAAGCCGGATGCCCAGATTCTTGATTTGAAGCCTTCACAATGTATCGATACAATCGGAACCGGTATCTCTTCCTTCAGCTCCTCCACCAGGCTGTCAATATCTTCTCCGATAATTCCGGTGACACAGGAGGAGGCAACGAAAATCGCCTCAGGTTTATAGTTCTTGTAGGTTTGTAAAATTATCTCTCTTAGCGTTTCCGTTGCTCCGAATACTGTATCCTTCTCATTCATATCAGTACCAAGGAACACTGTATTATTGGTAACCCCAATCTTTGCAGCCAACTGTTGATTTAATACAATGCTACCGGGTGCTCCTGCTGTACAGCCTGCCGGTGCATGATTGATTACCGCAACATTACGGATACCTGATAACTGACCCAGCGCACAGCCGGATAGACAGGTGCTGGACTGGCTGAAGCATCGTTCTCTGTTCTGTAGGGATCCACAGCGTGACTGTTGTACAAGATCGTAAAGATCGCCGTTATATCCGGTAATGGAACCAAGTCTATTTTCTCTGGTTCCAACACTGGAGACCTTTAAATTAATTGCCATTATATTCCCTCCTCTTAAATTGACTTCTAGATATTCGCTGCATTTTCTGTCCTGACCGTATTGGTTTCCACTGACAACAGATAATCTCCCCATTTTGATGCCCACTGTCTGAGCTCTGAGATTTCAAGCGGTGACGGTACCTTAGATTCTGTATGATTCGCAATTTTCTTACCTAACGAACGGTATACATCTGCCTGTGCCGATTTCGGTGCCGCTTCGATTGTTGTTTTTCCCTGCAACTCACATTGTGTAACCGTGACCGATCGAGGTACGTATTCTACTACCTGAGTATTTGTTTTTGCAACGAAGTCATCGATTATTTCCTTCGCATAGGGTGCATTGATTGAATTGGCAATTACACCACCGAGCAAAGCTCCACCGGATTTTGAGTACTTATGTATTCCTTTAAATAAGTTATTGGAGGCATAGATCGACATAAAATCTGCCGAAGATACGGTGAATACATGCTCTGCAATTCCTTCTCGGATCGGAACTGCAAACCCGCCGCATACGACATCACCAAGTACATCATAGATAACATAATCAAGATCCAACTCTTCAAATATCTTCTGCTGTTTAAAAAGCTCTACTGCTGTAATGATACCTCTTCCGGCACAACCAACACCGGGTGCCGGACCTCCTGCCTCTACGCAGTAGATTCCATTGAAGCCTTCAAAAATAACTTCACTGGCTTTTACTGAATTCTTCTCTCTCAGTGTATCCAGAACAGTCGGTATATATTTTCCATCCCTGAGTGTATTGGTCGAATCACTTTTAGGATCACATCCGAACTGCATTACCTTATATCCCATCTCAGATAAAGCTGCTGAAATATTTGATGTTGTAGTGGATTTACCAATACCTCCCTTTCCATAAATTGCGATTTGAGTAGTTTTTTTTGCCATAGTCATTTCCTTCTTTCTTATTGAACTTATACTAATTTTAATAAATAACGAAAAGATCTTTGTTTCCTGGTACTTCACTTTTGATCATAAAACCAAAAAAGAGACATTAGAAAACAGAACTCATCTGTTTTCTAAAGCCTCCAGTTTTCTGGTCAACTTTAAATGAATGATTTTTGAGTGGATAAATATGATAATTGTTTGTTATAATATCATATCATTCATACTATGTCAATATGTATAATATGTTATTAAATTATAAAAATATATTATCATGTATCTCATATATGTTATATATGGTTTCCACAATAATATACTATATTTTCTACTATGTCAACATATTATAGAAAATTTTATTTACAAGTAAATATTTTGAAATCTAATTGTCGTTATATATTTAATATCTAGTTATCGCTTTTGATTGAGCTGATTGATGTTCTTCAGACTAGGCGCATTCTTTTCATTTACTAATTATGTTTACCCTGACGAACTCTCGTTCAAAGTATTTGTTAACTAAAACTTCGTACATAGTTTTTTCCTAGTACACCTTGAAAATTCAATATTTGGCAGTTATTTATTACAAGATTTTATGCGCCTTTACCTAAACACTCAACTAGGTTCTTTGGTAGTGCTGCCATAAATATATCCATTAATTGGTTTAATTCATCATCCGTTAATAAAAATTTATCTGCTAATGTATTTACGAAGGTTTGCATCAGAAGATGAAGTGCCTGAATCCAAGTAATATCAGCCAGTTCATCTGATAAGTAAAAGAAAATCTCACCAAGACTTCTAGTATTTGTCTCTTGGCGGTTTTCTTCCACAAGCATCATATATCTTGTAAATACAATGGCAACATGTGCAGTCATTGCATCATAGGAAATCGAATTGCATTCTTTACTTAGCTTTAAGTAAGATTTGCATATTTTAATAAACACTTCAATATTCCAGCGTTTCCCGTAGATTCGTACTATTTCATCTTCACTTATGGTTATATCTGTTGAAATAATACAGAGGTATTCTTTGCAATTGTTTCTATTTCTAACGTATACTACTCTTGCAGGTATGGTTTCACCATCTTTTGAAACAGTAACTTCTACTGATAATAAATATCGGGATCGACCACGACACTCTTTATTCCGCTTATAAATTTCTGTAAGAGGCTGCATTTTTCCGTTACAAAGATAATGCATTTTTATGTTTTCTCTGCCATTACGATAACATCGTATCCAAGCTTTTTTATTGCAATAAGTGATGATGGAGAACAGAACCAGGTATCAAATAAAACGTGAGAAGCCTGAATTTTAGCCTGTTTGGCAGCTTTTATTAGGTCAAGAGCTACAGTGGTTGCCTTTGTCTGAGCAAGTTTCCTTTTTTGATAAGCAGTACTGCGTTTGTCAAACCTTTTAACTTCTGTGATACGGTTTTATTCCACAATTTCCCAGTCCAAGATCTACCGTATCCACATATTGAAATCCGCTTTTTTCATATAATTTAATTGCAGGAATATTCTTTTCATTTACATCGAGCCTTATTGATTTTATATTATTATCCTTACTAAATTGAATTGCAAATTTCATTAAGACTGTGCCGATACCTGTTTTCAGATATGACGGGTCAACCGCAAAGTTATGTCTTACAATAACCTTAGAATCATCAACCTCGATTTCTCATTTTACTTTGTCATATGGGGGTTGATAATTATGATTAAGAATGATAGATCCCACAATTTTTTCAGAAACATTAGCTACATATAGAGTACCCATCGTTATTCCTTCAGCCCCTGTATCACGAATGGGATAGACACCTTTTCTCCAGCCTGCATAATTTACGTTATTTTGAAGATACTCGCATATATTATCATATAGCAGAACAATTTCTTCAATGTCTGATTTCGTTCCTTGTACAATTATAACATTCATACAGTCAGCCTTTTATAGTCCCATCAGATCTATTTCTTATAGATTTGAGCGTAATATTCTTTCTACATTATCATAGGTGATTTTATTAATTTCGGACGGGAGAAATTTATTCTTTTCCAAACACTCTGTAATAAGTGGCATATAAGAGGCATCCTTCACTTCAAAAGTACCAAAGACACCATCAAAATCAGATCCTAATCCCACACAATCGATACCTCCAATTTGAATAAATTGTTTTATATGAGATATCATTGCTTCAATGGTACTTTCCTGATTTTTAGGATCTTCATTTAGAAATTCCGGTCCAAAGTTAATTCCTGCTACACTTCCACTCTGCCCAAGTGCACGAATCATTTCATCCGTCAGATTTCTGGTATGCGTACTTATAGTTCGGGAATTGGAATGAGAAGCCACGAAAGGTTTCTTACTATATTTTACCACATCCCAAAAACCTCCGTCTGATAAATGTGATACATCCACTATAATACCTAATTCATTCATCCTCTGAACCGCCTCAATTCCAAAAGGTTTCAATCCCTGTCTCATGATCAGTTCGTCCTTAGAATTAGGGAAACCAAAACAATTCTCGAAATTCCAGGTTAGTGAAATCAATCTAACTCCAATGTCATAGAGTTTCTGCAAATTATTAAAATCTCCTTGTATTGATCTTCCATCTTCAATCGTTAAGAAAGCTGACAGAATTCCTGCCTTCTTATTCTTCTCATAATCCTTATATGATTTTGCAAAGTTAATTATATCCTTATGTTTCTCAATCTCCGTGGTAAAACCTGTATATAATTTTTTGATATATTCCTCATCGGATAGAGGTTCCATCTGCAGGTATCGAAAAAATTGTTCGTTTACCATAAAGATAGCAAAAAATTGAGCCAGTGCTTGCCCGGCTTTTAATTTAGTGAAATCAACCTGCTTATAATTATTGAATAGACTATTTGATTCTGAATCTTTAATAAAAAGCATTAATGTATCACAATGCATGTCTATATATCCCATATTTACCTCACATTCAACACAAGAAGAATATCCTCAATAAGAAAAGCCAGTAATCTATCTTTTGGAAAGAACAACTTCCCGAAAGACGATCATGGCAGTTTAATTTGTGAATTATTCAATAATATCAGCGGTTCTCCAAAGAGTATTTCCATCTACACTTTTTTCAACAGAAATATTTGTTCTCAATAAATATGCACTTCCCATTTGATAAATGGGGAAAATCACGGCATCGTCTAGGATAATTTGCTCTGATTTTATATAGGCATCTAATCTTTCCTGAGGAGATGATATCAGTTCATTGGAAGCCGACTTAACTAGTTTGTCATATTCTGCATTGGACCATTTTCCAAAATTATAGCTTCCATCCGTTGTAAATAAGTCAAAATAGGTTGAAGGATCATTATAATCAGCTCCCCATCTGGATATTGCAAGCTCAAAATCTCCACTGCCTTCTAATTCGATGCGATTTTTCTTAGGCTGAGGCTTTAAAGTAATGGTAACACCCGGTAAGGTGCTTTGGATTTCAGACTGATAAAATTGTGCAATCTGGCTCGTTGTATCATCATCATCGTATAATAGTTCAAAAGAAAAGGTATCTTGATTCAGTTCCTTTTTTGCTTTATTAAAATATTCAAGTGCTAATTCTTTATTCGATTCTTGATAGGTCTTATTAGCTGCATCTCGGAATGTCTTTCCCTCTACCCCTGAAGCAAGTGAATTCGGAATCAAAAAGTTTGCGGGAAGAGAACCATTTTTTAAGATATTATCTGTAATTGAATTTTTATCAAAAGCTAAAGCAAAGGCTAGTCTTAAATTCTTATTCTCAAAACCTGCGACTTTTAAATTAGGCTGAAAATAGTATAGCATTCTAGCAACGGAAGATTGATATTCCGGACTGTCTTTATATTGTGAAACTAAATCACCGGTAATCCCTACATAATCCAGTTCATCCGATTCATAGGCAATAACCCCCGATTGTGCATCTTTTATCGTCTTGAAATTAAGCGTATCCAATTTTATATTAGCAGTGTCCCAATAATATGGATTTTTTGAAAGAACTACGAATTCTCCACCAACTTCCCAATCAGTAACAACAAAAGGACCGTTTGACAACACATTATCTTTTGTGAGTCCATATTGATCTCCCTGTGCTTCTGCAAATTCCTTATTGATAGGCGCAAAATAAGTACCTGTCAGTAAGGACTCCAAATATGGAACCACCCTGTCTAATTCAACAACAAAAGTTTTATCATCAACTGCTTTAACCCCAAGGCTATTAATATCTCCACCATTATAGGTTACATCCGAAGCATTCTTTACTCCTGCCACCGTTAACATATAGGAATATTCACCCCCGGTCTCCGGATTTGCCAGACGTTTCCATCCATATTCGAAATCATAAGCAGTGACCGGAGTTCCATCAGACCATTTTGAATCTCTTATGGTGAAGGTATAGGTTAATTTATCGTCGCTAATATTAACAGATTCAGCTGCGGCCAGTTCTACCCCTGTTGATGTATTTCTATATAGGCTTTCTGATACATTTGAAATAACAGTCATGTCCTCGCCGGCTATAGCAACCGAAGAATCTAAAGTAGACAGGTCTGCCGTATTTGCTACGGTAATCGATTTTGGCGCTGTTGAGGCATTAGCCTCCGGAGTTGTGCTATCTGAGACATCTTCCTCTGTTGTGCTTACTGTTGGTGCCGGTGAATCTGTCTGTTCAGTCTTCTTGGAACCACAACCTGCTAATAATGTTGTGACCAATGTTAATGTTACGAATAGTGCTACCATTCTTTTTCTCATGATTTCCTTTTCTCCTTTTCACTCATATATGATTTATTTGTTATATATTTATTACCAAGGTATGTAAAATACAGTTATCAATCAAGGGACTCTTTTGCGAGAACTTTATATTGATAAAGCTAACATATTATTAATACGATGGGATAATTGCGGATACACATCTATTTTAGGTGCATTTTCATGATATAACCAGGATGCAACTGTATGGGTTTGACTGACTTTGAATACCGGTGGCTCTTGTTGAAAATCAATATTAAGCGCATATTGGTTTCTGGGTGCGAACGCATCCCCTTGTATGTCATTTAGCAAGTTCGGCGGTGTTCCCGGAATGGAGTAAAGTTTATCACAAGGATTGTCAATGTCCGGAATTGAAGATAATAGTCCCCTCGTATAAGGATGTCTCGGATCATAGAATATTTCCTCAACTGTTCCTTGCTCCACGATTTTTCCGGCATACATAACCGCTACATCGTCAGCAACCTTGGCGACCACACCCATATCATGGGTAATATAGATAACTGCAATGTTCTTTTCCAGCTGTATGCATTTTATAAGCTCCAGAATTTTTGCCTGGATGGTTACATCCAAGGCCGTTGTTGGTTCATCACAAATCAGAATTTCAGGATTGCAAGACATTGCAATCGCAATAACCACTCTTTGTCTCATACCACCTGATAATTCATGAGGATAACTCCTCATCCGCTTATCCGAATTGGTAATTCCCACTTTTTTCAGTAACTCCAGTGCTTTTCCATAAGCTTCTTTTCTAGTAAGCTTCTGATGTTTGATGATTCCTTCCATAACCTGTTTTCCAATATTCATGGTCGGGTTTAATGTCATCATGGGATCTTGAAATACCATAGCAATCCTTCTACCACATATTTGGGAAACCACTTGTTTTTTTGATAATTTCAAAATATCTGTTGTTTTCCCTTCTTTCTGATGATGAAATAATATCTTTCCGCTTTCTACTTTTTCATTTTCACTCAGAATTCCCAGCGCAGTTTTCACTGTAACTGATTTGCCGCTTCCGCTTTCACCAACAATCGCTAGTGTTTTTCCTGCTTCCAGGGAAAAATTAACACCACGAATAGCTTTTAACTGACCCGAAACAGTCTTAAATGATATAGATAGATCGATTACTTCTAGAATAGGGCAATTATTTTCCATCATTTACATTCTCCTTCCTTACAAGTTCCATAGTAGTACTTTGTCCATTCGGTCAGTTCGTCTTCTGTTGCTAACACATAATGCTGTCCATCAATAAAATGGCTGACTCCTTTGCCGTAATCTATCCCGCTGGACTCATAATCATAATCAATAATTGTTCTGGATTTCTCTATTCTGGGATTCGGATGCGGGATAGCAGACAACAAAGCCTTTGTATAAGGGTGAATGGGATTACCGAATATTTCCTCCGTTGTTCCTGTCTCAACCAAATGTCCCAAATGTAATACCCCTATTCTGTCTGATATATACTTAACCATAGTCAGATCATGCGCAATGAACAGATAAGTAGTACTTAATTCCTCCTGAATTTTTTTTAGTAGATTAACAATCTGTGCCTGTATGGATACATCTAATGCACTAATCGCTTCGTCTGCTATAATTAATTTGGGGTTCATAATAACTGCCCTTGCTATACCAATTCTTTGCCTCTGCCCACCTGAAAACTGATGAGGATAGCGATTGGCTTGTTCTCTGGATAATCCCACTTTTTCTAATATGGCATAGATTTTTTCTGTTCGCTCTTCCTTTGTTTTAAATTGGTGATGGATATCCAAACCCTGTGCAATAATATCACTTACTTTTTTACGTGGATTAAGACTTGCCATAGGATCTTGAAAAATCATCTGAATATTGTTGGCAATGTATTTTCTTTTTTGCTTATTCATAGGTCCGCTGATTTCATTGCCCATAAAATATACTTCACCCCCGTCCGGAGTATAGATACGGATTATGGAACGTCCTATTGTTGTCTTACCACTCCCTGACTCACCAACCAATCCATAAGTCTCACCTTTATGTATTATAAAACTCACTCCGTCTACTGCCTTTGTAGTAAATTTTTGATTATTACGAAAATACAGTTTTAAATTATTTACTCTTAACAATACTTCTTCCTCATTAATATCATTATCTGTCATCTTAACCCCTCATCCTGCTTTCATCTTTGGGTCCAGTGCATCCCTAAGCCCGTCTGCAACCAAGTTGAAACTAATCATTAATATAGCAAATAAAGTAACCGGAATTGCTACCATATGGGGATATATCATCATGGATTTATATCCGTTACTGATTAAGGTTCCTAATGATGCCATAGGTTCCGGAATTCCAAGACCAATAAAAGAAAGGAAGGATTCCATGAAAATAGCTCCCGGAATAGACATCATTGCCATAATAATTACAGAACTCAGTGTATTAGGTAATATCTCACGAAATACGATATAAAGATCGGAAGCCCCCAGAGATTTCGCTGCAATTACATATTCTTGTTCTTTTAGTCTTAAGACCTGAGCTCTGACCAGTCTGCTCATGCCAATCCAGTTAGTAAACATAAGCGCTAAAATTATGGTAAGAAGTCCGGGCTTTAATACTATCATTAATAATGTAACAACAACCAGATTTGGAATCCCTGATATAATTTCAATAATACGCTGCATGACCAAATCCACTATTCCACCGAAATATCCGGATATCATTCCAAAGACAACTCCAATTACCATATCAATAATAACTGCTACTCCTGCAACAAAGAGTGAAATCCTTGTTCCCGTAAAAACTCTGGTCCATAAATCTCTTCCCATATTATCTGTTCCAAAATAGTAATAGGTATGATCCAAACCCTTCATAGCATATTGGTCAATCCCCTTTATCGTTCCATCAAACACTCCTAATTTTTCTATTCCCGGTATTCTTGGGACTAAATTTTGTCTTGACATATCGACTGCATCATAAGAATAACCTGACATATATGGCCCAATTATTGCAAAAACAATAATAATCAGTATGGCTGCCATACCTATTACTGCGCCTTTATTCTTTGTAAATCGGTAAATGATCTCTTTCCACATTGTTTTGTCCGAATATTCTCTATCGATGATTTTTCCTGCATTTTTCTCTGCAAGTAAAAAGGAATCCTCCTTAAATATATCTTCCACAATTTCCGGACATCCCATCATTTTACACCTCCAGCTATTCTTATTCTGGGATCAATAATGCCATATAAAAGATCAACTAATAACATAATTCCTATGTACATTACACTGTAAACGAAGGCAATGGAGATTATAACGTTATAATCATTAACCTGAATTGCTGTAATAAACAGGTTTCCAATTCCGGGAATGGAGAAAATGTTCTCAATCACTGTGCTTCCTAACATCATTCCCACAATCATTGGCGCTACTACCGTCAAGATTGGAATTAGTGCATTACGAAGTGCATGTTTTAGAATAATGGCCCACTTCTCGACTCCCTTGGACTGAGCAAGAATAATATATTCTGATTGAAGAACCTCAACCATCTCATTTCTGGAAAACCTCGCTATGTTTGCAATTGGAAGCATGGATAAAGCAACGCTTGGTAGGATTGTGGATTGAAATCCTTCTTTTTCTGAATATAAAATGGGGAACAAATGCAATTTATACCCCAAGAAGTACATTAATCCCAGACCAAATACATAGGAGGGAATGCTAGCACCTAACATGGATAGGAAAGAGGTAATGGGGTCAATTATGGTGTTATGCCATATAGCCGCAATAATTCCAAGAAACAATCCAAAGAAGACTCCTATTGCCATAGCCTGTAATCCAATCTTTATGCTAATGCGAAAGCGTGTTTTTAACATTTCAGAGATTGCCATGTTTTTTTGAATTACATAAGAATCACCAAAATCTCCCTTGAAAAGGTTTACAATATAGTTCTTGAATCTAATACAGGTGGGCTGATTCAATCCGTATTTTTGATTTAATACGGCTCTTTGATCATCTGAAAGCTTTTCATCGTTAAAAGGTGAACCAGGCATGTACTCTAATAATGCAAATAAAATAAATACAATTATTATTAATGTAATGACCGCCATTACCAAACGTTGTGTTATATATTTCACCATGTCACAATACTCCTTTACCAAGGTACCCAGCTTCATTAGATAAACAAAAAAAGGCCTAGAATATTCGTAATGAATTTTCCAAACCTCAAGTTGTCTAGTCAGTTATGTTAAAAATAATATATTATTCATTTATACATATTATACATATTGTTTTAATATGTTTCGCTTTAGTATAATCAGCTTGATTTAATTTGTCAATAGTGAATTTACAATGTTGACAATTAATACAGCTCTATAACCCAATTACTTTCAGCGCTTGCTTTAAATCCTCAATTATATCATTCGCATCCTCGATACCAACACTTAACCGAAAAAACCCGCCATGGAATTCTTCGGGATACAGATACTGCCGTTCATCATTCTCACCAAGGAAAACAATCAGGCTTTCATCATGCCCCAGTGACACGGCTGAGGTGATAACGCGTAATGCAGCCACAAAGCGGTTGTGTGTGCCGTGATCGGCATTGAGGCCAAAAGCCAATACACCGCCGAACCCATTGATCATCTGCCGTTTTGCAATTTCATGTCCTTTGTGTTTTTCAAGTCCAGGGTATGAAACAAACCGCACGCCCTTCTGACTTTCCAGATAACGCGCAACTGCAAGCGCATTATTGTTGTGTTCTCTCATTCTTAATGGTAAAGTGACAGCTCCTCGCATAATCAGCCAAGCATTGAAAGGGCTGATTGCTCCGCCAAGATTTACCATGGAATCTGTACGTATTCGGTCAATCAGGCTCTTGGCTCCGATTACCGCACCGCCCATTGCATCGCCGTGTCCATTGATATATTTTGTCAAACTTTCTACCGTAAGATCCGCTCCTAGCTCTATAGGACGTTGTGTATACGGCGAAGCAAACGTATTGTCAACAGAAAGTAATACTCCATTTTCATGTGCAAGTTGCGCTATGGCGGCGATATCGCTGATTTGCGTGGTTGGATTTCCCGGTGTTTCTATATGAATAAGTTTTGTGTTAGGTTTTATAGCGGCACGAACGGCGTCTATATTAGAAGTGTCTACAATTGTTGTCTCAATACCATATTTACCAGGTAATAATTCATTGAGCAGCCGATAAACAGCAACATAGGTAATATTGGAAAACACCACATGGTCTCCTGATTTTAGTAGTGCAAAAAATATTCCCGATAAAGCGGCTACTCCACTTGCAAGTACAACACAATCCTCTCCCCCCTCCAGTGACTTCAACTTTTCTTGTAAATAGTTTTGGTTAGCCCCACCATTACGGGTATATAGAGGCTTTCCTCCGGCACTACTCCAGTTCATATCCGTTGGATCCTCCGGTAACTCATAGCTGTTAGCCATTGTGATTGGTCGGCGTATCGCACCGGTTTCGCCATCGACGTCGTTACCGACATGAACGGCTCTCGTCTGAAAACCGAATTCTTCATAATATTTACGTTTGCTCATGTTTATCTCCTTTGTTATCTGCATATTCTTATTATACATATATGTATAATTTTGTATTAAAATATACATCAGATCTCTGTTGATACTAATACCTAGCAAAGGTGTGTTGTTGTCAACCATTTTCGTCGAGAGATTTAATCAGGAGACGATTCCCCCTTGCTAAAGTTGCCAATGGACTTTCTTCTTTCATATAATATACTATACTTATATGTTATATATGATATATTTATTTGCGAATCTTGTCAAGCAATCTTCTCATATTTATTTATGAAAGAATGTCATGAAATAAAAATAATTATATATAATCACGTAAAGATACAGCCATAATTGAAATTTATTTAATTTAAGTAGCAATACTAAAGAAGACCCCAGATTTCACACTGAAACCTAGGAGCCTTGATTATTTATGTTATTTTAATTCTTACCATAATTATGCTCAACATATTCAACAATCGTTCCGTCTGCATGCTTCACCGTCATATTTGCACCAGTAGGCACTCTTTTATATCTTTTATTATTATAGCCTCGTGCTCCAATAAAAAATCCCGGTATTCAATTATTGAATCTACTAAAAATGTTACTTTTGTATCACGAAAAGGTACTAAGGCTTTTTCAGGGCCGGAGATAATTAAGATGTTTTCGATCTGGGCCAATTCTAAGCCTACTTCTAGATAGCTAAATCTTAGCTCGCATTTTTTTCCGTATAATTTTTCGTAGAAATCAATTGTGCTCTCTATGTCTTTTGCATGAATTCTGATTAAAGCCTGCTTTATCACCATTTTTTTACTCCTATTTTAATTACAAAAATATCACACACATATTACCCTTTAATTCCGCCTATCAAGACACCTTTTACAAAGTATTTCTGCAAAAACGGATATATCAACAGAACCGGGATTGTGGATACCATAACCGCAGTATATTTTACTGTTTTACTCACATCGAGTAATTCATCGAAGGGTGTACCTCCAAGTGTCTGATTAACGGAATCGTTGATCAGCATCTCACGTAACACCAACTGCAATGGGAATAATTCCTGCTTCGTCAGGAAAATGGCTGGAGTGAATCAGGAATTCCAGATATCGACAGCCGAATACATCATAATAACCGCGATAACCGGCTTGATAACGGAACAACAATAATGTGTACGATTTTCCTTCTGTTCCGTAGTTGTAGAGCAGGTCACCTGCTTTGCTGTAGGCATAATCCAATACCTGTGCGGCAAGCTTTGGATTTTTAGCATCCTTGGATATTGCGGCAGAAGCATTAGCACCGTATGACCAAGCCTCCTGACCGAATTTAGGTGTCTCCCCTTGATTAAGTACAGGATAAGGGGCTCCGATGAGATCCTGACGAATAACATCACTTACAGAAAGATCGCTTAATTCACACAGCAAATCGTTACAGGTCAGGCAGCGGTTGCTATCCATGAACAATATGCCTCCAAAACCTATCATTTTTTGTGCATCTGCATTCACGGTTCTACCATCTTTGCATGTTATCCAATAATTACCCGGATATAGCCCTTGTCGATGAACAAGTACTTCTACTTCATTTTCCTGTACTCCGGCTTCCTCCATGACAGTACGGGCTGCCTTATAACTTGGGGCAGCGCCCGCAAAACAATCCAATGGTGAACGTAATTTGCTCATTTAATTGCGGGTACACATCCTGTCCCTTTCGGATGCCCTGTATTTGACACGGCAATTCACCAAACAGCTGAACATTGAAATGGTTACTGTCCACACTGTGCCCAGGACAAACCTTATAGCAAATTCCTGAACACCTTTGGCATTTCTTTGTATTGATTGTTCGAAAGCAGTAATCTCCATCCGCATTACGTATTCCTATTTTTAACTAAAACCAATATCTGCTCTTTTCATCCGGAATATCCTTAAATAGGACGGTTGAAAGATATCTTTCTCCTGTATCTGGAAGAATAGCCACAATTACTTTACCTCGATTTTCTTCACGTCTAGCTAATTGTGCCGCTGCAAATGCTGCTGCTCCGGAAGAGATACCAACCAGTAAGCCTTCTACCCGTGCAAGCGTTCGCGACGTTTCTATCGCTTCATCATTCTTGACCTTAAATATCTCATCTACAATATCCAGCCTCAATACTTTGGGTACAAATCCGGCTCCAATCCCCTGTATCAGATGTGGTCCCGGTGTTCCTCCTGATAAAACAGGGGAAGAGGCAGGTTCAACTGCAACAAGCTTAATCTGCGGATTTCTTTTCTTCAAGGCTTCACCGGCACCGGTAAGAGTTCCTCCGGTTCCTACTCCTGCCACTAAAATATCCACTCTACCTTCTGTATCTCTCCATATTTCTTCTCCCGTAGTTTCTCTATGTATCGCAGGGTTAGCCGGATTTTCAAATTGCTGGAGAATCACTCCCCCCGGTATTTGAAGCTGTAATTCTTCAGCTTTACGTACTGCTCCCTTCATACCATCACCTCCGGGTGTCAGGACAAGTTCTGCTCCCAGTGCTCTAAGTAATGCTCTCCGTTCGATACTCATGGTTTCCGGCATTGTTAAAACTATTTTATATCCTTTTGCTGCAGCCACAAAAGCAAGACCAATGCCTGTATTCCCACTGGTCGCCTCAATGATTACAGAATCCTTGTTTAATACACCGGAGTTTTCTGCATTTGTTACCATTGCAAATGCAATTCTGTCCTTGACGCTGCCTAAAGGGTTAAAATATTCCAGTTTAAAAAGCAACTCGGCTTCTACTTTTGCAAGCCTAGAAAAAGAATTCGGACGCAATAAAGGTGTATCTCCAATCAGTTCAGTCAAATTATCTACTATTTTAGACATATTAACCTCCATCTACGGACTTAGGTCTTATAGACACAATAAGTACGTTTATTAATAGATTGCGACTATTCAGTCACTGCGGTTCTTTCGAACCGATGCACACAAAATATGTTGAAAAGCACATATTTTGGCGCTGAATTTTCTTTTCGAATCATAATGATGTTATACCGTCTCCATATCATTGATATTGCTGTATGGATCAGTTTCGAACCAATCAGCGCGAAACGGTAACGCAACATTTTGCGATATTTTATGGACAAAGCTAGTGTTTTTAAGGATTTTAACAGCCTTCCTGGCTAATTCGTAGGCACCGGAATATCCCATATAGTTAAATGCCATACCAAATAACGGCATATTGGGTATCCCCAGCTTCGTTACCCATGCATTTGCACCTATATGACCAATATATAAATCCGGCCTGTAGCGATTCAAAAGATTAAGTTCTTCGGAAGGTTGACCAGGCGCAACATGCACCACAGTATCCTCATTTTCAAACTCTTCCAGATAAGGAAATGCAAATCGGTCAAAATTATGTGGCTTCAGACCAATGACATCCATTCCCAAATCACGGAAGAATACCCCTGTTGTAAAAATACGGGTCTCTCCACCTCCGACATATAATGTTTTTCCGTTTAAAATTTCTTTAAAGGACTCCAGTGCTTCATTCAACTGTTCCGTTTCGAACTTGATAAGTTTCTCTGCTTCCTTCTCCAGATGAAAATATTCTGCTATATCCCAGATCCATTGATTTGTACTTTGGATCCCTATGGGCAGAGCATTCAATACATACTCTGTTCCGAAGCGTTCTTTGAGATGTCCAAGTAGGTAGTCATCATGGGTAGCGCAGATACTCACATTTAAGGCTACATCACCGATTTTCGACAAATCCTCCACACTCGAATTCAAAGGAACAACTTTGGGTATTAGCCCCAGGGCCTGAACAAGTCTGGAAAGCTCCGCTTCATCACCTCTGCTGTTCGATCCAACATTAAAAATATTTACAGTTCTGCTGATCTGATATCTCTCGAATGCATCTTTCCCTTCGTCGGGAATTGCTCTTTCATAACGGGGTATGGGGTCAACCAGCTTCTTCAATACTCCATGGTAGGCCGAGTCATAGCCACTTGCAACGAACTTACTCTTAAAGCCTTCACAATGAATCGGAACAACCTTAGCAGACAACTTTTTATCCAAATCATCAATTAAGGTGTCGATATCATCACCGATGATTCCGGGAACGCAACCATTTGCAATTATAATTGCATCCGGACGATATTCCTTCTCCGCATATAATATTGCATTTTTTAGTTTATCAATGCCTCCTGATATTACATCCATTTCATCCAGATTGGTATGTATATATATGAATTCTTCTTCAGCGATCCCTCTGGATGCTCTCTGTTGTCTCCGCATTCCGCCGGAACCAACAAAGGTTGACGCACATCCAAGAGGTGAATGAATAACTATCACCACATTGGAGAAACTGCTGAGGATACCCAGGGCTAGCATCAACTGGCAGCCACCGGCCTGTGCAAATTTTCTACTGGCATTCTTTGCACAACCGCTACCCATATTCTCTTTTAATGCCTTACAGGAACCGCAAAATGCATAACATACACCAATGCGTTCTTCTCTTGTTGGTGCCGCGCTGGCACCCAAATATGTATAGGTTAATCCTTCCGTTAAATTTGCCATACTATCTCCTTTACCGTTGACTTCAATATATCAAATATACCGGCTAACAACGTTCCACTTTTTTAGTAAGCGGCTTGCCCGAATTAATTTAAGCGTGCGTATCAATTATCTTCCTGCTACAAGTACAGACAGCAAATCTTCCACCAAAGAAGTAGCCCCGTTAAAACCGGCGTAGCCTTTTGCCAATACAACCCGATTTGTTACCGGAAAAGCAACCGAAAGAAACGCTGCACCTAATTTTTGTGCTAATGTAACTTCTAAAGAGCTTCCGATAATATAAGTGGGATTCAGACCATCATAGTACTTATCATTACTGTTTCTTCTCCAGCTATCCTGTATATGTTTCTTTAGTTGCCCTGTATGAGCCTCAAAAATAACTTTAGGCTTTGTTTCAGATTCAATTTGCTCAAATTTATCCAAATATTTTTTCTGCTCTTCATCTTCAAACAAATCATTGATTACTACCAGATGAGGAATCCATCCGAAGTCATCCGCTATAAAACGGGTCAATGGAAAAGCATAGTTACTGTCTGCCGATATAATAGCATATCTTTGCAAATCCAAATCACTATAGATATCAAGAATTCGTTCAATGAAACTGTAATAGATTACTTTTTCTGCTGCTATTACTGCCTCTGTTAATGCTTTCTCTACCTTGAGCAACTCTCCGACCCTCCTCAAGAAATTCTCCGAGTCGGTTGGCCCTATGGGAAGATCAGTTGTAATATAAGGAATCCCATGGACTTCTTCAAAAACCTTTGCAGTATCAACTCCATAATTATCGGAGAGCACAATTGTCAATGCGGCATCGCCGTAATTTCTTATCATCTCTACGGTTTCACCATTACCAAAAAACGTGTTGGCCTTAATTCCGATCAAAGCCAATAAACGCTTTATTTCTGTTAAATTACCTCGGAAAAATACATCATGCCCCGGAACAACACCCAGAATATTAACTGTTTTTGCATCCTTCGTTTCTACTTTATTAATTAACTTCTCAGCTATGGTCGACAACACTACTTCATATCCTTTAAAAGTATTACCGATAAATCCCGGAGTATTTGCAGCAAGAACATCTCCTCTGTCACTGAATTGGTTAGCCACACCAATAACATTATCACCGATAATTTCAACCTGGCACCCGGATACAACAAAGTAAAGATCTGCATTAATAATATTGATCGTATTTTCTATCTGTTCCTCAAGTCGGCTATCTCCACCAAATACAATGTTTTTTTCCGAAACATTTGAAGTTGGAATCATATTTCCACCGCAATAACCGGAACCCTTATAACCGCCTGCCATGTTATAGGTTCCTGCCAACATACCTGCACAACCACCGGAAGCATGCACAATAGGAACTGCTCGATTAATTGCTGTAATCGTTGTAATTGCTCCGCCCAAAGCACAGGTAAATTTCGAGCGTTCAATAAAATCACTCACAACAAGGCTCCTCCCTTATATTAAAACTCATTAATGATATCCAAACCCTGACCATTTGCATTTTGGGAAAAATCCAAAATCTTAATTTCAACCGGTGTAACTTTGATTATGGCAAAATTCTCTATTCCACTGGATTTAACCCTATCCTCAAAGCCCGGACTATGACTTGATATAACTTCAATTGCTTTGTCGCGTTCCTCTGTGTCGGTAAGGACTGTTGCTATTCCTCGTAATGAAATATTGACATATTTGCTTATCTCTTGAGCTTCCTGTTGAAAAAGGATCGACACTTTTTCATTCGCAGTAATCTGGGATACCTTTTGTGTCGTCTTTCCTGTAGAAAGATAAACAGTATAGCCATCAACACCAAAGGAACCAATGCTTCGTATTACCGGGTATTCTTCCTCATTTATGGTTACTAGCTCCAAATACTTCGTTTCATTTGCATATTTACTTATATATTGTTTTTTTAATTCACAGCTCACTTGATTTCTTCCTTTCGTTCTAATTTCGTTAATAATATCAATAAATTTATCAATCTCTTGTTCCGTATGAAAATATGATACCGCGATCCTAACATATCCAAAAGGTCCAATTGTTCTTGCAAGCAGACCTTTACCGATCAAATATTCATTTAAACTCTCTGTGTCTATAAAATCAGCATAAAAGGATGTCAGACCGGCAGCTTTCAGCGGAGTAACTACTGTAATTCCTTCTATTTCGGCCAATCTATTACGGACAAGTTTACCAAGCTCCTGAATACGGTCATAAGCATAATCTGTATTAACCTCATCAAGCAGCCATTTCACAGAAGCACCAAAACCACTGATTGCATACAAGCTGGGAGATGCCGATTGGAAACGATGAACTTGCGTTGGGAGCTTAATTCCTTTATAAGGATAAGGATTCTCCTCTTCATTAACATTCGGATGGTAATTATCTATAATACTTTGGTTTACATATAAAACTCCGATACCTTGAGGACCATTCAGCCATTTTTGTCCGGGAAAAGCATAATAATCCACATCCAATGCTTTCACATCAATGGGTATTACTCCTACTGCCTGGGCACCATCAAGCAGAACCGGAATACTGTGCTTATGAACTATCCGAATGATTTCTTCAACCGGCAGAATCTCGCCTGTACTATATGATACATGGGACAGTATTATCAGCCTTGTTCTTGAAGTAATCTTATTCTCAATATCTGTTTGACCCAATAGATCAATCTCTGTGTAGCTAATGTCAACTCCGAATTTTTCTTTCAAAAGCATGACCGGAATATTAACCGCAAAATGTTCCTTAAAGGTCGTTATTACTTCATCCCCCCGCTTCCAGTCAAAAGAATATATTACATCATAGATTCCATTGGTGGTGCTGTTGGTAAGAACAATCTCTTCCGGAGCTGAATTAATCAATCTGGATATCACCTCTTTTGTTTCTATGGTAGCTTCATGATTTCTTAGAAAAACCTTACCAAAATATTTTTCATCATTAACTATATCAAGCTCATGTACAATTGCTCTCTTAGCGGCAATTGACAATTGACCCATAGATCCGGAATTAAAAAACACTCTTTTATCAACATTGGAAAGTCCATCCCTAATATGGCTTAATTTTTCTGAATACTTTAATGTTCCCACTAATTCATTCACCCTTTTTGCTACCTTTGCGTGTATGGATAACATAACTATTTGCTTCGGATTGGAACCCCTCTTATATTTGATAGGAATATTCCGGTGAGATACGCTTCAAAAATTGTTTTGTGCGTTCTTCTTTTGCATTTGTAAAAATATCATTCGGTGTTCCCTGTTCAACAATAACACCTTCATCCATAAAGATTACTCTACTTGCCACATCCTGAGCAAAAGACATTTCATGTGTAACAATAATCATGGTCATTCCCTGCTTAGCGATTTTTCTTATTACACCGAGAACCTCGCCTACCAGTTCCGGATCAAGTGCACTTGTTGGTTCGTCAAACAGAATAACTTCAGGTTTTAGAGCCAGAGCGCGGGCAATTCCGACACGCTGCTGCTGCCCACCGGATAGTTGAGACGGATAAGCATCAAATTTATCTGACAAACCTACATTAATCAGTAGTTCTTTACCGGATTCCAATGCCCTCTGTTTATCCACCTTTTGGACAACTATCGGACCTTCAACAACATTTTCAAGTACTGTTTTATTCCGAAACAAATTGAAAGACTGGAATACCATTGCTGTTTTTCTGCTGATATCCAAGATTTGTTTTTTAGTAGCATGCTTCACATTAACTCGGGTACTTCCAACAGCAATCTCACCCTCATCCGCTCTTTCAAGAAAATTAATGCATCGTAACAGTGTGGTTTTTCCGGAACCGGAAGGTCCCAAAATTACAACAACTTCGCCGTCCTTAATCTCTAAATCTATTCCTTTTAATACTTTATTACTGCCAAAAGCCTTATGTATATTCTTAATTTGAATCATAGTTATCATTACCCCCTTGCTAATATGTTAACCTTATGGGACAGAAGACGTATACCCTGTTCAATCACAATACATAATAACCAGTATATAATTGCTATAGCGATATATGCTTCCAGATAACGATAGCTTGCATTCGCTTCAATTTTAACTCCTGTTATCAGATCTGTTACGCCAACCATATATACCAATGCCGTTCCCTTAGTCAATCCTATAAATGTATTACCTAAAATCGGTATAGCTACCGGCAATGCCTGAGGGATAACAATTCTACGATATATGGTACGTTGTCTCATACCAATCGAATGTGCTGCTTCTATCTGACCCTTCTGAACGGATTGAAGTGCTCCCCGAATGGATTCCGCCATAAATGCAACGGATACAACACTTAATATAATGAATGCCAATACGATAGCCGGAATATCACCGGAACGTATCTTCAGATGGAAAAATGAAGCAAGGGTATCAAATCCGTACATAAATGAAAAATATAGAATAAGAATCATAAGTACCATAGGCATACTTCTGAATATCAAAATATATATCTTGATTAATGTGTTTAATACCGGTATATTTTGAATCCTGCAAATGGCTAATATGGTTCCGACAACCAGCCCAAATAACATAGGTACTATCGCCAGTTCTAAAGTTAACGGTATGTAAGTTATTGCCACCCATAATTCATGAAGAAAGAATAAATAATCAAATTTATACATGCTATATACCGCCTTCTTATTTGTATACTTTTAATTTTTTCTCAACAGAAGAAAAAATCCTTTCCAGCAAGACGCAAAATACAAAGTATATGATGGCTGCTCCTACATACCCCTCCAATGAATGTCTTGTTCGTGCAGCGATGGAAGATATTACTCCTACCATATCTACAACTCCAACGGTAAATGCCAGGGATGTATCCTTCAGTGTCGATACAACAGCATTTCCAAACTCAGGAATGGCTATATGGAATGCTTGGGGTGATATTACTCTTCGAAACATCTGCCCCCTCGTCATCCCGATGGAGTGGGCAGCTTCCTGTTGCCCTTTATCTACTCCCTGAATGGCGGCTGTTACAACTACAGCCAGATATGCCGATGAGCTAAAAGCATATGTTATTATTACAAAATAAAATGCATCTAGAAGATTCAAATCAAAACCAACTTTTAGAAAAATTGGATTAAGTAGCGCAGGCAATCCAAAATATACAATAAATAGTTGAATATTTATCGGTACACCTCGAATAAATGAAATGTATATCGTTGTAATTTGCTTCAATATAGGAATGTTGAAAAGCCGGATTGCTGCTATAATAGTACCAAATACCAACCCAATGATTAATGAAGATACAGCAATAATCAACGTAATATGGAGACGGGCTAACAACAGCGGAAAATACTCTGCAACTCTATGGAAGCTAAAATAATCTATCTTTCCCATTTGCTTATATCTCCTAATCCACAGAGAATTGAATTCACCAATTCTGACATACGATTACTTTGCATCATCCGGTGCAACTGTATAATCTCCCCCAAGGTATTTATTTGATAATGCTACTAGCGTTCCATCTTCGTGAAGAGTCTTTAACGCGCCATCAACAGCCTCCTGTAGTGCTGTTTCATCAGTATCATCTTTACGGAAAATAAAGAAGGTACCTGAATAGTAAGCCGGCTCATCAGCATGCTGTAACTTAACTTTGTAACCATCTTCAATGCTTTTTAAGTAGCTGAGGGGTAATAAAAAGGCATCAATCGCTCCACTGTCAAGCTTATTAAGTAGAACTGAGAAATCACCACTGTTATATTCCAGCTTAATTGAATCATCATTATTTTTATTATAGGTTTCTAACTGATAAGCATCATTGGATCCCTGCCAGGTCCCAACAGTATGATTTTCTAAATCCTTATAAGTCTGAAGTTTTTCGGCGCCATCTTTAGTGATGATGTAGGAAGCCCAAGCAGTAACTATTTCTTTACCAAACAGATAAGTCTTCTGTCTTTCCGGGTTGCTCTCCCACTGGTGAGCGATTAAATCAACTTTATTTGAGGTCAAAGCTACGAATTGGTCAGAAACTGTCTGATATTCAAATTCGTACTGAGGTAAAGCTTCATCTACCTTTACCAATGTATCATACTCATATCCGGTATAATTGCCATCCTCATCAAGGTAAGAATATGGATTAAAGTCATTTGCTATTGCCACACGTACTTTTTTCACTTCAACTGTCGGTGCTGCTGTTGTAGCGTCTGTTGAATCAGTGGTTTCTGCTGTAGTGGGTGTTGCATCGCTTGAGGTGGTTTCACTTTTTGAACCGCATCCTGTAAATAATGTTGATAGAATTACAGTTACCAATGATACTGTTATTATCTTTTTTAATTTCATTTTCTAATCTCCCTTATTTATATTAAGTCAATAGTCATTGCTCCCTCTGTTTTCATTCAAAAAGTCCCGTTGACAGATAGCGAAGTCCCGTATCCGGCAATACCGCAACGATTCGTTTTCCCTTATTTTCCGGTCTTTTTGCCAGCTGTGTCGCAACATAGATTGCCGCTCCTGAGGAGGTACCAATTAAGATACCATCTGATTTTGCAACCGCTCTGGCAGCCTCATATGCCTGATAGGTTTCAACCTCGAAGGCTTCATCGTAAATATTAAGATCCATAGTTGAAGGAATTCGTTCCGCCGGGATTCCGAAAAACGAATGCACTCCGGTAATATCCGGCGGTGTAGGATTTTCTACACTTGGGAGTGAATTAGGACCCGGCTGAATAGCGACTATCTTAATATCGGGATTCTTTGATTTCAAAAATGCTCCTGCTCCTGATATCGTTCCTCCCGTGCCAACCGATGCAACAAGAATATCAACCTTACCTTCTGTATCCTCCCAAATCTCAGGTCCTGTTGTATTCTTATGTACCTCCGGATTAGCCGGATTAGCCACCTGATTTACAAAGAAAATATTCTTCTGCTTCGAGAGTACCTTCTCCTCAAGCTCTTTAATCGCCGCAACAAAATCTCCGCCTGTCTCAGCCAGCACCTTTGCAACAACCGGTTCATCCCCAAGCTTAATGGTCTCGCCCCCAAATGCCTGAATTACCTTAAAACGTTCAATACTTACTTGATCTTGAATATATACCTTGAATCTGTAGCCCTTCGTGGCTGCAATTGCTGCGAGCCCGATACCTGTATTTCCGCTGGTTGTCTCAACAATCGTATACCCCGGCTTCAATAAACCTTTCTTCTCTGCATCCTCAATCATAGCAAGAGCAATTCGATCCTTTACACTCTGATTTGGATTGTAGTATTCCAGTTTTACAACAATTTCAGCCTCAAGGTTATTCTTTTTCTCGTAATTCGTTAATTCAAGCAGTGGAGTATGCCCCACCAACTCCGTGATTGATTTCTTAATTCCGCTCATATTATTCCTCCATTCCTGCACTGCTTTCAGCGCTCACCTTAGTTAATAAATTATACAAATTACAACTTTAACTCCATATCATACCAAACAGCTCCGCCATGAAGGGAATTCGAAATCCCCTTGTTCTGAAATCCCATTGCTTCATAGAAGCCGATTAAGTTTTCCTTACAGGTTAGAATAACCGCTTTTCTTTTCTCTCTTTTCGCCTGCTTAATTAAATGATGCATTAATCTATGTGCAAACCCTTTCTGTCTGAATTCCGGAAGTACATTAAGTCCAAAAACTGTTTGATAACTGCCTTCTTCCTTATGGACATTCACATCCGCATACATTCTGTCGCTAATCTTGTCATCGTCCGTAACCGGACCATCAACAAAGCCTATTATTTTATGATTCAAATATGCCACCTGAAAATGGTACGGGAAGGCCCTTAACCTGCTTTTAATCTGTTCTAAGGTCGCTGCTTCCTCCGGCAAAAAGCAAGCAAGCTCTATCTCCGCCAGCTCCTGCGCTTCTTCGAAAGAGGCTGTACGGATTACCACACTTCCTTTCTCTGACAAATTTCCATTCTTCATAATAAATACCTTATCCGCATATTTCAAAACACTTAAATCGTGGGTACTGATAATAACAGCTACACCTTGGTCCGTGACTTTCCGTAAAAGCTTCATAATAATATCGCTGTTGTCCGGATCAAGACTACCGGTTGGTTCATCTGCAATAACAATCTCCGGATCATTGATTAATGCTCTGGCGATTGCCACCCTTCTCGCTTCTCCACCGGATATTTCGTTTGGATAGGAATTCTTAAGCTCAGACAGTCCCACCAATTCAAGTAGCTTTTCCGCTTTTTCTCTTATGCCTTCCTTACTTTTCCCAGTGCAAAGGATTCCCGGCATAAATACATTCTCCAGTACTGTATAATTCTTAAGCAGACATTGCTCCTGAAAAATGTATCCGATTTTTTGATTACGCATGAGGGCCAGCTCCGGTTCCCCTGCTGTATTGACATTCAATTCATCAATACTGATGCTGCCGGAGGTAGGCCTTAGTAATCCCGTAATCAAGTGAAACAATGTGCTTTTTCCACTCCCTGAATGTCCGATGATACCGGCAAATTCCCCTGATTTCACCCGGAAGGATGCTTTATCAACCGCATTTACCTGTTTATCTTTATTCGCAAACTCTTTGCTCAGCTCATGAATCTCCAGTATCATCCGGCCACTTCCCTTTCATAAAATAATCATATACGCCCTAATTTCTATCTAATTCCTCAACGAAACAAGTTACTGTTCAGCCTTCAAAGAGATGTATCCGGACTGGGAAAAAAATGATTTTCATATAGGAGTATTTGCATTCGTCGGTACTTTGGCTCTGTCCTATAGAGCCTTATGTACCGTTACGTAATGCAACTTAGCGAAAGCGGCTCCTATATGGAAACATTTCTTTCCCGGTCTTGTCACAATCCTTTCTAGGATGAACTGTAACCCAAACAAATTTATTGTATTTCAGTAAATTGCTTTGTGGCAGGATCATAGGTGATACTGTCCGGTACACCCTCAAGCTTCACATAATGCTTACTGATAAAATCATCCACGTCCGTCTCGGCACTTAAATCCCCTGTTTCCTTTAATTCCTTCACACAGTTTTGAAAGGTTACAAGTCCTGCACTGACTGATGGAGCGTAGTTATAGGATTTCAACAATTTTGCATTGGTATCTAAATCACCGGAGCAAAATTCGTTGTCAATCTGAATTTTAGCTGCCTCCTCCGGCTCCGCCTGAATAAAAGCTGCTGCCTTTTGGAGTGCTCTGGTATATGCTGCTGCTCCCTCCGGGCTGGAATCGATCAGTCCTGCGGATACATAGGACTGACAGCAATATTCACCCTTGAATTTCTCGTCGGTTCCGGTATCCAGAATTTTCTTAAAGCCGTACTGTTCTTCCGCCTGATAGGCTACCGGATCATGAAGTGCAACTGCATCAACCGCTCCATTATCAAGAGCAAGTGGCAAATCTGTCAGCGCATACTCTGCAAAGGTTACCTCCATGTTATCCGTTGACGCACCGATACCGACCTCCAATAATTTTCTCTTGAGGTTCATGGTTGAGGAATCGGCAAGTCCCGGTACACCGATCGTTTTTCCCTTCAAATCATTTACAGAATTAATCTCAGAGTCAGCTTTTACATAATACTTTGTACAACCGGTATGAAGACCTGTGGTAAAGACTATGTCCAGACCATTATCAATCGGTTGGATCAGACTTGCTGTCAGTCCGAAGCAGGCATTGATCTTTCCTGCCGCAAGAAGCTCTGCAGCCTGTGTCAGATCAACCTCTTCATAACTCCAGGTAATACCTGCTGCAGCAAATTCCTCTTCAAAATATCCGTTTAAATATGCAAGATGGATAGGAGCAACACAGAGACTTCCTTTTGCAAATCCTATTTTCACAATCGCTTTATCCGAGGTGGTTTTTGTTGACTCTGCCGTAGTAGTGTCGTCTGTAGGTGTCACCTCATTGTCAGTTCCCGAATCCTTTGCAGCGTCTGTTACCTTTGCAGCGTCTGTTACCTTTGCCGTGTCTGTCTCTTTGGCAGAGTCCGAAGCACCGGATTTTCCGCAGCCGGTAATCAAGGTCAGTGCTATAACCAATACGGTTATGAAAGACACCCCTCGTCTTAATTTCATTTTAATGTTCATTTTACTTCCTCCATTTCTTTCATCATTACTCATTATTAGATTTCATTAATTGAATGCCTTCTAAGTGCACCAGTTCATAAAATGATTTTACACAAGCCAATATACAAACCAGCAGGTTGATTATGAATGTCTTCAGGCAGATGATTAACATCCCTACCGCATTGGGCATCAGATAGGGAATTGCGAACGCCTTCTTAATTGCATCATGAAAAGGAATCATAAACAGACCGACCGCGCCAATCCCAACTACAGTAGCAATAACGACCAGTATCAACATTTCCGCGATCAGCATAAGAAGTATCGTTCTTCTTCTCGTACCAAAGGAAAAGAAAATTCCAAATTCCGTTTTACGCAAATGTATCGTAATACTGTAAACTCCATACAATGCTATCACTGTAAATATCAAAAATAGTATTTTAAAAATTGTTCCATAGATATTAAAATCACTTAATGTCCCGGCAAATCTGCTGACCATACTGCTGGTCGTATAGACTGCTATCTTGCTGTCCGGATAGGTTTTTTCTATATTATCCTTCACCTCATTAGCATTCTGATCCACCTTTAGCTTAACCTGAACCATTGATATTACTTTTTCGTTTTTATGAAAGGGCAGTATATTGTCATATTTAGGATCATTTGCTATCCGGTACGCTGTAGCATAGCTGATAAAGGCACAATTATCGTAGCCCATTCCTGTTTCTGCAAGTATATCGATGACTCGAAACTCCCTACCAAAATATTTGACCTTATCACCCACTTTTTTCTTCATATTAGAGCCTAGGACAATTTCATCTTCAGCAATATGTTTTATTCCGTCTTCCGACAGCCAGGGTGCTACCACGAAGTCGCTGTCTGCATCAAAGGCAATTAGCTGCAAGGAACTGTCACAGCACTCCATGCCAAGGGATGCGATATACAGCTGATAGCTTACCTTATCAACACCTTCCACTTTCGCTATTTTGTCCAACCAATCCTTATCAAAGTTAACCGTGCACGGCTTTCCGAGAAATAGTGATTCCTCAATGCCGGATACAAAACGGTCCGGAACAACAATCAGGTCGGCTCCCAATCGTTCCTTTGCTTCCTTAAGGCCATCCCTCATACTACTCGTTAAAAAATCACTGAAAAACAAGGTAATTGTCGTGATCGATAGCAGCACAAACAGTATGATGGTTTGAAACTTTTGCTTACTCAGATTACGCAAGGCCAGCCGCCAGACAGTAAATCTCTTTCCAAGCATTATGAGTTTCCTTCAATCTTTCTAATATGAATAATTATATTAATGATAGAAACCAGTATTAAAATAATAGAAATAACATATAAAGCCGGAAATGTACTGCTTTGACAAGCCATACTTTTCATGGAGCAACCACCGATCAATACCAATGGTATTAATATGGCAGTAATACTGATGAAAACTGCTATAATGGACAGAAATACTTTTTCTCTTGCCGTCTTTGTCAGAACATATACAATTGCTGTTCCAATGAGCACTATAGCGAGTGCTGCCTCCGCCTGAATACTCCAGTGGCATTTCATAGGTGAATCACCCACCTCACAAACCTTGAAAAGTGTGTAAGGTCCAATAATGTACAATAACGCTGCCAACAGATAGCTACTTATGATAATAATCTTGTTTTTCATATAATTCCTCCATTCTGATTGAAACCCTCGAATTTGGGCGACAGCACAAATTTGCTGTGTGAAAATATCTTTTTATTTTCACACTTCCTCCAATTATGCCGACCTTCATCGGTTTGATTTTATTACTTGCTTTATAAATAGTAATCAGGTGATTTTATGTCCCCTCCATAATTAAGAATCTCAAGAATATGGGTTCTGTATTTTATAAAATCCTCCTGATTTCTTGCTCTTGGCCGTGCCAGCTTAATATCAATGACCCTTTCAATCCTTGCAGGTCTGGGAGTCATGACAACCACCTGATCCGATAAATAGATAGCCTCATCCACATCATGAGTGACCATGACCATTGTCATATTGTGTTCCTGCCAGATTCGAAGTATTTCCTCCTGCATATTCATTCTTGTAAATGCATCCAGCGCCCCCAAAGGTTCATCCATCAAAAGCACCTTTGGATGACCGACCAGGGCTCTGGCTAAGGATGCCCTCTGGCACATACCTCCGGACAGCTGATGGGGAAATGATTTTTCAAAGCCCTGTAAGCCAACCAAACGAATATATTCATTCACAGCCTTCTTCTTATCCTTATATTCATGGCGGGCCCGAAGACCAAAGGCAATATTGTTGTAGATATTCAGCCATGGGAACAAATTCGCTGATTGAAATACAAAACCTCTTTCATGATGTGGCTCAATAATCTCCTGCTCATCCAGCAGAAGCTGACCGGAACTCGGACTGTCAAGCCCGGCAATCAGCCTGAGCAGTGTTGTCTTGCCACAGCCGGACGGACCAATCAGTGAAACGAAAGTTCCAGGTTTGATCTCCAGATCAAGTCCACTAAGGGCTACAACATCTTCTCCTTTGGGATCCGCGTTGATAAAGGTCCGACCGACATTTTTGATCGTAATTTCACCTACCATTTAATTACTCCCTTCTGCCAGATTAGAATTCTGTCCCGTACTCTGAACAGCAACGTCAAAATAGTGGAACATAGGAGCGCGATGATAATTAGGCCCGCATATACTCCCGAATATACCATCATCTGTTTTTGATGGTTCACATACCACCCGATACCGCAGGAGCTTCCCATTAACTCCGCCGTCATCAGAGTAATGAAGGAGGAGCAGGTTCCATAGAAAATGCCCATGAAAATACTTGGCATCGCATTCGGTATCCCGACCTTAAATACCTGATACAAAGTACTGGCGCCCAGAGTTCTTGATACTTCATAATAGGAATTATTAGTAGACCAGATTCCACTGCTCGTCATTAGAGTCGTTGGGAACCATACGGCAAAGGCGATTAGATATACACTTGAACCATAGGTCGTAGGAAAAACCGATAAGGCCAAGGGTGTCCAGGCGGTTGTCGGGATAGGGCCAAGTACCCTTGTAATCGGATTCAGCCAGTAAGCAGCCTTTTTACTAAAGCCAAGAAATATTCCGGTAATGAAGCCTATGGTTCCTCCCCAAGCAAATCCGGTTAGTAACAGTTTTAGGGAATAAACTACACATTTGACAAGAAACAGTCCATCCTTAACAAACATCTCTATAACTCTATCCATGCTTGGAAAAAACAATACAGGAAGCAGTGCGTATTTTGCTGTAGCGATATTAAGTACATTAAGAAATAATGCGACCCCTGCATAAAATGGCCCCGCGTATGCTAATTTCAGCTCCAACCTTTTTATCACAAGAGATAAAAGAAGTAAAAGCAGATAAATGCCAGCTACGATTGCAAGAAAATAAGTGAAATATGGCTTTGCTGAGGCTCTTTGTCTCTCTGAATTTTTCAGAATTATTTGAAGGACTAGAGCCACCACAATCGACAGGATTGGCAGTAGCTTTCTGACTATATTTAGTTTTCTCTTCATAATTAACACCTCCCTTCGATTTACGATTTTAAATTTGACAAACATAAAAACGAATTACCTTTTGTTCACTATGGCGGAGCTTTTTTTATATGGACTCCGCTGAATTCTTTGTAAAAAAAAGAGGCTCTGAAACCTGTTATACAGATTTCAAAACCTCTAGTTGTCCAGTCAGTTTTAGATATTAATACAATTGAATTGTTCACGCTTATGTATCTTTGGCTTATGTATTCTTGGCTTATGTATTCTTGGCTTATGTATTCTTGGCTTATGTATTTTGGGCTTATGTATTCTTGGCTTATGTATTCTTGACTTATGTATCCTTGATTTATGTATCCTTGATTTATGTATCCTTGATTTATGTATTTATGATTTATGTATTTATGATTTATGTATTTATGATTTATGTATTTATGTTTACTTGACTTATGTATACTTAATTTATATGTTTACTATGTTAATTGATTATAGCAGTGCTTCCATACATTGTCAATCACTAATTTAAAAAATTATTTGTTCAATTATATGAAACAAAACTCTTGAAAAACATGACTTTATATAATATAATTCTATAATCATATTTAAACGATATGATTAGTAGTATATTTTATATGATGCATGAAAACCGGAAGAACGTAAAGAATCTTATAAATAAAACATAGATAGGAAAGAGGTGCTGCTATGAATTTACATTTTCATACGAAATGTGTACACGGCAATAATGATGAGAGAATTACTGACAATACCGGTGCAGTCAGTTATCCAATCTATCAGACCGCAACCTTTGCGCATCCAAGTGTGGGCAACAGCACAGGTTACGATTATACCCGTTCCCAAAATCCAACCCGTGAGCAGTTGGAGAAAATAATTGCCTCGCTGGAAAACGGACATGATGCAATAGCTTTCAGCTCCGGAATGGCAGCGGTAAATGCACTGATGGAATTGTTCGTACCGGGAGATCATATTCTTGCTTCCGATGATTTATATGGGGGAACCATCCGCCTATTTGATCATATTAATAAGAAGAACGGCCTCGATATCCAGTATATTGATACCTCTGATCTTACAAATATCGTTGCCAATATAAAAGCAACTACCAAGGCGGTCTTTGTAGAAACTCCGACCAACCCTATGATGAATGTTTCCGACCTTCAGGAAATTGCAAGAATAACAGAAAAGCATAATCTCCTCTTTATCGTTGATAACACCTTCCTATCGCCCTATTTCCAAAACCCGATATCCTTGGGCGCTGATGTCGTACTGCACAGCGGAACTAAATTCCTCGGAGGCCACAATGATACAATTGCAGGCTTGTTAGTACTTGCTGAGGAAGCACTTGCACAAAAAATCCGATTTATTGTGAAAACCACTGGGGCAGGACTCTCCCCCTTTGACAGCTGGCTAATCCTACGCGGCATTAAAACTCTTCCCCTTCGTATGGAAGCTCAGCAAAAAAGTGCACTTACGATAGCCGAATGGCTTAAGAATCAGTCAAGGGTAAAGTCCGTATATTATATCGGTTTACCCTCACATCCCGGATATGAAATCAACAAAAAGCAGGCTCGTGGATCCGGCAGTATGATATCCTTTCACGTTGATACGGAACAAACAGCAGTTAATCTACTTAATAAAGTAAAGCTTATCAGGTATGCAGAGAGTCTTGGCGGAGTTGAAAGTCTGATTACATACCCGATGCTCCAGACACATGCAGACATTCCCGAGGAAATACGAGAGGCTAAAGGCATTAACCATAACTTACTCCGATTGTCCGTAGGAATCGAACATATCGATGACCTGATTAAGGATTTGGAACAGGCATTTAACGATTAAGAAATGAGGTGAAGCAGCTATGAGTTATGATTTTGACACAATAATTGACAGGCGAAATACCAATTCTTTAAAATATGATTTTGCCGTAGAGCGTGGAAAACCCGAGGATATTATTCCTCTATGGGTCGCCGATATGGATTTTCAGGCACCGCAGGAGGTACTTGATGCCTTGCAGCTGTCTGTCGCCCACGGTATCTTTGGTTACAGCGAAGTAAAACAAGATTATTTTACAATTGTCCATGATTGGTTTTATAACCATCACCGATGGGATACAAAGGAAGAGTGGCTGATAAAAACACCCGGAGTTGTCTTTGCCATAGCTCTCGCAATCAAAGCCTTCTCAAAAGAGGGCGAAGGTGTTATGATTCAGCAGCCTGTCTACTATCCTTTTGAAGAGACCATTGTACTAAATAATCGCAAATTGATTGTTAATTATCTGGTTTATCATAATGGGAAGTATCAGATTGATTTTGAAGATTTTGAAAATCAGATTATCGCAGGCCAGGTAAAGCTTTTTGTCTTATGTAATCCCCAGAATCCGGTGGGGAGAGTATGGACTGTAGATGAACTGACACAAATGGGAGATATTTGTCTGAAGCATAATGTAATTGTAGTATCCGATGAAATTCACTGTGATTTTACCTTTCCAGGTTTTACTCATACTGTATTTGCAGGAATTAGTGAGGCCTTTGCCGAGAATACGATAACCTGCACCTCTCCCAGTAAGACCTTTAACATGGCCGGTTTACAGATTTCAAACATCTTTATAAAGAACGAGAAAATCCGTCGAAGCTTTATCGGTGAGCTGGATAAATGCGGTTACAGCCAGCTGAATACCCTTGGACTGGTGGGCTGTAAGGCTGCTTATCAATACGGTGAGCCCTGGCTAAAAGAATTAAAGGCTTATCTTAATGATAACCTTAGCTTCTTGCGGGAATTTATAAAGAATGAGCTTCCTCAGATCAAGCTGATAGAGCCGGAAGGTACCTATTTGATATGGCTGGATTTTTCCTCCTTGCATCTGACCATCGGCGAGATGAGGAACCTAATCGTAAAAAAGGCCAAATTATGGCTGGACGCCGGACAGATTTTCGGAAAGAACGGGGCGGGATTTGAACGGATCAATATCGCCTGCCCGAGAGACACCTTAAAAAAGGCACTGGAACAACTGGCCAAAGCCGTAAAGGAATTATAGACTGAGAAACATTCTTGCTAAGGCATGCGAGCTAATATGCGTTTCAATAATTCTGATTTATTAACATGTCTGCCCTTTGAATTAGTTTGGGCCTTTTCTTCCGGTCAAATAGTAAACTGCAACCTGCGTTCTGTGAGATAGATTTCCCTTCTCCAGAATAGTACTGATATGGTTTTTCACAGTTCCCTCACTGATAAAACGTTTCTCCGCGATCTCTTTATTAGACAGTCCTTCTGCAATAGAAGAAATAATATCCATCTCTCTTGCCGTATAAATACTGTCATCAAATCCAGGATTTGGTTTAATTCCAAGCTCCGTGAATTTGGAGAAAACCTGCCCATCAATTACATTAACCCCGTGCTGGATGGATTTAATCATCTGCTTTAACTGATCCGGGGTATGGTTTTTAATCAGGTAACCGTCAGCGCCGCTCTTGATTGCCTTATCGACTAATTCATCATCATCGAAGGTAGTCAAGATCAGCACTTTGCCGAGTTTTCGCTTCACAATTTCCCGTGTAGCTTCAATACCATCCATCTCAGGCATTTGAATATCCATCAGAATGACATCCGGTTTCTCCTTCATCGCCAGCTCCAAGGCCTCTCTTCCGTTCTTCGCACAGCCGAGCACCTGAAATTCCTCATCTACACTGAGGATAATCCGCATGCCATCTCTTACAAAATCACTGTCGTCGGCTATAATAACCTTAATCTTCTCCATCACACCAGCTCCTAATCCCTTGATTTCATCATCAGACATTCCGTAATACCATTTCTATATAGATTAGGAATATCACCTATCGCTGAATATCCCATTTTTTCGTACAATCTTTTTGCATCCGGATTGAAATCCGCTACTACTAAAAATAATTTTATATACTTGTTACTATTGGCATCCTCAACATACTTTAATAGTATCTTACCTATTCCCTGACCACGATTTTCGCTTTTCACAGCAATAATATGTATATAAGGAAAGGAATGAAAAATTCCATTTAATATAACCCACACAAATCCCTTACAGTTGTTATCATTATCTATTGCAACATATATTTCGCTTTTACTAAATCCTTCTTCTAAGGATTTTCGAGCACTTCCCTTTTCGGAGAAATATCTTTTCCCCAGTTCCGAATTAACTAATGCATCCTCACAGTCATCTAAATAATCAATACTTCCCTTTACTACTGTTATATCCATAGTAGAATACACCCCTAATCTTCTTTTCTTATTTGCGAAAACTTCATCGAGTACTAAACTGTTTGCACAACGGATTTAATCACCTGCTCAAAATGTGAAACAATACAGTTCTTCTCCATCTACTATTTTACCTGTATTAACAAATCCTATTTTCTCATAGATATCTTTACCCTTTACGTTTTTTGGACTTGTGGACAAATAAACTTCATTACGATTTATGGTTTGCCTCATTTCCGATAATACCATTTTAATAGCCTGTGTACCATAGCCTTTGCCCTGATATCTTTTGCCAATCATAATTCTACACAATTCATAATAATCATGCTCTTTACAATATCCATACATCGTGAAGCCAATCAATTTTTCTTCACACTCAATAGCTTTCGTGGTCCAGGTCCCTTCGAATTGAGCTTGAACAATTGACAGAGCATTCGAAGCAACAAATTCTTCACACAAAGTCGGCATAGCCTCTTGATTCGTCGTTAAGAAAATGACCTCCATCCAATTGTTCTTAGTAATATCAATAAGTTTCATCGATTTCTCCTTTTCACCATTAATCTCCGATTTCAATAATATTTCCCTCTGGGTCTGCAATAAAAAAGTTTCTTTGTCCCCATGGTTTGGTTGACAGCTCTTCTATGATCCTAACATTGAGATTTTTCAATTTTTCATATACATCATCAACCTCAGGCGTTGTAAAACGTAAGTACATTTCCATCGTAAGATTTATTCCTTTCGGTGGATCATATGTTTCACCGATAGACTCCGCAAAATGTTTTCGATCAAACATAAACAATCCATTATCACCCTTTTTGAAAGTTGCATACATTCCACCGTCCCAATCTGTTTCAAAGTTCAGTATATCACAGTAAAACGAGACCATCTTTTTCATATCTCCAACAAATAAGCCAACATCCTTCATGTTATTTTCCTCCTTCTGGTTAATAGTATTGTCATCTCTTTCACTCATAAATGAAACACCACCGGCAGTACCAGGGTTTTATCTCTCTCAATTCTTGGCGGTAAATGGGTTCTATGTTCAAATGTTATGCAATCGTGTCATCAGTTTGTCTTGTTCTTATCTCATTAACTACGTTATACAAAGTTACATGTCCATTTCGAAACACAGGTGCCTTAGAACGTGTCTTCCCTTTGAAAGTACCTACAACGGGATAATCATGTTAATATGAAATCCGGTGTCGCAGGTGATATCCATGTACCCGTTGACCTTGCGTACTCGGCTCTTCATTCCTTGGAGTCCCATGCTCTCCTTTAAGAGGTCACAACCGATCCCATTGTCATGAATACTGCAACGAATCACTTTATGAAGTATGATGATCTCAATGGAAAGCTCTGTGCATTTTGCATATTTTAGAGCATTCGTAATAGCTTCTATGCCGTTATCGAGAATGACCTCCCAGATCAACTCCGGAATCTCCTTATCCTCTCCCTCTATCTTAAAATTAGCCTGAATGTTGTACTTTTCCTTGCATTCCTCACAAAGCTGTAGAAGCTGCAAATATGCCATCCGTCTCTTGTCCGGCTTTTCTCTTCGAAGAATTACCCTAATTTCATCCATACTTGTACGCAAATTATCTATAACTCCTTGTATGATCCCGGCACTCTGTTCAGTATCCTTATCCATGAGTAATTTGCAGGCTTCCAGCTGATAGACGGAGCCATTGATGCTGTGCCCTAATTTATCATGAAGTGCCTGAGACAGCCTTGTCTTCTCCTCCAGCATTTTGTTCTCAAAGGCAAGACTGCTTTTCGCGAGCTGTTCCTTATGTACCACATCATTCGATTGGATGGAATCCTTGAGCTGATACTCCTCCATCTCAAAATCAGAGAGGTACTTTCTGTATTTTTCAATCATGATAAAATTCTGAAAATAGATAATGATAATAAATAAGCAATAAATGCCATATATAAAATAATTGTTAGGATTCATGAATACTCCCAGAAAGGCTAGCAAACTGAGGACAAAGGACAGATGAAATAAAATAACCGCATCAAGAATTACAAACGGTATTAGATACAACCCATTATTACTTTCCCGAAAGGATATGATCAGCAGCAGGGTGAACGTAATCTCTGTACATAAAAAGAAAAGCATAGGCCTATTATTCTTATTTGAAATCCACTCACTTAATTGAAAAGATTCTGTATCCTTTCCAATATAGGAATATTCGTTATTCACCAGTTCAAAGCCTAAGGATGCTACCATCGTCACAGCCAGAAGAAACCACTCCACACTGATCGCGTGAAGTGATTTCTCACTGTTGCTGATAAAATAAATCATCAGTAGTATGATACAAAATAATTTCATTGCTGAAAAATAGTAATTCTTCTCACCTTCAAACATAATTTCTTATTCCCCCGCAGAAATTACATGTTTCTTGCTATGAAAACATTTTAGCATTTGTTTCCCTATTAAGCAACTTTCTAATCTTTTCTTCTTATTTTTAATCCAATCATACCAACACTCATAATCAGAATTATATAGCTTGCTACTACAAGCAGGAAGGTCGTGTATACATCGCTTTTTCCAAGCATAAGGAGCTCCGCCGCTTTTACTACCCAGCGCTGTGGCATCAGCAAGGATGCATTTGTCAACCACTTTGAGGCTCCATCCAGAGGGAAATAGAGTCCTGCAAGTAAGCAGGATATACACCAGATTAAAAAGGCAAAATAATTGGATATTAGGATATTATCAGCCACTACTCCGATCACAACACTTAACAAATTGAATATCAGTCCGAGACAGAACACCAGGAACAGAAAATTAGCAAAGGATATTCCGAAATCCTGCCGGACCATCAGCTTAATTCCCAGAGCAATAATACCTGTCTGAAGGATTACCGTTATAAAAATTAGTAGCAATTTGACCAGTCCGTAATTTACAATAGACGAAGTAGATAAAACAAAACGGTTGTAAACCCTGTTCTGCCTCTCTTCAACAACTGTGGAGGCAATAAAAACGCCGCTAAACAAAAAGGCAATACTAAGAAATGACAAGGAATAGCCCATACTGGAGCTATGTGCCTTTTGATCCGTAGTCAGATTCAAGGTGTCTCCTACCTCTATGTTAACATAATCCTTGACCATCTGATTCTTCCCGGATGCTTTCAGTAAACCGGAAAGAGCGTCTTTATCATAGTCAGCCACGGCTGCATAACGATATATACTCTGAAGATACGCTTCCAGATTACTTTTCAAAAGCTCGATTCGTCCATCCTGTGCTGCCTCAAAAACAACAACATCACTTTCCTTCCCTTCCAGTATGTCCTCCTCAAAATGCTCCGGAATATAGATAATTGCCCCTATTGAGTTATGATTTGCGGAATAAAGTGCTTTTTCTCTGACTTCATTCATTGTAAACGCTTCACTCTTATATCGATTAATCGTAAAAGAACCCGTTTTAACAAGCTCATTAACGATATAATCCGATGCTCCCGTATTACTACAGTCATATACCTTCACACTCAGTCTTGTATTTACCAGGTTAAGAATCTCATCGTTCTCTTTGCTCATTTCCTTAATCTCGGTAGGATTATCCTGACCGAACATCGAATCACCATTATTGATATTCAGCAGGATGACGGACAGAATCGGAAGAATAACAAGAAAAGCAAGATATCCTTTATTTCTAAGCAGTAATTTTAGATTTGTCTTAAGCATTATAGGAAATCCCTGCATCTTATTGTTCCTCCATTCTTCGATTCATTAAAATGATACCTATCACACCACATACTATTATCATTACGCTCAGGTACAGGAAACATTTTCCTGTATAAGCACTATGCCCCATCGTAGAATATTCCACTAGCGTACGGTTGATATAATACAAAGGTGATGAGTTTATAAATAACTTTGGCAGTGTCAGATAGCGATACGCTTCAAAGGAGCCCCCGAAGAAACCCATAACCCATGTAAATATAAATCCTATTACGATACTGACTGCTACGCTATTGAACAATTGGAACAATATCATACCAAGTGTACTGGCCGCCAGCGATATGAGCAACAGGATTATGACCGAAAGCCCCGGCTTCCCCCAGTGGATATCAAACAAGATAACCGATAAAAGCCACGCGGAACATATCTCCAGGAAGATGGCTAGCGAACAGGGAATAAATTTGCCAAGATAATAGCTAATTTTCGGCATATGTGTAGCCTGCATCCTTTTTTGAATTGCACTTTTTCTTTCACTGGAGATTACCGCTACCAAGGATACCATTCCACACCATGCGAAATAAACGATATAGATAATTCCATAATAATCCGTGGAGGAGGGAACCGGATCAGTTGCCAACACCTCACTTTTCACCTTGCCGGTGAACTGCTCAGGTACTGTGCCTGCTTCTTGACCTCCTATTGTCATTAGATCATTAGCTTCATTGACCTGATAAAAAAACCCGGAAAAGATACTTTCCACAATTCCCGCCTGTGCTTCCTTTTCATTCGACCGATATATGGTAAAGTTATGATCATCCTTGAACTCTATAAATACATCCACGGCTTCCGCTTGAAGAAGCTTTGTGATATCACCCTCCGGGTATTCGGACAGTGTGATTCCCTCATCTTTGCAGATTGTCTGTAGACTGGGCATTACATTCTTGTTAGCATCACCCTCGCTGATACGATAGCCGACATTAAAATCATCTATGCTATAAGATATATTCATCATTCCCTTAAAGGCATTCGACAGCAGGGCAATCGTAACGACCGGGAGAATAATCATCATGAACAGGATCCATTTACTCCTGAACATAAGCTTTAAATTATTTTTAATTAAGATAAGAGGCATACTAATTCTCCCCCTCTGCATAATCACGCAGCTTCTTGCCGGTCAGTGTAAGGAATACCTCCTCCAAGGTCATATGCGAATTCTTATCTGAGGTTACCATCTCGACAAGCTCCTGTTTGGTTCCTATTGCGACTATTTTCCCATTATCCATGATGGCAATTCTGGTACAGATAGCCTCAATCTCCTCCATATAATGACTGGAATAAATCACTGTAGATCCCTGTCTGTTAATAAACTTAATCTTTTGCAGAATGAAATTTCTCGACTGAGGATCAATTCCTACGGTGGGCTCATCAAAGACCAACAGCTCAGGTTTATGACCTATCGCACATGCAATATTAAGTCTTCGCTTCATACCGCCGGAGAATGTTTTGGCAAATCCGTTTCTTTTGTCCTCTAGTCCTACAAATTCCAGTGACTCCTTCACTGCCTTCTTAAGCAACTCTCCCTTGATTCCATATAAAGAAGTGAACAACTCAACATTCTCCCACGCCTTTAAATTACCGTGAATCGCCAACTCTTGCGGAATATAACCTAATTTGGCTTTCACCTTTTTCATATCTGTCTTGGTATCATATCCGAACAGTTCCACCTTGCCTGCCGTCGGCTTGACCAGAGAACATACCATATTCATCGTGGTACTTTTCCCGGCACCGTTAGGTCCGAGCAGACCAAAGATTTCACCCTTTTTGATTTCCAAATTAATATGATCGACCACCGGTTTATTATCATACTTTTTTGTCAGTCCTTCTAATTTCAATATTACTTCACTCAATTTGTATTCCTCCCTCTTTTGGGAGGAATTATCCTCCCTTCTTTTGGGAGGATTTATCCTCCCCCCATCATTCACCTTTATGGACTCAGTATAGCAACGGCACTAAGAGGAATTAAGTGCCAAAAGATAGAAAGAGCCATGACTAAAGTCATGACTCCGATGGTCGATAAAGTACAGTGAAATCTTCTGATTTGAAATTACAGTAATACCTACCGGTCTGTGCCGTAAAATGTAGCACACAATAATCAGGATCGGTAACTCCCAGCGGATAATATAAATTATCGCCTTCCTGCCATATCATTTCTTTGGATTCAGAGTCTTCCAGCACTTCCATGAGTCCCTTCAGCATTACCCCTCTGAAAAACCGCTTATCACAGAAATAAATAGCCGCTTTGGGATTTTCCCTGTACTGATGCACTCGTTGCGAGGAGGTATTTGTGGTAAAATAGAAATGTTCAATACCCTCCCTTTTACGTGGAGCAAGCATCGCTTTCATATTCGGAAATCCCTCCGAATCAACTGAGCTTATATAAGCGATGGACTGTTTATCAATCAGATTTCCTATGGTTTGTTCTGCATTTCTCATATCGTTTCGTCTCCTTATGATTCGATGGAACTTGTATTTGTTATATAATACCATTTTACTTTATTTATTTCCATCCTGAATATTTTAATAAATAACCTCCAAAATGAATCTAATAACCAACAAACCAAACTAACATCCAAATAAGAGCCATATAGAGCGCCAACTAGATAATAATAAATAAAAAGGTCAATTGACAAGGTAAGTTCTT
>DBTU01000056.1:0-62169 GCA_002307215.1 Lachnoclostridium sp. UBA1308
TTATGCAGGCAGCAAAAGCCGAACCTGACAAGTTTTTACTTGTTGATGTGCGAAATGCCCCGCCGCATATAATGAAAGAAAAAGTTGCCGGAGCTACCCATATTCCTTTGATGCAACTGCTTGACAGACTGGGTGAACTGCCGAAAAATAAGACAATCGTTGTTTACTGTTGGGATACCTGGTGCAACATGGCGGCTAAGGCAGCGATTATTCTATTGGAAAACGACTACGATGTTCTTGAATTATCGGGAGGAATCGCATCATGGAAATCAATGGCATTTCCTACTGAAACCGTTGAATGAATATTCTGAAGCCCGCTCTGACCAAATACGACGAGCCGCTTGTTCGGCGTGACGGTGGATGTGGATGAATAAGGGCAAAAGTAAACAGCTTTCATGGTACAGCCTCCTTTCATAGTTGAGGAGGAAGATATTGACTGAATCATCACACATTTAGCGATTAGCTAAAGCAATGATTAGCGTGCGGTCTGAACCACTTATTTGTGCCTGAAAGATGATTCTTACACTGGTTTAAATACTGATTTAAGCTGAGAAGAGCAGTCTACGACTCGCCTCACCGTGCTTTGTAGTATTATCTTCCCCTCAAATTAATTATAGCAAAGTGGTGCTGCCGCACACCATTTTTCATTACTATTTGTGCCGCCAGCGGCAGCGGCGGAATGGAAGTTTATATGAAAGTAATTGCTATCAACGGGAGTCCGAGAAAAACTTGGAATACCGCTACATTATTGCAAAAGGCTCTTGAAGGGGCAGCTTCAAGAGGCGCTGAGACGGAACTTGTTCAGCTTTATGATTTAAAATACAAAGGGTGCAGCAGTTGTTTTGCTTGTAAAAGAAAAGATGGGCAGCATGGAAAATGTGCAATGAAGGATGATTTAGCAGATGTTCTTGAAAAATTAGAAACAGTAGATGCTATTATATTTGGATCACCTATTTACTACATGAGTATTACAGCTGGAATGGCTGCTTTACTGGAACGTTTCTTATTTTCGCATAGCATATATAGTTCAGAAATTCCAACGCTTTATTCCAGAGAAATCCAGGCTGGATTTATTTATACTATGAACATGACAGAAAAACAAGCTGAGCAATTCGGGCTTAAGCAAAATTTAAATTTACGTGAAAAAATGATTAAAGAAAAAATAGGAAGACCAGTTAAATCATTATATAGTTATGATACTTATCAATTTTCTGATTATGAGAAATATGAATCATCTATGTTTTCAGAAGAGGCTAAGTCAAAACAAAAAGCCGAACAATTTCCGATTGATTGCCAAAAAGCCTTTGACATGGGTGCTAGGCTGGCAGTCATCTATATATAACAGAATAAGTTTTAATACATCTGGCTAAAGTACAAGACAATTCTGTTATATGCTGCGCAATCGCGATTGCGTAGCGAAATTTTGCATGCTTATTGCCGCAGCAAAAGCTTTGGCGTTTAGCCCGTACTCTATATACAACTGCTCATATATTTATTCCTTTTATGCAAATGCAGGACAAACTGGGTGAACTGCCGAAAAGTAAGACAATCGTTGTTTACTGTTGGGATACCTGGTGCAACATGGCGGCTAAGGCAGCAATTATTCTATTGGAAAACGACTACGATGTTCTTGAATTATCGGGAGGAATCGCATCATGGAAATCAATGACATTTCCTACTGAAACCGTTGAATGAATATTCTGCAGCCCACTGCCCTGACGAAATACGACGAGCCGCTTGTCCGGCGGCTGATTGAGAAAGTCACCATCTACGAGGATAAATTCACCGTGGAATTCAAGTCTGGCGTGACGGTAGATGTTGAACGATAATCCCATATTGCACGAAACCCTGCTAACCATTACGGTCGGCAGGGTTTTTCTATTTACATAGGTTTTTGTATACTGTAACCTTATCTAATAATACTTTATAATAACAGTCATCAAATATAATGGAATTAGTCCATTTTTTAGCATGAAAATGACTACCGTGTTTCTCTACAAATTCCTGTAATTTTCTACTGTTTATAAAACCATCAAAATTACAAAACGAACGTAACCAATAAAATGTATTTGGAAATAAATACGCTCTTCCTAACTCACAGTTTTTAAAGATTTCTGCAGTTATCAGAGATGTTAACTCTGTTTTGCTATTAACAATACCATAAAATTTTTCAATATCTAATAGTAGCAAATCTAGCCTGTCATCGTATTTTGCACTTCGCATTTGATTAATGCTCATAGCATATGCCGGCCATACCAGACAATCAAACATATTTTTTCTAATGAGTTCGTAGTCAGATACAATATTTATACTATGAGCTTTTATTCTATTTATGCTGCATAATCCATCTTGCGCTAATGTAATAGTTAGCCCATCAACCACGCATTCATAAAGGGATGAGTCATCAGGGTCATGATATTTATCATATGCTTTCTCTCTAAAATTACAGATATTATAATCAACTGTTTCATCGTACTTTTGTTTTGCAATATTAAATTGCATGATTCTTCGTATATCTTCTGCCGCCAATTCCAGCATCTTTTTATCGGCAGGGCATAGAGGCGATTTCAATATTTTATCCAGTGTACGCCACCGAATATCGTTATGCTCTATGCAAGTTGGCTCGCCAACAATGAGCTTACAAAAATAAAAACGGATATTGACGGTGATTTCTGGATACTCATATTCTACTTTTCGAAGCAGCTGCTCTATTTCAATTGTAACGCCTAATTCTTCACGGCATTCGCGAATGAGGCATTCTTCTGGCGTTTCTCCGGCCTCAATCTTTCCTCCGGGAAATTCCCACAACAATTCACAGCGTTTTCCTTCGGGCCTCTGACAGACGAGCAGCTTTTCGTCTTTATGTATTACTGCTGCAGTTCCTTCAATCAAAATCTGCACCTCGGTCGGCTTTTCTGAGTCTAAACTTATACTCTTTTCTTGTATTTCCGTTCTCATCTAGATCATCTTCATAAGTGTATTCAACAAGCTCAAACACGCCTTGGTAGTAATACTCTTGAGGTGAGAACTTAACAAACAGGTGAATATCTTTTCCTTCTTCTACAGCATTTAGAATGGCTGTATTGCCGGATGACATTGTTTGGTCACCGGTTTTTCCTTCACTACAATTGAAGTTAATAGTAAAATTATCATCAGCAAATTAGGTTAGCGTGATACAAGGTGCTTGGTGTATGGTTCCAGCAAAAACATAAGTTGCTCAGTAATTTCCTGCACACTGCAGGGCATCGAATTATTGATCCACCATTCCAATACGCCCATAAACCCTGAAGTCAAAAAATGGGTGGTGACACTGTTTGAAAATGCATTGTTTTCTGACTTCATACCGATAACCTCGGTTACTATTTGCGCAATAATGGCGTACAAGCGGCTGCTGAAAAATCCGAATCCCTCATTGCTGAGAAGCAGCTTGTATATTGTAAAGTTTTTCTCCAAGTATTCAAATACGGTTTGAAATGCGCTTGCGTTTAGAATGGTATCAGCACTATCGGCACAGTGATTTAGTAGCAGCTCAACATATGTTCCAATGCACTTGTCAAGCAAGTCGAATTTATCCACGTAATGCAGATAAACAGTCCCGCGGTTTATGTTTGCGCGTTCGGCAATGCCATTGATGGTTATTTTCTCAAATCCGTTTTCGGCCAAAAGGTCGATGAAGGTGTTCATAATCAACTGCCTTGTTTTTTGTATTCTTCTATCCACAAAGGTATCCTCCATGTAATCAACAATTTAACGCAATGTGTTGATTTCTCAACAGTTGGAACAACAGTAACTATTGAAATTCTCTCTACAAATCAGTATGCTAAGAATATCAAACACGTGTTGAAAAGTCAACACGCGATCATTCTGGAGGATGCTTTATGAAAATACTAATTTTTGGCCGCGGTGTTATTGGAACACAGTACGCCTGGGCGTTTGAAAAGGCAGGGCATACCGTTGAGTTCTATGTTCGGGAAGGCAGGAAGGCACAATACGGCTCCTATGTAAACTTGGAACTATGGGATGCAAGGCAAAGCAAAAAAGGCCGGATAGTCAAAGAAAAATGGCCTATTGTTATGCAGGAAGAGATAAAGGAAAATCACGACTATGACCTCATTTTTATGAGCGTCAACCCCGAACACGTATCAAGTGCGGTTAAGTACCTGGCGCCGCGCGTTGGAAATGCAACAGTCCTTTTTTTCAGTAACTTCTGGCAAGACCCGCGATTGGCTGTTCAGCCGATTCTGCGCAGTCAAATGGTTTATGGCTTCCCCATCGCCGGCGGTGGATTTGAAGGAAACACTCTTTACTGTGGGTTTCACAAAACGGTTCAGTTTGGAACCTTTGAATCCGAGCCTACCAAAAGAGATTTAGAGGTTCGTAAGCTTTTTGTCGGGGCGGGTTTCAAGATAATGGTTCAAAAGGATGTTCAAAGCTGGCTATGGAATCACTTCGCATTTAACGTTGCAATGGAAGTTGAAGTATTAAAAAGCGGCAGTTTTGAAAAAGTAATTTCTTCACCCGAAGCACTCGCAGGAATAGGCCGTAATATAAAAGAAATGCTCCCTGTTTTGAAAGCAAAAGGCTCAAAACTTAATTTCTTGACAAAAGTGGTGAGCAGCTTGCCGTCGAAAGGCGTTGGTTTTCTTATGAGTCACGTTTATTCTCCGAAAAGCATGTCCTATGCGCTTGTGGCGCATAACCACTTTAAAGTTGGCTATGCCGTACAGGAAGTTATTACAGATGCCAGAAAGTACGGAATAAGGGCACCACGGCTTTACGATGTAGAAAGCCTAATTACGAAATAGTGAGCAGCTCCAAGAAAAAAGGACAATGACGAATAGACCTCCTATCGTAGAATAGTAATTACGACAGGAGGTCCCGTTTTATTGTGGGATAATGCAACTATTTATTCGATTAGATGTATTGAATTAGAAGAAACTTAAAATTCCACTTTTCACTTAGATACCATCTTTTTATATCCTCAAGGGTCTCAATACTTATGGCTATTGCTAATGTGCTTAAACCCCTTTATTTTCAACGCTTGACATACGTTCAAGCAAGCAGCAACATTCTGTATGGCTCGTCCAAGGGAACATATCCACCGGAACCAGCTTCACTGCCTTGTACCCCTTCATTGCCAGATATTCCAGATCCCTTTCCAGAGAAATTGGACTACAGGAGATATAGACTACTTTCTTTGGCTTTATCAGAGCTAACGCATCCATAAACTGTTCAGTGCTTCCTGTTCTGGGCGGATCCATGAAAATAACATCGACTGTTTCCTTCTTCTCCGCCATTTGGGTCATGAATACTCCGGCGTCATTACTATAGAATTCAACATTGCGGACATCATTTCTCTTCGCATTGATCGTTGCATCGCGAACTGCGTCCTTATTAAGTTCCACTCCAATTACCCGTCTTGCATGCTCTGCAGCGATAATACCGATAGTTCCAATTCCGCAGTAAGCATCGATTACGACCTCGCTTCCGGTCAGCCCGGCCATTTCTATTGCCTTTTTATAGATAATTTCAGTCTGTACAGGGTTAACCTGATAGAAGGATTTCGGAGAAATGCGAAATACCTTGTCGCAGAGACTGTCTTCAATAAAGCCCTTGCCAAAGATTACCTGCTCTTTGTCTCCTAATACCATGCTTGTCCGTTTATCATTGACATTTACAACAATGGTTGTGATTTCGGGATGAATATCCCTAAGAGCTTTGATAAAATTATTCTTGGAGGGTAAAATCGGGGAAGCCAGAATTAATACTACCATGATTTCTCCGCTAGTATTTCCGGTACGGATCAGGACATGACGAATTAAGCCATAGCCGGTATCCTCGTCGTAGGTTTTGATTTTAAAGGATTTTAGCATTCCGGTGATGGAAGCGATAATTTCATCCGCTTTCTTATTATGAATCATACAATTCTCAATTTGTATTACGCGATGTGTTCCTTCTTCATAGATACCGGAAAATGGATTGCTCCTCTTATCATGATCAAGCACCACGTGAACCTTATTTCGATAATGAGTTGGATCCTTCATACCTATAATTTGATCAACTTTACAGTATTTACTCAGTAGCTTTTCTACCGTTTGTTGCTTATCCTTCAGTTCAGCTTCATAGCTATGCTCAAGGATATTACAGCCTCCACAGGTTCGAATCTTCGGACATGCTCCATTCTTGGCTGTTACTCCTAGCTTTGATTCAGAATTCATATTCAGGCTGGGATCATGACTCATCATCTGATTATCTCTACGGGCCTGCTTCTTTGGATAAATCGTTTTCGGCTTTATCGGAACATATTTTGCTCTTTCTTCTTTACTTAACAGACTATAATCCAAATCTTCAAAAGAACTATTTCCGAAACCACTCTTCTCTTTATTACCCGAAACTTTTGTATTCTTAACAGTTCCTCGGCTACCTCGGCTACTTTTGTCAGTCACCAATTTACGCGTATAGCTTGGGATATCTGTCTTACTCTCTGTACTTCCATTATTTACTGTGCTGTTTCTATCCGAATAACTATTTCTGCCGTCTTGTCCACTTGATCTTCTTTCAGCTCCTGCTCTATCCTTATACCCAGCTTGGCTCTTGCCTGCTTCTTTATTTCCTGACCAGGTTCTGTTAGTTGTAGTTTCGTTACTCCCTGTTTTGCTAGACCAGGTTTTGTTAGTTGATGTTCTGTCACTACTTGTTCTGAAACCAGTTGGTCTGTCACTACTTGGTCTGCTACTACTTGGTCTATCACTATTTTGTCCGTAACTACTTGCTCTGTTACCGGTTGGTCTGTCACCACTTGGTCTATAACTTGTTGATCTGCTATCTGTTGGTCTGTCACCTCTTGTTCTGTAACCCGTTGTTTTATCACTACTTTGTCCGTAACTACTTGTTCTGCTACTTGTTGGTCTGTCACCACTTGGTCTATCACTACTTGGTCTGCTACCTGTTGGTCTGTCACTACTTGGTCTATCACTACTTGGTCTGCTACCTGTTGGTCTGTCACTGCTTGGTCTGTCACTACTTGGTCTGAAACCAGTTGGTCTGTCACTACTTGGTCTGCTACCCGATGCTCCGTAGCTACTTGGTCTGTCGCTACTTGATTTGCTACCCATTGCTCTGCCACTTGATGTTCTGCTACTACTTGATTTACTACTTCTTGTTCCTCTATTCATTTCACTCATTCTGATGTTACTCCTTCTTCATTGAATTCCGGGATAAAGCTCTCAAGGGCGGTCTCACCCTCTTGGATAAATCCATTCTCAACTCCCAGATTTATTGCATAATCAACCAGTACGTCGTATTCCGTATCCGTAATCCTACGGTTCAGTTCCTGATAATCCGTTACATTTGCCATCGGTGTGAATTGATTCATGATGCTGATGTAAATCGAGTTTTCAAAGGTCTCATACAGGTACTGTATGATGTTTTTGGAATCCTCTAGATATCCGGGTAAGGTCAGGTGTCTTACGATAACACCCTTTTTCATGATCCCACGGTCATCAAAATCAGGTTCCCCAACCTGACTTACCATTTCTTTGACTGCTTTGGAAGCATAATCAAAATAATTGCTACAGTTTGAATATTTTATTGCCGGTTCCAAATCCATATATTTCATATCTGTAAGATAGATATCTACATAGCCCTGAAGCAGCCTTAATGTCTCCACCTTCTCATAACCACTGCAATTATAGACAATAGGTAATTGAAACCCTTTCGTCCGCGCAAGTTCTATTGCATCAATGATCTGCGGCACATAGTGGCTTGGCGTTACTAGATTGATATTATTTGCGTTCTTCTCCTGTAGCTCTATAAATATATCCGATAGTCGTTCCACCGTAATATTTTTACCGGTCATACCATGTGATATACTATGATTTTGGCAATATACACAACATAGTGCACAACCGGAGAAGAAAACCGTTCCGGAGCCTTCCTCTCCCGAGATACAGGGTTCTTCCCACATATGCAGAGCTGCTCTTGCAACGACAAGCTCATTTGTCTGCCCGCAATAGCCTTTCATGCCCGATATCCTGTCAACATGGCAGTCTCTTGGACAAAGACTACAATCTTTCAATAAATGCTGTAGCATAATAACCCCACATTTCTATTGTTTTATCGCATCTTATTGTACCTTACTTATCTGCGAATTACAAATACATTTAAATCTTTGCCTTCATCTACCATTCTCTTGCTCTTTTACCAATAATGAGGTTATGAATCCAACTTCAAAATCATCAAAAAACGCACCCTCCTTGTGAAGTGGACCCAAAGGCTTGATATAAGATGCCTTTAAAAGGTTCCTTTCACTCTGAGATTGAGTGCGTTCAAAGTTTACTATATGATTTGCTTTTGTTATGCTACCCGAATTGCCAAGCCTTCTACTGCCTTTACTGTACCATCTTCATTAAGTACCGGAAATTCCGTAACTTCAAATAGAAAGGGTCCTTTTTCTTTATGTCTAATCTCAATTGGGTAGGTTGGTTGTTGAACGCCCTGAATCGATAGTGCAGTGAATTCTTCCGCTTTCATATTTATAGGATTATTCGTCATATATGTTCCGAAGTCCGTCATGAATTCTTCGACCGTATAACCGAGAACCTTTTTTATTGTTGGACTGATGTAAGTGAATATTCCATTGACATCATGTCGGTAAAAGAAGCATCCCAGTTCATTACAGGAGCTTACGGCAGCGTCCATGGTATTTACAACATAATCTGCGGATGCTTTTGCTTCCTCAACAATCTCACTCATGGAGCAGTTCAATTCCTCTGTAGAAGCTGCCGCCTCCTCTGTACCGGCTGCATTTTCCTGCGCTTCTGTGGAAATCTGACGGATGATCAGAAGTATTTCTGCCTTCTTTTCCTCCATTTCCTTTCCATCTGTCATTAACTCTTCTAAGACTATTTTCACGCTTTCTATTTTACTGTTAATTTCATTGAATTTAATGGCTGTTTCTTCTACCATCGAAAACTGTTTCTCAAAATCTGCTTTTACTGTGTCAATTGTTAATACCGCTATATTTGATTTTTCCTGAAGATTACTGACCAATTCATCGATTCTCATGGCTGATTCTGTTGTCTGTGTCGCAAGATTTCGTATTTCTCCGGCTACAACTGCAAAGCCCTTACCGGCCTCACCCGCTCTTGCTGCCTCAATTGCGGCATTCAGTGAAAGTAAGTTAGTCTTATCCGAAATGCTTTTTATCATGCTGCTGGCATCATTGATTTTCTGAGCATTCTCATTCGTCTGATGAATTAGCTCATCCACCAACTTCATGGATTTTGAACTAATTGTAGTCTTCTCCGTTAGTGCTCCGACTGTACTGCTTCCGTCGTTTTTCAGTTTTATTACATTATGGAGTTCATGATCAATAGAATTCATATGCTCCTCAATACGGTCAATGAGATATCCAAGCTCAACAGCCCTCTCTTCTCCTGCACCGGATACCCTTGCCTGTGTCTCTGCACTGGTGGATATGCTGTTAATCACATTCGCGAGTTCTTCGAATGCTACATTGGATTCTGTTATTGTCTTGACTACACGATTCAACGTATGTGCTACAGTTTCCGAAGATGAGGACATATTCCTAAGTAAACTCTTTCTCTCAAAGCACTCTTTGTCAATCAGGTTTGTATACCCTACAATACCGGAATACAATTTGTGTATAAAAAGTGTCCCAGCGATTAATATAATATCCGTAACTGCCAAAACGATAACCGTCAGATACTCCTTCCCTATGCCGGTAAGCCCCGCGGTCATTGCCGCGATGCCGCTTAACAAAACGATTATTACGAGAATTTGGTTCATGATTTTTAGATTTCTTAAGTTCTTTCCGTCCATTACAATCACGCTCCTCCTATTATTTTTTATAGAACAAACTTTCCAATAAGATAAAAAAAGTCCGACTAAGAAGAATTCCTTCGTCGGACTTTTTACCTGTTAAATTAAAATGCATTTTACACCAAGTTTTTTCTAAAAGCAACATATTTTTAAAATATAATTTAAACTGGCTACAGTTCAGCCGTTACTATTCACAGCCCAGTCAGGAATTAGGCATTATGATTTCGGCAAATGATTTTCGAAAAGGAGTATTTGCATTCGCCGGTACTTTGGCTCTGAATTTTAGAGCCTTATGTACCACTGCGTAATACAACTAATCGGAAGCGACTCCGCTTCGGAAACATTTGTCGAAATCATATCACCATCTTTGGCTGGGCTGAACTGTAACTTTTTCACTATTATTTTACCCTAAACATCTTTCTTACAATAAATACCACAGGCTTAAACCAAAAAGCTTCCATTTCCTTTTTGACCGTCTTAAGTTCCTTGCGAACCGCGATATTCTGAGGACAATGCTTCTCACATTTACCGCATTCCACGCAGAGCGAAGCATAAGCCGGTTTCTTAGACAGGATTCCCTGCGTTTGCATATATTTCATCTTATTCTGCTTATCACCCAGTAAATATTTATCATTATATGCGGAGAAGCAACCCGGGATATCTACGCCAACAGGACATGGCATACAATAACCGCAAGCCGTACAAGGAATCTTTGTTTTTTCCAGCATGACCGCCTTCACACGGTCAAATACCTTAAGTTCCTCCTCTGACAAGGAATTTGCTTCTGCTTCGGAAGCAATCCGGATATTCTCGTTCAACTGTGCTTCATCACTCATTCCTGAGAGAATTACCTTTACCTGCGGATGATTCCAGATCCACCTGAGTGCCCACTCTGCTGGAGTTCTCTTACTATCATGGCTCTTAAACTCCTGAATTACCTCTTTGGGCAGATTATTCACAAGCTTACCACCCCTGAGCGGCTCCATAACGATAACCGGTATCCCGAGCGATCCCGCCAGCAATAGTCCTGATTTACCTGCCTGATTATTCTCATCCAGATAATTATATTGTATCTGGCAAAAATCCCAGGGATATGCAGCGACAATCTGCTCAAAATCAGATTTTCCACCATGGTAGGAGAACCCGATGTTTTTAATCTTTCCTTCCTTCTTCAACTGCTCCATCCAATCCATTACACCGATGGTTTTCATACGTTCAAAGGTGGATACATCCGTGAGCATATGAAGAAGATAATAATCAATATAGTCTGTCTTAAGCTTCGTACATTGGGTATTGAATATTTTCTTCGCTCCGTCAAGCTTACTCACCATAAAGGGCGGTAGCTTGGTCGCAACCTTAACCTTCTCACGGTATCCTCCGCTTAAGGCTTCTCCCAGTAAGGATTCGCTTTTACCTCCATGATAAAAATAAGCTGTATCAAAATAATTCATTCCCCTGTCAATCGCACTCCGAATCATTGCAATTGCCCTTGGTTCATCAATACTGTTGCCCTTTGTAGGGAAGCGCATACATCCAAAACCGAGGATGGCTAGCTCATCCTTGTTATTCTCTAATGTTCTCGTTAACATATTATTTTCCTCCTAGTATCCATGCCTACGACTTGCTCGCAGGCTTTAATATGAAATTATTACTTATTTTACACTGTTTTCCTACTTATGCATCAACTTTTCATCAACTCCGTGAAGAAATCAACACAGCGGTTTATATTCTCAACACTGATTCGCTCATTCGTACCATGTATCTTCTCTGTATCCGCCATATCAATTTGATAAGGAGTAAATCGATATATATTTTCACAAACCGACTCATACTTTCTGGCATCTGTACTGGCCATCACCAGATACGGGACAACCACAGCATGATTGCAATACTTTTTGATTAAATTACCAATCCTTTGATAACTTTCCGAATCCGTAGGAGATATTTTAGATGGATTATCCAGCACTAACGGTTCAAGCTCTATCGGGATCCCCCTTAATACCTTCCTTAAATATTTCATTAAATCCTCACCGGTTTCTCCCGGTAGTATTCGACAATTAATGACTGCCGAGGATTTCTGGGGCAGTATATTCGGGGCGGGGCTTCCCTGTGCCATCGTTAATGCGACGGTCGTCTTTAGAAGTGCTCCTCCCATGCTAGTACCCGAGAATATCTTTAGAAACAACGGCTGAAACAGCCAAAGATTCGCCAGTATCAAATGATTAATACCTTTCATATATGGGCCTATATCCATTAGAAATTGTCGTACCGATGGTATCAGTCTCGGTCTACAGGAATGTTTCTCCAGCCGACACAGAGCTTTCGCCAATATCCCTAGAGAAGAATTCTTTGACGGCATCGAGGAATGACCACCGTCACTTGTAACTGAAAGCCTGATATTTGCAAAGCCCTTTTCTCCGATACCAACTAATGCAACCGGTTTATCGATTCCTTCCATCAGACTATTTGCCACAAAACCGCCTTCATCCAAAACATATTCAAAGCTAAGTCCCTGTTCAGCATAATATTTCTCAATATGATATGCTCCCTGCATTCCGTCAATTTCTTCATCATGCCCAAAAGCAAGATAGATATCTCTTGCCGGTTTATATCCTTCTTTCATCAGTCGTTCGACAGCCTCGAGTGCAGCAATCAGATGAATCTTAATGTCGAGCGTTCCCCGTCCCCATAGAAAGCCCTCGGCTATACTACCGTCAAAGGCCGGATGCACCCAATCCGCTACTGTTTCCTCTTCCACCGGTACAACATCCATATGTGCTGTAATTAAGATCGGTTTCAGACTAGCGGCTGCTTTTGACTTCCATTGAAAAGACAAACTATAACCGTTAATCACTGTCCTTACACAGTTTTTATGTACCAACGGAAACTGCTGCTCCAGTAACTCCCGGAACTTATCAAATTCAGACCAATCCGTATCCTGTGAATTCATATGCGATATGGTTCTCAGTCTTACGGCCTCAGCAAGCTTCTCTGCCGGTGCTGTATCATTCGTCGGTTGATACTCCGACTCCTCACTGTCAGGATGTGGCCGAAAGCGATACGAACGAACAGCTGTAACAGCAACTATTATAACGATAATGCTTAATAAAAACAACAGGATTACTAAAAGAATCTGACCTATCATTATTCTCCAATCCGCCATTCCCTATGGCATATCACTACTATTAAAACGGCCCATAATGAATTGCAATTCCAAGGAACAGATAGCCGCAGGCAATCGCAAAGGCTATCAGTTGAAGCTTGTAAGTCCATTTAATCCACTTTGTATAGGTAACTACAGTAAGGCCCAGACAGATTAACAATACCGGATTCGTAGGATAGAGCACATTAGAGAAACCATCTCCAAAACAAAAGGCAAGAACTGAGGTCTGCCTGGTAATTCCTACCAGATCCGATAACGGTGCAATCAGGGGCATGACGAGAAAGGCTTTCGCCGAGGAGGAACCGACAAAAAGTTCCAACAATAAAATCAACGCGTAGATAATTAATATGGCGACATAAGGTGATGTTGTTGAAATCGCACCTGCGGTATAATACAGGATTGTATCCATAATTCCTCCATGAGAAATGATGAATTTCACGCTCATTGCCATTAATATCAATATAATTCCCGGTGCAACACCAACCGCGCTCTTTCCCAGTATCTTTAGGCATCGCTTTGATCCGATTCCTGCTATCACGGCTGAAACAATTCCGCCGATCAAAAATAACAGTCCGATGATGGGAAGCTCGAGGTCTGCAATCGAAGGAGTAAGAGACGCCACGATAATGACTGCAAAGATTAAGAGCACAAATACTCCGAAGGTTATTGCTGCCTCATTTAACTTTTTTCGTTCCTGTGATGATTTTACTCCGAGGATACGTTCCACTCCTTCCGTGCCGGTATATTTTTTTCGTAGATTCTCATCCTCTCCATAGACCAAGGAACGGGTCGGATCCTTCTCAATCCGTTTGGCATATCGAATCAAGAAAACTAAGATCAAGATAAAATAGGTCAGGAAAATCAGAACACGAAGAGCCGAGCCGGAATATAGCGGTAGGTCTGATATCTTCTGTGTTATGGCGATAGAAAATGGGTTCGTAATCGCAGCGGTAAAGCCAAAACAAGAGGCCAAAATGCTCATTCCGAGACCCACCAATGAATCCCAGCCAAGGCAATACGATAATGCAATCATGATCGGTAATAGGGCTATATTTTCTTCAAAGGTTCCAAGAACCGCTCCGAGCGACATAAAGAATAATACAATAACCGACATTAGTAGATATCTGTAATTCTTAAATTTATGTACCACCTTCATAAGGATCAGGGAAATAACATCACTGTTTTCCAGTAAGGAGAAGGCCCCACTGACTGCCAGCAAGAAGAAGATAATCACGATAACCACGGCTCCATCCGAGCTCCACAGCACTTCTACCGGTGCCGTAAACCAACGCCAGACAGGGAACTGTCCGATATCGGTATTATGATAAGTTCCTTCTACTACTGTCTCACGTCCATCTGTTGTGATTCTGTCATAACTTCCGGTCGGAATTACAAGCGTCAGTATTCCGACTGTTATCATTAACAAACCCAGAATGATGACCGCGGTCAGAAATGTCTTTTTACCAATTTTAATTGAAGCTTCGTTCTGCATATTCTCCTCCATAATTTAACCATACCTTTCTTCCTAGCTTGCACAAATTAATCTTCATTCTTAATTGATGTTACACCGAACAGACTCCCTGCAAGACCAAGAACCGCACTCACCGCAAGAAGGATAAGGCATACTTTATCACGCATTTCTCCAATTGAAGGTATGGGAAGAAAGGGAAGAAAGCCTCCAAGATAACCATATCCCTTACTGATCAACAGATACAAGGTTCCGGCTGCCAGTAATCCTCCAAGCATAGTAAGTACCGTTCCTGCAAGAACAAACGGAAACCCGATGAAACCGTTCGGTGCGCCCAAAAGTCTTAGGGTATTGATTTGATTCTTATTATTGTAAATGCCCTGCCGTATCATATGCGAAATGATAATCAAGGTGGTAATTCCCACTGCCAGTATGACCAACAGACCTAATACCTTCAGCCCATCCATCATACCTTTCATCTGTTCCAGTACCGAGCGGTTATCTCTGACATAATCGATACCGGCCAGCCCTCTCACGTTAGACAGTACCTGATCCATATCATCTAAATTAATTCTGATATCAAGATAGGCTTCAAAGGGATTTTCGTCAAAAAGACCAAGAATATCCGATTCGTTCCCAAGCATATCCTCCATCTGCGCTTTTGCCTCGTTTTGATTTATGTAAGCTGCATTTTTTACACCCTTAATACCCTTGATTTTCTCTACCAGTAGAAGCGCATCTTGCTGATTTGTTCCATCATCAAAATATGCACTTATTTCCGCTTCTGATTGAAGTGTCTGTATCAGCCTGTCTCCAACCGTCCAGCCTGCCAAAACCATACCGAGCAAAAACAGAATCAGTCCGGTCCCAATCACTGAGAACAGATTGGATAGCGGATTAAATCGGATTGTTCGCTTTGCCTCAAGCAGAAAGTATCCTATATTATAGAAAAATGTTTTCATAGTTATCCTTTCTTCCTTATGACAACTTCACCCTGATTAACGTCTATGTAGGTGGCATCCTCCTGGTTTTCAATCAGATGTGTGGCATGCGTGGTGATAACAACTGCCGTGTTCTGATCCCTGAAAGAATTCAAAATCCGTAAAATATTAACTGCATTGCTATAATCAAGATTACCGGTGGGTTCATCGGCTATGATTAACTCCGGTTTTCTGGCTACAGCTCTTGCGATGGCAACTCTTTGTGCCTCTCCCCAGGATAGCTTTTCGACCTTTGAGTTTATCTTATGCTCCAATCCTACCTTAGTCAGTGCGCTGATCGACCATTCTTTCATTTTTCTTGGTGATATGCCAAGAAAGCGCATACCCATCATGACATTTTCCAGTGCCGTTCTTCGTTCTATTAGTTTGAATTCCTGAAACACCGGGCCAATTCTCTTACGCAACTTACGTATTTTTCTGTTCTTCCCCTTTTTCATGCTCTGGCCAAGTACGGTAAGAGAGCCCTGCGTCGGGTATTCCATTCCGATTAGCAGTTTTAATAAGCTTGTTTTACCCGAACCGCTATGACCCGTGATATAAACCAATTCTCCCGGTTTAATCGTAAGCTCTACATTCCGCAGAGCAACTGTCCCATCATGGTATACTAAGGTAACGCCCTTCGCTTCTATCATTTCTCACTACCTTCCTTCCGTACTTGCATGCAACCACTACCATTTTGGACTAATCTCAAAATTCAACTGATCTTCTTTGCTTTCAATCTTATCCAGGGTGAATGCTATCGTTATTATTCCTTCTGAAATCGATTTAAAATCAATCAACAGCGGTTTCTCTTGAAATAATTCCTCCAGAGAAGACTGCTCCAAAGGCATATCATAAAATGTTCCCTCCTTAACTTCATACAGGATTGCATTGTCACCCTCTATTACAAAATTACCGGTTAAGATCAGATGTTCTTCTGTCAAATTAAGGAACACCTTTTCTTCTTTAAAATCAAAGGTGACACCGTTGAGCTCATCCTTGTCTTCCAATATGCTGTTGAAGGTATTCTCTTTCAGATATCCCTCCATCTGCAGAAGACCAAACTTCATATTAAGATCATCCAGGGTAAAATAACCTTCATTAATAAACTTCGTAATCTCATCCGTAAGCTTCGGAAATATGGACTTGCAATTTGACCACATCAGCTCAAGATTACTCAGCTGCTGCGTGTAATAATCCTTATTCTCCAAAAGAGAGGCAAGATAATTCTCCTTCTCCTTTTGTATGAGCTGATTATCTGCAAGATTTTTCGCAAGCTCTGCTTTTCTTTCATCCAGCTCCACCGCTTTCTCATCAAGCTTTTGCTTTTCTTCTACCAGGACTTTCTTTGCATCCCCCAGGGAGGTAAGTAGCTCCTTTACATTATGTGAAATATCCTTCATGACATTCAAGCTTTTTAAAAAGGAGGACAAATCCTCGGCACGAAGCAGTATTTCAAGATAAGTAGCCGGCCCACCTCGCTGATAATTCACAAGAACCTGCTTCAAAATATCCAAATGATTATCGTAATCCTCTTGTTTCGTATCGATTTCCTTCTGCTTCACAGCAATCTGCTGTTCCAGCAGACTGATATCATTATTAATCTTTTCTTCCTCGGTTTGAAGTTCCGATAGCTTTTGATTTATTGTAAACAGTTCCTTAAGAACCGTCTTCTCTTCCTCTGTGATACCCTCAAGCTTTTGTTCTGTCTCAGTAATCTGCTTCACCTTACCGACGACATGTACCGGAAGTATCACACCAACCAGTACACCTGTAAAAACGAACGCAATTATGAAATTTTTACTGTTGTGTCCTGACATAGCTTTTCCCCTTTATCCTTATGATTGATAAGATTGAAAATATGATTCGAGCGTCAAAAGCCAAATTCAAATTATGGTTCGTCAATTTGCACAATATCATTCTTGAATGGTAATACATAAAATCGTTCATTTGCAACACGCTTCCGCTTGGATGAAGTACGTAGTGGTACATAAGGTCCTAAAATACAGGACCTAAGTACCAGCGACTTCATACAGTTGCTCATCGTACGATCTTATGTATTACCATAGGGTGGCTTGTTTATATGCAAATTGACGAAGCTAAAAATTATATGGCTTTTGACACCATATACTTATGTAAATATTCATATGCATTCATTCAGTTGATTTTCGACTTTTTACTTGAAATAAAAATTATATTCAACGATTCATAATAACATTATAAATTCATAAGAAATAAAAAGAAAGTGTTTTTCAAAATAATAGAAACGGCAGTTACAGATCAGCCACCAAAGAGATGTATCTGGACTGGGAAAAAATGATTTCCATATAGGAGTATTTGCATACGAACTACGTAATGCAACTGAGCGAAAGCGGCTCCTATATGGAAACATTCTTTCCCTGTCTTGTCATAATCCTTGCTAGGCTGTACTGTAATGAAAAAGCTGTTACAATTTTATGCAATACAAGAGGCTTCTCCAACTCCCTTAGTGTTATATTATGGGTAGTAGGTGAAGCCTCTTGTATTATATCATATTGTTCATTAATTTCTACTAATAGAAAGCATGAATAATACGGTTCGTTAGTCGATAAAATTTAATCCTAGATCGGTGTCAGTTACCCTTGTTAAGCACTAGATAAACAGATTCACATTCGAATCCTCGGCTTCACCTAAGTAATAGCCTACCCCACCGATTTTTACACCCTCAATCAGTTCTTCTTGCTTAAGTCCCATGACATCGAGGGACATCTGGCAGGCAACGATTTCAATACCGCTGTCGATGGCAGCCTTAATCAGCTCTTCCAAAGAGGATACATTCTTGTTTTTCATTACCATACGGATCATCTTACCGCCCATACCAAGCATATTCATATTGGAAAGCTTAAGCTTTTTACTGCCTCTGGGCATCATCATACCGAACATGCTGTCGATTAGGCCTTTTTTCACCTTTACTTTCTCCGGTTTACGTAAAATATTCAACCCCCAGAAGGTAAAAAACATGGTTACCTTCTTACCCATAGATGCTGCACCGTTCGCAATAATGAAGGAAGCAATTGCTTTATCCAAATCTCCGCTGAATACAACAAGCGTTTTATTATCTTTCACAGTCGCCATCGTCTGGCATTGTACCATTGCTTCATTTTGATTGTTAAGTTTCTTGATGAAGGCAGTAATGTTACCGCCGACTTTTGTGAGCTCCAGCAGCTCATTATTCGTTCTCTTGCACCATGCCTTGATATCTTCGAAAAAGCCGGGATCGGAAGCCAATACCTTAAGAATTTGTCCTTCCTCCATATCGGTGATGGAAGCTCTCACTTGCATCAAGGGCCCTGGGCAGCATAATCCGCAAGCATCCAAGGTCTTATCAAATTCCCCCGCCGGTCTGAGTATTTCCTTGATTGTCTGTGTGTCCGGATCAATCTTAACCTGCTTTGAAATCTCAGCGGCTTTTACTATTTGATTATCGTTGAATCCATTTTGTACCTGTATAGCACTATTTGCATCAAATGAAGTGGATGAAATTGATTTATAGCCACCGGTTACATTAAGTACTCTGTAACCGTGTTGGGATAAAATTCTGTCGGCAACATACCCACGAAGTCCGACCTGGCAATATTCTACGATTGTCTTATCCGTATCAAGCTCAGAGAGGCGCTCTCTCAGATTATCAAGCGGAATGTTAATTGCTCCTTCAACATGACCATTATCAAATTCCAGCTCCGTACGGACATCCACCAGGATATATTTCTCGGAATCAAGTTTCTCTACCTCACCCCAGGTTGTTACATGGCTTCTTCCCTCTAATACGTTCTGTGCAACGAAGCCTGCCATATTGACCGGATCCTTCGCTGAAGAAAATGGTGGTGCATAAGATAACTCCAGTTCTGCCAGGTCTTCCACTGTGCCACCCAGACGAATGGCTGTAGCAATTACATCAATCCTCTTATCAACACCTTCATAGCCCATTCCCTGTGCGCCAAGTACCTTTCCCTCCTCGTTAAAAATAAGCTTTAAGGTCATTGGTACAGCCCCTGGGTAATAGGAGGCATGGGATACCGGATGAATTAAGATGGTCTTATAAGTAATACCGGTCTTCCGTAAGGTTCTTTCATTTGCTCCGGTACTTGCTGCCGTCATGCCAAACACCTTTATAATAGCGGTTCCCTGTGAGCCATTAAAGCTACTGTTAAGTCCTGCAATATTATCGGCTGCAATCCGTCCCTGTTTATTGGCCGGCCCGGCCAAAGGAATGGCGGTATTTTGCTTTGTTATAAAATCAACTACTTCGATTGCATCCCCGACTGCATAAATACCCTCTTTATTCGTCTGCATCTTATCATTTACGATGATATGTCCCCTAATGCCGAGTTCAAGACCGGTGTCTTTTAGAAATGCAGTATCCGGAGCTACTCCGATTGCTAATATCACAATATCAGCCATTAGCCTTGTATCACTGCTGAGTATTACCTCTACCTGATTATCAACCTCGTTGAATGACTTTACGCCGTCTCCAAGGATCAGACGAATACCGTTATCCACCATCTCCTTCTCAGCCAGAACCGCCATATCATAATCAAAGGGTGCCAGAATATGAGGTGCCGCCTCAACCAACGATACCTCCAGTCCTCTTTCCCTTAGGTTCTCCGCCATCTCTACACCGACGAAGCCACCACCGATTACTACAGCACTCCTCGTTTCCGCGTTTTCCACAAATGTTTTTATACGGTCCGTATCCGGAATATTACGAAGGGTGAATATCTTTTCACTTTGTATCCCCGGAATAATTGGTCTTAATGCCCTAGCTCCCGGCGAAAGAATCAGATAATCATAGCTTTCTTCATAAGTACCCTTTACATTACTTTTCACTGTAACCATTTTTTTATCGGGATCAATACCGATAACTTCACTGTTATTTCTGACATCAATACGAAATCTGTCTCGCATTCCCTTTGGTGTCTGAACCAAAAGTCTGCTTCTTTCTTTGATGCTTTCACCGATATAGTAAGGAAGACCGCAATTTGCAAAGGATATATATTCATCCCTCTCGAACATGATAATCTCTGCTGATTCATCTAATCTTCTGAGTCTTGCTGCTGCAGAAGCTCCGCCTGCAACTCCGCCGACAATCAATACTTTTTTGGTCATAATAACAACCTCCTTTTCATTCATTCCATCATTCTACTATTATACTTGAATTTTATGATTAACCAAAGTATATGTCAATATCATAACCATATTGAAGTGTGACTTTGTCACATTGCCGATTTTGTCATCTTGTCACAAATTCGCGATTCATAGCATCGATTTTTGGATAAATTAAACATAGATTAATTGATATTACAGTTTGAAAATGATATAATAATATTAACCATGGTGTCCACTCCCAGAAATGGAGGATCATTTATGAATGTACTGATTGTAGATGACAGTCATTTCAATCTATCAGCCGCTAAGAGATATCTGGAGGACATTCCTGAAATAACACAGATATTGCTATGCGATGATCCAAGACAGGCCAAGGCAATCATTGATGAATATAATATTGATATCTTAATATCAGATGTTATGATGCCGGCAATCACCGGCTTTGAATTACTGGAACTTCTCCGATCAGATAAGAAATATGACGATATACCCATCATTATGCTGACTTCATTGGATGACATTGATGCTTATAAGAAATGCTTTGAGCTCGGAGCCTTTGATTATATTAATAAGCCAATCAATACCGTTGAATTACACTCTCGGTTAAAGGTAGCAATTGAAGCAAAGAATAACTCAAATCATTTAAAATCTCTGCTGGATGTTACGAAGAAGCAATATGAAGAACTTCGATTTATTAATGCAGAATTGACGGAAGCGAAATTCAGTCTGGTACAGTCAGAGAAAATGGCTGCTATCGGACAACTGGCGGCCGGTATAGCACATGAAATCAATAATCCCATGAGTTATGTAAGCAGTAACTTTGATATACTCCGTAAATATTTTATAAGATTCAAGGAATATTTTGATTACTTTGATCAACAAGTACAAAGTAGCCGAGTAAATATCAGCCCTGAAACCGACTGTATGCTTAGAGATTTCGAAGCTAAATTTCAGGAGCTAAAGTTGGATTACATTAAGAATGAAGCCGAACATCTCTTTCGTGATTCTGAAAATGGTATAAAAAGAATCACTGACATCATTCAGTCGCTACGTGTATATGCAAGATCTTCAAAGGATGATGAAAAGGATCTCTTTTGTTTACTGGAGTTGATTCAGCAGGTAATACTGATTATTAAGAATGAAGTGAAATATGTGGCTGAGATAAAGTTCGATGTTCCGGAGGATATCGTACTTTACTGTAATAAGATTCAGATTGGACAAGTATTCGTCAATATCATCATCAATGCGGCCCAGGCTATTAAAACTCAAAACCGAAGCGATCTTGGAACTATCCGAATTAAAGCGTGTATTATTCATACCGATATCCGTATTACAATTTCAGATGATGGTCCGGGGATACCAGGTGAGAACCTACGTCGGATTTTTGAACCATTTTTCACCACAAAGGAAATAGGAAAAGGTACCGGACTCGGCCTTAGTATAACCTATGATATTATTGTGAACAAGCACAATGGAAACATTGACATAAAAAGTGAATTTGGGAAAGGAGCGACATTCATCATTACATTACCCATTGTTACGACAGCTTAAGTGATTGATCTTACAAAACCTAAGACTAATTCTAAGATGCAAAGGATATCTATGAATGAAAGGATGATGAGGATATGAAAAGAATTTTGATAGTTGATGATGAGGTACAGATTTTAAACGCCCTCTCCAGAACGTTCCAAGAAACAGATTATGAGATATATACTGCAGAAGGCAGCAGGGAAGCAATGAAGCTACTGGATGCTCATGATATCCATATGGTGATCAGCGATATGCGTATGCCGGAACTTGACGGATATAAGCTTCTTAGTATGATTAAGGAGAAATCCCCGAATGTCATCCGTATTATCCTAAGCGGTTATGCCGATGAAAGGCCGATGTTTCAGGCCCTTCTCCATAATGTAGCAAAGCTCTACGTATTTAAACCTTGGAATAATGATGATTTTCTTAAAAATATTGATCGGTTATTTGCTGATGAGAATGAACTTAATTCTTTCGAATTACAAGATAAGTTGAAGGAAATCAATTGTAATTGTGTTATGTCGGAGCATTGTGAAAAAATGCTTTCTCTCATAGAGGAAGAGAATATGGATGCCCTGATCGATGAGATAGATCAAAACCCTGAAGTCTCCAAGCTTTTACTGCAGGTTGCAAAACAAGGCGTGTATGGAGCAATGCCGGACAAAGTGAAACAGGTTGCCCTTTATATCGGGCTTCATAATTTAAAAAGCTTTATGCGTTTTGCCTGTGCAGTAAGCTGCTTCCAGTCAGCCGATACCTCAGAGGAACCGGATCTTCTCATTAAGCATGCTTATCTAACCAATCGCATATTTCTGTTTCTGTTTGAGGTTTTCCTTCACAGACAACCGACAGAATCAGCGATGTTCGCCGGTTTAATGCATAATATCGGATTAATTATCATATCCCCACAGGAAGAAGTAACAGCGAAACATAAACCAGAACTTTCGGACTACATTACAATGGAATATGATCAGGATCAACTGCTCCATCAAGAGGTTGGCGCTTATTATCTTGACCAATGGGATTTGCCTTTTCCCGTCTACGAAACAGCTCTTTACCACCACAGACCACAGGATACCAATATCATTAATCGGGAGCTGGTTTCCTGCGTCCATATCGCTCAGGCATATGCCTGGAAGACATTAGGCTCTGAAAACATAACCGTCGCTCCTGAGGTATTTGAAGGAATTGATATTTCGGTCTCTGATTTTGAGAAGAGGCTGGCAAGATATTTAAAATAATTGTGACTATTCAGTCACATATAGTTATTCTACAGCAGTCTCCCTCTCCAGCTCCTGTAAATAGTAAAGCGCCTCCTGATTCGTCAGGCCGCACATTTCTAGGGATGGTTGTAAACTGCCACAGACAAGTGGACGTAACGGTGAGCCAAAGATACTGCACCGATTATCCTCAGTCAACTGTATACATCGAATGCCTGCCGGTTTTCCGTCAGGCATTCCTGGTATAGGCGACGAAATGGAGGGTGCGATGCAGCAGGCTCCACAGCCCGGTCTGCACTCTGTTCTACTTCTATCGTCCTTATGCATTTTTATCTTCCAACTCTCTTTCCTGCTCAAGTGCAGCCTGTGCCAGAAGGTTTAAATAATTCCATGGTCTGTCATAGTTTGGCTGGAAGAAGAAATCAACATATGCCAGATCCTCAATTGTCATCTTGTTTTGAATCGCAAGGGATAAGGTGTTTGCCGATTGTGTGATATCGTACTCAGACATTACCTGCCCTCCGACAATTCGATTGGTACCAACCTCATAGACCAGTTTCATAATCACTTCCTGTGTTGTTGGCATAAACTCCGGTCGATAATTATCCTTAAGCACGACTGCACGAACATTAAGTCCAAACTGTGCAGCACTGCCTGCGGTAACACCGGTTGATCCGATATTATTTCTAAACAATTTAAGACCTGAGGTGGCTTGCGTTCCACGAGACTTTACCATTGGTTTTATGATGTTTTTACCTATCAACATTCCCATACGAACAGCATTGGTAGCCAACGGAATATAGGCCTGCCCATCGCTTGGATTATAATGCACCGAGCAGCTGTCTCCTGCCGCAAAGATATCCGGATTACTGGTTCTCATGTAATCATCCACCAAAATCGCGCCGTTTTGAAGCATATCAACCTTTCCCTTAAGCAATTCATTGTTCGGATGAAATCCTACACAAAGAATCACCAAGTCCGCCCCATATTCTCCCTTCGTGGTCATTACCGATGTAACCTTGCCTTCCGCATCAGCATGAAAGCTCTGAACGGTTTGATTCAGCGCAAGTGCAATTCCCCTCTGTTCAAGATCCGCCTCCAAAACATCCGTGAATTCCTTATCAAGATATTTACTGATGATTCGTTCAAGACTGTCAATCAAGATTACCTCTTTGCCAAAATTATGGAAGGCCTCCACGAGCTCAATTCCTATATAACCTCCGCCGACTATGACAACTTTGCCGGCATCCTTTGAAATACGAATTATTTCATTGGCTTGTTCATAATTCTTACATAACACTATATTCTTATAATCAATACCTGGAATCGAAGGAATAATCGGCCATGAGCCGGTTGTATTAACTAATTTATCATAGTCTACTACAACTTCTTCTCCGGTAAGCAGATTCTCTGCCGTGACTTTCTTGGCGATGGTATCAATACTCTTTACATTATGCTTCATATTAACGTTCACGCCTAAAGCCTGTAGTTCCTTAGGGTTTGAGTAAAACAGACCTGCCGGATCCTTAACCACTCCACCAACATATAAAGCAATTCCACAGGATAAGAACGATATATTATCATTTCTCTCAAAAACAGTTATTTCTGTGGACGGATTTTCTTTCATAATAGTTTTTACTGCACTTGTGCCTGCATGTGTACACCCAATTACGACGACCTTCATCTTGTCTCCATTCTGCCCAAAATCGGCATTTCTGCATCCTATATAATTCTTACTCAAGGCATTAATAGTAATAATTACTATTAATTCATTATACATGATTTTTATACAAAATGGAATGTTTAATAATACGTATCATTTTCGATGTATCGTCCTAGGGACGGTTACTGATAGAAATCCCGGTGAATATTACCGCAATCCACTTACTTCAAGCTCAGTACAACATGCCGGTGTTTTCTTATTTGACTTCTCCGTCGTAAGTCAAGATGGCTTTGTATAGATCCGGTCTGCGATCTCGGAATATCCCCCACTCAATTCTCTGATCCGTGAGGATATCCAGATCAAATTCTGCAATAAGAACTGTTTCTTCTGTTCTTCCTGCCTCAGCCACCTTTTCCCCGGTTGCATTGGTGATGAAGGAAGAGCCATAGAAGTTTATGCTGGAATCTTCTATCTTCTCCGTACCAATCCGGTTGGAGGCCACAACGGGTACCAAATTGGAGGCAGAATGCCCGATCATACAGCGCTGCCAGTGATCCTTTGAGTCGATTTCTGTATTCTCCGGCTCTGAACCGATTGCGGTAGGATAAAACAGTATCTCCGCACCCATAAGAACCATACATCTTGCCGCTTCCGGATACCACTGATCCCAGCAGATGCCTACACCAATCTTACCGTATTTTGTATTCCATACCTTAAAGCCGGTATCACCGGGATTAAAATAATATTTTTCTTCATAGCCCGGGCCATCCGGAATGTGACTTTTTCGGTAAACTCCAAGCACCTCGCCGTCAGCATCAATGACCGCTAATGCATTATATCTTGCATTATTCTTTTTCTCATAAAAGCTAATGGGAAGAACGGCTCCTAGCTCCTTTGCAATCTTCTTAAAATGTAAGATTGCCTTATTTTTATCAGTTTCGGTAGCATAGCTATAATATTCCGGCTTTTCCTTTTGGCAGAAATACAGGGTTTCAAAAAGCTCCTGTATCTGAATAATCTGTGCGCCTTGAGCTGCAGCCTGTCTTACCAAACGTTCTGCTTTCTCAATATTATCATCTATTTGATCAGTACAACTCATCTGCAACGCCGCTACTATCACTTTTCTCATCCTGAACCTTCTTTCATAAAGAGCTGATTTCATTCATCGATTTATAATACATTGCAATTATACTAATTATATTGATTTTTATCCTTCTCTTATTTCTTCTGTAACTTCTTCTATTACCTAATATCATATCTCTTATCTTATCTGATTCCTTTCGGCATCTGTTGGGTAATACAATGCACATTACCTCCCTCTTTAATCAGAGCCATTCCGTCCACTGTTACTATTCTTCGATCAGGAAATACCTGCTTCAGAATTTCTTCTGCCTTATTATCAGAATCAGTAGCATCTTCACCAAATACCGGAAGAATGATACCTCCGTTCACCAAATAAAAATTCAAATAGCTCAAGGTTAAACGGATATCCTCATAATATCTTGCCGGTGGCTGTGGAATTTGAATTAGTTCTAACTTTCGTCCGCAGGCATCGATAGAATTCTTCAATATCTCCATATTTTCCATCGTAATCTCATAATTTGGATCCCCAGGGTCGGAACAGGTCTGCATTATTATGACTCCCGGCTTTGCAAAGCATGCTACATTATCCACATGTCCGTCAGTCTCATCACCAAACAACCCGTGATTTAGCCAGATAATCTTTGATACACCCACCTGACGTTTTACTTCCTCCTCAATCTCAACTATGGTAAGTTGCGGATTGCGGTTCTTATTTAGTAGGCATTCCCTTGTGGTCAGTAAGGTTCCTTCACCGTCAACATGGATGGAACCGCCCTCAATTACGATCTGTGCATTTATATACGAAATCCCAAAGTGTTCCAGCACCCTGGGCGCCACTTCATTATCCAAATCATAATGAGCGAATCTCTCACCCCAGGCATTGAACTTCCAGTTCACAGCTGACAGTTTCTTAGCACTGTTCCATAAAAAAGTCGGACCGCTATCCCTGCACCATCCGTCGTTATGAGGTACAACAAGAAGCTCTGCCTTATCTTTGCAAAGCTCTTTTGTTTCCTCCAAGGTATTCTCATTCACCAGTACTGTCACCTTCTCAAATTCAGCTATCGCTTTTATGACCTCGACATAGCCCTGTCTTACTAAATTATAATGATCCGGAAAGACCAGAGAAGGTCTGACCGGCCATTGAATCAAGGTTCTTTCATGCTGCTCCCACTCCGCCGGCATGTAATTTGTTCTGTTGTTTTCCATAGTAGTCTACCTCTTTGCTATATAAATATATTACATTTGTTATTTTCATTAACATACACAATACCCGTAAGAACAAGATGCGAGTGTCACTGTACGAACCTCGTAGGTCTTTAATCCCATTAACTTCAGATTAACAGATTCTTGGCAAACCTTCCCCGTATAGTACATCAATCGTCCGGCTACCCTGCAGTCTTGTCTTCATGCGGACTCCGCTGCCTTCCAATACTCTTCCGATTATTCTTACATTTTTCCCATATTTACTTTTCTGTACCGACATCAAAGCTTTCTCTGCCTGTCCTTCCGGAACAACCGCAATCATCTTACCCTCATTTGCCATATAAAGCGGATCGAGTCCGAGTATATCACAAAAGCCTTGCACTTCACTGCTTACCGGTAGAGCCTCCTCCCAGATTTCAATGGCACAAGAGGAATTGTCTGCTGCTTCATTCAAGACGGTTGCGAGTCCTCCGCGTGTGACATCCCTCATACAATGAACATTGATGTTTTCTTTGAGAAGACCTGCAACAATCGAATTCAGGGGAGCACAGTCACTCTTAATATTATTCTCAATTCCCATCCGACCTGACAGAATCGCTGCATGATGTTCTCCCAAATTACCGGACAGAATTACAACATCGCCGACATGACAGTTGGTTATACTAATCTTTTCTTTCATAATCTCGCCGATTCCCGAGGTATTAATGTAGATTCCGCCATTTCCTTCGATTACTTTGGTATCGCCCGCTACAATCATTACCTTTGCTTCCTTTGCCGCAGCGGCCATAGATTCAGCGATTTTCTCAATCAGAGCAAGTTCGCAGCCTTCTTCTATGATAAATCCCGCCGTCAGATACCTTGGTCTGGCACCCATCATCGAAAGATCATTCACTGTACCGCAGACCGCCAGCTTTCCAATATCTCCTCCATTAAAAAACAAAGGGGTAACCACAAAGGAATCCGTCGTATATGCAATCTTGCCGCTCACGGAAAGCACCGCCGCATCCTCAAGCTTATTCAATGTTTTATTGTTAAAATGCTTTAAAAAGACCTCATGAATCAGATTACCGGTTTGTTTTCCGCCACTCCCATAGGACATATCGATTTTCATGACTACCTCCGCTCCCTATTCTTATACCATATGCCACAGGCGCCTTCCGTAGAAACCATACATGGCCCAATGGCATCCATCGGTGTACAGACTGTCTGAAATAACGGACATTCCTCCGGGCTGATCCGCCCCAAAATAACATCGGTGCATCTGCAACCTTTCGGCATATGTTCCTCCCGGTACTCAAAGCTGCTTCCGGCATCGTATTCCTTGAATTCCTCACGTAACCTAAGAGCTGAATTCTCGATTAACCCGATTCCTCGCCAGTAATCATCCGTACGTTCAAAAAAACGACTAATCAGGGCACTTGCCTTTTGATTCCCTTCCTCGGATACAGCGCTCACGTACAGGTTCTTAACCTCCGGCTGATGACGGCCCAATTGACTAAGTATTTCATAAACGGCAGCCAGAATATGTTCTCCCTCAAAACCGGCGATAACAAAGGGTTTCTGATATTTTTCTGCAAGTTCCATGTAAGCCGAGCTACCGATAATTACGCTGACATGACCCGGGCTCAGAAAGGCATCAATATTTTTCTCGTTTTCACAGATAAATTGTAGTGCCGGAATAATTGTCTTCACGGAGGTCAACAGTTTGAGATTCTTTATGTTGTTGCTTATTATCTCCTCCAGCATCAAAGCATAGATTGGAGTTGTCGTCTCAAAACCAACCGCCGCAAAAATATACTTCGTATTTTCATCGTCCTTAGCAAGTTGAATCGCCGATAACGGGGAATATAAGATCTGTACCCTTCCTCCCGCTGCTTTTGCACCAGTTAAGGACAGCTTACTTCCCTTAACCTTCATCATATCCCCAAAGGTCAGCACACAATGCTTCTCCTTCATCGAATATTCCACAAGCTTATCAATATAGGAAGAGGAGGTAACACAGACAGGACAGCCGGGGCCGGAAATGAGCTGTATTTTCGAAGATATTAGGCTCCGAATCCCATTTTTGAAGATACTTGAGGTATGAGTTCCGCAGACCTCCATAATTTTAATGGGTTTTCCATTATACTGGCGCAATTCATCCTTTACTTGCTGCAGTGTCTTCATTCATTCCCTCCAAAAGTTCCGAAAACATCCATAATATTTCCTCGGCCGCATCCTTTTTCAATACCTCAATCACACAACCGGCATGAATTAATACATAATCTCCAACCTTCACGGATACCAGCTTGATATTAGCCTGCGTAATATTCTCCATGATATTGACTTTTGCAAAGTCGCCATTTATCTCAATAATTTTACCGGGTACCGCAACACACATATTAGCCAACCTTTCTTAATCCATACTCTTTAGACCGATATAGGTCTGCCCAAGGCTGATTGCTCCGTCATTTGGGGGAACCGCCCTATTCAAATACACCTCAAAACCCTTCCGCCTTAAAAGCTTACAGGTCTGCTCTGTCAAAATCGTATTCTGGAATACTCCTCCGCTAAGTGCTATTGTATCTGTTCCATATCTGGTTCTCAATTTTTCACAGATTACGGTTATCATTTCTGCTGTGGCATAATGAAACCCAAGTGCCAACGCCTTTGTGTCTTGCATCTTAATAACCACGTCTTTCTTCATAACCTGCAAACTTTGGGCCGCAGGCACAAATTTGCTGTGTGAATTATTCTTTTTATAATTCACACTACTCAGCCTGCAAAGTGCTTCCAGTAGCGGTTTGGAATCTATTTCTATTATCTCATCTTTTTCTGAAATTGCAAATGTAAGCTTTTCCGCTATGCTCTGATCCTTAAGTGCCAAAACAGCTTCCTTTTCAAGAAGTGCCGCACATTCTCCCTCATAACGGCTTTCCTGCCCCACGCCTATAATGGATGCAACAGCATCAAACAATCTTCCCATACTTGAGGAAAGGATTGTATTAATATTGTTACCCAGTGCTGTCTTTATCATATCTATTCGTTCATCTGCAATATATTCGGACATATCGGCACCAAGCAGATAACAGGTGGCGGTCTTTTTTGCATCTCTCATCGATTGATCCCCACCAAGTATTTTCATATACTTTAAATGTGCCGCTCTGATAAACCCGGCGCCTTCACAAATCATAAACTCTCCGCCCCAGATATTTCCGTCCGTTCCGTAGCCCGTACCGTCAAAGGCAACACCGATTACCTTATTCTTAAGCTCATGCTCTGCCATAACAGAGGCGATGTGCGCATGATGATGCTGTACCTGAAGTACAGGGAGACCTAATGATTTTGCAAAATGAGTAGAACTGTAATTCGGGTGCAAATCGCAGACAGCATAAGTAGGCCTTAGGTTAAGCAAACCTGCCAAATCAATAAAAGATTTTTTATACTCCTCCATGACGCTAAATTCTGCCAGATCACCGAAATACTGAGATACAACCGCATTACCATCCTTATATAGGCAGAAAGCTGCCTTTAAATCTGCGCCTGCCGCAAAAATGATTTTTGTGTGACTTTCCTGCCCTGTTAATTCGGGTTTCGATAGTGCCTGTTCCGATAGTTCATGTTCTGATTGTGCACACTCCTGTCCTATAAATACCGGATAAGGTACATATCCGCGGCTTCTTCTTATCAACTGTGGCTTTCCGTCAATTACCTTAGCAACGGAGTCATCCACCGAGCGAACGATTCTTCGTGTATGATAGAGAACGCCCTCAAGATATGGTAAATCAAGGCTTAGCAACTTCTCATCCTCCCTGATAACCGGTTGGTCCGAGATATTCGCACTGGTCATGATTAATGGCCCGCACCGGTCTGTCAGCATCATTTGAAGCGGTGTATAAGGTAAGAAGGCTCCGCAGTAAATACTCTCACGGTTGACGGAAGGTGCCAATGTATTTGTTTGCATATACAGAAGCACAATCGGCCTTGCTGCAGACTCCAGCAAACTACTTTCTTCTTCCGATACAATACAAAACCGTTTAATCTCCTCCATAGAAGGAAACATAACCGCAAAGGGCTTTTCCTCTCTACCCTTCAACTTTCTCAGATTAATCACGGTATCTTCCACAAAAGGAGAACATACGAAATGATATCCGCCAATTCCCTTAACCGCAAGGATACCGCCGCATTTAAGTACATTTACAGCTTTATCTAAAGCCATTTGGTTTATTAATGGCTTAACCATTTGGTTTATTAATGGCTTAGCCATTTGATCTGTTAAAGGCTTAGTTTTTTTGTTTATATCCATCTTCGCTTCTTGTTCTATCTTAGACTTAACTTCTTGTTCTATAATACTCTTTGTCATGTCCTGATAGATCAGATATGGTCCGCATTCATTACAAGATATTGTTTGTGCATGAAACCTTCTGCTTCTCGGTGAACTATATTCCTCCAAACAATCGGGACACATTTTATAGTCTATCATTGTGGTATTCTGTCTGTCATAGGGAAGTTCCTCCATGATAGTATATCTTGGGCCGCAGGACATGCAACTGATAAATGGATTGTGGAAACGTCTGTTATTGTTATCATATAGCTCCTTACTACACGCTGCACATACCGGTAGATCGGGAGGAATAATCGATATTTCTTCACTCTTATCACTCGTAACAATGATGAAATCCTGAAGCTCTTCATATGGAAGCTCCGTTGTTTCAAGTCTGATAATCTCACAGCCGTTTGATTGATTCCTCTTTAATTGGTCTAGGAAAGTTTCCAGCACCTCTTCCTCTGCCTGCGCAGTGATTTCAACATAACCACCGATATTTTTTACATATCCTTTGATATTTAAGTTTTGGGCAATACGATAAACAAGGGGTCGAAATCCAACCCCTTGCACCATCCCATATACTTTAATCTTTTTTGTCATTACTTTACTTTTTCCATGATCCATGATACTACTTTATCAAAACCCTCTTCTGTCTTGCCGGATACTTTGATGACCGGAGCTGTTTTGTTTAAAGCTCTCACACCCTTCATAAAGAATTCTTCATCAAAATCCACATATGGTAACAGGTCACATTTATTTATTACGATAATATCTGCCTTTTCAAACGCAAGAGGATATTTATATGGCTTATCACTACCCTCTGTCACAGTCGATATCAACATTTTTGCATGTTCGCCAATCATAAATTCAGCCGGGCAGACAAGATTTCCAATATTTTCTATAAATAATACTCCATTGCTTAAGCCTAATTCATCCACGGCATTCCCAATTAACGGAGAATCCAGATGACAAGCACCACCGGTATTAATCTGTATCGCCTTAACACCCAGCGCCTGCAGGGTCTTCGTATCAAAATCTGCTTCGATGTCACCTTCGATAACATAAGGTATCACATCTGTCAGTCGCTTAATAATCTGAATTAACGAAGTAGTCTTACCTGCTCCCGGTGCACCCATCACATTAATTGCATAAATTCCGCTTTTGGTTAAAGCAGAATTAATCTTTGCCGCAACCTCGTCGTTTTTATCATAAACAGATTGCATCACTTCGATTTCTTTGTTTTCTGACATAGTAGCCTCTCCTCATATCTCTATTGATCTTATGAAAAATTCCTGTCCGATTTCTGTTGGTCTGCCTTCACCCTTACAGTCCGGACATTCAAAGGAATATGGTTTTCTGGTGAACAATACACCGCAATTGCTGCATCGCAGCTTAGGCACAATGCGCTCGATATTTAACTTAGCTTTCTCGCAAGCGCTACCCTGTGCAATCAGTTCAAAATACAGCTCTATTGAACTCGCCACATAACCGCTATAGTCACCGACCACAAGGTTAATAACCTTAACCTCGTCGGCGTTGTTCTTAACAGCATATTCTCCGACTATTTCAATTATTCGTTGAGTGATTGGGTATTCGTGCATTTAATGAATTCATCCCTTACTTTTCCATTTGACGGTGAAGTATATTGATTGTCCATTTTAAGGCACTTTTTAGGACATACTTCAACGCAATAGCTACATTGTATGCACTGAAGTCGTTCAATACTCCATGCAGAATTGCCTTTTTCGACCTTGATTGCTCCGGTAGGGCAACGTCTATCGCACATACCACAGAAAATACAGTCATCAATATCGATTGTAATTTTGCCTCTGGTGTGCACATACTTTTCTTTCTGCTTGATTGGATACAGAACAGTGTATGGCCCGTGGAATAAATTTTTAAAAAGTGTCTTTGACATTCTTAATATCGACATATGTTTCTCCATTCCTGCGTATGCTAAAATCATCTCTCCGTACAGCTGATGCAAGGATCGATGGTGAGAATTAAAATCGGAACATCTGCAAGTGAGCAGCCCTTCAGGGTTTCAAGCAAAGCAGGAACATTGGCAAAGGTAGGGGTTCTTACTCTAACTCTGTCCAAATATTTTGTTCCGTTTGCTTTCGCATAATAAACTACCTCCCCGCGTGGCTGTTCAATTCTCATAAAATTTTCACCGGATGGATTACCGGTTACCTTTACTTTAATGTCACCGTCCGGAATCAGTGAGATACACTGACGAATCAGATTAATTGCCTGGAACATTTCACCTATTCTGACCGCGGTTCTTGCATAAGAGTCACCGCCGTGATCAACAATTGGCTTAAAATCAAGCTTCCCGTATGCTGCATAGCCCTGAGATCTTAAGTCCATCTCAATTCCGCTGGCTCTGGCCATAGGTCCTACCGCACCGAGGTCAAAAGCAAGCTGTTTTGACAGAACTCCGACTCCCTTGGTACGTAGCTTCACAGTGGTGTCACCTATGAATACCTTGGCTGCTTCCTCTAATTCATTCTCCACGTCCGTTAATATTTTCTTGATCTTTTCCAGAGTTTCAAAGCTGATATCCTTTCTTACTCCACCGATATCACAGACTGAAAATATTACTCTTCCACCTGTGGTCTCTTCAAAAATATCAAGCACCTGTTCTCTGATCTTCCATGACTGCATAAATAAACTCTCAAAGCCAAACCCGTCCGCAAGCAGACCAAGCCATAGCAAATGACTGTGAAGACGCGACAATTCTGCCCAGATGGTTCGAAGGAACTCAGCACGCTCCGGTACTTTCACATCCATAATGTTCTCTATCGCCATACAATATCCCATGCCATGCATAAAGGAACAGATTCCACATATTCTTTCCGCTACATAGGTATATTGCTGATAATCCTTTTTTTCAACCAGCTTTTCCAAACCTCTGTGAATATATCCAATTCTTGGTATCGCCTCTACAACAATCTCATCTTCCAGTACCAGATCCAGATGAATCGGCTCCGGAAGCACCGGGTGCTGAGGTCCAAACGGTACAATAGTCCTATTTCCCATGTTTTACCTCCAATTCACTTGATTTCATATGAAACGGCGTCTTTACAGGTATCTTATATAAAGTATTGTTAAAATCAATCGATATATTTTTTATGTTGGCACCAAAAAGTTCCTTAATCTCGTTTTCATATAAAAAAGCATACGGATATAAAGCGCTTATGCTGGATACCTCGGTCTCAGTATCAACCTCAAAGCGAAAATTCAGCAACTCATAATCCTTATCAAAGGAATAAGTTAATTCAAGACCCTCCTTGCTGGAACAGGTAATCGCTACCAGTCGATAGCCTTCATTTTTTACTTTCAGAACTTCCGTCAATAAATCATTTATCTTAATTTCCTTTAAAATCTGCTGGCCCATTCTAACCTCCATTCTACCATTTTCAGGCAGTTTAATGATGATTCGATCTAGATTCAATTTTAATTTTGTTTAGCTTTGTGTTTCAGAGCTTTATGCTTCTCATCAAGAGCTGAGAGTCCCAATACTACACCATCAATAATTGATTCCGGTCTTGCAGCACATCCGGGTACATATACATCAACTGGAAGAACTTTATCAACACCACCCACAACATTATAGCACTCAGCAAATATTCCACCTGAGGTAGCACATATTCCGATTGCAACAACTACCTTCGGTTCTGCCATCTGCTCATATAGCTGTTTCACTACGGGTATATTCTGCTCATTTACACTGCCTGTTATTAGTAAAATATCGGCATGTTTCGGATTACCTGTATTAATGATTCCAAACCTTTCCACATCATATAATGGTGTCAGGCATGCAAGCACTTCAATATCACAGCCATTACAACTGGAACCGTCATAATGTAATATCCATGGTGATTTCTTTACGCTTTTCATTATTACCTCCATTTACTGTATCTATCATCATATTATTATAAATTGCTATCTGAAATATGATAAAATAATAAGATTAACTGTGCCCAAAACTCCTGTCACGATCCATGCCGAATTTAATGCCTGTTGCCATTTCACACGTGCTTCCGAGTTATCAATGATAATCTCAAAGAAATATACGATGAGACAGGCCATTACAGCAAAAAGATGACTAAGCGGCATTGCAAAAGCAAAAAATACATAAACAAGCGCAAGTGAAATAATCACCTCATACCAATGAGTAACTTCAATAACGGCCAAATCCTTGCCTGAATATTCTGTTGTAATACCCTTGACAATTTCCTGATGTCCATGATGGGACATACTGAGATCAAAGGGTGACTTTCTTAATTTAAAGGTTAATATAAAAACCAATCCAATGAAAACTCCCGGCAAATAGATAATGGCCGGTAATTTCGATGAAATTATGTCACGAATAAAAAAGCTACTGTTGGTATAATATAAACCGACACAGGTAAGTAAAACCATTGGCTCATATGCCATAATCTGTAATAATTCTCTTTCCGAACCAATTGTACTGTAGGGCGAATTTGATGCATAACCGCCAAGCACAAAGAATACCGAACCAAGTGTAAGTGCAAATATTGCAAGCAAGATATCTCCGCCGGATAAAAGAATTACTGCGGTAAATACTGCAAATACAAGAGCTGCATATACGAAAAACCGGTGCATCGTGTTAACCTGCATGGATTCCTTATTCATAAGCTTGATAACATCATAAAAGGGCTGAAGAAGCGGAGGCCCCTGTCTTCCCTGCATTCTTGCTGTAATAATACGGTCCAGACCGGTCAGTAATCCGCCAGCTAAAGGTGTTAAAATAACAATTGCTAAAGTGATTAATAATGTCATTACGTCAACCCCCCAATAAGTAAAATCACACCAACTACAAGAATCGCTACTGCAATTATATCACTCCAGAAGGACAACCGTTTTATTCCGAAATAACTCTCCATATACCAGTTACGAAGCTCTACCTTACGCGTCGTTCCGATTGCGCCATGGAAGGATTCATTATCACCGGTGTTTTCTCCCGCCATATAGATAGGAGCAATTCTGCGCTTATCCCATCTGTGAATCGGGATAAAACCAATTGGCAATATGATTAACATACTTAGCATATAAAGCATCAGTTTCACGTCTCCCGCATTGATCGGATAAATGGCATCTTTTCCGAATACAGCGGTTAGATAAGGTATTAACGCATATTTTGATACAAGCGGAAAACCAAAGCAGGAAACAACAACCAAAATAGCTAATATAATAATTGGAAGTTCTTCGTCCAGATGAAATTTATGTTTGGTTTGATCTTTTGCATTCGCCTTGGATACCAGCTTACCCATCCATTTCGTCCAATAGAACAATGTCGCCGCACTGCCATAAGCCAGAATTATTACTGTAACAATATTATCTGAATCAATAAATGCCTTCATAGCAACCCATTTTGATATCAACATACCAAAAGGAGCAAGGAACATTCCGGCAATACCAATCAACATAAAGAATGCCAGTTTCTTGGAAACGCCGAGTAAAACATCCATATTCTCTACATCCCTGCTTCCTATCTGATGCTCTGCGGAACCAACGGAGATAAATAATAAGGATTTTGATACTGCATGAAATATAATTAAAAGTATCGCCGCCCACAGTGATTCCTGCGTTCCGACACTTGCACAGATAACGATAAGTCCCAGATTAGCAATTGTTGAGTACGCCAATATCTTCTTAGCGTCGCTCTGAGAGATTGCCATAAGTGAGCATGCCAGGAAGGTAACCCCTCCGACAAGTGTAACAATTCTTCCGACCGAGCTGTCACCAAGTAGCGGAGCGAGACGGATGATAAGATAAACTCCTGCCTTAACCATGGTTGCGGAGTGGAGTAACGCTGAAGTAGGCGTAGGGGCAACCATTGCTCCTAACAGCCATGAGGAAAATGGAAGCTGTGCCGACTTGGTAAGTGCGGCTAAGGCTAATAAGAAAACAGGTATCATAACGATAGCTCCCGGCTTCATCGCAATAAATGCGGATAATTCCAGAGTATCATACTTCATACCGATGAATACAATAGCGGCTGCAAATGCAATACCTCCGCCCAGATTAATGACAAGGGCACGAAAGGCATTATTGTTCGCTTCCTTGGTCTGTGTGTATCCGATAAGTAAAAATGAACAGAGTGTTGTAAGTTCCCAGCAGAAATACAGCCAAGTAAGGTTATTACTCAACACAAGGCCGAACATAGCCGATAGGAATAAGAAAAGGATCGCAAAGAAAAAGCTCTTTCTGTCCTTATAATTACTGTGATGGATATGATACCATTTCATATATCCGACAGCGTACAGACAGATAAGGCTTCCGACGATACCGACAACAAGAACCATGATTGCAGAAAGCTTATCAAAAACGATTCCTGTTCCGACCTCTATGCCATTTTTTTGAGTGAATTCAAACCACAAAATCAATGTGGTCTGCATGAATGAAAAAATTGAAACCAAGTACTTCTTGTTTTTAATACCTGCGGAAATGATATATGCCGCTACCAAAATCTCAATCACCATGATACAAGCATCAATCGCCGTCTCATGTGAGTAGGTATAGGTAATCCCGTCATTAAAATACAAAAATACAACCGCCAATGTTAATATAGCGGTTATTACAGCACTTAGCCTTACCATAACGTTTCTGACATTGTCATTCTTGGTAATGAATATTATCAATGCTGCAACGAATGGGAATAAAATTAATAAGGATATTGCGTTCATAATCTCGTCACCTTGTCTAAGTTTTTTATTGTTTTTACTTTGTTACGACCAGCAAAAAAAAACCAATTAAGCTATTAGGTTATAACCAAAAGACACCCGTTGTGCATCATTGATCTTATTTATTATAACATTATCAGGTATGATGTCAACTATTGATATTAAATAAACTATTATGAATATATTGCTAATTTATTATAGATAATACAGTATTGCAAAGCAATAACAAGTAGAATTATACTCGTTTAACCATCAAATAATGGAAACATTAGAAAGCATACACTCGAATGTCATATTTTACTTGAAAATCAAAGATAGTGGTTATATAATGTATAAAAACAGATACCGATAATACTATATTTAGGTTAATGTTACCTGATTAGGTTTCTTTCACGTATCGATGATTCCAGTGATGATAAAAGCTACGATTTATTTATTTCTTCAGAGAGCCGGTGGATGGTGTGAACCGGTGAAAGGATAAATCTTTCCACTTTTGGAGCTGTCTGTGATGAACAGAAGGTTCGTACCCTCTATCGTACCGTTGAGTGGCCAGGGAAAAGAACCTGACAATTTGGGTGGCAACGCGGATTCCTTTCGTCCCATGTTTTTATTGTATGTGGGCTGGAGGGATTTTTTATTGTATCTCTACAACTCACTAAGTTACTGCCGTCAAAGATGGCGGAATGGAGGAAATAGTTTATATGCGCAGAAAGCATGCGCAGGAATGGAGGAGAATATGTTAGATTTAAAAATGGTAAGAGAGAATCCCGAGATCGTAAAGCAAAATATTCGTAACAAATTTCAGGAGAACAAGCTTCCCTTAGTTGACGAGGTAATTGCTCTGGACGCCCAAAGTAGGAATGCAAAACAGGAAGCCGATAATTTAAGGTTTGAGAGAAATAAGATTTCAAAACAAATTGGTTCATTTATGGCGGCTGGCAAGAAAGAAGAAGCTGAAGAAATGAAGAAGCAGGTTACCGTCGATTCAGAGCGGCTTGCTGAGCTTGAAGCACTTGAGATGGAACTTGATGAAAAAATCAAAAAGATTATGATGATAATACCTAATATCATCGATCCCAGTGTTCCGATTGGCAAAGATGACAGTGAAAATGTTGAAGTACAACAATACGGTGATCCGTTTGTTCCTGCTTTTGACATACCCTATCACACAGAAATCATGGAGAAATTCAGCGGAATCGACCTTGACAGTGCAAGAAAGGTTGCCGGCAACGGGTTTTATTATCTACTGGGTGATATTGCAAGACTGCACTCTTCCATCATCTCCTATGCCAGGGATTTCATGATAAACCGCGGCTTTACTTATTGCATCCCTCCTTTTATGATCCGTAGTGAAGTCGTTACGGGTGTTATGAGCTTCGCTGAAATGGATGCCATGATGTATAAGATTGAGGGTGAAGATTTATACCTGATCGGAACCAGCGAGCATTCCATGATTGGTAAGTTCATCGATAATATTATACCGTCCGAATCCTTACCGCAGGCGTTGACCAGTTACTCTCCGTGTTTTCGTAAGGAAAAGGGAGCCCACGGTCTGGAAGAAAGAGGCGTTTACCGCATCCATCAGTTCGAAAAGCAGGAAATGATTGTTGTATGTAAACCGGAGGATAGCAAGCAATGGTTTGATAAGCTTTGGCAGAATACGGTGGATTTATTTCGTACTCTTGATATTCCTGTCAGAACTCTGGAATGTTGTTCCGGAGACCTTGCTGATCTCAAGGTGAAATCCTTTGATGTCGAGGCATGGTCACCCAGGCAGAAGAAATATTTTGAAGTGGGTAGCTGCTCTAATTTAGGTGATGCCCAAGCACGCCGTTTAAAAATCCGCGTTGTAGGTGAAGATGGTAAGTACTTCGCTCACACCCTAAATAACACCGTAGTAGCACCTCCGAGAATGCTGATTGCCTTTTTAGAGAACAACTTGAATGCAGACGGTACTGTTAATATTCCAACTGCTCTTCAGCCTTATATGGGTGGTCAGACAATTATTAAGTAGAATTATTATTAAAGACAAATGGGCCTTCGCAAAATGTGGTATTTTGCGAAAGCCCGTTTTTTATTTGAACATTTAATTTCATAGCGCAGAATCTCTATCAACCTATTCTGTAAAAAGAGAATATACTAAAACTTTCCGGTTTTCGTATTAATAATCTACAACAAAGCTATTGACTGCTGATGCAAGTACTAGACTGATGCCCGTTGATGTGTTTGCATCCGTTCCCTTCTTTCTGACATATACCGAACAGCCTTCCGGCGCAGTTGTGGCTGAAATGGTCAGTATAGCCGAAGACTTAACTGCTTTCCAGGACGCTTTTGCAAGATCAAAGTCATTATCAACTTTAAAGATAGCATATTCATAGATACATGTAGATGATGCTTTGTTAAATTGCAGTATCAGCTTTGAATTCATAGAATAATATGTTACATCTGTAGTACTGTCCCCAACGGTAGGTGCCGCTGTTTGAGCCGGTATTGTAAGTAATGTTGTTTTTGAATGCGGTGCTAATTTCGTAGATGTCTTACGTATTTTTACTGTAGTTTGAACCGCTCCATTCGCATATAATACCTGTGGGGTAATATCCTCCAACCCCATGGCTGAGGAACATTCTATCCAGATATCTGAGTTGGAATCATAATATTCCATAGATGCGGTCGTATTCAATGTTAATTTCGATGAATTCACTTTGACGACCGGTGCTGTTGACCAAGCCGTAATTGCTACCGTATCTGCTTTGGATGGACGCATCCCTACATTGTCAACACCTGTTCCTATCACCTGTGGCAGACGTATTACAATGGAAGCTCCTTTCACCTTAAATTCATCAATGGTTTTCAGGAATGCCTGATAGGTGGTTGAGGACTCTTTCATATCAACGGTTTTCCAATTGTAATCAGATTGTTTTCTCCACTCAAAGGTATCCGATTCCTCAGCATTATTAAAGGTAAAATCTCCTTCTGCTTTGTCATAATCCACGCTAAAAGTGGTGTTCTGTACCGGTAACGTAATTGATTTTATGGTTTTGACAGCGTCTCCTTTAAAATACAAGGTTACCTCACTTGTAGTCGCTACCCAGGAGATGTCCATCAAATATGACTTTGTTGTGCTGTTATATACACCCTCCACCTCCGTCCAATTACTGTTATCTGTCGAATAATACACAACGGAATTGCTATTATTATATACCTGTATTGTCAACAATTCATAATTGATCACTCCAAATGAGACAGCAGTAGCGGTATCCGCCTCTGTCTTGATAGCCGGAAGTAAACATAATACAAATACCGTAAGTAATAATATATATAATTTAATTTTAACTGTTTTTATCTGTTCCATTCACTTAATCCCTCCGATTCGGTAATATTGTCCGTTATCAATTGCTTGCATTTAAAATTGTTAACTTACAGCCACTTGTAATAGTAAATCCATTACTTAATGTAATTACAATATTATTCGTCGTTGTAGAGGTTGTCGTAAGTTTGTTCAGCTTCGCATTTGAAAGATATATCGTAGCCGTACCATTCGTTATTGTGGTAGATCCAAGTACAGAGACTCCGCCCCAGGTTACATCCGAAACTGCTACTCCATAGCTCTTACTAAATAGGGTTAAAGTAAGATTATAAGTAATGACCTCTTCCGTCACGGTGGTGGTAGAGTCATCGGAATTCGTGATTGTTGAAGTCGTTGTCTCCTTCAGTTTTCCCTCCGTAATGGTCCAAGCAAGCGGTGTATTATTCAATGTAGCCGTATTTGTGAGCGTAAGATTGATATCATTGTTCATGGTCTCACCATTATTCAGAGTGATATGTAATGGCTCTGCGGTATTAGTGATATCAATCAGGGATGATTTCTCAAATGCAGAAACATTTACTGTTACCGTAGCTGTTGCTATTGTCTCATCATCATCATTGACATAGGAACCATATACCACAGTATAATCGGTACCGCTGCTTAAGGAATAGCTGTCGTATTTGATTGAGGTGATAGCCATTGCTTGTGATGTGAAGCTATTTACAACCGTATCGCTTGGAATATTAATGGTTCCTAGATCTAACTTAAATTTAAAGCTGCTATCATCGTCCGTATCATTTGACAAATAGATTCTCTGAAAACTGCTTGTATACTCATCATAAATATTATCATCTCCTGTCGGATTGTTAACAACCGTGCAGGGATACAAATACAGTAAGATACCGGCGGCATCTGAACTCGTTATTACATCTGAATTAGCTAATGTGATCTTTGCATACAATAATTCCTCCGTAATCGAATTAAGACTGCTTGTTGAAGTTATCTTGGTAGTAATTATGTATTTATCAAGCTCAGTCTTACTGTCGGTATTCTTTGCCACCGTACTCTTAATAGTTACAGTGCCTTTATCAATTCCATAGGAATCAAGGAAATGAATCGCTGATACCGTAGTTGAGGTTGCACTGTATAATTGAAAGGTAAGATAACTGGAACTGTCTGACGTCTGACATACACCGGCTGTTGAAATCAAGGTAGTTAATGATGTCGTCGTAGGAGAATCAGGATATGTAACACCACTTGTACCTGTAACATCTGTTTCAACGGAGGCTAGTGCATAATCATCATCCCCTGTTACATTCACTGACTTTTTCCTTAAATAAATATGGTATCCTTCCTCTGCGGTATCATCATTCAAGCTGATAGCTGTACTTGACGAAATGGTTACCCAAGAAGCTGTTTGGTAATTCAATTCATCATCTGCTTCTACCACTGTATATTCAAATGGTACTGTACTGCTTGCTGCCTTCACCTGCAGAGAGAGGGTGGATGAACTTGTATAGCTTAATGTAATTCCATAGGTATCTTCATCGGGAGGGCCTTCCTGCATAGGAACCGTCACGGTTGTTATACCTGATACCTGCGTCGTGTTTGTTGCATTAGTTCGAAACTGAAGTGTTACTTCTGCCTGAGTTGTTGATTCATTTGTATACATCGCTTTCGCTGCAATATTCTTAAGTAATAAGTTAGAAGTACTGCTTATGGTTGTCCAATCCGAACTAGATGTGTCACTGTAAACAGTGCGGTATGCCATGCCTTTTTTTACTGCTATACTTAAGGCTGATCCATTTATCGTAATACTGGGAGCCGAGGATTTCTTAGGTATGACGATAGAAACCTCCGAACTGGAACGATATCCAACATTACCGATACCTGTACCGTTGACCGGTGCAAGACGGAAATACACAGTAGCTCCATTGGTGTTTAGATAGCTCAATTCCGTAGATATCGTATTAGTATCCACCGTACTCCAGACAGCACTATCCTTCTTTCTCCATTCAATCGTTCTTGAACCGGCATTATTGAAGGATACCGTACTCTTAACTTTATTATAGGTTGCCTTAAAATTCGTGATTAGTTTCGGCAGTGTCACCGAAATAACACTGGTTGATTTATCTGCTTTAAAGGTCATAACATAAGACTTTGACGAAGTTACCCAGGAAATATCCATGGTTATCATATTACTACTGTTGATTTCTCCCGGCACTGTCTCCCAACTTGTCTTCTTGGAATCAGAAAAATAGACCACCGAATCACTGTCATTGACCTTTAGTGTTATGGTGCTGTTAAAATAGTTAATCTCTGATATAGAAATACTGGCTGCTGCTTCTGCCTTAACCGGTCGTAAGGTGAGCACTAATACGGTAAGTATCAACAGCAAGGAAATAATTAATATGTTCCGGTTTATTATTCTCGTTTTATTCATGTACATTATTCTATCCGTCAACCTTTCTTTTGTGTTGGATATGAAATATACCTCCATGTATCGTTACATATCATGTCTCGTTTCCCTGTTTATCCTTAACAAGAATTATAACCCTAATTTGTCAATTTTTCAATGTTTTTGTATAGATATTGTGTTTGTCTGGTAAGTATATACTATATATCCATTTAGTACGGGTAAAAGCTTCTCCCATTGTTTCCTTACAAGGTAATATATCGGAACCTTTTGTGGGAAGTATAAGCCATTTCAGGAATTAATCACACAACAATCACAAAAGATCTGTCTTAGGGATTAGTTTGTGCAATACAAAAAGGGCTTTTGGAAGATACTATTTAATATCTTCCAAAAGCCCTTTCTTTTCCCGATTTCGCTGTGACTTACTAAGATAGATAAGAACAACAATAATCTGTCAATTCATTTACTACCAGCTGGAATTTGGAATCAGCTATTACTTCAAAGCTTTCGCCCTCGCGAACTGTAATCCAATCTTTTGCGCCCGGAAGCTTAACCTTCAGATTACCTGCGAGGATTTCCATTAATTCTTTTTTACCTGTTCCAAATTCATATTCTCCCGGCATCATGATTCCCAGCGTTTTTTTCTCACCATCAGAAAATACAACGGTTCTGCTGGTAACCTTGCCGTCAAAATAAATATTGGCTTTCTTTATTACTGTTACATTGTCAAACTGACTCATTTTAGTCCTCCATTCTGTCACAACCCGCGAATTTGGGCGGTAGCACAAATTCGCCGTGTGGAAAATCTTGATTTTCCACACTTCCCTCCATCATCCTGTCTTTTGGGCTTTGTAAGCCCATATAAAATACAATATTATAAGATTAATTTTAAAAAATCAAGACAATTTTGTACCATTTTATATTATCCAATAAACAGGTATCAATAGATAAGAATTACATTTCAGTTGTTGATCATCAACACTATCATCCTTTTTAATTCCCAGTTTAAGATAATTGGTAAATCCCATTTTATCTTGATAAACATTTGAATTACCGCAACACATACAAGCGGAATAGCCCAGCTTTTTAGCAATTTCTAATCCATGCTTTACGATTGCTGTTCCGATGCCTTTTCTTTGATATTTATATTGCATTGTTTTATGGCTATCAGTTTCATCGTGTCGAACCGCTAAGCTATTTAACCAAACAACATGGTTATTATTATCTCCCATTGGTAGGGCAGAAAAAATAGCATGACCTAATATCAATCCATTTTCGTCAGAAGCTATTAAATCAAGTTCACGAATGAAGTAAGGTGATTTTCTAATATTATCTGCAAAAACTTCATGTTCATCAGCACTACTCCCTCTTTCGTTTTTACCAAATGAATTTCTGTCAAGCATTCTAACTTTTTGATATTCTTCTGAATTAATTTGTCTTATATTATAATTCATCTTAATAACCATGCCTTTCTCATAGCCTGCAAACTTTGGGCCGCAGGCACAAAGTTGTCGTGTGAATTATGCTTTTCAATAATTCACACGACCCTCCTGCTCAAACAGAATTATTTATGTTATGCAATTTCTACTCAGCTTGTTACCATTAACCCTTAGGTTAATATATAATAATTTCTACATCATTTGCATCATAAAATTTATAACTATAAATATCAGGAAATTTATTTTTAGTTTCATCCGGAACTTTACAATAGACAATATAATACTCTTGCTTTGGTACATTTATTTTATATTCTTTACCTTCTAATGACACCTTAACATAATTAATTTTCAAATTCTTATTACTTCCATATACAACAAGATATTTGGCTTTATTTGTTTTATAAATATAACCTCTAAAGAAGCCACTACCGCCATATTCAGCAGAATAAATTTTATATTTATGGTTAAACCCTTTCGTTAACACGGCTAAACCCATTGAATCATTTCGAATAAATAAAGCATATTTTTTATTATCAATTTTTACAGATTGTTTAATATCTACGTTAATTCCGGTTTTTGATGGCCTATCAATAAATGATGTTATACTTTCCTGTAATTGATCTGTATTATCACTTATAGTAAAGCCGATATAATAACTTATCGGATGAAGTAATGCCGATATAGCGATTATTACAAATAAAGTGAAAATAACTTTCTTCATAGTCTCCCCTTTATGTGAATTATTTGAAAATAGTCTCGCAAAATCATGCGAGCTATTATTCACATTACTTAACATGCCTACCCTTCGAATTAGTTTACGCCGAGGACTACACAGGCACAAACTTCAAAATGCGAATTATGCTTTTCAAGTGGCTCGTTTTTATACGAGACATTATTCACATTACTTACCTACATAAATATGCTCCTACATATAAGGCAGGCGAATTCCAGTAGATGTCAATTTCATTCGTAGAATAACTTTCTGTATGATCCGCAAAACATTTTGCGGGCGGGTTTCCTTGGCATTTCTCCTGCACTATTTCATCGACTAAGGCTGCACACGGTCCTCCGGAAACCAGACCCGGAACCGGCTCGAGTATCCCTTCCGAGGCAGACGGTCTGTGATGGGGATTTTTAATACTTTGTTCTCCAAGACCCGTGACATAGGAAATGTCCATTGGGTTTCTTCCAAATAAATAATCCCAATTTTGTTGAATAATATGGCAATAGGACGATGTTTTGAAAAGTCGCTGTGCAATGATTAGTTGGATACTTTGGTTCATGAGAATCATTGAGCTGCCCCACACATAATCACTGATTCCTAGCGTGATGCCATACCCGTTACTTAAACTTCTTTCCTCCAGCGCTGATACATGGCTTCGCCATTCTTCCTTTAACTTATCATATACTTCCTGATTCACAACACGATTCGTAAAAAGGTATGCGATTGTACCATATCCCCCGACATTTTTCCACCCCAGGGATAATCTATCCTTTAGCATAAAGTAATAACGAATGAAATCTTCATGATACTGCTCTTCTCCGGTAGACAGATATAACTGTGCCGCTGCCCAGTATCTCTCGTCAATATCACAGATATCTCCGTATTCCCCTGAAGTAAGATTGTATGGATTCTTAAAAAGCAACGGTTCCGGGTTCTGTTGTAGCCATCTGTATGCTTTTTTTGCTGCATCTTGACATCTCGATGCATAATCGGAATCAAACTCCCTATAAGTACAAGAAGCCATTGCCATTACAGCTGCAAAGCCTGCAGTAGCCGGGCTGGAAATGTCAAATATGAATAAAGGTGCCATATCAATTTCGGGCATTATCATTCCCGGAAAATGACGTGAAGTAACCTTGGTATGGACAGCGCCGTCTTCATTTCGCTGCATCTTAAACAAAAAGTCCAGTCCAATTTTCGCTTCATGTAGAATATCTGCTCCCTTAAGCTTACTCTCAGGAATGTCGGTTGGATGCAAAAACACCTCAGGATAATGCGCATATGCCTGTAACAAATCAGCAACCGTCTTTACCGTTGCTATCGTATATCTGCCGTAGTCACCGGCATCATGCCAACCACCTACGGTATCATGTTGTTTAAGTTCCTTGGGATTACGATTAAGAAGCTCTTCTGCCTCCTGACAAAATAAATAGGAGGGTTGAAGATGACAAACCGGGTGGCTCCAACTTCCTGCATACTGCTCTTGTAATTCCACCCCACATCTTTGATAATAGAAGGCTTTCAGCAGAGCTTTCGTACATACATTGTACCGGTGTTCGGAAACAGTAAACAACAGTGAACGCTCCTGATTAATAACAATATAGTAATCGCCCGGCTGATTTACAGAGCTAAAGTCACCTGTACATACATAATCACCACTGGCTTCATCAAAGCCCTTCTCCTCAAGGGACCCCTGATAAACCATTTCTTGTGTTACAGCCTCTAATATAAAAAAGGCATTCTCTTTCCCAACATATAATACCTGTTTGGCGCTGTTAAGAGAATACCCCATCTGATTCACTCTGACTGCTCCCATAAATCCTCCCCATACTTGGTTTTTATCATTATAGAATGCAGTACTATTTATATAAATGTATTTAACTCTATTTTTAATGTATTATCCATTTTATGTCATATTTACAACTTCAGGTTACGGCGAAGCTTACCCCATATATTACTTTGAAAATATCTATAAGCCATATCATAAATCAATAAGGCTACCTGACCGATTAGAATAAGCACCAACAGAAAGCTCCCGTTGATACTTCCCGAGTAAAATAGCTTTGGAATCAGTACTATAACCGGTATATATATGATATTAAATATCATATACTTCATGAGCCATAAGACTGTTCTTTTATTTTTTGTATTCTTAGTTGCCTGAAGCTTATCATAGCCAAATTCAGAGGCAAGCAAGTAAAAGCTCATGGCTGTAAAGGTAATACAGTACAGTTTGTTTGGTGCCATCAGAAATCCAAGAAAAACACTTGCCAAACAAAAGCCTGACGCAATTTGTATCCCACATTCCCTGAAGACAATTCCCACACAGAAGGAAGCTGCAGCAAGTAGAAAAAGTGTATTAAAATCCAGAGCTCCGCTAAGAACAATCAATACCACCGTGATTGCCATCAACAATCCTAGAAACGCAAGCTTTTTTGCACCTAGAGGCATGGTATCAAATCCCCTCCCATACACTCACAGCAAGAATCCGCACACCATAAATCACAGCAGAGATTACCGGTTCCTAAGCCTCTTCCATTGCCTGCGGCACCAAAGCCTCCGGCACCATTATTACCATAGCCTCCACCATATCGGTTATTCTGATATCTGCGTTCCTGACCTTCCAACTGGTTTAACAGATTCGTATATTCTGTGTTGGTCGGTTCCATGTTGACTGCCTGCCTTGCATGATCAAAGGCCCTAACATTATTACCGGCTCCTGCATTAGCAATTGCACTGTAGTAATACCATCTGGCAGAACGAAGCGGGATACGTTCCAAAAGCTTTAGTGCTTCAACATTATTACCGGAATTAATATAATTATAGACCATCTTCATCTCATCCGAATCAAATTCTGAACCGCCGACTCCGCTATAACCACTTTCACGTTCCTTCATTATCCGATCATAAGCTTCCTGTATTTCTTTGAATTTTTCCTCAGCAAGCCCGGCAAGCGGATTATTGACATAACTGTCCGGATGATATTTTTTCAATAAATCTCTGTAAGCTTTTTTAATTTCATCGTTAGAGGCATTTTGGGATACCCCAAGCACCTGATATGGATTTGTAGTCATTTTTTATTTTCCTTCCTTTTTTCTATCCTCTTGTATTTTATTAAACTTCGTCCAGACTCCCTCATATAGTATGTTACGCAATATCGTAACATCATAAAGGCAAGGGAGCTTCTCAAATTCACCGGTGCAGTCAGCCATCATTCGTATCAACATATCTCGGCAGTTTTCGTCAAAGGATTCTTTTGAAAACATCGGTATTAACGGATTATAGCAACCTTTTTTCATATCCTTACAGATATCATCATAGGCATCTAAAAGATAAATAAACTTTCCTAGATAAAAACCAATTTTTCTAAGCTTATCCTCCCATACATCCTGCCGATAGATGAAAAGCTCCGACATCAATTCCCCAAAGCACCTTGAGACGTAATCGATTTCTGTCTCGCTATTTGTCTCACATTCTGTAAGCTTATCCAAGGCTTCACTGATTCCCAGACACTGCCTTGGATATTTTTTGCAGATTTTCTTATATTCACTACGAAGTACTCCTGAACCGGTAAGTCCGGCCAGACTTTTTTCGTCCTGCCAGTCATCTCGAAGATGATGATAGGTCAGGGCAATATTCATATCTGCCACATATTTCGTAATCTCATTCTGCAAAATCATCTGTTTTCTGACCGGATGTACGACACAGCGACTCTTCTTTCTTTCCGTACTGCATTCATACAAGGAGGTTAAAAGAATAATTAAAAATGTCATGTCATAGGATAATGTCAGCTGACCGATGGGACCATAGTTCTTTCTTAAGGTTCTGCACAACCCGCAGTAATATGCCTTATACTGATAGAATTCTTTAACCTTTAATTCCGGTTTATTGATATTAACATAGCCGAACATGCAGCCTCCTACTTACCGAAAACAGTTCGAAACGGTGCAAGCGGTATTCCGTTTCTTCCAAATATGGTAACTTCACCATAATTTGTCCAACAGTAACGGGCAAAGACCGGATTGTCAACCTCCTGTGAGGACACCAATATTTTATTACCCAGTAAGGTAATCTCTGCCTTAAGGTAATTAAGGTCCTCTCCGGCTATTTCAAAGCCGGCTGCTTCACCTCTTACCTCAAAGCCATTATTCGCATAGTCAAAGCTCAGCTCAATCTTTCCCTCCACTATTTGATAGGATTTAAAAATCGGTCCATATGCTTCCTGATCACTGATTTTGTGATAAACCTGATAAAGTGCCTGTAGCTCAAGTCGCTCTCCAACCGGTTTTTTATCCTTGGGATGGATTTCATTGAATTCTCCGCAGTCAATAATCACCGCAATTCCGGTATTCTTAAGCGTCTGATAGGTTCGCATTTGAGCTTCCCTAATCAAACACCAGGTTTGATTATCCGGCTCATGTTTATAGCGGTGCATCGGAAGCTGTACGATCATAAACGGTAAGGTATGATCTTCCCAGTCCTCTCTCCACTGCCTAATCATTCTGGACAGAAGTTTCTGATAAATTGATGGTCTCTTAGCATCCTCTTCTCCCTGATAATACAGAAAACCGCGTAGGGTATATGGTATTATTCTTTGTAGCATACAATGATACAATCCGCTTGGACGATAGAAATTTGCACAGTTGACCGGCCCCGGCCATTTGCATACACCCAGAATCTCCTGTACTTCATCCCAGGTAAGGTTCGGATTCATGGTATAAAGCTCATTACATTTCTTGTCCCATGCCATATGATAAACTTCATATTCTTTATATTCCTTTAACTGCTCCGCCTCGGTTTTACCTACTATCGCCTCTTTGTATTCCTGCAAATAGATGTTAAGATCAAAGTCCTCCTCAAGACTTTCCTCACCCATCCAACAAGCGGCAGAGGTTCCGCCCCAGTTACAGCCGATGATACCTACGGTAACACCCAGATCCTTCGCAAGCTTCTTAGCAAATGTATATCCAACTGCAGACCATGCCACAGCGTTCTCCTCACTAAACTTCATCCAACTTGTTTTTTCTTCCATCTCAAAAAAATTCTCATCCATGTATGCAAGTTTATTCGTATAATAAAAACGCACATTCGGAGCTCTGTCATTTTGAAGCATTTCTTTGCCGCCCTTGCAGTTTTGAAGTTCATACTCCATATTGGATTGCCCGCCTGCAAGCCATACTTCTCCAATTGCTATTTGATCAAAATTTATGGTTTTATCGCCGTCCGATATCATCATTTGATAACCATCCCCGGCAGGCATGGGAGGAATTATAACCGCCCATTTCTCATCCTTGATTCTTGAGGTATATGTTTTATTGTCAAAGGAGACTGTGACTGTAGTATCATTCTCTCCCCGACCAAACACCTTTATATTTTTTTCTCTCTGAAGAACCATATTGTTGCTGAAAACAGCTGCTGCTTTAAACTTTGCCATATCCATTCTCCACTTCGTATTATTAGGTTTTACTAACCTCAATCAACTTAATTATTTGGAAATTAGTATAACATAAGATTTGAACAAATGAAATGCTTCTATGAAATATCATAATTATTTAATGTCATTTTAATAAACATGTTCTTATCATGTTATCACAAATGCAGGGTTCGCTTATGGTAGTCACATCGAAAACGCCACTCCTTCATAGATGAAAAGCACTATATTGGCTTTACTTGTCATAGGGCATGCGTTATACTATCTTTAGTTTTATTTGGCGTTAAATAATTTAAATAAGAGAGGTTAAATTTATGAATATTGTAGTATTGGCAGGGGGAACGAGTACGGAAAGAGACGTTTCGTTGGTAACCGGTACCATGATTTATAAAGCTCTGAAAAGCAATGGTCATCAGGTAATTCTTCTGGACGTTTATTTAGGCTATGAAGGAAATTCCGAATCAATTAGCAACAAACTATTTGAAATTGATAAGGATTGGACCGCTAATATCAGCACAATTACAGAAAGTAATCCTGATATCAATCAGGTAAAAGCAATGCGAAAAGGCAATTCAAAGAACTTCTTCGGTCCAGGAGTGATTGACATCTGCAGTATGTCAGATATCGTTTTTCTGGCCCTTCATGGTGAAAATGGTGAAGATGGTAAGATTCAGGCTGCTTTTGACCTAATGGGAATAAAATACACCGGTACTGATTATACCAGTAGCGCACTTGCTATGGATAAGGCGATTTCCAAAGAAATATTTGCATTTTATAACATACCCACACCGGGTGGCATTCACCTCAGAAAAGGTGATGACTTTGAATGGAACACCTATCCGTGCGTCGTAAAAGTATGTAACGGTGGCTCCAGTGTAGGTGTTTCAATTGTAAACACTACGGATGAGATGTTCGCTGCATTAAAAGATGCATTTTTGTATGGAACAGACGTTGTGATAGAGCAGTATATTAAGGGAAGAGAATTTTCAATCGGCGTAATTGACGGTAAAGCACTTCCGGTAATTGAGATAGCTCCTTTGATTGGCTTCTATGATTACAAAAATAAATATCAGGCAGGAAGTGCCGTCGAGACCTGTCCTGCTGATCTGAATATTACACTTACAACAAAGATGAAAAAAATTGCCGAAGATGTTTTTCTTGCACTTCGTCTTAAGACCTATGCTCGAATGGACTTCATGCTGAGTGAGGATAATGAAATTTTCTGCCTGGAGGCTAATACTCTTCCCGGTATGACTCCTACCTCACTTCTTCCTCAAGAGGCTAAGGCAAACGGTATGAATTTTGAAGCGTTGTGTGAAAAGATAATGGAAATATCTCTAAAGAAGTATTAAGTATTGAGGTAGGTTGAAGAGGAACATTTCAACCGGCTAAAAGCAGATAGCATGCTTTTAGCAAGTTAATTAAGTATGGAGGTATATATGAAAAGCATGTCGATAGCCCAGATTGCCGAGGCCTGCAACGGCAAATTATATTTTGTAAATACCTTTATCACTAAGGAAGCCGCCGGAGTTGTCGTTGACTCCAGAAAGGTTGAGAAGGATTATCTGTTTATTGCAACCGTAGGTGAACGCGTTGACGGACATGATTATATTGATTCTGCCTTTGAAAAGGGTGCTCTTGCAGCCATCTGTGAAAAGCTTCCTACCGCTCCGTCCGGTCCCTGTATTTTAGTAGAAGACAGCTTTGCGGCACTTAAGGATATCGCTAAGTGGTACCGGCTACAGCTTACGATCAAGGTCATCGGAATTACCGGTAGTGTTGGCAAGACGAGTACCAAGGAATTTATAAGCAGTGTTCTTGCGAGAAAATATAATGTTTTAAAAACAGAAGGAAATTTTAATAATGAAATCGGCTTGCCCTTGACCATTCTTCGATTACGGGAGGAGCATGAGGTAGCGGTTCTTGAAATGGGTATTAATAATTTTGGAGAAATGCGCCGCCTCAGCGAAATAGCAAAGCCTGATATCTGTGTTATTACGAATATCGGCCAGTGCCATCTGGAAAATTTGGGTTCAAGACAGGGTATTCTTAAGGCAAAGACAGAAATCTTTGATTTTTTAAGTGACAGTGGCCGCGTATGTATCAACGGAGATGACGATATGTTAGCCACACTGAAGGAAGTCAAGGGATATCTACCTATCCGTTTTGGAATCAGTACATGTAATGAAATATATGCAGATCACATCAGAGCAACCGGACTATTTGGTAGCACCTGTGATATACATTTCGGTGATGAGATTATTCATACTAAAATACCACTTCCGGGGGAACATATGATATTAAATGCTCTGGCTGCAACCAGTGTTGCTACTCTTCTTGGTCTTACCTCCAAGGAAATAGTCACAGGAATTGCTACAGTGAAACCACTTGGAGGAAGAAGTAATATCATTCGTTTGGATAAGTGGACACTAATCGATGATTGCTACAATGCTAATCCGGTATCCATGAAGGCGGCAATTGACCTACTTCGCATGGCTGACACCAGAAAAGTTGCTATTCTTGGTGACATGGGTGAATTAGGGGGCAACGAGAAAGCGCTGCATACACAGATTGGAACATATGCTGCTGATAGCGGTCTAGACCTACTGATCTGTGTCGGAAAGCTGTCTGCATCTATGTACGAAGGTGCTGCAAACAGTCCACTTTATTCAAGGAATGAAACAACAGTGGATTCATCTTACCCACGATTATACTATTATGAGACACGGGAAGAATTACTGGATCATCTTTCTTCTCTCGTAGCTCAGAATGATACAATTTTGGTCAAGGCATCCCACTTTATGGGATTTGATCAGATTGTAAACGCTTTGCAATAGGTATTTACATATTATGGTATCTGTGATAAAATAAAACAGGATGAATACTAAGAAGTTCATCCTGTTTGTTTGGTTAAAGCGTACTGTTTTTATTCCTCTTATTCTCAGATTGGAGGAAGAATATGTTACATCTCAAAAAAGTCTTAACATCCGTTGTTCTATGTTTTTCATTAATCCTTTCATCCTTACCGGCTCTACCTGTATCGGCATCTTCTGACTCACTAGCTTTCATCCTTTTATCACAGTATAAAGCAACTCTTGATATCGGGGAAGAAGTATGCTTATATGCTCTTACCACCAACGGGAAACAGGCGTCCTGGAAAAGTAGTAATTCAAAGGTTGCATCCGTTAATACCTATGGAGTTGTGACAGCTAAAAAATCCGGTTCGGCTGTCATCACTGCAAAAATCACGAATGCAGAAGCTACCTGTTATATTACCGTAAATAAAACAAAGGTGGTTATCAGTGCTACAAATGCAAGGGTTGAACGCGGCGAAAGCTATCAGCTTACTGCCACTACCTCAAGCAATTCTTCAGTCCTATGGAAAAGCAGTAAGAAAAGTATTGCTACTGTCGATGAAAATGGATTAGTTACCGCATTAAAACCCGGGGAGACCAAGATTACTGCATCTTCGGACAATACAAATGTAATCTGTACATTTACCGTAAAGGCACCCACTGTACAGCTTAACAGAGCTTCTGTCAGTCTTTACCGCAGTCAAACAATAAAACTCTCTGCGACGGTATCCTCACACATCTCTCCTATTTGGAAATCCAACAAAAAAAGCGTAGTCGTCATTGATGCGAATGGAACAGTAACAGCGATTAAAAATGGAACCGCAACCATAACAGCTACTGTTGATGGTATCTCGGCTAGCTGTTATTTTACTATTCTAAAACCCGATATTCAATTGAGTACTGATGAAATCTCCTTGAAAATGGGCAAAAGTTCGACTATTAAGGCCACCGTATCCTCCGGTAATTCACCTGTCTGGTCCTCCAGTAATGCAAATGTTGTCACCATTGATTCCTTTGGTAAGTTAACTGCAAAACATACAGGAAGAGCCTATGTATACGCCACGGAGGACGGAACAAAGGCTCGCTGTTCGGTTTATGTAACCGAGTAATTTATATGATTGGGGAATAAATACAATACGCTAAAAACCAAACATCATCTTTATCCGGTTTGTTGATACATGTCAATTATTTGCTCTTCCATTAATGGTCTCCCAAGATAATACCCCTGAATATAATCGCAATTATGCCGTATCAGATAGTTCAACTGTTCTTCACGTTCTACTCCTTCTGCCACCACTTCAATCCCCATCTGATGGGATAAGGTAATGATTGCACCTACCATTTTATTCAGAGATCGCTGTGAATTTATTCTGTCTATGAAGGTTTTATCAATTTTCAATATATTAATCGGCAGTATCTGAAGATAATTCAGGGATGCATATCCGGTTCCGAAATCATCCAAAGCAATACGAATTCCCATCTTCTTAAGCCTTTTCATTACTTCTGTTACCTGTTCAGGTGATGATATAAAAACAGATTCCGTAATCTCAAATTCCAACCATCTACTGTCAAAGCCCGTTCTATGAAGAATCTCCCTGATCATATCCACAAAGGAAGACTCCAGAAGCTGCACTACGGATATATTAATCGATACAATCGTTTTAATCTTTCGGGTTTTTTGAAGTTCCATAAATCTATTCAGAACGGTCTCGATAATCCATCTTCCAATCTCAATGATAATTCCTGTTTCCTCTGCAATCGGAATGAATTCGGCGGGACTCACCGGCCCAAGCAACGGATGCTTCCATCTGACAAGGGCCTCATAACCGCGCAATATTTTTGTACTGCTGACATATTGAGGCTGATACACCATAGAAAGTTCATTGTTTCTTATTGCCGATAGCAGCCCGGTTTCCAGCTGTATTTTCTTTGTGACCTCTTCATGCATCTGGGGATTGAAAAACTGATAATCATTTTTCCCTAAGTTTTTTGCCTTATACAATGCAATATCCGCATTACTGAGGAGTTCCTGTGCATTCTTTCCATCCTGTGGAAATCTGGTAATTCCGAAGCTTGCACTGATATGATAATCCTTACGTTCTACAACGATTGGATAATTGATAGCACTTTTATAGGTATTTAAATACTCCTGCAGCTCCGAGGCCGCTGACTTTTGACCGATTAAGATTAAAAACTCATCCCCGCCTATACGTCCCAGGATATCTTCCGGATGACATTTTTCTTTCCATCGTAAAGCAACCTGTTTTAATATTTCGTCGCCTAAATTATGCCCCACTGTATCGTTAATTTTCTTAAAGTTATCCAAATCAAGATAAACCAGAACGAATTCTGTATTCTCCTTTATTGATAAATCTATCAGCAAATCGACCTGATCCATCATCATTTTTCGATTAGGTAGTCCTGTCAGGGTATCAAAATACGCAAGCGTTTGAAGCATTTTTTCTTTCTTTTCTATTAACCTACTGTATTCCAAAACTTTTAGCATTTGTTTTTTTCGGTTTATTGAATTCCCTGAAATAATAATACTGATGCTTGCTGAAATAACCGGAATCACAACCCCCGGAAGAGCTTCTGAATTCTTATTCGTTAAGGCACTAAAAAATGCAAATAAAGCGGTTACTGAACACAAAAGTAAAGCCAGATATCTGCCAAGTTTTATTGGGTTCAAAGTTATCAGTATGATAGCTATCACTTCTCCCTGTGACAGGATACCGCTTAAGGTATACTTGTTAATCGCGATATCAAAGACCTCGAATAAAAAATTCTGCTTTTGCATGGACAAATAAACGATAATTATGTTAAGAAAAGCATATAAAAGCATACATATTATGAGTATACTTAAGTGAATAAATCCGGTCCTTTCGGTAGTTAACTCGTGATTATCCGATTGTTTCTTGCTTTCCAAAATAAAATGACTTAACATAATTCACCATCTTCCATCAAATATGCTGGTTAAAATGCAGTATTTTACTATTTATTACATTTTATCACAAGCATATTGTTTTGTCTACCATTAATTACCATTCAGCCAATAAGCTTGATTTTCTGTATTTATAGTAAAGCAAACACTATTTTTTTGATGGAATTGTATCTTCTTATATTACACTATGTTATAATATTCGTAACTATTCCGTACCCCGAGAAATCCAGGGGATTTCGAGAAAATTTAGCACCAAAATATATGCTTTTAAACATATTTTGTGTGCATTGGTTCGAAAGAACCACAGTGACTGAATAGTCACTAATATTCGTATTATAGTCACGCAGGGGTGGAGCCGGATGTTACTTACTGAATTAATTGTAGATAAAGATAAGTTTTTCGATATAATCAAGAACGACTGGCTTACTGCCGACGATTCCTTTCCGGTATTTCTTCCGGAAATATCTTTAGTGACGAAATACGACAATGAACACTATTTAAAAGCAATTATTGCAGGGCTCCAGAAACAAATAAAGAAATATCCCCGGTGGTTTCCCTTCCGAAGGAAAAAATGGAGAACCCAGACTTTTGATGTGTTAAATGATATCCTATATCAGGAAGAAATACTTGGTATGCACCACTATATGGACCGAGAAGAAACAGATGCATTCGTTACAGAACTCAAGGAGTTTTTAAGGAAGGTCAGAAGTTTTTCACCTGAATTAGCATTAGCCGATATAGGGCAAGCCATCCGTAATTACATTGTTTATATGATGTTTAAGAAATTACATCTGATTGATACCGGCTTCGACCTAGCCGGTTTTGGTTATAGTATGCTTTATCCATTTACGGATAATTATATTGATAACAATTCTCTCTCCGCTACAGATAAGATAGCGTTTAACCGGATGATACGTGATAAAATAGAAAGTCGAATGGTTTCTCCAAGGTCAGAGCATCAAAAGAAAACCTGCAGATTACTTCAATATATTGGCGACCTCTATCCTGTGAATCATGACACCCCTGTCAGTCAACTCCTGCTAATGATGTTGGACGCACAGGAAACCAGTATACGCCAGCAAAACAGAGAATTACCCCTGACTTTTCAGGAATGCCTGGATATTTCTGTATACAAGGGTGGGATTTCTGTACTTCTGGATCGGGTTTTTGTTCATAAAGAATGCACCCACGAGGATATCATTTTCTACCTTGACTTTGGGTTTTTTCTACAACTTGTCGATGACCTTCAGGATATCAGGGAAGACAGTGACCTTGGGGCAAGTAGCATCTTTACAATAGATTTAAGAAACAGTCATGAGGAATTAACCGTAAACAAACTATTACATTTCTTACATAAGATTATGGAAGGATATACATCGGAAAATGAACGCCTCAAGCAGTTTCTGTTAATGAACAGTTACCTGTTGATCTATTCCTCGGTAATACGTAGCAAAGAATTCTTCTCTAAGGAATATCTGACTGAATTAGAGCAGTATCTTCCCGTAACCTGTACTTACTGGGATAGCCTTCACCAAAACCGTATTGAAACTATGGATTACGATATTCAAGCAAAATACATACATATGCTGGACGAGCTAATCAGATAAAATTCATGGATTTCTCGGGGTACTGAATAGTTACAAATTCGTTTATGTTATCTGTTAAATCGACATTATAAGTCAGAATAATATAATTTATAATATAATATCACATTTTTTACTCCCATGAATAATATATATTAGGATATGAAAACAGAGAAATAAATATCCGAATATAAATAAGGAGAGAAAAAAATGAGTGCAAATAAAGATTATGGTGCAAGTGTATTGAGCTCAGACGCTCACGTTAGCTCAAATTGTGAGAAACAATGCGATGCTTCCGTCATCAATGCTGATACTCTTCCGGCTGCTGAAAATTATTGCTGGTTTGGCGGAGATTTTAAAATACCCAAGGTTCTTGCCGAATTCATCGTTCAAATTGATTCCGAGGCATTAATCCGACTGAATGAGCCTTCCTATGAAATTAAAAGAGTAGAAAAACAGATATTTTTAACTCAGTGCAGATATATTCCTCCGACAGACAAAGTATTTATCGAAGGCTATATCAGAAAGAATATTGAGTATGCAGTACGTACCTGTTCCAAGGGATCAGCAATCGGCGGTACCATCAGAGATACAACGGTTCATGTACCGTTCAGAGTATACACTAAGGTAGATTTCCACGGAAATAAGCCGAAGATCGTTCCCAACCTGCCTCCAATGGTAGCAAGATACTTTGATGACAAGAGAATGGGCAAGAACATCAGAGAAGCCGACAGATCCGACGTTGAAATATTTAACGAGCCTGTTTATTGTGAGCTTGAATGGTCTGCAGTATTTGATGCAGATATTGATAAACCGGGTACACCGATCGATGGTTTCAGAAACGAAGAAGAATTCCAGGAATTTACTGATAAATCCGTTGTTTATCTCTGCTTAAAGCTGTTACAGAATCAACAGATATGCTGGCCCGGACCGAAACCGACAAATGATCGTGAAGAAGGAAAGGCACCTGCCGGTGTATACACTGACTGGAATTTCCCGATCTCCGACTTTACCCAGAAGAAATAAGAATTTGTACTTAAGAAATAAGTATTTGTACTTAAGAAAAAAGTTTAATGTGTGCCTACTGGGCGCACTATGACCAAGGGGCTGCGTAAAACAGTCCCTTTCTTTTATTTTGTTTTCAACCAGAGCCGCATAACCATTTTGTGCGGTAACATCACGTATGTCTATTTCATAATCAGTTAAATCTTCGTAACTTCCATATTTCCCAAAGCCCGAGGCATTTACCAGTACAGCAACCTCCGGTGCCTCTGTTTCCAGAAGTTCTTGCAGTAACCTAATATTTTCTTCATGCAATAAATCAAGTGTAAGCGGTCTTATTTTCGGCGATACCTCTAGCTTTAGCTGAACCAAGCGATCCTGCCTTCTGGCAATACACCAAATCTCATCCATCTGCTCTGTGGCCGCAATTTGTACAACGAATTCTCTTCCAATACCGGAGGATGCTCCGGTCACAATAGCAATCTTCATTCCAAGCCTCACTTTCTTCGAGGCAATACCTCCCTATAGTTGAGCTAATTCCATACTGAAATTCTTTGGTAGACATCCGACTATCTTCTGATAAGATTTGTTCATATGAGACTGATCATAGTATCCGGAACGAACTGCAAAATCACATAACGTGAACTCTTTATAATCTTTCTGAAGACAGGAAAGTTTCATCATAGAGTTCTGAAACTGTATAATTTCACATAATTCTTTTGGGGATACTCCGACATAATGATGAAAAAGCTTCCGCAAATATCGGAGGGTATATCCTGTGTCCTTTGATAAATTTGTAATTTGGACAATCCCCTGAGAGGAGATAATCTGTTGTGTACAATACTTAACAATCTCTGATGATCTGTGATTTGAATACAGCTTCTTCAATAAATATTCTGAAATTAATGCAATCCGATCCTCAAAGTTATGTTCATCTTCCATTCTATCCAATAACGTATCCTTCTCTAAAAGGTCTGTGAACGGAACCTGTTGTCCAATCAACTCGGAGGCTTGTAGATCAATGATATTCATCAAACCTCCCGGCACAAACCGTACACCAAAAGCACTACTAACATCATGAATCGGTATCATTACCTTCTGTCTGTGATACCCCTCGACTGTCTTTGTCATTCCCGTTTTGTCATATCGAAACAATAGATCAATGCATCCATCCGGAATAACACATACTTCACTAATCTGTGAATGAGTCTCTAATTGATAAAAATCTGCGACAATTCCATATAAGGGGTGCCCCGCAGGCAGGATGAAATGTCGAAAACTAATCCTTTGTTCAAACCCCGGTTGATAAGGAATATAATTTTCCGAATGATTGTCCTGATTCATAATCATAATTTGCTCCATCTTTACATTTTGTTTCGAGAAGTTTATGGACCTAATGTAATAAAACGTGCGTCACAAAACCACTGCAACTTTATCGATGGATTGAACTCCTTTCCGGAAATTAATATGTTTATCGCTGCCAAGATTCCTCCTACTGCAAAAATGAGACATAATGTATTACGCAGATTATGTTTATTTACATTTTCATATAGGGATATCTTAAGCTTACTGTCTCTAAAAACGAGTACAGATGCCAGATAACTTGGTAGTACAAAAATGCCCATTAATATATCAGATGTCATACAAATTATCATTAATGCAATTGCTAGGATAATATCAGTTTTATGGATAAGCTTCTTTTTTTTTATAATCGTTATGATGGATATAATACCAACCAGCACAAACCAAGTCACATTTATATTATTCTTTACTCCAAAAAAATAACCGATAAACAAGCATATAAACAGTAAACCCAAGAGTCGAAATGTATTATTATCAAATTTTTTTCTCATTTATCCTCCGTATAATATTTGTTCATATTTTTATATGGCAAAAATCCCTACCAATATTATACAATATATAATTTAAAATACTACTATTATTTTAGTCTCAACGAATAAAAAGCTGAATTTTATGTTACTATTCACAGCCCAGTCATGAATTAGGCATTATGATTTCGACAAATGATTTTCGAAAAGGAGTATTTGCATTCGCCGGTATTTAGGCTCAGTATTCTAGAGTCTTATGTACCGTTGCGTAATGCAACTAAGCGGGAGCGGCTCCGCTTCGGAAACATTTGTCGAAATCATA
>DBTU01000056.1:62403-104383 GCA_002307215.1 Lachnoclostridium sp. UBA1308
GCTTCGGAAACATTTGTCGAAATCATATCACCATCTTTGGCGGGGGCTGTGAATAGTAACAATTTTAATCTAATTGAATCATATCAAAAGTTCCCTTTTTTACTATAACAAGCCTAGAATCAATGCTATCATATTTCATATTAATAAACATAGGGGTTTCCAATATTTTGTTTGGAAATCTTTTTTTATATTCAACAAATTACTATAAAAGGGGGTTATTTTTTGCTGATTCAAAAAGAAAGTAAAACTTTGGCATATGTAAATATGTTCGCTGTTCTTGGTACTTTGGAAAACTTATGTGATCTTGTCCCGGAAGCGAAAGCATTACTCAAGGATAAGAAGCCTATCTCTGTGGGATTTGCAGTCAAGGACGGTCCAAGTGCAACCTTAACCTTTGCAGATGAACACTGTACTATGACGGAAGGTTGCGGTAACTGTATGATTAAGCTACCCTTCTCCACCTGCGATAAATTCAACGGTCTGATTGACGGGACTGTAACACCTATTCCTTCCAAGGGATTTACGAAAATCTCATTTTTACTTAAAACTTTTACCCCTCTGACTGAAATACTCACAAGGTACCTAAAACCTTCGAAAGAAGATTTACAAAATTCAGAGTTTCGTGAAATAAGTACGAAGCTGACACTGTATACTGCCGCAGCGGCGATTTCCCAAGTAGGTAATGAAGACAAAAGCGGTAAATTCAGTGCAGATCATATGCCGGATGGCGACATTGCTATAGATATAGCCGAGGTTATGGGTGTTACTGTTCAAGTAAAAAACCATCGATTAATTACCATCAAAAAGAAGTGTGAAACACCAAGAGCGGCAATGACTTTTGCAAATCTTGATATCGCGGGTAAATTGCTGGGTGGAGATGTTAGTTCCATGGCCTGCATCTGCAATGGAAGCATATCGATGCGAGGAATGTTGAACATGATTGATAATATGAACCGGATACTGGACCGCGTCGGTCAGTACCTGAGCTAAGGAGGTCACACATGAATTTTACAACTTATGAATATACGAAGAGCCATGAAGCCTTTGAGCGGGCCTTTAAAGTAATTCCTTCCGGTATTTACGGTCATCAAGGCCCTTCCGAAGGCTGTTATATTCCACAAAGTGCTTTCCCCCTTTTCTCCTCCAGAGCAAAAGGTGCCCATTTCTGGGATTTGGATGGAAATGATTTCATTGACTATATGTGCGGCTACGGTCCGAATGTATTAGGTTACTGCGATCCGGATGTTGATAGCGCGGCGCTTGAACAACTAAAGAAGGAAAACTGCGTTACAATTCCTTCTTCCATAATGGTCGATTTCGCAGAGCTTTTAGTTGATACCGTAGCCTGCGCAGATTGGGCTTTCTTTGCTAAGAATGGAAATGATGTGACTTCTCTTGCAGTTATTACTGCAAGGGCCGCAACCCACAGGAAAAAAATCGTATTCTTCAACGGATATTATCATGGAGTATCGCCTTGGACTCAAAAGCTTGACTATCCGGGTATTCTTGAGGAAGAGGTGGCTAATAATCTCTATGTAGATTTTAACGATTACGTGGCACTTGAGAAAGTTTTTCTTGACAATAAAGGTGAGATTGCCGGTCTTATCGCACAGCCATATATGCATGGTAATTTTTGTGACAACTTTTTCCCGTCTGATGATTATTGGACAAAGGTTAGAAAGCTGTGCGATGATCACCAAGTTGTTCTTATTATCGATGATGTCCGCGCAGGCTTTCGTCTGGATCTTGCCGGATCGGATCATTATTACGGTTTTAAGGCTGACTTAATCTGCTTTTGCAAAGCTCTTGCCAACGGTTATAATGTATCTGCTCTCTGTGGTAGGGAATCTTTGAAAGATGTTGTCAGTAGTATCTCCTATACCGGCAGCTATTGGATGAGTGCTGTACCCTTTGCCGCCGGAATTGCCTGCATCAATAAAATGAAGGAACTAAATACTCCAAAGTTATTTCATAAGCTTGGTACGAAGCTGACAGAGGGCTTTGCGGCTGCCGCCGGACACAATGGTTTCCACCTGGCAGTCTCCGGCGCTCCATCCCTCTTCTATCTGAGACTCACTGATGATGATTCCTTAATGCTTCATCAGAAATGGGTTGCAGAATGTGTGAAGCGAGGCATATTCATCACCTCCCACCATAACCATTTTATTAACGCCGCTCTTACAGACGAAGATATCAACAAATCCATTGAGATTGCAGAGGATGCCTTCCATGCGCTTAAAAAAATAATTGATTAATCTGATTCATACCTTTGCAAGTAGGCTGTTACATTTATTGTTTGAGCCTTACATGAGATGAGCTTTATTGATTAACAATATCTTGCAGGGATCCGAAGGAATATCCCATCTCCTCCCACTTTGTAAGAAGTTCATCCAGTATTTCAGAATTTGTCTTTGAAGTACAGTGAAGAAGGACGACTGCACCGGGATGTATTCTTCCTAAAAGTTTTTTGAAGGCTTGCTCCTTTGTTGGCTGTTTATCGTTATACCAGTCAACATAGGCAAGACTCCAAAAGAAGGTCTTGTATCCCATTTCCTGCGCCATCTTCAGATTTTCTACGCTGTATTTACCCTGCGGTGGCCGGTAATACTTTGTCATCTTCTGCCCTGTCACCGCTTCAAATTCAGCCTCCAGATCTCCCAGCTCTTTAGCAAAGCTTTCCCTGGAGGAGATGCTTGACATATTAGGATGATTATAGGTATGGTTTGCGACCGTATGGCCTTCTTCTACCATTCGTCTAACCAACTCCGGACTGGTTTTTATATAATTTCCAACCAGAAAGAAAGTTACATGTACCTTGTGTTTTTTCAATGCATCAAGTATTGTGGCTGTATAGCCGTTTTCATACCCTGCATCAAAGGTTAGATAAATGACCTTTTGTGATGTGTCTCCGATATAATATGCATCATATTTTTTCAATTCCGCTGCGGTTGCATTGGCGGTTGGTGGCTGACCTCCCATGGAAAACCCCAGACCCCAATTTTCTTCGCAGTCCTCCTTAAGTCTATCTTTTTCAAAGGCATTTGCGATTGTCGCCAGACCGCCTCCCAGAAAATATGCACATATCAATAGAAAAATCGGTACCATGAACTTTTTGAAACGATTGACTTTCATAAAAAAACTCCAACAAATATTTACTAATATATATTTGTCGGAGTTCTCAGTCATGTCAATATAAATTGTCCTTTTTATATCCTTGATACGATATTACTATTTATGCAGTTACTTCGTCCTGATGAATATGTATCGTATTCTTTACCTTCTTCGCTTCGTAAAGCGCTTTATCTGTATATACAACTAATTTTGAAGTCGACATACCTGCACTGAATTCTGCTATACCAAAACTGGCCGTAAGAACCTTATCGAATTTTTTATCCACCTTGATTTGCATACAATCTTTACGTATCTTCTCACAAGTTCGATGGACTTCCTCCAATGTATAATTTCTGAATAGAATGCAGAACTCATCACCGCCGTAACGAAAAGGAAGTGCATCCCCACAGCTTTCCTTTAGTATTTTTCCGAATTCAATAAGGCAACGGTCCCCTTTTACATGTCCTAAACTATCATTGAGGCTTTTAAAATTGTCAATATCAATCATAACAAAAATATAGGTACTGTCATTTGCATTTACTTCCATGTCCTGAATTGCACTACGGAAGGCCTTCCGATTATAAACCCTGGTTAGCTCATCAATTTGTAGTTTACGTTCCAGTCGATATCGTTCTAATTCATTTTGTATACTTGCCGCATTCTTCTCTCTTTCAAAACGAATTGTCACCATGCAGACTCCTGAAAAAGCAAGCGTAATAAATATCGCTATCAAGAAATTGCCTAAAATATATGGATTCTCCATTACACTAACTTTATCAATATCCCATTTTACAAACAGTTCCGAAATAACGATGGAACATATGCTGAGGACAGAGGTTATGATAGTAAGACGATAATTAGCATATACCGTTGTCATTAATATCGGAACAACAAATATGAAGTACATGATTACAAAAACATTATGAACGGTAAAAAGAACAAAACAAATAGCAATAAATATCAATGATATTGTATAAATCTTTGTATTTTGTGATACCTTCTTTGACTTTAGTACATAAAAATCAATAGCAACACATAATACGTTCATCGTAAATGGGATAACTAAAAATTTAAGAAAGAAGATCGGAATTGTCGTGTGTAACTCGTCAGTATTACACATAATTATTCCAATGATTATTTCAACTATCAATGAGAAAAGCACTAATCCGGCTGTTGTTTTAAAATGCAGACTCAGCCACCTGTTATCAATCCTTCTATATTCACTTTCTATTGCCTTCATGCTTTGTTTGTCCATATCCATATCCTCTTTATAAATCATAGTAATAGTTATTATAATTTTATTATCCAAATATAGCAAGATATAAACGTAATTTTGACTATAATCTTTACAAAGAATCTGAAAGAGATAAAATCCATATGCCAAAAATCAGCAATAAAGTTGCCACCAGTCGATAAAGCAAATTACATTTAGTCAGCTTTCCACAATTCTTTGGATACTTGCCAAGCACTTTTGGCATAAAATGGTCAGTTCTATAAAAATAGAGTCTGAAGGCCTTAGAAAATAAAGGCTACAGACTCCGTGAAATTATTGGTATTAATAGGGGAATACACGTTTTATTATTCCTTCAGACCGATACCACTTTTTTTCTTATCCAATATTTCGAGTATGATATCTACAATATGGGCTGCTGCCTCCACCGGTACAATTCCGTGGCGGCTAATGTTCGAGACCACTGTATATTCAGATTCTTGCATATCAGGATGCGGTCGGTAAGCGATATAGGCCGACATGCTTTCCGCAGTAATCAGACCGGGGCGTTCACCAATCAGAACGCAGGTAACTAAGGCTCCGAGGAGCGGGCCGATTATTCTCGCTGTATTAACTCGACAGTAACGTACAAAGAAGGGTGTACCTACCGTTACACCTTCGAATTCCAACCCCTTCTTAATTACAGGAAACAAGTCGGGTATATTGGCAGCAATAGATGGCGAACTGAGACCATCTCCGAAATATATCTGCACCTGAGGTCGCTTAATACACTTTTCCATCAATATTCTTTGCTGATCCTCCTCGATAATCCTGCCCCAATCCGGGCGTAAAATCATTTCGTTTTTATTCCTACACTTCGTCCTAATCTCAAATATACCCAGCTGACCGATTATGTCGTTTCCGACTTCCGTTAATACTGCATCGGAGGCTGCTGCCTGATCGGCGATAAACCGCAACATAGCGTCTGTTTTATACCTCGCTCCGGTATGTCCGATGCCAATACGAGCCGGTGTCAGTTCCTTTGTTTTCATCAGAAGTTTTGGATCATTGATTTTTTCTAAATCATATAGTTCTTGAATACGATTTTCTGTGATATCTTTGATTTCATCCGCCATTTTTTCAAATCCTTCCCGATAACAAAGTAAAATCCCCGGCGTTTTTTCCAAGGCGTCCATTTTCCCAGAAGCCCCATTTTTCCAGCCATTGCTCAAATTCTCTGATCGGTCGTTTTTTTGTTATTTCACGTAGGGCTGCAACATCATGAAACCCGGTTGACTGGTACATTAGCATCACATCGTCTCCCTGCGGAAGCCCCATGATGAAATGGCAGCCCGCATTCGCCAAAAGCATAGCCAGTGTCTCGCTATCATTTTGATCCGTCGGCATATGGTTAGTATAACATATATCGCATCCCATCGGCAGTCCGTGCAGATGTCCGTTAAATACATCTTCCAGCCCTGCTCTGATTAACTGTTTTGTATCATAGATATATTCCGGACCCATGAAACCAACAACAGTGTTAACAAGAAAGGGTTTATAATGTCTTGCCAGACCATAACATCTGCATTCCATCGTTACTTGATCTGTTCCATAATGAGCTCTCGAGGAAAGCTCTGAAGCCTGGCCTGTCTCAAAATACATAACGTTAGGACCCTTTGCAGATCCTTTATCAAGGAACATATGCCTTGCTTCCTCTAACATATCTATGGTAATACCAAAGGCATCACAAGCTTTTTGAGAGCCGGCAAGTGATTGAAAGCAAAGATCTGCCTTTGCCCCTCTTCGTATGGCTTCCATTTGAGTTGTCACATGAGATAATACGCAGGTTTGTGTAGGAATTTCATATTTATTCTTTAATTCTTCGAGAACATTCCAGATTGCTATTGTACTATCCACGGTATCAATTGCAGGATTCATACCAATAACCGCATCCCCCGCTCCATAACTTAGGCCTTCAAGTGCTGAGGCGATAATGCCCTTAGGATCATCTACCGGATGATTGGGTTGAAGACGGCAAGCGAGAACTCCCTCCTCACCGATTACCGTATTACACTGCGCCTTTACTTTTATCTTATTTCCTGCATACATTAGATCGAGGTTTCCCATAAGTTTAGACACGCCTGATATCACCTCGCCGGTAAGTCCACCGCTGACGTCAAGAATCATATCAGAAGTCGTAGTATCGGCAAGAATCCATTCTCGAAGCGCTGCTATACTCCAGTTTTTAATCTTTGAGAATGCCTTCTCATCCAAATCATCCTGAATCATTCGTGTAATCGAATCCTCTTCATAAGATACAGAGGGATTCTCTCTCAGGTCGTTTACCGTAAAATCACTTAATATGATTTTTGCTGCAACTCTTTGTAGCTTAGATTCTGCTGCCAACCCTGCAAGACTGTCTCCTGATTTTAGCTCAGAAGCCATATTCAAGACTTGTTTTACCGAATCAAATTCATATGTTTTGCCATACAGCCTTGTTTTAAGTATCATATAAAATAACCATGCCTTTCTTCATATCCTGTAAACTTTCCGCAAGAAAATCCGAGATTTTCTTGTTGTGCCGGTACAAATTATCTGTGTTAGGAATTGAACACTAGAGTTTTCACTACGACGGGTACTACTTTGCCTGAGGCAATCGGAGCACCGACATCTATATAATCTCCATTATGGCATAAGATTCGATCGATGCAAAGTAAGGATTGACTTCTTGGAAGGGCTCTTTTTAATGCCTGGCCGAGAGCCTTTCCCATATCCTCTTCAAACACCAGTATGAGAGGCATACCCTTATTTATCCTGTCTTCCAACGCATCAATAATTTCAGTAGCAATAGACTCAATATTGGAATATGATGGGCATTTGATTCCCTTGGTAGCCAGTGCTATCATGGTGTCCTTTTCTTCCTCTTCCTGATATCTGCTTATCACTTTCTTTATCTCAGAACCTAAGACTTCATACTTCTGCTCATTGATTTCAAATTCAACTACCGGTATATTCTTATACGGAAATTTACAGTTTTGATATTCTATCGTACTGCCGGAAACCTCCATACTGAAATTACCCGCTCCTATTACCGTTGCATTCATGGTCTCTTTTGCATGCTCATGCATTTTTTCATATAAAAGTTTGGAGTTACTAACTGCTTCACCGAGTATCACCCCGATATCTCCAAAGATAAATTCATCCTCATATTTTCTATGTATGCAATCGGCTACGCCCCCTGAAATGGTAATTATATCAGGCACTTTATCAGAAGATATCAGCCGGTTGGTTTTCATCAGTTCCAGAAGTTCAGTTGGTGGTCTAAGTCCTACGGACTGCTCAAGAATATGAACCATTTGCACAGCTAAGTAATAAAGCTTATTCAGACATTCATTTTCACCGTTTTCTATACAATCTCCTAAATTGACAGAAATATTCAAGTACTCCAGTAATTGCTTTATTTTTGAGGAAAGATATATAATCCTCCCCTTTGAGATTTTGATTAACCGCCCACCAATATCAAGGCACGCTGTATCCACCACCTGCCCATCCTGAAAATAGCAGATATTCGTAGTACCGCCGCCAATATCCATATTCGCTACCAACTTACCGGTTTCTTTGGAAAGAGCCGCTGCTCCCGAACCTTTACCTGCAAGTACAGCCTCAAGATCCGGGCCGGCCGTTGCAACAACAAAATCACCGGCAATACCTGATAAGGCATGTAATACTTCCTTAGCATTTCTCTTTCGAGAGGTTTCACCTGTAATGATGATCGCACCGGTAGATAAATCCCCCGGCTTTATTTTTGCTTTCATGTATTCCGAGATAATGATTGTCTTTACCGCTTCGGCATCAATTTCATTTTCCGAAAGGAGTGGAGTAAAATAAATATCACTGCGATAAATAATTTCTTTATTCACAATCTCAATTCTGGGTATATCGCCAAAACCGCTCACATTCTGAATGGTCAGACGGGAAAATACCAGCTGTGTTGTTGAAGTTCCGATATCAATTCCTGCGCTTAGTATTGTATCACTCATCAGGTAAACCCGCCTTCATTCTTTTTATTACAATTCTATTTATATTTTTGCCTTACGAAAGAAACCGCGTAGTAATAGCCCTATAAAGCTTTGCTTTTGCTCTTGGTAAGGCTTTCCTGCAAGTATTAACTGCTTAACCGGAATCTCCTTCAGTTTCTCTACCCGGCAAGTGAGCGGATTCTCCCCGAGCACAACCATATCCGCAATTTTTCCGGTCTCAAGTGATCCTCTTTCCTTCTCATCAAAGCTAGTCCAGTAACCGTAATAGGTTGCCATACGGAGCGCTTCCGTGACCGAGAGTGCTTGGTCTTTCACCGGGTGATTGCAAGCATTATGTATCCAAAGCATCGGATCAGGATCGGTACAGGGCGAATCTGAGCCGGCAGAAATGATGATATCATGATCCACTATTCTTCTTAGGGGATTAAGTTCCGCTTCTCGATCACCCAATATATCACGCAAATACCAATCCGGCTCCTGTGGCCATACGATAAATGAGGTCTGTAACGGTATCTGTATCTTATATTCTTTACATATATTTAATCCTTCCTCCGTCGGAAGGCAGGCATGGATAATACCATGGCGATGATCTTGTCTCGGATAATCCATAAGAGAAGCCCTCAATGCTCTTGCTGCTTGATTAAATGCAGCATCACCGATTGCATGTAGTTCAATCTGAAGCCCGAGACGATTTGCCCTGATACAGAATTCTGTGACTTTCTCATCGGAATAGTAAAGAATACCTTGGTTATCACTACCCACATAAGGCTTTAACAAGGCAGCATCCCTTGATCCAAAACAACCGTCAAGAGCCGTCGCAAAACAACCTCCGATTCGCGGAAGCTTTCTCTTCATAACCTTATCCGTATCCATGGTCTGAAAGAATAGTCTTGTCTGAAATCCGCCTGATACACCACGCCCCACATAGCGTTCCATATCCACATCGAGGTCTTTTGGAAATCCTACCCCGCTTACAGTATGCATCAAGCCTATTCCCTTTGAGGCCATATAATCAATTGCTTTTTGCATGCATTTCACCAGATATCCGATTGAGACAGTACTTGTTACATAATCTGTAGTTGCAAAAAATGCTTCCTGATTCATTTCTCCTGAATCCGGATTATATCCGCGCAGAGATTTTATTTTCTCCGGCAGCAGCTTTAGCAATGCCGTATTAATGATGCAAGCATGTCCGTCATATTTTACCACCATAATTGGACGTACGTCAGATACCATATCAAGATCCGTTCTTGACAACAACGTTCTTTCCTTTACGGAATGCGGTGAGGCTCCGAAGGCTATGACAACCTTTGCTTTTGTTCCCGGCAAAAAACTAACAAGTCTTTCCTTTAGTTGATCATTACTGACTACATCCATTGCATTGAATCCGTCATGGAAAAGTGCCATACTGGCAAAGTGTAAGTGTGTGTCTGCAAACGACGGCAGTAAGGCCTGACCTTCAAGCTCAATGACATCCAACCCTTGATACTCCTTTGGTAAATCATCTCCGATAAAACGTATGATTCCTTCCCCTTCAACCAAATACCGGCAGACCCTGTTATCGCTGTCGCAGGTTACGATATTACCATGATAGATATGCATGCTATAGCCCCCTCTTTATAAATAATAATGTTATTTATTTGTATTTTTGCACACAGACCATATACTGTCAACTTAATATTAGACTACCGTTATCATTCATGATATAATTCTGAAGACGATACCACATTCTTTTACTTATGAAAGGCGAAATCATGTTACTTAACAGTAGATTACCTATCAATGATTTTTTAAATAACAATTTCTCATGTACCTGCGGTCGAATACACAGCGTTCCCATCCAACAGGTTTTGATTCAAGACGGAGCTTTAAAAAGCCTTCCCGATCTGTTGATTCAAAATGGTCGGCAAAGACCGTTTTTCTTGTATGATTCCACCACTTATAAAGTTGCCGGTGTGTTAATCAGTTCTATTATGAAGGACAAACTGCCCTACTCCAGTTATATCATGAATCAATCCGAACCGACTCCCGATGAAAAGACCCTCGGCGAGATTTTGATTCATTATGATCCTACCTGTGATATTATCATAGCGGTCGGAAGCGGCTCTATCAATGACCTGAGCCGTTTTATCAGTTATAAGCTTGGAATTCCTTACCTGATAGCCGCAACGGCGCCCTCCATGGACGGCTTTGCCTCCAATGTCGCTCCTCTGATTGTCAGACATATGAAAACGACCTATGAGGCACATGTCCCCTTTGCAATCCTTGGTGATACCGCGCTTTTGTCAGCTGCGCCCATGCCAATGATCTGTGCCGGTATCGGTGATATTCTTGGGAAATATACTTGTCTGTGCGATTGGGAGATCTCGAATATTATTACCGGAGAATATCTATGCAAAGGGATAGAAGGTATTGTAAGAAAATCTCTGGATACCATTGTCAGTCAGATAAACCATGTAAAGTCGAGAGACCAGGGAGCCATTCGATGCATTATGGAGGCTTTGGTTTTATCCGGTATCGCTATGAGCTTTGCCGGCAATTCAAGACCTGCCTCGGGAAGTGAACATCATTTATCCCATTATTGGGAAATGGTCTTTCTGTTTGACGGGAAAAAGCCGGTGCTTCACGGCACTAAGGTTGGAATTGCAACAATTGCGGTTATCAAAGCATATGAGCTTCTTATGTCGAAGTACATTGACTTTAACAAAGCAAAAAAACTGGCCGAACTATATTCCTACGACGATTGGGTATTGAAAATGAAGGATTTATATGGACCGGCATCCGACTCCGTCATCGAACTCGAGCTACAGATTCATAAAAACAGTACTAAAAACCGTATTGCACGCATTTGTCTACTTGAAGAACACTGGGAAGAGTTAAGGCAAACAGCTGCACAACTTCCCTCTTCCGATACAGTATCCGGATATTTGTCGGAGCTTTCCGCACCTGCCTCTCCGATGGCAGTAGGTATTGATAAATCAACCTTTATTAACAGCTTTATAGCTGCCAAGGAACTGCGTAACCGATTCGGCTTATTACAGATTGTATATGATCTTGGACTATCCGAAGAAATTGCTGAAGAAGTATGGGATTACTTTAATAATTAATCTCCATGTTTCCCTAATTAATCACCTTATTCGACATTAATCATAAACTATTATTGTAAAGGGTATGCCTGACAATAATAGATAAGGAGTGATTAATGATGGCAGTATCCTCTGAGGAGAACAAGGTTACGGAGGTTCAGAGCGGCATCTGCAGCCATTTCATCAAAGTGCCCCTGTGTTTTCAAGAAACGGTATATACCTGTGGGGTGGCATGTGTACAATCAATACTTGCAGGCTGTGGCATCATTTACCGACAGGACGTACTTACAGAAATGTTACAGACAAAACCTATCTACGGAACAGAATATCAGAATATCATAGACCTGATGCAAATGCTCGGCTTTCAAGCCTCATTTCATTTTGAACTGACTCTTGATGTGATAAAAGAATATATTAAAAATGGTGTTACACCAGTCCTGCTGATACAGGCCTGGAAGGATGATGATATTGATTATGTCAGTGACTGGCGAGATTCACATTATACGATAGCCTGCGGCTTTGATGATACCAGAATCCTGTTTATGGATCCATATACCCTGGGAAATTATACGTATATTCCGAACAACGAACTGATAAAACGCTGGCATACGGTAGACGCGGCCGGTAATCATTATTTTTGCTCCGGGCTTTTTATTAAAAACGATAATCTCCCGTTCAATTACAGCTCCCATATAATAAAACATCAAGAATAAACTTATCGTCTTAATAAATGTTCTTGTCTTATTATATGTTTATCATCAAATATTAAAGGCTGTCGCAGAGTGATGCGACAGCCTGTTTATGAATCATATTTACTATTAGTTATTATAAGATAAAGAATGAGGCAGCCAATATTATATATGCCGCAATCAGCTGAACTCCCTCCAGCCAGTTTGATTCACCATCGCTTGCAAGTTTGTTGGCAATAATGACGGATAAGAATAATGCAACCAACTCAAAGGTATTAAATACAATACTCATCGGTGTAAAGAACAAGCTTAATATGATTAGAACCGGTGTAACAAATAAAATGATCTGCAGACTTGATCCCAGGGCTATCTCTATCGCTACATTCATCTTGTTCTTCATAGCCATCATTACAGCGGTGCTATGTTCTGCTGCATTACCGATAATCGGAACCAGAATAATACCCACAAAGAATTCACTCAGATGCATTGCCTTTGTCATAGGCTCTACTGTTCCGACAAATACTTCCGATTCAATACCAATGAAGATTGTAGCTATTACCAAAATCATAATTGATTTGATTAGGGACCATTTCGGTGCTTCCCCTTCCTCCGCTTCTGTTACATATAAATCCTTATGGCTAAAGAAGGAGAAAACAAGGCTCAGTATATATATGGTAAACATAATCAACGCAACTACCACACTCAACCCTTCATACCTTGTAGTCAGCAATTTTGTATCGACCGTTTGAGTAAATACCGCAGGAATTATCAGACCGATTACTGCAAATAACAACATACTCGAGGTAACATCAATGACCTTCTGATTAAAGTGCTGCGTTTTGAATTTCAATCCTCCCGCAAGCATACTAAGTCCAAGTACCAGCAAAATATTACCGATTACCGAACCTGCAATAGACGCCTTGACCACGTCCGAAAGTCCTGCCTTCATCGCAAAGAATGCGATGATCAGCTCTGTTGCATTACCAAAGGTGGCATTAAGAAACCCTCCGATTCGGTTGCCTGCAAAATACGCAATTGATTCAGTGGCTTCTCCCATTATTCCTGCCAATGGAATAATTGCCAGTGCAGAGAATACAAAGATTAAGGGCTGTGAGAATTTACAAAATTCGCCAAGTAAACTGATGGGGATAAATATTAATAGAAACCTAAGTATCTTCATTGATATCTCCTTGAAATTTTCTGTTATACCTATCGTACCAGGGGCTGTTGCAGTGTGTAAAGCCGATTGTATTATACAAGCTATATATGCAACAGTCTCTTATACTTCATATCGATAATAATATAGCAAGAAATCCCACTCATTGCAATGAAAACCTTATTCCTTTACTACTTTTCGCTTCCTGTCAATTAGCACTGTACCGCCAATAATAATAAGGGTTAACATGACTCCGGCAATTGAAACGGGGATGGTCGGGAAACTGCTTTCTCCTGTTTCAGGAGCAGCCCCTGACATTGTCATATAATCAACTCCCTCGATAACCTTAACCATATCTTTTCCGAATAATTGATACAGATAATCTGCTTTTTCATCGCTATAGGGAAGAATTCCTATCTCCACATAGTTATCTATCGGTGCAGTATGAGTAATATGGATCCCTTGATCTATAATCTCCTGCTCATGGTCAAGTACATATTGGTCAATTTCCTTCTGTTTATCAAGCGCCTCACTACTTGCACTCACCTGTGCCTGATTCGGATCTACTAAGACACTCGCAAAAGCCGTATTTGATGATAATAATGCCATACACATTCCAAGTAAAATTGCTTTCATTAATTTAGATTTTTTCATATTGTTATACCTCCAAGTATTTTTTATTGTTTCATTGCTCCATTGCTTTGGCAATTTTTACTGCTTCGTCCGCACTGATCAGACCTGTTACGCTGTATTGAGCTTCATCTGTATACCAATAAAGTTCTGTATACACACTTTCATCATCAACACCTTCTGCTTCAGTCGAACTTAAAAATCCATTGATACCGTTGATTGTAATTTGATCAAAACCCTGATAAGAATCCTGCTGTTTGCTTTTCTCCTGTGTAATTAAATAGGACCGATTGCCTGACACATAACTCATAAGGATTTTATCTGCGCTGTTTTCATTGACACCCAAAGCTTGAATCTGCTCAAGCTTGAAATTATCCGGCAGATAACCCGGAGTCAGGAATGCATCACCAAAGTCTGTCCCTGCCTCTATAAGTGTATCGGGCTGCCACTCCAGGAATGAATAATCCTGGCTTTTTACACTGTTAGCTGATTCACCCTGCATTATTTGAGTGCCTGCATCTGCGGCCATCAATGTATTTGATGCAGAACTATTATTACTAGCTGTAGAATCCGGAAACGTAAGTAATTGTGTAATGCCAAAGATCCCTGCTGCAAGGAGAAATCCGGCTGCCGGTAACAATACCCTGCCAAAATGTTTCTGCGGCTCTTCTCTACAACGCCTAAGTGTTTTTTCCCTAAGCTCATCTCCCACCTTGATATCACTCATCATTTCATCAGCAATGCTTTTGAAATCCTGTAGCTTATCCATTCCATTCAACCCTCCCTTCGAGGTTATTCTTTAGTGCCTCCCTGGCTCTGTGGAGCCTGCTTCTTACCGTACCTTCCGCAATATTTAAAATTCTGCTGATTTCTTCGGTATTAAAATCCTGATAGTAAAACAGGATGACAATCTCCTTATGTGATTGCGAAAGCGCAATAACCCCCTCAAATAATCTCCTGTCTTCGTCCATTTTAATAATCTTGTCCTCAACCCTTAAGTTATCAACCCCTTCATCCACTTTATCAGTCAGTAGGACCCTCCTAATCCATGAACTTCTTAGGATATCCTTGCATACATTAATTGTAATTTTTATGATCCATGTCTTTTCGGTGCTATTACCTTTAAAGCTGTCTAATTTTTTATATACCTTAATAAAGACTTCCTGATAAGCATCCTCTGCTTTGTGGTAATCCTTAAGAAACATGTATGAGGTTCTCAGTACGTCATTTCCATACGTAACCATAAGCCTCTGAATTTCTGCTTCACTGCTATTTTGTTCCAGCCACTCATTCTCCTTTGGTACCGAAAGGGAATACATGATCAGCCTCCTTTCTCAATATCTTTACAACCATTAGACGCATGAAAATTCATTTATGCTCCCGAAATTAATAAAAAAATAAATAAATGGAGCTGTTTCGCAAAAAACCACCAAAACAGCTCCATGATTATACTCAAAAATACGAACAACATTAAATAACGACCAATATGATTACCCTTTTACAGACCCCGATGTCAATCCTCCATAGATTTGTTTCTGACACAGAATGAAGATAACTAATGCGGGTATAATTGTGATGATTAATCCCGCACAAATGAGATTATACTGATTTCCCATTGGTCCGGTGAAGGTATACAAAGATGTTGATACAACTACATATTTTGATTTGTTTTGTAAATATAGATTTGCCATATAGAATTCATTATAAGTGCTTACACCTTTTAAAATCATGCAGGTAATGATTGCCGGTTTCAATAATGGAAACAGTATCTTGAAAAACACGCCAAAATAAGTAGCTCCATCCATAATTGCAGACTCATCAATCGAAGTTGATATATTTTCAAAGAATTGAATAAACACATAAATCGATATTACATCCGTACCCATCATTAGGATAATATATCCCGGTATGCTATTGATAAAATTTAAGCTTGACATAATTTTATAAACCGATACCTGCATTGCAACCCCAGGAAGTAACGCGGCAAATAAAAACAAGTTACGAACCACTGAATTCCCCGGAAATTTAAATCGGTTTAAAATGTATGCAAGCATAGAACCAATTAATATCGATCCGCATAATACGCATGTCATTATAAGGAAGGAGTTAAAAAACGCAAGACCCATATTTGCCTTTTCCCATGCTGTTTTAAAATTATCAAAATTCAACCAACTTTTCGGTAATACCATCACATTTGTCGATTGGTACTCCTCATCAGTTTTAAAGGCAGTTATTACGCAGGACACCACCGGAACCAAAGCCATAAAGGAGAAAAATATAAGTGATAAATATTTAATCGTAATTGATAAAAGTTTTTTTGTTTTTTGAAATATTGTCATTCTATTTTGCTCCCTTCGATATATTCCTTTTTTTGATTTTTAGAGCCTTTGCATTATCTTCAGTACCGTCATAAAATACATATTTAAAAAATACCTTTTGAAAAGCAGTGACAACTATAATGATTAACAATAATACAATTGCCATTGCAGATGCCAGACCCACCTTTTGTGATACATGTGCAATTTCATCCATAACTACAAAATATGTACCGGTTCCATTAGCGCCCTTTGTAATGACATACGGTATATTGAACGAACTCAATGAACCTGAAATCGATAGTATTAAGTTAAGAACAATGATTGTCTTTATGCTTGGCATAATAATATATTTAAACTGTTGCCATTTATTTGCTCCATCAAGTCTTGCAGCTTCATACATTTCAGGATCTACAGACATAATAGCACCTATAAATAGCACCATGTTTTGACCGAAATAATTCCAAACGGATGCACCTACCAAAGAAAAGTTATTTATACTTTGACTTTTTAACCAGTACGGAAGATTATCAAGTTGAAATCCACACCATTGTAAAACAGTATCAAACACAAAACCCCTCGTATAGAAAAATTTAAAAATAAAACCGATTGCAATACCATTAATTAAATACGGAAAAAACATTGCACCTTTGAAAAATCCACCGCCTTTCGTCTTGAAACTTAAAATTGTTGCCAAATATAAGGCTAGAGCAAGTTGTATTAAAGCACCCAACATATAATAAAGACTTAATTTCAAAGCACCAAAGCAATCACTTCTAGAAAATACCTGTTTATAGTTATCCAGTCCAATATATTTTCTGGCACCTATATATTTCATCTTATAAAAACTAAATTTCAACATTTCAAAAAACGGAAAATATGTAAAAACAAATAACAATAACAATGGAACCAACATAAATGTTACAATCACTGTTGTCTGTTGTCCCTTCCTACTCCTAAACCATTTCTTTAAATTAAAAGGTTTCTTTTGCTGTTGTAGACCATTCGGTGCTTCCATTTATGAAGGAACCTCCTTTTCTCTTAATCATCATCACATATTTTAAATATATCCAACAATACGCTTTTTGAAAAGATTGAGCCAAAGAATCACAACTTTGGCTCAATCTTTCAATATTTGATTGAATATATTATTGCGTAACTTCTACACCCTCAGTAGCCTGTGCATCTGTCCATGATTTATTCCAATCCTTCATGATATCATCAAATGATTTATCATTATTGACACCATGTTCTACGATTTCCATGATTTTCTTATTTCCACCCTGATTAAACATCAATTCAGAATCTGCATTAAGATCGCTTAACACATTTTCTTTTCCGGTCTCAGCGGGGGTATCTACTAAGAAATCAACACCTTGAAAAGCAGAATATAGTTCCGGTAACTTCGTATCACTTCTTAGTGCCGGAAGGCCACCTTCATTATAGGAGAAGCCTGATTTTTCAACCATGAATTTTACGAAAAGCATGGAAGCAAGTTGATTGTCTTCCGAAGAAAACTTATTAATACCATAGCAGTAGTCAGGTCCTGCTGATGCGTATTGCTTTCCATTAACAGTAATCGGGAATGTCATATAACCGATATCTGCGGCATTATCTCCTGCTGCCTGCATTTGAGGAACTGCCCAGGATCCAAGAACCATAGTTGCGATTTCACCGTTGTTTATTTTGCCTTTACAGCTCTCCCAGTCAGTAGTTGTATAATCATCTTCTATTAAGCCTTTGTTACATGCATCATAGAGGATTTTATATACTGCGTAAGGACCGGTACCATCGCCACGATCTGTGAGAGGATTTGATGTATAAGGAAGGACTAAGTTTTGGTAATCTGCATTACCGTTCGCTGATCCACCGATATAAGCATCCCAAGCACCCATAGTCCACTCTGCAAAGTAGTTTGTGTAAAGCGGGATAGCATCCGTTTTATCTTTGATTGCCTGTAAAGCAGCGATGAACTCATCCGGAGTCTTCGGAATTGCAGTGATACCTGCTTTTTCAAATACTTTCTTGTTATATACGATACCCTGTGCCGTAGCTGTTGAGGGCAAACCATATACTTGATCTTCAAACATCCAGTTTGTGATATAATTGTAATCTTTATTTAATGATTCATAGTCACCAAAGGAAATAAAATAGTTACCTAATTCAGCTTTTGCAACTGCAGGAATCATCATGATATCTCCCCAGTCATTTGATGTTAATCGAAGTAATGCATCATCTGCATAAGTAGTAGTTGTCTCCACCTCTACTTTAATGCTTGGATAGGTTTTATTAAATTCAGCTATGTATTCAGCAAGCTTTCCGTTGGCATCCAAGTCAGTTCTATGATCAAACCATTTTATTGTTGCTGTAATATCTTTTCCCGTCTCACCCCATACGATTTGCTGATATGCGGAACCTGCCTTTGTTACATCATCCGATGATGATGTCTTAGTTTTTGATCCGCAACCTACCAGCGCGAATGTAAGGATCGTAGCTAAACCAAGCGCCAAAATTTTTCTTAATCTCATAAATATATTTCCTCCCTTTAAATTGTTAGTCACTTAACTAAATAGCCAAATAAATGACTTAATTTAATTTTATCTTAATTTATTCTTAAGTCATCACCTATTCTTGTATTTTATATTCAAATATTGCTTTTTATTTATAAATATTATGTAACAGCATAATATACAATATTATTTGTGTATATTTACAATCTAAAATTTGTTTTCACTAATTTTACTCTATATTTAGTTAAATAACTGCATTGATATAATCATTTATTTACTGTATAATATTGGCATTATATGATAAATGTACCTAACTTATCGATTTCCAAGATATTTCATGTTCTAATCGTAACGATAAGTATTTCAAGCTGAATGGAGTGAATTGTATGGAATATAGCACGGACTTTCTAAGTGTTTTTCAAGCTAATATTATGTCATCAAGCAACTTTCTAATTCAAAATCACATGCCTAAGCCGCTCTCTCCTCCCCGTTTCGCAATGAATAATTTGCCTTTTGTACAAGCTTATGGCAATATCCACTCAACTTATCCTTATTATTATGAAACCTCCGGGATAGATAGCTATTGTTTAATCTATACAGAGACCGGAACCGGAACTTTGATTTTAAATAACCGTTATTATTCAATTATTCCCAATACATTAGCTCTCATCGACTGTAATATATTACATAAACTTAAAATAAATCAGTCTCCATGGAATTATAAAGTATTTTTTATGAATGGAACTTCCCTTGCTTTTCTTTACCGTTCATTAACTGATAAAAGCGAAAATCTTTATACCCTCCCAATGGGATCCGATTTACCGAATTTAATACAGAAATTATATTCTCAACTGGATAAAAAATCTGATAGTTATTTTCTGCATGCAAAATTAATCAGTGATATTTTGTATGACATGCTATTAGAAAAAAAAAGATTGGAGGAACGTGACACTCTTCTCCCTGATTATTTATCCGAAATCAAGCGTAATTTTGACGTGAACTATCATGATTGCTTTACACTTGATTCCCTTGAACAGCAGTACCATATCAGCAAATACCGGCTCTGTCGTGAATTCACCAAACAATTAGGTATTTCTCCGATACAATATATTAATCGAAGAAGAATTGAAGTCGCAAAAGAAACTTTACGAGATACTGATAAACGGATCAACGAAGTGGGAAGAATGGTTGGTATCGATAATACTAACCATTTTATACGTCTATTTAAACAACAAACCGGCGTTACTCCTCTGATATTCAGGAAGCAACCGCCGGTAGCAACTACTATTTCATAACTTTTATTTTTAGGACAATGTCAGTTCATGATATTACTACCCTGGACTTTGTCAGTTTTATCATTTATTTCAACTTCGCAACACTATCCTTATAAACTACATTTCCCTCAACAATACTAACTCCTGATTTGTATATTTCTCTGTTCATTTTTTTCAGCAGCATATGAATGCTTCTTTGTGCCATTTCTTTTACATTTACATCATAGGTTGTGATACCGATATCGCAAAGACCCGGGTAAAGATAATTATCAAACCCTACAATCGAAATATCTTCAGGAATGCGGTATCCTTTCTCTCTTAATGTTTTTATTAAATTACTTGCTGTAAGGTCGCAATTACATACAAATGCAGTAGGCATTTTTTGTGGAAGGATTATCTGAAAGGCACTCACATCTCCTGTTTCCCAATCACGATCATCCATTACCCAATCATCCGAAACCTTTTTTCCATGTTCCATCAATGATTTACAATACCCAAAATATCTATCATTAATGCTGCTGGTATATAGCAGCGTTCCCACATAAGCAATATCCTGATGTCCCATATCAAATAGATAATTCGTCAGTATATAAGTTCCAAAATACCCATCTGATATAATCGCATCACAGTTACTTGATTCATCGAAAAAGTCAAGGCATTCCATAGGAATACACTCATTGGACCTTAGATTTTGAATATATCCATTATTGGGACGTCCAATTAAAATGACCCCATCCACTTTGTTTTCTTTTAAAAGCTTTGGAAGTTCTAGCTTCCTCTCATCTTCTATGCTAATTACTTCCAGCATCGTATAGCATTCTTTTTGAAACGCGATTGTAGCAACTTCCTGATACATCTGCCAATAAAAAGATTCATACTTACCAAAGTAACGATCAGGAACAATAATTCCAATATTATAACTTTCAATCTTTTTCGTACTTTTTTTCTCTGATAACTGTTTATAACCCATCTGATTCGCGAGCGCTTTTATCTTCTCCCTCATCTCTTCGCTGACTCCCTTTTGGCCGGACAACGCCTTAGATACCGTAACCGTACTGACACCAAGTTCATCTGCTATATTTACCATTTTTACTTTTTTTGCCATCACAATTCCCCTGTTTACTTTTTTTAAATATTTTTTTACTTTTTTTAACTTAACTATCTTTATTTTAATAAAAGGGTGACTCTTTGTCAACTGGCATGGTAAATAAAGTATTTATTCTACAAATCAACTTAAAACTTTCTGGAAGCCCACAGCAAATGAATAATCCTATGTGCTTTTCGCCCAGTATCTGATCGTTTTTGACACAGAAGTCCTTGAGCTTTTTCTGTATTTGCCTCATATAAACAAATCCGCCTATAATGATATTGTTATATTCTTCGAGAGAAGGTATCTACTTTTATAAAGATAGAATCTCATAGCACCAATAAATAATATCCCTAACCAGGTTTCATCCTATCTTAAAATCACATTGGAAGTCCGGTTGGTTATATATCTTGCTGACCGGGTTGTAATCTTTTATCAGGTTATTACCCAAATATAGCTCCTTTAAGTTAATCAACCCTTTTAATGATGTTATGGATTTAATTTTATTATCCTTTAGATATAGCCTCTCCAGTGAAGTCAATTTTGCTAATGACTTTAAAGTAGATATCTTATTTCCATTAAACGACACCTCCTTGAGCTTTGTCAGCCCTGATATCGAACTGATACTGCTAATTGAATTTCTCTGTAGGTATAATGTTACAAGACTTGTAAGTTTCGTAAGCGACTTAATTTCAGATATCTTATTGTTCGACAGGTCCAGGTACTGAAGCTTTGTCAGTCCTTTTATACCTGTAATGTCACTAATTTGGTTACCGTTCAAGGAAAGGATCTCCAGATGAGTCAGTTTCGTAAGCGCACTGATATTAGTTATTTTATTTTGCTGAAGATACAAAACTCGCAACTTAGTCAGTCCACTGATTGAAGATATATCCTTTAAACCCAGTTGCTTGGCATTGAGATATTCAAGGTTCGAAAGGGCTTTCAGATCCTTAAGATTTGTTACTCCCTGATTAAGCTTAAGCCTGTAAATACTCTTCAAATCATAAGCGGTAAGCTTTCCCTCCGCTTTCCCAAGCTTATCTCTGATCGCCAGTTCCACAGTGCTATCCGCGAAGCTAATATATTGCGTGCTTCCGGTGGGTGGTACCTCAAAAGAACTCATTCCCGAGATAATCGCTGCCCATCCATCCAAATGAAATTCCTTACTCTTTGTATCGTTGTAGTCCGGAATATTACTAAGGCTCCAGACAGAAATCCCACCTAAACCATATACTTTTGATAAATCAATCTTACTGCTGATACTGTTACTGTCTTCATATATTATCACATTCCATGATTGATCTTCGGTATTATAATACTGAATATAAGGACTCTGCAATTCATTGTTATATCCATGTGTAATATTTTGGCCATAACCATCAATATTATTGACTCGGTCCTTGATTGATTTATATAAGGGAGCCCGCCTGCCGGAACGGCTGAGTGTGGATGCATCTAGGGCATCCCACCCATTCGCATTATCAACATCATATTGCCACTGTGCGCTGTCAAAAGAAATTTGTAACCACACCTTCGAAAGCTCGGATTGATCTGAAACTGCAGACGAAATTTCATTCAAGGCCTGCCTGATTAATTGAATCGGTGCAAGGCTGTTGATCGGCTCTAAGGCATTGTAACCGGTATATTGCTGTACCTGATCCTTACGAAGTTTCTCTACAGGTTCATAATCATGTGCCATTAATATCATTTGATCTGCAACATCAAGAATTCCGGCATAATCAAAACCATCATAATAGATGCCCGGATTTACTGCCACATAAAGTGTCTTGCCGATGGATTCCAGTTGAGTCTTTAGCTCTATGAGAAACGTGGTGAAGCAGGAACTGATCTGTTCTCCTTGATAATAGATTGACTGGCCGGAGCTGTCTGTATTGCGAAGGCCCTCAAAATCAATGACTACTCCATCGTAACAAATGCCCTCTCCCTGTGTAATATCCTCCTGCATACCTTTCACAATGGCTTGTATCATAACATTACGTTTATCTTCAAACGGTAATAATTCATCCGCATCACTGCCATTCATATATATATTAAGCTGAATAGACTTTCCCTGGCTCTTCGCATATTCTACCGGCTGCAGATAATCTGTCGGATAATAAAAGTCGCTATTACCATTCTTTCCTTTCACCGTATTTAGAACACCCGGCTCCACTGCATCTATCCTACTCCAGGCAAAGCTAATGGAATCTACCTGATCTATGTACTTTTGCATCTGGTCGGAATATACTGCAAAAGATGGATAAAAGGCATGCAAAACCCCACCCGAATTCTCTGTATCAGCTACAGCAGTAGCCGGCCTGTTCATACAAGCTGCTACCATGATAAAGCAAAGACTACCTAAAATCAGTCGCTTACATAACTTATGTAAATAATAATATTTCGGAACTTCTACGTTCTTTTTCACAATAAATCCTCCATTCTTCCAAAACCCGCGAATTTGGGCGTCAGCACAAATCCTGATAAACGCCTGTAAATATATCCGCTTAGGGCTAGAACACAATATTAAAATATGCAGAATATAACCATGAACTTCCAATGGAATTCATGGTTATATTCCTAATAGCTCGCATGTTTTTGCGAGACTATTTTCTCACTCAACTCAAATAATCGTTTTGCGGCAATCTTACTTTTCGCTGCCTTTGATGTTTTTGCCATTTTACAAAGATAATAATATTTCCCCGTAACATTTTCTACTTCCTGACTGGTTGCAAGATAGATAGCGGTATGAGCCCCTTCCTCAGGTGTCAGAAATACATATTTAAGTAATCCGGTGATGGTTTTGCCAAAACCGGAATTACGATCAACTCCCATGGAGGTAGCAACAGCACCCGGATGACAACAATTTACCGTGATTCCACTGCTATTTAGTCGATCCGCTAATTCTCTTGTAAATAAAATATTGGCAAGCTTCGACTGGCTATATGCTTTTATAACATCAAATCCTTTGTCTAAATTAATGTCATCAAAATGTATTTTCCCTACTTTATGTGCACCGGAAGCCACAACAACAATTCTACTTCCACGCTCCATCAAATCAATCAACCGCAATGTCAGGAGGAAATGACCGATATGATTAACGCCGAATTGTTCCTCAAGTCCATCCAAAGTTTTTCTTCGTTTGAGAGAAATAACCCCTGCATTGTTAACCAGAATATCCACTCTTTGATATTGCTTCTTAAAATCTTCTGTGAACCTTCTGATGTCCTCCATATTACCAAGATCGCACTGCATGAGACTAATACTTCTGTCTTCTTTTTTGTTTAATTCCTCTAAGGCAATTTCACCGCGTTCCTTATTCCTGCAAAGCATAACTACATGGATGCCCTGATCTGCCAGAGCTGCGACAGTAGCCTTACCCATACCGGAATTCCCTCCGGTTACGACTGCTATTTTTTCATGTGATAAATCCATAATTACTCCTCCGTTTCACTGTAATATTATCTATATCTGTCCTATACTAAGTCTACATATCCTCTAGCAACCATCTTTGTCCTTCCTGATTGATGTCTAAGATTTTCGTATTCTTTGTATCTATGCCTCTTTCTTTTATAAACCGTTGAATTATCTCTGTCTTATCCCAAAAATGCATAGGAAATACATATCTGATCTTTGCTGTATTCAAAAGGCTTTCCATCCCCATATAATAATACTCTTCCTGTCTGGGATCCAGAGGAGCAAAGGCTATGTCGATTGGGATACCCGCTAAAACCTCCATCTCTTTCCTAAAGTTAGCAGTCATATTATTATTATACTGCTTTGTCTCCGTTTTCCATACCCAAAGATTTAAATCTCCTGCATGATAAATGGTTTTTCCCTTATAAAGAAGTAGAAACGCGACTCCACAGTCCGTGGATTTCAATGTTTTCAGCTGAATACTATCATGATTGGTGTCAAATAATTCGAATCCACTTCCCGGCTTAACGGATACTATTCTATTACTCATATCATCCTTAATTCCCATTCTCTTGAAATTAATACGATTCTGATTGATATCGGACGACAATACATATTCAATATTTTTATATTTATTGTATAATTGAAAGATTTCAGGATTATAATGATCCGCATGCTTATGACTTGCAAATACTATAATTTTTTTATCCGCATTCATTACAGGTATTTGACCTTTATAATAATCGAATAACCAATAGCAGGATTCCCATTCCATCATAAACCCGCTATGACCAATGTATGTAACTTCCAAATCATGCACCTCTACTTTCTTAAATGAATAGAACCCACTTTGTACATCCTGACAGGAAAAGCGACATAATTCTTGTTACATTTTACAATATCTCTGAATTTTAATCAATCAAGCAATAAATGTCATTGACGTCTCTTCCACTTTTATTAAAACTATTTGTTTATTTTTGGTTAAGTTGTACATTTTTACAAGAATTTCATTGTAATATTCCTTTGATTGTATTATAACTATAGTATGTATTAAAAGTAAGAAAGGAGAGGTCTTTATGTTTAATTATGTTCTAGCTTCAGCCGGCTCGGATGTCGATCTTAATGTACCACCGCTTAGCTCCGGCCAAAACACTATGCTGATTTTCGGCATATTCATTTGTTTATTGGGTATTATTTTTGGGGTAGTTCAATTTACGCAAATCAGAAAAATTCCCGCACACAAATCTATGCTCGATGTATCAAAAATTATCTATGAAACCTGTAAGACTTATTTAATCCAGCAGGGTAAATTTTTACTGATTCTATTTGCTTTTATCGCTGTATGTATTGCCTTCTACTTTGGTTTCTTGAACGGCAAAGGAGTTGGCGGAACATTATTTATTCTGTGCTTTACTGTACTTGGTATGTTGGGGTCATACTGTGTAGCTTGGTTTGGTATGAGAATTAACACATATGCGAATAGCCGCATGGCATTTTATGCTTTAAGACGTAATCCGATGAAACTGATGCAAATACCGATGAATTCCGGTATGAGTATCGGTGTGCTTCTTATCAGCGTTGAATTATCAATGATGCTTGTTATTCTTGTCTTTGTACCGCGTGATCTTGCAGGAGCCAGCTTTATTGGATTTGCCATCGGTGAATCTCTGGGTGCCAGTGCACTCCGTATTGCAGGTGGTATTTTTACAAAAATAGCAGATATCGGTTCTGATTTAATGAAAATATTTTTCAAAATAAAAGAAGATGATCCTCGTAATCCCGGAGTTATTGCAGACTGTACCGGTGATAACGCCGGCGACAGTGTGGGTCCGACCGCTGACGGTTTTGAAACCTATGGCGTTACCGGAGTTGCACTCATTTCCTTTATCTGTCTGGCAGTTGGCGGACAGTTTGGTGATCAGGCAGTTCTCATACAGACAAACCTTTTAACCTGGATATTTGTAATGAGAATATTAATGGTAATTTCCTCTGTAGCTTCCTTCTATATTAACAAACTGATCAGTAATGTAATGTATAGTAAAAAGGATAAAATTGATTTTGAGCGTCCTCTTTCTAATTTAATTTGGATTGCTTCTATATTCTCCATTATCCTTACCTTCATTGCAAGCTACTTCTTAATCGGACCAAGCAGTGAAGTGTATCAATTTGGAAGTAACCTATGGATTGTCTTATCAGCTATCATTAGCTGCGGTACCTTGGGTGCTGCCCTGATTCCTGAATTCACTAAAATCTTTACCAGTACAAACTCCGCTCATGTTAAAGAAGTTGTTAATGCCTCCAAGGAAGGCGGACCCTCACTAAATATTCTTACCGGTTTCGTTGCCGGTAACTTCAGTGCTTTCTGGATTGGTCTTGTATTTGTAGTTCTAATGTTTATTGCTTACTTTGCCAGCACCTTTGGTTTAGGTGACATTATGAATTATCCTTCTGTATTCGCATTTGGACTTGTTGCTTTTGGATTTCTTAGTGTTGGTCCGATTACGATAGCAGTAGACAGTTATGGACCTGTTACGGATAATGCACAGTCTGTGTATGAATTATCCTTAATTGAAGAAATTCCTGATATTGCTAACAAAATTGAGAAAGAATTTGGATTTAAACCGGATTTTGAAGTAGCAAAGGATTATCTGGAGGCTAATGACGGTGCGGGAAATACCTTTAAGGCAACCGCAAAGCCTGTGCTGATCGGTACAGCTGTTGTTGGTGCGACCATAATGATTTTCTCACTGATCCTAATGATTGAGAAAACGCTGGGAATCAAACCGGAAGAAATTCTTAATCTGTTAAATCCTTTTACGATTCTCGGTTTTATGTGTGGCGGTGCAGTCGTTTTCTGGTTCACCGGAGCGGCAACACAAGCAGTTTCTACCGGTGCCTACAGGGCAGTTGAATATATCAAAAAGAATATTCACCTGGATGAAAATGCAAGTCAGACTGCAGCGATTGAATCCTCAAAAGAGGTGGTAAAAATCTGTACCCAATATGCGCAAAAAGGTATGTTAAATATCTTTATTGCCATTTTCTCCTTTGCGCTTGCTTTTGCCTGTATTTTCACTCCGGCTGTAAGCGGAAATAATTCTCTCTCCTTCTTTATCTCATACCTGATCTCTATTGCCATATTTGGTCTGTTCCAGGCAGTATTTATGGCTAATGCAGGCGGCTGTTGGGATAATGCCAAGAAGGTTGTTGAGGTTGATTTAAAACAAAAGGGTACTCCTCTCCATGATGCTACCGTTATCGGTGACACAGTTGGCGATCCATTTAAGGATACCTCCTCAGTAGCATTGAATCCGATCATTAAGTTTACTACTTTATTTGGAACTTTGGCAATGGAAATTGCTATTTCCGCAAAATTCCAACACATAGCACCTTTTGTAGGAATTTTCTTCCTCCTCGTTGCACTTGTATTTGTATGGCGTTCCTTCTATCGTATGAGAATCTCAGATAAAGGAATCGTATAAGTTTAGCTTATTACAAATGAGGCTGTCGCAAAAACAGCCTCATTTGTTTATTCTTCATAGCATATCACAGGAATTCCTTCCTCAATATTTTCATATATTTTTTTTGCCAAATATACGGGAGCATTTACACATCCATGCGTTCCTTTATGTTTGTAAATCTCTCCTCCGAAGGAATGTCTCCATTTGGCATCATGAATCCCCATATTCCCGTAAAATGGCATCCAATAAGTCACTTGCACTTCATAACCGGGCCCTTTTAAGGTTGCCAACTTCTGTTTGTAAACGATCATGTAAGTTCCGAGAACAGTTGCATTTCCCCTATTCGGATTACCGGTAACGACTGCTCCATCCGTTATTAGCTTACCCTCTTTATAAAACCACAGATGTTGCCTTGTGATATTAATCTCAATATAGGTATTGCCGATATCATCCTCCCCTTGGCATAAGGCTGTCTGAGTATAAATAGGTTCTCTTTCCATCACTTCACCAAGACTTATATAGTTCAGTATGGCTTCTACTTCAGAATCCCGATTAATCTTCCATCCATAAAGCCCACCCTTAATCGTTATGATTTTCCCTTCAAAGGTTGTGAACTTTCTTTCTATTCCCACAGTATCATACTTTTTTCCAAGCGAAGTAACGAAATCAACAACTGCTTTTTTATTTATTTCCACATCTATATCATCATCCACTTTGAGCCACCGGCTGATCATAGCTCCATCTAATAATTCTGTATCGTTACCAATTTTGTATACTATCATAGCAGATATATATTTATTCAACAATTTCGCAGTCTTTTTGGTCTTTGAAGAGCTTAGTGTATACCTCGGATTTTCATAACAGGAATTTGCATCTAGGTTTAGCTCTTCTTTTCCTTGCAAGATACTCGCCTTTACAGTTTTATACAATTTGCTTTTATCAGGTTTGTCGCCGAATTCCGCCTGAATCACTTGATATGCTCCGTTCAGATAACGAAAGCTTACATTCCGAGGTCTTATATAGTCCTTCTTAACGCAGCACAATTCATTTATTTTCTGTTTATATTCATCTTTATTATAAGTATATAGATCCTTGACATTATATTGTTGATTCATAAACAATGCACAAACCCAATTCCAGGATTTCTGCTTATGATCAATTTGTGAAATGCTGTTATTCTTTCTTACCCGCATTCCTATATCCTGTCCCTTAATTATTTCCGTTTCATTATTTCTCTCTAATAATCGTAACTCATATCCGTCTATGTAAGATTTGATAATTTGATCGGCATCCTCCTGTGTTCTCAGGGAAACATTCACTCCATTGATAATCGTATGAAGGAAATAATGATTTGCGAAATAAATACATCCCAGAAAATATATGATTAGCAAAGAAGCGATTAAAATTAACGTTTTCCCGATTATCCTGCGTTTCAGTAACCCTAATAAGTAATCGTTACTCATGCTCAGATACCTTTCAGATAAGCAATATGACTAATCTATCATATGTGAATATATGAATATTTAAGCTAGTTAATTATCTTATATCCGGAATTTTGGATGTGTTTATGATACACATTAAAGACCACCATCGATACCAACACAAGAACTGCACATGAAACATACATTACAGTATAGTTAAAGCAGGATGAGATTGCTCCACCGATAATCGGACCTACTCCCTGCCCGATATCCGCTCCGATAAAAAATGTACTTGTAGCTACTCCCACCCTACTTGCATCCACGCTCTTAATACATTCCGTCTGAAGTGATATTTGACCTGTTCCCTGTCCTATGGATTTTAGTACCGCTGCAACAATCAGCAGACTTAACACAGGTGCTATTCCGATCAGAACCATGGATATTGCAGTTATAATCAGAGAAATATTCACGACGAGCGCCAATCCCTGCTTATCTACAATCCGTCCTACAAACAAGCGGAGTACAAATAGTACAAGCGCTCCGACAGAAAAAAAGATGCTGACACCTGATATGTGTCTTTCCTTTCCTAATAGAATGAGAAACGAGTTAACTATTCCATTGCCGAAGGAAAACATGCCTCCGATGATTGCATATACGATGACTTCTTTTGCAATTAAGGATTCGAGGCGTATCTTCGTCCTTGGTTTACGTAACGTCCTGTCAGTCTTGGGATAAGAAAAGAACACCATCATAACAACTGCCAGGAACGACGAGAAAGCAATCATCAGGAACATCGATTGGAAGCCTATTTTATCTGCCAAATATAATCCAAGATTCGGTCCAATGACCTGGGCTATTACCTGTCCCATCCCATAATATCCAATTCCTTCTCCGAGTCGTTCTTTCGGGATAAATTCAGCAACCAGAGCGATATTAGCCGTACTACTGAGTCCAAAGGCAATTCCATGAAGTACCCGAAAAAAGAATAGTACCGGGATAGTGAAGGAGAGCGCATATCCCAGGACTGATAGCCCCATCAAGATATTTGCAATGATACAAAGATTCTTTTTATTAAAAATGTCCACCGACATACCTGCAAATGGACGTACCACCAGAGCCGCAATTGAAAATATTCCGGCTATCACGCCGGCAATGGCTAGGGAATTATTGATCTCCATCGCATAATTTGAAATCATGACATAAACCATATTAAAGCCCATGGAGGTCAATATACTTATCATAAACAGAAAAATATATGATTTATTCCACAAAGCATTGACATTATTCTTTTTACTCATTAATCACCTCATGAGTAGGCTGATTCTTCACACGGTAGCGAAGCACATTCCAACTGAGGGGTGGTAATACCAATTCGTCTGTTATAGTAATTTCCTTTGGAACAATCCTGTCAGGATTTCTGAAGGTATTTACAGCAAGAGGCTGGTCATCATGCATTTGTATATGTTGAAAAAGCTCTGCATGTTCAAATTGCAACATGCAATCAAGGGCAACGCTTTCACGTAAATCCAGGTTGACTGCAAATACAGTAACGATTCCACTCTCTTCTTCATATACACCTGCCGTCTGGATAAATGGTTGCTCACCAAAACGATCAGTTCTCTTATTCGGGCTTTCCAGTGCCGTGTGCAGAGCTACGCCCTTAGCATAAGTGGCAACTTGCATAAAGGGATAGAAGGTAGACTGCCTAAATGCGCCTTCTGCGGTTACCCCGATTACACTGCCGATTACAATGGACTGACATGCAATTTTAACCCGGTCGCACTTATTAATAAAAGCGATGAGCAGACTTCCAAACAGTACCGCATCAATCAAATTCATCTCAGTTACACGTTTACCCTTTTCCGGCGGATTTCTCTCACTCCAATCAAGTCCCTCCGCTACTGCGGTCTGACTGGACATGATCCCCCACTCGTCAAAACAGATATTGATCGTTTTATCCGAGTATTTCATTCCTTTTACATAATCAGCGGCAGCACAAACTGTATCAATGAATTGTGTCAAATCTTTGGAAATATAGGGCAAATCCTCCGGGGTAAATTGAGACGGAAACATGGTGCCCTTTACACTTTCCGGATCATAATTGTAGTAGCGATGCAGTGAAAGATAATCAACACTCTCATAGCAATGCTCTAATACGATGCGATCCCATTCCGGAAAGGAAGGGTGAGATTTATCGTTTGCGCAACTGCCACAAGCTACCAGTTCAATATTCGGATCAACGATACGCATCTGCTTTGCAGTCTCATAGGCAATTCGGCCATATTCAGCAGCTGTTTTTTCACCCATCTGCCAGGTACCGTCCATCTCATTGCCCAGACACCATAATTTGATTTCATATGGCTTTTCGTGTCCATACTGCTTACGCAAATCGCTAAAATATGTGCCACCTTCCATGTTGGTATACTCAATCTCGTAGGAAGCCTCCTCGGGAGTTCCCGTACCAAGGTTGACAGCAAGCACCGGTTCTGCGCCAACTTTCTTGATCCAATCGGTATATTCGTCAATCCCCATTTGATTTGTCTCGATCATCTTCCAAGCCTTTTCAAAACGAACGGGACGATTTTCCTTCGGTCCGATACCGTCCATCCAGTGATATGCCGAAACGAGATTACCACCGGGATAGCGAATTGCCGTTGTTTTCAGCTCTTTCATTAATTCAAGAACATCTTTTCGAAAGCCCTGCTCGTCAGCGGTCGGATGTTCGGGAGCATAAATACTTCCATATACTATATTGCGGATTGATTCTATAAACGTGCCAAAAATCCGATTATCTACTTGAGCGATCGGAAAATCCTTGTCTAATTTCAGCCTTGCTCTTTTCATTTGCAAATTCCTCTTTTCCTTACTAACTTTTGCTACTTGATTTCGCTTATTTCCATCAATCTAATTCATATGCTTCTTAACAACACTTACCAATCCGGTATTCTTTATGCAATTACGAAAAGCAAAGGAATCCATGATGCGATCTATTCTTTCTTCAGACATACCCTGAAACAGTTTCGCATAGGAGAATTGCATCAAACTTCCCGCAAACCCGGAGAGAGCTCTCTGCTTAAAGTAAGTATAAGCGGCATCAACATCAATCTCTTCATCACCAATCACCGTTTTCGCGTAACTTGCCAGATTTCTGATCATTTCCTTGGCAGGAGTCTCCGGTAGCCACCCCATCCACTGATCCGTATCCAGAAGTCTCTTTGCTTCCAGCTCGTGCCTCACAAGCTGCATATAATCCGATTCGGGATCAAGCGTCACCCATCCCATAACACCTACATCCTTATAAGTCCATGTAGTCCAATGGGCTCCATATGTCTCAAATACTCCGAGCTGATCATCGAGAGCCCGCAATCTGTCTTGCGCTTCGTTTGCTGCTCCATTGAATACCGATCCGAATTCCCCGACCCACAGCGGAACCTTATGCTTCCTTGTAAACTGCGTTCCCTCATGGGATAAGAAGGTACTCACTTGCTTATCCTTATCCCAAATAATTTGGTTAATCGTACCGGGATAGGAGCCGGGTCCAAATCCTGCTTCATTGTAATTATGGCTGCTATACGCCAGATTCTTCGTGAACGGTTCCTCAAAGCCAGCAAATAAGGCCGCAAAATAATCCCCTTCCAAGAATATAATATGCTCTGAATCTATCCTTCTGATTGCATCCACGACACGATGAAATACCGGATTGATTTTATTCCAGGCAGGCTGATAGTTCTTCATGTCGGTGAATCTTCCTCTCGGAGCATTGCAAAGAGGCTCATTCATAACATCATATCCGGCAACTGTGCGGTTATCCTTATATCTTCTCGCGAATTCCTCCCAGATTGCAACAAAACGGTCTATAAAATGAGGGTGCTCCCAAAAGCTTGCATGCGCACTGTCATTATCACAATGCCAATCCGTGTTCTGCCACCCATGGACTGCATGGAGATCAAGGATTGCATAAATTTCATATTTTTCACAGAGTGCTAGAATCTTATTTAATCTGGTGAAACCGGCTTCCTTATATTCAAATGGCTTACTATCATCCTCAAAATGTCTGTAATTCAAAGGAAGACGAATTACGGTTGAGCCGCATTCCTTAAGGAATTTGATATCATCTTCACCCAGCATATGATCTAACATACGATTGAAAAAGAAGTCAGCCTTACTGCTTCCTAAGGTTTCTGTCATAACCGAGCGAACTCCGATCTCGGAACCGGGATAACCGTTGATAAAGTTCTCCATGTTCATCCAACCGCCGACACAGGTACCACGTAGCTGAATTGGTTTACCACTTCCATCCGTGATCTTTCCGTTCATAACCTGAAGCATATCCATCATAAACATCCTCACTTTCTATCTTGTTAAAATTGTGTTCTCTACTCTGTTGTGAAGGGTGAGGCCGGAAGACCTTCCCCGTTATACAAATTGGCACCCTCCGGATTGTCAGCCCATGCATACCTCACAAAGCTTGGATCCTTGACTTGATCATTCCATACGATAACTTGATTCCCCTCTATCCTTGCCTGCGCTCTAACAAATTCCTTGTCTGCTCCGGAGATTATAAAATGTCCCGGTTGATTTCCATCACCGGTTACTAATCCGCCATCTGTATCGGAAAAGGAAATAACTATTCGGTTATCTTCTCTTTTCGCAGATTGGTACATCGGGCCATATGCTACTATTGTATTGTCTCCATAGACCATTTTCTGCGCAAGGAGTGCAAGTCTGTTTCCCACATCCTTTTTATTTTTGGGATGAATATCATTCCACTCACCGATATCAATCGTAACAGCCATTCCTGTTCCGGGGACAGCAAGTGTCCTTCGCTGTGCCTCCCTTATCTGCGCCCATTTGCTTGCGGCGGGGCTGCAAGAAGGCTCAGAGAAATTGGGTAGCTGAACAAGTAGGAAGGGAAACTCACCGATGTTCCATTTACTTCTCCAATCGGTTATTAAGGTGTGAAGTAACCTCTCATAGTTTTCCGGATGCTGCGCATTCGTTTCACCCTGATACCAGAGTGCGCCTTTCACGGCATAGGGAAGCATTGGTGCTATCATGCCATTATACAGGCCTGAAGGCTGCCACATAACAAAGACAGGTGTAGGCATAGGTTCTCTTTTTACACCAATCTTATACTGCCACTCACCGCATAAATCAATGACTTGGCTGCCAATTTCCAATTGATAAGGTTTCCCCTTATAAAAGCCGCCTTTTCCGGACAGATTAACAACTCTGACAACAATAATATTCTTTCCTTCTTTCAGTAATCCCTCCGGAAGGTTATATTTTCTGGGAATATACTGCATCGGTAACGTTCCTGCCTTAATTCCATTGATATAAACTGTATCCTCATCAACAACATTTCCAAGTATAAGCTTCATGGGGTTACCTAATAATCCGGAGCCAATCTCAATCTCCTTACGGAACCAGACTGCACCGTTAAATTTCCCCACTCCCTCTTCTTCCCAGTACGAAGGTACCTTGATATAGGACCAGTCAGATGCATCATAGTCTGTATCAAAAAAGGACTTTCCTCCATCAGCCATACCGATGTCATCTTGATTTGTTTTACGAAACCACTCCGCCGCGGTCGTTTCATTCTCTTTTAGTACAGACTCCATATAGTTTCTATCCTTGAATTTCTTATTTGCTTCCAAATAATCCGGATATTGTGAAAGAGCCTCTTCGCTAAGATAGGATTCTGCCGGCGCCCCTCCAAGACTTGCATTAATGATACCGATGGGTACGTGATACACTTCATATAGCTTTATTGCAAAGAAATATCCTACAGCAGCAAAATTTAAAATGCTTTGTGGACCGGCTGACACCCAATCTCCTGCCTCATAATCCGTATGAGTCTTCTCAAAGTCAAATCTTACCGGAATCAGGAACTGCCTTATGGCATCATTGCCTTCCCTCGTTATTTCCTCCGGATAGGTATCTTTTACCGATTGCATCTTCATTTCCATATTGGACTGACCGGAGCATACCCATACATCACCGAGAAGAATATTATGAATCGTAATACTTTCTGCACCTTCACCTGCATCAATCACCATATCTAAGGGTCCACCCTTATTTTCGGTAGGAAGAATAATCTGCCATTCTCCTTCTAAACCTGCCGTTGTTCGATAGGCTTTGTCCATAAAACGGACTGTAATGTTTTCAGCTGCCGGTGCCCACCCCCATATTTTTACCTGTGAGTTTCTTTGTAACACCATACCGTCGCTGATTAAGCGTGGCAGTTTTATTTTCACCTGATCTTCCATCAAATGATCTCCTTCTTTCGTCTCAGAATAATTATGTGTTCCTATTATGAAAATGTATCATAGATGCGGTTTCTTTTTATTCTCTCTTCGGGGCTGAGTCTTTGAGCATCCGCTATCTCATAGCTGCCGAAGGTATCGTAGAGTCTTGCGGAAGGCTCGACCTCAACAAAGGTACACCAAGGCAGCCAATGGTACTGGCTCTGCAAGGTCTGACTGGTAAAATTAGCACCTTCATGACCAAGTCCGGGCATGATATATCCGATACTGCCGTCCACATCATTGGATTGTCTGGTATTCTTGTGGATAAATTCAGCAAAATCAAGATAATGCTCATCCCCCGTAATCAAATATAGCCTGTAATAGGTATAGGAGCAGGCAGCCATATATACATCCGCACCGCCGTTAATTGTAATAATGCTCTGACCGCTGATGGAATATTTATTAAAGGGATGCTTTTCCCATATCGTGCGCACAGGAAAATTCCAAGAATAGGTCCAGGTTTCGGTATAGTCGGCAGCGCCAACTGCACCCTCGAGCCATTTCTGGCCTCCTGTCAGATCGTATAAAGCAAGGAATCCAAACATGGCATAAATCCCGGCCTCTTTATCCTGGATATCCGTGTTATCGCAGGTGCCGCCGCGATACTCCATATTCCGGTAAGCATTATCAAATGACCAATCACCGGCTTTCACTGCTGCTGTTTTATATCTTTCGTCGCCGGATATCAGGTAAAATTCTACCAGAAAACGGATAACACTGGGTGTATTGGACTTTGAGTCCATACGTATGGAGTTGTCGGTATTGTACGCGCGGTAGAAGCTGCCGTCTTCATTCTGAATACTTACAAGCCAATCCGCGGTTTTTCTTATGAATTCCCGCCATGACGCCCGCTCATCGCCCTTTTTGCGAAGGTAAAGATAGGCATATACAATAGCCTCAATACCATCGGCAAGCATCCTAACATAGTGGGGGTATGGTTCAAAGCCCTTGATATTCGGATTATAACACATTTGCGGCAGACCGGATTCAGTCATTGCAGTCCTCACCCAGAAATCAATCACGTTAACACCTTTTTCAAAGGCTTCGGGTACATTTTCCTTATCACCGTAACGAAGCAGCTGATAGCCGATACCCGGCTGCTGACCAACAAAACCGAACTGGAAGGAAATACTGGAGATATCCATATTGGGTAGCTGGCAGGCAAAGGGCAAACCATAGGAATCCCCATATTGCTTTGTGTATTTTATAAATATCTTCATGCAATTGTGAAAATGCAATCCGTTATCTACTTCGAATAAGCTGTCCCGTAATCTTTGATACGTAACCCTCCATATATCTTTCATCATCGGCTGGAAGCTTCCGAAATATCCAAAGTTAACAGCAACCGAATAATTTTGCTCAAAGCCTACTTCTACCGGGTGGTTGATTCGCTGAAAGGTTTTTACGTTGTTTTTATAGTCGAGGCCGCCATAACGTCTTCCACTCGGCATCTGACCGTCGCAGGCAGGATATACATAATCAATGGATAGTCCGTCTATCTTTGTCTCGATATACTTACGTACCGCAAAACCATAATACATATAGTTCAAGGTTTGATTCGTGGGTTTGCTCATACCGATAGCTCCAATGGTATATAGAGAATCCACGTTACTCTCTGACTGCATCATGTCATAATTACGCATGGTAACGTCCGCAGCCCAACGAGAGAGCGCCGCCGTTTCTCCCGAGGAAATGTTTTGCATGGCAAACACGGGCAGGGCATAACTGGTCTCCTTAGACCAATAATATTCAAGCTCCAGATCCTTGCCAAAGGAAAAATCGGGTGCATACTCATTCTGTTTGTACCAGACACCCGGGGCAAAACAATTATAATCATGCACATCACTTGATTCTGTCATAACAAAAGAGAACTTGGTGGAAAAACCCAGATCATCTCCCGCCTTAACTACCTTAACATTACGTCCTACCTTGAATCCGTCACCGGTTGCTTCATATATATCCGTAAATGAAAATTCAGAACCGGAGGGCACCGCAATCGCACCTTTTGCAATTATTCTATCCCCGGAAACAGATATATCACTATAAACACAATCATAAAACTCACTAATTGCCATAACTGTCTTTAGCGTCACGAAAATCGGACGTTTGTTAAAATATAATATTTTACTGTTTTTTTGAACCTCAATACCTCCGTCTTCGAAGATAAGGGTATAGTCTCCATATATTAGTCTCATAATAATCTCCCAATTATTTCATTGTTGAATATCAAATAGCAACTATGACTAAGACGCCCCTCATCCTTTACAGGGTTCTACTTCAAGAATCAGATGATAGTCTGCATCCTTTTCAACATTGATATTTGCTACGTTATCAGCTACTGGTATCTTTATTCCATTTATCTCTAATGATTTCAGACCGTAACGATACCTTATATCCGTCGCCTGACTGCTAAGGGAATGTAAATCAATGGTAATGATTCCCTTGTCCAGATCCCAAGTAATTAGATTTAGATGTGCAAATGTAAAACTGCATATGCCTCTTAGTTCACCTTTGATCAGCATTTTGGGAAGCGCAGGCAAAAGCTCAATTATACCGGGGCTTGAATATACGATCATTTCAACCAGAACAGCCGGTAAGCTACCAGTGAAATCCGGAAAATAGGCCAAATAGGGAAAATGGTTAGCCATTAGGCTACGATTAATAAAGCCATGCTCAAGAATCTGTTTAAGATTCATGAAGGCATCCTCTCTATCTTTGAGCCGTATAGCCGTAAAAATTCGATGGATAATTCCGTGTGCCGAGTCATCCTCCTGTCCTCTTTTACGGTTTGAAAGTAGAACTGCTTTGGCAAGCTCGGGTGTATCTTCCCAGGTGATAGCGTTTCCGGGCCACACATCATAATGGTGGGAAACATGCCTGTGATTGTAATTCTCCGGGATCTGCGGCCACGCCCATTCCTTTAAGGCTCCTTCCTCATCCAGTAAATATGCAGGAAGTTTACTTAGCATGCTTTGCCATTTGTCAATACAGGGATCTTGTATGCCTAGGATATCACAGCCAGTAATTAAGTTATCCAATACTTCCCGACATACCATAATATCCATACATGCATTAATGGCTATTGGGCTCCAGTTTCTTCCACGAGGACTGTTTTCGGGAGAAAAGCACGGGTAGAAGATATAATCTCCGTTTTCATCGATGTCTGTCAGATAATCCTCAAAGAATAGCGCAATTTCACGCAAACCCGGAAGGATACGATTCTTAAGGAAATCCAGGTCTCCGGTTACAAGATAATGTCCCCAAAATTCATTGTATATCCAGCCTACACAGGATACCCAGTAATGATGAGGCCAAGTGGAGGAAAAGTGGTAAAATAGGCCATTGTCGATATCCGGGTGTATGTCGCCCAGAATACCCCGACAGCCGAATATATTCATCGCATTGAGCTTGAAATCCGGGAGCTTTTCTTCTATGAAACGAAAGAAAACCTCCATTGCCTCCGGCAGATTTGTAAGATTACCGGAACAAACCTGTAGATTTACATTAATATTGTACTGTCCAATCGCAGGGGGCAGTTCTCCGCTTTCAGTAATCAGAAAATATCGGCCGAGATCATACAATTTTTCCAGTAAAGCCGGGCACAAATCCTGTTTGCTATGTTGAAGCGCTAAGAGCTCCTCCGTTGACAGTAACCCGTCATCGCCACAATCAAGACTAATACTACTGCGCTCCATCAACTCACCCAACACCTGACGATTATTTCCCAGAAGCAATTCATAATAGTCTTTTGGGTTACTTATATCCAACCTTCGTAAACTCTCTGCCACCTCCTGTATACCGGTCTCATCATATTGCTCCAATACTTCAATCTTAGTTAAAAGGAGTACCTTTCGGGCGTTGTGTATGAGCAGCCGGTTATTTTCTATATGCGCGCACCCGCCATCGAGGAGGATACGTGTCGCACCTGCATAACCCTTTCCGGACATAATATCAGGATTATATTTGCATCCGGTAAGCAACATATTTTCCGAATAATCCCTATCTATCATCATACCTTCCGGCATCGGGTGTCTGTCCCAAAGATGCGTACCGGCAACATCTCCAACGGATATTTCGAGAGTAGTGTTGATCCCTTCACTACTCTCCGGCGCCTCTAAAAACTGTACGCAGAGCTTATCCGGTATGGAAACAAAACTTTTACGTACCCAATCTCCACTCGTATCCGACCATCTGACAACCGCCTCGCTGCTTGTAAAATCAAGTGTCCTGATATAGTCCTTGACAGGCAATGTTTCTTTCGTATCCAACTTCATAATAAATGCAGGATGACTGTTATAATTTCTATGTGGAATTTCTTTATCACCTGACCATGGTAGTCTTTCATCATAGCCATCCTCTCTGGCTGTTTTGACAGAAAGAAGCACCGCTTCCTTAGATTTTCCTTCCTTCAAAAGTCTCCTTACCTCAGGAAGTACATGCGCTATGCGGGGAGGGTTCAGATTATCTCTGTACTGTTTTACATAGAGCTTTTCATGCTGAAATATGATTGTCTCCCGGTAAGGTTCACCATATATGACCATTTTTATGCCGGTGCCTGCGGTGACCATCGCATCCGCATAACTATCAGATGGATATGTACTGCAGTAACCGTGCTTTGGAACAATCATCTGTCGTTTGTTAACCGGCATTGCCGAATATTTGAAAGGATAACGAATTATTTTGAACTCTTTCTTTTTCATAAGAATGCTCCTTGTCATAGAAAAATTATCTCTGCGAATGTTTATTTTATCTTAAAATATTAGTTGACAAGAAATTCCATCAACTCACTAGGTTCTTTGCTGAGAAATATAGCTTTCTCAGCGAACATCATTCCAAATGGAGCTTCTGTGGTATAGCGCTCCCACTGTGGCATAGCTTCACCTGTGGAATCGCATCACTCCATTCTGCCACCAACGGTGGCACGAATAGTCTTTAGAGCTTTATATCGATATCATAAGGTGCACCGTTATCTTTTGAATTTCCAAAGGATAACCTGGCAAAATTATATGCGCCATTATTCCATACATAAAAATTATGCTGACCATCTTTCATAAGTACTCTGTAATAGTCACCCAGATTATGTTTCGCTTTATCATATAGCTCATTAACCGTTTTTACAAAACCGGCCTCATATGCTACTCCATCTGCATCGCCGCAGGTAATATATAGTAGTGGAAGCCTATAATCACTTGATGCAATAGTGGCACCCAAAAGCTTGCCGTCACTTGAGGTCGGAGCACTCGAAAAGGCGCCTACATAAGCAAACAAATCCAACATACCGGGAGTTGTAACAGTCTCAACCAGACCGTTTCTCCAATCACTTACTGTCTCGGTGTATACCGCAGAATCACATCGATAACCTCCCAAAACCAGATTCAGGGATTGCATTCCACCCATTGAAAGTCCTGCAATGGCCCTATGAAGACGGTTATATGTAATTCCTATGGGGGATTTATCATTGATGTTAGCATATGTATGATATTGGGTTTCTATGAATGGGATTAAATCGTATCGTAATTCATAATCAAAATAATAAAAACCAAGCAAATTCGTTCCCTCAGAATTGAAAGAACGATCCGTCCAGTCATATGAGCTTCTGCCCTCCGGAAACACAATAATTAACGGTTCAATATCACCATTAGCAATGAGATTATCAAATATATTGCAGATATTATAATTTCCATCTGTTTTACCGCTTCCGTCCAGCCATTCATATCTATTACCACCCACTCCATGGAGCAAATACATGATATGATATCTGATTTCATCATTATCATTATCATAGCCTGCAGGTAAATAAATATTACATTTCTTTTCAATTGACTCACCGGCAATTTTCTCTCTTCCGGCTACCTTGGATCTGATTTTCTGATTCGTCACTAGTTGCCTGGAGGAATTAATATAATTACTTACATGATAGGAAACCTCCGCAATAGATCCCTGAAGTTCTTTCTCGACCGCTCTTAGATAATTATCCGGTACACCCATAACATTGATACTTTTCATAATTCTCCTCATTCCTACGTTTTCCTTCAACTTAGCTGCCCTTTGGTTATCTATTCATATAAATGCCAGTAATATAGACTCAAGAATCTTCCCTTCGAATTAGTTTGGACCGAGGATTACGCAGGCTCAAACTTACAAGTGCGAATTATGCTTTTCAATAATTCACACTAACAAACATAGCCGCATAAGGCTACAAACACAATTATTAAAACATGCAGAATATAAAAATGAATTTCTAATGGAATTCATTTTTATATTCCTA
>DBTU01000056.1:104643-150951 GCA_002307215.1 Lachnoclostridium sp. UBA1308
TCCTAATGGCTCGCATGATTTTTGCGAGACCGTTTTCACACTATGCCCTATCTATAATTTATCATGTTAATGGCACACCATCAAAGTAACTATTTATCGCAGTAGTAACTATTTGTTCAAATATCGGAAACAGTAAAGTATGGAAAGATGTTGTGAGGAATACTATCCTTTAGTAATTGGACACATTTTTCCTTGGGCATCCTATGTTCATCACATATCCAACCGGCTATTGCAGCCGACTGCGTTATAGCACAGGACACAATGGAAAAATAAATGCTCTCGGTCTCAACATCTGCGCCTTTTCTTTGGAGCATCTCAGTCAATGCGGCTTTCATACACTTCAAATTATAATTACGCAGACTATTCAAATCATTGGATTTAAATCCATTCTGATAAAATCTGATGTTATTTTCATATTCTAATAAAATCCGAATCATTGCATCGTCCCATGAACTTGTCACATCCGCCTCTTTCAGCGGTTCCATAGTAACATCGTACATGCTGTTTAAAAGATCGTATTTATCTTTATAATATCGATAAAAGGTTGGCTTACTGATCTCAGCTTCTTCTATTATCATATTTACAGTAATATCATCCATGGAATATTTTTGTAATATCTTATTAAATGAACCGGTTATAATTTTTCTGACGTTCATGACTTTCCTCATTTCTGTACTAACTCCACAAACAATACCCAGAAGAAGTTGATTAATAATTCACTGGGCTCACATAATTTTGCGAGACTATCTTCTTAAATTGATCGCTGTTCGATTATTATTTTTAATAATAGTATTATTTATTACAATTTTAACATATTTTAATAGTTATTTCATCTCATATTGTAATAAATACATAAATAGGCATTAACAAGCTAAGAAAACACATTAGATTGTTAATGCCTATACCTGCTACATCAGGCAAGCTTATTGTAGTAACCGCTACATTAAGTTTGCCTGTTGTATTATTTTATAATATATATCTTATTGTAAAACCTTATACAACCATTATTCCTTTACACCACCAATGGTAAGACCGGTAACAAAATACCGTTGTAAGAACGGATATAATGCTATAATCGGCAGACAAGTTAAGATTGTTGCTGCGGAACGAACTGAGGTTGTTGTAACCTGAACTGCTGTTGAACTTGCTGATTGTGCAGATTGATTCGCATCACCGCTTAACTGACTTACTGAGGATAACAATTTCATTAATTCATACTGCAAAACTGTCAGATTTACATTCATTCTGTTATATAGCATGGTATCAAACCAGGAATTCCACTGACCTACTGCGATAAACAATGCTATTGTAGCAAACACCGGCTTACACAAGGGTACATAAATCTTTACAAAGATTTTAAAATAACCAGCACCATCAATCTGTGCAGATTCCTCTAAGCTGTCCGGCAAACCATTCATATAAGTACGGATAACAAGCATATTAAAGGCAGATACCAAACCCGGTATAATATAAACCCAGAAGCTGTTTGTCATACCCAACATCTTGTTTAGTAGGAAGCCGGGAATTAAACCACCGGATACATACATTGTCATTACATATAATACAGATATTTGTTTTGCAAACAAAAATCTCTTTCGGCTAATAATAAATGAAATTAAGGCTGTAAGTGAAAGCTGTACCACGGTTGCTACCACTGTTCTGAGAACAGAAATATAAAATCCGGTCATAATACTTTCTTTATGAAGTACCGTTCTATAGTTAGCTAAAGTCCATTTTCTCGGCCACAAATGGATACCGCCACGCAATGCATCCAAACCATCATTGAAAGATAAAGCCAGCGTATTTAAAATTGGATATATCGTTATGACTACAAACCCTGTCAGTACTAGCCCAATTATCAATGAAACTATTAATCTGCTCATACTAATACTTTTATTACGTTTCTTTTTATAAATAATATTTGTCGCTTCCATTATCTTCACCCCCCTAGAATAACCTTTCTTCATCAGCTGCTCTTGCTGCGGAATTAGCAAGGAAAATCAAGATAATACTAACCATACTCCTGAAAATACCGGCTGCTGTACCAATTGAATAGTTGTTTTGACTGATACCAAATTTAAGTACGTAGATATCTATCGTCTGGGATACGCTCTGCACCAAACCATTGCCCAATAAGTACTGTATTTCAAAACCGGCGTTCAAAACACCACCTACACTGATTAATAACAGGATAAAAATAGTTGGCTTAATACCAGGTAACGTAATATTCCACATTTTCCGAAGTCTCCCTGCACCATCAATCGATGCCGCTTCGTATAAATCGGGATTAATTGCCGTAATGGCTGCAAGATATATAATACTGTTCCAACCTGTCTCTTTCCATACATTTGCAAAACCAACAATCGGCCAGAAAAGACTTTTGTAGGTAAAGAAATTAATCGGTTCACTAAGAATATTCACTTTAACAAGAATCTCATTAACAATTCCCCCATCAATAGATAAAGCATCCTTTAAAATACCGCATACAACAATCATTGATAAAAAGTGGGGAAGATATGATACGGTCTGGACGATTTTCTTAGGTGTCTTATGTACAACTTCATTTAATATAAGGGCAAAGCCTATGGCAAATACAGTGCCCAGTACAAGATTTATTACACCCATAGCAAGAGTATTACGTATTACCCGAATAAAATCCGGATTATCTACAAAAAGAAATTTGAAACTATCCAATCCAATAAATTTCGAATGAAAAAATCCGAGTGCCGGCTTATATTTTTGAAATGCCATGACCCAGCCGATCAAAGGGGCATAACCAAATAAAAGAATGTATACCACAAACGGTACTGATAACAGAATCAGTTCCTTTTGCTTTACCATTTCCTTCCAGGTAATTTTGACCTTAACATTCTTTACCCTCTCTGCTTTTATACGTTTTACTCCAGTCATTGAAATTACCATGCTTTCTTTTATAATAATACAGGTGGCTGTGGCAATTTTGTTGTCCAGCCACCTGCACGTAGTTAATAATATTGCATCAATTTAAGACTAATTACTCAGTCGGTCTTTTTCCTTGAACTAACTCAATTCTGTCATAAACTGCTTCCTGAATTTCAGCGAGGAAATCTTCCGGCTTAACTTTGTTATATGCCTTCAAATAATCAGCCCATGAAGAATCGAAATCTTTTGCAATTACTACCTGAGGAAGATACTGTTTCTTTGTTTCTTCCATCTTTGACCAAGCGAGTCCTCCAGGGGTATCGGTTGTCATTTCACCTACGAATGACCACATCGGGTACCAAGGCTGCTCGTAGCCATCGATTTCATTGTAATCCATTAAATCAACATATGTCTTTGCGCCGTATGCATCTAAACATTCCTTAACCTCAGGAAGTAAACCTGCATAGAATTCAGCTGGCTGCTGATCCGGAAGTGCAGCATTCTTTCCATCCGGATTCATACCTGCATAGTTAGGGAAGTAACCATAACCGCAAAGATGTGAAGCTTTATAATCAGCGTTAACTGCGTTGTCTCTCATTGTCTGATCTCTTGTGAAAAGTCCATCATCACCCACTGTGTAATCTACGCCTTCAACGCCCCATTGACGTAATGTAACGATTTCAGGAGATAATAAATCATTTACAAACTTTAATGCGCCTTCAACATCCTTACAGCTTACTGTAACAGATAAACCACCGGAAAGAACTGCTGCTTCATTAGCTACATAGTACATTGACTTCATACCTGCATCAATGGTAATTCCGAGCGGTACATAGGTACAACCTTCTAATTTCTGAGTTTTAATAGAATCCTCTGCTGACTGGAAATCCCATTTCTGCTCTACCATACAAAGTACACGACCTGATGCAACCTTCTCAAGGAACTGATCATGGTTCATTGTCATGAACTCAGGATCAATGATACCCTTCTTATACTCTTCGTTCAGCTTCTTGAAGTATCTTTCAGCTGTAGGTGTAACATTATAGTCTATAACCTTATATGTAGCCGGATCTACGATACAACGACCGTTGTTCGGCCATCCGTCTAAGAACTGAGGCGGGTTCTCAAGGCAGAAGTAATACCAGTCATAGCATAAAACTTCAAAAGGAATTACACTTGAGCCATCTGCGTTTGTAGGGTTAGCTGCATAATAATTCTCTAACAGTGTGAACAACTGATCAAGAGATTCAACTACCGGATAATTAGCCCATTTTAATACTCTGGTCTGAAGCCAGAAAGCTTCTCCACCCTGTGTTGTATCCATTAACTTCTCGTTAATTTTACCAAACTGAGGGAAGGAATAGATATGACCATCTTCCTGCTTTAAGGTGTTCCACTGTGATTCACTCCAGAAATTCTTGATATTCGGAAATTCATCAAAGTATGAATCAATAGCAACAAGTGCGCCGGCATCCTGTAATTGAGGAGTCCAGTTCATGAAGTCAGGATACTCGCCACTTGCAATCAGCATACCAACTGCTTCTTCTGAGGTCTGACCTGTTAACCAAGTTTCCTTACATTCTGCACCAATCTTCTCAGTAATAATGTCCTGAATCTCATTGTCTGCATTGAGTTCTGCACCGGGAACTGCGAAAAATCCTGTAAACTCTTTGATTTCCTTTGGTGCTTCTGTAGCATCGGCTGCCGTAGATCCTGCTCCTGTTGTCGGTGTTGCTTCGTTTGTATCTGCGGCTTTTTTCCCGCAGCCAACAAACAAGGTTGACACCATAGCAATACACATAAGTACTGCAATAATACGTTTTTTCATAAAAATCCTCCCTGAATTTTTTTTCGCTTTTGCAAGCGATAATGTATTTTAGCATATTTGCACAAAAAATGACCCCTACAAAGTATATAAAAAACCACTACAAAGTATATATGTATAATTTGTAGTGGCTTTTTATTTATTTTTTGGATATATTTTAAGTCATACTTTGATTCTGAAGATTCCTTTTTCGGAATCTTGTCGGAGTAACCCCATATATTTCCTCAAATTTATTAATAAAATATTCCTGGTTCTTATATCCGACATCAACAGCTATTTCATAAACCTTTTTATCTGTCTGTAGCATCATTTCTGCTGCTTTGCGAATTCTGATATTATTAAGATAATCTTTAAACGCACATCCATATTTTTTTCGAAACACCTGTCCAAGATATACACTATTAATAAAATACTTTTCTCCCAGAGACTTTAAGCTTATATTCTCAGCGTAATTTTCTTCCATTTCATTTTCTACCATATTAATTGTACCTTTCGCAGTATTCTGCCTGAGCTGCACAAGATAGTCAGAATACTCTATTGCAAACTGCTGAAATTTAAGCCCATTGTTAAAATGCGTTTTCGACGAGAACACAGACTCACGGATATATTGCATGATTTCTTCCTGATTAATATCAGCCTCCTGATTGTATCCAAGTCCTAATAAGCGATATAATAAATATTGAATGTTCCGGCTGACCATATCGGGATCAACATTCTTGTCCATCATACTCCTGTATAAAGAGTTCGCATATTCCCTTATCTTAAGTTTATCATTTATTTCAATCACATGAATCAACTCATCCAATTGCTTTTTAAAATAATCTGTCTTTGTACCCTGTGTGTCTGATTCCCTTTTTAAGATACATGTCATTTTATTGTCTTGCTTCTTATAAAATCGGAAGGATCTTATCATGACTGCCTCACGATAGGAATCCGAAAGTGTATTGATACTGCTTACTTTACTTCCCATGCAAGCTACAATTTCATAACCTACACGTTCTGACAATTCCTTTTGTAGGCGTTTTAACCATTCCTCCTGCGATAATCCTCTATCTTTTGCCATAGATGTACAGTAAATAATTCCTATATCGTAACAATGAGTATGCTTCATGATATCATATATGATATGGTCTGCATAACCTTTCATCAACAAGCCGGCATAGTTATAAAGCCTTCGTTGCTGTGCTCTTCTGCTATCCTCAGGCAAGGCAAGAAATTTTTCGTCAATTAATGATATTTCACAATGGATATAGGCTATTTCATCGGATAGCGACATCTTTTCCTGTACATACTTCAAATTTACTCTATCACATTTACCCCAAATTATTGCACTCAAATGACGATCAAGATAAGCTTTTTCAAAAACTCTCTTCTTCTTTTCTATTCCTGCTTCCTTCTGGTATTCATCCATAATTTTACGGATGGTTGTAAGAAGTTCTTCTTTCTGAATTGGTTTTAAAATATAATCACAGCAACCCCATTGAATAGCCATTTTCGCATATTGAAAATCATAAAAACCGCTTAAAAATACAAACTTTGCCATACTAATCTTATTACTTCTTACATAGGTAATAAACTCAATACCATCCATTTCCGGCATTTTAATATCCGATATGATCAAATCATATTCGTTTTGCTTTAATAATTGAATTGCACTATTCCCATTAGAGGTCTCATCGGCAATGCAATATCCTTCTGCCTCCCAATCTATCAATGCAGTAAGCCCCTTCCGAATATAGGGTTCATCATCTACTAATAATACTCTTAACAAAGGTACACCAATTTGCATTTTCAGATACTCTCCTTTCCTAATACTCTAATTACAAATCCGACTTCATATTCTCAATCGGTATTTTTATGATAATACAGGTACCTACCAGTTTCTCACTTTCGAGGATAATTCTTGTCTGGCTTCCGCAGTATTTCTTAAGTCGGATACATGCATTCAGCATTCCCAGAGACGATGAATTCTGCAAATCATCAATATTAGCTTCGTTTAATGATTTTTCCAGTTTTTTTACCTGTTCTTCCTCCATACCGATTCCGGTATCTTCTACTTCTATGTATAGAAATGAGTCTTCCTCATACACCGAAACAAAGATTGTTCCGAAATGTCCTTCTCTGTTTAAACCATGAACACAGGAATTCTCTACAAAAGTCACAAGTACTAAGCTTGGTATCAAATGATTATAACAGTCTTTACTGATTCGGAACTTGTAATTAAAATCATCTCCGAATCTATACTTTTGCAAATTCAAGTAATCCTCCGTAAATCCAAGCTCCTGTTCAATCGTAATCAAATCGGATCCCCACTGCGCACTCTTACGCATTAATTTAGCTAGACTTTCTATCATTTGTGAGGTTTCACATTCATTTTTTATGACACTGTGCATTCGTATGCTTTCAAGAACATTAAACATAAAATGCGGATTGATCTGGCTATATAGTGCTAAAAGTTCAGCCTGCTGTCTCGCGAGATAGAGCTCCTGCTGCTCCAGCTTACTTTTATACTCATATTCTATCAAATATTTCATTCTAACTACCATCAGGTTATAGTTATCCAGTAGTTCACCTATTTCATCCTTACCTTCGCTTTCAGGCAGAAGTTCAAATTCTTCTCCTTTTACCTTCTTCATATATTTCCCCAGCAATAATATCCTTTTAGTAATCGAACTACTGAATAAGGCTAGTATAATTGCAGGAATTAATGCATCAGCCAGAAACAATATGGCAATCATCCATAAATTCTCACGTAGCATAGCAAAATAATTGGATTCATAACCCGTCAGATAAATATCGTAGTCAAAGCCGTACGCCGAGTAAGATTTGTTAAGCTGAACTTCACCTTGGGGTATCTTTGATACATTTTCAAAATCATCTTTGATACCTTTGTCTTTTGTATCATTACTGAATATAATTTTATCATTATGGCACACAAATACTGTTGTATCAAAGGCTGAAATTTTAATTGCTTCTTTCACCTTGTTATAGTTGATATCAAGCTTTACAATCTTCTCTATATTACTCAATTCGTTATAATTCAGTTTTCTAATGATAGTAAACATACGGTTTTCGTGATTTTTATAAATCGAATGGTTATAGTAAGGATATACAAACAAATCCACATCTGCCTTTATAAATTTCTGATACCAATCCTGAGACCTTATTGAATCGATTCGATTATACCGTCCGCCGTTGATCATTGTTTGATTATCCGAATATAAGGTTAAATCGTTAATTATATTCTTTGAACTGGCATAAAACACATAATTCTCAAAAACTCTGTTATATGCTGTAAAGAATTCCCCATCGCTTTCATATTGATCGTCAAGAAATTTACAGATGGAATTACTTGCATATACATATACCGTAAGGTTCGCTCCGCTCTCTAAGGAAGAGGAGATATCATGAGAAACCGAATCGACAATATTATTAATGTTACTTTTTCTTTCATCAAAAGAAGCCTTCACAGCATTACCAATGACAAACATATTTGTCACAAGCACAGGAATCAGCACACAAAATACATATAAGTAAAAGGTCTTTGACCTTATTTTACGATTATTTATACTTCGTTGTAATCTGTTACCACTTGTACTTTTATGATTTGGGGCTTTCTTCAACATATTGTCTTTTATTATTCCATAGCTCATTTAATAACTCCTACTCAAATATAACTATTTAATCAATTCAAAATGGAAATAATCAAAGTCTGTATAGCCACCGATTTCCTTTGTTGCATAATTAAATAATCCTATCCGATACCCCATAAAGTGATCGAGTAAATACTTCATATGTAAATCACATCCTACTCGGTGCCATGATAAACCATCCTCCGAATAAAAAAACTTAGCTATATCTATATTGTTTTTAAAGTCAAAAGTGATTTTTAAATATATGTCCTCTTTTTCATATATAGTGGATTCCTCTTCTTTTTCGAAGTACTCACCACCATTCGTACACATAACCACTCTCTTTATACCGTTACTATCTTTTCGAATACCAACCATACCAAATGTACTTTGTAAAGCTACAAGTCCCGTACAATCCCCAGCCTTCATATTAGCAAAATCAATATGGGTGATACCGGTGCATGCCGGTCCCAGTGTCCTCTGAGTCAGGGTATTCCTTGCAAACAATACTCCGTTATTCGTAATGTATCCGGTTGTCAGTCTAAGGTAACCCGATCTTTTTGTTAAGGACCATAGGGAAGGATCCGGGTTATGGTTCCATTGCCAATTCAGAGCCAATTTATTTTCTTTATCATTAAACTCATCATTTATTACCAACGGACCGACGGGCACTTCTTCCAATGAAATTCGAAAATATTCAGGTGCTTTTCCATCAACACCAATCATCGGCCACCCATCTTCCCAACTTAGCGGTAACATATAAGGAATTCTTCCAACCGCTCCATGATCCTGGAAGAGCATGGCATACCAGTCTCCTTCTTCCGTATCAAAGATGGCCCCTTGAGCAATGCCATTGTTGAAATATTCCATGTCATCATCAAATATCACTTTTCTCTCATACGGACCAAGTAAATTCTTAGAGCGATAGCATATCTGCCTTCTTCTGCAGTTACCTGTTGCAGCCCACTCAATAAATATGAGATAATACATTCCATTGATTTTGTATGCGTGTGCGCCTTCACATCGAAGACCAATTCCTTCTTTAGGCGTATTCAAAATCTCTTTTTGGATACCGTCCTTCTTTATTCCTGACAGATCCTTTTCAAATTCTACGATACTAATATCTCCATTCCCATATATAATATATGGAGTATCCCCATCAAAAATAAGCGCCGGATCATGTAAAAGCCGGTCGACAGTAGCGATACATTTCCAGGGACCATGTTCGATATCTTTTGTCCTATAGAGATAAAAGCATTTCATATCATTGCTGGAAAATCCTACATAATAATCTTCCTTATGCCTGCGTAGGGTTGCTGCCCAGCTTCCCTTACCATAGATACTATGACCATTAAGAAGGTTCTGTGCCTCATTGTCATCTATCGTGTCAAACACATAATTAATGATCTCCCAATTGGCCAAATCCTTTGACCTCATGATTGGACATCCCGGCATCGTGTGCATGCTGGTGCTGACCATATAGTAATTGTCTTCTACCCTGATTACATCTATATCAGGTACATCCGACCAAATCACAGGATTATGAATCATCGTTTTTTTCATATGATCTATCATGCCTCCTTTTAATAAGTTAGAGCCAATCTTCTTTCATTATAACCATATTAACTTCTTATTGAAATGGCATATAAATGGATAAATCATTAACATTTACATGATTTTCAGATAACTTTCCATTAGAAGTTGCATATACTCCGATTGTGTTTCCAACAAATCCGCCTGCAACCTCTGTACTCATTTCATGGATATCAACATTGTTAAGCACCGGAATTTCCTGATTTTCAATGAAAGCACAGAAATCAGCTTGTTGTCCGTGTCCTTTTATTCTCAATGTTATTCTAGTGGTCGCGTCTACTTTTTTCTGACTATGTTCCACTTCAGAAAGAATATTGTCTTTGCCTCTCAGGCATTTAACCAACTGAATCACTAACGCATCCGCTGTCTCTTCTGCTTTCTTTACACGAAGCAGTATATGATATTCGTTACTTTGTAATATGACAAGTCCGGTTTCTTCCGAAACCGACGGATTATACACCGTTATATCCAGTACAGCTTCATAATTATAATCCAATTGTCTGAGGCCCAGATATGCGGGACTGCCTAAATCCTTCATTGTTAACGGAAGATATTTTAGCTTTAATATACCCTGTGTAGTATCATAAAAGCTTCTGTCTGCATTTCGAAGCATTACTACATCATAGGACTTTTCGCTAAACTCTTTTAAAGTCTGTACTCTTTTTTGTGTCGATTTTTGATTCTCAAAAGGTAATTCCACGACATCTTCTAATTTACCGATTCCGGGATTTACGACAGGCCATTCATCCTCCCATGTAACCTTTGCTAGGAAGGTTTCACGTCCCATTCCGCTGTAGCCCTCACATTTTCTACTCGCCAGCATAACCATATACCAATTTCCTTGGTTATCATCCACCAAATCGCCATGTCCCACAAAGATAATCGGATAATCTTTACCTAAATGTCTGTGAGTTAAAATCGGATTATTCGGATTGTTTTCGAAGGGTCCGAATACATTTTTACTTCTTGCGACAGTAACCGCATGATTAGGTCCGGTACCACCTTCAGCTATCATCAGATAATAATATTCTCCGATATGATAAAGATGCGGTCCCTCCGGCCAAATTACATCCTTAAGTGCGCCCTTCCAGACTGCAGGTTTCTCTCCGATCAGTTTCATGGTTAATAAATCAAGCTTTTGTACCCAAATCTCCCAGTCGCCATTGTATCTGACTCCTTCGGGATTAGGTCTTGTCCCCACATAATAACAGGTGCCATCCTCATCAAAAAATAAACTCGGATCAATGCCTGGTGCGTTTTCTCCCAAGATATAAGGCTCCGACCACGGTCCTGCGGGATTATCCGCTGTCACGATAAAATTGCCACCGCCGGTCACATTCGTGGTAATCATATAATAAGTTCCGTTACAATACCTTATTGTTGGAGCAAAGATTCCTGCAGAATGGCCGCATCCTCCCAGTGGTATCTGTGATTCCCTGTCTAAAACATTACCGATTTGCTTCCAATCGGCAAGATTTTTGCTATGCCAGATGGGTACTCCCGGGAAGTATGAAAAACTTGAGTTTACAAGGTAAAAATCTTCTCCGACTCTGCAAATGGATGGATCCGGATAAAAACCTGATAATATTGGATTTGTTGCCTGTATCATTGTATGTTCCTTTCTGAATATTGTATCAATTATATTTTACATACAGAAAATCGCATGTTCTGTACCGGTTATATAATCTCTGATTTTTTAGTTGCTGTTACCTTAAGTTTACATGGCTCTTTGCCTGTTAAAATAATACTTCTTATATCCGGCTGTGAGTCTCCCACATAAATAGTATAGCTGCCCGGCTCTATTACTTTGTTTCCCTCTGCATCGCACAGACTAAAGGCCTTCTGAGGAAGATGAAGATTAATTATTTTCTCTTCTCCTGCCGATAATTCCACTTTAGTAAATGCTTTCAACTGAGGATTCGGTGAGTCTGGCTTATCTGCTTTCACATAAATCTGTATTGTATCTCTGGCCTTCTTACTGCCTGTATTGGTAATACGAAGCTGAATTTCAATTCCATTCTCAGAGATTGTATCCGTATCCGCTTTCACCTCATCAATGTTAAACTCTGTATAGGATAAGCCATATCCAAACGGATATAATGCTTCCTTCTTCATATAACGATAAGTACGATCTTTCATTGCATATTCCGTAAAGGGCGGAAGTTCTTCTGTGGAACGGTAGAATGTGATGGGAAGCTTACCCTCCGGTGAAAATTCACCGAATATGGCCTCCGCAATGGCTCTTCCACCCTGTCCGCCGGGATACCATCCCTCTATGATAGCCGGAATATGTTCCTGCGCCCAGTTGATTGCCAGTGCACTTCCCGACAATACGACTAATACAACCGGCTTACCACTGTCACATATTATCTTCAATACTTCTTCCTGTAAGCCCGGAAGGTCTATGTTTGGCTTGTCACCGCTTGCATATTGATTACCTTGATCCCCTTCTTCACCTTCCAGTCCGGAGTCAAGACCCAAGCAGGCAATAACAACATCGCTGAGCTCACACACCGCCTTTACTTCCGATAAACGGTCATTTGCTTCCGCAAGTCCTTCCACTTTATCTTTATATAAGTGACATCCCTCGGAATAATGTACCCGCACATCTTCTCCCAGATAATCCTGTAATCCTTCACTTATCGTAACATATCTGGAGGAAGTCCCTTCATAATTACCCACCAAAGCTCTCCGATTATTCGCATTAGGTCCGATTACACCGATACTCTTAATCTTATCCTTATTCAGCGGAAGTAAATGGTTTTCATTTTTCAGAAGAACTAAGGTTTTCCTTGCTGCATCGAGATTCTTATTAATCATATCCTGTGAATCTACTACTTCATAGGAAATCGAATGATACGGCACCTTCTCAGGCTCATCAAACAAACCGAGCTTCATACGGGTTGTAAACAGCCTCTCGACCGCTTTGCTTACCTGTTTCTCTGTCACCAGGCCTTGATTAACAACCTCTTTTAGATATAAAAATATATTACCGCAATTGATATCACAGCCCATATTTACTGCTAAAGCTACCGATTCTAAGGGGCCTTCCGTGACATGATGACCCTCATGGAAATCCTTAACAGCCCAACAATCAGAAACAACATGCCCGTCAAAACCCCAAGTATCCCGTAATATATCCTTCAGTAACAGTCTGCTTCCACAACAAGGTTCACCATTCGTTCTGTTATATGCACCCATAACTGTCTCTACCTTTGCCTCTTTTACACAAGCCTCAAAAGCAGGTAAATATGTCTCATAAAGATCCTGCGGCGATACCACCGCATCGAAGCCGTGGCGAAGATCCTCCGGTCCCGAGTGAACCGCAAAATGCTTCGCACATGCCGCAACCTTCAAATAATTCTCGTCATGTCCCTGTAGTCCGTTTATAAATCTCACCGCAAGTGTTGAAGTAAGGCAAGGGTCTTCTCCATAGGTCTCATGGCCTCTTCCCCATCTGGGATCTCTGAAAATATTGACGTTAGGAGCCCAAAAGGTTAATCCTTTATAGATGTCCGTATCGCTAAACTGTTGCTGAATATTAAATTTTGCTCTGGCTTCTGTTGAAATAGCATCTGCCACACACTCCAATAAATCTTCATCAAAAGAAGCTGCCAGACCGATTGCTTGCGGAAAAACGGTAGCCACACCGGCCCTTGCTACTCCATGAAGCCCTTCATTCCACCAATTGTATGACTTGATATCTAATCTTTTTATTGCCGGAGCCTTATGCAACATCTGAAGACATTTTTCCTCTGTCGTCATTTTGCCGACTAATTCAACGGCTCTGGCCTTATACTCATCAATTTTCTTTTTATTATGAACTAATTCCTTCATTGCTTCTCCTAACCGGATATTCTGAAACCATTCCACCATGTATCATTGTTATTCTATTCATTATTACTAAAAAACTTATGTTTCATGCTAAATATAACACATATATTCACCAACATCTTCTTGTGTATTGCTATTCACTGTGCATATATTGCTGTTTCGTTTATTGTCTAAACAAATATTAAAGTTTACTTTTTTTTTGTTGCATTATATAATAATATCATATCAATTATCTTTTGTGATATTCCATTGTAAAACCCGAACTGGAGAAAACTATGATTGAAAATTTGAATGGAACAAGAGAAAGGGTAATTCACCCGGACAACTTACGAATGCGTTTTTATATCAATGAAGATGCAGAAGATTATCCGATCCACTGGCACACGGATAATGAAATAATTATGCCTGTCGAAAATATATATACTGTTATCATAGATCGTACTACCTATGTATTAAATCCCGGAGATATCATGATTATTCCGTCCGGTGAAATTCACGAGCTTATTGCACCTCCTACCGGTAAACGTATCATCACGCTATTTGACAACTCCATCTTTAATGATTTGTACGGAATTGATTCCATAAAAAATTATTTTTATCCTTGTACTATCATACGAGCAGAACAATCCGTCCCATATCACCAACAACTTGTCACTATATTAGAACAAATAGCTGATGAATATTCCAAGCACAATTTACTATACGAAGCATCCATCTACTCACTTTTCATAAATTTTTTTGTAATTGCAGGAAGGAACTGTATTAAAGAAGAAAAATCTTTTCCCTCCATTAAAAGCAATAAGCAACATACCTACATTGAAAAGGTTCATTCTATATGCAAATACATCGATACACACTGTACAGAAGATATATCGCTAGATGCACTTGCTGCTCTTGCCGGCTTCAGTAAATATCATTTTTCCAGGCTTTTTCACGAGTTTTCAGGTATGTCCATTTATGACTATCTTATGAGACGTCGTATTATATATGCCGAATCATTATTATGTGATCCTAATTTATCGATTATTGAGATTGCAATGCAGAGCGGATTTAATAGTATGTCCTCATTTAACCGTAATTTCCGCAAGATTAAAAAATGTACCCCCAAGGAATATCGTCAGCTGTATCGGACTCAAATGTATCATGATCCTTCGCAGTCTCAGTTGTAAGTGAAAAGAATTCAGGGATGTCGGAACAATAATATATCTATGTTACCAGCAGCCCTGACGTATTTTTTCCCTGTATCGCTTATCATAATTTATATAGTAATTTCTTCTCCCGCTGCTAAGGATATCTTTGTTGCTCCTCCCTTGTAGAAAACTTCTGATTCAATCGCTTGCTTTGCTCGAATACTGCATTTTGTCAATTGTCCGCTCCGCCACTCCAAATCGATTTCAGCTCCACCGCGTACACAAAGTCCACGTATAGATCCATCTGCCCATGCCTTAGGAAGGGCCGGAAGCAGTATAATTCTGTCCATTGTGCTTTGAACCAGCATCTCGGCAATACCTGCTGTAGCACCAAAGTTTCCGTCTATCTGAAACGGAGGATGATTATCAAACATGTTCAGTAAAGTGGATTTTGCAAATAACTGCTCCAGATTCGCGTATGCCGCTTCTCCATCCCACAGTCTTGCGTACATATTTATGATCCATGCACGGCTCCAGCCTGTATGTCCTCCGCCATTTGCTAATCTGCGCTCTAGTGTCACCCTAGCCGCCTTTGCTAGCTCCGGTGTACCATCCATCGTTATCTGAGCCGATGGATGAAGACCATATAAATGGGATATATGTCTGTGTCCCGGTTCAATTTCATCATAATCCTGTGCCCACTCCATGATATTGCCATGCTTTCCAATCTGAGTTGGAACAAGCTTTTCCATTGCCTCTTTTATCTGTAAGTTCAACTCATCCTGTACACCTAGTATTTTTGCTGCTTTCAAGCATTGACTGAATAAATCCGTTAATATCTGATTGTCCATGGTAGCTCCAACTGTAGCAGAACCATGTTCACCACTCGGAAGAATATACGTGTTTTCCGGCGATACCGTGGGACATGTTTTCAGATATCCATCATCTTCTATCAGAAAATCAAGGAAGAATAACGCTGCCTCCCTCATAATCGGAAATGCCTTCTCTAAAAATTTCTGGTCTTTCGTAAATTCATAATGCATCCATTGATGCGTACAAAGCCATGCTGCTCCCATCACCCAATAAGATGACGGAATCCAAATATCCTGAACTGCTGTATCACCCCATAAATCGGTATTATGATGGGCAACGAAGCCTCTGCACCCATACATTTTCTTAGCTGTTATCCTTCCGTTCGGAACCATTCTTTCGATTAAATCAAATAATGGCATATGACATTCGGAGAGGTTACAACTTTCCGCAAGCCAGTAATTCATCTGAGCATTAATATTAATCGTATATTTTGAATCCCAAGCCGGATTCATATCCTTATTCCAAATGCCCTGCAGATTAGCCGGCAAGGTTCCTTCTCTGCTACATGATATCAGAAGGTAACGACCAAAATCATAGTATAATTTTGCAATACCCTTATCGACTTCCCCATTTTGGGCTTTTAGCAGACGTACATCCGTGGAAATCGTATCATATACCTCAGCGCCCTCCAATTCAAACGATACTCTGTCGTAGAGTCTTTTATAGTCTTTGATGTGCCTGCTTTTTAATTCCTCATAGGTATAAGCTGACGCATCTGATATAATCCTTTCCAGCTGTAGCTTCACATTTTCAAATCGAAAGGTTGTTCCTGCTGTAAATAGTAAAGTTACGGCATCCGCATTGTTTATAATAATATGTTCTCCGATAACCTCGCAGTTTCCGCCTTCGGCAGAAGCCTTCAGCATCATGGCAAAATCAAGTCCACCCTTTCCAAGACCCCCGTCAAGCATTATTGTATCACCTGATACCCTAACCACTTGATCATAATACCGTTCCCGCTCAAGCATCGCAGAAAAAGATATTTTTTCATTTCCGTTAGCCGTAAGACGTATTACCATTACGTCATCAACAGTAGATACGAAGGTTTCTCTTTCATACCTGTCTTTTCCAACCTCAACCTTCATTCTGTGAATTGCATCATCAAGGGATAAGCTTCTTTTATATCCTTCTTCTTCACCATCCATTCCATTGAATCTGATCTGTAAGTCTCCAAGGGACTGGTATGGTCTCTGGCTCTGTGGCGTTCCTGATAATGCATATGTCATAAGACGCTCCGCTTCCTGGATGTGTCCGTTTAATATCAATTCTCTTATTCTAGGTAGATTCTTTAATGCATCCGGATTGTTACGGTCAATAAAACGGCCATACCATACACTATCCTCGTTTAGCTGAATATGTTCGGTTTTCACAGAACCAAATATCATCGCGCCCATACGACCATTCCCAAGAGGTAATGCCTCCTCCCATATAGTAGCCGGTTTTTTATACCACAATTTACTCATAAAATATATTCTCCTTTGTTGTTATTATTATATTATGTTTCGAAGACCGGAATACAAGTCCTTCTTCTTTCATTTTCACTTAATAATGACTCCCTAATTTCCACCAATTTATTATACCATACATTCGCTCTTTCATCCTCTTGCGTATTGCGGTTTATTATTCAAATATTGCTCTTGTTCCACAAAAATGGAGCTGTATATGTGACAGCTCCATTTGATAAATATTGTATAATCATCATACTGTGGCCAACCCTACACTTTGTGTGTAAAGATTGTTTCAACAATTAACTTATTCGACCTTGAATTTATTTACTTCTTCTACCAGTATATCCGCATTCTTATTGAGTGCTCCTGCCGCATTATTCAGCGTCTCAACCGATGTTAACTGATCAAGTGATGTCTGATTAACGGTATTCGTAGAAGCAGCAATTTCCTCAAGAACAGCTGATATATTCTCAATAGCGCCTAATGTACTAACCCTTGCTTCCTCAATATTACCTACATTCTGAGCGATGTAATTCAGATATACCATCAGTTTTTCTACGCTATCGTTTATATTATTATAAGAAGTAGTTGTATTATTTACAGCGCTTGTCTGAAGTTTCAACACATCGCCGACTTTCTTTGCTGTCCCAACTGCTTTCTTTGTATCACCTTGTATGCTTTCGATAATCTTCTTAATATCATTTACAGAACCCTGAGATTGTTCTGCCAGTTTTCTGATTTCACTTGCTACCACAGCAAAGCCTCTTCCATATTCTCCTGCTCTTGCCGCCTCTATTGATGCATTAAGGGAAAGAAGATTTGTCTGGTTCGCAATGTCGTTAATTACATTTACTATCTTACTGATCGAAACGGATTTCACGTCCAATCTCTCGATATCATTAATAATATCCGTTGCAATCTCAATGGTTGCTTGTGTCTGATTATTCAAATCTTCTGTTACAACGGTTCCTTCTTTTATATTCAATCTGGCCTTATCTGCAATCTGTCCGATTTCCTTCGTATTATCGCTAACCAGAGATATCTTCTTTGATAGATTATCCATCTGTATCAGACACTCTTCAGCATCCTTCGCTTGCTGGGAAATGCCCTGTTCGATCTCATACATAGCCGTTGAGATATCCTTCGAGGACTTCCAAAATTCTTCTGAGGTTTTCGTTACATTAACCGAAGATGAAGATACCTCTGAACTCAGTCCGTTTACATTATGAATTAGATCCTTGACCTTGGTAAAGGTGTTTTGGATTTCTTCAATCAGGGTGTGAAACTCATCCCTACGTTTTGAATTAAACTTAACAGTCAGATCTCCCTTGGCTGCTTCCTTTAGTGTCAGAATAATTCCTTTGATTGTTTTATCAATACCTTGTGAAATAATAACAGCTATTCCAACAGCAACAATAATTGCGATAGCAACTATTATAATTGTAACCTTTTTTATATTATCCGCCTGGCTGGTAATAATATCCTTCGGCATCAATGCACATAGCATTGCCCCCGTATCTCCGATTTTTGAATACATAAACAGATAGGTTTCCTTTTTGTACTTCACATATTCTGAACCATTGACAGCTTCACCGGTGACTGCCTTGTTATAGAACTCTTGGTCGGTAAAAATCGAAGTTGTATTTGTGTCTGTAGCACCATCCTTCGCAGCCTTATCCTGTTCAGTATCCTCTGACGCAGTAATCTCTCTCCCATCAGCAGTAACCAAAGACAGAAAACCTGATTTATTGAAGTCAACTCCTTTTAATATATCTTCTACTGTATCTTTACTAACATCTATAATTAATACCGCATTCGCTTGCCCGTTTTTAATTAACCGAATCGAATAATTGTTTGTTGTCTTTCCCAGATTCTTATCGAGAAACTCATTTGATCCTACCCATACACCTTTCAGGCGATTCTTCTTTAGATATGCACCTAACTCAGTGTCCGTGAACCCTTTATATAAACCACTTTCATAACTAGTTCCGCTTGTAGAAATGCATTTAACATCATCAGATAATATGTATATATTCTCTATAAAATCATCCGAAATCTGCTTTGTAGAAATTATACTTTTTATATAGTTAAATGAGGTACTGTAATCCGGGTCACTAATATCATATAAATCTAAATAGAAATTCGATATTGTTTTATCATTTACATATTGAATACTGGTTGCATCCACAGAATCGATCCCAAATTGCAAATATTCCCCTGTCATATTAATGGTATTAGAAGTAGATGTTTCATAGTTTTTTACTATTCCATCCGATGCCACCTTAAAGGAAACCACACCCAGCAGTATAATAAAAGCTACCGGCACCAAAAATGATGCAATTAACTGAAAACGTATTGTAGTGCTGCCTTTCATAAATTTTGGTAGATTCCTGTTTCCGGTCTTTTCATTACTCATGGCTCTAACCTTGTGCTTATCCGCAAGTTTTTTTATGTACTTACTTGTAACTCTCTTTATTGAGGAAAAAATGATTTTTAATACTACAATCAATTTAACCAAAAACTTTTTCACACCTTCTACAATATTCTTCATAATGTACACCTCCAACTTTCATAAATCTGTATTTTACACAGTTCTCATACAGTATTCTCAGATTAATTAATATCTTGAAATTTCTAGTAAATATATCTCAAAATCTGATTAATCTTTTTCCCCTTATTAAAATTATACAACAATTTATATATTTCTGCCATATATTTATTACTAATTTATGTGTTTCCATACAATTCCAACAACAAATTTACAAATCAAATAAATAATTTACAAGTCCAAACAATCATTTAACAAATCCATGGATTATTTTACAATAATATTTATACATACTTTTCCATATTCATCCTTCAAATCTCTCTCCGGTGACATGTCAAATCTTGGTATCTGTTTCCTATCAAAATGAACTCTATGGATGCCTGTACATCTTTTACTACCTGTCAGCTTCTCCTGTGCATGATAAGCTATCATAGTATTTCCATCATTATCTTGAAAAAATGCGTTATGCCCCGGACCATATACTCCTTCAAGGGAATAGTGTGAAAGAACCGGTGCACTGGATTTAAACCAATTTTTTGTCTTCAACAAATCAGTACCGCGTTTCGCTGTTAATAATCCTAACACATAGGAATAACCACCGGCCGCTCCACCTGAAAATGTAATATAAACATTTTCATCTGTAATCAGGGCATAAGGTCCCTCATTATTAATAGTACCATTATTATTCTCCCAACCAAAAAGAGGTCTGGACAGTAATATCGGTTCACTTGTCAGAATCCATGGTTTTTTGGGATCAATGGTTGCTATAAATATCATAGAACCGGTATCCTTAGGAGACATTGTATAAATACGGTATGACCATGCCAAATATGCGATATTATCAACCGTAAAATATGTCATATCCAGAGTAATACTGTCTCCGTTTGCAAGATTTGTACCATCTCGCTTAACTACACGGATTGGATCTTCCCAATCGTCAGCCTTTAAAACATCTCCTCCTTTTTTTAGTTTCATTATATGAGCCTGCGGTCCCCATTCTTTGGCACCTACCGCAAATAGTATATATAATTCTTCGTTAATAACATGAAATTCAGGTGCCCAGAAGGTCTGGATCAAATGTCTGTCCGGATCAACATCCAGTATCAAGTGTTGCTCTATGTCAGATGCAAAAAGCTCTTTGGCGCTGGCTGCTTTTCTGACATAAAATCCTTTATTATCTGTATTATCGTTCGTTGCAATGAAATAAAAGCTGCCTTCCCATTTAAAAACATCCGGGTCGGCATATCCTACTGCCAAGGGGAATTCATAATTGTTTTGAGTAACTCTTCCTTCAATTTCATAAGTGCCTGTTTTTGAAAAATCAATCGTATCAGTATTCCATAAAACTTTTTTTGACACAGACGATCCATCCGAATAAACTGCAAGTGCACAAACTTTCTCAACTTCCTCCCGGCATGATACCGTTAAGGTATCCGGAACCTGTACCGATATATTTTCGAGCGGAACCCATTGTAAAAGCAGGTCATCAATCGACTCATCCATCAGCTTTATTGCATTACCCGGAACAGCTCCACAGATATCAGTTAAGTTCGTCCATAAAGTTTTTTCATCATTCAAAGAAATCGGCAATATTTCTTTGAGATCTTTTGATTCTAGTAATTTTTCCTCTGAAAAATGTATCAGATCTTTTGACGTCCATAACAAAACCTTACCAACACTATCCTCATCTTTTGTGCCATCGATATTAATACGACTTGCCGTAATTCCATATTCCCCTTTACCGGTTATAAAAATAAATGGATTCTTTACCCCCTTAGCTTGTATTGTATCTTCCTCACTAATTGTCGCTTTTGCAAAAAGTATCCCATAATTTTGGTTCAACGCCTGATAATGAACACCATCACTACTAATCGCCAAATGGATACTGTTTCCCAGATAGGATGTATAAGAATTCGGATCTGCCATTCGTGTATAAACTGCTATTTTCATATTAACTCCGCTCTTTCGTTTGATATTCTCAGTAAATTACTTGTCCTGAATCGGATTATGTCATAATTAAGTAAATTATATGTCAATTAATACTTTTATTATATAGTCATATATTATTACTTAATTCATTTAGTTACAGTTCAGCCTTCAAAGAGATGTATCCGGACCTGGAAAAAAATGATTTCCATATAGGAGTATTTACATACGAACTACGTAATGCAACTTAGCGAAAGCTGCTCCTATATGGAAACATTTTTTCTCGGTCTTGTCACTATCCTTACTAGGCTGAACTGTAACTTCCTCTATTTTTTAATTAAGTGAAGTACATTAATTGAATGTGCCGAAGCTTTGTAATGGAAATTCGATGAAGCGCCACTTAACTTTACATCAATATCATGAACCTTGATTGGATCGTTAATTGAGTTTTCGTCAAACTTTCCTCCGGTCAATAATCCGACCGTATAATCGCTTTCCACCTCACAATCAAGAGTAATTTCGATATCATCCGGACTATTCGCTATGTTTACAATTTTAATAATAACTTCCTCTTCCGTATCACTGACGACTGATGCCATGGACGGAAAATTAGGAACTGTAATTTCATGTATTAATACGTCATTAACATAAAGACTCATTGTTTTACCTGTTACTGTATATTTGAATTTATTATAGGTATTCATGATTAATTTCACATCTGCATCAGCGGTCAGCGCGATAGGTTCCGGATAACGCCTCTCTTTGAAGGTACTCTTACCTTCCTTGATTCTCCATTGAAACGGACGCACAATTCCTGCATTCCACTCTCTGGGAGGATGCGTTTCATCATTCATGTATACTTCCTTAGAGATGCGAGAGGTATATACACCGATACCGATTTCACGACCATCTTCTGCATAGATATCCACTTCAAAGGTTCCTTCCGTAACCTCCTCATTACCGCCCAGTACAACCAACACCTCGTCTAAGTTTACTCCCATCTTTGAACTTTCTTCCCTTTGTTCATCATCCGGCTTTGTTATAGTGTATCCATCTTCAACAGGTACTTCGTGACCCATAACCTCGTGTACCGCATTAACCGGTATACCATTCCAGGTTGCTTTACGATAACGCACACCGGCCTGTCCTAACAAAGATGCCATCCCCTTGACCGGACGATAGATAATTCCTGTCTCATCCACTGAGGTAACAACATTACTTCCACGGCTGCCTCCAAACAACTTCCATGCGTAATAAGTAGGTATGCAATAACTTTCCAGATTATCAAAAATCAAAAGATTAGGATACCATGCAAAATAATTATAATTTTCCAGTAAGGGTGCATAGGAAGCAAGAGCAACAACATCTTGATTACGTTCCATACCGATTAAGAACATGGCTTCTCCCACTGCAGCATAAAGCTGTCCCACCGGACCACGAAGTACTGCGAGTTCACCCAAAAACACTTGAGGACCCTTTCTGTCATAGCCATCATAAAAATGAATATTTTCAGCAAAGTACTCCACGCTGTTATAATAATGTTCATCAACAATATCAACAGGAAGCTGCTTTTTCTCAACATGACTATTCGCTACAAAAGACATCAATGGATATTTGTCCTTAATAATATTGTAGCATTTTAGATATCTTTCTTCATAATCAGGTCCCCAGTTTTCATTGCCAATCTCAACATAATTCATTTTAAATGGTTCGGGATGTCCCATAGCGGCACGTACCTTACCCCATTTACTGTCTGCAGGTTGCGTTGCATATTCAATAGCATCAAGTGTATCTTGTATCATCTCGTCTAAATCATCACCTTCCATAAGCACAGATTTACGTGCCTGGCAGGTCATACCACAGTTAAATACATAAAGGGGTTCCATGTTAAGATCCTCACATAATTGTAAGTATTCATGAAAGCCTAAACCATTCGTTGTTCGGTAATGCCACATCAATAAGTGCCCGGGTCTTTCCCACACAGGACCAATCATATTTTTAAAACGCATAGCCGTAGAGGGCGTAAAGCCTTCTACGATACAGCCTCCGGGGAAACGTAAAAATGTAGGATGCATGTCCCTTAATTTCTCTACCAAATCTTTTCTTAAGCCATGACCATAATAGGTATCCATAGGCATGAGCGAAGTAAATCCAATCTTTACACTTCCACCCTTCGGGCAAGTAACAACAAATCTTGCCGCTCCCGTAGTTCCCACAGCATTGAATTGCCAATCATATCTGATAAACCCTTTTCCGCTTAAATTAATAATATTCTCACACAGTTTCACATTATCTTCCTCAACCGTAAGAATTAGGGTTACAGGCTCTTCCACCTTGGCAAACATATAAAAGTGATACGCATCCCCATCCTTTTGTGGAACTCCGGCGTATCCTGTATTATAGATACGCCCTTGCGGACGAAACTGGGCAGACAAAGCTACACTTCGCTTATCATTCAGTGTATCCTGTCTATCCAACTGCAGGCTCGCATTCTCACAATACCATGCCGGTATCGGTGTATACTCCGTCTTATTGTCACGAATCCATCTGGTTAAACCCTCGCCATGATTGAACTCGTCTTTCCAGCCTGCCGGTGTAACAATAGCATAATCGTCCTCACCTTCCGTCGTACATTCTACCGGCGGAATAGAATCGTCAAATGATCTGTTTCGTAACATCTCAGGATAAAGGCCACCATCACCGGCCCTATTAATATCCTCAAAAAAAATGCCATAGAGATTCTTAGCTGTTGGAAAACGTTTTTCTTCTGTCTTAATGATGATTCTACTCATAATTAACTTCCTCCGATTAATCTTGTGACTTAAATTCTTTCTACGTAAAAATAATTAAATCATTTTCCACTCATGGGGTATATCTATAGTCAGGTCACTTACCGTACTCACCAATGACTGAATATTCGTAGTTAAATATGTCGAAAACAAAACGCATTTCCTATGGAATTCATTTTTTATACTTCTAATAGCTCGTATGATTTTTGCGAGAATATTTTCACACTCGCAAACATAGCCACATTGGGCTAGAAACACAATTATAAAATAATCTATTCTACTTCATAAATATTTTTAATATAAAAAGCTCCGTATATGAAACTTTCGAATCATATACGGAACTTTTCGCAAGTACATTAACAACAAGTTACATATCAACTAATTTTATAATGCTTGAACGCTACAATTTATTCCACTGCAGCTGCTCTTGCATCTACAACCTTCTGGAATTTAGCTTTATCAAATGCAACCAAATCTGCCCATCCAAGACCATTCAACTGAGTCTTTAAATCTGCCCACATACTCTTGAATTCATCTTCGCTGCTAGCAAAGATCATTCTCCAAGAAGTATCGCACATTAATTCAGCACACTGACTACGAACTAAAGCAATATCTGTGGTATCACTAGGCAGGATTAAATTAACATAAGGTACCGGGCTCAACTGTCCCTTTCCTTCGAGAAAAGCTACCTGATTTGCTGCGCCATATTTCTCACTCCACTCATTTGTCATGGTTGTTTTGTTTGCTTCCAGATATGATGACCAATAATTTGAATTATATGTCTCTCCGGTATTAGGGTTGATAGATACTGAACCTAACGGCCATTGATTAATCTTGCTCAAACCATCATTATATCCACCGCCGCCAGCTTCTGCGGGAACTTCACGATTCTCCATCAAACCATATAAGCCATCATCAGTAAGTGTATATTTACCATCATCACCCTTTGTATAACTCCAATCCGGGATACCATCATGCAAGTATTGAAGACCTTCTGGACTGATTAACCAATCTAAGAATTCAATAGCTCTGGCTTTATCATTACCTTCCATCTTAGAACCAATTGCAAGTGCTCTTCCGTCTCCAAAATAAGAATCCGAAGGCTGATAGAACGTCATATCATCAACCGGTGTATAGATATAAGCATCTTTCTTATCAGCACGATCCGGTGTATTCCAGAAACCTCTCTGCCATGAATACCAGAACAATAATACCTGTTTGTTCTTCATCTTTGTACAAGCCGTTTCCCAATCCTGTGTACCGGAGTCAGGATCAACTAAGCCTCTTTGATTTGCATCATAGAAGAATTTTAATATCTTATAATATGCTCCGTCATCGTCCGTAACCTCTTTCATATCTCCTTTTGTACCAAGAAGAATAGAACCGTTTACTTCATATCCATATGTCTTAGTAAGCTGAGTTGCTGTTTCGATAGTGATCTGAGTTCCGCCTTTATCCCAGTCTGACCATAAGGAAAGACAATAGTTAGGATCACCTGCTGCGTTTGTAGGATGTGCCTTCTGAACCTGTTCCATTACATCAAGTAAATCATCCAGATTCTTCATCGCAGGAGAACCGATTTCCGTAAAGTAATCCCAAGGTAACATAGGACTTATTGCAACTTCCGTATCAGAATAGGTTGTTGGAGATGTATTTGTTATTTCACAAGGCATACCATAAATCTTGCCGTCTGCGTTTCCTTCCAGTCCTGAATTAAAGGTTTTATACTGGTCGTAATACTGGCTTAAATTAGGGCTACTTTGTACCTCGCTGCTGATATCTGCTATCAGTCCAGCTGCAATACAATCCTGAAGAGGTGAATTATCTAATAAAATGATATCACCCAAATTTCCCGAGGAAGTACGTGTCTGGTAAAGAGCCTCACCATCTCCGGCTACCTGAGGAGCGATAATATTCAACTCAAGGTTAAATTTATCCTTAACAACTTTTGCAAACCATCCGCCTTGAGTTCCCTGATAGTTAGCAGCAACATCATACACATCAAGTGTAAGCAAGTCTGTGTGATCAATAGCTGCCGGTGTGTCAGAAGCACCCTCTGTTGTTGCAGCTCCGGTCGTAGGCTCGGTGTTAGTTGCATTATCATCTGTTTTCTTTGAACATCCCGATAGAACAAAAGAAAGCATAAAGACTGCGACTAACATAATTGAAACAATTTTCCTCTTTTTCATAAATTAATCCTCCATTCTTAATAATATATAAAAAGATGTTATAGCATCCTCCTATATTCTAACCTTTTACTGCTCCAATCATGATACCTTTTACGAAATATCTTTGAAAAATCGGATATATCAACAAGATCGGTCCAACTACAAGAATTGTTACCGTCATACGTATCGAGGTTGCTGTCTGTACAGTCGCTATACTCTGTGCGACGGCCGAAGTGCTCGAAGAATTAACAAGTGAACTTAACGAACTTGCCTGGTTAATATACTGATACAGGATAAATTGTAAGCTATATAATTTGTCATCTGTCATAAGCAGCAAGGTATCCTGAAAAGCGTTCCACTGCGCTACTGCGGAAAAGATGGCTACTGTTGCCATAATAGGCTTGATTACCGGCATAATAACTCGAAAGAATACCTTCATGGTACCTGCTCCGTCAATCTCCGCAGCCTGTTGTAATTCCTTAGGTATAGATTCTACGAAGGTCTTAGCAAGGATAATGTAAAACGGCGATACGATAACCGGTAATATATATCCCCAAAAATTATTCGTTAAGTGAAGATTACGCATGGTTAAAAACCAAGGAATAATACCTGCATTAAAGTACATTGTAATAATAACGAATCGATACCAGAACTTCCTGTGCCATAAGCTATCCCTGGTGAACATGAAGCCCATAAATGCAGTTGCTATAACAGTCAGAAATGTACCGATTACTGTTCTTCCAACCGATATCATAGCTGCATTTAATAAGCCGGGTATCCGCATAGCATCTACATAGTTTTTAAAATGAATCTCCTTCGGCAGAAAAAGGATTGTTCCTTTTGCGCTTAAGACATTTGAGCTGATTGTATTAATAAAAATATAATAAAACGGATAAATACAGACAAATGCGAAAATAGCGTAAAGTACATATGTTGTAACGCTAATCATTATATCTCCGGCACTTTGCTTTTGATGTATCTTTTTAATTCTTATTTTCATGACGATTCCTCCCATATTATAAAAAGCTCTCGCCTCTTACCAGTTTTGAAATACCATTTGCTACGCAAAGCAGTACTATACTAATGACACTCTTTAGCATACTAAGTGCTGTTGAAACAGAGTAACTACCGCTTCCCATTGCCAAATTAAATACGTACAAATCCAAAACCTGAATGGAATTCTTATTAAACGCATTCTGGAATACATAATACTGTTCCATACCATTAGAAAGGAAACTTGCGATTGCCAACATCAGTAATACAAAATAAGTAGGTAGGATACTGGGAATCGTGATAAATCGAATTCTCTGCATTCTTGTCGCGCCATCCACTTTAGCTGCTTCATACAATTCTTCATCAATACCGGTAATGGCTGCTATATACATGATAGCTGCCCAGCCCAAATTCTTCCAGGTTAGCCATAACCATTGCGTCAACCATACATGATCGGAAGCTTGAAGAAATAGAATGGGTTTTGTGATGAGTCCCATAGAAATCAGTAAATGGTTTACCATACCGGTGCTGTTAAATATATTGAAAGCAACGGAATACACTAAGACCCAGCTTATGAAATTAGGTATTGTGGTTATTGTCTGAACAAATTTTCGAAAAGGCATAAACCTAATTTCATTCAGAAATATCGCAAAAATCATTGGGAGCCAAGAGGTAGCAATCGTAATTCCACTCATGGCAAAAGTGTTTCTGATAACTACAAGAATCTGATTTACTTTTACTTGATTTTGTACTAATGATTTAAACCATTTTAATCCCACAAAATTATCCATGGTCATCGGTTGCGGTGGCCTATAGTCAAAAAAGGCATATATCCACCCATATAACGGGTAATAAGCAAAAACAGCCACCAATGCAATAAACGGAAGAATATACAAGAATTCTTTATAGCCTCTAAGTTTTCTCTTGTTTCTAAATGGATTCATTACAGTCTCCTTTTGAAAAATAATTTATGTCACAAATATTGTGAATTATACCAGTATTTACATATCATATTATAATCCATTTTATGCAATTTGTCAAACATTAAAAAATATTTCTCTGTTCTTATAGTCATTACTCACAAATAACATCCACTATTATTATAAGATTTTAGTTCAATTATATGCATCATATTTTGCGTGGATCAATAGAATATACTAAATTTTCTTCAAAATCAACAAATGGACCCGGTATTCGTTGATTATTTATGACCCTTTGGCCATAAAAATCACTTAACACAGAAGGAACTGCATCTACTGGAAGGATGTCTTCTACATTTAGGACATATTTGTGTTTTGACATAAAGCGAGTGAACTCAGCCGGAAGCTCAACGATTTTATTGATTTTCATTGTGAAAGTTTCACTATCAATTTCAATATTAAAAAAACCTTCCTGCCCATGTAAATCAAATCTGTAAAACTCCTGCCATGCATTTAAATCGAGACAAACTGCCGGTGCCGGATAAAGAATGCGCAGATATCCGCCTGGCATATTCATAAACATATTTCCTTCCGACTCATTATGCTCAGTAGGCATTTTAATCGCTGCTTCCTTACAATCATAAAAAATATTATTCCATATTCTGGCGTCCCGTGATGTGCCGCCACGTGTATCATTGTCAATACGAAACGCAACTGTCTTGGCATAATAACCTGCACTGCGACATTTTCCGATAAAATTATTTACAATGTGTATATGATCTGTGCCTTCCCCATAAATTGCATATCCATTAATTGTTGAGGAGTCTTCCATCTTGTACCAGCCGGAAGAACCGGCTTCCTTAGGAATTGTATTAGGATCAAAGCGTCCCTCTATATTCCAAAATATGTTATTATCGATTAAATTAATATCATCGCGACTGCATTCAATAAAAATTGCTTCTCGTTGCTCAATTCCATCAAGGAACAGATTCTGCGTGATACGATTATTCTCATTCGCCACATCCATCCATAGATGATCCGCCCGGATTGTCTTCGTGAATATATTGCGTCTGATAAGGCTATCAGTACAATTATGTACTTTCATTCCTCCTGCTTCCCAGGAGAGTTCCATTCTCTGCCATCCGGTACCCTGAATCAAATTATCTTCAATCAATAAATTTTTAGCAAACAGTCCGGCAATTCCACATACACCCACATCATAAATCTTACAGCGGCGGATAATGGTTGAACCAATCAGCTGCTCCTCAATTAATGAGTGATGCCAGCATTCATTACCAATATCAATTCCTACTCCATTTGACCAATCCACTGTGCAATCTTCAATAATCCAGTGGTGACCGCGATAACAAGAAATCGCTCCTCTTTGAGGAACCGGTGCTCCCGTTGCGGCATGTGCGCAAGTAAGTCCTTTTACCTTTATATAGGATAAGAACGGTATCTCCGGTGCAAAACATTGCTCACGGCAAGTCAATTCTATCAAATGATTTTTGGGATCATCATCATCCTCTAGCCTGAAATGTACTGTCTGCCCGTTTGCTTCTACCCAGTAAGTCCCTGTGTTATCCCCCAGTTGGTTGTAAAGCGCTACCTGATGTAAAGGTTTATCATCACAAAATATCATTCCACGACGATTAAGATAGGTTGTCATATCTGTCTTATCATATTCAATGAATAACCTATCATGAAGGATATTTACAGCACAAAAGGGATTATATCCACGAAACTCATCCGGATTAAGCTTTATCTCCCATATTGCGGCATGAATATCTTCCTGCTTCCTCTCAGAACCAAAGCGTATCAAATTCCAACCTTCGCTCCTTCTAAAATGATCAACCCTGATGGAAGCTTTAATGGTGACATTATCATTATGATATGCTTCATAAGAAATCATCCGATCAATTCCATCACCGCCACTGAAAGGATGTACGCATTCCCGATATACTCCTTCATGTATGTACACGCGGGTGCTTGGAGTTGCAATAGCTGCTGCTGCATTAATAGATTTAAATGGATGTTCTGAGGTCCCATCATTATGATCAGATGCCAAAACATGATTTACATCTACATGCAGTTCTCTGTCATATATCTGTTCTTTCTCCCACGAGTGAAAACACTCACCATTTGGAAGTTGCATAGTCATATCCTGATTCATTTTCTCCTCCATTGTTAACAGTTTTCAAATTAGAACTTTATGATAACTAGTCTTCTGAAAACATAAGGACAATTTCACTTTTATAGATATTGATAAGATATACCCAAGAACTTTGTTTATTTTGTTCAACAAAACAATTATATGCTATCAATTCTTATGAAACAATGACATATACTCAGCATATGATGAACTATTTTAATTCATAAATGACTTTTATTCATATTATAATGACTTATCAGCATATACGCATAAAGAATTTCTGACTATTTGTTAATTTATTGTTATTATTTGATAAAAATATTGAAAATATATAAACGTATTTCATACATAATTCCTTCTATTGTCCTAATATGCAGTCATTATTGATTTATTCTATTTTACTTCATCCTCCTCTTTATATATTTGACGGGGTGTATTACGAAAGCGATTTGGAGTTACTCCGGTAATCTTCTTGAACTGCCGGAAGAAATGCTCCATATTACGATACCCACACAAGGTTACTATCTCTGCTATTGTGTAATGCTCATATAATAAATATTTCTTAGCTAGATTAATACGGCTGTTAATAACCTCATCCATGCAGGTAACACCAAAGGTGCTTTTATATACATCCTCAAGATATCCCACACTGATATTCAGCTTTTTCGCCATTATCGCTATCGTCCACTCTTTATTAGGATTACGGTATATCTCCATTTTTAACTCGTTAATATTTTTATACAAGGGAGATACATGCTTATAATTATAAGACTCCAACAGTTTATTGAACAAAATTCGTAACAAATTATCGGTTGAGATATCTTTGTAATTATTATTTAAAATGTGTTCCGTCATCAGTAATTGGTATAATTTATGGCAGTAGGACGGATCATGAAGAATGAATGGCACCCCACTGATAATAGGTGTTGTGGTAACATAGGTTTCATCCGTGTCAAACCTTATCCAATCGTTAATATATTTATCCATACAGGCGCGATAATATATCTTCTGATTGGGCTTAAATAATACTGCACAATTGGCAGGGTATTCCTTAAACTCGTTATCAACAAGAAACACTGCCGGTGTCTGCGTAAGTACAAGGAGATAACAATCATGTCCTTCCGGTATATCAAACACAAAGTCATCCAAATGTGTAGTATCATATTCTACATACCTTATATGAATCATTCTTTTTCCTCCATATATTCTATTTAGCACGATATGTCCATTGGATATTCTTGTATCACGCTTGACACGAAATCAACCGTTTTTATTACATGCGAAAGCTTATACTAATCTTTTCACCCTTTTCAAATTTAAGTGAAGCCCCATTTGTAAATGTTTCTCCCTTTGACGTAGTAAAAGAGCCTTGTCCAAAGCGACATAAGATCTTAATCGTCTGAGCCTTATAGGAGTGGATTGATGCCAAAACCATTCCTTCGTCAAGATTCCACTCAAGCTTTGTTACTTGAGCGTTTGTTCTTGCCATAAGTCCATTAATGGAACCTTTTTTCCACTTTGTCGGCAATGCCGGTAGTAGTTCGATCTCGCCTGTATTTGAATATAAAAGCATTTCGTTAATGATACCCACTGTTCCGATTAACGTATCGGTACAGTACACCCCGATGCTTCTATCCGTATTGTGATCCGTCATAAGCGAAGTGAAATATATATCACTGGACATAATGGTATATAGCAAATCATATGCAACTTCACTGTTCTTCAGTCTGGCTGCTACCAGTGCCTTGTGAACCCATCCATGCGATGCTGTGTCATCCTTACCCGAATTCTCACGGTTTCTGTTTGCGATGGCAGTATTGCAGGCATTGATCATCTTTTCATCATTCTGAGCTTCGTATGCCGGCCATGCGCAATACAGATGGCTTATATGACGGTGTTCATGATTCTCTTTGTATTCACTCATTGCCCATTCACATAATGCACCGGACTCATCATATTTGTATTCGGGCAATCTGCTCATTAGCTGTTCCCATTTTTCCTCTTCTACTTCATGACCATTATCTGCTAAAGTCTTATCTATATCAATGATCATCTTGAGTCCATCTCTTGCAGCAGAAATATCCATGGCGGCATTGGCCGTTATTGTACTATTATAACCAACCGGTCTATTTTCCGGTGAATAGCTTGGAATTATGATATATTTCTCACCCTCCAATAGCTGCTTTTTACCTTTTTCATAACAAGCTTTTCCATTAATATCTGTATAATATTCCGGGGTACAAATCTGCTCCCAGAAATTAGCCTGTTTTGAAAGGAGCGGATACAAAATATCTCTCTCCAAATCAAGATATTCCTCCTGATACAGGTGAGCAATCTTGTCATTCACAGGTATTTTTTGATTTCCGTAGCATTGCCAAAATTCATAAATCGGAAGAATCATCCAGCTTGCACCGGCATTCCAATATTGAAATGGATAATATTGATCATATTCAACCATGATAGCTCGGTCTCCATCCGTATTAACAGGGACCAAAATAGCATCTTTCATTTTATAAACAAGCGCCGCATTATCTTCCCAATCCTTTATTTGTCTAAGAATGAAATAAATATATCCGATTCCTGCTTCATACATATTGCCCGTATTCATACCGGAAACCTGAATATTTACATTGGCATCCATTGTATAGGCACCATTCCATCCCGGATTCCATTCGCCTGTCCAAAGACCACAAAGACGTTGCGTCGACGAGCCTGAACAGCATATTTGTGCATATCGGCCCTGATTATATACTCGTTCAACAAACGCATCCAGCAAATGTGCGCTACTTTGCTGTTTGGTTAATAATTCTTCGCTGAAAGAGTCTTTGTCCGTATCGGTTCCGAGACAAAAGGATACTGCTTGAAACAGCTCTGATTGTTTTAGCATGTGCGGCTCAAGTGACAAGTCATAGGCGAAATTGCCTTTTTCATCCGAATATTTCTTTGCTATTTTTTTTGTCTTGTCTACCAATTCATTGATGATATCATAGGCTTCACTAGAAGCAAATTCGCCAAAGTCACCCATATGATGAGTTCGTGCCGTTCCGGTAATTAAATAAACTTCATCTGCACCCGTTATGCTGATTGCAGGATTTTTCAAGGGTCCAACATTAATTGCTTCCTTCGTGTCATTTTCGCAGATTTTCTTTTTCGTCCCACCAACCGTAATCACTCTGGTGACCCCACAAAAACCACCTTGGGCGAGCTCACTGCCGTCATAGGAGGGATAATGTGCTACCATTGAAATATAGGAACACTCTTCATCAACAAGCTTCTTATACTGCATATTCTCTTCATCACGTTTTATAGGGCTACCAAAAACTCCGCCTCCGAAATTCTTCATGGAAGAAAGATCATCAATCGAAATAACAACATCAATTTTTGCTCCTGTGTCAGATTGAGATATCTTAGTAATCGTTACATTGTCTTCTCTTGAGGTAAATGTTCTTCTTATCCATGTTCCTTTGATATCTGTATATTTAACAACTATTTCGCCTGTTTTATAATCGGTAGCTCTCGTATAATCTTGGATTTTCTGCTTTGGCATATTCAGTCTCAGCTGATGACCGGGATGAAAACAATAAAGATATGTTCGCCTTCTATCATGAACATTCCAACTGTCATCAAAATTGATTACTGACTGTCTTGCTTCGTGTAATTCCGAGGTAACTTCAGGTGGCACAATACGTGGCTGACGTGAAGGTATAATAAAGTACATATTCTGATAAATCAATGTTTCAGAATACGGAGAGCATGCACTCACTACACCGTTCTCTCCATTACCGGCAACCAATCCATCACGCCATCCTCCTTCTGTCTTGTTATAATGATAATATGGGATGATTTCTGTAAACGAATTTGATAAAATTTGAGTTTGATATTTTTGTGTCATCAAGAGTCCCTTTCTTTATTCAACAATTTGATAATTAAGTATCTAAATAATATTATAGACGATATAATTATCTAATCCATGACGCTTTACGACCTTATTATATGTAAAAATGTCATATTAGTCGTATAAAGATAAGAAAAATTTTATATAAACTGCTGATTATGAGATTTTCGATAATTCGTCGGAGTCATATGATAATATTGCTTGAATAACCTGCTAAAAAACGAATAATTCTTATACCCGATTTGAGCACAGATTTCATCCAAGGGTTGCTTTGTTGTAGATAAAAGCATAGCAGCATGATTTAGTCGTGATTGTAATTTGAGTGTTGAAAAAGAAAATCCATATTTGTCTTGAATAAATCGTTGTGTTTGTCTGGTGCTTAAATTCAACTGATTGCTTAATGTTGACAGCGTTAAGGTACTGGATTCATAAATTAAAGCTAAATCAATGAACATACTACGCTTATCATCCATGTTACCGGGAGGAGTTGATAATTCATTATAAAGCTTTGCGGTCGACCGAATCAGGGTGATAAAAATTGCTTGTATGTTTTGATAAATCATATTCAGATAACCGTATTGTTTCCCTAAAGATTCTTTTGTAATATTATCAAAGAAATATTCTATGACCTTCTGATTGTCATTATAATATCCCTTTGATAACAGGTAACTCCAGATAATATCCTTCTCTGCCATACTGGTCACTTCAAACGCAAGATAATATTCTTGTAAATAATCCGAGTGATTACTCCATTGTTCGTGATTGGTCCGTGGTGGCAAAAGATATAAACACCCTTTATATAAAGGCATTTTTAGCGCATCCGTAATTAGCGTACCCTGTCCTCCACATACATAATGAAGTTCATAGTAACTGTGCATATGATTTGTAAACGGCACCTTAAATTCACCCCAATTGCCGCCTATTATTCTTAACCTACAGTTTTCCAGCTTGATAACAAAATTATAATCTTCTAATTCAATACCAAAATTCATCAGAAATACCTCACAATCACAGCAATGTTCCGCATAGGTAGAATTCAAATAGCCTGCCAAAATCCCATTAAAGAGTTTTTGTCAAAAGCCACGCTTTTGCACTGAAATCATCCTTTAATGCACCATACTCTTTTATGATTTTATAATTGCTTAGGAAATCTATACTGATCTCTTTTGAATTCTCAAATCTATGAGCAATAACCAGTAGCTTGTCCTCTAATTCTCTGATAAAAAGTTGTTCCCCTATTGGTTTGTTATATCCCTTTACCCTGTTTTCACATCTAATTGTTTTTCCATTCTTAATAATACCTGATATACTTTTGTAAAAATCAATTCCCTCGTCTATGATTGCCCACTGTGAATCCGTCAGGTTATAAATATCTCCGCTTAAGCACATTCTCCCAAAAAAGGTATTAATCATCGAGTAATAGATTCTGTTCTCACTATCCTCTGCACGCATAACAGCCCAAATCTGGCTTTGTGACGGTTTAATTACTCTATGCATATTTGCCGCAATAATCGGAATCGCTGTGGTTTCGTGTGCATCCGAAAAGCTTGCCTGAGATACCAACTCCATCATGGAGGGTTCCAGTCTATGGCCACCACTGGAACAATTTTCAATTACTATACCCGGAATTTCCTGTCTGATTTTTTTAAAAAATGCTTGGCTGGCCTTTACTCTTTGTCTTAAGCCTTCGCCAAGACTTTCAGCGCCGTCGCAACCGATACCTATCGTATCGTTATAGTCAATCTTCAGATATCCAAAGCCATTGTCTCTAAGCGTTTTAATCACTGCATTACTCAAATAATCCACAACCCAGGGATCGGACATATCCCAAAAACGTTTATCCCCAACCGTTATTACAACACCGTCTTTTTTTAATAAATGTTCCGTGTTATTGTAATGAACAGAAAGCTTACCCACTGATTCAAATTCATACCAAAGGCCGGGTATCATATTGCATTGTTTAATATAATCCGCAGTACTTTTCAAGCCTCCGGGGAATTTCTCCTCATTAATGTCCCAATCACCGATACGAAGCCACCAGCCATCACTTTTTCCGTACCAACCGGAGTCTATCACCAGATATTTAATCCCTTTGCCCTTTAATTTATCTGCGATTTTTTTGATATTCTCAATACTAGGGTTACCCCAGGTTGTGCAATATTCGTTAAACATGATGCCCATATCTTGATCAACTTCAGAGATATCCGGGGTCTGTGCCTTAACTAACATATCACATACATCATAAAGCGAATTTCCTTGTGCAATGACTGCTTTTGGAGTAGTAAAGGTTTCTCCCTTAGCGATATTTTTATACCAATGCCCGAAGTCTCTATCTGCAATACCTCCAACAATAGATAATGTATCATCTTCTTTGCATAAAATCTCCATTTGCCAAGAGGACGGATTATAAAGCTGAACCGCAATAAATTCACTTGTCTCACTGTCTTCCAGGGCAAGGAACGGGAAATACTTTCGTACCGGCATGGATCCTAAATTACCGAACTTTTCAACACGCATAGCACATCTGTTCCAGGATGGTTCAAGGTGCAGTTCTTCTATTGACTCTGTCCGTAGTTTTCCCTCAGCGCTCCAAAAGGATTGTAACCTATGGATTTTATCTGCTTTAATACCTCTTATCGCAAAAGAGGACAGCATCTCTAAGGTAGTAATATCCGAATCATTATTTTGAAATGTTGTACTAACCTCCACTACATCTTCATGGTTCTTTCGATTCAGTATTATATGATGATTTTTTGAATTCTTATAAATAATCTCACCATCGTTATCTGAGATTATTTCAAGATCTTTTGTTGATTGACTGTGACATAAGGTTAAGCCATTGGAGAAACCACCGTCATGATCATCGTTTCTTAATTTTAATTCAACATAATATTCCATATTTTTCTCGCTCCAGTGTATGTTTATTTTTGCCTTCAATTCGTTTTGTGATTATCGTCTTCCCTATTTTGATCTAAAAATCCTCTTGAATCAGTGCCATATTAAATCCTCCCAAAAATATTATTGTAAAGCATTACGATATTCTGACGGGGTAACCTTTATATATTTATTAAATTCACGATTATAGTAACTGATATTATTAAATCCGCATAAAGTCGCTATTTCGGCAACTTTCTTCGATGTATTACTCAGGTATTCACAACTTTTAATCACCCGATATCGATTGATATAGCTAAACGGTGTGACGTCAGTCAGTTGTTTGAACAGACGGCAGAACTGTCCTTCGCTCAGATTTGAAAGGGAAGCAAGCTTGCTTAAGGTAATCATGTCATTATAGGAGTTATGGATTTCATTGATTGCGTTTTCCAACTGTAAAGCCAGCCTGGACAGCCTAATGGAAACCTCGATTTTTGATAAATGATTATTGTAGATCCATTGCCACACCATAAGCAGCATACCATGCACCTGTAATTCCGATTGTTCCGGATTATCCTGTGTCAGGTGATATATCCGATCAATACTATTAATGATATCCTTATGCCAGGAAATGTCTGAAGTCATTTGCAGTGGACAACGTAAGCTATAATTCTTAATCGGAAGCATATACTTGGTATAATGTGGATTTTGATAAAAATCTGTCAAATAGGACTGCGAAAAAACAATCGCATTAAATTCACAGGCATTGCCATTGATACTTTTCGCCATATGCAAAAGGTTAGGCGGAACGAATATCGCATCTCCTGCTTTCATATAATATTCCTGCTCTTCTATACAGAAGATAGTTTCCCCGTGCATAATAAGCAAAAATTCAATTTCACTATGCCAATGTAAATACAAAACCAACTCAGATCCTTGTTCTATCAGTGTATGGTGAAATGAAATTGGCCGCGATCCGGTTTCATGGGTAACCGGTTCCAACAGTGAAGCCTTCTGTTTTGACAGCATCGGTATCCTCCGGAATCAATTGATACAAAAATAATAGCACATTAAATATCAATAATCAATATAGTATTAATATTTCACAATTTAGTTAAAGAATTGTTATGAAATAATCAATATAATATAATTGTATAATGATCAATTTCATTATATTGATTATTTGTAGGCATGCAAGAATTCATGCTAGTTTTCATTGATTTACAGTTAAAAGTGAAACTCAATCTACCACCAGTAAAACCAAATCTACAACAAGGAGAAAGAATATGGGCAAAATCATTCAATCAGATAACAAAATTATTTTTGAAAGAAGAGACGAACTAACCATTATTGAACCCTATGGCCTTAACTGCCTGCGCTACCGCTCAACACGTAACATTAAGATATCCGACGAAAGGTGGACCTTACTGCCTCCGGCCACGCAAGACAGCTGTCAAATTGTTGCAGATGAGAAGTATGCAACAATAACCAATGGTGATATTTCGGCAACAATAACAGCCGGTGGTGGATGGGAGCCATGTGTCCTTACGTATTATCGTAATGGAAAACAGATACTCCGTTCCAGGGATGAGGGTGATCCTGTTACACGCTTCACTCATCTCGGAGGAAATGACTATCAGGTGAAAGCTATTTTTGATAGTAATACAGGCGAGCATTTCTATGGTCTCGGGCAGGAACAGGAGGATCAATTTGATAGAAAAGGATCTACCTGTAATATGATACATTATAATACCAAATCCACTTTACCGGTTCTTTACTCTTCTATGGGATATGGTTTTCTGTGGAATAATCCTTCCCCCGGTCGATGCGAAACCACCTTCAACCACACACTATGGTGCTCTGATAATTCATATCAGATTGATTATCTGATCTTTGTGGGTGAAAGACCGGCGGATGTCCTAAAAATCTACAGTGATCTTACCGGCTATGCACCTAAGTTTCCCAAGTGGGCTGCAGGTTTCTGGCAATGTAAGCTTCGTTATGAAAGCCAGGAGGATTTACTAACGGTTGCCAGGGAATATCACCGTCTGGGAATCCCTCTTACTGCTATCGTTATCGATTATTTTCATTGGACCGAACAGGGAGAATGGAAATTCGACCCTAAGTATTGGCCGGATCCGAAATCCATGTGTGATGAATTAATCTCTATGGGCGTACACCCGGTTGTCTCCATCTGGCCTACCATTAATCCAAACAGTGAGAATTATCAGACCATGGATGATGAAAACATGTTAGTACGTACGGAAAACGGTCAATTCGGTACCTTCAATTTCTATGGACAACAAACCTTTATTGACCCTACCAATCCGAAATGCGGTCCTTTTGTCTGGAGCAAGGTGAAGGAGAATTATTATCAATACGGAATCAAAACCTACTGGCTGGATGAAGCAGAACCGGAGGTACATCCCCAGCAGTTTGGAAACCTTCGTTTTTATGCCGGTAATGGTGCACAAACCGCTTTACTCTATCCCTATTATTACTCAAAAATCTTCTATGATGGCCTAATATCGGAGCAGGAGGAAGATATCATATCCCTGACCCGTGCAGCTTATCCCGGTAGCCAACGCTTAGGTGCTTTAGTCTGGAATGGCGATATTCCGTCAACCTTTACCGCTTTGCGCCAAAGTATCACCAGCGGCCTATCTATGGCAATGTGCGGTATTCCCTGGTGGAACAGCGATATCGGCGGCTTCCATTCCGGAGATATCGAAAGCGATTATTTCCGCGAGCTTATTATAAGATGGTTTCAATTCGGGCTATTCAGTCCCGTTATGCGTCTGCATGGTGTAAGAAAGCCTACCACCAATCAGGTGAATCGTCATCCGGAGGTGAAAGAAAAAAGTGGTGGCGATAACGAGATTTGGAGCTTCGGAGAACGTAATTATCCAATTATTAAGAATCTGATCGAGCTTCGTGAACGGCTTAAGCCTTACATTATTAAGTATATGGATATTGCAACCAATACAGGCTCGCCCGTAATGCGCCCGATGTTTTACGATTTTCATGAAGATAAAATCTGCTATTCTCTCGAGGATCAGTATATGTTTGGAGAAGACATACTTTTTGCACCTATTGTGGAGCAGGGCATGACAGAACGCTCCGTATATCTACCTAAGGGAAGCTGGATCAATATCAATGACAGGAAGACCTACGAGGGTAGCAATACTTATCTTATAAAAGCAGAAATCGATCAATTTATCGCCTTTGTAAAGAGTGGCAGTGATGTTCTAAAAGCATTTGATAGTAATACGAAATAATTTACTTTAACGTTACAGTTCAGTTCAGCAAGGATAGTGACCGGACTGAACTGTAACTATTAGCCGATAGTATTTCAATGGGCTTTTACATATATTGATTGTTCAATATATGAGTATAGATTCTGAATAGCTTTGCTCCATGAATTGAGACCTCGGTCATAAAAGCATTTCCGTTACCCTTCTGGTTTTCCTTACTCCACAGCTCCTCCAATTGATATCCGTCAAAGGTCTCCATACCGAGCTCCTCCGGAGCAACAGAAATTGTTCTGACTTCATCACTTAGATTGAAAAGCGCAAGATAAGAAACATCCTCCAAGGTATCCTTCGAAAACCAAACCGCCTGATGTTTATCTCTCATGATTTGCTTTGCTCCTGCCGAATGCGACATGAGCCCAAGTACTTTTTTATTCGTCAGTAAATCAAGCGTCCAGGAATCTAACTTTGTCAGTTCTGTACCCAACATCAGAGGCGAACGGAAGATACACCATAAAGTCATCATGGTAATCTGCTCTTCCTTCGTGAATCTCGTATACCGCTCTTCTCCAAAACCCTTACCGATATATCCAACAGGAAGCATATCACAGTCGGGGAAACATCCTTGTGAAACATGATTTTGCCATATTTCACATCGTTCAAACATATTGGCCAGAAGCGGCCAATTATCCCAGAAATCGTCGGTTATTCTCCACATATTGGCGTATTTTTCATAATGCCATGCTTTATTGATTAGTGCCGGTCCCGGCGACAGACTAAGTACCATGGGACGCCCACAATGTGCTATCGCATGATGGAGCATCTCTATTTCCTTCTCGGAAGATTGCATATCATGTCTGCATATATCATCGCATTTTATAAAATCCACGCCCCACTGTGCATATAATTCAAAAATAGAATTATAGTATTCCTGTGCGCCTTCCCGCCCAACTTCTAATCCATACATATCAGGATTCCAAAAGCAGATGGAGGAAGGATTGGCTATCTCGTTCGCAGTCCGGTCAGTTCCTAACACCTTCAAATGATTGTGGGCAGCTTCTCTTGGTATTCCACGCATTATATGGATGCCAAGCTTGAGTCCTAAGCTATGGATATAATCAGCTAGGGGCTTAAAGCCCTGTCCATTGGCTGAGGAGGGGAATCGATCCGGGCATGGAAGCAGTCTGGAATATTCATCAATTTCCATCTTCCAGAAGGGTATATACTGATATCTGTCTCTTTGTGTACCTGTGTCGTAGGAGTACCATTCGATATCGATTACAACATATTCCCACCCGGATTCCTTAAGATGGTCTGCCATAAAAACAGCATTTGCCTTCACTTGATCCTCATTTACCATGGTATCATAATAATCATAGCTGTTCCAACCCATGGGAGGTGTCGCTACAAACTTATTTTTGTCCATAAAATTTCCTCTCTGATAGTAAAATTTTGATTATATTCTTGGATTTACATTTCATATGTAGTATTATATTATACAGTAGCATTTGACGGCAAGAGTATATATTTGATTGAGAGGGGTAATTTTATGATGCAATATCAACCCGGTAATTTCGGTTTCATTCCAACCGATTGTATTGCCAAACAATCTTTATCTATCAATGATTTGGGAGTGGAATATAGAAAGAGTGAAGACTATCGCTATGAAAACTCCTCCAGAGGAGAATACCAGGGCTACGTTTTACAATACACACTGGATGGCTATGGAATTTATGAAAACCAGGGAATCCTTTACAAGCTGACTAAGGGTAAGGCTTTTCTCATTGAATTTCCTGAGGAAAGTCAATATTATCTTCCCTCCGATGACAGTGACGAAAATCACTGGACTTTCTTCTATCTTCATTTTTCGGGTCCGGCAGTTGAACCGTTTTTCACGCGCATCAGAGAGTTATCCGGTCCAATTATTGAGCTTGGTGTAGATAGTCTTCCCATCAGTCTCTTTTTTGAATTATATGAAGCTCTTCATCATCAGAAACAATTGGAGCGTTACATCGGTAGTGAATGGCTGTATCGTTTTCTGATCTCGTTACTACGAAATGTTGAATTTCCATCTACACGAAAATTAAGCCCCCATGTAGCCTCTGCTATCGATTGGATGAAACGAAATTATACAAAACAGGTTAATCTTGAGGAACTGCATCAAGAAATCGGTGTATCCTATTCCCATCTGACAAGGCAGTTCTGTAAGGAACAAGGGATTTCCCCTGTTCAATTTCTTACCCATATTCGCCTGGAGCAGGGAATGAAGCTCCTGTTAGGTACTAATCTTTCCATCGATGAAATAGCGGAAGCATGTGGCTTCTCCAGTGCCAATTATTTTATTAAGGTATATAAAAAAGTGCTGCATACGACTCCCGGAGAATATCGCAGACAGCGCAAATTCAGTTAGATGAAGTCAACGATTTTTTCAAAAGATGACTTCTTCTCTCCTTTCATATCAAATAGCATGGGCCAATCTTTTCTTCCCCGAACCGGGAAATTATCCTTCCAGGTGTACCTGTCGCTGATGCCCCAGAAAGTAACAGAGGTAACAAGCTCTTTATATTCTCTGAAAACCGAGAAAATATTATGGTAGGCTTGTTCCTGCAGATACAACATTTCAGTGGTCGGCTCCAAGATATCTTTTCTTTTGTCCTCAAATTCAAACATGGATACATCCATTTCAGTTACCTGTATCTTAAGACCCAGTGAAGCATACCTTTCGATAGCTCTTTTTAGATCATCCATGAGATTACTATCTCTTATACTCCAATGGGCCTGAATTCCAACGCTGTCAATCGGTGCTCCCTTATGTAACATCTCTTCAAGCATCCGGTAGGTTTTCTCCAGTTTTTCCGGCTGCTCATTGTTATAATCGTTATAAACAAGTTCAGCTTTATCATCTTGTTCTTTCACAATTTCAAAAACTGTCTTAATATAATCTTCTCCAAGAATTCTTCTCCATTTTGTATCCCTGTACTGCTCTCCTGTTTTATCTTCTATCGCTTCGTTTACAACATCCCAAGTATAAACAATATCTTTATATCGGTTACAAATTACTTCGACATGCTTCCTTAACCTGTCAATAACTAATTCTTTCGAAGCTTCCTTTCCGTTAGTATCTAAAAAGATCCAATCTGAAGTTTGATTGTGCCATACAAAGGTATGTCCCCTCATCTTCAAATGATTACTTTTTGCGAACTCCATCATCTTGTCCGCCTTTTCAAAATCAAATCTATCTTCGCTAGGGTGAATCTCACCGAACTTCATTGCGTTTTCGGCTGTCAGGCTGTTAAAATGCTTTTTCAGCAATTCACCATGAAGCCTCACTAAATCATTTACAGTTACTGCAGCTCCGATTTTAAAATAATCCTTGTAAACCTCTGCTAATGATATCAAGCCATTTTCTGTCATATTGACCTCGCTCCTGTTCATGCTTTCTAAATGTTGCTTTTATATAACCAAATTTAAAATCGCAAAAATTCCGGCAGACATGATAATTGTAATCGGTATGGTAGTAACCCAAGCAGATAGCATTTTCTTGCCTGTACTCCATTTTACACCCTTAATTCGAGACGAAGTACCTACACCCATGATAGAAGATGAAATAACGTGTGTGGTACTTACCGGAAGACCAAATCTCGTTGCAATCTGAATAATCAGGGCAGAAGAAAGATCCGCTGCCACCGCATTACTTGGCCTTAATTGCATGATCTGAGTTCCGACTGTTTTAATAATTCGCCATCCTCCGACAGATGTTCCCAGCGCCATAGATAAAGCACAGAATAGCTGTACCCAAAGCGGTATTGACATATCCTTGCGATATCCGTAGCTCACCAAGGCCATTGTAATAATACCCATTGATTTTTGCGCATCGTTTGTACCATGCGAAAATGCCTGTAGTGCGGCAGTAAAAATTTGAAGCCTGCGAAAGCCATGATTTGCTTTTCCGGAGTTTGCTTTATTAAAAATTATTTTTATCATTGTGTACATCAAATATCCGACGATAAAAGCCATTAGTGGTGAAAAAACAAGTGAAGAAACAACTTTTTCAAAACCATGAAATTTTATTGCAGAAAAACCGGCATCTGCCAGCGCAGCTCCTGTCAGTGAGCCGATTAACGCATGGGATGAACTACTGGGGATCCCATAATACCAAGTTATTAGGTTCCATAAAATTGCGGAGATCAAGGCTACTATCATAACCGCAGATCCGTTATTGATGCTGCTTAAATCAACAATATCCTTTGCTATCGTCTGCGCAACACCGGTAGAGACTACTGCTCCAAGGAAATTCATAGCTGCCGCCATTACAATTGCCACTTTTAATGTTAACGCTCTCGTAGATACAGCCGTTGCAATCGCATTGGCGGTATCATGAAACCCATTGATAAAATCAAACCCTAATGCCAGAAGAACAATTAAAATCATTATTAACATTTTGCCTCCTACTACATGTTCTTCATAACAATAACATCAAGGGTCTTAGCAACTGCTTGACAAGCATCCACTGAGCTTTCCAGCATCTCATACAAATCTTTATATTGAATTATCTTGATTGCATCTGCGTACTTTTTAAATAATTCACGTATTGATTTACGTACCGTCGTATCACTGTTTTCTTCATGAGTTTTTACTTTGATTGTATGTTCTCTGATTTTCTTGATTTGCTTACTGACAAGCATCTCGATTGCAATGACTAATTCCTTCGTACAAGCTCCGATATTCTTTCTGAATATGTTGATGTATTCATCTGCTTCCGTCAATTCGTACATATCAAAGTATATTGCGACCTCTTCAAGTTCGTCAACAACATCATCCATCTTCTCTGCTATCATTAAAATGTCTTCATGATCGATTGAAGTAATAAACGCTTGGTTAAGCTCTATATTTAACTCGTGTAAGATTGTATCCCCTTTTTTCTCGAATTCTTTAATTTTTTCTGCAAACATCTTTAAATCTGACTTAGAACTGATTTCAAATTCACTGAATGTAGTACCGCACTCGTTCATATTTTGTGCGATATTTAAGATCAAAGACATGATTTTGTCCGGTTTCTTTTTCATATTCATTTAATCCTCCAATTAATCTTATTTTTAATAAGATTCGTATTTCAAATGTTTTTCTTCATGCTACTTTGGTATCTTCAACTCTTGCTTACAGCATACAACCTCACCTATTTTATCACACCATTTTTGAAATTCAATTGTTATTTGTGGTTTTTATGTAAATTGATTGTGAAATGTATGTAAAATAGTATCTTATGCTTACTTTATTTTCTTTTTCATACATTTAATCCCTCTTTCAAATAAAAACGATCACCATCGACCGTATAGCCGTCCGCATAAATCGTCACATTCCCCAGTTAAAGGATCAAATTGAATTTCCATGGAAGATGGATGAACCTATTCGTCTTGTGAATGCTGACGCCCAGAGCAACTATTTATAAGGAAATGTGGGAGCAGATTATATCAAATGGTTCTTGAGAAGGTGAGATTTGGGATAAGACGAAGTCAGGTGAATTGTATCCAAAAATAAAGTAGGGTAACCTATTTC
>DBTU01000011.1:0-2154 GCA_002307215.1 Lachnoclostridium sp. UBA1308
CGAAAGCGGCTCCTATATGGAAACATTTCTTTCCCTGTCTTATCACTATCCTTGCTTGGCTGAACTGTAACGAATCAAAAACAGGAGCTGCTCTCACTTGCAGCAGCCCCTATCTGTTTTAGGAGTAGAACATCTTCAGAACCATTTCTGACATTTCCACCAGATTGGTACCACTATCCATACTGGTTTTCTGCAAATATCGATGTGCTTCTTCTTCTGTCATATTATTGCGATCCATGAGAATCGCCTTTGCTTTCTTAATAGTTGCCTTTTCTTCTTCGCTTCTTTCCTTCGGCCTATCCTTATCCTTCTTTTTCCTGCGCTGATATTGGTACGACATCATCTGAAGAGTATTCAGCAAATCATGTGTTTTTATCGGCATTGGTAAACAGACGATATTATTATCTTGACAAAATTCCAGCTTTTCAGGCGACGCAACCAAAAGCATTTCAAAGCCTTTCGGTAAATAGTTGTTCAATTCACTGAAATGCATGTCAGAAAATCTATAACCGCATACTACAATTCCTTCATCAAGGTCATTGGCGAGGGACACAATCTGCGCTCCTAAGGTACATGGCTCACTACAGGTAAAACCGTTCCTGACTAGTACATTTTTAATATTATTTGCATCTTCGTATTTTGGAAACCCAACGATGATACTATACACATCTGTTCACCTCCGTTTCTTTCATTTCATGTTACAGGATAAATTGGTCAGCCAATCCACCTATAGAAAATCCAAGAGTGAAAACGGATTAGATACGATATAAGTACTGTTCGATCTCCCATGTTGTTACCTGAGTACGGTATTCTTCCCATTCAACTTTTTTCGCTTCAATATACTTATTGCTAAGATGTTCGCCAAGTACCTGTCGCATAAACTCACTTTTTTCTAAATCTAAAACCGCCTCTAGTAGATTCAATGGTAATCTTTTCACATCTAATGCGGCTCTTTCCTCATCAGTTAAAGCAAAAATGTTCTTATTTACACTGTCCGGAGGGGACAGCTTATTCTTAATTCCATCCAGTCCTGCTGCCAGACACACTGCAAGTGTCAAATATGGATTTGCAGAAGGATCAGGACAACGAAGTTCAATTCTTGCAGAGCTACCTCTGCCTGCTGGTACGCGAATCAACGGGCTTCTATTGGATGCAGACCATGCCACATACACGGGAGCCTCAAAATTAGGCACCAGTCTTTTATAAGAATTAACCAGCGGATTCGTAATAGCCGTAATACTCATAATATGTTTCATGATTCCAGCCATAAAATAATAAGCTTCCGTACTCAATCCAAGTTTACCGTTCGGATCATCAAAAATATTCCTACCGTCCTTTTTCAGGGACATATTCACATGCATGCCTGAACCATCGACACCAAATTTGGGCTTCGGCATAAAAGTAGCATGAAGTCCGTGGCGTTTTGCTATCGTTCGGGCAACCAGTTTAAAGGTCATGATGTTGTCTGCTGTTGATAAAGCATCACTGTATTTAATATCAATTTCATGTTGGGCAGGTGCCACCTCATGATGGGATGCATCAATTGCTATTCCCATGTCTTCAAGCGTCAGTACCATATCACGTCTTGCATTTTCGCCAAAATCAAGAGGACCCAGATCAAAATATCCGGCTCTCTCATTGGTAACCGTAGTAGGCTGTCCATTCTCCTCCATATTAAATAGGAAGAATTCCAATTCCGGACCCACATTAAAGGTATATCCTAAATCAGCAGCTTCCTTAATAACATTTCTAAGAATATATCTCGGATCGCCTTCAAATGGCTTTCCCTCAGTGGTGTATACGTCACATATAAAGCGGGCTACCTTACCCTGCTGGGGTCTCCATGGAAATGTAACATAGGTATCCAAATCCGGATGCAGGTACATATCTGATTCCTCAATTCTTACAAAGCCTTCGATGGAGGATCCATCAAACATGCATTCATTATTTAATGCCTTATCCAGTTGTCCAGTTGTAATAGCTACATTTTTCAGGTTGCCAAACATATCGGTGAATTGCAGACGAATAAATTCTACATCATCCTCTTTCACTAATCTGAGAATATCCTGTTTTGTATAATGTTTCATTATCACCACTCCTCACTTAATTATATGAAATAATATGTGACTATTCAGTCACTGCGGTTCTTTCGAA
>DBTU01000011.1:2456-55136 GCA_002307215.1 Lachnoclostridium sp. UBA1308
CCCGTGGATTTCTCGGGGTACTGAAAATAACATTTCCTGAACTAAGAAGCTATATCGGAATTAACCATCAACATACGTGAACATCAACAAAGAGCTTGCCTCCAGTGGCCTTTTAGCCGCTATGCAAACTCTCGCGTCTGGCGCGGTCGCATATCTACGTTTCGCGCTAATTGCGCATCCTTGCGGAATATTTTGTGTAATTGAATGGATTTCCTAGCCGTATTATCATAGGACTTATTTCCTATCATACATAAAAACGGACAAAGACACCCTATAACGGACTTCTTTGCCTATATCAACTACGATGATATCAGTAGAAGTACCCTTTGTCAACAAAAAATATCAGGGAAAAAGCTTTGAAAAAAGCTTAATGTCCATGAGTCTCCATATTATGTAAGTTTCTTACATGCATATGGTAAATGTGACTTTCCTATTATATTATTTCCCTGATATCAACAGATAAATTCTGTGCCGGCTCCGGTAAATAAATTAGGGAATCAAGCTTGTATTAATCATACCTGTTATAATGAAATTAGATATAAACATGTCCGAATAATGCTTATTATATTAATGCATCTGATGCAAATGGCCTATATATTTTTACTTCAATTTTATTGTAGAATATTGGTGTATCAGCAATATTTATCGTTGTAAATATGTTCTTTTTGTAATATATATATTATTAGTTAAGTTAGGGGACGTAACTATGAATTTGGATGATATGGCCAAAGGAGTATCAATCGAAATAATAGTCAGATGCAATGGCAAAACCATGAATTTCGATAGTGAAATTGCACTTGTTAAGGATAACTATGTCCTAATTTCAGGAATTAAAGTAAATAATCAGACCGTCGGCTTTTCTGATAGCTGCACGATTAATTTTTTATCCAAATTAGACAACAAATTATTTCTCTGGGAAAATGTCAAGGTACAGCTTGTTAAATATGATGATTCCATTTATCATAAAATTATATTGCACGGTGACGGCAAGCCCTTTAACCGCAGAGAGGCATATCGTATGTACCTTGGTGAAGACATGTCCATTTATGTCAACTCCTCTACCGGTCCTGCTGCACTCTCCGTACTGGTTAAGGATATCAGTGAAACCGGGGTTTGCTTCATATCAAAAGATGAACTTGATGTTAGCCGTACCTTCCGTCTGAGATTAAAGGATAATGATACAATTATCTCCTTATCCGGCATCATTGTAAGGAAGCAAGAGTTAAAGCATATTGAATCGAATTTGTATGGATGTAAATTCAACGAAAAGAATAACATGTTGATGAAATTCATCGCAAAAAAGCAGGGAGATCAATTAAAAAATAAATCAAAATTATATGCAAAATCAAAATCCAGAGATTATATCCTCAAATAAATATATGTCATATTCTCCAAGGTATTCATACCTGCTTAATCATTAAAACAAAGGCTGACCCAACATAGTTTGGGACAGCCTTTTTAAATATAGTGGTTGAATATTATTTTACTTCAGCCTGGGTAGGCACACTCTCTTCTATGGTGGGAGCAACCAGTTCCAGAGCCATCTCCGGTTTTTCATTCATCCTTACTCCCAGTTTATCCAGCGTGATGAATTTAAGCAGTGTATCCAGAATCGTACTACTGTTGCCAACACCGTCCTTATCATTTCCGCCCATGTTAACAACTGTCTTCGGAACGATATCTACCTTTGCACTCTTTATCGCATCGGACAGCTTATCTGTTACTTCCTGAATAATACGGAATTCTGCGCCGCCGTAAGCCTTAACCTGAGCGTCTATCGCACGAGCTTTTGCAAGACCGATATTAGATTCCTTTGAAGCCTCAGCTTCACCCTCGAGACTGATTCTCGAAGCATTCGCCTTTGCAAGTGCAACAATCTGATTTGCTTCTTGCTCCGCCTTGCTTGCAAGAGCTGCACCACTATTACGCTCAACCTCAATCTGAATCTTTGATTTGGTAAGTAAGCCCTGTTGCGCGGCAACAGCCTCTGCTTCACGTAATGACTTTTCACTTTCTGCTGCAGACTGTTGCTTCTGATAGGTTACCTTCTTCTCTTCCGCAATCTGTCTTTCACGTAACTGTGTAAGAATGTTCTCAATCTGAATATCTGCAACCGGTGATTTTGGTGTACCAATCAGTACCTCTTCTAACTGAAGGTTATATTTTGCAAACTTTTCCCTCATCTCACCAACCGCTCTTTCACGGATTTCACTACGTTCCTGAATCAGCTGGATTAAGGTCTTGGTCTGAGCAATATCTTTAAAATATGCACTTACCAGCGGATCAAGAGACTGGTTAACCAGCATACTGATATCACCAAACCTTTGGATTACCCAAGGAGCTTCTTTGTAGTCGATATGCATAACTACTGACAATGGTAAGGACGGCTCAAAGGCATCCTTCGTTATAATATCAACTTCTGTCAGGTTTTCATCATATTTGTGGGAACCTGTTTCTTCTTTATTCCACTTTAATATAATATTAATGGTAGGAACCAGAACCACTTTACCGGCATCTGTATTAAAAGCATATTTACCGGGCATCAGAGGCCTCTCAAGTACACCCTTGCAGCCTGCACCGACCAACTCACCATGCCTATAATCAGCACCGGTGGTATCAATACCCTCTTTACCGAAGAACGAAACAACAACACCTACAAATCCAATCGGCACTACCGTCTTCGGTCTGAATTCAACGGTTGCAAACAGACGGTTAATATAATAAGTTCCATCCGTTAATACCTGCATCTGTTTACCTCGTTTGCCGTTCAATTCCAGGAATTTCTCCGGGTCTTGAAAGCTTGCGTGAGCCTCTCCTACACAAGGAGCAATAATCTCACCCTCCGGTAAGGAAGATCCGTCATGAACTGTTACAATTCCCATGTTATCACTTGCTTCACTGCCGTTGCCCATGATAATTACCGGGACAAAAGCATTTCTTTCAAGTAAGGTTCTCTGCATGCTGACTAGCTCGACACGTTCGCTCTTTGAACTGTTAAATATTGCTTTAATCTCACCAGGCGTAATTACGATGAACTGAGCCAAATTAATTGCATATGTACCTTCTCTGAGTATCCCTCGCTGAAGTCCTCTTTGACCTCCGTTTTTTAAGAATCCTGTTACATCCTGAAAATTATTGGCCTCCGGAATTACTCTGCCTAATGTCTGAACCGGCGCCAAAGGCTTACCATCACGAGCAAAGATATATGCAATCTGTCCTTGCGGAATTGTGATCAACGGATATTTGTGTATTTTAAACATTAATGCTGACTTAAAATGAATACCACCACGAAGTAATAGCGGAGCATAACCGGCTTCTCCGTTTAACGCTATAATGGAATCCCTTAACGATCCCCTAAAGCTCCACCACTTTTCAATTACCGCAACTTCATCTGATGCTATTACTCTTAATCCGAGAATAACAAATACCAGCAGATAAAAGGCGATAAGAGCACCGACAGCGATTAATAACCACATTACATATTGTTCCATATATTTACAGCTCCTCTTTGTATTATTTTTACTACTAAATGTAATATACTCTTATTGTTAAAAAAAACAATACATTTGAAATTAATAATAGATTAGAATCAGTTTAAATAATAATAGATTAAAATCAATTTTATTAATAATGTAGAGGAGAAATTCCAAATGAATCTAAATCGAAGCAAGCAGCTCGGATTCATGCTTTTGATACTTAATGCCTTTGTATATATTCCTTGCTCTTTTTATGCGCCTTTCCTCAGTTCCTATTTTGCCAAATCTGGGATGAATTCGATGCAAATCGGTGTTCTTATGACCATTGGTCCATTGGTGGCAATCATGATACAGCCGCTATGGGCTATTATAAGTGACCGGTCAGGTAGAAGAAATGATGTTTTGTCTCTCCTTGTAGCGGGAAGCGTAGTCTCTCTATTCAGCTTTTATATCGGTCATAGCTTTCTGACATTTTTCCTCGCCACCTTCCTATTGGCCGTTTTCAGCACTGCAATTTTCCCTTTGAGTGATGCGATTATCATAAATATTGCAAATAAGAACCGGTATGATTTCTCAAAAATCAGATTGGGGGGTACTATCGGCTTCTCAATTACGGTAATCATCGCCGGTGTTATAGTAAAGTACAACCCTTCAATTCAATTTGTACTGGGCTCTATAGGTTATATGTTTCTGCTTCTGTTAATCCGCAGCCTTCCGAAAAGCGATAATGTTTGCACCACACCACCTCTTAAGTCAGCTGAACAAATCGCAAAAAAAAAGCCCGGAATATTAAGTATCTTTGAGTCCGGACAAATATATTTCATACTTATTTTTGCATTCATAAGTCAGATTGGATTAACCTTTTATGTAAGCTTTCTGGGCGTATATATGACTCAGCTAGACTATAGTGAGGGAATGATTGGATTCATAAATTGTGTTTCTGCAGTCAGCGAAATACCGGTCTTGCTCCTAATCAATAAAGTAATTCGAAAAATTAATCCGACTAAAATTCTCCTCCTCTCAAGTATCTTGATGGGACTGAGAATTTTAATCGTAATGCAAGGTAGTCTGGCGTGTTTTGTGTTTGCACAGGCTCTGAATGGCTTAACCTATATGACTATTTATTTCTGCTGTGCAGTCTTTATCAGTAAAAATGTAAAGCCGATCAATCAATCTAAGGGCCAAAGCATACTAACCATCGTACAGGCAGGAATCGGCAGCATCGTCGGTAATATAACCGGCGGATATCTTGCCAATACCTTCGGGCTCAAGATGGCTTATCAGTATATGGCTGCACTTATTATCGGTGCCTCCGCTCTATTTGCAATCCTACAGATCTTCTGTGATAAATCAGAGGGCAGCTAAAAGTTATTATTTACCGAATTCCGATAATATCAGCTCTTTATTTCTGTCAAGAGCCATCTGAATACTCCAGCGGTTAACAAACAGTAATAATGGGCTACCCTTCAGATCTTTAATTTTCTTGGTATCCGAGGATAAACTCAGCTTGCTGACATCGATATCCTTATTTTCAATCCACCGAATGTATTCATATGCCAAAGGCTCCATTCTGATTTCCACGCCATATTCGGACTGTAGACGGAATTTGAGTACATCAAACTGAAGCGTACCCACAACACCGACGATAATCTCCTCCATGCCTGTATTATACTCCTGAAATATCTGTATAGCGCCCTCCTGAGCAATCTGTGAAATACCCTTTAAAAACTGCTTTCTCTTCATGGTATCCACCTGACGTACCTTTACAAAATGCTCCGGGGCAAAGGTCGGGATTCCCTCAAAGGTGAACTTCTTGTCAGAAGAACAAAGGGTATCTCCAATGGAGAATATACCGGGATCAAAGACACCGATAATATCTCCGGCATAAGCTTCTTCAATAATGGTTCTTTCCTGAGCCATCAGCTGTTGAGGTTGGGAGAGTCTTAACTTCTTATTACCCTGAACATGGTTCACCTCCATACCGGCAGTGAATTTACCGGAGCAGATTCTCATGAACGCTATACGGTCTCTGTGTGCTTTATTCATATTGGCCTGAATTTTAAATACAAAGGCTGAGAAGTCGTTCTCCATCGGATTGATTTCTCCCTCTGAGGATACTCTTGGCAAAGGCGAAGTCGCCATAGATAAGTACTGTTCAAGAAAAGCTTCTACTCCAAAGTTTGTCAGAGCCGATCCAAAAAACACCGGGGTAAGCTTCCCGCTTAATACTTGCTCCAGATCAAATTCGCTGCTGGCACCTTCAATCAGTTCAATCTCTTCTGCCAGAATATCATGATTGTTTTTACCGATCAGAGCGTCAAGGCTTGGATCTCCAAGCTCAACTTCAACGGTTTCCACTTCCTTTTGACCATTATTAGCGGCATAAAAGCGTGTAATACGCTTTGTCTTTATGTCATAAACTCCTTTAAAATTCTTGCCTGAACCTATTGGCCAGTTCATTGGGCAGGTACGAATTCCAAGCACCGTCTCGATATCATCTAAAAGCTCAAAGGTATTTCTGGATTCGCGGTCCAGCTTATTAATAAAAGTAAAAATCGGGATATTACGTAGCACACATACCTTGAACAGCTTTTCTGTCTGATTCTCAACGCCCTTGGAAGCATCGATTACCATGACTGCAGAATCCGCTGCCATAAGGGTACGGTAGGTATCCTCGGAGAAATCCTGATGTCCCGGGGTATCTAAAATATTAATACAATAATTTTCATAATTAAATTGCATAACCGAGGATGTTACCGAGATTCCACGCTGCTTCTCGATTTCCATCCAGTCAGAGACTGCATGCCTATCTGTCTTTTTACCTTTTACTGAACCTGCAAGATTAATCGCTCCACCATATAACAACAGTTTTTCTGTTAAGGTTGTCTTTCCCGCATCCGGATGGGATATAATTGCAAAGGTTCGTCTTCTTTTTATTTCATCAGCATAATTACTCAAAGTAAATCCTCCAAACGTTTCATCAAACCATTTCATCATATAGATAAGAAAGATTATTGTCAAGATGCAGGGCTACTTTTCTTTATTATTGCTAAGCATTGCTAGCCGATCGGTCTTATGAGATAGATGTCCTCTGCTTGTTATTGTCTATGTTTGTTATTGTCCAAGCTTATTAATATCTATGCTTGTATATAACAATCAAGAAACTCTCTTAGTGAAGCTGCAGCTGTTTCCAGCTGTTTCTTTTCAGGCAAATACACCATTCTGAAGTGGTCCGGTTTCTCCCAGTGAAAACCACCGCCATGAGTTAATAAAATTCTTTTTTCCTTGAGAAAATCCAATACAAATCTCTCATCATCCTTAATTTTGAACTTCTTTACATCCATCTTAGGAAAAATATAAAAGGCTGCTTTGGGTTTCACAGCACTAATACCCGGTATATCATTTAGTGCTTGATAAATATATTCCCTCTGCTCATAAATACGTCCGCCTTTTACTAATAGCCGGTCTGTCTCTTCCGCATATTGTAAAGCCATTGAAATCACGGACTGCGCCGGTACGTTGGAGCATAGACGCATAGAAGAAAGTAGGTTTATTCCCTCAACGTATCCTTTTGCACGAGACTTATCCCCACACAAGCACATCCATCCGCAACGATATCCTGCAATTAAATGAGATTTCGATAAACCATTGAAGCTTACAACCAGCAAATCCGGAGCCAACGAGGCAACCGCCACATGCTCCTTGCCATCCATGACAAGACGGTCATAAACCTCATCTGCAAATATAATCAAATCCTTTTGTCGTGCTACTTCAACGATTTTCTCCAGCATCTCCTTCGGATATAAGGCACCCGTCGGATTGTTTGGATTTATGATTACAATTCCTTTCGTTTTAGAAGTGATTTTCTTCTTGATATCTTCAATATCCGGGTACCACTCTGCTTCTTCATCGCAGATATAATGTACTGCACTGCCTCCGGCTAGGGTGACCGATGCTGTCCACAAAGGATAATCCGGGGTGGGAACAAGTATTTCGTCTCCGGAATTAAGGAGTCCATTCATGGAAAGGGTAATTAATTCGCTTACTCCATTTCCGGTATAAACATCCTCAACCGATACGTTCGGAATATTTTTCATCCTACAGTAATCAACAATTGCTATTCTTGCTGAGTTTATTCCTTTCGAATCAGAATAACCTTCGGTGTTCTTCAAATTATCGGATATAATTTTCAATAGATTGTCAGGGGCTCTGAAGCCAAAAGGAGCCGGATTTCCTATATTAAGCTTTAATACATTTGTACCGGCCGCTATCATACGGTTTGCCTCATCCATAACCGGTCCTCTGATATCGTAACATACATTATCTAACTTTGATGACTTTTCAAATACTCTCATAAATCTGATCCCCTTTCAAGATGTTTTTCTTTGGATAAAAAAAGCCCCAAACGTTGTTGATCAACGTTTAGGGCGAATGCTTAACCATCCGTGTTACCACCTAAATTCAGCTAAGTATACTTTGCTTTGTATACATTAAACTGCTCTCTGCCAGTACTATCATACTGTATCCCTATAACGTGGGAAGTCGTTGAAGCCTACTTAAGTGACACTGTTCGGTTCAAAGCTCCGAGACTGCTTCCATATTAATTCCATAAAGATTCGCACCAACCATCTTCTCTCTGAAATATCATTAATATTTACTACTTCTCTTCATCGCTATTATCAATTCTATCAGAGGCGTACCGATAAGTCAATAACTTAATTTAAAATAAGTATTGAGCCATTATCAAACTTTATTCCAATTCGAATGCTCCCGTGTACAGCTGATAGTATTTCCCCTTTTCCCTGATCAAGCTTTGATGATTTCCCCGCTCGATAATTCGTCCCTGATCAAGCACCAGAATCGCATCGGAATTTTGAACTGTGGAGAGGCGATGCGCTATGATAAAAACTGTTCTTCCCTTCATCAGACTGTCCATACCCTTTTGGACAAGCGCTTCCGTTCTGGTATCAATACTGGAGGTTGCTTCATCCAATATCATGACGGGAGGGTCTGCTATCGCGGCACGCGCGATTGACAAAAGTTGCCTCTGTCCCTGAGATAAGCTGCCTCCATCTCCGGTTAACTGCGTTTGATATCCATCGGGCAATCTTGTTATAAAATCATGTGCATTGGCAAGCTTAGCTGCTTCAAATACCTCATCATCCGAAGCATCCAGTCTGCCATAACGGATATTCTCCATCACAGTGCCACTGAATAGATTTGTCTCTTGAAGTACGATGCCAAGGGAGCGTCTTAAGTCCATCTTTCTTATTTTATTAATGTTAATACCATCGTATCGTATCTTTCCGTCCGCAATATCATAGAATCGGTTAATCAAGTTTGTTATCGTTGTCTTCCCTGCTCCTGTCGCACCGACAAACGCTAACTTCTGCCCAGGTTCCGCCTCTATTGAGACGTTATTCAATACATTTTTACCTTCTACATATCCAAAATCCACTCCATCGAATCTGACATCGCCGGTCACCTGTGTAAAGGTAACGACACCGTTCAAATGAGGATGTTTCCAGGCCCAGATGCCTGTATATACTTCAGATTCAATCAACCGATCATCTTCAAAATCAGCATTCACTAGGGTTACATAACCCTCATCGAATTCAGGAAGTTCATCTAGCAATTCAAAGATCCTCTCTGCCCCGGCCAGTGCCATTGCTATCGAATTCAACTGCTGTGATACTTGACTGATCGGCATGGAAAAGCTTTTGCTTAGCATAAGGAAGGAGGCTATGGCACCAAGTGTAAGTCCCCCTATATTATTTATCGCCAACGCTCCACCCACAATAGCGACCATTACATATTGCAGGTTACCCAGATTACCCATAACCGGCATGAAGATATTGGCATACTTATTTGCGTCAGAGGCATTTTCACGTAATTCTTCATTCAGAAGGTTAAATTGCATTTCTGCCTTTTCCTCATGGCAAAATACCTTAATTACCTTCTGTCCATGAATCATTTCTTCAATAAATCCGTTCAGGGCTCCCATGGCCTTTTGCTGTTTCATAAAATAGCTTGCACTTTTGCCACCGATTTTCTTCGTAACATATAACATTAAGGCAACAAAAAACAGTACCAAAACCGTTAAATGAACACTCGTTACCAGCATGGCAAAAAATACAGCGCAGATTGTTATTACAGAGGAGAACATCTGTGGTATGCTCTGAGCTATCATCTGCCTTAGGGTATCCGTATCATTGGTGTAATGGCTCATGACATCGCCATGCGTATGACTATCAAAATATTTAATCGGTAATGTCTGCATATGAGAAAACATTTGATCACGAATTTTTTTCAGTACACCCTGTGCTATTACAACCATTAGCACATTATAGATATAGGAAGCGACTATTCCGACCAAATAAATGCCTGCCATAACAAGGATTGCTTTCAACAGCCCGCTATAAACAGGATGATCCATTTCTAACATCGGACTTATGTAATCATCAATTAACGACCGCATAAACATAGAGCCAATAACTCCGGCAATAGCGCTAAGTAAAATACAGATTAGCACAAATGAAAAACGAACCGTGTATCCCTTAGCCAAATAAGACAGTAACCGCCTGACCGTCCCCTTTACATCTTTTGCCCGCGGCTTTTTGCCCTTAAATTTATTTTGAGGCATTTTTTCTTTCCCCTCTTGTTTACTCTGCTGCATTTTCTTCTCCTCCTTTCTGCTGTGAATAATATACTTCCTGATAAATTACATTATCTCTAAGGAGTTCCTCATGCGTACCAACTGCATTGATTCCGCCACCCTCCATAACAACAATCATATCTGCATCCATAATAGAGGATATCCGTTGTGCTATTATGATTTTCGTCGTATTCGGGATTTCCTCCCTAAGAGCTTTACGGATGAAGGCATCCGTCCTTGTGTCCACCGCACTTGTGGAGTCATCCATTATTAATATCTTGGGTTGTTTGAGTATAGCTCTGGCAATGCACAAACGTTGCTTCTGTCCACCGGAGACATTGGAGCCATCCTGTTCAATAAAGGTATCATATTGCTCCGGAAAAGATCTGATAAACTCATCCGCCTGTGCCAGCTTGCAGGCGCGGATGATTTCATACTCCGATGCACTTTCACAGCCCCAGAGCAGATTCTCCCTTATAGTACCGGAGAACAGTACATTTTTTTGGAGCACCATTGCGACCTCATTGCGGAGCGTGGTAACATCATAATCCCTGACATCAACGCCTCCGATTTTTACTGATCCCTCCGTCACATCGTACAGCCTCGGTATTAGCTGAACCAGACTTGTCTTGGAGCTTCCTGTTCCGCCGATGATACCTATTGTCTCACCGGATTTCATCGACAAATTAACATTCCTCAAACAAAATTTCTGTTTATCTCCGGTATAACTGAAGCTGACACCTTCAAAGGATATTCCTCCGTCATCTACCTGATACAGCGGATTCTCCCCATTCTTTAAATCGATCGGTTCCTCAAACAATTCCTTGATTCTTTCAGCCGAGGCGCGCGAAATCGTAATAATTACAAAAACCATGGACAACATCATAAGACTGAATAAAATTTGCATCGTATAGGAAAGGATGCTCATTAATTGTCCGGTTGTTAATTCATGTTTAACGATCAATTTAGCTCCAAACCAGGAGATAAATAAGATACAGGTATAGATGGAAAACTGCATTAACGGACTGTTAAAGGCCAATATCTTTTCAGCTTTTGTAAAGTCCTGATAAATGGTCTGGGATATCTCCCCGAACTTCTCCTTCTCGCGTTCTTCCCTGACATAAGATTTTACAACACGGATTCCCCTCAAGTTCTCCTGAACCGCTTTATTTAAGCGGTCATAGGTTCGAAATACTCTCTCAAATATCGGATGTACATTTTTGATAATGAGATACAGTCCGCCCCCAAGTATGGGAACCACGATAAGAAAAATCATTGCCAACTTAGCATTGATTGTAAATGACATGATTAAAGACAAAATCAGCATAATCGGCGCCCGTACCGCTATTCGAATTATCATCATAAAGGACATTTGTACATTATTAATATCTGTGGTCAACCTAGTTACGATACTTGGTGCTTGAAATCTGTCGATATTACGAAAAGAAAACTCTTGTATCTTATAAAATATATCGTGTCTGAGATTTGCAGAAAAGCCGGACATCGCCCTTGCAGCGGTATTACCCGCAAGATATCCGAACAAAAGGGATACTCCTGCCGAAAGTACTAATATAATTCCTAATTGTATGATTACCTTCATATTCCCTTGATTAATTCCCTTATCAATCAGGGACGCCATAAGTAGTGGGATTAAGACCTCCATCAACACCTCCATCGTAATATAGATTGGTGTTAAAATGGTATCCTTCTTATACTGCCTTATGCAGCCTGCAAATCGTTTTATCATATTCATCCTCCAATAATAAAATTATACAATCAATTCTTTGACCAATTATCCGTGTAGTGCAAAAGCTGTAAGGGAGCTAACAATCAACAGAAAAAAAACTATTCTATATTTCGCTTCATCCTGTTGACAACATGAAAAAAGATATCTAATTCTTCCTGCGTTAATCCCTCCGCCAGTTCTGCTTCAATCCTGTCGAATTCCTCTATAACAGCCTCATGAATTGCAACAGCCTTCGGAGTCAATATCAGCTTCTTAAGTCGCGCATCGTAAGCTACCGCTTCCCGGATAATCAATCCGTTCTTTTCCATCAGTTGCAAAATTCCCGTAGCTGTTGATCGTCTGATTGAAAATGCCTCTTCCAAATCGCGTTGGAAGATATCTCCATTACTACTGTTGTTATAGATATGACCTATCATATAGCCATGAGTGCCCGTCAGCATTCCTGTCTCAGCAATCACCTTGGAATTCCCTACCCGCCTGCTAATCAGGTTTGAGAGTATCTTGACCTCATGTCCAATCAAATACTTTCCATCCATATTTTACTCCACTCTTGCGCATGCTTTCTGTTCAAGTAAAAGATTCGAAAATCTTTCACACTTTTCCTGTTTCCTGCGCACGTTTATGTATCAATTTACGAGACTACCCATATACTATCAATCCATATTGTTAGGTTGCTAACATTATATAAGGTGAATTCTTCTCTGTCAACAGTAAAATTCAACGTAAGTAAGATGGAGAAACCATTCAAGAGTGAAATTGTACAAATCGACGATTCGTGCCCTCATAAAAAAACAGGCGCATTTTCTTCCTTGCACCTGTCTCAATGTCTCTACACCTTATTCAAGTCCGTTTATTTGTAACATTTATTGTGATCTTATGCTTCCGTAATAACCTTACCCATGTTCTCTATATTATATCCACCAATACCCTGAATCTCAAGTTGAAATTCTTTCGTATTCAAAATCTCAATTACAGCCTGTATTTCCGGCCTGTTTATATCTTCTTTTTTTACTACCAGATCAAGCTGTTCTGTCTGCAATGGAATAAAATCAACATCACTGACCTGTTGTGCCGTCTTTTCGTTACCAAGACCAATGTCTGCTCCACCTCGGGCTACGGTACTTGCAATTGCAAGATGTGAGGTACTTTCCCGATGATAACCCTCGATACCATTTGCATCAATACCCAGTGTTTTAAGATGTTCGTCCAAAAGTACTCTGGTACCGCTTCCTTTTTCACGGTTAATGATTGCGATGTCCTTTCGTTTCAAATCCTCCCAGCCTTTAATCCCCTTTGGATTACCTTTTGGAACGTAAAAGCCCTGAATACGCGTGGCTAAATGTATAATGACTGCCGGTATACCGGGAAGCATGTGTTTGACATAGGGAATATTATATTCATTGGTATCACTATCCCATAAATGCACTGAGGATATCTGAACCTCCCCGTGATAAAGAGCATATAAACCATTATAACTTCCTACATAGGATCTTAATGCCTGCACGCCATTCGCATGATACTGTAAATACCGCGATAAGATATCCAAAATGATATCTTGTCCGCAAATTACAAAACCATTATTTTTCGTAGCTTCGACATGTGCTTTTGACTGTACCGATATATTCTGTTTATCACTAGCAGAATTACGAACAGGTTGAATTGTCATTGTCCTATTCTTATATTCTAAAACATCATTCAAATCAATACGAACCTTCTTACCGGCTTTATATGAATTCAATTCACCGCGTTTAATCAGTTCATACACAGTATTCTTGGCAATTTTCAACATATCGGCAACCTCTTGGGTTGTTAAAACAGTATTATCATCCATAATGGCCCCCTTAATGTGCTCAAAAATTAGGATATGGCTATTATATACTGACATTATTAAAAAATCAAATGAAACCTCCCTAACATTACCGGCATCCTACAGCTGCGTTTACTTTTTATTAACGGCACAGTTGCAGTTCTTTATAATAAATACAGGCTCCGCGACAATTGCTTTTTTTATCGCACTTCAGCGAACAAGTAATGCTACTTAAATATGCCCTATAATCCCTTAGCTTATTGTTCCAAATTTCTTCAAAGGTGTACTCTCTTAGATTAAAAACAAACCGTTCATCATTTGTAAAAGAGCAGGGTTTGACATTCATTTTCTCATCAATATAAATTGAAAAATATCCGCATTCACAGGAATCAACATAATCAACATTCGTATCTGTATATCGTAGCAACATCGGAACGAAACAAGCATCAAAACCAATTCTTGCAAGGCAATGATCCTCTTCCACCAGAGCCATGAATCTTATCAATTTTTCGTCATTAATTAAACACCTGCTCGCTTCTCCCCTGCCTTGGGGTTTGTAGGTAAGAAAGATTAGGCCGTTAATACCTTCCAGATATTTATTATATTTACCCTCTAAAAGTAGTATTGCTTCATCAAGACTCTCCTCGGACAGTATAAAGTGAAGGTTTGTCTTGATTCCCTCCTCTATTAGATAATTGATTTTCTCATCAATATCTCTAACAGTGGATATGGATACCGCAACCGCTCCCACATACGGTTTTATCTCCGCGCAAAGCTCTTGGGTTAAATGAATACCGTTTGTAGTAAAATTCGGGACTATTCCATATTCACAAGTTGTCTTAATAATCTCTATAAAATCGGGATGTTCCAACGGTTCTCCTCCGCCAAGCGCCACCTGAAATATCGTTCCCCACCGTTCGGATTTCAGATGATTCAGAACAGATTTATAATCGGTAAGAGACATAATACTGCCGTCTCGTGTACTATTTCTGTAGCAAAAGTCACAACCCTTTGTACAATAATTGCTAATAGAGATATCTGCCAGCTCAGGCCAGGGTGCCATAGATGGATCCTCTTTCAGGTCATTTCCCCATCTTAAGGTACAGCCGGTTCCGGTATCTCCAAAAAAATTATACCCCTCCGAATGCCGCCGAATCTTCAAATTCTTTTCCTCCTATCCAAAGAGTTCCTATTGTTCCTTTAGCTCAGCCTGTAGCGGGCCCTCTTCCAAAGATGCAGGTTTTTTCTCGGGCTTCACACCGACCGGAAGGCATGCCATACACTCAAATTCTTTCATTCTTCTATTAAGCAAATATTCTCCCAAAATATAAGGCATAATCTCTTCCTTGCTTTTCTCTGCGAAAGTCTCCTCCGGTGGTATATGTGCTTCATATTTACAATCCTTTTTAATATCAAAGGTAAAGTCCTTAATCACTACCTTTTTACCATCAATTTTGATTTCCTCCCCAGTGCTAAGTAAATCATCAACTATTGTATCGAACACCTTCTTTTTACGTTCATCAGTTGAAAAATGCAGCTTTCTCTTATCCATTTTGACATTGCAGGGTGACGTGATTACCATGAAAGAACGGACATCCGGACATTCCTTGGGAACTCGGAAGGAGGAGAAGCCTTGATATTCACTTGTAATACGATTACCCAAGATATATTCTCCGTTGATATATTTCCACAATTCTTCATCCCCCAATGCGGAGAAATCAATACTTTCCGCATTTGTTATCATCTTTTCAAAGGTCGCATCTGTCTTAGGCCTTATTCTGTATTTCTTCACATAGGTTTCATGACCATCGACACAACTGGATACGCCATTATTAATCAAATCCTCTTTCACCGCGCCATATATAATTTTCTTCTTGGTTGTATCTGTTTCCCGCTCCAACAGATTGTAATTTTCTGATATGTACAGATCCATCGTGATTATGAAGCTCACTGAGCTACTGTTTGTTACAAAATCAGTCCTAATTTTCATTTTGCTTTCCTCCTGAATTCAAATTAATATTTTTGAATATTTCATCATAATACTTTTTGCCTTCCGCTCTCGTGAAAATATCCAAGTTTTTAATGCTACCCATATAATCGGAAATTAGACTCTCAACATCATGATTTTCCGTTTTGTAATAAAATAGATATTGAAATAATTCCTGTTCTCTGATCGGAGACAAAAGTAAATGCTTACTGAGATTTTTTATCCCCCTGATTTCTTCGTATGTAAATTCATATTCTTTTGAACCTTTTGAATTGATATCGTTAACCCATTCAAGGATTTCATTCACATGTGCTTCGATTAGCCTCTCTCCTTGAATAGAATTAATTTTAGTGCGTTCTCCATAACCCGCTACGATCCTAAAAAAATATGCATTATGGGTTTTGGTTATGGCAAGCACCACTTGAAAAATGGACGAAGCCTCCATATCCACAAGCTCTGTCTGAAAAGTTTCAGAAAAATCCTGGTCAGCCGATCTCACGCATTGGCAATTAATAGAAGTTACTCCCGCTTCTTGAAATGGATGCTGAAACAAAAAATCGGGGAACAATTTACGACCGGATTCCGCTTCGATGATTTTGTAACACATATACATTGCTCCGAGCGTATAATCCTGTCTGGTAGCAATACAAAGGCCGACATTAATGATAATATCCCGAGTAGAGGGCCTGCGCTGGGCTAAAAAATACGTTACGGCGATAGCTGATAAAATCAACCCCGGTCTCGTTACCAATAACATATATTCCTGCTTCGAATACATTTCAAAAATTTCATGTGACTCGTCTTTTTCTAGGCAAAGCCTCTTAATAAATGGCTTTGCTTCATACATATTTGCAACAATTAAATATACCACCTTCATTCCTCCAACCATTCATTTGAATTTCCGCATGATACTTGAACTCATATTAGAAAACCGGTACACATATTTTTATAACCTTTCCCTCCTCATCAAGAAATTCTACTACCTTGATATCAATTCCATAGACCTCTTTCAGATTCTTTCGCGTCAAAACCGAATCGGCTGCACCGAATTTCAGTGCTTTTTTCCCTGTCAGAAGTGCTGCGCTGGAGTTTAAATAAAAAGCCTGATCAAGTGAATGGGTGGTCATAATAATACCAAGTCCTTTCTCTTTTAGCAGAATCAGGTGCTTTAATACCTTTACCGTATTTCCAAAATCCAGATTGGCAGTCGGTTCATCAAGAACCAAAAAATCCGGTTCTTGCACTAATGATCTGGCTATCATCACCAATTGTCTTTCTCCGCCTGAGATATCCGTATATTCCTTATTCCTGAGTGAATAGATTCCCAGTTCATTCAGGGTTTCTTCAACGAATTCCTTATCCTTGGCTGAGGGTTGGCCAAAATATCCAATGTGGGCTATTCTCCCTAGCAGGATAACATCCTTTACTTTATAAGGAAACGGTGGTACATGAGTCTGAGCTACATAAGCGATTGCTTTTGCACGTTTTTTTGGCCCCCATTTGCTAAGGGCTTCGCCGTCCAGCATAATTTCACCGTCCAGCAGCTTAAGGGTACCAAGTAAGGTTTTCAGCAGAGTTGTTTTTCCTACGCCGTTTGGCCCCAACAGACAACATATTTCACCTGTTTTTACGGAAAAAGTTACATCCTTAAGCACCGGCTCACGTTGGCAGTATCCGCAGCTGACATTGCAGATTTCAAGTATCATTTTCAACCCTCCTTGCGTTTACCAGCATACAGAAAAACACAGGACTTCCTATGAGACTGACGAATATTCCGACCGGTATAAACCCAAATACAGCACTGAGTGCATTCGTGATATCCCGGCAGATTAGCAGCATAATTGCTCCCATAATAAAACAGGAATAAAACATCTTTCGAAAATCGGAACCATATAAATATCTGGTGATATATGGAACAATCATGGAGATCACCCCAATACTTCCACAGTGAATGATACTGGCTGTCACCAATAAAGTAGCAAAAACTAAAACAACAATTCTTAGGATTCCCGTATGTATTCCCATGGTATAGGCATCCTCATCACTAAAACTTATTACATTTAAACTGTATCGAAGCAAATAAATCGGAATTATTCCTACAACAATAATGCTGACGAAAATAACCCTACTCATTCCCGTTATTGAGGTCAGCCTTCCCATTGAAAAATTCTGAAACATTTCAAGGTTCTCAAGGGACATGTTGAACTGAAAATAGGTTATTACAATGCTTACTAATTGCGTTATTACAACTCCTACCAGTAACATATCATTTGCGGCAAATTTTCGTTTACCGGCAAGTTTACCGGCAGCGAGTACCAGCGCCAACATTCCTAAAGCGCAACTGTAGGTATATAGATATCTTTCCTTTTGCATAATCAAAGCTGCAGAAGAATAATGAAGTACAAAAAGAAGCAAACCGGCATTGATCCCGCTTGCAACACCAAGCATAGTAGGCGCTGCGAGCGGATTTCGGAAAACGTTTTGATATACCGCTCCCGAAAGAGCCAGGATTCCTCCTGCTGCCATTGTGATAAAGACCGAATTTAGATTATCCATGGTTTCCTGATAATCCGTATAGGAACTGTATTCTCCCATAGAATAACCTGCAGGGTTTTTTGTAATACCGGCTAACTTATGCGTTATGGCTGAAAGGATATTTTTAATCGCATTTTCCGGTGATATGAAGCCGGTTCCATCGGTTCTGTGACATACCGAGATACCAAATACCAGTACCAAGATCAGGAGTGACACCAAGAAAATCACGATTGTCTTCCTACGATCTTTTATCATATTTTTATGAAATAAATCAAGCCCACTCTGCACTGCGTCGCCTCCTTGACCTAATCATAAATACCAGAAAAAATATGCCTCCGATCAGACTGGAATACAAATTAACATACACTGCCATATTAAGCATAGAAGAAATATCATAAATTATCAGCAGGAAAACAGATCCAAGCAAGGCCGAGACTGGTATTAAATTCTTATAATCAGGTCCGCTGAATAATCTTGCTATGTGAGGTACCATCATCCCAATAAAACCAATCTGTCCGCAAAAGGATACTGTAACCGCCGTCATAACCGTAGATAAAACAATTAAAACTCCCTGGATAAGCGATACACGGATACCCATCGTTTTGGCTTCCTCTTCACCAAAGACCAACACATTTATCTTCATACGCATCCGATATAGAATAATGAGACATATCCCAACCGGAACAGCGATAAGCAACAGATGCTCTGGCGAATAAGAATCATTGAAGGAGCCCATCATAAATATCTGTAGGGAAGATATTCTGGAATCCGTCGGATCAAGCATCACCATATAGTAACGTATCATGGTAATCAATGATTGGATAAAGGCTGACAAAACCGATCCTACCATCAAAAGCATCAGTGCAGATACCTTCCCTCTCCCCGCTGCTCTGGCTATCCAGACAACGAACATAACAGTCATAAAAGCTCCTAAAAGTATCACGGCCTGTCTTGCATACCGGTCCAGTAAACTTAAACCGCCGATATAATCCGAGAGCCCATCCCCATTAAATATCTGCGTAGTTTTATTATCTTCGGTAAACAATAATATGTAGATTGCTCCGGCCAGTATTCCACCCGACTGAGCGCCAATCGTACCCGGAGAAGCCATTGGATTTCTGAAAACTCCCTGAAAAACAGCACCCGATACCGAAAGCGCAGCACCCACCAGCGCGATGATAAAGCTTCGGCATACCATGATATTCATTCCATTCTCATTGCCCTTCCCTGACAGTAAATGAGCAAATCCCTCTATATAATTATGTATTTCATTGATATATCCGGCTGGAGAAAAATGAATAACAACTAAATTTACCGTAAAAAATATGGATGCCAGAACGGTAACAAGTAAAACAATGAAAAGGGTCGAGAGTAATTTCTTTTCATCATAACCGATAAACCGCTTCTCTTCTTTTAGATACAAGCTGTCAGCCTTCACTTTTATCATCTGATCCAGCTTGTTGTATTTGCCTTGCTTATCACTCATACGACCTCCTTCCATGACCTATCTTGGTCCTTCCAGAATTATTTTCAGCTGAACATTGCTCAACTCATATCGATAAAACTTCTGATAGAAATCCTTAATCTTTTCTTTTACTTCATCTTCTGTATAGGCTCCATAGAATTTCCATGCAAGCCATACAGGCTCTAAAATACTTTCAACAGATCCATCGCTCCAATTGCCTATCCCCCTTGGGTTAACATAGATGTCATAAGAATCAATGATTGTGCTCTCGATTATACTGCCATCGTCTGCTAAATATCCAAAGTTCTGTGCATCTCCATTCTTTGCCCGCACATATCCATAGGCTTTCCATAGACTGTCAGATTTGATTTTGGATTTTAAACTTTGGCTATCCACAATGATTGCCGGGAATACTGCACCGTTTCCGAGCCCATTGGTTCTGGCCCCAGTGTTACTACTGGTATCGTTATTCGTTAACGTCAGGCAATATCCGGAAGGAAGCTTATAATTACCGGATAACTGCATGGATTTTGTGGAGGGAATCATCGGATTTACATACCAATTCTGCGGCACTCCAAAATCGGGAAACATTGCAGGAGTATTAATTACCCCTGCTAAACTCATATAATAACTCAACGGTGAAGAAGAATAACCGCTTCTTGCTACTGCTGCTCCCTTTCCCTCCATAAACACATCCAAACTGTTATAGATTTTATAGGATGTCGAGTCATCCCAACGCGAAATATAAATGGAGTACTTGCCAGAAAAAGTAGTACCGGTGGTATCATTCTCTCCGGAGGAAAGATATTTTGTCCCGTTAACCGTCTTATCATTGTCATAATCCACCAGGTTACAGGTTGCCCGTTTGACTGTATTACCCATCTCGTTTATCACCGAGTTCATATAATTGATATATTCCTGCGCTAGCTGTGGTGCATTGGTACCCTTATCTGTACTTCGATCTCCAAGTACCTCTCCGACAATCCGAACCGCCTGTTTAATGTTATCAGTCGTAGTTGGCCGTGGTAGCGTAACGCAGACAATATCGGCCTGTTCTAGTGCCTTATACTGATCCTCATTGAAGGTATTTTCTCCTGAAAATTCAAAGCATACCTGAGGGGACAATGCAATCAAACGATTGAAATCTTCCTCATTGATACCGGATGAACCATTTCCCTTCCAAAGCACTTTTGGTGTGTCTTCCGAATTACTATTGAATGCATTTTGTATCAATGAATTGGACGAAAAATCCTCAGAAACAGCCCTGAGTCTATCAAATCCTCCAAGCATGCTTACAATCACAGCCGCCTCGCCTACCGCTCCCGCACTATCAACCTTCTCAGGTACCGTGAAATACTCTCCATTCACATCAATCATCTTTTTAGGAACAATTTCTTTTACTAAATCCGGGGTCTCAATCAAGGTTTCAATCGCATCCGATTCATCCGATAATTGTGTCGTACTTTTCGCAATCTTAGCTTCCGGAGTAACTGCCACTTCATTTTTCTGGATTATAATCTGTTCCGATGCAGGTACTTCCTTGCCGCCTTCTTCATCATACACAGAAAGATCTCTATTACGTTCTCTGTAATCATCGGAGCTAGCTGTCTTCTTCGTTGGAGCCAGATCTTCAGACTGTTCCTCATTCGCAGAATCATTTTCATCCATCTGTAGCTCATCCTGCTCAGTTTCTTCTGCATCCTGTGTATATACCTCTTCTATCAGAGCGGGTGATGGTTTACATCCACAGAGTAATATGACATAGATAAGAATTAAGCAAACCAATTTCCCGAATTTTATTATTTGCCTCATACTCACATCCCTAATCCTTTATACAGCCTGAATTAATATGTAATTACTGCTTCTTATATCGAAGTCCCTTGAATACAACAAGTGATGCGACGGCTCCAAGCAATGACAGTATGGCGATTATATCAATATAACCTGTTTTCGGAGCACCATGTGCTCCCTCGGAGCCGGTATCACTTTCTGTTAATGCCTCAACTGCATCAGATGCTCCGGTTTTATCTGACGTACTTATCGATGTTCCGGAAGTATTTTCTTTTGGTGATTCAGTATCTTTATCCGAAGCATCCGCAATATTATCCGTTGACGGCTCCGTAGTCACCTGGCTATCATCCGTTTTCGAAGATTCCGTGCTTTTCTCATAGGTCATACCCGGAACAATCGATGAATCCCAATTGCTCAAATCAACAGTCAGTCCTCCCGGAAGACTGACGTCCGTTAATACGATACCGACAATTTCCTCCAGATTGCCTGTATAATGATAAAATTTCGAATAGTAATATGCTGTCGTATAGACCGGATTTATCTCCGGATGATCCGAAAGTGACGGGTAAAATAAGGAGGTAAGCCAAGGAACCGTAAGTGCCCCTTCCGGGCTTCTGACACTCCAAAGATAAACGCCTCTCGGAATAACATAAATCTTCGGTATATCAATAGCGGTATAACCAGCATTGTCAAACGCAGTTTCAATTGCGGTTTTAATAACTATACTACCGACAAGAAGATAATCCGCATCCAAAAGTTCACTTGTCGTCATAATACCATCCGTCTGACCGATCGGAGTTCCAGCTGCCTTCTTAATATATTCATTGAAAATATCTGCGGCTTCTTTGCTCTGTACCGCCCATTCATTATTACTTACACCACTTACATTTATAACTTTTACTTTCTCCAAATTCAGTTTTTGAATTTCTTTATTACAGTAATCCATTGTTCTGTTATAGAACTCACAAAAATCGGCGGCTTTCACTACCGGACTTCCATATCGAGCTTTAAGCTTTCCGTTACTGTTGTCAATCACTTCCTGCATACCCTTCGCGTATGCAGTCACAGTTGCCATGATTTGCTGCGGATCAGCCATTCCGGCTCCTATTCCATAATACGGAGCATAACTCTCCGTCTGTTTAATCGCATCGACAAAGGTTGCTACGTCAGTTGAGGTTGCCGTAACAAAATCAGGCCTGTTTATAAGTAAGGGAATTGTACTATTCGTAATTGTAGTATCAAGGCTTCCCGGCCCGGTCGTTCCTCCCCATCCCACAGAAGTGGCGTTTGTCACATCCTTGTTTGATATTACATTATAGTACGCATTATATAACCATGGATCCGGGTTCTCATTATTTGCCGTTCCAAATACCGGCATAAACAATGGCATGTTATTTGTGTCCAGATGTATTTGGGACGCCGATACCAGATCTCCTCCCAGCATTTCTACCATTACGCCTACCGCCCCGCTCGCTGCACATTTGATAATACCATCATCCGTACCGATAGGCTTTGATGGTGCGGTCATGGCCGCATACACCGTTGTGCTAAATACACCCATTAAAATTACTACCATAACAAATACTTTAATCTGAGACTTCCATATCTTCTTTTTTCTGCTCATAACAGACCTCCTTATTAATAATGAATGGTAATCAACAAAATACTTAAAACTGTTGTATAAATTTGTTAGCAGCATATTAGCATATGAAATGGCAACAGTCAATCAATATAACAATTTGTACCTATTCGTAACATTCTGTTATGTTTTGATATATTTTTGATTGATAATAGTTATATTTTTATAAAATTATCAGTCAATTTTACTATATTTTCAACACAACAAACATTAATGTATACAAGAATTCCATCCATTGAGTTAATATTGATTAAAATGTTATTCGGTTCTAACATATTTTCATTACATTTTTTATCATTTTGTTATTTCAATTCAATAAATTGTATGATATAATCCCATTAATTTATACGTTTTGTTTCTGTTTGTGATATTGCAACATCTTACATCAAATCAAACAATCAACAGAATATTGAGACAGATTCACTTCCATTCATTCAGAAAGGACGAAAACCAATATGGCAAAGAACGCTCTCCTTAACAAGAACGAATATAGTACCTCCACCGAAATCATCAGTACATTAGATGAAACGGAACTAATAAACACAATTATTGAAAATATAGAAAAGGTAATTGTGGGTAAACGAAGCGTAGTAGAATTGGTTGTTCTTTCCCTGCTCTGTGAGGGGCACGTCCTGATTGAAGATATTCCCGGAGTCGGCAAAACAAGTCTTGTATCCGCACTTGCTCAATCCATTTCTTGCGACTTCAAACGAATTCAATTCACTCCCGATACCATGCCTTCCGATATAACCGGTTTCTCTCTTTACAATCAGAAATTAGGAGAGTTCGAATTCAGGGCAGGTGCCGCAATGAGTAACATCGTACTGGCTGATGAGATAAATCGTACTTCAGCGAAAACCCAAGCAAGTCTGCTCGAGATTATGGAAGAAAAGCAGATTACAGTAGATACCAAAACTTATAAAATGTGTAAACCATATATGATACTCGCAACTCAAAATCCCATCGATTACCTGGGAACCTACCCACTTCCGGAGGCGCAGCTTGATCGTTTTCTTATTAAGCTCTCGATAGGCTATCCGAGTATTGATGAAGAAATCAAAATTGTCACAGAAAGTAAAGCAGCTAAATTAAATTTAAAGTCGGTTGCAACAGCCGAGGACATTATTACATTACAAAAATCAGCAGAGCAGGTTCATGCCAGTACTTCCATTGTCAGATATATCGTCGAGATTATAAATGCAACAAGGAATCACCCTGATATCAAAATCGGCTGTAGCCCTCGCGGATGTATTGCTCTTTATAATATCAGCCGCGCGTATGCTCTTTTTAAGGGCAGAAGTTATATTGTTCCTGATGATATTAAATATTTGGCTCCGTATGTTCTGCCGCATAGGCTTTTATTAAGCCACGATGCCAAGATAGCGCATAAGGTTCCGGAGCAAATCATTCGTTCCATCCTCAGCACTGTAATGATTCCTGTTTTTAATTAACATGGCATATTTGTACCGCCGCCCAAATTCGTGGGTTTGTGACAGAATGGAGATTTTTATGAAACATAAAATGTTTACTTATCTTTTATTGTTGGGCTCATCTATATTGCCTGCATTTTTTACAAACAGTATCTATGGCTACCTTCCATTTTTATTTTTGCTATTTTTAAGCATCATATCTGCCCTCTATGCTTATCTGTTAAAAAAATGCTTTGAATTAATCGATATCACCGATACCTACTACTGTGAAAGGGATAAGGAGCTGGATTTCACCGTACACATGCATAATAAATCACCTTTGGTTTACCCCAGGGTAGAGGCCATGCTTTATATCAGCGATATTTACGGCAAGGAACGTTTTACCCAATCCGTTGAATATGTACTTGCACCCTTTGAGGAGAAAGATTTTAGCTTGACGATTAGATTTGATCATATCGGTAGTTATCATGCCGGATTACGTTGCATCAAAATATATGGATTATTAGGCGTAATGAGCCATACGCTTTCCTCCGACAAGGTGTTTCATATTACTGTTACTCCAAAAATTTTTAATTATGAGGATTTCGCATGCTCAGATCGAATCAGTAAGCAAAACGACGCCTCCCTTATGGTTGCTTGGAAAAGCGGCATGGAATATGCCGGTGTCAGGGAGTATACCCAAGGCGACCCAATCAAAAATATACACTGGAACCTTTCCGCTCATAGCTTAGAGTATCTGACCAAGAAATATGTAAAACATGCCGCACATGGCATATCCATACTACTTGATCTGCAGGCTCCCGATTATCAGGAGGATGCTTTCATGCAGATATTCGATTGCATTATAGAAACCGCTCTCGCAATCGCTCATCACGCTAAATGGCTAGGACATCAATATGAAATTCTGTATGATAAAGACGGTTTTACCAAGTGTTATGCACCACCTCATTTTTATGAACTGGGGGAGTTTATGAATGATTTGCCAAACCTCACTCCGGAGGAGAACAAATACAATATGAACAAGTTGTTGGCAGAGCATTGTAGCGGTAATGATATCAATACGCGCAGCATTATCATATGTACCTCTAATTTAAATCAAAAAATGATTAACTCTCTCGTCGCATTAAAAAGTAACCATAAAAATCCTATGCTTTATTATGCAATACCCGTCGCTTCAAATTCTGTAAAAAAACAGGAGGGACTGCAAAGACTGGGTGCACTTGACGAATACAACATTCCTTATAAAGTCATCAATTCCGCTGTAGACTTATTAAAGGCCAGCTAGCGAATCACTATTGAAATGGAGGTATCTATGCTTCTATATACCAAAAAGAATATATCAGGTTTTATCCTAAGCCTTATCTCAGCCGCCGGATTATCCACCAATTTATTACAAGGTTTTAAAATCCCTGACAGTCAGCTTAATAGTGTTACGTTAACCCTCGGATGTCCGGCTCTGCTTCTCGGTCTTCTATATTTCGGTTTTTATTGCAGACAGACTTCTATCATCACTTCTTTGATATTATTTTTTTCCACCGTTAGTGCAATCCTGTTTATGAGAGTTAGCCATATTACCGAAGTTGTCTTTGAACAGAATTATCTGTTTTACCTAATAACTTTTCTCACCGTACTTATTGTTTTTATACTGAGTCGCAACGCAATCGGTACTGTATTCCTAGTTCTGATTGGCGTCACTGTCTTTGCGTTTCTATCAATATTACAATATCATACGAACGAAGCCGGTTACCTTATTTTTCTATCCGGTACCTCGCCCCTCTTTTTCATACATAGATATCACTCCACCGCTAGACGATCGAAAGCAGGCTATACTTCCTCCATATTATTTCCTATGATTTCAATTTTCATCAGCATTGGAGCTCTGGCAATTTCGTTTTCCTTCTATGAATTTGTAATTAAGCCCTTGAATCCTCCCTCTCAGGAAACAGCTTTTATTACCGAGCTAAAATCCTTGAAGGTATTAAAAAAGACAGGTATTTATTCGGAGATGCATTTGTATGACAACAATCAGAAGACAGTCAACACAACAAACGAAAAACGAACCGTACAGGAGGATTACCCGCAACAAGATTCCAACGATAGCCTTCCAAATAATATATCTCAGAACGCACAACAGACAGCTCAGGACTTTGTTAACAAATCCGAAACAAAAAGTGGCACCCGGGCAAACGCAATTACTTATGGCAAAAACATCCATCTTCTAATCTGCGTTATCCTACTATTTCCTGTTCTTCTACTTTCTACAATCGGAATTAAGCGTTTTAGCCGACGAATTTGGTATTTCAAGACAAGAAAAGAGAACCGCCAAACTCAAATCATTCACTTCTATCAATATTTTATAAAAAAGCTTCAGCTAATCGGCTACAAGAAAAGACCCGGTGAGACCTTGGATGAATTCACCGGGCAATATAGTCGGCAGCTTCGTGAATTCTCATCGTCCTATGTGGACATGAAAGTTTTAACCGATGTCTATACAAAGGTATATTACGGAAATCTTCCGGCTTCCGACGAGGATTATGATCGGTTTCTGTATTTTTATAAACATTTTTTTAAAAGCTGCAGGAAAAAGCTTGGCCGGTTCCGCTATAGCGTAAAATTCCTCTTAATATAAAATGCATTCAGAAGGAGGTGCCTCAATGACCTGTGGTGATATGGGCTGTCAGTTATTCGGTGCATACCGTTGTGCTATCAGCGTGAAGAACGCCGCTTTGCTTATACATTCTACCGTCGGCTGTAACTGGGGACCTCTCATTTTCCACATGCCGTCCCGCGTACAGGATTTCCGTCAGGCCTCCAGTGTTATGCATGAAGATGACATAATTTACGGCGGAGAAACAATTCTAAAAGAGGCTCTTGATCATATGCTGATTGAGTTTCCGGCAAACCTTATCTTCGTACTTACCGGCTGCGTTCCTGAACTGATCGGCGATGACAGCGGTAAAATAATAAGTAATTACCAATCCGAAAGGGAAATCATTCACCTTAGCGCACCGGGGTTTAAAGGGAATGCGTATGATGGATGCTTATCCGCAATGACAGTGATGATTCATCAAATGAAAAGAAAGAAAAAAAGAAAGGATACGGTAAATCTGATTGGGTTCTTCTCCGATGACGATAAAGTTGACAGCGACCTAAAACAAATAATTTCCATATTACCGAAAACCCTCTCTCTAAATTCCATATTTCCATATGACACATGGGATAACATTCAGAATATGCCTGGTGCATCCTTTAATATTGTACTGGAAGGGTTCGAAGCAGTCGGAGATCTCCTTATGAAAACCTTCAATATTCCTTATATCGTTATCCGGTATCCTTACGGGCTTGAAGGAAGCAGAAAGCTGATCAATCTTGTCAGTAGAGCAATGGACATTCCACCCGATTACACCCCCTTCAAAGAGCAAGAACAGACTGTCTATCAGCAGCTGGAGCAAGCATATTCCAGTGTACAAAGCCTACAAGGCCTTCCTGCTGCAGTTCTTGGACCCTCCTGGAGAACGGGCGGCTTCATCGATATGTTGGAGCAGGAACTTCAGATGCGGGTTGTATATCAAACAGATACCGCCCTCGAAGATATCGACAAAGAAACGCTTCAGCTATCCGGTGCATGCGTATTATTCGGCAATTCCTTCGATAAAGAAATAGCACGTAGGATGAATATCCCTTTCCTAGCGATGACATATCCGGTATTTGACAGAATCAGTATATCGGACAGGAGCTACTGCGGTGCCTTTGGGATGGTAAATCTGGTAGAAGATATTATCAACACAGTATTGTTTCCACGATAATTCTCACAAAATGAATTACACAAAATAATTTATCCACAATAAATCATACAAAGTAATTCATACACTATGAATCACACAAAATGAATCATAAAAAAATAAATCACAAAAAATAAATCATATATAGAAAGGCGTGATCACATGTTAAATACAATAAATTCTCCATGCCAAATACAGATTAACGAAAAATACTTATATGAACAAAAAGCCTTACAGGCACTTCCCGATGCACACGACAGCTCTCCTTCCGGCAGAGTAAGCGGTGCAATACTGGCTGTTTCTTCCCTGCAAGGTGCCATACCCGTACTGCACGGCTCCTCCGGTTGCGGCTTTCATTACCGTTACCTGTGCAGAAGGCAAAAAGCGCCTGCGTATGATCTTCAGTGCAGCAATCTGACAGAACTGGAATTGATTCTAGGCAGCGAAAACAAATTAAAACAAACCATTCTTAATACCTATAGGAAGTTTCATCCTCCATTGATTGCTATAATTCCTACCGTTCCCTCCGAGATCATTAACGTAGATATTGAGGGGGTAATCAAGGAATTGCAGTCCATGATGGACTGCATATTGATACAGATTGCAACCAGTGGAATCTCCCATGGCGACAAAAGAAAGATAGGTAGAAGCAACATCTGCAAAGGTCATCATTCCGATACCGGCAACGTTAACGGACATGATGTAAAAATGTCGGGTTGTGGATTTTCAGATGCAATGACCTCCCTGGTCCGTCAGGTTATGAAACCACAGCAAGTAATTCCACGCAGTGTCAATCTCTGCGGAATTGCCTGGGGAATTATGTCGGATGTTTATTCCGACGGGATTGCAAGGGAACTAATCGGACTTGGCTGTACGATTAACGCAAAACTCCCCGCATGTACTTTGGCAGAACTCGAAACCGCGCCACAAGCCGAATTGAATTTGCTTACCTACAGGGTCAGATGGGCGGCTGAAATGAAAAGCAGGTTTCATACACAATATTTTGCTGCCGATTACAGGATTTATAGTAGCCGAGGAATTAACGGCATACTCGATTTCTACTCTGAAATCGCAGACTTGCTGAATCTTCCGAAGGATGCCATGGAATGTCTTTTCAGACAAGCCGAGGGAGCAAAAGCTGTATTATCAGAAGCATCTATGTATTTTGCAGGCAAAAAGGCTATCCTTTGCTGTGGTGATTACAGGAATCTTGAAAGTCTCCTTGATTTTTACCTTGATACCATGCATTTTGATATATCCAACATTCTGGTAGAAGTAACCGATAACGGCTATTTTTGTATGATGGATGAAGCGCAACGTCTGTCCGAGGCCGAGCAGGAAATACGCTATTGTCTCGATGAACGCAAACTTCATATCACATATCATGTCAATCCGACAAGAGATTGTGTGGATCTTATTATGTCCGATGCAGTTTTTCTCTTAGGAAGCGATTGCTATCAGAATGAGGGAGATCAGTCTTTCTATGTTGAAAAGCCCTCCGCTCTTCCGCTTAATCTTCTTGATTTTCAAAACATGATTATAGATTATATCCAATGGGTGAAAAAACAGCAGGCTCAAGAGGACAGCCAAAGCAAACTGCTCACCTATAAACTTTTTCATAACAGAAATCTAACCACAGAGAAATGTCATGAGGCCAGCAGAAAAATGTGGGATAACATGTGGTTAAAAAGGAGCTGTCGTCAGATCAGCTGATTTATTTATATATGTAGGGAGGTGTGTAATCATATGAAACAAGCATCAGTAGTGGACCAGATACCGCTTGAAGCCAATAAAAATAAGCGGCAATACAAAACAGTGATCATGCAAAAACAGCTTTTGCTTTCTGTCATGTTTCTTTTACTGGTACTTTTATTTATCTTTGACATTTCCTATGGACCTGCAAAATTAAGCTTTTCCACCGTCCTACAGACTATTTTTCATCCAGAAGCAGCGGAGGAAAAGATACATATTATTGTATGGACCATACGTCTTCCTGTATCCATTATGGCAATTCTGGTAGGTGCAGGGCTAGCGATTGCAGGCATGGAAATGCAGACCATACTAAATAACTCGCTTGCAAGTCCTTATACACTGGGGATATCCTCTGCTGCTTCCTTTGGTGCTGTACTCGCTCTGGTGACCGGATATTCTATCTTACCCCGTACTGTTCAAAATTTTGTTATTCCTCTCTTTGCCTTTGCCTTTTCCTTAGGCTCCTCGATGCTAATCTATTTTATCGGAAAAGCAAAAAAAGAAAAGGCAACGATAATTTTGGCAGGAATTGCAATCAATTTCTTGTTCTCTGCTTTGAATTCAATCTTTACCTATTATGTACCCGACGAGGTGCTGCGCGGAATCACAAACTGGTCTCAGGGCTCCATCGTAGGTGCTACCTGGATTGAGGACGCGATTGTCCTGACCGTATTGGTATTAACCATCCCGATTTTGCTTAAGGAAGCTTGGAAGCTGACCTCCCTCTGTATGGGAGATACCACAGCCAAAGCCCTGGGTATCAATGTAGACAAATTAAGAACTCGGATCCTAATACTTGCATCCTTAATTACTGCCATATCTGTCTGTTTTGTGGGGACAATTGGTTTTGTCGGCCTGGTTTCACCCTATGTAGCCAAACGGATTGTCGGAGAAGAGCAGCGGTTTTTCATCCCCGCCTCATTGATCACCGGTGCACTGATGCTTTCTATATCCAATATTTTATCAAAGGTAGAACTACTCGGTGTATCCTTCCCCCTATCCATCATTACCAGTATAATCGGCATTCCCTTCCTGCTGATTCTCATATTACAGAAGAAAGGATGATTATTATGAGTTTAATTATTGAAGATTTGAACTTTTCCTATTCCAACAAATTCGGCATCAAGCATATCAGCACGAAATTCGATAACAGTATAACCGCCATACTGGGGCCTAACGGTTCCGGCAAATCCACACTGATGAAATGCCTGACCAATCTGTTTAGATGGAACGGAACCATGATTTATAAGGATAGAAGGATTGCTGCTTCCGATAAAGAATTCTTCAGGAGCAGACTAAGTTATCTGCCCCAGTCCGCACAAAGTGATTCAACCATAACAGTATTTGAGGCAATCCTTCTGGGATTAATTAATTCCCTGTCCTTTCACGTAACAGTCGAGCAGGAGAAGGCCGTGGAATCAATAATTGAGAGTTTGGAGCTAACCGAGCTGTCCGGGCATAGAATCTGCGAACTTAGTGGCGGGCAGCTACAGATGGTGTCTTTAGCTCAGGCGATTGTCAAGAAGCCGGAAATTCTGATATTAGATGAGCCCTTGAATAATTTGGATGTTCATCGGCAGTTCTCGCTGCTTGATCAGGTTGCCTCCCTCACAAAAAACAGTCACATGATAACGATCATCGTCATGCATGATATCAACCTTGCTGCCAGGTATGCCGAAAACATCCTGATTATGAACGCTGGTGAGGTTTATTCCCAGGGCTCTCCAAAGGAAGTAATTACTAGGAGAATGCTTCATGATATCTACAATATTCAAAGCGAGATTTATACGGGACGCTTTGGTCATCAGGTAGCGGAATTCATCGGAATTTCAAAAGAAAGCACGGGCTGTAACGCTCTTAATATATAGAAAAACTCAAAAGGAGGAAATTAAAATGAATGTAAAAATAAGGAACGTGTTGGTCAGTTTGATTACTATTGTCATCCTTAGCTTAGCTTTAACGGCCTGCTCAAAAACTGACAACACATCAGCATCAAATGTTGTAACGCCAACCGACGAGGCTACTGACAGTGCTACCCCTGTACCTTCCAACAGCACTACCACAGACAGCACCACCTCAGACAGCAAAGCTGCTACGAAGGTATATACCGATATGGCAGGAAGGCAGGTAGAACTGTCCACTGATATTCATAAAATAATTTCCGTTCGATATATGGAAGTATATATGCTGGCCGCAATCCTTGGTGACGAACTGGATGATAAGATTATATCCTTAGGCGTAAGTCTGAAAGATAATGATAATGATGGATACAAAAAGCTCTCTGAGAATCTGGATATGGATCAGATGACAGAAATCGGGAGCATCTGGGATGATAATATTAGTGTAGAAAAGGTGCTGCAATTAGATCCCGATATCATTATTGTCGATACACACTTTCAAGAGAAAGCCTGTGTTTCAAAAATGATTGATGCCGGCCTTCCGGTTGTATTTACCGATATAGGTACCGATCCGATTTACGGAACTTTGGACAGTATGAAAATGCTAGGAGAAATGCTTGGTAAAAAGGATCGTGTTGATGAGATGGTAGATTACGCCTCCTCGAAAATGAATGCCTTATTTGACAGAATTGATACAATTACTGCAGATTCCGCAAATCATCCCAGCATCTATTTTGAACAAGGTACTACAGAGCCCTCCGAAATCAGTATATCTCAGGGAGATTCCAGTGGAAGTTGGGGGCTTTTGATGGATAAACTGGGGGCAAAAAATATTGGAGAAGGAAAAGGTTATGTACAATTAGACCCGGAGGAGATCCTTAGTTCAGATCCCGATGTGATTGTGGTCGGAGGTTCCAATTGGAGTGCAACCGATAACATCATGCGAATGGGTTATTACCAAACCGAGGATGCAGCCGCAAAGCATCTGGGTGAATATATCACGGCGCGTGATGGTTGGGATAAACTATCCGCCGTATTAAACCATCGTCTCTACAGCGTCCACTTTAATGCAGAGGTATATCCTTTCAGCTTTGCCATCTTTGAAGCCTTAGCTCAGGATATTTATCCGGAGGATTTATCAGACTTAACCCCTCAGGCTGATCTCGAAGAATTCTTCACAAAGTATATGCCCTATTCCTATTCCGGAACATTCTTTGCCAAGTGGAAATAATAAATAATAGTACATTTAGACAGGAGGTTTATTTATGAGGCAAAAGCCCAAAATTCTTTTATCCATTATCCTGGTTACATCATTATTGATGTCGATGGTAGCCTGCAACGGTTCTTCCCCAGCGGCAACTAATTCCGCAGGAAATGCCGCGCCTACTATAACCAGTGCTCAAAGTAGTAGTCCTTCTCCTTCACCTACCGTACCCGCCACCAAAGTCTATACTGATATGACAGGACGGCAAGTAGAGCTACCAACAAATATTAAAAGTATCGTATGTGTCCGTTATATGGAATTAAACTTATTGTCAGCGATTCTTGGAGACGATTTTGAGAACAAAGTGATTTCTCTCGGTATGAGTGTTGAAGAAAACGACTGTGATAACTATAATAAATTCTCAGAAATATATGATCTGAGCAAGCTTCAGACAATCGGAAGCATTTATGACGACGACATCAGTGTGGAGACAATGTTGGAGCTTAATCCGGACATCATAATCAGTGATGTATATTTCAAAGACAAGGAATGTGTGAAGAAAATGATTGAAGCCGGTCTTCCCATATTCTTTCTTGATTTCAACAGCTTATACGGACCTCTTGACAGTACGCAGCTGCTTGGTCAGATTTTAGGTGTTGAAGAACATACAGATGCCATGGTTACGTATGCAAGGGATAAGATTGATTCTGTAATCGATCGGGTTAATGCCCTGTTAGCCGACGGCGCAAAGCGTCCGACATTATATTTTGAATGCGGTAATACTATTCCAAGTGAACTCGGTGCCACGCGAGCAGATACAACCGACGGCTGGGGAAATTTATGGTACATTCTTGGCGCTGATAACATAGGCGTCGGTCATGATTTCGAAGAATTGGACCCCGAGATTGTATTAACCGACGATCCTGATGTCATAGTAATCGGTGGTTCTAACTGGGATAAAACCTCGGATATCATGCGTCTAGGATACTATGTAACTGACGAGCAGGCAAGTGATCATCTAGGCGAATATGTCAATCAACGTTCCGGCTGGAAGGATCTCAAAGCAATTAAAAGCAAAAGACTTTATTGCGTTCATTTTAACTCAACCATATATCCCTTCCGCTTCAGTATAATCGAATCCATGGCTCAGATGCTCTGGCCTGAGGAATTGTCCGATTTGGATCCCCAGGTCGATCTTGAAGAATTTTTTAAACTTTACATGCCGGTGGAGTATTCTGGAGAATTTGCAGCTCAGTGGTCCGGACAATGACGTCGTTACTCTCCCTCCTAATCCATAGGTCTACATAAAGAAGGGCATCACAGCTGTTATCCCACCGCAGCTGTGATACCCTTCTGATTAAGTTCCGTTTATAATGAATATTCATCAGCTTCATAACCCATAGCTTCATTCTTATAGCCTAACAGATATCCGGTCATTTCCACCTTCTTTAATTCCGTTGATAGTTCAATAATGGTATCAATTATCTCACAAGGCAATAGGGAAAGCTCTGTAATTACCCTAAGATAAATCATTTGCTCTGTTCTTATAAATAGTTCCGCTACTTCCTTAGCATTATCTCGAAGATAATTATAATACATACAATATCCCTCTCTACTCAGAGAGAATGGGAAAAGGAGTCTTGTTACCGCCATTGCAGCCTTATCACCGAGTAGTTTAAGCTCCGTAAAGATTTTGTCATAAACATCATAATTAATAAACAAACCATCTGTATTAAGCAGGATAATATCGTTTATGTGCAGCATATGATTTTCTGATGGTATTATGATATGAAAATCCGTAATTCGTTCCGCATAAATTCCATGATAAATCTTCCATAATTCAGATACAGTTTCTTTCTTATCAATATAGCAGCTAAGTATTAACTTGTACAATTTATGACAGGAAACAAAAGCACTCGGATGAATCATCTTAATGGATGAAGGTATTTGGATTGTAATTAGATTGATACAATCGTAGAAGGCTTTGTCGTCTATCTCCATTATTTTGTCATGAAGGATTACCGTTTCCAGGTTCCTGTTATATTCAAATGCACCGCACCCAATGAGCGAAACATCCGAGGGTATATAAACGTTTTTACCTTTTCCCTTATACTTTATCAAAATGTTCTTTAAGCGAATAAAGTCATCCGTCTGATTCTCCAACCAGGCTGTTTCACCAAACGCATTGTATTTTATCCTTTCTATCCCCCTACCAAATTCAATCACAGATAAATCCATACATTCGAAAAAAGCACATTCTCCGATCACTTCCACGCTGTCCGGTATCTTCATGGATTTTAAGCCGGTACATCCTTCAAAAGCCCATGCTCCTATTTCCTTAATCCCATCTTCTATGACAACCTCATCAAGACCCGCGCAGTTAGAAAAGGTTTTTTCTGCAATCACCGTTATTTTACCGGGTATTCTTATCGATTTCAGGCTTTTACAAAATTCAAATGCTTTTCCCATAATCTGTTCCATACTATCAGGTATCATCACCGTTCTTAACCTAGTACAGGAGCGAAAAGCACTTAGTCCAATGCTTATCGCTCCCTGTGGAATTTCAATCTTTTCAAGGCTGCTACATCGGCTGAAGGCCCATTTACCGATCCTTAGAAGCCCTTGCGGCAGAATGACAATTTCAATATGTTTATGCTCCTGAAAAGCATCATCGCCTATAATTTCTACAGACTCCGGCACTGAAACTTGAGCACTTTCTCCAAGATATTTTATTAATACACGTTCTTTCATCTGAAATTCCACCTCATCACCCCCTTTTATGCCTGAAGCTTCTTTTCTCTCTCCATTTGTTCTATTCTGTCCAAAATATAATCCTCACGTTCATGAAATAATAGCTTCTTATGATGCTGGAAGTATTTTTTGCACCCGTACTTTGATAAGAACCATGTAAACACCGGATTCATCGTAAGATTTGTCATAAGAATCATCATTTCCTGGCTGTCTCCAAACGCCTTCTCCATGAATATGAACAGTTTTTCCAAACGATCTGTTATCAGCTGTGTCAAGGATTTCATCTGAGAAACCCTTACTTCAAAATCCTCCTTAATTTCTGTATAATTCCCATTCACTTTTTTATAACCGTTTAATATCGTTATCATTATACTTATTTCCTGTTTTCGTTCTTTCGTAAGCGTATTGCTTTCCTCATAGGTTATAAGTCTTCTATTATCTTCTTCTATCAAGCGGTCAAGCACAGCAACCATATCACAGGCTCCTTCCTCATTACTTATTTTTATAAATTTCACTTTTTCATAGAGATCATCAATCACCTGATTCATGCTACGAAGCTCTCGTACTTTAAAGTTCACCGCATCAATTGCCGCTCCGATAAAAGAGAGCCTTTCATCAAATCTTGCAAGCTTAATTGCCGCAATCATACTTTGGTCGTAGTTATTGTCAAAAATCCGATTTATGTCATATTTTTGCTTATACTTCATATACAGTTCGTAATAAATCGCAAAATCAGCCGCTACCTGCTTATGTTGCAGATACTGACCGATCAGTTCTTCGTCAATTTCAATTTTTCCCTGTTCATATAAGAAAATCACCACGGAAAGATCTTCCCACCCTCTTGCTGTTACAAAGCTTTTTCCCTCCATTGATGACTCAATTAAATAAAAATCAGATTGTTTGATATCCAGGTATGTGAGAATAGAGGCATGAATTCCTTTTTCATACGCGTATTCCTTCCAGACTCCATAATCCGCTTCAACCGTGATTTTCTTTAGCCGATCCAATGTAGCAACATCGTATTCCCTGACTGAGTTATTATACTCAGGTGGATTTCCGGCAGATATAACAACCCATCCCTCCGGCAGTCTATGCTTTCCAAAAATCTTGTATTGCAAAAATTGTAGCATAGCCGGCGCCAGCGTCTCGGAGATACAGTTGATTTCATCCAGAAAAAGGATTCCTTCTTTAATCCCTGTATTCTCCATACATTCATATACCGAAGCTATGATTTCGCTCATGGTATACTCCGACACCGAATAAGTTCTCTGCCCATAAGTCTTTTCCGTGATAAACGGAAGTCCGATAGCGCTCTGTCTGGTGTGATGTGTCATAGAGTAAGCAACCAGATTAATAGCAAGCTCACCTGCGATCTGCTCCATGATTGCCGTTTTACCTATTCCGGGGGCACCAATCAGTAAAATGGGTCTTTGTTTTTCTATGCTGATACAATAATCACCGAACTGATCCTTTAGGAGATAAGTATCTACTGAATTTTTTATCTGCTGCTTTGCACTTTTTATATTCATGTATCGTCTCCTCCCTTACCTTGTTTCTTATCGATCAAATGAAGATCAATATCGCTTAACACGATCGGCATCACCCATTCCGGAAGCTTAACCTCATCTCCCATCCCATCGACAAACGCAAATATTGTTTGATAACTTGGCTTTCGTTTTGGAAAAATGCCCATTCCATCTGTCAGATATACAATTCCTTTTAAATTATGAAATTCCTTATTTGCAATTAAGCCGTCAATATAAGAAAATACCGGTCTGAAATCGGTATCACCAAATCCATATAAGATAAGACCATCAATATACCGATCCAATTCCTCTTGATTGGTTATTTTGCAATCTGTCCATACCTTCTCATCGCATTGCAAAATATGAATATTAACCTTACTAAAAAAAGATTCCTGCTGTTTTAGCAAGGAATAGGTTTTTGCAATAAACTGTTTTACCAGCTCTCCCCGGCAGGACGCAGAGGTATCGATAGCAATTACAAATTCCTTAATTGCTTTTATTTCTTTATACTCCAGCGGCTCGATTAAGGGTATATTCCGATATAGACTAAGACCGTAGGAATACCATATATAATCAAATTCTTCATTATTTATCTTCATCGCTTCGCCAATTACTGAAAGTCTCTTCAGAAGCATTGCATAATCGACTTTGTCCCTGTGTGTTTCCTTAAGATTCATTAAAAAGTCTGCTTTTTCCTCTTTATGATGAAACATCTCCATGCTCACCTGAACCTGATGTCCAACCTTTTCCCATAGTTTCTTTATATCTTCTTGATTAAAATCCATACCTTCTTGTTGGCGTATGTTATCCTCTTCGTCAAAGGTCCGCCCATCTTCATAATGGGAATCCGAAGAATTTCTTGTCATATCCGATATATCAGATTCTTCTTCTGCCGTTTTTCTCATTGTTTTACCGCCATCCGCGGTATCTTCTTCTAAATTTGCCTCCCTATCTGCCTGCCCATGATCATAAGCATTGTTTGCCTTAGCGTTCAGTTCCTCCTGCCGAACCGGGGGAAGCCCTCCGTTATCACTCTGCTGCATACCTTCCGACAGACTTTCTCTCCCGGACGTACGTTCATTCCCATCCTGATCAATCTGCTTAGATACCGTACTGTTGTCATTCTTTTCATTCGTATTTCGATCCCGATTGCAATTATTCGCAACCAAATCAGAAGATTCCTGACTCTTGATTTCACTATCACCCTCCACCTTCTCTTCGAAGGCTTCGCTCCCCTGATACCAGTAGTCATGACAGTCTCTGAAAAACCATCGTGTAAGGTCATCTGTTAGCGCTTCTCTAGACACATGAACCAACAGGTATTCATATACCCGTTCCGCTGTAAATATCTTCACACAATTCCTAATATCATTTAAAACCTTTTTTGCCTCTTCACTAAAGTAATTCCGGGAATCCTCCATCACTTCAAATAATATATTTTCCGTTACCAAATCTGTAGCAAGATTCCAATAATCAACCAGGATATCTCTTCGGATAAATGGATGCTTTAAAACACAATGAATTACTACATGAAGAAAATCTCCGGTCAGTTTATCACTCGAATGCCTATACTGCTTCCATATATAGGAGAGGCTATAGTACAGATTTCTTCCATCCGTGCCCAAACTTAAGAGGTTATCATTCCTGACATACTGAAACTGACCAATGGCCGTATTAAAAAAATCCCATTTTGTCATAATAGCAGCTTTCACCAAATCCAGTATTTCCTCAGCCAGTAATTCCTTTTCATTTTTTACCTGCATCTGATATGTATTCATATACTTAGCTCCTCATAAATCAGGTTTACTATCTTAATAGTAGCGCTATTCTTCAACTATTTCATAAACATCATTAAATACAGTAACTTTCATTCCATCTCTGAATTTTTGCACTTCTGCTCTCAGATTCATTTCCTCCAACTCATTCTCAAACCATCTTGGAATATGATCACAGTCAATGATGATCTGTTTGAATTTACCTTCTTTAAAAAATGGAAGTAGGACCTGTTTTGACGTCAGCAATGTTTTATCACTCATAATTTCCTTCAAATCAATGTAATAGCTGGCATCTCTTACTAGTACCGGCGTAACAGGTTTCATTTGAACAGTTTCCTTCTTCTGTTCCTCCAGTTCACTATGATATACATAATCCAGATACTCCTCCGGGTTTCCTTCCATCTCCCAGATATTAAACTGCAATCCCTCAAAGTAGGTATAATATATTCCGCTGATTTCACTTGCTATCATTAATTTGCATTCACCTAGCCACTCTCCAACTTCCTTTAATCCATTCCGAATCCCCACCGGTGTCTTTTGCTGACCAATCCGGTAATTCATTTCATCTTTCATTATCCATCCGCCCTCACCTTTGCTGTAGATACGAATTATGGTATTCTCACCGAAAGCCGAGCTTCTTCCCTGCGTATCCATCACAACCGCAATATCCATCATTACATCCTCCTGTTATGCCATCATTCCAATGGCGGGTTTGAATTTATATATCTTTCTTCCGCTTGCGCGTTCGACTGTCCTTGTAAGCTGATTCATTTTCTCTGTCTGTATGTCCATATGATACCCGTATAATTTATCCAGAGTATTGACCATTTCCTCAAGACAAGCATTTCCTGCTCTTTCACCGATTCCGGTTGATGTGGCACTGACAAACTCAATACCGGATAGATAAGCTGCAACACTATTTGCCATAGCCATTCCAAAATCATTATGACCATGAAATTCAATCGGCAGAGCGCATCGTTTTACCAGATAATCAAACTCTTCCTTGGCACGAAATGGATTCAGGCATCCTACCGTATCAGCATATCTGATGCGAATTGCATTATATTGATAACCCAATTCTGCAATCCGGAGAAAGAATTCCTTATCCGCTCTTGAGGCATCTTCAGCACCTAAAAGAATGACCCCACCGTTTGCTTTTACGTATTGTAAAGTTTGCTCAAGCCTTGATAAAACCCATGCACGATCTCTTTTTAACTTATACTGTATATTGAAATCAGATACCGGAACAGACACATGAATATAGGAAAATCCGCATCGCATGGATGAATCAACATCCTCAATCACAGCTCTGTTCCATGCAATTAAATTTGTGTTCAACTTCATGCCAAGCATTTCCTTAAGTAAGCGTTGCTCCATTTCACCCATAGCAGGAATACCGGCTTCTATCCAGTGAATTCCCATATCAGAAAGTGTTCTCACAATGTTTAGCTTTTCCTCTGCACTAAACACAATGCCGGCCGTCTGTTCTCCATCCCTAAGGGTAGTATCCACCAAATCAAATTGTTGTAATGTTCTCATCTGTATCTACCTCCTTATTCCGGTTAATGTTAACATTTAAGGTATATAAAGCAATCAGCTGTTTATAGGATAATGAGGCGTTCTGACTTAGCGCCAGCTGCTTAATTCTATCCGTAAGAGCAGCCACCTCTTCCTCTGTAAGCTTCAGTCCCATCTGTTGATACCTCATCCTGATGGAAGCTTTTCCCGAATGCTTTCCAATGACAATCTTTCTCTTCACTCCGACATCCTCCGGACTGATTACTTCATACAACTTAGGATTTTTCATAATACCATCCACATGAATTCCGGACTCATGGGAGAATATACCATTTCCTATGATTGCTTTATCCACCGGCACTTTAAGCTGCATGCTTTGAAGAATTCTTCTGCTGTCCTTGGCAAGATCCGGCGTTCGCTCGCAAACCTCAGCCATTTGAAAATACTTGCAAGTGAGAATAATTTCTTCCATGGCGGCACCTTCTGTCAGGTTGGCTCCACCCACAACTGTATGAATATCAACAATGCCACAGCGTATCGCCGCAAGTGAATTCGCTGTCGCAAGACCACACCCGTTACCGGCACAAAATTCAATCTTGCAGCTTATGATATCTTTAGCAAAATTCACGTAATCAATCACCGTATACGGATCCAGTCTACTTTCTATGTCGCAGAGAATAAATCCAGATACACCATATTCTTTTACTAATATTCCATATTCTTCAAAATCTCCGTGTGTCAGTGTAGAAGTGTTTATTATTTTCAAATATACCTGTTTCATTTTGTATCTTGCAAATTCAAGGCATTCCTTTAAGGCAGATAACTCATCGCCATTTCTCCATCTCAGAATAACAGCGTTAATACTCGGCGTGTAGTATTGTTCCAAATCTCTCACCGGTATTCGACAGGCATCTATCTCCATCCTGATTGTTAACGATTTTACCGGACGCAAAATGCTCTTAACAGAGTTAACAGATAGATCAACTGTTGATACTCCGTATTTTTTTAAGATGTCAAATAATTTATAATCCAAAAATGCATCTTGCCGCTCTGTTAATATGCTGTTAATCGTATGGTCAATCAGATTGATGCATTTATCCATGGCAAACCTCCCATATAGGAACCAAAAAGAAAGAATTGTTATAAAGTTCCGACCGCATCCGCCCTGCACTGTTTGCAATGATACATTTGAAACATTATCTCGCTGCATTCCTCACGCAACTTATTGACCTCTCCCACTGTTACCTTGGGCAAATTCTCAAAACCGCTTCCTTCCACCGGAATAAATGGCATAATATTGATGATGTAGCATCCAATATCTTTCATTGTTTTTACAACTTCAGGTATATGAAAATCATTAATGCCCTTAAGAGTAACGATATTTACTTTACATATAATTCCCTTACTTGCTAATATACGAAGTCCGGCCAGCTGATTACGAAGCAGAATCCTACCAGCCATTTCACCCTTAAATTCTAGGCCTTCATACCTTATGTATTTATATATTCTTGCAGAGATCACAGGATCAACCGCATTAACCGTTACCGTAATATGACTGATCCCAAGCTCTATTATTTCCTCCGCGTACACAGGGAGCATTAAACCATTGGTTGAAAGGCAGAAAGTCATGTCCGGATCATAGGCTCTAATTAGTTGTACTGTCTTCTTCGTATTCTCAAAATCCGCTAAGGCATCTCCGGGACCTGCTATTCCGACTACTGACAGCTTTGGAATCTCCTTTTTCATTTGTACAAATCTGTCAAAGGCTTCGTTTGGTGTTAATATGCTGGTTGTCACACCCGGACGACTTTCATTGACGCAATCAAATTTTCTGACACAATAGTTACATTGGATATTACAGTTTGGAGCAACCGGTAAATGTATTCTGGCATTTTCATGGTTGCACCCATTATAACAGGGATGATTTTTCGTTTTTTCCCTCATTACCTCGTCATGGAAGATATAATGAGGCGCCATCTTATATTCTTCCCTGCAATTTTTCACTTCCTGTTCCATAGTAGTAACCTCCTATTCACCACATTTTGCGGTATATTTTTCAAAAGAAATATGCTTTGACCGGAAGGCTCTCTCCCAGTCATTGGCAAACACCTGCAGAAGATGTAACATCCCATCATACCCAAAATAGGATTCATTGACATACACTTCCCGATTGGAAGGTTCGAAAGCATCTACTATAACTTTAATACCTAGTTCCTCACCGATATATTTTTCCCACGAGGAGCCTATTATCATATCTACTGTAACGCTTTCCAGCGCCTTTTTTATTTGATATCCGTCCGCTTCCCATACAACTTTGGGTGACAGCTTCATCGAGCTTAGTTCTTCCTCCAATATTCTTCTTGCCGATTCCGGACAGTGCTTAAAAATCAGAAGCTCCGGTATCATCTCTAACTCCTCAAATAACATTCGCACAATGCTAATCCCGATTGTTGAATCCGCAGATAAAGCAATTCTGCAGTTGCGATATCTGGGTATCATCATGAGCGCTCTCTTACGAAGAATATCAGTAATACGCTTTTCTTCTCTATGTATAAGTTCTTCAACTTCTTGCTCTTTGTGAAAGTGTTCTCCTAATCTTTTTAGCCATCTGGCCGTGTTAATGAAACCGACCGGAAACGGCAAATCCGATAACAATAATGGAATTTTATGCAGTTCCTCCAGATTTTTCGAAAAAGCAAAAGAGCCTTCGTGACTAAGTAAAATATTGGCACCCGCAACACCGGCTTCCTCAATCTGCGAAATTTCAGTCTCATGGGTAAAAACAGTCTGTATATAAACATCCAATTTCTCTAACGTCTCCTTCACCCATTCCAGATCCGCCCACCAGGTCGGATTGCAGTTGGCCTGCACAGAAATCAGATTGACGCTGTTATTAATCTTCATGTGAGAAGGTTTAATGATTGGGATAAGCGCCGCAAGTCCCATCCCTATCCCTTCGTAACTGTTTCCGCGAAAACCCCCTGCCTGTATTGGGATTAACCGAGCTTTCATATCTGGCTGTAGCATCCGGCATACCGCTTCGATGTCTTCTCCGATAATATCCGCTGCACAAGTTCCTACCACAAATATTATCTTTGACTGATAGGTCGCATCTGCCTGTTTTATCATATCTTCTAACTTCTGCGTTGCCCCAAGGATAATATCCCTCTCAAACAATCTGGTGCAAGCTAGTTTTCTGTTTGTAAAATCCACTTCATGCTGATCATAGGAACTGTTTACGGTTGCCGCACAGCCCTGCGGAGAGTGGATGACAATGCAGACATCCTTGATTCCTGCAAGAACATTTGTAACACCTTCTAACGCACAGCTAAGAAGAGGATCTTTGCTAAAATTATTATGTTTCCAATTTAACTGTTCAAGCATCTTCCTCTACCCCCTCCTTTTCCATACATCGTACAATCCGGCATATCCTGACTTAACTTCTGAGTCAAGGAAGAGAGTGAGGTAAGTCCGGACTTCTCGGGAAATACCATCTTCTTTGCTAATGTACTTCGCGGTCTGTAAGAATAATCAAAACTTTTATTAATGCATTCAGCTACTTTCAGAGCACCACGGTAACCAAACCGAGGTCTGTTCAAGATTGCATTCAGATCCACTAATGGAATATTCGGAAAGCTTAAGGAGGAACCGAAATATACGACACAGTTTTCATCAATTCCTCCCAGAAATTCTAAAAGCTCCTCTTCTGTCTGTTTCATGGATTCGTATTTGCCAAAAGCAAGTGTTCCCTTTGTAATTAATATCTCGGGATCCATCTTTGCTTCCAAAAGATAATCAATACTGGTTTCTCTGGCCTCAGTGCTCCACGGATGGAAATTATAGATAATTGGTCTCATCCCAAAATCTTTCTCCAGCATATGAGCGATTGATAATGATTTCACTGCATCGTGTCCTTCAATTAAACCTATTTTACCTTCAAGCTTTTTCTTAGAGGCTTCATATTCAACCCTGACCGACTCATATTCCTCAGCCATAAAGGCTTTTGCTTCTTCCTCCATGTGCAGATATTTTGCTGCCTGTAGCAACCAACTCTCCGTAGCTTTGATTCCATACGGTAAAATTGTCGAATTCATCGGAGTCCGAAATACCTCTTCCATTTCCTTTCCTAACGCGTAACCGATATCCATGCATAAAGCACAATTCACTGCAACACTGGGTGCCTCCTTCAATTCCTTCAGACTGCAATCAGCTGCAATGATCGAATGCACCTTTGCTCCCATACCTTCCACTAATCGAACCAGCTCCTTGACATCAGTATCCACCTCAGTACGTTCCGGCCCCATCTTTCCTCCGACAATATTTACACTGTGTTTTAGCCTTTCTTTCACTTCGGGTGTGGGAGGATTCATTAATTTAACCAGTTGCCGAAAAACCAGATCAAAGCCGCTGCGGTATTCACCGGAAAACCCCTCACAATGAATCACTAACATCTCTGCCGACACGCTGTCTGAAATGCTGTTAATTATGTCATCTACATTGTCCCCGATTATACCGGTTGCACAGCTCGTTGCTATCACAATGATATCCGGATTATATTTTTTCTCTATTTCCTTAATGGCTCCGACAAGCTCTTTTTCGCCGCCGTAAACAATATTTTTCATTTCAATATTTGTAGTCAGAACTGCCTCATAAGGCGACCCGCTATTTCGACTGTTTGTCAGCTTATAGGCTTTTTTTACTCCATAAGCACATCCGCTCGGGCCATGCGCTATGACTATCGTATTATGAAGGCCGCTCAGTATTTTCATTGCAGTCCAGAATTTGCACGCTCTTGTGTGGCTTCCCTGTAAGGTGGTTTTAATCTTACCTTCTTTCGCCATTTGATATAATGTGCTAAGCTTCCCCGAAAATACAACATTCTCTTCAATACTCATTGACTGCGCCTCCTTATCTGACTTGTTTCAACTTACGGATAACCCAATTAATTATTACACCTTTCATTGGGTTATCCATTACTTTGCTTCTGCTTAACTAACTTTTACCAGACATTAAGCTTCCATTCTTTATCTTTCTTAAATTCCATATCAGCAAATAATGCATTTGCCATCTGTTCAGCGAGCCATTCAGCTCCCTTATAACCAATTACAGGATATTTCCATAGACCGGCTCTATCAAAAGTAGGGAATCCTACACGTACCATAGGAATCTGATAATCGATAGAAACATAACGTCCCTTAGAGTGGCCCAGAATAAGATCAAGTTCAATCTTCTTCTCCTTAAGACGACTTTCCAGTTCCCATAGATCGGCATTGCATACAACTTCCATATCGAAATTTACTTTTTCTTGTAAGGCAAGAACGCGTTCATCCTTCTTATAGCCTCCAAGATCATCACCGAAAAGTACTAAAATTGGTTTCATTCCGAGCTCAATACAGAATTCCGCTAGTCCGATAACAAGATCAGGATCACCGTAAATAGCAACCTTTTTGTCAGCCAAAAACATATGTCCAAGATCTACGATGGCATCTAGCGCACGCCCTCTCTCTATCACCAGCGAATCAGGGATCTCCTTGCCTGCCATTTTTGCAATCTGTTGAACAAATCGGTCGGTATTAGCAATACCAATCGGAGTAATTCCAACGACTGCCGGAACCTTGAATTTAGTATCCAGATATTCAGCAGCTGAGCCTCCTTCATATTTATAAAGGGCTATACTCCCTATTCCATTGGCACTGTCAACAAAGTCCTCAACCGTTGTATTTCCACAAGCAAAACCGGATTTGTCCGGAAGCATCGGAGCATCAAAGTTGGAGGTATCGAGTAATATGTTTGTGTCAATTCCCATCTCTGATAATATGTATTTGAGTTCGTTCACATCTCCGGGATTGATCCAACCGGTAAACACATTCAGCTTTCCATTCGGAGTTCCTTGGACCGCCAATTGCTTCACCAGGGTTAATACCGCAATATCATAACCTTGAACCTGACTTCCGGCATAGCTTGGTGTATGAATAGGAAAGACCTTGATATCACGATCGGGAAATTCCTTCTTCAGATATTCCTCGACTCTTACTTGTACAGATTCCATATCATCACCAATGGTTTCTGTAGAACAGGTGGTAATCATTGGGATTACCTTCAAATTGGGATAGCGAACCGCCAATACCTTACAGCCTTCAATCGCCTTGTCCATTGCACCAAATACCGCTGCATCCTCATGCAATGAGGAAGATGCCAAATCAAAATTCTCCTTAAAATGCTGAGCAAACATTAATCTTACAAAAGTGCAACATCCCTGCCCGCCATGTACAAGTCCGATACAATCCTTGATGCCGATTACTGCAAATTGTGCTCCGCAAGGTTGGCAATTAAAAATAGGATTAATGATACCGTTTCTTTTTTTTGCTATAATTTCAACTGACATAAATTTGCCTCCTTTCGTTTAGTAGTACTCTACCGTTCGTTCAACATTTAATGAATTTGTAACTGCAAGATACATCAGTTTATCGATGACTTTATCTGTCAGTTCAAATACGTCCTTACTGTTCAGTTCTTCAAACCATGTGAATTTATCCAATATCTGTTCTAGCAAAATCTTTGCATCTGCATAATAGCATTTTTCATCACTAGTTTCCTTGGACACTTCTTTACCGGAATACAGCAACGCCACATCCTTCATAATGCCTTTGATATTACGCTCTCTGTCCCAATTTCTTGAAAAAAACTGCCACAAGCATCTTTCCACGATATAATTATATACAGCCTGAACTTTATCTTCCATATTTTTCTCCATTCCTGCGCATGCTTTCTGCGCATATAAGTTTGCGCCGAGGATTACGCAGGCTCAAACTTCCAAGTGTGAAAATAGCTTTTTATTTTCGCATTAACTCCTTGATATTAACACCGGCCAGTTTAAACATCGGAGAATAAATTGCATTATAAAGGTCTCTTGCCATATTTACTGCACCTTCAAAGCCCATGTATGGTCCATTATGGTATGCATGACCATTGATATAGGGTATGTGAACCTTCTTTACCAGTTCTCCTACTCTGGGGCCTGTAAAGATAAGATCCGGTTTTACCATATCTATGACTTCAAAAAACTCAAGCTCATTACCGTCATCAACGTATATGGCACCCTTTCGACCTCTGGCAATAACTTTTTCAAAGTCTTCCTGATGACCGAATTTGGAGGACATTGCAACAACCTCCATTCCCAGATCATCTTCCAGCGCTTTTGTCCAATGCCATAATCTTGGTCCACCGGTCCAGATTGCAACCTTTTTACCTTTTAATCTCTCCTTATACCAATCAAGTGTATCCTTGTACTTTTCTGTCTCTCTGTCGATTAATGCCTGTGCTTTGTCTTCAATACCGAAGAAAGCAGCGATTTTCTTTAAGCTTTCAGTTACATAGGTGAAGCCCCAGGTATCAACATCCATGCGAGGGATTCCGTATTGTTTGTATAATTCATTTGCTATGTAACCTGCGGAACGTGCACAGTTAGTAATACTAAGCTTCGCCTGATGCATGGAACGACATTCATCATAGGTCGCATTGCCGGTGAAATGACATACTACCTGAATTCCCATTTCCTCCATGTATCTGGAAAGCACCTGACTGTCACCCTGAATGTTATAATCACCGATTACATTGACCGTATAAGGGCTTGTAATCTTCTGCTCGTAGGTTCCAACCTTATTGTTAACCCAGTCAATATTGAGAACATGATGTCCCTTTGACTGACTAACTCCGGCAAATCCCGGGCATTCCACAGTGAATATATCAACGTCTCCAAGTTCACCTTCCACCTTTTTTACTACACCTTTTAGATCATCACCGATTAAAGCTGTTGCGCAGGTGGTATAAATAAACATTCTTTTAGACTCCGGAAATTCCTTGAAAGCTTCCATAATACTCTTTCGTAGCTTACCTTCTCCGCCAAATACGACATTCGATTCCTTCATATCTGAGGACCAGGCATATTTCAGTTGGAAATTATCATTGTCACTCGGATATCTCTTCGTGTGCCAGGTATTATAAGCACATCCCACCGGTCCGTGAATCATCTGAATCGTGTCCTTCAGCACACCTCCGATAACCAGCTTAGCTCCGCAATAGCTACAGCCTCGTTCTGATAGGGAACCCGGGATCGTAGGGACATTGGATGCAGGAAGAAATTGTGTGGTATCTTCTCCATCTTCCTTAATGTATACATGCCTTTTCCGTTCCGGTATTGATTCGTCACATTTTAATAATGTCATTGGCATATCATCATTACCTCCTTTATTTATTTTCCTTCACTAATGATTAAGGATTCCAGAATCGGACTAATAAATATTCTTCCATCACCGAAGGTACCTGTCACCCCGGTATGTCCATATCTTAATATAGCGGAAACAATAAAATCCTTATCCTTTTCATCCACTGCCATCATTAGCATTACTTTTGGGATTTCGTCATATGATACGTTTCCAACCTTAATTCCCTTTTGCTTACCCCTACCATATACATCAATCTTAGTCACTGCCGGAAAACCCGCTGCAACTAATTCAAAAAGTATTGTGTCTACTTTCTCGGGTCTGACAATTGCTCGAATTAGTACCATATACTTCCTCCCATTATGCATTTTCGGGCACTCTTGTAATTAGTTTAATATGATTCAGAATCCATCTGTTCCTTCCCATCTCGAACACGAATTGCCTCCGAAATAGGTAGCACAAAGATTTTACCGTCTCCGGTGTTTCCGGTTGAATTCACTTCCATGATTGCATTCACCGCCTTCTGCACCTCATCATCTCTTACAACTAATGTAAAAACCCGTTTTGGAATAAGATTCTGAGTATGAGAAATCTGCCCATAGAACTGCACTGTTTCTTCACTTGTTTTAAAGTTCGGCTGAATCAACATTTCCTGGCCTGCCTGTTTTCCTCGTCCTAAAACCTTTCTGCAGGTGAAAGCCGGAAAATCTGCTTTTTCCAAAGCATTCTTTGTAATATTTACTTTGTTTTGCCGGACAATTGCCATTACTTCCTTCATAGTTACCTCCCTTTTCTAGCTTTACAGTCCTGCTTTTTTATTACTGATTGTATATGCTTCTTCTACCGGACTGACAAAGATTCTTCCATCACCAAAGGCTCCTTTTTCACCCGTTCTTGCATATCTCATTATGATACGAATGACATTGTCTTTATCTTCATCATTTACGACCATAAGAAGCATTTCCTTGGGGATTTCATCGTAGTATACATTGCCAACCTTTACACCCTTTTGTTTACCTCTTCCGTAAACATCCATTTTTGTTACCGCCGGATAGCCTTCTGCCAATAGTTCCTGCAGTACAACTCCAACCTTCTCAGGTCTGATAATTGATCGTATTAATAACATAGTAATTACCCCTTTCTTAATTAATCCATTAAACCATGCTCCATTAATATTGCTTCCAACTTATCAATTGCCAGTGGCTGCGGAACTACGAACATATCATTTCCATCAATTTTTTGTGCCAGCTGTCTGTATTCATCTGCCTGCGGAACCTCAGGACTGAATTCGATAACGGTTTTCTTATTGATTTCTGCTCTTTGTACTGCGTTATCTCTTGGTACAAAATGAATCATTTGTGTTCCTAATTCTTTCGCAACAGCCCTAACAAGATCAGCTTCTCCGTCAACATTTCTTGAATTGCAGATTAAACCACCAAGTCTTACGCCGCCGGTATTTGCATACTTTTGAATACCTTTTGCGATATTGTTAGCTGCATAGAGAGCCATCATTTCACCGGAACATACAATATAAATCTCCCGCGCCTTGCCCTCTCTGATCGGCATTGCAAAGCCCCCGCATACAACATCACCCAGTACATCGTAAAAAACATAATCAAGGTCATCCGTGTAGGCACCCAATTGCTCCAATAAATTAATTGAAGTTATGATTCCACGACCCGCACAACCAACACCGGGTTCGGGGCCACCCGACTCAACACCCTTGATACCGCCGTAACCGGTTTTTAATATGTATTCCAAGTCGATGTCTTCACCCTCTTCGCGGAGAGTATCAAGTACTGTTTTTTGTGCCAAGCCTCCCAGTACCAGTCTTGTTGAATCAGCTTTCGGATCGCAGCCAACAATCATGATCTTTTTCCCCATTTCAGCCAGTCCGGCCGTTAAGTTCTGGGTCGTAGTTGATTTTCCGATTCCGCCTTTTCCGTAAATAGCAACCTGTCTCATCTAAATCCTCCTTGTTTAATTGATTTTTACCAATGACGCAAAATTGTATGGTTTGTTACATTTTGTTTCCTTTTGTGTCTGTTTGGTTAAATGGATTATAGCATAGAGGCTTTTTGATTACAATATTTAAAACAATAAAATTAAATTTTTCTGTTTCGTACAATTATGTAACGTTTTGTAACGTTTTATTAGCATTTTACATAACAAGTTATACGCTTGTCGATTTGGCATTCGTAGTGATTTGTACACTTCTTTCATTTTTATTCCAGAATAAAATTAAAAATTAATCATTTTTTCATAAATTATGAGACAATTTCATGAAATGAATATTTGTATTTATTATTATCGCGGCAAGATTCCTTATCAGCGGTACCCTTTTGTAGGAAAAGATGTTGCCTAAACCAATAAAAAGTTATATAATAAAAAACGTGTAACAAAGTGTGATTAAAATCATATAACAAGGAGGTTTTTATGCCAAACAATGAATCTTTATCTGTGCAAGAGGTTGCAGAACTACTCGGAATCTCAAAAAACACAGTATATGATTTAATAAAGCGTAATCAAATACCGTCCTATCGGGTTGGCCACAAGCTAAGGATTGATTATCAGGATATTGAATTATATAAAGCCAAGAGTAGATCCGGTACAAGCCAAACATTTGGCAATAATTCCGGAATATTGGTTGGCTCCTATAATATACCGCCATCCGTAGCGAGTTCCTCAAAGTCTGATTACTCGCATAAAATTTCCGCTAATGCCTCTAGTAGTTTTAATAACCTGATCATATGCGGCCAGGACATGCTCCTAGATATTCTTGCAAGCTATCTGGAACGTCCCCCATATAATTTGAAAGCCCTACGGTCTTATACCGGAAGCTATAACGGTCTGGTTGAATTATATAAAGGTAATGTTTCTATAGCCTCCGCTCACTTATGGGATGCGCAGACCAATTCGTACAATCTTCCTTACTTGCACAGTCTCTTACCCGGCTTTTCCTGCTATGTTGTTAATTTAGCTTACCGGATGCAGGGGTTTTATGTAGCAAAGGGTAATCCAAAAGGCATCTTAGCTTGGGAAGATCTTGCAAAGCCTAATATAACCATGATCAACCGTGAATTGGGTTGTGGGGTTCGTGTATTAATAGATGAATCAATAAAGTTACATGGTGTCAGCAAGCAAAGCATTGTCGGATATCACAATAATGAATTTTCTCACATTTCAGTTGCAAGTGCAGTTGCCAGAGGGGATGCCGATGTATCGGTAGGCAACGAAAAAACATCCCACCAAGTAGAAAACATTGATTTTGTTCCTATTCAGAAGGAACGTCTTGATTTAATTATTCCAAAAGATGTTATACATGAATCAACCCTTGGTGCCGTGCTTGAAATCCTTAACTCAGCCTTTTTTAAATCAGAGTTGCTCGGAATCGGCGGTTATGACATCAGTGATACCGGAAAAATCATTGCCGAAATTTAAAGTTATTGATATGACATAATTAGCGATTTCATAAATTTATTTTGTTATTAATTATCATGAGCAGTTACCAACCCGAATATTCGGTTTGATAGCTGCTCTTTTCTTATGTAATACTTACAGTTCAGCCTAGCAAGGATAGTGACAAGACCGGGAAAGAAATGTTTCCATATAGGAGCCGCTTTCGCTAAGTTGCATTACGTAGCGGTACATAAAGCTCTAAAGGACAGAGCCAAAGTACCGACGAATGCAAATACTTCTATATGGAAATCACTTTTTCCC
>DBTU01000002.1 GCA_002307215.1 Lachnoclostridium sp. UBA1308
AACTAGCTAAGGAGAGGCTGTCAACGTCTATTGTTATTCTACAAAGCGATTTATGAGATCCTAGCTACAACTCTCCGGGAAATCAGGATGCGATGGAGTTTCAACTAAACGATAGAAGGACCTTTCAAAGATTCATTGGCCTTGATGATAAAGATACGGTCCCCATGTTATTGTTGCGCGATTCCTAAGCGTTCAATTCTCCCCAAGTTGAACTAATTGAAGGGAAGCCCGACCATGAAGCCATAGGAGGCACTATGGTCATCGCCAGGGACAAGAGGATATTCGTTCGGCTTGGGTTCACTGATATGCGGAAGCAGATCAATGGATTGTGCGCCATTATCCAAGAGCTCAGATCGGAAGGCCCCTTCGACGGCAGCTATTACGTCTTCTGCGGCAAGACTCGGCGTGTCGTCAAGATTCTGTATTGGGACGCGAATGGATTCTGCCTCTGGCAGAAGCGACTCGAGCTGGATTCCTTTCCATGGCCGGAGGCGGGCGATGATCTGGACGAGATGACCAGGCAGAATATCCGGCTGCTCTTGCGCGGGATAGACGTTTGGAGCGAGCACAAACGCGTCGATTACGCGATCGCGGGATGATTTTGAATTTATCTTCCGCGATCGCCATGGTAGAATTTCGCTATGGCAAGCACGATCGAGGATCTCCCTAACGATATAGAAGCCTCAAGGCGATGCTCATCGCGCGCGATCGGACCATCGAGGAAATATCGAAGAAGCTCAGCTGGGCCGAGGAAAAGTACCGGGCGATGGAGATGAGGTACTTCGGCCGCAAGAGCCCAGTTGCGAAATTAAACGTCCAGAAAAGGAATAAGAGAAACAAGCTAAATGGAACCTATACAGAAGAAGAGCATAATAAATTCCTTAGCATGGAAACTTCTGGAACGGGGTGGCGTACAGGGAATACAGTTTATCCTCGCTATTATTTTGGCGAGACTTCTATCCCCGAAGGAATATGGAACAATCTCACTAATTACAATATTTATTGCTTTAGCGACTGTCTTTGTTCATAGTGGGCTTAATACATCTTTAATTCAGAAAAAAGATGCCGATGAAATAGACTTTTCGTCAGTATTCTATCTTTCACTTCTTATCGCAGCTTTATTATACTTAGTCCTATTTTTTTGTGCCCCCACGATTTCTCTCTTTTACAATACTCCTGTTCTCGTGCCTATAATCCGAGTCCTCTCCATAACTCTTTTTTTGGGAGCGGTAAACAGCGTTCAAATGGCTATGGTTTCTCGAACGATGGAATTCAAACGCTACTTTTTTAGTAGCCTTGGCGGAGTTCTTGGATCAGGGGTTATTGGGGTTATCCTTGCATATAAAGGCTTTGGGGTCTGGGCTCTAGTTGCTCAGCAGTTGATAAGCAATATCATCATAACTGTTATACTCTGGTTCACGATCAAATGGCGTCCAATATTAGCTTTCTCTCTCGAGAGAGTAGGTAGGCTTTTCTCGTTCGGATGGAAACTTCTTGCGTCCGGGCTTCTCAATACATTTTTTACAAATATCTACGGCCTTGTAATAGGCAAGTTCTATGATACCGTGAGCCTTGGATATTTCAACCGAGGCCAACAATTTCCCGCAGTAATAGGATCTAACATAGACGGATCGATTCAGAGCGTTATGCTCCCAGCGCTTGCTTCTCGACAGAATGACATTGTCTCGGTCAAGCGCCTAATGCGACGCTCAATGAAAAGCAGTTCGTGTATCCTTATGCCACTTATGGTTGGGCTCGCTGCCGTGGCAAAGCCCATGGTGTCAGTCCTGTTGACGGATAAGTGGCTACCATGCGTACCATTTCTACAATTAGCTTGTATTAGTTATGCGCTTTATCCGATTCATACCGCGAATCTCACGGCAATCAATGCTGTAGGTAGGAGTGATATTTTTCTCAAGTTGGAGATCATTAAAAAAACAATGGTTGTAGTAATTCTTTGCGCAACCTTACACCACGGAATCTATGCGATGGCCATAGGCCAGATGGTCAGTGGAGTAATCGCCACATTTGTCAATGCTTTTCCTAATAAAAGGCTACTAAGCTACTCATATGCGGAGCAAATTGGCGATCTTCTGCCACCGGTAATTTTATCCATACTGATGGGAGCCTGCGTTTACCTGTTCGGGTTGCTATCAATACCCGACATGGTTAAGCTATTATTACAGATAGTATTTGGCGCTATGATTTATATAGGCATTTCAGCCATTTTCAGAATGGAAAGCTATATGTATTTGTTGAACGCTATGAAAGGAATGAAGGAATGAGCGACAAACCGATTATGGTGACTTCACCCTTATTACCGCCACTTGAAGAGTTTATTCCCTACCTGGAGGATATTTGGAAAAAAAAACGGCTAACAAATAACGGCGAATACCATCAGAGATTGGAGAAAGCCCTTTGTGAATACTTAGATGTCCTTCATCTTAGCTTGTTCACCAATGGCACGCTCCCTCTTATTACCGCGCTTCAATCCCTAAGGATTACTGGCGAGGTCATTACTACGCCCTATAGCTTCGTTGCCACGACACACGCTTTGTGGTGGAATGGTATAAAGCCGGTCTTCGTTGATGTAGATCCCCTGACAGGCAACATTGATCCGGACAAGATTGAAGCTGCTATTACGACCAAGACATCGGCGATCTTGCCCGTGCATGTTTATGGAAATCCCTGCGATGTTGGAAAAGTAATGAAGATTGCAGATACCTATGGCTTAAAAGTAATATATGATGCCGCTCATGCGTTCGGTGTACAGATCAATGGAAGGTCTATTCTTGAATATGGAGACATGTCAACCCTGAGCTTCCATGCGACGAAGGTGTATAATACGATAGAGGGCGGCGCTCTTATCTGCCATTCGGCGGAAGATAAGCAGAGAATTGATCACCTAAAGAACTTCGGGTTTGTCGATGAAATCACGGTCGTAGCCCCAGGCATTAACTCGAAAATGGACGAGATACGCGCAGCATATGGATTGTTGAATCTAAAAAAGGTTGATGATGCCATCGCGTCACGGCAGGGGACTGCCCGAAGATATCGAGAGGGGCTCCGTGACGTCCCTGGGATCCGATATATCGATGAGATAGAACACGTTAGGCATAATTATTCTTATTTCCCTATATTTGTGGATAGCAATGAATATGGCATAAGTCGCGACGATCTTTATTCGAGACTCAAGGAGAAAAATATATATGGGAGGCGCTATTTCTATCCGCTCATTAGTACCTTCTCGCCATACCGAAGCCTCGAGTCGGCTGCCCCAGATAAGCTCCCCATGGCCAACAAGCTAGCAGACTCTGTGATATGTCTTCCCATGTCAGCTGGCCTTAGCGATGAAGACGTAGAGAGAGTCATCGAAGGTGTGAAGAGGTGAAACTCGGGATAATGCAGCCATATTTCCTTCCATACATAGGATATTGGCAACTCATGAAGGCCGTCGATAAGTATGTAGTTTACGATGATGTTACGTATATCAAGGGCGGATGGATAAATCGAAATAATCTCCTCATATCGGGAGAAAAGAAACTATTTACAATATCTTTATTTGGCGCTAGTTCCTATAAGTTGATTAACGAAATAGAGATTGGGGATGATTTTACAAGGCTGATGAAGACGATACAGACCAATTACGCGAAAGCCTCCTATTTTCAGCAGGTCAAGGCGCTCGTCGAGGAGATGATCTGTTTCGAGTCACGGAATCTATCAAGATTCATATCAAATAGTTTTAAAGTAATCCTTGATTACCTTGGAATAAAGACGGAATTGCTGATTTCATCCTCGTTGAATCTCGGTAGTGGTCTTAGGGGCAAGGATAGGGTGATAAGCATCTGTGAGACTCTTGGAGCCACCGAGTATTATAACGCGATCGGCGGGCAGTCGCTTTACGATAAAGAGGAGTTCGCTTCTCATAGAATCATTCTCCATTTCCTGAAGACAAATATCGCTAGTTATGATCAAGGAGTAAGCGAATTTGTGCCTGGGTTATCATTACTTGACGTCCTTATGTTCAATTCCCCCGAGCGTGTTAATGAAATGTTAACAGACTATGAACTAATCTAGCAAGTAAGGTTATACGGGCTGAATAAGCTGGAAAATAAATTAGAAGTAAATATCACAATCGGTCTCTTTTAGCTAATGGCGATGTGATGGCGTAGTTAGTAATTTATAAATAGTAATACTTATTTTACCCATTGCAAGGAGTGTTTATGAAGAAGATTGTATTGTTTGGTGCAACCGGTACACTTGGTGCTTATACTGCTATTGATTTGAAAGAGAATGGGTATGATGTTTTTGCTATTGGTAAAAGAAGGTCAGATAATAGTTTTTTCCATAATAATAATATTGAATATTTATCGTTGGATATTGTTGATGATGAAGGACTAAAAAAATTGCCTACAAATGTTGATTCTATTATTCATTTTGCGGGAACTATGCCTGCTCATATGGATGGTTATATGCCAAAGGATTATCTAAGATCAATAATTTTAGGAACGTATAACATCCTTGAATATGCAAACAGAATTGGTTGCAAAAGACTGGTATTTAGCCAATCAATCGCAGATATATTGTATTTATTTGGTACTACTGAACCAATCCTTCCAGATGTAGAGAGAAGAAATCCGGAAGTAGGTGATCATAGTATGTACTCTATATCAAAAAATGCTGCCGTAAATATGATAGAACACTATTACTATCAATATGGGATTAAACGGTTTATTCTTAGACTACCAACAATATATGCCTATCATCCAAATCCTTTTTATTATGTCAATGGAATAAAAAAGTGGATGGGATTTAGGTTGATAATGGATAAGGCGATGAAGGGTGAGCCTATTGAGATATGGGGTGACCCAAAGTCATCAAAGGAAATTGTATATGTTAAGGATTTTACGCAAATTGTTCAAAGATCTATTGAAGCAGAATGTGACGGAGGCCTTTATAATGTGGGGAGGGGAGTTGGCGTTAGTATGGAAGAACAGGTTAGGGGGATCGTCGATGTTTTCTCTCCTACCAGGAAAAAATCAGTAATTTCTTATAATGTAGAAAAACCTAGTTCGCCACAATTCGTTCTTGATATTAAAAAGACTCAAGGAGATCTCGGTTATATTCCTAAGTTTAATTATAGGGAGTACCTTATTGACTATAAAAAGGAAAAGGAAAAACAGTTTTTCCAAGGATTATGGGGAACTGAGGATAATTATTATTAATGATGAGTAAAACATGGTAAGCGTTCAGAATAATGAGATGGATTATGTATTAAATGAAAGGATAGTGGTAGATATCCCGATCTGACCTTTGTGATTGCTCGTGCTGACAAGGCGCGCTCATGGGGTGAAATTACTAAAACCTTCGTTAGTAAGGTGACATCAAAATTCATAAAGTCCCCTATTTATAGGCATCTCCAATGGGTCTTGCATACATACTAACGCAGGTATTAGTAACACATGGAAAGGAATATAAATGGCAGCCACTCCACTTGTTAGCGTTTTATGCATTACATACAATCATCGATCGTATATTGCCCAATGCCTTGATGGAATTCTTAACCAACAGACTAGATACCCTTTTGAGATTATTGTATATGATGATGCATCGACGGATGGAACCTCGGATATCATAAGAGAATATGAGCGTAAATTCCCTGGGATTGTAAAGCCGATTCTACAATCGGAGAATCAGTATTCCAAGGGAATCCGAACCATAATTGCATCCTTCATGCTATCTGTAGCGCAGGGAAAGTATTTGGCGATATGTGAGGGGGATGATTATTGGACTGATAGAAAGAAGCTGGAGCATCAAATAGCGCTTCTCGAAAGTGATTTGGAAATAGGAGTATGCTATTCTAGGGCGAAAAAATATAATCAAAGAAATGGCAAATTGGGCATGATTTGGGGAGGCCCCGCTACTCGGTTTACAGAGCTAATTGAAGGCAATGTTATTCCGACGCTAACAACGGTTTTTCGTAAAGAACTATATACACGGTATATTGCAGAAGTCAGGCCTCAGGACAAACAATGGGCTATGGGCGACTATCCAACATGGCTCTGGTTTGCATTAAAAAGTAAGATATTTTTTAGTAAAGAGGTAACGGCAGTTTATAGGGTCCTCGAAGAATCAATGAGTCATGCAAAAAATATCGAGCGGAAAGAGAATTTTATCAAGTCGACAAATGATATCATTAAGTACTTTTGTAATTTTACTAAAACGTATGTAGATATAAAAAAGGTGAACAATCAATTGTATTTGAACCTTGCAATTAACGCAATGTTGAATGAAAGGTATTCTTTGGCGAATGAGTATTGCTCTTTCGTTAAGGAGGATGAAGGCAAACAGAGGGTAAAAAAAATTATTATCAAAACGACAATGCTACGAAATATTTATCGATTCTACTTGCTAAATATTCTAGGATAATGCATGTTCTTTTACATTTTTTTATTAGTATTATCGACAGCTTCCTCCTTTTGTTATTCAAAATCAAGGGATGTAAATGTTTCCACTTTTTTTTTAATTACAACCTTTTTAATACTTTTTACTCCGTCTGCATTGCGATTTGGTATTGGAGAAGATTATTTTAATTATGTAGAAATATTCAACATAATTAGTAAAGGTTTACCGACTAGATCAGAAATAGGTTTTTATTTTATATGCAAGTTTGTGAGTTTGATGGGGTTGGATGTTCAGTGGTTATTTGTCATTGTTTCTTTCCTTACAATTCTTTTTCTTTTTCTTTCCATAGATAAAAAATACTTTTTCTTATGTATTCCTGTATACATGATGCTTTTATATTGTGAATCATACAATATCATAAGGCAAATACTAGCTTCTTCGATTTGTTTGTTTTCAACAAAGTGCTTTATCAACAAGAAAAAGATCAAAGGCATTCTGATGTGCCTTTTAGCAGCTACTTTTCATTCAAGTTCATTCATTGTGCTGTTTGTATTACTATTAACACTTCTTGTCAATATAAGTAAATCACTTAGTTATATGATATATATATCACTATTTATTGTATTTTTATGCTTCGATGTCATGGGAGTATTTCAAAATATTACTTACATATCATATTACAGATATTACTTGACTACGATGAATTACAGCGAAACCCCAATTAAAAGTGGAATTGGAATAATACTTCAAACAGTGATATTGTTTACCGCTCTGTACTATTGCAATGAAAATGAGAACAATAATGATTCTGAACATGCTGTATGTGTTCTAATGATTCTTTGTCTCTTAATTGGTCAGTTGCTAATGAATAAAATATCTGTGTTTTATCGCTTTGCGTCGGTTTTTTATTTTAGCTATATGATTATATTCCCACGAATATATAAGTCTAATTCAAAGTATCGGTCATTGGGATTAATAATGATAAGCAGCATAATATGCTTGTTGTTTATTATGAATATATCAAAAGATCAATGGGCGGTAATCCCATACCAGTCAATATTTCATTAATGCTCAAACTCGAAATTGCATCTTGTTTACGACGGTTTAAGTCAAAAATAATAATTAAAACGGTATACCTTGAAATCCCGGACATTTTGTA
>DBTU01000010.1:0-21252 GCA_002307215.1 Lachnoclostridium sp. UBA1308
ATATGGAAATCATTTTTTCCCAGTCTGGATTCATCTCTTTGAAGGCTGAACGGTAACTCTTGTACGGGAAACGGTACGATAAAAGCTTGACATTTGAGGATGGAGGATTAGTATGAATCGTGATTTGCAAGATTATCTTAACAATCTTGATACTCCTTGGGGAATGATGTTTTATAAGATGGTGTGGAAGCAAATTGGTGATATATCAATCATGTCAAAAGCTGTTTTTGAAAATCAAATAGACGAAGCAATTGATTTGTTGGATGGTGCTGAGGTACAGGCGAAAAATTTTGGGAAGGTTAGATATTATGATATCGAGCAGTTGGTTCAAAGGACTGATGATTTGCGAATAATTAAAACATTAGGTATTAGAACCTTCTGGGGACTACAACAAAATAATGAGGCGAAGTGTGAAGACAACTGGTCTGATCAAATGCTTCAAATTGAAATGAAAGTTTCTGAAATGAATGAATTTATAAGCATAGCTTTTTTCCATCATGAGATTTTGGGAACAAAGTTTGCTTAATTGGAGGTTATTATATGGCATTGGTTAAAAATGAAATACCGATTCTTGAATATGACGACAGTCAGACTGCAGTTATTATGCCAAATAGAAAGAACCTATATGGCTTTCCGAGAAAAGCAGTTTTTCCGTTTCTTTCAGATGAAATTGAAAAATACGCTGCGAATAACTGTTGCGAAAAAATAGGTGAATTTATTAGTGCAACAAAGCTTTATCCGATTTATAAAACTACATATAAAGGAAAAGAGATTTGCTTATGCCAGGCACCGGTAGGGGCGGCTGCCGCAGTTCAAATAATGGATTATTTAATCGGTTACGGTGTCAAAGAAATCATATCTGCCGGTTGTTGCGGTGCTCTTATAGATATCGGAGAAAATGAATTTCTCATTCCCACAGAAGCTCTAAGATGTGAAGGAACATCCTATCATTATTTACCGCCATCAAGAACAGTCAAAATAAACGCAGTTGTTCTTAACTGTATCAAACAGGCTTTAACTGAAAACGATATTAAATTTACCGAATGTAAAACTTGGTCAACAGACGGATTCTACCGTGAAACGAAAGAGATAGTCGAATATCGCAAACAAGAAGGATTTCAGGTTGTTGAAATGGAATGTTCTGCGTTAGCGGCTTGTGCAGAATTTCGCAAGGTAACATTTGGTCAGATTTTATTTACAGCAGATACTTTGGCAGATGTAGAAAAGTATGATGAGAGAGATTGGGGAACTGCATCATTTCCAATAGCACTGAAGGCATGCTTTGATGCTGTAAGCAAGATATAAATGCTTTCCCAACATACGAAAGACTTGGTTGATGAAGGAGATGATTTATTATGTTGTTAAATCCAGAAGAAGCAGAAAGAGAGCTGTCAATTGGTGCACAATTAAATTCAGGGTTGTGGATGAAACATAGTATGTCTGTTGGCTTGAATGCTAAATTGATTGCAGATAGAATTGATACATTGGATGGAAATAAAGCTTATGTTATGGGATTGTTACATGATATTGGTCGCAGAGAAGGCATAAAATCAATTATGCATACGATTGACGGGTATGATTATATGATGAGTTTGAACCAAAAAGAGATTGCCAGAATATGCTTAACACATTCATTCCCAATACAAGATGTGAATACGTTTTTTGGAAAATTTGATTGTACAGAAGAACAAATGGTTTTCGTGTCATGCTTTATAAAAAATACGGTATATGATGATTATGACCGATTAATACAATTTTGTGATGCAATATCATTGCCAAATGGTGCCTGCATTATGGAGAAAAGGTTGATTGATGTGGCATTAAGACATGGTTTACCAGATTTCACTATTGATAAATGGAAAGCATTTTTAGAGTTGAAAAAGTATTTTGATAAATTGTGTGACTGCAATATATACACACTGTTGCCAAATGTAATAGAAAATTCTTATGAGAGTTTGCTGTAAAATTCTTCACGAATCGTACTTTAGGAGGATTATCTGTGAAAAGGAAAATTGGAGTAATTGCCTTACTTTCAATCATAATAGTAGTCGGATTGCTATTTTTAAGTACTGGGGGAAAAATAACAAATGTTATTTTAACTGATTACTCAATATCCGAAGATGGCAAGGTAATGACGTTAAAAGTTGCTGTAATGAGCAGTATGGGGTATATAAGAACGCTTAAAGCGAGTGAAGAAGGAAATACAAAACGCATTACCTTTTATTCAACATACGGATTGAACAGTGATCTCGGTGCTAAAAACGAATTTCAAGTCGAATTAAACCCATCTTGCAATGAAATATATTTTTACAATGGAAAAGGTGAATACATGTTGATACTACAAAAAAATAGCAAAACAAATGAATGGGAAAGAACACTGGTAAAATAAATATTTTGGAGGTTATGATTGTGAAAAAAACAATAATTGGTTCAGTATTTATGTTTTCAGGAATACTTATTACTTTAAGCTTGATTATAACAGCTGCTTTGTATGTTCCAAAGATAACCGAATGGCGTGGCTCAAGACTTTGGTTTGCTATTTTTGGTGCCAGTGATTTGGGTAGTACCACAGAAAGCCTTACGTTAGGGGTGCCCTTTGTAATAGGACTATTACTTTTTGGAATGGGACTGCTCATATTGTTAAAAGAGTATTTTGATGTTAATTGTAAGTAGTTACAACATGGATAAATAATAGGCAATCTCGGAGGTGCGCATGAAAAAACATATCCATATATTTGGTGCTTCGGGTTCCGGGACAACCACAATTGCAGAAGGTGTTTGCAAACAAGTTAATTACAAGCATTTTGATTCAGACAATTATTTTTGGTTACCCACTGCTGAACCCTTTACCGCAGAAAGAGACAGTGAAGAGTGTATACACTTAATACAAAACGATTTGCACGCTAATAATCAGTGGATTCTGAGTGGATCAATTACCGGTTGGGGTGATATACTATTACCGTTGTTTGATTTGGTGGTGTTTGTATATGTACCACAAGATATTAGAATCGGGCGATTAAAGAAACGAGAACTTGATAGATACGGTAATAGAATATTGGTTGGTGGAGATAGATATGAAGCAAGCCTGGAATTTATTGAATGGGCAGCAGCATATGATTCGGGAACCAGAAACGGAAGAAGCTTGCCTAAACATGAAGCATGGCTAAAAGCTGTGACCTGCCCTGTTATAAGAATTCAAAACAATGATTTAGATGAAAGTATTCAAAAAGTGATTAATGTGAATTATTGAATAGCATAATTCACACTTGTAAGTTTGTGCCTGCGTAATCCTCGGACCAAACTAATTCTAAGGGCAAATATGTTACGTTAATGTGATATAACAGTCAGTATCAAGACAATGTGAGAGACAGATTTATTATATCCTAAACAGGAGGAAGAATTTATGAAAAAAGTTGGAATTGTAGGCGGACTTGGTCCCGCTTCGACGATTGATTATTATCGAGAAATCATTGAAACCTATCGGAAGGTATACGGCGATGACATTTATCCGGAAATAGTGATCGACAGCATCAATATGGGTAAATTAATCGAAGGCATTACGAGTAATAACTTCGAAAGTGCTGCTGCTTATTTACTATATAGCATTTCAAATTTGGAAAAAGCGGGTGCAAGCTTTGCTGCGATAGCTTCAAATACGCCTCATATTGTCTGGGACCTGATAAAAGATAAAGCTTCTATTCCCCTTATTAGTATAGTTGACGCAACCTGCGATCATATTGTCAAGAAAAACTATAGTAAGGTATTAATATTTGCAACAAAATTTACGATGAAAAGTGGATTATACAGTGAGGCTCTAACAAAAAGAAATATCGACTGGATATTGCCAAAGGAAGAGGATATTGAAATTCTCGGTGACATCATTTATCCTAATTTAGAAAACGGAATTGTACTGGCATTTGATAAAATTAAAATGCTTCAGATCGCTGAAAAATATATTGAGCAATATAAGACAGACTCCATTTTACTCGGCTGTACGGAAATTCCTTTGATGATCAAACCCGAGGATATTTCTGTTCCGGTTATTAACACGACCGAAATACATATAGAAAAAATATGTGAAATACTTATGCAGTGAGTGCATAATTCTGATGACAAACCTATCAATCGAACGTTGATGTGACTTCCCATGAAACGATGGTGTCTGACCGTTATTGTTTGTGAATAGTCACTTAGGCAAAACAAATATACATATTTCGGGGGGAGCAGGTATGAATTTTGAACTAAAGCTTGGAATTGTCGGCTGCGGAGAACACAGTCATGAACATTTTAAAGCAGTGAAAGAGGTACAGGATATTCAGATCGTGGCCTGCTGCGATATTACAGAGGCACGTGCACGTGTTTGTGCAGAAAAGTATGGCTGTAGCGGATATTATAGTAATATCCAGGATATGATTGATAATGAAAAACTAGATGGCGTAATTTTATGTACTTGGCCGATGCAGCATTTGGAGCAGATAGAAATCTGCTTAAAAGCCGGAATAAAGAATATCCTATGTGAAAAATCACTTACCTTATCTTCGGTAGAAGCGGTCAAAGTAGGGGAACTGGCACGGCAATATGAAGCTTTTATTATGGAAGGCTGCAAATACCGTCACCACCCGGCTATCAGAAAGCTGGAACAAATATTGTCCTATGGGGATATAGGGAAAATAGACAGCATCCGTGCAACCTTTAGTAATTATGAGCCGGAAGAAGCTCAAGGAGAAGGTACTGAGTTAGAATGGAGATACCGTAAGGAATGCGGGGGTGGTGTACCATATGACTGGATGAGCTATCTTGTGAATGGATGTAATCACTTTAGTGGAAGCGTTCCTAAGCGTGTCTTTGCATCGGGAACAAACAGTCAAAAGTATGATGTTATAACAAGACTTCTTGGAATGATTGAGTATGAAAATGGAGTGGTTGCCTTTATTGAGAGCAGTAAAGAAGCAAACTTCAGTGAAGAATTGCAGATTACCTGTTCCAATGGTATATTGCGATTACCTATCGCCTGGGGAATCTTTGGAGAGGTTAAAATAACTCAGACACATCGCAAGCCGGATTGGGATTACATATTGACTGACAGCTATGAGATTGAGGAGGCGAATGCCTTTGTATTACAGCTTGGAAACTTTGCAGAGGTCATACATGGGAAAGAAAAGCCGGTGCTCCCGCTCGCTCAATCAATACAGAATGTACAGACAATTGAGGCGTTAGTTACAAGCGTTATCAATAAATGTGTTGTTGATCTTTAAAGATAACGTTATTGCCTACTGTAGAGAGAAAATGTTATGAATCATGAGTAAATCAGTCTAAATCGAACTAAAGGCAAGCTGGATTGCAAAAACGATAAAGATAACTGCAAAGAATTTTTGAATGAGTGATATCCTTTTAGGAGAATTAATAAAAATCTTATTTGTTATTCCTGCCAGTAGACCATATCCTATGAAAACCAAAAGTGTAAGAAGCATAAATCCAAATCCATAAAGCAAACATGCAGTCGTAAAATGATATCCGGTTGACTTTGCATATTGAGGTAAGAAGGAAAAGAAGAATAAAGTGAGCTTCGGATTGAGTAAATTAATAAGAATTCCACTACGAATTATTGTACGTGCATTTTCCTCCGATCTATTATTTGCTAGTTCAAAGCTTATCTTTGAGCTTATCATACCAATACCAAGATATAACAAATATGTGGCACCAATTAGTTTTATAATGAGGAAGGCTTTATTGTTCATTTGCATAAGCAATGAGGAAAGTAAAATACTTATACATAAATGAGGGAGGATGCCCATAGTACAGCCCAAAGCAGCAAATATGCCGGCTTTTTTTCCTTTTGTTATTCCTGCTGAAATCGTATAGGTAACTCCCGTACCCGGAATTAAAATGATGATAATTGATGTAACTAAAAAACTAAATGTATTCATAAGACCCCTCCAATGTACTTCTATTAATTGATATGATATAATGTATCATGATAAAGTGGTCTTGATAAGAGCCACATTATTATAAAATCAATGGAACCAATTTGATAAAGTGTGGAAGGTGCTCCTATGAACTTTATAAATATTGATAGAAAATCAAGAGTCTCATTGTCGAAACAACTTTATATGTATTACAAGGAATCAGTTTTGAATGGTAATCTCAAATCAAACGATAAGCTTCCTTCAACACGAGAATTATCAAAAGATTTAAATATTGCAAGAAATGTCGTGCTAGATTGTTATGAACAGTTAATTGCGGAAGGATATATTTATACGAAAAGCGGTTCGGGAACTTATATCTGTGAAGGGGTAAAATTTCAACAAAATAAAACAAAAACAGAAACACACTTTAATAAAAACGAGTGCAGCATAGAGAAAATATCATTTCGTACAGGAATTCCGGATCTGGATCATATACCTATCATTAAATGGGCGAAAATTTATAAGGAAAGTATTCTTAATATCGATGTAACGCAAATGGATTATCAAAATTCCTTTGGGAGTTATGAACTACGGTCACAACTTTCCGGTTATTTAGAACGTGTCAGGGGAGTTTGTACTTCTCCCGATCATATACTGATTACAAATGGTGCAGCACAAGCTTTTTCTCTATTGTGTCAGTTGGTGGAGGAGCATGAATATGCTTTGGTTGAAAATCCAATCAGTTACGGTATCATTCATACTTTAAAGAGTAATCAGGTTGCAATGCGGCCAATTAGGGTTGATGAATATGGGATGGTTACTTCTGAATTACCAAAACAATCTCCGAAGCTGATATTTACCACACCAAGTCATCAATTTCCAACAGGAGTGGTTCTTCCGATAAATCGAAGAATTGAAATGATAAAATATGCGCAGAAGCATGAGACTTACATTGTGGAAGATGATTACGACAGTGAATTCCGATTTGATGGAGGCCCTATACCGTCGATGCAATATTTAGATCCGCAAAAGGTCATATATGTAGGAACGTTTTCTAAGACTCTAATGCCGGCATTAAGAATAGGATATATGGTTTTACCCGATCAATTGCTTCATGAAATAGAAAACATTAAGTATGTAGCTGATCTACATTCACCGAATTTTGAACAAATTGCTTTGGCAAAGTTTATAGAAATAGGTTTGTTTGATCGCCATATCAACAAGATGCGGAGATTGTATCTTAAAAAGCGAAATCATCTTATTCAATGTCTTGAAAAAGAGTTTGGTGAGCGAGTAACGATTACCGGCGCGCAGGCCGGAATGCATTTTGTAGCTGCTTTTAAAGATGTAACTTTTGACGAAGCGCTTATGAGTAAGATTGGCGAGAATAATATAGAGATCATAGCTATGAGTAAACATTACATATCGGATCATTCAACTTCCCAAATAGACAATGCATTAATATTTGGTTATGGCAATACCAAAACCGAACAGATGGAAAAGGGTGTCAGATTGTTAGCAAGTATTGTACTTGCCAATTCGGAGGATAGCGAATGAACCTGAAGGAACGGGCAAGAAATCTCAAAACTGATATTCCTGCGATATTTATTGCCATGAAAAAGAAAGAAACTTCGATTGCAGCAAAGATTATAGCTGTATTGACCATTGTATATACGTTATCTCCGATTGATCTGATTCCCGATTTTATTCCTGTGTTGGGCTTCCTGGATGATATTATTGTGCTGCCGGCTCTGGTGGCGCTCACCATACGAATGATTCCGCCGGATTGTTTTGAAGCCTGCCGTAAAGAGGCAGAAGGACTTTGGTCGGGTGGTAAACCTAAGAAATGGTATTATGCATTGCCAATCGTAGCGCTGTGGCTGTTGATTGTCTTTTTCATTGTAAGAGCAGTATTGAAAGGAGTCTGAAGAATGAGCGAGCATAAAATGATACCTATATTAGAAATACCAATCAATGAGTTTCCTGAAACAGATGAATTACCGCAGGGTGTAAAAACGGTAAAATTAAAGGACACTTACGGCTACAGGGTAGACTTTTTGCCTAATGTCTCATACATTAACAGAGATGGGAGGGACTTAAGCCTGCAAATACTAATCCCTCAAAAGGAAACAGAGGGCGTAAGAGAAAAATGCCCTGCAATTATTTATATCCAAGGCTCTGCGTGGCATAAGCAATCCCTATACGGAAGTCTTAACAAACTAATCAGGATGGCTGAGAAGGGTTATGTTGTGGCAATCGTAGAGTATCGCCCAAGTGAGGAAGCAATTTTTCCGGCGCAAATAGAAGATACGAAAACCGCTTATCAATTCATGAAAATGAACAGCGAAAACTATTATGTAGACACGGAAAACATGGTTTTCTGGGGAGATTCCAGTGGTGCACATACCGCCTTAATGTGTGGCATCACCTGCAACGACTACCCTATAGCAGATGACTATAAGGAGCAGGAAATAAACCCAAAATGTATTGTAGATTGGTACGGGCCTACAGAAATTTACGAAATGTCTTGTTACCCAAGCTTATACGATCATGACGCTCCGGACAGCCCCGAGGGAATGTTGATTGGCGGGCTTAGAGTTTCTGAAAATAAGGAGATTGCAGAAAGAGCAAATCCTTTAAAATACCTTTGCAAAGAAAAGCCAACGCCACCGATTCTTATTATGCACGGGGGAAGTGACGCCTTAGTGCATTTTAATCAGTCCTGCCGCTTGTATGAAAAGCTAAAAGAACTTGAAAAGCAAGTAGAGTTTATAAAACTAATCGATGCAAACCATGGATTTGGGGGATTTGACTGCGATGAAGCTTTGAATATGGTTGATGAATTTATAAAAAAGTATATCGTTTAAATCATCTGGGAGCTAATAAGCAAACCGAGAAGAAAATGCTGCTTCCATTATGTTTATGAAACAGCCATTATCAAGTGGATACAGATTATTTATATTTCTTATATATCATAATTTTCAGTAATGAAAAAGATTGGGGGTATAACTAAATGGAGAAATATGAACTTGGTCTTAATAAAAAGTCATTTTCAATCTTTTACAATGGGGGAGCAATATGGTGTGAGCATTTAGATTCCTTGTACAACGAGAAGGACTTACTAATCCAAAAATTCAAGCAAGATTTGGTTCAAATCAGTAAGCCGTCTACGAGTTCATTTATTGCAGTCGCTTTCGATGAATCAGATGTCGATAGAGAGATTTTAGAGCTTATAGTTAACAGTTTTGTTACGTTAAAGAAGCCGCTTCGCAAAGTAGTATTTGTTGGGTTAAACTCAAAAATGAAGAGTTATATCAAAAAGAAAAATGTTGACACCTTATTTGCAATGGCTTGCATCGATGATTTTGAAAAGGCAAAAAAGTGGCTTGTTTAAGGCTCCGCCACCCGATATAAAAAGCCAGGAATTAAGAATAGAAATCGAACGATTGTTGAACAAATAATCAAATCAAATCAAATAAATTTAAAGTCAGTAATATATAAATTAACGGGAAGGAGAGATTTTATTGTTAAAGAGATGTTTGAAGAGATGTATTTTTATAAGCATCATTCTAATTTGTAATATTGTGTTTATCAGTTGTGAGAAGTCATCCACATCAAATAAATCCACTAATATAGTAACACTTACAGAAACCATATCGCCTACAGCTTTACCTATAATAACTCCTACTCTAATTTCAAATTTAACACCTACTATAAGGCCTGATTTAACCCCAACTACTATTCCTACTACAATACCGACGAAAACACCGGCAGATGAAGATAATCAGGTATACCAAACACCAATCGGAACAAAAATTACATATAAGGATGATGGCTATGAAGTTTTTATCAATGATAAGGTAGGGTGGAAACACTATGGTGATTATCGGCCTGCAGAAGCAAATGGCAAAATCATTCTTTATAAAACTACAGACGGAGGTAAAAACTGGGTTGAAATAGCAAATTCGGATAATGTACCAACACCTTTAGGTATAGGTATAGATGCACCCATGTGTTATCAATCCGGTATTACTTTTATTAACGATGAAATCGGCTGGATAACAGCAGATACCCCTCAAGAAGATTATATCGGATTGTATAAAACATCAGATGGCGGATACACCTGGGAATTGCAAAAATTGGACATTCCAAAGAAAAGTAAAACATCTACATTTGGTACGGTCCCCCCTGTTTTCTTTTCGAAAAATGATGGTATGTTATTTACAATGGAATATGGTTCGGAAGCATCATCCCCGTTAGTTTATGTAACTCATGATGGTGGCGTTAATTGGGATACCATTTCTGAGGATTCATACGACAAGGATATGAAATGGAAATTCAGTATTGCTAACGGCTGGGAAGTAATATATAAAAAGACAATTTGGCTATCACAAGGTAGAATAGACTGGGAGAAAAAAGACTAATTTATACTAACTATTTCCGCAGTTGTTGCACGGCTTGTGTCCTATTATCGACACTCTGCCCTTATAGCCCGCAGATCGGATAGTACAGATCACACTCGCAGTAATGTTTATTACATTTCGCATAATTTATGTATTCAAAGCGAAAATCTTCTTTAAGATCAAACATAATAGTAGGACGCCAGACTTCCTCAATATACTTCCAGATAGAACCCAGGGATTTTGATGTTATTTCCTCCGGACGATGGGGTGCCATGTAGGTAAATACGCCGTATTTGTGTGGCAGTACCCGCTTGATCTTCATATCCGCGGCAAGGATACTGTTCTGGTTAATCTGTACCGAGGGCTGATAGAGGGTATAGTTACCGAAATCTTTGGGAATCGTTGTAAATCCGATATAGATGTCTTTCTCCACCGGATTAATTACCTCAGGACGATGATTGTAAAAGAAGTTAACCCCCAGACGGTTAGCCGTCTGGTTCGTATGATTATCCAAGATATCAACCTTATATTCTATACCGGCAATGGTGAGTGCGGGAAGTACAGAAATCGAACGAAAGAAGATGAGACCTTCTCCCGCAACATTCATAAAGTCGGCATTGAAGCTGTCCAGAATTTTCACCGGCGCTGGGTTACGGCGCCACTTTGCGGGGGTTGTATCGTATTCCTCCTTAAAGACACGGTTATAGGTACGTTCAGAGCCAAAGGAATATTTGCAAGAGATGTATTCAATATTACTGTCCGCGTGAATCAGATCCCCCAGGGATAAAGCAATTCTTCTGCGCCTTACATATTCCATCAATCCGGTTAAGGTTGCACCCTTCCAGATACGAAGAAGATGGAATTTTGACATGTTGACATTTTCGGAAATACTGTCCAGATTGATATCCTCCAGTAGATGGTTCTCAATATATTCAGTTGTATTCTTGATAATCTCCAATAAGTTATTATCCATATCCACCCTATCGCTTCGTTATATTCGGTATCACTCCCTATCATTATAACATAGTGTTTTTGTTCTGTACAAGAACAAATGTACGCTTTTTTGAAGACCGCAATTTTTGTCCTGTATTTCCGGTGAGACAGCAATTTTTGTCATGTTTTTGGAAAATCTTTTTGTATAATTGACCATATGCCAAAGTTACTATTCACAGCCCGGTAAAAGATGGTGATATGATTTCTGACTGGGCTGTGAATAGTAACATGTCAAATGAATAGGCGGTATCCAGGATTTCTCGGGGTACTGAATAGTTATAATATGTAATTCTATAGAAAGTGAGGAAATGATAATATGGATAAAAACCTTCAGGAAGAACTGACGAAGCGCTTTCAGGCTGCGACCGACTCCTTTTTAGACAAGATCAAGGGTGATCCGAATGTCATAGCGGCAATCTTAGGCGGGAGTCTTTCCTATGACCAGGTATGGGAAAAAAGTGATATCGATATGACGTTGATTGTAAGGGATCAGAATTTGAAGAATGATTCCTTTAGCTTGATTGAAGATGATATCACGATTAACATATCGATCATATCCAGAAGTGATTTTAGAAGATTTCTGGAACGGCAGGGAGGGGGCAGCATACTTCATTCCTTCATTTCAAAAGGAAAGATCATCTTTTCTACCGATGACAGCTTATACGAATACTTTGAGAATTATAAAATAATCGGTAAGGATGATATAGCACAGACCATATTTTATGCTGCCGGTGAGCTTTGCTATTATTATGATAAGACCTTAAAATGGTTGACGGTGAAAGAAGATACCCTCTATGCACAGTATTATCTTCTGAAGGCAGCAGAGGTGATAGCCAAAATGGAGGTCTGCTTAAGCGGCGAGATCCCGACAAGGGAAGTTATCCGTAAGGCGCAGACAATCAATCCGGCATTGATTTCGACTTATTATGACAGAGCGATGTCTCATCATTACAGTTGCGAGGAGATTCTGGAAGCAATTCATGGAATCGACCACTATATGGAACAGCACCTGGCTATTATAAGTAAGCCGGTGTTAGATTATATGTCGGACGGTGAGATGAAGACGGTCAATATGATAGCGAAATTCTTCCGTATAGATGGTCATGTTATTATAGAGATACTTGATTATCTGGCTGAAAAGGGAGTCATTGTTAAGCTTTCCCAGACGATTCGGATCACACCGAAAAGCAAACTTGCAGTAGAAGAAATAACGTATCAATATATTAAATTTTAACGTAAGAAAGGAGATAGGAAAATGTCCGTTCGTACAACAATTGAAATATCCGGAGCAAAACAAAATAATTTAAAGAATATATCCGTTGAGATCCCGAGGGATAAGCTGACGGTTATTACCGGCGTATCCGGTTCGGGTAAATCCTCCCTAGCATTTGATGTAATCTACGGGGAGGGTCAAAGGCGTTTCCTGGACTCGATATCTAACTTCGCAAAGAGCCGTATCAGCCAGCTTAAGAAAGCAAAAGTAGATTATGTCAGAGGATTGTCCCCGGTCATTGCCATCGAACAGAAGAAAAGTAACAACAATCCCAGATCTACGGTTGGAACCGTAACTGATATTAATGATTATCTGAGGCTTTTGTATGCCACAGCAGGAAGCGGATGCTGTCCGGAATGTGGGAAGCCGCTAAGGCAATTATCCGCTGCCCAGATTGCAGAGAGAATATCAACACTACCGATAGGCACAGTAATTGAGCTTCGCGCACCGGTTTATAAGATTTACGGAGAAGACTATAACTACACCTTTCAGAGTCTGAGAGAAAAGGGTTATCAGAATCTGCTTGTGGATGGAAAGCCCTTCTCCTTAGCGGAGAAGAAGGAGTTGGACGAAACTAAGACCTATCATATGGAGCTGATTGTTGACCGGTTTACCTTAAAGAAGGATTCCTACATCCAGCTGACCAAATCCATTGAGGCCTCCATGCTTTCATTGGAGGAGGATATCATGATCAAGGTGGAGATTATCGGCGACTCTATCCCGGGCTTTTATGAGAATTTTGCCTGTCCGGAACATCATCTGTTTCTTTGTGACATGCAGGCTTTTCATTTTTCCTTCAACTCACCGGCCAGCGCTTGTCATACCTGTATGGGAGTCGGAATGTCTTATAGGGTAGAGCCGCGTTTTCTGGTGGTTGCACCCGAGAAAAGTCTTAATAGGGGAGCACTTAAGAATACCGTCTATAATATCAGCAGTAAAGACAGCTATCGTAGCGTTATGTTATACAGCCTGTCACAGCAATATGACTTCAGTCTGGATGTGCCGTTTAACGTACTGTCCAATGAGATTCATGATCTTCTGTTCTATGGTACGAAGGGTGAGCCGGTAGTGATGCAGCAGCCACCGGAATCCAAGAAGCGTAATTGGATTGTTGGACGTGAAATGCCGTTCTGGGGATATGTCCATGAGTTGGAGCATTGGTATCGCCAGTATATCCACAGAAGCTCTACTGCGGAAGCCTTTGAGCCGGATTTTATTAGGGACTGCATGATCGAGAAAATTTGTCCGGAATGTAATGGTGCAAGGCTGAAGAAACAGCGCCTGCAGGTAAAGATCGGAGAGAAGAATATTGATGAAGTCTGTAGAATGCAGCTTCCGGAAATCTTAGAATTCCTCTCTACTTTGAGCTTTGGACCTGAGATAAAAGAAGTTGCGGAGACGATTATCCGTGAAATCGCTAATCGAATCAGTCTGCTGGTTGAGATCGGACTTCATTATATCAGTCTGAGCAGAAGAAGTGACAGTATCTCCGGTGGTGAAATGCAGCGCATCAAGATGTCTACACAGATCAGCTCAGAGCTGATGGGTATGCTCTATGTTATGGATGAGCCAAGTATCGGACTTCATCCGAGAGATTCCGGCAGGGTGATTGAGACGATGAAAAGACTGCGAGACATAGGCAATACCGTAATCGTTGTTGAGCATGACATGGAGACAATTCGTAGTGCGGATCATATAATTGAAATCGGTCCGGGACCCGGAATTCACGGAGGGAATGTCGTAGCCGAAGGAACGCTTCAGGATATCATGAACGAGGACAGCTCAGCGACCGGCAGGTATCTCTCCGGCAAAGCAAAGATAGAAGTGCCGAAGCAGCGCAGAAAGCTTGGAGATACTTTTATCTCCATCCAAGGAGCCAGAGAGAACAATTTGAAGGAAGTCGATCTGGATATTCCGCTTGGTGTATTCTTATGCGTTACGGGAGTATCTGGCTCCGGCAAGAGCTCACTGATCAATGAAATCTTGTATAAGCAGTTAAAAATAGACAAAACAGGCGCACGTATCGTTCCGGGCAAGCATGATTTTCTCTTTGGTTCGGAGCAGATTAATAATGTCATCGGAATAGACCAGTCACCGATCGGAAAGAACAGCAAATCGAATCCGGCAACCTATATCGGTCTCTTTGATAAAATCAGAGATTTATTTGCTACGCGGCCTGAGGCAATCGAACGTGGCTACAGCGCACTGGACTTCAGCCTGACACACGCAAATGGAACCCGTTGCGAGCATTGTTCGGGAGACGGAATTATTGTGACCAATCTTCAGTTCATGTCCGATATTGAAACGATCTGTCCGATGTGTAAGGGAATGCGTTACAGTGAAGAGGGACTGGAGATTAAATACCGAGAAAAAAACATTTCGGACATATTGAATATGACCGTTGAAGAGGCACTGGAGTTCTTTCGGGACCATACCTATTTAAAGCACAAGCTGACAATTATGAATGAGCTGGGGCTTGGTTATCTGTGCCTGGGTCAGAGTTCCACCACCCTTTCCGGTGGCGAGGCACAGAGAGTAAAGCTTGCCTATGAGTTGGCTAAGATTAAGAAGGGAGCCCACAACCTCTACATTCTCGATGAGCCTACGACCGGGCTTCACCTGTCCGATATCGCAAAGCTTTTAGATTGCTTAAATAAGTTGGTGGACCAGGGACATTCTGTCATCGTAATTGAACATCATCTGGATGTCATTAAGTCAGCAGACTATATCATTGATATCGGTCCGGAGGGCGGTAATATGGGAGGATATATCGTAGCCGAAGGTACGCCCGAACAGGTTGCAAAGGTAGAGGCCTCCTATACCGGAAGATATCTGAAGGAGATCCTTAGTCAGTAAAGGCAGTACCAATACCGAAGCAATTGTTACAGTTCAGCCTAGCAAGGATAGTGACACGACCGGAAATCATTTTTTCCCAGTCAGGATACACCTCTTTGAAGGCTGAACTGTGACGATCATCTTTGTTTATAATTGATTTTAATATTGGTATAATAAGGTAAATATGTTAAAATATTTCTTATTAATAAATGAAAGAACAATTTTGTACATTGAATCTATGCATGCGAGTAAGTTGCATGCGTAGATTTTAGATTGGAGATTTATATGGACGAAGAAGCAAAGAAAGCTAAGAAGGTAAAGAAAATTAGGAAAGACAAGAAAGATAAGAACAATGAAATGTCTGTTACCGGCAGCATGCATTATACGCTGAAAATGATATGGGGTGCAGACAAAGGATGTGTAATCTATTCGTTTTTTAAAAACTGCACAGAGGAAGTGTTCAACTCATTCTTCTTCGTATACTTTACACAGCTGATTTATACGTTTATTGAAAAAAAGATTGATTACGGAAGGTTGGCGAAGATTATCCTCATCTTTTGCCTTCTGCATATCATAATCCATTTTTCATCAGCAGGCTATGCTTTTTATATCAGACTAAAGAGACCGGTTGTTTATCGACATATCTTTCATAAGGTTATCAAAAAGTCCTCACAGATTGAGTTAAGCAGATATGAGCAACCGGATTTCTATGATAAGTTTTCCAAAGTATTTGATGAATGCCTGACAAAAGCAATGGATGGTCTATTCAATCTGTCCCTGTCTTGTGGAACACTTTTATCCTCCATTTGTGCGCTGGGTATTATAGCTAAGGTAGATCCCTGGTTGATCCTGTTCGTTGCACCGCCGGTTATCGCATCTCTTTTTTTCGGGAGTAAAGAAAATAAGGAATATTACAGTCTTCGTAATGATGAGACTCGCACCAAGCGTGTTATGGAATATGCAAAGCGAATATTCTATGAGAAAAAATATGCAAGTGAGATACGTCTATACGGAATTCGTAATGTTCTATTTAAAAAGCACAGAGATAATTACACGGAGCGCTATCAGGTACATGTAAGACATCGCAAGAAAATCGCATACTATCAATTTATGGAATATGTAGTATTCCTTGGATTAACCTTCTTCAGCTCTTATATCTATGTGTCATATACCATTAAGGTTAACGGTAGCTCCCGGCTTGCAGCCTATATTGCAATGCTGTCGGCAGTAGGTTATATTTCCTATCAGATAAAGAACTGTGTTACAACGATGATCGAGGCAGGAACCAATTGTATCTATATGAATAACCTGAAGGAATTTCTTAATTATGAATCTCTTCAGGGGATACCGGGTACCAAGAAGGTAGAGGTAGGTCTTGGTGATATTGTATTCGATCATGTTACTTTCACTTATGTCGGGGCAAAGAGGCCGGTCATCAATGACTTGTCACTTACGATAAGAAGGGGAGAGCGAATTGCACTTGTGGGAGAAAACGGAGCAGGTAAAACTACGCTGATTAAGTTGCTCATGGGGCTGTATCCGGTGACTCAGGGTAAGCTCACCGTTGGTGGAGCGGATGTCAATATCTATGATCCGCAAGAATATCATAAGCACTTTGGTACAGTATTCCAAGATCTTCAGATTTTTGCACTTCCATTATCTGAAAATGTTCTAATGCGCAAGCCAAAGACCGAGGAAGAAAGGCAATTGGTGATTGATTCGTTGGTTAAGGCCCAGTTTGGAGATAAGCTACCGGATTTGGTGAAGGGAATCGACACCATGATTACGAAGGAATTTGATGACGAAGGCTATGTATGCTCCGGTGGTCAGGCTCAGAAGATAGCGATAGCAAGAGTATTTGCAAAAAACCCGGATGTGGTAATTCTGGATGAACCCTCCAGTGCACTTGATCCGATTGCCGAGTATAACATGTACAACAATATGCTTCAGGTATCGGAAGGGAAGACGGTATTCTTCATCTCCCACCGCTTATCCGCTGCAAGAATTGCGGATAAGATCTATTTTCTTGAAAATGGTCAGATTAAGGAGTACGGAACCCACGATGAGTTGATTGAAAAGAATGGAAGCTATGCTAAGATGTTCGAGCTTCAGGCAAGAAATTACAGAGAAGGATCGGAGGTAGCATAGATGAGCAATCTGAAGGAAAAGAAGAGCGAGCCTAAAAGTGAAGCAAAAGAAAATAAGCTCACCATAAAACAACTGATCGATAATGTTGCCTATGTTCTTAAGTATGCAGTAAAGATCAATCGACAAATCGTAGTGATGGTCATCTTGGCGCATGTCGTCTGCGGACTTATTAATGCGCTGATTGATACCATGTTTCTTAGACAGTTCATCCTATTTCTCTCTGATAAAACAAAGGATTTTACGATGCTGATTGTCTTAATATTAATTGGAATTCTAGTATTCGGATTTGGTCAGTCTCTGGAAGTTTGTGTTGAAAACTGGGCAAGAGCCAAGTTTCAGCTGACAAGTGGTCAGATTCAAGCGGATTTCATTAAGAAAGCGGCTAATATTGACTTGATCTGCTACGACAATAAGGAATATTTTGATGATTTTGTAATCGCGGTATCGCAGTCAGAGGAAATGGTCACAAGGGGAATCATCAGCACGGCTTGGATTCTTAGTAATGTAGTTTCGATACTTGCACTAGGCGGATTAATTCTTACAATTAATCCGATTATAGCAATATTTCCGATCGCCGGGTTTATCATTAATATTATTACCCGTTTTTCCATTACAAAAGCGGAATATGAATTTGATTTGGAGCAGAAGAGAATAATGCGTAAAGCGGATTACTCCAAAAGAGTATTTTATCAGCCGGAATATGCGAAGGAAATCAAACTGTCCGGCATTGAGGTGCCCTTACAAAATCAATTTGAAGAGGCTATCAGCGAGCTTTCGAAAAAGGCAAAACATTATGGTGTCAGAATAGCGATCCTTTCTTTAATTAATTGGGTGACGGTATTTACCTTCCTTTCCTTCTTCTGTGTCCCCATGTATCTGGGATATCTGGCGATTATCAAGAGGAGTATCGGTTTCGGAGATGTGGCTGCCATGAATAATGCCCAGAGCGGTGTAAGAAACAGGCTGGATGCAATGAATTACGGACTTGTGGAATTCCAGAAGGTCGGACAGTTTGCAGACCGTTTCCGCCGTTTTATTGAGTATAAGATTGAGATTGAAGATTGGCAGGGAACTAAACCGGTGCCGGAGGGTTACCGGGAGTTGGAGATTAAGGATATGACCTTCCGGTATGAGGGAGCAACGGATGCTACCCTCAGGAATGTTAACATGACGGTAAAACCCGGTGAAAAGATTGCTATAGTAGGAGTGAACGGAGCTGGAAAGACAACCTTTGTTAAGCTTTTGATGCATCTTTACGACGTAACAGAAGGGGCAATCTGCTATGGAGGAAATGATATCCGTGACTATAACACGAAGGCCTACCGTGATATTTTTGGAGCTGTATTTCAGGATTATCAGATATACGGGGCATCCCTTGGCGAGAATGTTATGATGGATGAAACACATCCGGAGGATAAGGAGCGGATTGTTAGGGCTCTAAAGCTCGCTGATTTTGGTAGGAAGCTTGCTAAACTGGATGATGGTATTGACACCCAGATGACCAGAGAGTTTTCTGAGGACGGAACCATGCTTTCCGGCGGCGAGGCGCAGAAGGTTGCCATTGCCAGAATGTTTGCAAAGACAGGTCAACTTTCCATTGCAATTCTTGATGAACCCTCCAGTGCACTTGATCCCTACGCAGAGTATAAACTTAATAAGAATATGATGGAAAGTGCAAAGGACGCCACAATCATATTCATTTCTCACAGACTGTCAACCACCAGGGATGCTGATCGGATCTATTTGTTTGAACATGGTGAAATTATTGAACAAGGTTCTCACAATGAGCTGATGGAGCAAAATGGTCAGTATGCAATGATGTTTGAAAAGCAGGCACACTACTATCAGGAGGAGATAACAGAGGATATTGCAGTGTAATCGTTACAGTTCACACCCCAGCCAAAGGAGATGATATGATTTCGGTAAATGTTTCCGAAGCGGAGACGCTTCCGCTTAGTTGCATTACGTAACTGTACATAAGGCTCTAAAAAGCAGAGCCTAAGTACCGACGAATGCAAATACTCCTTTTCGAAAATCATTTACCGAAATCATAGGCAAGATTATTGGCTGGGGTGTGAACAGTAACGTCTAATCAACTGAGGTTGACAGACATAGTAAATCTGACTATAATTTTCTTATAATCAAGGAGGATTGGTGCAGTAAGCTCCAATCCTCTTTTTTTCAATGGAGGCGCATGTCTCGCTTAGCGAGCCTGAAAGCAGTGCAGAAACGAGGTAAAATAAGATGGATCAGATTGATAAACAGCTATTAATTACTCTTCAGGAGAATGCAAGAGTTCCTCTGAAACAGCTTGCCGAAAAGGTATATTTATCCTCACCGGCGGTGGCAGCCAGAATAACGCGGCTTGAGAAGCAGGGCATTATCAAGGGTTACCGAACAGAAATCGATTGGTTAAAGCTTGGGTATCATATCACTGCATTTATTAACTTAGAAGTAGCACCTGACCAGAAGAAGGAGTTTTATCCTTTTATTATGGATTGTCCAAATGTAATGGAATGCAATTGCGTAACAGGTAATTATTCAATGTTGATTAAGGTATGCTTTGGCAGTACGATGGATCTGGACGTATTTATCGGTGATGTACAAAGATTTGGTAAAACCAGTACTCAGATCGTATTCTCAACGGCAGTTGAGCATAGGGGAATTCAGATATTAGGGAATGAGTCAGCACAATAGTGGAGGACTGTATGATACAGACAATTAATATGAACCTGGATGATACCGAAAAGCTTACAACCATAGCAAAAGCATTATCCTCCGAAACAAGGATTGAGATTTTACGGTGGCTTAAGCTTAAGGATCTAAACGTCAATGAGATAGCCGAGCTATTAAATATTCCGGCCTCGTCCTCGGCATCACATGTCAAGGTCCTTGAGGAAGCCGGGATTATTAAGACAACGCTCCAACCGGGTATCCGCGGTTCTATGAAGGTTTGCCATATCATAATGGATCAGATTTACGTTGAGATGAATACGACTAAGAATATGGAACAGGACGTTGAAATCATAAAAATGCCAATCGGTAATTATATCGATTATAGGATAGAGCCTACCTGTGGTATTGTGAGCAGCAAAGGACCAATCGGACCTGAAGATGAGCCACGCTGCTACTATCTTCCGGAGCGTGTGGAGGCTCAGTTGATTTGGCTTGGTCATGGTTATATTGAATACCGTTTCCCCACGAATAAGCTAGCCAAAAAGGAGGTCGAGAGTCTGGAGCTTTCCATGGAACTGTGCGCAGAAGACCATGAGTACAATCTGGATTATCCCTCGGATATTACACTCTGGGTGAATGGGTTTGAGGCAGGAACTTGGTTTTGTCCAAGTGATTATGGCGGACGAAGAGGAAAGTATAATCCTGTCTGGTGGCCCGATAAGAATACACAGTATGGTGAGTTAAAGACTTGGAAGATTACCGGACAGGGTTGTTATTTAGGCGAAAAGAAAACCTGTGACCGCGAGTTGAAGGATTTTGATATAGGTCAAAAAGATTATATCTCCCTGAGGATCGGCATTAAGGATGACGCCGTTCATAAAGGAGGCCTTAATCTGTTTGGAGAAGGCTTTGGCGATTATGCACAGAATATCATAATGAAAATAGTATTTCGTTAATAGACGAAGTTCAGCCTGGCAAGGACAGTGACAAGACCGGGAAAGAAATGTTTCCATATAGG
>DBTU01000010.1:21486-132265 GCA_002307215.1 Lachnoclostridium sp. UBA1308
ACCGGGAAAGAAATGTTTCCATATAGGAGCCGCTTTCGCTAAGTTGCATTACGTAATTCGTATGCAAATACTCCTATACGGAAATCATTTTTTCCCAGTCCGGATATATTTTTTTTGAAGGCTGAACGTTAACGTTATATACGGAAAAAGATAGATTTCCTCTTTACAAACCCTGTTAAGGGGAGTATTATTAAGAAAACAAACACAAATGCTGCAATATAACAAAAAATGTAGAACTAACATAGAATAATTAATTAATACACAATACATAATGTTGTTTAAGGAATAGAGAAGGTACAATACAAGAAATAATGCCAAAAATGGTGAAGGTACAATAAAAAATATGTGTAGGAATGGTGAGAAAGCATGAAGAAGGAACTACTGACTAAATTCGAAGAAATATTCGGTACAGAAGGTAAATATCAAGTGTATTTTGCACCCGGCAGGGTAAATCTGATCGGAGAACATACGGATTACAACGGAGGCCATGTATTTCCTTGTGCACTTACCATAGGTACCTACGCAGTAGCAAGAAAAAGAGAAGATAGCGTGTTACGCTTTTATTCGATGAATTTTGAAAACCTTGGCGTGATTGAGTCCTCCGTGATTGATTTGGTAATGAAGAAGGAAGATGACTGGGCGAATTATCCTAAGGGAGTAATCTGGGCTTTACAGCAGAAGGGATATCGACTGGAAAGCGGCTTGGATATTCTATACTTCGGTAATATTCCGAATGGAGCCGGACTATCCTCCTCCGCATCCATTGAGGTTTTGACAGGTTTTGTTCTTAAGGATTTCTTCGGGCTGGATTTTGACTTAACGGAGTTAGCCTTGATTAGTCAGTTTGCAGAAAATAAGTTTATCGGTGTTAACTGTGGTATTATGGACCAGTTTGCAATTGCCAGGGGTAGGAAAAACAATGCGATTTTCCTTGATACGGCAGATCTGTCGTATGATTATGCGCCACTTGAGCTTGGAGACGCCAAGATTGTTATCATGAATACAAATAAAAGGCGAGGTCTTGGTGATTCAAAGTATAATGAAAGAAGAAGTGAATGTGATTCAGCGCTTGCAGATTTACAGAAGGTGGTTAATATTAAGGCACTGGGCGAACTTACGCAGGAGGAATTTGAGACTCATAAATCAGCCATCCAAAATCCGACTCATGTAAAACGTGCAATGCATGCCGTATATGAAAACCAGAGAACCATAAGGGCTGTTGAGGCTTTGAAGAAGCAAGATTTAGCGTTATTCGGTAAACTGATGAACGCTTCCCATGAATCACTTCAATATGATTACGAGGTTACCGGAATTGAACTGGATACCATAGTGGCAGCAGCACGAAAGCAGGAGGGTGTCATCGGAGCCAGAATGACCGGAGCCGGCTTTGGCGGATGTGCAGTCAGCATCGTAGAGGAAGCGGGAATTGAGGCATTTATTGAAAAGGTTGGTAAGGAATATAAGGATCAGATTGGATATGAGGCGGCCTTTTATGTGGTTGAAACAGGTGACGGCCCTGTTGTTTTATGATACCGGTCATTTAAGAATTTGCATTTACACTTATTGATTTTGCTTATAATATAGAAGGAGGGTAAGGATTATGGCTATATTAGTATTAGGAGGTGCCGGTTATATCGGCTCCCACACAGTGTATGAATTGATTGAGAAGGGCGAAGATGTGGTTGTCGTGGATAACTTGGAGACAGGTTTTCTCGAGGCTCTACATCCGAGTGCACGCTTTTATCAAGGAGATATCCGTAACCGAGGCTTTCTCGACAGCGTGTTCGACAAGGAGAAAATTGATGCGGTTATTCATTTTGCGGCAAATTCCCTGGTTGGGGAGAGCATGGTTAATCCACTGAAGTACTATGATAATAATGTAGGTGGCACAAAAGTATTGTTGGAAGCAATGGTAGCACATAAGATAAATAAAATTGTATTTTCCTCAACAGCCGCAACCTACGGCGAACCGGAGCGTGTGCCGATTCTTGAGACGGACAGAACCGTTCCGACCAATACTTATGGTGAGACAAAGTTATCGATGGAAAAGATGTTCTACTGGACAGAGAGAGCCCATGGTCTCAGATATGTATCCCTACGATATTTCAATGCTTGCGGGGCACATAAAAGCGGAAAAATAGGAGAGGCACACAATCCGGAGTCGCACCTAATTCCAATTATCTTGCAGGTTCCGAATAAACAGAGGGCTGCAGTTAAGATTTTTGGAGATGATTACGATACGAAGGACGGTACCTGTGTCAGAGATTATATCCACGTAACCGACTTGGCTCAGGCACATATTCTGGCAGTAGATTATCTTATGAAGGGTAATCCCAGCAATATCTTTAATCTTGGCAATGGAATTGGATTTTCCGTTAAGGAGGTTATCGAAACGGCACGCAAAGTAACCGGGGATTCGATCAAGGCAGAACTGGCGCCCAGACGTGACGGTGATCCGGCTGTATTAATCGCTTCCAGTGAAAAAGCTCAATCCGTTCTTGGCTGGAAACCGGAGCATGCGGATCTAGAAGAAATAATTACATCTGCTTGGAACTGGCATAAAAATCATCCGGGCGGATATCGATAGAAGAGACTTTGGGAAGATGAAAATAGACAAACAAAATTGTAAAATAGACAAACACAATATTAAAATAGACAAACATAATATCAAAATAGACAAACATAATATCAAAATAGACAAACAAAATCAATAAACAAGCAAACTAACAACATAAAATAAGCAAACAGCATTGAAATAGTTTGTATATTATGGTAAAATACAGCATAGAATATACCAAGAGGTGGTTAATATGCTATCGGAAGAGTTGATAGAATTAGTAGAATTAGTTCAAAAGCAAAAGTCAGAGGCTCAGGTAATAGAGGTAAAAGCTGCTCATGTCGACTGTCCTAAGCGTTTATACGATACGTTGTCGAGCTTTTCAAATCAGGATATAGGCGGTATACTGATATTTGGACTAGATGAGCAGAAGGGTTTTGAAGCAGTTGGAGTATATAGTCTACAGGATTTACAAAAGAAAGTTACTGAACAGTGCAATCAGATGGAACCGGCAGTAAGAGCAGTATTTACATTTGCCGTATATAAAGGGGTTGATGTATGTTCAGCAGAGATCCCAGCAGTAAATTTATCGGAAAGACCATGTTATTACAAAGGTTCAGGTAAGGTGAAAGGTTCTTATGTAAGGGTTGGAGAAGCAGACCATACCATGACGGATTATGAAATCTATAGCTATGAGGCATACCGAAAACATTTACATGACGATGAAAGACCCATTGATAGAGCTACATTTAAAATATTAGATGCAGGTAAAATAGATGAATATGTTCGGAATATGAAAAGTGAAAGACCCCAGTTTGCAAGGATGGAGACGGAGCAGATATATGAGATGCTTAATATTACCAGAGATGGAGTTCCGACCTTGGCAGCTATCATGAACTTTTGCTTTTTTCCGCAAGGGATTTTTCCGCAATTGGGAATTACGGCTGTTGTGGTGCCCGGATATGAGATTGGCGAATTGGGTGAAGAGGATGTGCGTTTTACAGATAATAAGAGAATGGGTGGAACAATTGCAGAAATGGTTAATGATGCAATCACCTTCTGTAAGAGAAATATGAGAGTGAAGACAATAGTCGATTCTTTTACCGGAAAAAGAAAAGATAAATCGGAATACCCGATTAATGCAATCAGAGAAGCGGTTTTAAATGCATTGATTCATCGTGACTATAGTGTCCATTCAGAGGGAACTCCGGTACAGATTGATTTTTTTAAAAATCGTATTGAGATTCATAGTCCGGGAAATCTTTATGGAAGAATGACGGTTGAGCAATTGGGATATGCGAGACCTGACTTAAGAAATCCGGCATTAGCAACTATGACCGAGAGTATAACAGAAGCAGAAAACAGATATTCCGGAATCCCTACGATCAGACGTGAAATGAAAGAATTTGGGTTGCGGGAACCGGTATTTGAAAATCGAAGAAATGAATTTATAGTAACATTGTATAACGGTGAGACGGAACAATTGATAACGGATGTCACGGATCAATATAAAGAGAACAACGGCAGTGATTTATTGGAATTTTGCAGAGAACCAAAGACCAGAGGAGAGATTTCAGCATTTTTAGGAGTAAAGACTCAGTATTATGTAATGGATAAATATATTAATCCATTATTGGTAACTAAGGCATTGGCAATGACCGTTCCAAATAAGCCTAAGAGTAAACTGCAAAAATATTATACGGTTTCGTAAGATGCAATGGTTTATATTAATGTATCTCATAAGCATGAAATGAACCCATTCGGCTAGACACAAAAATCTAACCGGAGGGGTTCACTTTATTCTCACAGGGCTTCGTTAATGAAGCTCTCGCTCCGCATCCAGGCGCCTGTTACGAAAATACATGCAGAGGTCTATGAATACCATTATAAAATTTATAATGTAAAAGACTACGACATAGGTAACATCATTTCCGACAAATTTAGCGATAACACCGAATATGTAACCGATCAAAATAAAAATAAGAAAAATAAGACTTTTTCCTTTTGCGGTACGGGATGTGTAAGATTTCAGGATAGAAGTCGGCCAGGATATACCAAAGCTGACTAACATGATTGTTTCAAAAATGTGTGCCATTAAAGCCTCCGCCTGCGCAAGCTTGCGCAATCATAAGTTGATTTTTGTGTTTCATTGTATCACAACAATAGGGTAGATACAATTGACATATTCATTCGAAAATAATTTTAATGTTGAAATGATTTAGTTGAATTTGATAGAATTTCAATTATACTATTAGAAAGATGAATTTCGGAAAGGGATGATCTGCGAATGAAGAATATTATATTGATAGGAATGCCGGGTGCAGGAAAAAGTACAATCGGAGTAATCCTGGCGAAGGTTTTGGGATATAATTTTATAGATTCGGATTTACTGATACAGGAACAGGAAAAATGCTTATTAAAGGACATCATTGAGCGAGATGGACTGGAAGGGCTGATTGCCATCGAAGAGCAGGTTAATGCAGATATTTGCACGGACAAGACGGTAATTGCAACCGGAGGCAGCGTCATCTATGGATCGAAAGCAATGGAACACTTAGGACAAATCGGTGTCGTAGTCTATATCCGCTTAAGTCTTGATACAATCGTAAGTCGCCTCGACAATATCGGCCAGAGGGGTGTGGTTTTACGGGAAGAGCAGACCTTGCAATCCTTATACGAGGAGCGCTGTCCGCTATATGAGAAATATGCTCAAATCATTGTTGACGGTGAAGGTCTTGATATGGAAGAGTTGATGGAGAAGATTGCACAGATGATCACAGATGATAAATGATTCAAATGTCGAAAGTCGCTTTTAAGATATGTCATGTATATCGTTGTATCTATATTCATTTGGTTGCCTTTCCTTCCTGGGCATATTCTTATTTGAGCCTCAAAACATAGTGATAATGTAGCAAAAGTAGGCGCCGTTTCACCTGAGTCTCAAAACGAATATGGACAGCCGTCGTCAGCCGGTCTGCCCGCATTACTCGAATTATTAATTATAAATTTTTGTAACGAATCTCATTTTTAGTAGTCTTATTTATGAAAGCGAGGTGAGAACGTGACGGATTTCAACTTCTTATACATCCAATATTTCGAGGATGTGTATAAGTTTGTATTTTCTTTATGCAGAAATGAACATATTGCTGAGGATATAACGCAGGAGACCTTTTTCAAGGCGCTAAAAAGTATTGATGGTTTCAACGGTAAATGTAAACTGAGAGTTTGGCTTTGCCAAATTGCAAAAAATACTTACTTCTCGCTTTATCAAAAAGGAAAAATTTTTTCTGATAGTCATCAAATCGAAGAGAAACCAAGAACAGAAGATTTTGAGCAAAAGCTAATAAACAGTGAATCTGCTTTTGAGATACATAAACTACTTCATATATTAGAAGAGCCCTATAAAGAAGTGTTTAGTCTGAGAATCTTTGGAGAACTGTCATTTGCGCAAATCGGAGAACTTTTTGAGAAAACGGAGAGCTGGGCAAGAGTCACATATCACCGTGCAAAAATAAAACTCAAGGGGGATTTGTTATGAAGATTTCATGCGAAATTATTAAAGACCTGTTGCCGCTGTATCATGACGATGTTTGCAGTAAAGAGAGTCGTGCTCTGGTAGAAGAACATCTTGCCGATTGTATCACTTGTAAGAATGAGCTAAGCAAATTCAGTAAGGAATTTGAATGCCCAAATTTGAAAACAGATGAAGCAATGCCGATTCGAGCAATATCAAATATATGGAAAAGGGGTAAAATGAGGGCCTTTTTGAAAGGCACTATCATTACATTAATTATCAGTGCGTTGTTGTTTGTGGGCTTTTTAGGGTTAACGCAATGGAGAATAATTCCGGTTCCTTCTGAACTGATTGAGGTTTCAAATGTTTGTCAACTGTCAGACGGGCGAATTGTTTATCATCTCAATGTAGCAGATGACCGTGACTTGCATTACATTAAATATACAGTAGACAATGGGATTTTTTATCAAACACCTTATCGTGCTGTCTTTGAAAGCAAACGCACTATGGAGAATGGGTTATATAATAATTACTATCCTATTGATGTATCAAAAGACACTGCATTTCAACAAACATACAAGGATGGGTTTGAGATTACGGAAGTTTATATAGGTCCAAAGAACAATGGTATTTTAATCTGGAAAAAAGGTATGGAGTTACCACCTGCAAGCGAAGAATTGGAAGAAATATTTGTGCAAAACAAATAAGATGATTTCATTACGAGGATAATCTTTAAAAGACTTTAATAATCCTTGCCCACAAGATAATTCTGAGCCATATGGTTATGAGTTTTGGGTTACTATTCCGGATGACATGGATATACCTGAGCCACTTGCGAAAAAAAGTTTTGCAGGCGGGTTATATGCTGCTCACTGTATTAAAATGGGAGATTTTCAAGAATGGGAAACGTTTTATAAATGTGTGTGTAGTAATGATAAATATGAGATTGACCACAGAGAGCCTTTCGGTATGGGCGGTTCTTTGGAAGAACATCTGAATACCTTTACATATTTTCAAACAAATAAGGATAAGGCAATGTTTGAACAGTTGGATTTACTGATTCCTATACGGTTGAAACTTGATGCTGAGTAAATTTATTATGATCGATGTATGTAGTTTGATATTTGCAATGTAACAGAGTAACAAAGCATATACGAAAAAGCAGACTGGATAATATTGTCGGTCTGTTTTTTGTTGATTTCTATCTCTCCAATATTTTCTCACAAATTTTCAAGGTATCCGCAAATCTTATTGTTGTAAAATAAGATTTAAGATATAATCGCATTATATGATTCGTGAGCCTTAATAGCTACTTAGAATTGGAGGTCTGCCAAGATGAGATTATTTACCGCAATTTTATTTGATGAAAATACTAAGGATACGATATATCATACTGTGGAAAGACTTCATGAATCCGCCGTTGGAACCTTTGCGGAGAGGGACAACCTGCATCTTACCGTTAATTTTATCGGCGAGACGGACCGTGTGCGAGAGGTCGAGCAGGTAATAGAAAAGGCTGTGGATAAGGCTAAGGCGTTACAGTTTATGCTTTCCATACAGGGGGTCGGAAGGTTTAAGAGGGATGAGGGAGATATCTGTTGGGTTGGAATTGAGCAAGAGAATACGCTTTGGAGACTACAAAGAGAATTGGCCAATGAACTTAAGGAGGCAGGTTTTAATAATATTGAGGACAGGGAATATAAACCGCATCTGACGTTGGGACGTAAAGTCATCCTAAAGGCAGGTTTTTGCCTGAAAGAATTGGAATCAGAAGTTGCCCCGATGCAGATGAAAGTAGAGAAAATAAGTCTGATGAAGTCGGAGCGGATACATGGCAAGCTTGTTTATAATGAGATCTATCATGTGAACCTGAAAGAGTCATCATAAATATATATTTTATCAATAGTATAGTAACATAGGATGTAACGAACTTGGAGAGGCGCATAGTGAAGATGCTGAAAAAGTCTCTTTCATAGACTTGGTATGAATAAAGGCGTATGATTCAAACGTCAAAAGACGAAAATTAACTTAAAACATGTATGCCGTTGTATCTATCTATATACATGCGGGCAGACCGGCTGACGACGGCTGTCAATATTCGTTTTGAGACTCAAGTGAAATGGCGCCTACTTTTGCGACATTTTCACTATGTTTTGAGGCTCGAATAAGAATATGCCTAGGAAGGAAAGGCAACCAAATGCATATAGATACTACGACATTCATGGCATTTCCTAAAAGTGACTTTTGACATTCGAATCATGCAACTTTATTCATTTAGCTACCTAGAAGGGGACTTTTTCAGTACCCTCGCATATAAACTCGCTAAGTGAGCGTAAAAGCAGCATAGAAATGAGGTAAATTATGAGAATATTGGTGGATGCAGATGCCTGTCCGGTAAAAGAGATTATCGAGGTGGTTGCAAAGAAGCTACAGCTGCCGGTCGTTATGTTCATTGACACAAGCCACATCCTAACCTCCGGGTATAGTGAGATTATCTCCGTGAGCAAAGCGCCGGATGCGGTTGATTTTGCACTGATTAACCAAACCTACAAGGGGGATGTCGTGGTGACCCAGGATTATGGAGTGGCGGCCATGGCGCTCGGAAAAGGAGCGCATGCCATTCATCCGGGTGGGAAGATCTATACTGATTATAATATCGATGTCATGCTGATGGAGCGTGATATTGCGAAGAGATGCCGAAGGGCGGGAGAACGGATTAAGGGACATAACAAGAAAAGAACGAACGAGGATGATAGCCGCTTTGAGCAAGCATTTGAAGCTCTTTGCAGAAAAGCATCAGGAAACTAAAGACTAAAAATGACGTTAGTGTGAAATCACATAGGAGCAGACATGATAAGTTTAGCAAGGTATTTAAAGTATTTTAAGAAGGAATTAATGATTGGACCATTTTTTAAGCTGTTGGAGGCGGTCTTTGAATTAATTGTTCCTCTGGTGATGGCCTCCATCATTGATATCGGGATTAAAAATGGAGATAAAAGATATGTACTTGAGCGGGGTGCGATCATTCTACTGCTGGGTATTGTAGGACTTCTATTTGCACTGATCTGTCAGTACAGTGCTGCAAGGGCTTCTCAGGGTTTTGGAACTCGGGTACGCAATGATTTATTTGCACATATTAATACTCTGTCACATGCTGAGTTGGATCAATTGGGTACCAATTCGCTGATCACGGTTATTACGAACGATGTCAATCAGGTGCAGCTTGCCGTAGCCATGTTAATTCGCCTAGTGGTACGTGCGCCCTTTCTCGTTATCGGGGCGACGGTTATGGCGATGTTTCTGGATTTGAAGGTGTCTTTGATCTTTCTTGCGGTGGTTCCGGTAATTTCCTTCTTATTGTATATCATAATGAAAAAATCCATTCCCTTTTATCGTATCAGGCAGAAGGCTCTGGATAAGATATCGTTGGTCACCAGGGAAAATCTGACCGGTGCCAGGGTAATACGAGCATTTTCAAGACAGGAGAGAGAGGAACAGCGCTTTGAACAGGTGAATGGGGAGGCGGCTGATATCGCAATCCATGTCGGAAAGCTTTCAGCGCTTCTAAGTCCGGCAACCTTTGTTATAATGAATTTTGCCATTTGTGCAATCATTTGGTTTGGTGGTATGCGTGTAAATACAGGGAAGCTGACGCAGGGAGAGGTCATAGCCTTAATCAATTATATGATGCAGATTTCTCTTGCACTTGTTGTGGTTGCGAATTTGGTTATCATTTTTACGAAGGCAGCAGCTTGCGCTACAAGAATTAATAAGATATTTGATATGAAAGCATCGATATCGGAGGGAACCTATCAGGGGGAAGCAGGTGATTTGTCTTGCGACGAACATGCTCCTATCCTTTCACTTCGTAATATTTCCTTTGCATATCCGGGTTCCGAGGAATATGCACTTGAGGATATCAGCTTTGACATTTTTCAGGGTGAGACAATCGGAATTATCGGTGGTACCGGCTCCGGTAAATCCACCCTGGTAAATCTGTTGCCCCGTTTTTATGATGTTACCGAAGGAGCGATCAAACTGGAGGGCACTTTGCTGAAGGAGTATACGCATGAGGCAATAAGAAGCCGGTTTGGTATTGCACCGCAGAAGGCAGTGCTGTTTTACGGAAGTATTCGCGATAATCTAAAGATGGCAAAGCCGGAGGCCACTGAGAAAGAACTATGGAAGGCGATCAGGACAGCGCAGGCAGAAGAATTTGTAGACAAGCTGCCGGGGAAGCTTGATTATATGATTATGCAGGACGGGAAGAATCTGTCCGGAGGACAAAAGCAGAGGTTAACCATAGCCCGTGCGCTGGTCGCTAACCCGAAGCTGTTGATTTTGGATGATAGTTCAAGTGCGCTGGATTATACGACCGATGCAGGTCTTCGCAGAGCACTTAAGACAGAATGTGCGGATATGGCGATTCTCATGGTGGGGCAGAGGGCCGCAGCTATAAAGCAGGCAGACAGGATTATTGTTTTGGAGGATGGCAAGCTTGCAGGAATCGGAAGGCACAGTGAGTTAATGGAGAGCTGTGAAGTTTATAGAGAAATCTGTTTATCCCAGTTGAGTGAAGAGGAGGTAAACAGAGGATGAAGAAGAAAACAGAGAATACCAAAGTATTGAAAAGGTTGCTTAACCTTACAAAGCCTTATCGTTTCTCTATGGTGATGGCCCTGGTTTGTGCCATAGCGAGTGTGACGCTGTCCTTATTTACTCCGATTTTGATCGGAAAAGCTGTGGATAGTATTATCGGAAAAGGCGTAGTCAATTTTACTAAAATAGCGGAAATCATCCTGCAGTTGGCAATGGTAATCGCGGGAAGTGCTTTATTTCAATGGCTGATGACCTTTCATACGAATCGAATTACGTATAAGACCGTGAAGGATTTGAGGACAAAAGCATATCGTCAGTTGAATTTGGTACCCCTAAAATATATAGATCAAAACTCCCATGGTAATATTATTAACCGTATTGTTAACGATATTGATGCAGTATCGGACGGGCTGCTTCAAGGCTTTGCGGGGCTTTTCACCGGTATCATTACCATATTGGGGACAATTATTTTCATGCTGTCCATAAATATAAGAATTGGGATGGTTGTGATTCTTCTTACTCCGTTGTCCCTTTTTGTGGCAGCCTTTATCTCAAAACGAATTTTTTATAAATTTAGTGAGCAGTCGAGGATTAAGGGCGAGATGGGTGGACTGATTGAGGAAATGATCGGTAACCAGAAGATAGTAAAGACATTTTCCTATGAGGACAGGTCAATTGAACGATTTGAAGAGATCAACGAAAGGCTGCATGAGTGTGGTGTGAAAGCGCAGTTTTACTCCTCGCTGACCAATCCCTGCACACGATTCGTAAATGGTATTGTGTATATGGCCGTCGGAGTCTATGGAGCATTTACGGCAATTAACGGAGGAATTACGATAGGACAGCTTTCGAGCTTCTTAGCCTATGCCAATCAGTATACCAAGCCCTTTAATGAAATCTCCGGAATTATTACGGAACTTCAATCGGCGCTTGCTTCTGCGGGGAGAGTATTTGCTTTGATTGATGAGCTTCCGGAAAGCTCCGATGAGAACTTGCTTAATGAAGTGACATGCAGCGAAAGTATAAAGTTAAAGAATGTGGATTTTTCCTATCAAAGAGCAACTCCATTAATTAAGAACTTTAATCTGGAGGTAAAGCCGGGCCAGAGGATTGCAATCGTTGGGCCCACCGGCAGCGGAAAGACAACCATCATCAACCTTTTGATGCGTTTTTATGATACGGAGGCAGGAGATATCGATATCGACGGCATCGACATTAAATCCATGAAGCGAAAAGCCTTAAGGAGAATGTATGGAATGGTATTGCAAGATACTTGGCTGTTTCATGGTACAGTAAGGGATAATATTGCTTACGGACGGGAAGATGCCTCCGAGGAGGAGATGATCAGTGCCGCAAAGGCGGCATTTGCACATAGCTTTATTAAGCGTTTACCAATGGGTTATGATACGGTGCTCGCCGAGGACGGGGGCAATATCTCCCAAGGACAGAAGCAGCTGCTGTGTATCGCTCGAGTTATGCTGATGAAACCGTCGATGTTAATTCTTGATGAGGCGACGAGTAATATTGATACCCGAACCGAGATTAATATTCAAAAGGCATTTGCAAAATTAATGGAAGGGCGTACGAGCTTTGTCGTTGCTCATCGTCTGTCAACAATACAAGAAGCCGATCAAATACTGGTGATGGATAACGGTCGGTTAATAGAACAAGGCAGACATGAGGAACTGCTGAAGCAGGAGGGCTTTTATACAAAGCTTTATAACAGTCAATTTGCCGGCATAATGTAAATAAAGAATTAAGCAAGCTGAATTCTTGGCAGTCATCGAGATTGGCAGTCACGATGAGAATATCATTTAACAATATTCCTAAGGTGTCATATTATATTAATGGATATAATATGAGCGGAGGATTTCCACGTTGTATAATAATGGGGATAATTTCAAGGTTAGCAATACTTACAAGAATCTACAGGAGGCATTTAAAGGTGAAACTTCAGCCAGCGGCAAATACGCCATATTCGGTATGAAAGCAAAGGAGGAAGGCTATGAACAGATCGGTAATATTTTTATGGAGACTTCCGGCAATGAACGGGAGCATGCAGAAATCTGGTACCGAATTCTGAACGGTGGGGAGGTTCCGACCACGCTGGATAATCTAATAAATGCTTACAACGGAGAGAACTTTGAATGGACGAAAATGTATACCGATTACGCTGCGGAAGCAAGAAAAGAAGGCTATCCGGAGATTGCACGCTTGTTTGAAGGAGTTGCGTCAATTGAACATCATCATGATGCCAGATTCCGGAAACTGGCACAGAATATCATGTATGATAAGGTTTTCTGCAGAGATAACAAGGTAGTCTGGATATGCTTAAATTGCGGGAATCTATACTATGGAGAATGTGCACCGGAGATTTGTCCGGTCTGTGATTACCCCCAAGGATATTATCAGCTAAACTGTGAAAATTACTAAAAATAAGAACAAACATTCGAAAATGTATTGATTTTACATTACTGCTATGCTATAATTGCATTCAAAATATACGACAGTGGAGGTGAGATGAATATGGAGTTTAAACTTGTTTCGGAATTTGAGCCTACCGGAGATCAGCCGGATGCAATTAAGGCCCTTGTGGATGGATTTGCAGAAGGTAATCAATGTCAGACACTATTGGGCGTAACCGGATCGGGAAAGACATTTACCATGGCTAACATTATTCAGCAAATTCAGAAGCCGACACTGATCATCGCACATAATAAGACACTTGCAGCGCAGTTGTATGGTGAATTCAAAGAGTTTTTTCCGGAGAATGCCGTAGAATATTTTGTAAGCTATTATGATTATTATCAGCCGGAGGCATATGTTCCATCAACTGACACTTATATAGAGAAGGATTCTTCTATTAATGAAGAAATTGATAAATTGAGGCACTCCGCTACGGCATCTCTGACAGAACGCAAGGATGTTATAATAGTTGCCAGTGTTTCCTGCATCTATGGACTGGGTAGTCCGATTGACTATCAGAATATGGTGCTTTCCTTAAGACCGGGGATGTTCAAGGATCGGGATGAAGTACTGCATAAGTTAATTGAGATTCAATATGACCGTAATGATATGGATTTTAAGAGAGGTACGTTCCGTGTCAGGGGAGATGTTGTTGAGGTTTTTCCGGCTTCATCGGCAGATATTGCAATTCGACTTGAATTTTTCGGTGATGAGGTTGAGAGGATTCTGGAAATAGATGTGCTGACCGGAGAGGTTAAGAACACTTTGGAGCATATCGTAGTATTCCCGGCCTCTCATTATGTCGTTGCTCCGGACAAGCTGGAGGAAGCGATTAAGAAGATAGAAATTGAACTGGAAGAAAGAGTCCGTTACTTTAATAGTGAGGACAAGCTTTTAGAGGCACAGAGAATATCGGAAAGAACTAATTTTGATATTGAAATGCTTAGAGAGACAGGTTTTTGCTCCGGAGTTGAGAATTATTCGAGACATCTTACCGGGCTTGAAGCTGGATGTCCGCCTTTTACCCTGATGGATTATTTTTCTGAGGATTTCATGATCATTGTGGATGAGTCCCATATATCACTTCCACAGATTAGGGGGATGTATGCCGGAGACCGCGCAAGAAAAACAACACTTGTGGATTTTGGCTTTCGCTTGCCTTCTGCTATGGATAACCGACCACTCAATTTTCAGGAATTTGAAAGTAAAATCAGCCAGATACTGTTCGTATCGGCAACGCCTTCCGTTTATGAAAGTGAGCATGAACTATTAAGAACCGAGCAAGTAATCCGACCAACAGGTCTGCTTGACCCGGTGGTTATGGTAAGACCGGTAAGCGGTCAGATTGATGATTTGTTAGGCGAGATTCATAAAGAAATTAGTAAGAAGAATAAGGTTCTGGTTACAACACTTACCAAGAAGATGGCGGAGGATTTGACCTCCTATCTCAGAGAGGTTGGAATCAGGATAAGGTATCTCCACTCGGATATTAATACACTGGAGCGTTCTGAGATTATTCGCGATATGCGATTGGATGTTTTTGATGTGCTTGTCGGTATCAATCTTCTTCGTGAAGGTCTCGATATTCCCGAGGTGGGACTGGTGGCAATCTTGGATGCGGACAGAGAAGGGTTTCTGAGGTCTGAGACCTCGTTGGTTCAGACAATCGGGCGTGCCGCACGTAATTCGGAAGGACATGTTGTCATGTATGCCGACGTTATGACAGATTCCATGAATAGAGCTATTTCGGAAACCAATCGAAGAAGACAGATTCAGCAGGAATATAATGATAAGCATGGTATTACACCTACGACGATCAAGAAGAAGGTTCGTGATTTGATCAGCATATCTAAGAAGTCAGAGGCAGACCTTAAGAATATTGAGAAGGACATGGAATCCATGTCACGTCAAGAACTGGAAGCCTTGGTTAAGAATATTGCGAAACAAATGCATACAGCGGCAGCGGAGCTCAACTTTGAGCAGGCAGCACTGCTCAGAGATAAGATGATAGAATTAAAGAAGCAGTTACAGGAAGTCAGCGGTAAGTAGAGCATAATAAAATAATATTGATTAGAGTGTCAAATCGAAAATCAATATTATTTATATAAAAAATAATTTGGAATAGGTGGAGCAATGGCTGATAAGAAGAATTACATTAAAATCCGAGGAGCCAAGGAGAATAATTTAAAGAATTTAAGTGTGGATATACCAAGGGATCAGTTTGTAGTCCTTACGGGACTCAGCGGTTCGGGTAAATCTTCCCTGGCATTTGATACGATATATGCCGAGGGGCAGAGAAGATATATGGAGTCACTTTCCTCCTATGCAAGACAGTTCCTCGGTCAGATGGAGAAGCCGGATGTAGAGAGTATCGAAGGGCTTCCACCGGCAATTTCAATTGATCAGAAATCAACGAACCGTAACCCGCGCTCAACTGTTGGTACAGTGACCGAGATTTATGACTATTTTCGTCTGCTTTACGCACGTATCGGTATTCCGCACTGCCCTCAGTGCGGCAAGGAGATTAAGAAGCAGACCGTAGATCAGATGGTGGATGAGATTATGTCACTTCCTCAGGGTACGAAGCTTCAGCTTCTGGCACCGGTAGTCAGGGGTCGTAAGGGTGAACATACCAAGCTTTTTGAGCAGGCTAAGAGGAGCGGCTATGTTCGTGTAAGAGTTGACGGCAACATGTATGAGCTTACCGAGGATATTAAGCTAGATAAGAATAATAAACATAATATAGAGATTATCGTTGACCGACTTGTAGTAAAGGAGGGTATCGAGAAGAGATTATCCGATTCTGTAGAAAGTGTACTTAAACTTGCGGAGGGGCTTTTGTATGTTGATGTAATAGAGGGAGCGCAGCTGTCTTACAGCCAGAATTTTGCGTGCCCGGAATGTGGAATCAGCATAGATGAGATTGAGCCCAGAATTTTCTCCTTCAATAATCCGTTCGGTGCATGCCCGGAATGTCATGGCCTCGGCATCAAGATGGAATTTGATGAGGATTTGTTGGTACCGGATCAGGATAAAAGCCTGATAGACGGTGCGATTGCAGCACCGGGATGGCAATCCGCCGGAGATAAAGGAAGTTATACAAGAAGTATTTTGGAGGCACTCGCGAAGGAATATCATTTTGATCTGAATACGCCATATATGGAGCTGTCTGAGGATGTCCGCCGTATCTTTATCTCCGGAACGGACGGAAAGACCGTTAAGGTTCATTACCAAGGGCAACGTGGCGTAGGTATCTATGATGTGGCTTTTGAGGGCCTGATCCGTAATATTGAGCGACGTTACCGTGAGACAGGTTCGGAGACGGTAAAGCAGGAATATGAGAGCTTTATGCGCACGACTCCCTGTAAGGAGTGTGAAGGAAAGCGTCTGAAGAAAGAAGCGCTCGCAGTAACCGTAGGTGATAGGAATATCTCCGAGGTGACACATTATTCAATTCGAGAACTCGCAACTTTTATGCAAAATTTGCTACTGTCATCGATGCAGCAGAAAATTGGAGAAATGGTATTAAAAGAAATCAGAGCCAGAATCAGCTTTCTTATTGATGTCGGACTGGATTACCTCACGTTAGCTCGCGCTACAGGAACACTCTCCGGCGGAGAATCGCAGAGAATTCGACTGGCGACCCAGATAGGCTCCGGTCTTGTGGGAGTGGCCTATATTCTTGATGAGCCCAGTATCGGTCTGCATCAGAAAGATAATGATAAGTTACTTAAGACCTTGAACAACTTAAAGGAGCTGGGGAATACTCTAATTGTGGTAGAACATGACGAGGATACAATGTATGCTGCCGATTACATTATAGATATTGGCCCGGGTGCAGGTGAACACGGCGGTGAGGTAGTTGCTGCCGGCACGGCGAAGCAGATTATGAAGGTAAAGGAATCAGTTACCGGTGCCTATTTAAGCGGCAGAATCAAGATACCTGTACCAAAGGAGAGGCGTAAGGCGAACGGATATCTATCGATTATCGGTGCATCGGAGAACAATCTGAAGAATATTGATGTCGATATTCCGCTCGGAATAATGACTTGTATTACAGGGGTATCAGGTTCCGGAAAAAGCTCTTTGATAACAGAGATTCTGTATAAGAGACTCGCAAGGGACTTAAACCGTGCCAGGTGCATTCCCGGCAAGCATCAAAAGATGATAGGCATTGATCAGCTGGATAAGGTTATCAATATTGATCAGTCTCCAATCGGACGTACACCGAGATCCAACCCGGCTACCTATACCGGAGTATTTGATCAAATCAGGGATTTGTTTGCCGCAACCCAGGATGCGAAGATGAGGGGTTATTCGAAAGGCCGCTTCAGCTTCAATGTAAAAGGTGGTCGCTGTGAAGCTTGTAGTGGCGATGGAATTATTAAGATTGAAATGAACTTCCTGCCGGATATCTATGTACCCTGCGAGGTCTGCGCCGGTAAGAGATATAACCGTGAGACCTTAGATGTGCACTATAAAGGTAAGAATATCTATGAGGTTCTGGATATGAGGATTGAAGAAGCAGTACATTTTTTTGAAAATGTACCGTCCATAAATAGAAAGATAGTGACATTATTTGATGTGGGTCTATCCTATCTACGTCTCGGCCATCCGTCCACCTCACTTTCGGGAGGCGAGGCTCAAAGAATTAAATTGGCTACGGAATTAAGTAAACGAAGTACCGGCAAGACAATCTATATCCTGGATGAGCCTACCACAGGCCTACATTTTGCAGATGTTCATAAGTTGACTGAAATTCTGAAGCGTTTTTCTGACACCGGCAATACGGTGGTAGTGATTGAACATAATCTTGATGTTATCAAGACAGCAGACTATATTATCGATATTGGTCCGGATGGCGGAGATAAAGGCGGTATGGTCATTGCTCAGGGAACGCCGGAGGAAGTAGCCGCAAATGATAAATCCTATACCGGATTTTATGTTAAAAAATATCTCGAGGAATAGAACTGCAGAGTGCAAAAAACGAAAGATGACGGTAGCCTTTGAATATAATTATGGAGGAGCAGAATGGATAATGGATTTTATGCAATGATGTCAAGAATGAAATTCATAGAGCGATGGGCATTGATGAGAAATTCAAGCCAGGAGAATATCAGTGAGCATTCCCTGGAGGTCAGTATACTGGCACATGCACTGGCAGTCATTGGCAACGAACGTCTTGGCAGCAACTTAAATGCCGAGAAAGTAGCCTTAATCGGTATCTACCATGATGCTACTGAGATTATTACCGGTGATATGCCGACTCCGATAAAATATTATAATGAGAATATTCAGGGAGCTTTTAAAGCGGTGGAGAAGGCTGCAGCGGATCGACTGTTAGCCATGCTTCCAAAGGACCTGAGAAAAAGCTATGTGGACTTATTTACTCCGAAAGAGGAGGAGGCTTATCTTTGGAAACTTGTGAAAGCCGCAGATAAGCTGTCAGCGTTGATTAAATGCATCGAGGAGCGGAAAGCTGGTAATACGGAGTTTATAAGTGCCGAAGAGTCGATTGCAGAGATATTAAAGGCAATGAAACTTAAGGAAGTGGATATTTTTATGGAAGAATTTCTTGGTGCTTATGATAAGACGCTGGATCAACTCAATTAGATGCAGAATGGAGATTGTCATGAAAACAATTGATGGACAATGGATTATGGAAGGACTGGATCGCAAAGATGCAGGTTGTATGAAATCTCATATGGAACTGACCAACTTCATTCAGGGGGTTGGCTTTCTTCCGTTGTTTAAAAATAGTATAAAAGGCTTTTCGGTAGAGGAGCATACAGCGATTGATGCTTGGTGGACAGGCTCGGAGCTTGACCCCTGGAGCTGGAGGGAAATCATTGCATCGGAGGGAAAGATTGCCTATGGTAAAATGTTCTGTAACAAAGCGGCCTTTGTTTCAAGAGAATGGTATCCGTACCTGGCATCCTACCGAAGGGATGGATATGATTTTGACAGTAGATATGAGGATGGGCTTGCAAGTCGCCGCTCCAAGAAAATAATTGATGTACTTACACAGAAGGAAGAGACTTTATCCAATGAACTGAAAGCTTTCGCGGGCTTTGGCAAGGAAGGGGAAAAGGGCTTTGAAGGATGTACATCACTTCTTCAGATGCAGACCTATATCACAGTAAATGGCTTCAAACGTAGACGTAACAAAAAAGATGAAGAATATGGCTGGTCGATTGCAAGCTATACGCTGAGTGAGAATTTGTTTGGAGAGGAATATATCCGTTCCCAGTATCACTTGGGTGCTGCAAAAGCAAAAGAAATGATTATTTCTAAGATTAAATCAGTATTTCCGGATTCTTCTGAGGCTAAGATTGAACATTGTATTTGATGCTTTTAGTACAAATGTATCAAGGCGAATCTTGACAAATACATTGCTTTATCGTCGAGGTTAGACTATAATAAAAGAAGGAAAAGTCGCAAATAACATCTGATTGTAATAGAAAGGAGAATTAATCCATATGAATAAATTGAAAAGCAATATAAGAAATGAGGTCTCTTTAAGAAAGACCTTTTGTAAGAAAATGCTGGTTATGACGCTTATCATGGCTATGGTGTTAAATAATCCATGGTTTGGTAATACAGTAGCTGTTCAGGCGGCATCGCTAACGTATACAATTGATTATACGACGGAAACATTAATTGTTACACCTAGCGTAGGAGGGCAGAATTCAAAAATCTATATGAGTTCTGACAATATGAAGACCTGGGATATAATCGATTTAAATACAAGTACAAATACATATAAAATTGATATTTCTACGTTGCTTTCCACGAAGGCAGTAACGATTTATTTTAAAGGGAATAAGGATACTGATATAGTTCAAATTACTATTCCTGTGCAAAACATTAGCTTTAAGCCGGTATATACGATTGTCGCAGGTGTCGGAAGTATTGTATTTACTTCAGCTACCTCGGTACAATACCGTAATGGAGCAAATGGTACATGGACGACAGTGACTAGTCCGATGAATACCCAAATGTATGAGATTAAGGGCGCTTCTTTGTATTTTAGGATAGCACCGACCACAGGTACCAGAGCCGGTAAGGTGGTAACCGTTAAGGTTCCCAAAAAACCTACGGCACCTGCAGTCAAGTTAGATGCAAGTAAATTGATCTTTACAGGGATAAAAACCGGAGAAACACTCTACCGTACAGGAGACGATACTATCTGGACTAAAGTTACATCTGCCACAGGTGCTGCAATCAGTGTTACTTCTTTGCTCACACATACCGATATTTCAAATACGACAGCGATATCTGCCGGTACAATCGAATTTATGACTCCCGGAACAGATAAAAAATTGGGATCAGCTGTTAAAGTGATTCAAATCCCTCAACAGCTGAAATTGGCTGAAGAAGTTGTTTCAATTACCGGAAGTTCGATTAGTATTGTGGATACAGACACAAAGAAAGCATATGAATATACCGTAGTAACTCAAGGAAAAAACTTAGATTACACCAAAGCAAAATGGACGCAGATAACCTCCAAAAATAGCGTGAAGGTACCAAAGGTTTCAATAGGGGATAAGATATTGGTACGACTTAAGAGTACTATCGTGAAGGATACCGGGCTGGTGAATTTACCATCAACCTTTGTTGAAAGAACGGTCAATACGTTATCACATTAAATATTGAATATACATAATCAGGATGAGAGGAATGAACTCATCCTGATTTTTTGGTGTCACAAAAGTGCAAAAATTTCCTGCTTGCGGATATAATAACGCATATTGTAGGTGATTATGCTTTGCAAAGGTATCTATAGTATGAAAATTAATGTCGGATAATTATTTTGCATTATCATATTGACAAACGTCGTTCGCAGAGGCATTATAGAACTATAAATACCATAATAGTTCTGACAGTAATTTAGGGTTTTACTTAGACAGTTGGTAAAGAAAGGAGAATAACTAATGTTAATTGAAGTAAAAGATGTTTCAAAAGCCTTTAAAAAGCAGCAAGTGTTAAAGGATATTAGCCTAAACATCAATGAAAATGAGATATTTGGATTGATTGGTCCTTCCGGTTCGGGGAAGACAACACTGATCCGATTAATCATCGGAGCGATTAGCTCTGACAGTGGCAGTATACATGTAATGGATTATAGTATCCCGAATCTGAAGGCTCTTAATGTAATTGGGTATATGCCGCAAAATGATGCCCTTTATTCTGATTTATCAGGCTATGATAACCTCATATTCTTTGGAGGCATGTATCAGATGAAGAAAGAGTCGTTGAAGCAGAGAGCAGAGGAGGTTCTTGCGCTTGTAGAACTTGAGAAGGATGCGAAGAAGAAAGTAACCAATTATTCCGGTGGTATGATGAAGAGACTTTCCTTAGCAGTAGCATTACTTCACAGCCCGAAGGTACTAATTCTGGATGAACCGACAGTAGGTATCGACCCGATTCTGCGTAAAAAGATATGGGATGAGTTTTATAAGTTGAAGGAACAGGGTAAGACGATAATCGTAACGACACATGTTATGGATGAAGCTATTAAGTGTGACAGGCTTGCTCTTATCTATCAGGGAGGCATTATTGCCTGTGATACGGTAGGGACATTACTTAGTAAGACGAAAGACAATTCAATTGAAGAATTATTTCTGAAGAGAGGAGTGAAGGAACAATGAAAACATTACAAATAGTGAAAAGAATTGTAAAGCAAACAGTGAATGACAGACGATCCCTTGCACTGATACTAATTGTTCCCATATTTATCTTCACTCTCATATTTTTTCTGTTAGGGGATTCAGACTATAAGGCATCCATCGTAGAAAGCGGAATGTCTCCGTTATTGATGGAAAAGATAGAGGCGCAGGATCTTACGGTTGAGAGCATGAGCATTGAGGAAGGTAAGCAAGCCGTAAAAGATAAGGAGAAGGACGCTTTGTTATATATGGAAGGAAGCAATATAGTGATATTACTGGAAAGTAATGACAATGTAAAAACGGGTATTATATCCAAAGCCGTCAGAAATGCTGTTAAGGAATTTAATCCTAGCGGAGAAATGAACATAGAATTTATCTATGGAAAGAGCGGAGCGAACATGTTCAACAGTATGGGTTACATCATGCTGGGAGTTATTTCATTCTTTTTGATATTTCTACTGGCAGGGGTATCCTTTGTTAGGGAGAGAACAGCTCAGACCATGGAACGATTAATGATGTCACCGGTAAAACGATGGCAGGTGGTGTTGGGATATACCTTGGGCTTTGGTGTATTCGCAATGTTGCAAAGTGTTATTTTGTTATGTTACGTTAAATGGGTACTTAAGATGTCATTTGCAGGATCGTTGATTGATGCAAGTGTCATTATGATATTACTATCGATGTCTGCAGTCTGTATCGGAGCTTTTTGTTCTATTTACGCAAATAATGAATTTCAAATGATGCAATTCGTACCATTACTTGTTATCCCACAGATATTCTTCTCGGGACTGATCTCCCTAGATACACTACCCTATCACCTAGGGGCTCTGGCTAAAATCATGCCGGTATATTATGCTTGTAGTGCATTGAATGAGATTATTATTAAGGGTCAGGGACTTGGTAGCACAGGGACGCAGGTAATTGCTCTCTTGACATTCATCCTATTATTCTTTATCTTAAATATAATAGCATTAAAGAAATACAGAAAAATATAGAAGATAGCACAGTTCGAATACAGGACCGTTATACAAGAGCAGAAGGAGTGAATAGGATGCCTTTGGAGGATAGCAAAAAGAACAGAATCATGGAATATGCATTTCAAAAGTTTGCTTCTATGGGTACATTGCATGTCACAATGGAGGAGATATCGCGTGGAGTCGGAATCGGAAAAGGTACATTATATAAGTACTTTCCATCGAAGGAGTCTCTTCTACTTGAAACCATTAATTATATTTCCTCTCGTATGGAAAAGGTAATAGAAAAAGTATTGGAGGATGGAACATTAAATCCGGTTGAGAAATTAAGCGTTGTTCTTAAAACCATTGGAGAGAGACTCTCTAAAATTAATCCCTCCATGCTCGCTTATATGGAAAGAAGTATCCCAGAGGCTTTTGAGAAGATTGAAGCGATTCGTCAGCGAATTATTTTGACGAATATAATAAAGTTATTTGAAGAGGGTAAGAAAAGCGGGCATTTTGAACCGGATATGGATACTTATCTGGTTGCTCATATTATTATCGGGGCAGCAAATCATGTAACGGAAGCGCGCGTATTATCCACTCTTGATTACGGCCTTGAAAAGCTGATTGGTAATTTAGTCTTTACAATTCTCCGCGGCTGCCTGACGGAGGAGGGAAGAAAGACAGTATTTAAGAAAGATATTTAATAACTATTCAGTGCTCTGGAAATCCTCGGAATATCGAGAAATTCAACGCTAAAATTGCTACTAAGAATGTAAGAGACTGTTGCATTTTTAGTAGCATTTAAGTGCTGACCTTATTTTATCCATTCATCTGTCTAGTTTCTAATTTATCAGGTCAGGTAGTAATTTATTGATATCAAATTGGGAGATAATCAGTGACCACAGTTGCTGATAAAACACCATGACATTCCACACTCCGGAGCCTGCCAAGTTATACTCATCAATCAAATTATCAAGAGCATTTATGCTTCGAATATCAATGAACCAGACGATATGATTAATCGGTATACCAATCTGAATGCTTTTATATACGAAAAAAGGTGTTTGGGATACTTCATCAAACTGTATTACTGCCCCAACATCTATAGCCAAGGTTATCGCTGAATTAAGCGTTAAGGAATGTGCGACAGTCTTGCCGGGAATGAATGGAAGCTCCCAATCAAAGCCGATGAGAGGCTTTCCCATAGTAATTATATCGGAGAATGCCAGTTTTACAGCATAATCTAAAAAATTGCTTAATAAATCAATAGAGCAAACCGGGGACGGAGGTTTTGTGCTATTGCCCCAGCTATATTGTAAAAACATTAATCCATCTGAAAGCTGGCTAAGCCTAGAATAATCAAGTTCTGCATAGGTTGCTACACCATCAACATATTCTACATTTGGATCAATGGTTAAAAAGATCGGATACCTGTAGACACGGTTCGCCATCTGGGCTTCTTGTAGAAAGGTCATGTAAAGCATCAGATTTTCTTCAGTGAGTTCGCTAATCATAATATTTAGTCCATAATACCCCGTAGTTTTCATAAGGGTAAGTACATTATTTGTGACTTTTTCTCGAAGATCTTTATTCTGCAAAAGATTTATAACGGCTACCGGATCTGGTTCTCCTCGGGGAGATAAAGCAGATATCATAAGCAGGGGAGCTGTGCCATAATTTTTTGCTAAATGGATTAACTCTTTGTCATCACCATAGGTAATGATGGTTCCATCTTTCGCAAGTCTGTAATTAAAGATGGAGAGATAAGTTAAGTAGGGTAAAGTCTTAAGCAGGACATCCCTTTTAATATAAGGAAACGCATATCCGTTAACAGTAAGATTACTGCCGGTATTATATTGTATTACTATCGTTTCTCCCGGATAGATATATTTCCTGTCTGAAAGGAAGGAATTATTTCGTAATAATTGCTGGAGGGATACATAATATGTATTCGCAATACTTGACAATGTGTCGCCTTCCTGAACAGTATATACTAGTTTTGGATAGGTTATGATAATAGCCTGACCGACTATCAAATTAAAGGGATTCTCAATCCCATTATCCTGTATTAATCTTGTAACGGACACACCGTATTTATTGGCTATCGAGTAAATACTATCCCCAGGCTGTGTGACATATATGTCCATGAATACTCCCCTCCATAATCACTTGAGTCATTATTTTGCCTTAAAGGCATTATTATATATTCCTTCTGATTATCCAAATGACCCCTGTATTAGGAATAAATTGATTGGAATTATCAACTGCATTAATACCCATATCTACAACATACATTGCCTGATCGGGACCAAATGCAATATCGGCAGGTCTGGCTAATCCACCTTCTCTTGTTATAGAAGAGGAGAAACCGGACTTATTCATCGCAAAGGTTGTAACTTCCCCCGTATCAATGTCAATTCTAGAAATCTTATGCCCGGCAGTTGAGTACTGTAAGGTAGATTCAATATAAGTACCTGGGTTAATATTTCCAAATTCGGCAATGAAAATATTGCCTGCTTTGCAAAATGATGAATAAGGATTAAAGTCAAAACCAATGATTGTAGAATCAGGAGGAAAAGTGGCATATGGTTTAGGAGGAATACGGGGATGGTTTGCTAATAAAAACTCAGGTTGAATCCCGCCACTTGATTTGAACTTAGCTGTATTAACAGGCTCACCTGCTGAATAATCCGGCCACCCATACCACACTCCACCGGTTATTAGTTGAAATTCATCCGATGCATTGGCAATGGGACGGCATCCTCTTATATCATAGCCATTATTTGATACAAAAAGTCTGTCCTGGCTATCGAATTTAAGATAGGAGGAGCTTCGAAAGCCCCAGGCGACAAGTTCAAGCATTGTTCCGTTTGGATTTGCCCTAAGTATACTTCCCGAAGCTTTGACTACACCTTTTCTTACCTCATAGGGAAGGTTCGGGACGCCATAGGCAGAATAAGCTCCGGTATATACTTCTTCGACAGCCGTTTTCACCAGTATATTATTTGTTTTAAAGTTCTGTCCCGTAAGAAGGATATAGTCTCCCGGATAGTCATGAAAGTCGGGTTCGTTGTATACCCAAGTATTATCAGGTCCTACCACCCCGGAATTGGTTGCGGTACCGATACCAAAGTACATCTTATTGTCTGCGCCAAAGGCTACTCGGCTATTGCTATAATCACCAAAGCTTGGCAATCCGGTTAAGATATCCTGCCTACTTCCATCTTTTTTTAGAATAGAGATTATTCCTCTGTGTGACACATAGATATCGCCATTTCTGTAGGTGATTCCGGTTAGAGGGACATAAAAATGATCAGCAATCACTTCAAATTTACCATTTATCATTTTTGAGACAGTCGGATTCCCTGTAGTATAACCAGAGCTTGCAATATATAAATCGCCATCGTCGGTGAAAATTATACTACTCGGAGAGTCAAGCCCCTCCGCAAATACTTCGATTGTATACCCTTGCCCGATATTGATGTCCTGAGGGTTAAGATATCTTCTGTTATTACTCATATTCTGTTGATGCAGAAAGGTTTTACCTGGGTAATTGGTTCGAGTATGCATATAAGTCTCTAGGATTTTTACTATAATATATTCTACGAGGTAAGGATTTACGAAAGAATCCGGTAAATTATTGTGAGTGTTACTGTTTTATCGGTATGGCAGATATCAATTAATATTTCATTCAATAATGGGGATGTACGAGATTATTATCGATTGAAAGGTAATAGGTAGAGGAGAATGCAATAAAGATATGTTATTTGGTAAGAATTTATGATACTATTATAAAAAGTACAAATTGAAAAGGATGAATACCAAATGAGCTCATTTCAAACAAAGAAAATAAAACTGGAAAAGGTAGAGAATAAAGAAGGAATTCTTTATTTTGTCGACTATTTTAAGTATAAAGAAGCGGATAGCTTACTTGTGGAAATCTTTTGCGGTTTCGCTGATGGTAAGAAGGCCCTTATTGTGATTGATACAGATTCCTTCTATGATAGAAAAGCTTCAGCGACGGAGCAGAAGATAGTAAGCATTAAGAAGGAGTTGACGGAAGAAAGAATAGAGTATCGGGAAGTGATAGTAAAAAAAGAGGGGAATACGTCAATACTGGGTATTAAGATACCATCCTCTTCAAAGGTAAACAGTTATAAGCTTGCTATTGCTACTACACCTGAACAGATTGAGAAATTAATGGTTATGTTTCATAAGTATAATGTATTTTGCTATATACCGGACAGTGATTTGGAGGACGCAGTGTTGTACGACAAATTTGATCAATCACGCGGGAACATTGAAGAATTAAGCGGACAATTCGGAATTGGTTTATACAATGATTCCTACTTTAGAAGAATAAGAATAAGCAGTAACAAGGATACCATCCAAATTGTCCGGGAAAAGCTACAAAAATATGAATAGGAATGATTCGATATCCATTCCTTCTTATAGAGCTATCGGTTTCTTTTCTTCAAAATTAGTTGCCATTGACCACTCAACTGCAATACCGTTTTTCAGACAGAAAACCTGAAGCAAACTGTCAATCCCCTTTTCCTTCCATGCTTGTAAAAACTTTCTGGAGGGATGATTACAGATTTCATTTGTAAGATTTTCATCCTTCACGTTCTCTAAACCCCGCTAACTCTTCTGACGGAGCAGGGATATCCAAGCGAGAAGTTTTACATTAAAAATGGTTATAAACAAATTAATGACCTGATTTTTATGCATAAGTCGATTTGAAATATAGGATGAATGTCGTCGAATAAAATGTTATAAGAAAAGATAATTGTGTCAGATATCTTTCGTTAGGGAGAAAATAAGAATGAGACTAAGGCCGTACAAGGCATGTGATGCCGGGACTATTGTGAAATGGATAAAAAACGAATATGCATTTAGACAATGGAGTGCAGACAAATTTGAGGCATACCCAATTAATGCAGAAATGTTGAATGAGCATTACGATATGCAGAAGGACAACGATACTTTTTTTGAAATGACAGCCTTTGATGAAAGCGGAGTAGTAGGTCATTTTATCATTAGATTAATTGATGAAGAGAAGATGATAGCCAGATTCGGATTTATTATCGTGGATGATACAATAAAGGGAAAAGGATATGGTAAGGAAATGCTTGAACTTGCCTGTACTTATGCCTTTGACATTTTGAAAGTTGAAAAGATTACCCTTGGGGTATTTGCTAATAATGAATCTGCTTATTATTGCTACAAAGCAGTAGGATTTAGAGCAGTATCCTCAGGCGTATTTCCGTACTTGGGAGATAACTGGGAGTACTTTGAAATGGAAAAAGGTAAGAAACCGAAAAGTCCGTTGAATATTATTATCAGAGAAGAAACTGAAAAAGATTATTATGGTACAGAACTCATGACACAGCGTGCCTTTTGGAATAAGCATCATCTGGGCTGTGATGAGCATTATCTGGTACATTTGCTTCGAACCCATGTGGATTATATTCCGGAAATCAGTCTTATTGCAGAAGTGGAAGGAAGGGTTGCCGGAGCAATTCTATATTCGAAGGCACGAGTTGAAGATAACGAAAAGATACATGAGGTTTTGACCTTTGGACCATTGTGTGTTGACCCTGACTATTGGAGTATGGGAATTGGCGGTGAGTTATTGAAAGTAACGATGAAGATGGCCGGAGAGATGGGTTATAAAGCAATCGTTATTTATGGTGAGCCGGACTATTATCCTCTTCACGGATTTGTTACTTGCGACAATTATGGAATTACCACGCCTGACGGAAAGAACTTTTCAGCGTTTATGTGTATCGAATTAGTGCCCGGAGGGCTTGACGGTATACACGGCAAATTTTATGAGAGCGAAGTGTTTGAAAAGCTGGTTCCCGAGGAAGTGAATACTTATAATGAAAAATTTCCGGTTATGCAGAAGATTAAGCTGCCGGGACAGTGGGATTAAATTTTATGACGTACTTGGCACCGATTCAATGATACATAAGCCAGTGCAATATATGCTTATCAGTAAAGGAGTTTTCAAATCTGATTGTTCTACTGCCCGTACGGCTTCTGCTTGTAATCTTTCTTCTGAGCAAGAGACAGTAACCGGTGAATTGCTGAAGCAACTTCGAGTAGAAAAATGTTTATATACTAGGATTGCGATTGCTAAGAGTCTCGAAAAAGGTAATATAAATACAGCAAAACAGATGATTGGCTATCTCGGCATAATAGGAGATAACCAACATAAAGAATTACCGAAGACGGTATCAAGGAAAACATCGTTTCCGCTGCCGAGAGATATCATTGCTCGTTCTCTCGGTAATATGGACATTGCGGTGTTCGATGAGATTATTGATGTTATTGAAGGTAAGGATATAATAAAAATCAGTGAGGCATTAGATGCTATCGGCTATATGGCGTTTTATCATCCCCAATTAGCTACGCTACATAACGCAGAGCCCATATTTTCATTGGTTGAATACTGTGCTGAAAACAAGTTGATTTTATGGAAAGCTATGCTGTGTCTATCTTCTTTTGGACTAAAAGAAAGTAAAGAAATCTTAATGAAGTTCTCCAATGAAAATACTGTCATCGGCCAAGAAGCCCAGAGATCACTGGGCTTCTTGAAGATGCGAAATGGATTGTAGATGATTATTTGTCTCTATCGGTTGTGAGTCGGATCCCACAAAATTGTTATTTTTCATATGGATCAATTTTCATAAAACTATTCAAAATCTTAATGGTTTCTTCAAAATCAATACTTCCGGTTGTGAAACCATATTGGTACCCATCTTTTTCCCAAGAATAATAGAACGTTAATTTATTTCCGCCTACCACTTCTACATCACCTGTCTCCGAGACAAGGTTATCCGCATACAGCCAAGCTGAGGCTAAGGCTTCCAAATCATCTGAATACGAGCCTATAAAATGAAACGTCCAACCATTCTCCTCCCACCATACAGAGGTTTTAGAGCCTTTTTCATATGCTGTAATCCCATTCATCAGATTGAATTTATTCGCATCTTTTGGAATGTTAAAAGAGGATTTGTCAACCTCGTATTTCTCACCGCTTATGGTTCCGATGTAATCGGCCTCACTGACGGGGCCATTTTTCACTAAGAGATCATTATTGTCATTGAACTTTACCGATACGTCAGTCGTATAGACGTTGATGCCGTAAGAATCAGCATCTCCTTGTGCTTCGAAATAATAGATATTATTCCCCTTGTCTTGTTTCATAGGAAGCCATGCATTCGGTAAGTAAATAGGAATACTTGTTGTATTCGTCAGCCATTCCATCATATCCGAATTAAACTTTAATAATTCGGCTGGTACCTGTGTGGGAGATACAGTAGGGGTAGGTATCTGTGTAGGAGCGAATATCGGAGTAACCGTTACGGCATATGGAGTAGGTGAAATGGTGCCGGAGACTTCTCTTGGCTGCGGCTTCTTTTCACAGCTTACATTTATAATACAACTTAAGAAAAACAGTACCAGAATCAAACATTTCTTAACCATGTGAAATCCCTCCTCACTAAAAGTATAGCGTAGATTTTTTCTAACGCAAGACTTTATTTCTATAAAACGACATTCTTAACCTTCATAGGATCATAATTCATTTGTTGTGAAATATATTAGCGAAAATATATTGACTTTCCAATTACCAATAGTACTTTCTTTAGAATTTTCTTTAGAACTCACTTCATGTACTGATTTTTAATAACTATTATAGAATTATGGATATTTATGGAGTATAATTATTTAATTTATGTTTAGCTTAGTATTCAAAAGAGCATGAAAATGATTAGTAAAGTCTTTTACTCACAAAGTGTGTGCCTACGTAATCTTCTGCACAGACTTATTATTAGCAGAAAGTATCCACAGGAATTAGGAGAAATACATGATTATACAGATAGGAAATTACGATTTTACAGAACTTTGGGATGGAGTGTATTATAAAGCCTTATCGGATTATCCACATATCTCTGACTGGGAAATAAAGAATGTAATAGATTTTATGAACTATGAAATGCTCAACGATAGAAGTACAGAAATACAGTCAGACAATGAAGATATTCTTAGCTACATAAAAATGGAATTGCTAAATTGTAATAAATATATAGACATACGTAGACCCGAAAAAATTACAGAATGTACAGCGTGTAAACATGGTGGATGCCTGACACGCTTTTTATGCCATACGTCTCCGGTTGAAAATGCCATTAAGATATTTGAATGCGGTAAACTTTTATCCGCTGTAAATGCAAGACAACTTCCGGCCGAAGATTTGAGAAAAGAACCGAGGAATATGGCAAAAGACCCTGTGGATTTCTTTGATTATGTAATGTTTTCATGGGGAAATTGTCAGGCAGGGGACAGGCTAGTAATGGAGCGTAAAATGGATAGATCTCCAACAGAGGAAGATTTAAGTGTCAACTTTACACCTGGGGTAAGATTCTATTTTGATTATGAAAAACTGGATAAGCATCCGAATGTTGTGCATGATGGGTTCCTTCCGATGAAGGTAAAGGATGAAGTTAGTCTAAGGGATTATGTGTATGCAATTATAATTCCGGCAGAACACAAAGATAAGTTAGCCCATATCGTACCAATTGATTTGAAAGATAAAGTGTATTATCTCGAGAATGATTGTAAGGATATATGGAATTGGTCTGAAAAAGTATATCAGTTTATTGAGGGGATATAAAAGTATGAAAACATATCATTTGTATCAGGTTGATGCTTTTACAAGAGAAAAATTTCATGGAAATCCGGCCGGTGTTATTACAAATGCAGATGGACTTACGGAAATCGAAATGCAGAGAATTGCAAGGGAACTGAATAATTCAGAGACAGCTTTTATTCTTTCCCCTACAGACGAAACGCATGATGTGCATGTGCGCTTTTTCACGCCTAGAAATGAAGTGCCGATTTGTGGACATGCTACCATTGCGGCACACTATGCACGAGTAGTTGAAAATAATCTTGATTCAGTAAGGGTATACCAAAAAACCGGTGCAGGTATTTTGCCTGTCGATGTCATTCGTGAGGGCAACGATTATAAAATCGTTATGACTCAAGGAAAAATCTCCTTTGGAAACAGAATTATCGGTGAGCCGCTCGAAATGTTGCTTATGGCTCTTGGCATCAGGGTGAGCGATTTAAGAGTGGAGTGTCCCATTAGTATCGTTTCCACAGGATACTCCAAAGTAATGATCGGGATTCATGACATAAGTCTTCTACACAGCTTGAATCCGAATATGGAGATGCTTACAAAAGTGAGTAAAATGATTGGATGTAACGGCTTTTATGTATTTACACTGCATTACGAGGAGGAGGTCTTGGTACACGGTAGAATGTTCGCTCCTGCAGTCGGTGTAAATGAAGACCCTGTTACAGGGAATGCAAATGCACCGTTAGGCGCTTATTTGGTTCATTTCGGGCTATCCGGAGATAATAGCAATGTATTTACCTTTACCATAATACAGGGTGAAGCAATCCATCGAGCCGGGACAATGGAAGTGCAAGTGGAAATAGAAAATAATGAGCCGGTAGAAGTGAAGATAGTAGGTAATGCAATCATTGCATTCTCGGCAGAACTTTGTTTGGGGTGATTTTGACCTTCTAAATGCTGTACCAAGTTTCAAAATACAATCTACTTAACACCGGGGTAAATGATAGATGAACAGATTACAACGATAAGGGGAGAGCTGCTATTGAGCATGTATATATTGTGGAACAGGTAGAGGGGGAGCTAACTATGGGTTGTATTAGTTTTATCATATGGGGCTCAGTTTTTTTATAGGAGTTCCAGAAAGTTATAAACAGAACTCCTTAACTATTCAGGAATTAAAGAATAAAAAAATCAAGGCTTACGTTACATGTTGGACAAAATTTCCTTCAGAAAACTATGCTTTATGGAAGATATACGATAGTATATACTTATTATCCTTACAAACTGGAATTGAGCGAGCTCTTTTGCGAGCGATGGTTCTTGAACTTGTTCAAGAACATGCCCTATATACAACCATCTTCTTGACTTTCAGTCAAAAAGCATCCCTCGCTTTCAGCTCGGTCAATTGCGATTTATCTCTATCCCCGTCTGAATAAACTCAATCAATTTAGAAGTTTCTCTTTTCTTAACGAATTTTGTATTCCTGGCCTGGTGCCAGCACAATTACGCGCTCTGGATTAACTACATGATCGAAGATATTCTGCGGATTGCCATTAAATGCTTTCTCATTTGGTGCATCCATTGTTCCCCAATGAATCAGCACAAGCTTCGCATCAAGATAAGTATTGGCTAGTTTGTATGCATTCTCCAAACCAATATGTACATAATTATCTGAGAAATCAAAGAGTATTACATCCGGTGGATCCATGTGTAGCTGGCATTCCATTAATCTGGAATCTCCAACATACCAGATTTTTGCATCTCTTGTACGCAAATAAAATCCACAACATTCTCTGTCTTCCCATACTCGGTAATTATAGCTTTCATACAATCTCTGCCAGGCGTGATCTGCAGGTGTCAGTTCTATGTCTATCTCGCCCACTTGAATATGGTCTGCTATATCATGCCCATTTCCATCAATGTCACACTCTTCCTTCATTAATGAAGCCACATAGAGCGTTGTATGATATGCATTGCATACAGATTTCAAGTTCTTACAGGTAGCTCTGGAATAATGATCACTATCTGAATGGGAAACCAGAACCGCATCCACCTCAGGTACTTCTTGTGGTAAAATCGGTATATCAATTAATAGCGGCATATCAAACCCTTCCAATACGGGATCAATCATGATGATTGTGCCCTGACTGTTTATCATGGCTCCTCCACCACCTAACCAATATACACTTGTTCCACCTTTATTTTCAAAATCTTCGGCTGTCATCCTACAGGTAGCAGGTGCTACCATTTGGCCTTTTTCATTCATTTTCATTTCGATTGACTACCTTTCTTGTCTCTTTTTTCATAAATTGTACTCGATATCATTACGGTATTATCGGTAAGCTTTTTCACATCGTCCAGTGTTTTAATCTCTTTATAATCATCACCTTCGTTTTGCTGTCTATATGCAGTAATAAGCTCTGATACATTCATAAAATCGTCATTTTAAAAAGGTCTTAAGGTCACTCTTTTTGTTTGTATGATCGGAAACATAAGTATATCACTCCTTTTTATGATTATGGTAAAGGACTCCCAAATGCTATCATCAAGCTATGTTTTTTATCAACAGCTTTCAGCTCGGTCAATTCCGATTTGTCGTTTTCTTTATTTTATCTAAAATGCTCGAATAATACAATCCTATATTGACAATGAACACTATTGAATATATAGTCAAAGAGCAGATGGCACTCACATAAGTAAACAAAAGTCTCTCATTATCTTCAAAACCTCCTTTGACCAAAAAGCATTTCCGCTATGATCCACATCCTCCAGTTCATAATATACAACGTTCTTTTTCTTATCCATTAATAGTTTATACAAATTTCTGCTATGTTCCGCCGATACCACGCGATCCTTATCTCCATGTAATAACAACACTGGTGGTAATACTACATCTTCTTTAACATATGCTGCACATGATGCTTTTTTTGCAATCTCTGAATTTTCATCTATGCATTCCACACCAAGCAATTCTGCTGAAGGACGTTTCTTCATCCAAGGTGGCAGCTCTTCTTTCTGACACAACAACAAGTCTGATGGAGCCGCTTGTGCGATAACACCTCTTATTACATAATCCTTCATACCTACCATTTCTGGCACCCACAATCCATTCGCCTTGCTAAATGCTGTCATCAATGCAATATGTGCGCCTGCAGAATGTCCAGCCACAAATAATTGTAACGGGTCTATATGAAATCTATCTGCATTTTCAATTAAATAGTTTGCTGCACGGTGCAAATCTTCAATCGGAGCTGGGAATACTGCAATATCAGACTCTCGATACTGAACCATGGCCACCACTATACCACACTCTGCCAATTTTGATATCTTTGGTATATCATTATACATTTCCTGTCTATGCCAGGCAGCACCAGGAACATATAGAACAACTGGATATCTGATATCTTCTTCCCATTCTCTTCGATACGGTACGAATAGCTGAAGTTTTCGCTGCACTCCATCAACATCGCTGTATAATGCGTCTGGTGCGTATAGCCATTCGGTTTCTTCATATGTAACTGAGATTCTATTCAATATTTCGTCCTCCTTTGAAATACTAAGTACTTCTTACAATCGTGAAATTTCATGTAATTATACAGCATACATTTTCAGCAATTGATACAACTTATAATTTTGTCATCGTCTCAAACCAGTTGACATTCTACAACAATTTCATTTATTTCGATATTTCATTCCTACAATTCTTTAAATAAAGTAGCGCATTCTTTTGCCCCTCAAACTCACGTTCCCCATTAAACTCAGGATCATGAAATCCTTCAATAGTGATATCTCCTTGGTACTCTCCCGCGGACAAGATAGACATTATCTCATTCCAATTTGAATCTCCTAAACCAGGAAACCGATGTGAACAATAATCTTCTCCAAACCAAGCACCATATTTTTTAACGTGACTCCAATCAATTTTTCCATCCTTTCCATGGATATGAATTATTTTAGGAAGCCATGTCTTAAGTTGTGAGTATACATCAATAAATTGTTCTATTTGATGAGATGGTTCCCATACTAATCCAAGACTTTCGCTTTCAACTTCATGAAACATCATTTCCCAAGCTCTCGGACCAAAACCAATATTACATGTCGTACGATACCAAAATCCACACATATGTGCATTTTCAATACCAAGTTTCACACCATTGTATTCAGCCCTTTTTGCTAATTCTCCAAATACCTCCTTGAATTTCGGTATAGAATCTTCCACGCATGTTCCTTCCATTGCTCCTGCAAAAGTGGAAACTGATTGAGCGCCAAATCGTCTCGCGTTATCAATACAATACTCTAATTCTTTTCGCTGATTTTCATATTGTAATGGGTTAACATATAACCCAATACTTGAAACTGTAATTTTAGATTCATCTAATAGACTATTAACTTCTTTAGAAAGCTCTACAAGATCCGTCCCTTGCAAACCGTAATTATAATACAATTCGATAGTCTCAAAACCCGAATGAATTACATGCGGGAGCATAGTAAGTATTTCTTCTCCCTTTACACATGTTCCCAATTTAATATTTCTCATAATAACCATGCCTTTCTTCATAACCTGCAAACTTTGGGCGGCAGGCACAAAGTTGCCGTGTGAATTATGTTTTTCAAAATTCAAACTATCCTCTAATTTTGTTCTATATAACTCCAAATCATATACCTATGAAATATTTTATCTTATTAAAATACAAATTTCTATAAACTTATAGTTTAATCTAGCATACGCAGTAAACTTTCAAACCAAATAAAAAAAGTACCTCTGGCTCATTATCGAGTTCATAGATACTTTCTAGGGATACTTTATATAATTCTTTTAAAACAAACATATTATTTATATCTGGCAAACAACGCCCCGCTTCCCATTTATAGATTGTTGTGGGGTTATTAAATCCAAATATTTTCTGTAATTGATCAACTGTAAAGTTGGCACTTAGTCGCAACTCCTTTAATTTTTTTCCTGTTTTAATCAAATTGACATTAGGAATCTCATTTGCATTAAACATGTCGATATTATCCATATTGCCTCCCTGTTATTAAAATTCACTATAACCATGCTTATTGAATATTCAATCTAATGCTATCACATTATCAGATACAATTCAAATAAAAATCATGTCTGTTGTTTGATGTTTCAAAAAATGTTTTTTTGTGTAGGTGAATACGAAATATCAATTTTTTATCAGTTAACAGATATAATCTAGCCACTAAAATCGTGTGCGCGGGCTGTCGCCCTACATAATAAAAGAAGATGTCCCGCCTAAGAGCAAGCTCTTGTCGGAACATCTTCTTTTATTATGCACTGCTCGTAGTTTACGCGATTATTCCCACTCGATCGTAGCCGGTGGCTTGCCCGTAATATCATAGCAAATCCGATTCACATGTTTCACTTCATTTACAATCCTATTCGAAATCTTCCCAAGCAAATCCCAAGGTAACTCAGCAAATTCCGCAGTCATAAAATCCGTCGTTGTTACTGCACGGAGTGCCACGGTATAATCATAAGTTCTCTCATCACCCATAACACCAACACTTCGAAGGTTTGTTAACACCGCAAAATACTGTCCGATGCTTCGGTCTAACCCTGCCTTCGCAATCTCTTCACGATAGATATAGTCGGCATCTTGAAGGATAGCAATCTTCTCCGGAGAAATGTCACCGATGATTCGGATCGCAAGTCCGGGGCCAGGGAAAGGTTGTCTGAATACTAACTTCTCGGGGATTCCAAGTTCAAGTCCGGCTTTTCTGACTTCATCTTTAAAAAGGTTACGAAGAGGTTCGATGATTTCTTTGAAATCTACATAATCCGGAAGACCGCCTACATTATGATGGCTCTTAATGACAGCTGATTTGCCGAGACCGCTTTCGATTACATCCGGATATATGGTTCCTTGAACTAAGTAGTCTACGGTTCCTATCTTTTTGGCTTCTTCTTCAAAGACGCGGATGAATTCTTCTCCGATAATCTTTCTCTTCGCCTCCGGCTCTGATACTCCGGCTAATTTGCTATAAAAACGTTCTTGAGCATTGACACGGATAAAGTTTAAGTCAAACTGAGTCGAAAATATCGCTTCGACCTCATCACCTTCATTTTTACGAAGTAAACCATGATCCACGAAGATACAGGTTAGCTGCTTGCCGACTGCCTTACTGATCATTACGGCGGCAACAGAGGAGTCAACTCCGCCGGACAAGGCACAGAGCACCTTTTTATCGCCAATCTTATTCTTAAGGGTAGTAACCATCTCTTCAGCAAAGGAGGACATTAACCAGTCACCGGCGCATTCACATACCTGATATAAGAAGTTGTGGAGCATCTTTGTACCTTCTTGCGTATGGACTACCTCGGGATGGAATTGAACACCGTAAAGTCCGCGTTCAGAATTTTCAATGGCTGCAATCGGACAGGAGTCTGATTCTGCAGTAACTTTAAAGCCTTCGGGGAGTTTCTCCACATAATCGGTATGACTCATCCAGCAAATGGTGTGTTCAGATACCCCGGCAAATAATTTAGAAGAAGTTGTTACATTAACTTCGGTGCGTCCGTACTCTCTAAGAGGAGCTTTGGATACCGCACCGCCAAGAAAATGAGTCATGAGCTGGCAACCGTAGCAGATGCCGAGAATCGGAATACCGAGGGAGAAGATTTCAGGATCACAATGTAGTGCATCCTCCGCGTATACGCTGGAAGGCCCACCCGTGAATATAATACCCTTTGGAGCTATTTCTTTTATACGATCAAGGCTTGTAGTGTATGGAAGAACCTCACAATAAACATTGCATTCTCTGACTCTTCTGGCAATCAGCTGGTTGTACTGGCCACCAAAGTCAAGTACGATCACTATTTCTTTTTCCACTTGTTAACCTCCTAATAATCCATTCAATTGTTACAATACATGCTTTATAAAAATGTAGATACATAATACAACATTTTTTCTTATTATGCTAGTATAAATATATATTTTATCCGATAGTAATAATGAAGGATGAATGGCTTAAGCCACTTTCATAGCGAACTTGTAGAATAAGCAACAAAACATGCGGCTTTTTTACATTTTTATTTACAAATTTCACATATCATGATAATATTAGCATGAAATATTATTTCATACATATTGATGTATATTTAATTAAAATATTGGATTAAGGAGGTGCTTTATGAAAGGTGTAATAGGTCAGGAAATGTTCGCTTGCATGCCTGAGATAGACTTTCATACCGGCTATCGATATTTCGTCGGCAGCATGGATAATTATTCAAAAGCACTTCTGTCAACTTTAAAAAGTATTAAAGCTAAGTTCTCTCTGCTGGAGACCATGATTTATACGAAGGAATTTGAGGGTTTACGTACGATTACACAGACATTGCATAAGATGCTTTCGAATATCGGAGCTGTTGAATTGGCGGAAGACACCTATCAGTTAGAAGTTGTTTTACTTAACCAAGATACCACGTTGATTCAGGATAATCTGATTGTCTATTTGGACAGTTTGGCTGAATTTGCCGAACATCTTGAATTGTTGATTAAAAAGGTAGACGTTGCAGGGTCACCAAAGCATGAGGAAGAACAATCCCCGTTCCTTAATTATGATTTTTCCAGAACGAAGGAAAGCATTAAGCAATCCTCATATTTGCTGGAACGTAAGATTATATAGATAAAATTGATATGATAATAAATAGACCGGATAAGCACTCCCAGGGGAATGTTATCCGGTCTTTCTTATGCTTTGAGTTCTTTTTTACTTACAGACTTACTTCTCTGTTTTTCTTCCATGCGTTTACAATAGGGTAACTTATTACGCTTATGAGTGTGATGTTCTATACATGCGGCACAGTCACCAAATCGCTCGCATTTGTTTCTTTTACAGGTACAGGTTTCAAGACCATTTTCTAGCATATGCTCCTCCTGCCTAGATAGAGATTAATAATTGTTATGAGTTTTCTACCGAATCATGCTTGATAAGCGCATCAATTTATAATACTGCCTTCTGACCCTTATCACCGCGTTTGCGAGTACGAACCTTTTTCGCACTCAGGGTTTTCTCATTATAGATAAAGGAGTCAGTATTCTGATTCAGCGCGGCGGTAAAGCAAACTGTATCGTTTTTATCAAGTGTAATAGCTTTTACACCACGGCTGGTTTTCTTGAGTTCCGATACTTCAGATAAGGAGAAGCCAAGTGATAAGCCTTTTTCAGTAAGCACGATAACCTTGATTACACCACCCCAGCTCGCCATAACTTCGGCGGCAGAGAGAAGGCAGATGGAGACTATTTCATCCTTCTCCTCCAGCTTTGTTGCTGCAATCTGAGAACGGTTTGTCTCGAATTCAACACCGGATACCCGTTTGATGTATCCGTACTTGGTGGCAAATAAAAGCTGGGCTTCAAACAACTGCTCGAAGGAGGTGTACAAGATGACATTTTCCTTATCGAATTTACACAGCGTATGGATTAAGATACCCTTATCTTTTATCTTACACCTTGGAATACTTTCTGATTTAACCTGATACATATTACCTTCTGCGGTAAAGATACAGAGTTTATCGGTATTCTTCATCTGGACCACATGTACGAAATCCTTCAGATTCTCCTCGGAGGCCCTTGTGTAGCTGGTGACATCCACTGACTTGGTATAGCCGAAGCGGTCGATTAAGATGTAAATGTCCTCAATTTTAACCTCTTCTACGTAATCGGAAATGGTTGCATCGGTAAGCTGGGTTCTTCTGGGAGTATGGAAGATCTTTTTGTATTCTTTCAGGCGTCCTTTGATTACTTTATAAAGCTCTTTGGTATCACCGAGAATATTCTTATATTCTTCTATGGAATTTAATAGGTAAGTGTTCTCCTCATGCAGCTTTAATATCTCAAGACCGATTAATTTACTGAGTTGCATGGCTAGAATCGCATCTGACTGACGTTCCGTAAAATCAAAGGTTTTCGCTTCGTCTTCGGAAGCTTGCGATTTGAATTTTATACCCTCTGTGTTTCCTTCAATCAAGCAGCTTTTTGCCTGTTTGATTGAGGAACTGCCCCTTAATATCTCGATAATCAGATCAATTACATCGGTTGCACGAATTAAGCCGCCTACAATCTCCAGACGCTTTACGGCCTTTTCCAGAAGATATTCATATTCCTTGGTATAGAGTTCCTCCTGAAAACGAACAAATTCAGCAATCATACTCTTCAGATTAAAGGTGATTGGTTGCTGCTCCTTTACTGCAAGCAAATTGGCAGTGTAGGTATCCTCCATTGCTGTCTTCTTATAAAGGCCGTTTAATAGATTGTCAATATCGCGGTCTTTCTTAACCTCAATAACAACACGGATACCTTCTTTGGAGGATTCATCACGGATGTCATATATTTCATCAAACACTTTATCTTTTACCAACATGGCAAGGCTTTCTACCAGCTTTGTTTTGTTTCCGGCAACGGTATAGGGTATTTCAGTAATGATGATATTCTTTTTACCATTCTCTCCATTTTCAATCTCTACCTTGGAACGAATTCTGATCTTACCCTCGCCGGTCTCATACAAAGAGGCAAGCTCCACCTGATTGATGATGCTTCCGCCGGTCGGAAAATCCGGAGCCGGAATATAATGCATCAGCTTCTGGACCGTGATATCGGGATTGTCCATGTATGCAATAACACCGTCAATTACCTCATCCGGATTGTGGGGGGGTATATTGGTTGCCATCCCGACAGCAATACCGGTGGTTCCGTTAATCAGAAGGTTCGGTATCATCGCAGGTAATACGGTAGGTTCTTTTTCACTGTCATCAAAATTGGGAATAAAGTCAACCAGACCTTTTTCCAAATGATCTAATAATGTCATAGCACACGGTGATAATCTTGCTTCGGTATAACGCATTGCAGCTGCACCGTCTCCGTCGATAGAACCGAAATTACCGTGTCCGTCAACAAGAGGAAGCATCAGGGAGTAATCCTCTGTCATTCGAACCATGGCATCATAGATGGAGCTATCACCGTGCGGGTGATATTTACCCATGGTATCGCCGACGATACGTGCACTTTTTCTGTGCGGTTTGGTGGGTTCAAGACCAAGTTCAATCATGGAAAACAGAATTCTCCTTTGTACCGGTTTTAAGCCGTCGCGGACATCCGGTAAGGCTCTTGCGATGATTACGCTCATCGCATAATCACGGAAACTATTTTTCATCTCCTCGGAGAAATCCATCTGGATAATCTGATCGGATACTTTATTCATCGTGTAACCTCCAAATTTATAATTGTAATCGCATAAAACAAGTAGTTCAATAAATTGAAACAGCCGGAGTAATGATAGTTATTTATATATCCAGCTTTGCATACTTTGCTTCTTCAAGGATGAAGGAGCGTCTTGGCGGTACATTGTTACTCATCAACATACTGGTAACTTCATCGGCCTCTACATTGTCGCTAATCGTAATTTGAGCCAGAATTCGGGACTCGGGGTCAAGTGTTGTTTCCCAGAGCTGATGTGCATCCATTTCGCCCAGACCTTTATAGCGCTGCAGGTTAAGGATTTTATTGCTCTCTGTTTTACGAAATTTCTCAAGTTCAAAGTCATTAAATAAATATTCGGACTGCTTTGCTTTCTTACCCTTTACCGTAGTTTCATATTCTACCTTATACAGAGGCGGGAGTCCGCGGTATACTTTACCTTCGAGAATCAGCTCCGGCATGAAGCGGTAGAAGAAGGTAAGCAGCAGTGTACTGATATGGGCACCATCGACATCGGCATCGGTCAAAATGATAATCTTATCATAGCGAAGCTTTGATAGATCAAATTCATCACCGATACCACAGCCAAAGGTGGCAATCATCGCTTTTATTTCATTATTAACAAGGATTTTCTCCAAAGTAGCCTTTTCTACGTTCAGTATCTTTCCGCGCAGAGGTAATACAGCCTGAGTTCGGCGGTTTCTCGCGGTCTTTACGGTTCCACCCGCAGAATCACCTTCGACGATATATAGTTCGCATTCCTCCGACTTTTTGGAGGAGCAGGAGGCAAGCTTGCTGCGGGTATCCACATCACTTAACTGCTTCATTACCGCGGTTCTCGCCTTATCGCTGGCACGCCTTGCATTAAAGGATTTCATGGAATTATCAAGTATGCTCTTTAGCACCTCGACATGCTTATCAAACCAGCGCTGCGACTCAACCGATAATACTTCCTCCACTGCGCCTTTGGCATCGGTATTACCTAATTTAGTCTTTGTCTGACCTTCAAACTGGGGATCGGGATGCTTGATGGAGATAATTGCTACCAGACCGTTACGGATATCCTTACCATCAAAATTCTCATCCTTCTCTTTCAGGACGTTCAGCTCTCTTGCATACTGGTTCATAACACGAGTGAGCCCTGTCTTAAAGCCGGTAACGAGAGTTCCGCCATCCACCACATTGATGCGGTTACAGTAGGCATTAATCTGCTCGGAGTAGCTATCTGTATATTGGAGAGCTATTTCTACTTCGATATCACCACTCTTACCCTCAAGATAGACCGGTTCCGCATGGAGGGGTGTCATCTCACGGGTTAGGTAGGATACAAAACTTTTGATGCCGAATTCCTCCTGATAATTTTTGGTAATTCCGGTAACTTGATCGGTAAAGTTAATTAAGATATTCTTATTCAAAAATGCCATTTCTTTCAGCTTTTTATGTATCATATCGGCTTTGAATTCTACTGTCTCAAAGATTGTATCATCCGGGTAGAAGATTACCTTCGTCCCTGTGTCGGATTTATTGCATTTGCCGACAACAGGGAGTAGCCCGTCCTCCAGCTCCACAATGGGATGCCCACCGTTTATATATTCGTCACGGAAGATTTTGCCGTCTCTTTTTACCTCTATTATCATACGCTTCGATAGCGCATTCACCACTGAGGCACCGACGCCGTGAAGACCGCCCGATACCTTATATACTGAATTACCGAATTTACCACCGGCGTGAAGTATAGTATATACCACGCGGACGGTCGGGATATGTTTGGTCGGATGGATATCGACTGGAACACCGCGTCCGTTGTCGCATACTTCAAATCCGCCATCCTTTAATAATGTGATATCAATTTTTGTACAAAAACCTGCCAGATGCTCATCTATGCCGTTATCAATGATCTCCCAGATTAAATGATGAAGACCCCTTGGTCCGGTGCTTCCGATATACATACCGGGACGCTTCCTTACAGCCTCAAGACCCTCCAAAACCACGATTTGACTTCCACTGTATTGCTCCATACCATAAACCTCCATGCTGATATACTGTATCCCAATTTTGTAATCGTATTCGAAAATAAAATAGCATAATGATGTCAAAATATGAATGAGTGAATATGATAAATTGTTTCAACCATTCAGTACACCCGAGAAATCCATTGGATTTCGAGAAAATTCAGCGCCAAAATATGAGCTTTTCAACATATTTTGTGTGCATCGGTTCGAAAGAACCGCAGTGACTGAATAGTCACAATTGTTTCAACCATTTGTATAGGATTATAACATAAGCGAAAAGAGATTTCCAGTATACAATCATATGTTCGTATAATATTAGTTGCAGTTCAGCCTAGCATGGATAGAGACAAGACGGGGAAACCATTTTTTCCGGTCCGGATACATCTCTTTGAAGGCTGAACTGTAACCAATACTACAAAAAAATAAAAAAAACAATTGAAAAATATATAGAATGATGTATAATAGGAACAATTATTTATCAAGAAAACAGACCCCCTCGAAGCTGAGCCAAAGGGGGAATTCTTAGTGTTTGTGGTTTCCACGCGAACATTGGAGTAAAATGTAAAAACAAAAGCAAAGTATATTTATGCAAAAGGCTTTAAATAAGAAAGGCTAAGGGGTGCTGATGAACTTGTACCGCTATGAAACACATCTTCACACGACAGAAGCCAGTGCCTGTTCCATGAAAAGTGCCGAGGAACATGTGAAATCGTATCAGGAAGCCGGGTATACCGGAATCATTGTTACAGATCATTTTTTTAACGGAAACACGAGTGTTCCGAAAGATATGCCCTGGATGGAACGCATTGACCTATTCAGCAGAGGGTATGAAAATGCCATGGAAGCAGGAGATAAGTGTGGACTCAGTGTATTCTTTGGATGGGAATCAGGCTACCGTGGTACTGACTTTTTAATCTACGGTCCGGATAAGCAGTGGATGAAGGAACATCCGGATATGATATCCTGGTCAGTAGAGGATCAGTATAAGCAGGTTCACGAAGCAGGAGGCCTTGTCGTTCATGCCCATCCGTTCCGGGTTCGTCCATATATTAAGGAAATACGGCTGTATCCGGAATATGTAGATGCAGTTGAGGTTATTAATGTCGGTAATCGTAATCATAATTTTGACCGGCAGGCGCTGCTGTTCGCGAAGAAGCATAATTTACCTGTTACCGCTGGAACAGATGCCCATGGGATAGAAGACCAACACAGCGGAGTGGCTTTTTTGCAGAAACTGGAGAGCATAGAAGATTATATAACCGGAATTAAATCCGGGAATTATGAGCTGATTCAGGCGATATAGATTACTACTCAGATAGGAGGTTACTTATGAAAACACCATTTGTTACACAGGAACAGCTACTTGAAATAACAAAGCAATATCCAACCCCCTTTCATATCTATGATGAGAAAGGAATTCGAGAGAATGCCAGAAAACTTTACAGAGCCTTTGCTTGGAATAAGGGCTTTAAAGAATATTTTGCGGTAAAAGCCACTCCGAATCCTTACATCATTAAAATCTTGAAGGAAGAGGGCTGCGGTGTCGATTGCTCCTCCATGACGGAACTTATGTTATCGGAGGCACTCGGATTTAACGGAGATGATATCATGTTCTCCTCCAATGCAACCCCTCCGGAAGAATTTATCAAGGCGAAAGAAATGAAAGCCATCATCAATCTGGATGACTATACACATATTGATTTTCTGGAGAAAACAACCGGAATTCCGGAGAAGATCTGCTGCCGTTTTAATCCGGGCGGAGTTTTTAAGACGGCGAATGGGATAATGGATAATCCGGGAGATGCAAAATACGGATTCACCAAAGAACAAATGATAGACGGCTTTATAAGGCTGAAGGAAAAAGGTGTGAAGGAATTCGGAATACATTCCTTCTTGGCAAGTAATACGGCTACAGAGGAATACTATCCGATATTGGCCGGGATATTATTTGAACTGGCAGCTGAGCTTCATGAGAAGACCGGGGCAGATATCAAATTCATAAATTTGTCCGGTGGTGTGGGTATTCCATATAAACCAAACGCAAAGGCTAATGATATCATGAAGATCGGTGAAGGAGTACGAAAGGAATTTGAGAGAGTTCTGATCCCGGCAGGCATGGGCGATATAGCAATTTTTACAGAGCTTGGTCGTTATATGCTGGCCCCCTACGGGCATCTGGTAGCGACGGCGATTCATGAAAAGCATATATATAAGGAATATATCGGTCTGGACGCCTGTGCCGTGAATCTAATGAGACCTGCCATGTATGGGGCCTATCATCATATTACGGTTATGGGAAAGGAACAGGAACCCTGTGACCATAAATATGATATTACCGGTTCTCTTTGTGAGAATAATGATAAATTTGCAATTGACAGGATGCTGCCAAAGATTGATATCGGTGATCTGATTGTAATCCATGATACCGGAGCTCATGGCTTTGCAATGGGTTATAATTACAACGGAAAGCTGAAGTCGGCGGAGCTTTTATTCAAGGAAGACGGCTCCTGCGAACTGATCAGAAGAGCAGAGACACCAAAAGATTATTTTGCAACCTTTGATTTTGGAGATATTTTAAAGAATATGTAAGAAAGAGCCGATAATTGAATTAACATGAAATGCGAAAGAAAAACCGCATGAACATCTCATAAGCGGAATATTCATGGAACAAAAGAATATTTTATGTGCTTGCAAGATAAGATATAATGTAACTCGTAGGTAGATTATTGACCTTGATTCGAGTTTTTTTTACACACAAAAAACTTTTGTAATGCCCGGGATGGGAGTATTTAATCAGGTTGACAACACACTATCGATACGATATAATACTTTGAATGTATTGTATGATGTGAAAAAGCAATATGGAGGAAGGGTGTTTTATGGCTGAAAAGAAAAACATATTGACTTATGAGGGACTTCGACAGTTGGAGGATGAGATTCAGGATCTGAAGTTAAACCAAAGGAAATCCGTAGCACAGAAGATTAAAGAAGCAAGAGAGCAGGGGGATCTTTCTGAAAATGCAGAGTATGATGCTGCAAAAGACGAACAGAGAGATATTGAGACTCGCATTGAAGAAATAGATAAGATTCTTAAGAATGCCGAGGTTGTTGTAGAAGACGAAGTAGACGTTAACGTTATTAATATAGGCTGTAGGGTTAAAATCTTTGATATGGATTATAATGAGGATCTTGAATATAAGCTGGTTGGTTCAACAGAAGCTAACAGCCTGCGAGGCAAGATATCGAATGAATCTCCGTTAGGAAAAGAACTGATCGGAAAAAGTGTCGGTGATGTTGTGAAGGTTGAAACGCATGCGGGTTCCATGCATTATAAGATATTGGGAATCCTAAAGTCCAATTTATAAAATACCGGTAAGCAAAAGCGTTTACTGCGATAAGAGGTGTATTTCATGGCTGATGATAGAATTCAGGAAGAGCAGGATATCAACGAATTATTAAAGATAAGACGGGCAAAGCTTACAGAGCTTCAAGAGAGCGGAAATGATCCGTTTCAGATTATGAAGTTCGAGGTTGCCAACCGTTCCAACGAAATTCTGGAGAAATTCGAGGAGTTTGAAGGAAAAGAGGTTTCGATTGCAGGACGCGTCATGTCCAAGCGAGTTATGGGAAAAGCCTCCTTTTGTAATATCAGAGATATCGGCGGTGACATCCAGGTCTATATCAGGAAAGACGAAGTAGGGGAGGAACCCTACGCACAGTTTAAGAAATATGACATCGGAGATATCATCGGAATTGAAGGAACAGTATTCAAGACCCACACGGGTGAAGTGTCTGTAAAAGTGCAGAAGGTTATTCTTCTGACCAAGAGCCTTCAGATATTGCCCGAGAAGTTTCACGGACTTAAAGATACTGATACAAGATACAGACAGCGTTATATTGATTTGATCGTAAATCCCGAAGTAAGAGATACCTTTATCAAGCGCTCACACATTATCAGGGAGATCCGTTACTATTTAGATAGTAAGGATTTTATTGAGGTAGAAACCCCCGTACTTGTACCGAATGCCGGAGGAGCTGCAGCTAAGCCTTTCAGTACTCATCATAATGCGTTGGATCAAGATGTTCATCTTAGGATATCACTCGAGTTATATTTGAAGCGTCTGATTGTCGGAGGACTGGAACGTGTCTATGAGATCGGTAGAGTATTTCGTAATGAAGGCCTATCTGTCAGACACAATCCTGAATTTACACTATTGGAATTATACCAAGCATACACTGATTATTATGGAATGATGGATTTAGTAGAAGATTTATTTCGCTGTGTGGCACAGAAGGTGCTCGGTACAACGACTCTTACCTATGACGGTGTAGAAATTGATTTATCCAAGCCTTTTGAGAGATTGACCATGATTGAGGCTGTTAAGAAATATGCAAATGTTGATTTTGATAAGATTCCGGATGAAGCGGCCGCAAAGGCGCTTGCGAAGGAGCATCACTTAAAATATGAGGATAGACACAAGCGAGGTGACATCATCAATTTATTCTTTGAAGAATATGTTGAGGAGCATTTAGTTCAGCCCACCTTCGTTATGGATCACCCGGTTGAGATATCACCGCTTGCCAGCAGGAAGCCTGAGAATCCGGATTATACAGAGCGCTTTGAGCTGTTTGTAACAAAGCGAGAGATGGCAAATGCGTTCTCGGAGCTTAATGATCCCTTAGATCAGAGAGGCCGTTTTGAAGCACAGGAGGCTCTCAGAGCCGCCGGAGATGAAGAAGCAAACCAATTGGATGAGGACTTTCTTACAGCGTTAGAATACGGAATGCCGCCCACCGGTGGTATCGGTATCGGAATTGACCGCTTTGTCATGCTGTTAACGGATTCGATGGCGATTAGAGATGTATTGCTGTTCCCGACGATGAAGAGTATTGAGAAATAAACCCTGTATTTATGCGGGTTTAAGAAAATAATGGTCAAGATTTACGACCAACTTACGACCAAATAATAAAGTATATTTGAAAGAATCTCTTGGAAACAGGGGATTCTTTTTTTGTAAACAAAAAAGATATATAAAAAAAGCAGAACCAATAGTAGGAAACCAAAGGTGAAGGAGCTGAATGTGAAATATGCGGAGGCCTTTGCGAAAAAGAAAGAAAACAGCCTATAGTGGGTACCGGAAGGCAAAAGCTGAGATGCAGGAATTTGTAAAAGCAAAATATAACATTGATATGTTCCAGGATGCAGAGCAGTTTCAGGAACAGGAACAGAAAAAGATGAAGGATAAAATTACACAGAGATAGTATTTGGGGCAATCATCAATCTTTAGTTTGGTGGTTGCCCGCTTTTTTGCTTTTTGGAGAATCGGAAGCTTCTCATAGTACTCACATTAGTGAGTGCATAGCCAGACATCTGTGACGGCTGTTCTGAGCGGATTTGGGACACTCCACAACAAGTAATTGCACAAGGACTAGTCCTGTGCACTACTTGCCAGTTAGTGAATGTGGTCAAAAAAACGACCAACTCTTTAACAAATGTCAATAAACGACTAATATTGATTGATTTTATTCGCAGTTGTGATTATAATTAAAACAATGTGTTTCATTTATTAAGTCGAGAAATGTGGAGAATGTGAAATGGAATATTTATCAATACGTCAAACTGCAGAAAAGTGGGAAATTTCCAAGAGAAGAATTCAAATTTTATGTGCAGAAGATCGAATACCTGGTGCGATAAAAATTGATTACTCATGGGCAATTCCTGCAAATGCAGAAAAGCCGAAGGATGAAAGAATTAAGAGCGGAAAGTACGTTAAATTAAAATAATAACAAGAAAAGTGAATTGATTTTTATACGCGAGAAAATGATAATACTAAAAGGATGGTTATAAGATAATGGCAGAATATTTTTCAACAAAGGAAATAGCAGATAGATGGGGTATTACTAGTTTTCATGTGTCAGTTTTGTGTTCATCTGGAAGAATCCCTGGAGCAGTTAAGCAGGGAAAAGCATGGAAAATACCTTGTGATGCAAAAAGACCTAAAGATAACAGAGTGAAAGAAGAAAACTTTGATGATTGTAAGTTTACATTTATAGATTTGTTCGCAGGAATTGGGGGATTCCATCAAGCGATGCGCTTTCTTGGGGGCAAATGTGTGATGGCTTCGGAGATAAATCTAGCTTGTGTTGAAACATATAAATTAAATTACAAAACGAAGGATGTTCGTGGAGACATCAAAAAGATTGAGGCAGATTCCATAGGAAAATTTGATGTTCTGTGTGCAGGATTTCCTTGCCAACCATTTAGCAAAGCTGGATTACAGAAAGGCTTTGGTGACGAGGATAGGGGAAATCTGTTTTTTAATATACTTAGAATTTTGGACGGACATTCGGAAGTGAAATTTATCATCCTAGAAAATGTTCGAAATTTAGCAGATAAAGATGATTACTGGAATATAATAAAGACCGAATTGATGAAGCGAGACTTCTTCATTACAGAAAAACCGATTATTTTGTCTCCATCAAACTTTGGACTTCCTCAGATCCGGGAACGTGTATATATACTTGGGATAAGAAAAGATATAAGAAATACGGAAATCTTAACAAATGATTATATTCATATCAAGGATTTGGGATTAGAGAATATTCAGTTCAAAGACAATTGCAAGATGGGGGATGCTTTTTCGGTTTTGGAAAAAAATGTATCAGATGAATACGCTATTGATACTGAACAAGAAGAAATGATTCTTGCTTGGGAAGAATTTCGCAAGGGAACAAATATAGGAGTTATAGGTTTTCCTATTTGGATAAAAAGCTTCGGATATCAAGTAGAAAATGAAGAAGAATTCCTGGAAAGTCAAGATTACAACAATATACCTGATTGGAAGAAGAAGTTCGTGAGGAGTAATAGAAAACTATATCTAGAAAACAAAGATTTTATTGATGAGTGGATAGTAAGACATAACATGATCAACCGAATCAAACTATATCAGAAATTTGAGTGGAATTGCGGAGCGGATGTGAAAGATATTCATGATGCAGTGATACAGGTTAGACAATCGGGAATTAGAGTAAAAAGACCGACATATTATCCTGCATTGGTGGCAATCGTGAACACACCAATTATATATGATAAACAGAAAAAGCATTTTAGACATATAACTCCAAGAGAAGCGGCTAATCTGCAGAATTTTGATCAACGTTTCAAATTTACAGGTACAGACAAGCAGACATATAGTCAACTTGGAAATTCTGTAAATGTTAAAATATTAAAAATACTTGGAAAGAAACTGTTCGCTTTTGCAAATGATGGATGGGAGGTTCACAATGGGGAAAAAGATTAATATAAGACCTACTACAGGAGTATATGCTACATATAAAAATATAAAGTATGATCCGTGGACGGCAATAGCAGAGTTTGTCGATAACTCAACTCAAAGCTATTACGATAGTATTGCTCGTCTTAAAGAAACAAAATACTGGAATGGTTTAAATGTTGAAATAATATATGAAAAAAATACTGTTGAAGGTGACAAAATTGTTATTCGAGACAATGCGTATGGAATGAATTTCAGCGATTTTCAGAGAGCAATAGTGCTAGACAGTCCGCCTAAAAAGTTATCACGCAGTGAGTTTGGAATGGGGTTAAAAACAGCGGCTTGTTGGTTTGGAGCTAATTGGTCTGTTGAGTCAACAGAGTTAGGTTCAAATATAAAATACTATGCATCTGTTGATGTAAAGGCACTTCATAAGTACAAATCAGAAGAAATAGAAGTTCAGGAGATAGAATGTAATCCAAAAGAACATGGCACTGTCATTACGATTTGGGATCTTAACCGTACAATAACAGGAAGACAGATTGGAAAAACTAAAGATCAATTACGTGGAATGTACAGGGTTGATTTAAGAAAAGGAGATATTGTTATTAGTTATAACGGCGAAAATTTATTGTATGAAGAACCCAATGTATTAACGGAAGATCTTCCTGATGGTACACAAAAGGCTTGGAAGAAGAATATTAATTTTGCGATACCTTTCAAAGATGATGTTTTAACTGTGGAAGGGTTTGTAGCTATTAGAGAAACGGCAAGTACTTCTGCAGCAGGATTTGCGCTTCTTAGAAGGGGGAGAGTTATCATTGGTGGATACGAAAATGCATACCGCCCAGAGGAAGTATTTGAAAAGTCTAATTCGTTTGTTTATCAAAGATTATTTGGTGAACTTAATATGGATAATTGGCCAGTTACGCAAACAAAGGATGCATTCGATTGGTATAGTGGGCTCGAAGATGAATTAATAGAAAAACTGAACGAAGTATGTTGTGATTATAAAAAGAAAGCAAAAGAGTATCGCGTAGGAAAAAAAGTGTCGTTAGACACAACTACAACCTCTTTGTTAAATAATTTTTCAACCGCGGGAGTAATATCGAATGTGGGATTTGAAAGTATTAATGTAGAAGAAGAAAAACAACCACATAATACTGATGAATCTAAAATTGAGAAAGACATAAGCCAGGAAAATAATTCTCAAAAGAATGAGGAGGAAGCCGATAAACAAAAGTCAAATGATATCATAATTGATGGACCAACTGGAAAGAGAATTACTTTTGATATGGGTGGACAAACATATGTGTTCAATTTGATACTTCTGAAGGAAGATCCACAGAAGAACTGGTTAAATATTACGCATATTTCTGAAAATGAATATCAGATTGATTGGAATATTAGACATGATTTCTTTAAGCCATATATAGATGAACCGGATTTTCTATCAATTATGGAAAAATTTGTATTTGCAATGGCTCTTACGGAGATTGAAGTACTACAGATGAGTACTGATAACATGATTGAAGTCAGTGCAGTAAGAATGAAGATGAATGACATATTAAAGAAACTTGTTAAAGGGGGGAAAAATTAAATGGATACTACATGTATTGGTATGGATTATCAATCCGAAGAAAATGATACATGGATGATTGATACAAGCGGCAGATATGGAACTATTATCAAAAACTATTTAATCGCAGATGGGATTCCAGAGGCTGGAGCTGATAAAATTATTCAGAATGCGGCGAAAGTGCTGGGGTATTGTCCAAATCCAGAAAAAGATGATAATAAACAATTAACTGGAATTGTAATCGGAAAAGTTCAGAGTGGAAAAACCTCTAATTTTATATCATTAACGGCATTGGCTTTTGATAATGGATATTCACATGTAGTTGTGTTCGGAGGAACAAAGAATGAGTTGCTAAAACAGAATAGTGATAGAATTAAGGAATACTTTAAAGTTGCAAATGATGTTGTTGTTCTTAATTCTACCGATCATAAAAGCCAGTTGAATAGCAAACAGATTTCTCAGATTATTAAAATGGGAAAGAAAATAATCATTGTAGCATTAAAAACACCTGGACAGATTAACACAATTAGTAATAGCATTTTTTCTGATTGTGACTTAAGAGAAAAACCTGTACTTATCATTGATGATGAGGGAGACGAGGCATCACTGAATACACTTGTGAAAAAGGGGAAAAAGAGTTCTACATATAAGGCAATAGAGTCATTGAAGAGTAAACTGTTAAAACATTGTTTTTTATCGGTTACAGCTACTCCACAGGCGAATTTGCTGATAGATTCTATGGATGTTCTTTCCCCGGATTTTGGTGTACTTGTCGATCCGGGAAAAGGATATTGCGGTTTAAATGCATTTCATGTAGCAAATTCACCGTATATGATTGAGATACCAGATGATGAAACTTCATTACTAGACGAAGGAATACCAGCTTCGTTCAATGATGCGTTAGCTACTTTTTTTGTGGCATGTGGAATATTTGCAAGTAGAGGCAGAAAACCTGGAAATAAATTGTCAATGCTAATTCATCCTAGCCAATTAAAGGTAGATCATTCAATAGTTAAAAAGAAGACTGAAAAAATAGTGGAAAAATGGCGGCAATTAGCATCTAATCCAGGAGATATCGCATACGCATCACTTGGAAAAAGATTAAAAAATGCATACGAAGAATATGAAAAAAAAGGTATTTCAGACTTACCTGATTTCGTCACAGTAGAAAAAAAGGCGCTTGAATCGATTGAATTCTGCACATTACATATTGTGAACGGAGACAGTGTTCCTAATGGTGCGGATGATATTTTTGATTATAACATTTATATAGGTGGAGCTATGCTAGGCAGAGGGCTCACATTAAAAGGACTTACTATAACATATATTATTAGAACAGCAAAAGGGACATCCACTGTAGATACTGTACAACAGAGAGCAAGATGGTTCGGATATAAATCAAAGTATTTAGATCTTTGTAGAATATTTGCTGTAAAGAAGATTGCAAAAGAGTTTAGAGAAATACGAGAACATGAAGAAGACTTATGGGAAACAGTTAGAGATGCAAACTTATCAGGAACAAGATTTAAAGATATAGCTAGAATATTTGTTCTGTCTGATGACTTAAGAATGACAAGAACTTCTGTGGCAGCTACAGAGCGGAGAATTTTCAAACTATGGAATATTCAGAATCAATTCCTCTCTAATGACGAATATCTTTCTAGTAATAAAGCCATAATTGAAAAGTTTAGGACAAGAAACCAAAAACTAATTTCGGAGCAAAGGTTTGGAGACGGAAAACCGTATACCATTATAAGTGGATTATCATATGATAGCGTATACGAGCAATTGATTTCTAAATTGATTTTCCCCTCAGAATCAAAGATTGATTCAGGTATGTTCCAGAAATTAAAGGTGTTGCTAGTAGAGAAATCAATTATCCCCAATATAGATGTGATTTGGATGAGAGAGGGAGCCACTTCAAAGCATTTGGTTTCTGATGTAGAAATTCCTAATTATATGGTTGGTCGAAGGCCGGATGATAACTCTAAACCTGAAATATATGCAGGCGATAGATATCAATTTGTAACAGAAGATACTATGCAACTTCAGATCCACATGATTGAAGACAGTAATACGCATATTGTGAGTCCAACAATTGCTTTTTATATTCCAAAGTGTTGTATTGAGAAATTGACAAACCTTGTGATTAGAAGTTAGGAGGTGAGCGTATGAATGATTTAGAATTGTATCACAGCGCATTTGATATGGGTAAAAATACGCATGATTTTACTCTTGTTAAATATACCGATAATCTTTTTATTGGAAGAGATAGTGATGGATATGCATCTGTTGTAATTTTGTCAAATCGGCCAAACAAAACTCCGTTGCGCCAGAAGACAAAACTGTTAAGTGTTGAGTGTAATGTGGCTGTAATTTATAACTTGGATGGAAAAACATATAAAGATGTAGTCCACATAATACGATGTCTTGCGGATTCAGAAAAGGAAATTGATATATTTATAGAACTTGCACCATTATTTAGCGAAGCTAGTATAGATGCAAATCAGGAAGATGCTATTTTAGAAACTGTGGCTATTCTCACGTCTTTCTTTGCAGATAATAGCGAGCCATCATATACAGAACTCCAGGGACTGTTTGCTGAATTATATACAATATGGTCATTTTCAGAAATAATCGATCTAGCAAAATATTGGCAATCAAAAGACAGAATGAAATTTGATTTTTCTTTATCTGGTACAGATAAAATTGAAGTGAAGTCAACAATGAAAAATGAACGGAGGCATCATTTTCGACATGAACAGTTGCTAAGTGATGCATTTTGTATTTATGTTGTTTCATATATGTTTAGAGAAGATGACGCGGGCCTATCTTTATATGAGTTGATAGATAAAACAAAGCCGCTTTTGCAAGTGGATCCCAGAAAGGTACTGATAGTAGACATGTATATCAAGAATACTTCTGAAGACCGACTTAGAAAGATGCGCTTTAATGAATACTTGATTAAATATAACAGAAAGGTATTCAAGGCAGAAAACATTCCGAGATTTGAAGAACATACACCAAATGGAGTATCAAATGCAGAATATGATTGTGTACTTGATAATGCTAAGGATATGCCAGAAGAAGCATTTATTGAGGAATTAAACAAGATTATTACCTTGTAAGCTATGAAGGAGAAGCGGATATGCAGATAAATAGAGAAGATCAACATTCAATATTAAACTCAATTAATTTACCAAATACCAAATTTATGGAAACTCTTATCCGGATACTTGAAAAATATGATAAAGTGCTATCAGAAGACGATCTAGAAACGCTTACAGATAAAGTAAAGTCAAGAAATTTGCTAAAACAGGAATATCCAGTGTTGTTGATGATTGATCCTGGAAAAAAAAAGATGGATCAAATTCACATGAGCGGAAATTATCGATATTATGCGAATAAAAAGTGCTGTATAAAAGGAGTAGAGTATTTTTATACGTCACAATTGTATGGATATAGAGATGCTACATCACATGGAGATAATAGAACGCCTTTATGGAAATGGGTTTGCGAGAAATTGAACATAAATACAGATGAAGATCAAAGAAATGAGGAGTGGTGGCCACTTCTTAATGAATATAATCCTGGAATAACAAAAGACAAATGGATCGAACTTCTGAATAATAAGACTGTATTTGAGGGTAATAGTCTTGATGTAATGGCAGCGTTCCATGATATAGGGGGAGAGGCTAGTTGCTTGCAATTAGCTAACATGTACGGTCATACTGCTAACTATTATAATATGACAAGTATACATTTGGCGGAGCAAATAATCAAAGAGACAGGATTCATGATACCGCAGAATGAAGAAAAATTGAAATTGTGGCAAGTGATTTATGTTGAAAGAAATGCTAGAAAGGGCGAAATTGGAAAGTATATATGGAAACTGAGACCGGAATTATTTGAGGCACTATCTGAGTTTGGTATACAACAATATTTGAAGGAGAGAGGAGAAGACAAATTGTTGCCCAAGGAAACTATAGAGAAAATAAATAAGTATATCTCTACAAGAGGTTTTTCGTATGAAGATAATTTGATTAGCAATTTTTACCTTAGTATAAAATCCAAACCTTTTGTAATTTTAGCAGGAACAAGTGGAACCGGAAAGACAAGGTTAATTAGATTATTTGCTGAAGCTGTTGGAGCAACGAAAGAAAATGGAAGATATCTTCAAGTTGCCGTGAGACCAGATTGGTCCGATTCCTCAGATCTGCTTGGACATGTAAACTTGAGTGGCGATTTTGTTCCTGGAAAAATCTTAGAATTTATTAAACAAGCAGATGAAAATAATGAAGAGCCGTATTTCCTTTGTTTGGATGAGATGAATCTTGCCAGAGTGGAGTATTACATGAGCGATTTTCTTTCAGTCATAGAGACGAGAGATCTAAACGAGGATGGAGAGGTAAGGACGGACCTGTTGATGAATATATCAGACTATGGCGTCGACAAAGAGGGAATAAATAGAGAAAGATTCGGAGAGTTGGGATTTCCGGAAAACCTATATATAATTGGCACGGTAAATATGGATGAAACAACATTTCCATTCAGTAAGAAGGTCCTTGATAGAGCTAATACAATAGAGTTTTCATATGTGGATCTTGTTCCTCAGTTTGATATTGAAGAACATGAAGCATCTGCTCTTTCCTTACCGAATTCTTTTTTTAGAACAGAATACTTAAATATTTTGCAGTGTGATAATGAGAAGGTATATGTTACTGAACTATGTGAACAACTTCAGGACATTAATGATATTTTAAAAAATACTGATGCACATGTTGGTTATCGGGTTCGTGATGAAGTCGTATTTTACATGTTGAATCATAAAAAAGCAGATCTTTTATCTGAGAATGAAGCTTTAGATAATGAGATGATGCAAAAAATCTTACCTAGAATTCAAGGTAGTGGACTTGCGGTAAAGAGTATGCTTTGCAAACTCTTTACAGATATTTGTGCCGGAGACTACGATGGAATGTCAGGGTCATCTGATAGTGAACAGATGAAAGCGTATGTTGAAGGGCATGATTGTAAATATGAAAAGAGTGCTAAGAAAATAGTATATATGGTTAGGAGATTTGAGGAAGATGGCTTCACATCCTACTGGCTCTAATAAGTTGCTGGAAATACATTCTGAGACCCTTATTTTTGTAATAAAGGGCAAGGATATTCATCATGACACATCAGAGGAGAAGGAAAAATCCTCAATTGTTGTGAAGGGATCAGATGTTAGAGAGGTAATAATCAACGACCGGCCTGTCTATGAGGATGGACAGGATGGTTTTGTTGTGCAGAATTTTTCTGTAGGTCCACTTTTTTTTGAGCAGACAGACTATGAGGTAGTCGCACAGAGTAAGTATGGACAAGAAGTATCGTTTTGGCACGAAAACTCCAATATTAGAGAAAATGTCAGTTCGGTAATAGATGATGGGAGTCTGATTTCTGGGATAATTAATTTCCGTAATGCAGTTGGATATTCAGAATTTAAAATAAAGACAGATAAAAGTATGATACTGACAGTCAGAATAGAGGTATATTCTACCAAGATTTCTTATAAAAAAGACTATCAGCAAATGTTACAAGATATTTCTGAAGAAGTATATGCTGTGGCTGTTGATTTTCTTAAGCAGACATATCAAAACATTAGAGTAGGGAATAATAGGGATACAGTACCTGCGGTATTCTTTCAAATAGTCAGTACAATATTTGAACAGTTTGTTAAAGCTACAAGCAGAATAATAACCTTCCCACACCACAAATTGGAAGAGGAGCATCTGATGCGGCCATTCTACAAGATAAAAAAGACGGATAGCAAAACCAGACGCTGGATGGAAAGACATCCGGAGTATGTACAGATGAGATCAGACAGAGTCATGGCTGAAAAAGCTCCAGGAGTAACTAAACAGATTACTTATAATACTCTAGAGAATCAGTTTGCGAAATACATTCTTATGAATACGTCGTCGAGACTGATTGATTTCAGAAAGCGTTATCTAACGAGCACTAAAAATCAAGAGCAGCATGTTTTGGATTCTATTGATGCCATGACTAGGACATTGAATCGTTTGCTTAACGGATCCTTTTTGAAAAACGTTGATACGTATCATGCAAAACAGAGTATGTCCCTTGTTTTTGGAATGGCACCCGGATATAGAGAGCTCTATAAATATTATTTGATACTTCAGAAGGGATTAGCTTTCCATGGCGATGTATTCCGCATCTCAATGAAAGATACAGCTCAACTGTATGAATATTGGTGTTTTATTAAATTGGCAAACATCATGAAAAAGCAATATCAATTGTCTTCACCGGATGTAATAAAAGCAGACTATACAGGTATAACAGTTACGTTGGTAAAAGGAAAGAAATCTGAAGTACGATTTATTAATCCGAGAACAGGTGAGCATATGGTACTCTCATATAATCCAGGAGAGCAGCAAACTCAGACAATAAATCAAAGACCTGATAATGTGCTTACACTTGAGAAGAGTGGATCTGACGTACCATACAAATATGTATTTGACGCAAAGTACAAGATAGAGACTAATCTTCCTAATGACTTTTATCCTGACGCAAAACCGGGTCCAAAAGTAGAAGATATCAATACAATGCATAGATATCGGGATTCAATTTTATACGACGATAAGTCTATGCCAAAGAGATTTCGATTCGAAAAGACAATGTTTGGAGCATATGTTCTGTTTCCTTATGACAAAGAGGATGAGTACAAAGAACATAGATTTTATAGGAGTATTGAAACTGTTAATATTGGAGGATTGCCTTTTCTGCCGGGGCATACACAACTGGTAGAATTATTTCTTAATGAACTTATTAATGACTCTGAAGAATCAGCATTTGAAAGAGCAATCTTACCAAGAGGTATTGAGACAAAAATAGAGAAGGTTGATTGGGAGGTCAGAGATGTTCTTGTAGGATCGCTGGGGTCTATTGAACAATTACAGAAAAATATCGACGAGAATTTTTACTATGCTCCTGCAAAATATATTTCCGATAAACAGTTACCAATAAGATATGTTGCAATTTATCAATCTAAGTCAAAGGGTGATCCCGGCGTCAGATATTATGGTGAGGTTACATCTGTAAGTAAGGTTAGGAGAAATGAAATTAAAGAAGTGCCTGTAAGGAAGGGCAATCCTGATGAACTATATTACTATTTCAAAGTAAAGAAATGGGAGATCCTTCAGAAACCGATTGCTATCAAGACAGAGCGTGTATACGAGCCTAAGTTCACAAATTTGTTTTTATTGCAAAACAGTGCTGATACATATGAACTGTTTAATATTTGTTCTGAATCAGAGTATAGATTACTGCAGGAATTGAAACGTGCATACCACGATACATTTGTCAGAGAGAATCTGGAAGGAGTTGTTTTCAGGGCAAACGAGAATGCTACCATTTATACATCTGACGGCAATTTTATTTTGTGTGATGAAACCGGTGATATTATCAAAGAGTTTAATATTGAGCAATTTGCCTCAAGCCCAAGAAGAGAGTTTAACAAGATAAAGGAATATGTGGGAAAGATAGCAACAATAGAGTAATCAGTCAATTTAGTTTTCTCTCATATTTGACTTAAAAAGGATGGCTCTAAGCTGGAATATATGAAAATTGAAGATGGCGTTTTTTCGGCGGTTATAAGTCTGTCAAAATATCTGTAAAGATTGGGATAAGACGCTAATAGTAGAGAAGAGGTTCATATGTCTGAAGAGAGAAATAAAAAAGGAAGACTATTGGCATTACAACAGTACCTATATCATTACACAGATGAAAATCATCCAGCAACAACGCAGGAACTGATTGATGCTATGGAGAAGATGGGTTACATCGCGAACCGCAAGACCATCAAGGATGATATTGATACTCTGACTAAGTTTGATGTTGATGTTATCACCAATGTGTCTAGGGGAAACTCATTTTTTGTGGGCGAACGACGATTTGAGATGCCGGAGTTAAAGCTTCTAGTTGATGCGGTATCCTCGTCTCGTTTTATTAGTGCTGGAAAAAGTGAGAACCTTATAGAAAAACTTACTTCAATGACAAGCGCTTATCAGAAGGAACAGATTACTCCAAGAATATATACAGCTGATCGAATCAAGACAGATAATCCACAACTATATTATGTCGTGGACAAGTTGATTGAAGCAGTTCAATCGGGTAAGAAGGTTAGATTTCAGTACCAGGAGTATGATGCTGAAAAGCAAAAGATACTTCGCAATAATAGCGAGATTTATATCAATAGTCCATATGGATGTTTATGGAATGATGACAATTACTATCTGATTGGTTATTCAGATAAGTGGCACAAGGTGGTTACCTTCCGTATAGATAGAATCATCGATCTTGAATTGCTGGATGAAGCTGCATTTCCGCAACCGGAAGGATTTACTGTTGCTGGTTACGTGAAGACGTCCATTGAGATGTACGATGGAGAAGAGCAGGAAGTAGAACTGGTTTGTGATAATGAACTTATGAAACTGATTATTGATAAATTTGGAACTAGAATCAAAACAGAAAGAATCTCTGAGACGCAGTTCAAGGCTACGGTGAATGTGGCAACAAGCAAGACCTTTTATGCTTGGGCATTCCATTTCGCCGGCCAGATGAGAATTGCAGGTCCGGAGAGTGTAAAGCAGGTGTATATGGAGATGGCTCAGAAGGTATTGGAGGTTGAATAGATTAATGAAGACGCATGAATTAACAGGATGAGAGTTGTTGGGATGGGTGTTAAAGGTTTACTGTGATGGCTATTGTAATTAGAACTGGGGAATAATAACGGCTGATATAGCAGAAGGTTCTGTGTGCCATGTAATTCAAACGGGAGTACAGCATGAGTAAATATAAGACGGAGGTAACAGATGAAAATAGGAGTGTTAACGGAAGTTGATATACGCGAATTATGGAAGCATGAGCAGTATGATTTCTCAAATTGGCTAGTAGAAGCAGAAAATATTGCATATTTGAATGATATTCTGGGACTTACTCTGGTTGAAGTTAATAAGGAAGCTTATGTTGGATCATATCGTTGTGATATTGTAGCTGTTGATGAGACGGATGGAACAAAAGTCATTATTGAAAACCAGCTTGAATCATCAAATCATGATCATCTTGGCAAAATCATTACATATGCCTCAGGCCTTGATGCGAAAGTGATTGTGTGGATTGTTAAGCAGGCACGTGAGGAACATCGTAGTGCTATTGAGTGGTTAAACAATAATACTAGAGGTGGCATTGATTTCTTTCTTATTGAACTTCATGCATACAAGATTGGTGATTCTGATCCGGCTCCCAAGTTTGAAGTCATAGAACAACCAAACGATTTTATTAAGTCATCCAAGTATGTAACTTTATCCGATTCGCTAAACAAGTCACAGACTGAGAGATTAACCTTTTGGACGCAATTCAACGACGAGATTATTGCACACGGAAAGCCTTTTAATGTCCGAAAAGCGTCAACTGATCATTGGTATGATGTTGCTATTGGAAATAGCACTTGTCATATAGGAATTACCCTTGTAAATAGTGATTCATTCATAGGTGTAGAACTTAATATCGGTGATGATAAAGCCTTGTTTGATTCACTGTTTTCTGCAAGAGAAGTTATTGAAAACGAGTCGGGGTTGGAATTCGAGTGGCAACGTTTAGATAATAAAAAGACGAGTCGTATCCTTCACAAAATCCCAGGATTGGATTTTGACAATCACAAAAACTATCCACAGCTGATGGACGAAGTGATAAAAAAGGTTGTTATTATGAGAGCGATATTTAAAAAGCATATAAAGTAGTTGGTTGTGAGATGCAAAGTGGGGGTAGATCGATTACAAGGTACACCATGGCATGCTGCGTTTCTATTCAGATGATGATGGTCAGCGCAGTTGTAGGTGTGGCAAATGCAATGGAAGTGTCCATTGCGTGGATTATGATCAAATGACAGATGAGCAATTCAAAGCAAAACAATGGAATGACACAAAAACGAAAAAAGGTCGGCGAAGAGGATTGTTTTTGGTATTAATCAGATGGGGGTGTTCTTTTGGCACAGAGAACGGCATGCTTATGTGACGGAAAGTATATCGGAATTGAAACGATATACACTGTTGCAAATGGGAAACAAATTAATATTCCGGTAAAGTTAAAAGACCTTCGTGAAAAGAGCAGAAGTAATCAGCTTTTTTGTCCTTGTGGCTGTGGCTCAAATTTAATTCTTGTAGCAGGAGACCGTAATCTCAGGGAACAGCATTTTAGACTAAAAGATGGAGAATTCAATTCCTCATGTGAAGCAGTTATGGAAGGACAGAATTCAATTGATTCAAAGATTGTTTTAAAATGCTGGCTTGATGACAAACTTCAAGATCAAGACATTGAATCAAGAGTTCCAATTAAGGACGTGAGTGATATCACACGTAAATATGAGTTTACATTCCTATCGAAGAGCAGAAGGGTTGGACTGAGCTATTGTAATGAAAGAATTAATTTGTCAGAAGAAAAGATAAATCTTCTTAAGGAAAATAGCAAAGGTATATGCGTAATCTATGTTGTAGATATGCGCAATTTTGGAAATGACGGGCAGTACCCTGAAGGCGTTATGAAGGTTCAAAGTGAGCAGGGATATTGTTTGTTTCTGTCTGTTACAGATCGTGATTATTCTACAGCTAGGTTAAGAGCTGCATTCAGCGCTCAAGATATTGATGGCCTGTGGCAGGAGATAATACTTGCAGAGGACGATCTAGATGAGTTCACCATTGGTGATGGAAAAGTAATTTATCAATCTGTTACTCTTAATGATCTTTTGGAACGTTCTAAGGTTGAATGGAAGGCCGGTATAGAGCTTGCACGTGTTAAGCGTGAAGAACGACGTAAGGCTCAGGAAGAAGAACGCCGTCTTGCAGCAGAGAGAGAAACTAAGGTGTGTGAAGAAAGAGAACGACAGGCACGAGCAGAGGCAGAAGAGCGTAGACGACGCTGGGAAGAAGAACAGAAGCTTGCTAACGAACGAGATGCTAAGCAACGTGAAGAAGCAGAAAAGGCGCGATCTGAAGCTGAAAGGCGTAAACTTATAGAAGAGCAGGAACGTATTGAAGCAGAGAGACGATTTGCAGATAGCCTGTTGGAACGGATAAATCAACAAGAGGAGCAAGTAAGAGATTCGCAGGGAAGACGTTGGGTTAAGTGCGAGTTCTGTGGAAAGATAGCACTTGAGTCTAAATTTAGTTCCTATGGTGGAGTGAATCGTATTAATCTTGGAATATGCCACGAATGTCAAAAGAACAACCCTGAAGCCAGGATTATTAGAATGCCTGAGCCGGTAAAGAAAGCTGCTAAGATAGAAGTTAATAAGTGTCCTGATTGTGGCGGTGATTTGAAAGAAAAGATGGGCAAGTTTGGGCGATTCGTTGGTTGTAGTAATTATCCTAACTGCAGATATATAAGAAGCATTAAGTAGAGCACAGGAGCAAGTGATTCTTACGATCAACTTACGACAACCTATCACCCCCTTCATTAGGGGGCTTTTTGTAGGGCTATGTTTAAAAAGGCCGCTTCTGTTAAGAAACGACCTCGATATTTTACACTATTATTCTGTTATAGCCTTGAGGAAACCTCTCACATTAACCATGGATCCGTTGGTGCAAATCGTTGCCCCTGGGAGCACTGATTTAATCTCTTCTGCAAGCATTTCTGAGGTGCCACCGGTAAACACTAATCTCATCATCGAAAGATTCCATCCATTGGCCTCACATTTCTTCAAAATGGTCTGGACATGCTTCTTTTTGAAATCAGCAATAAATTCCCTCGAACCTTCCTTAATGCCATTTTCTCTCGTGTTATCAACAACGTATCCTTCTTTAAGGATATCATCCATAATCCACTGAGGGATATCTATATTATACTTTGTTGACAGAGCATTCTTAAGATTTTGTGTGAGAACATTGCTCCCAAGAGTATCTGTATAAAGTGTTGACAGGACTGGAACGCCAAGATTGTATGTCGAACAATTAATATTGAGACCACCTATGTCAATTACAGCGATTAATGATTTTCCATACTTTTCAGGCTCCAAAAAGATGACACCAGAGCTTTCTGGCAACACGATGATTGAATGAATCACCAGATGCTTTGTTGTATCCCCCACTTTAATAGAGATTTGCTTACTCGGAAACATAAACTCCTTATAAGCATTTTTACTCTCAGGATTTTCATATACCGATAACGGGCAGCCAATAGCGACTACAATCTCATCACCCGAATTGCACAGCTGATGCAGTGCTGTATAAGTTGCAATCTTATGTAAATCTTCTGCTTTACTTGACTTAGCTGAATTACTCTCAGCTTGTTCTCCTAACAGATATCTCTTACCACCATACTCTACGATATAGCTTTGTCCTTGTGCTTCGTTTCTTATTGTTTCTTCCATCTTGGTCCTAAAAACAAGACTCTTTTCAGTGCCATCAGGTCTGAGTGTCATTCCTTTTGTAGAGTGTTTTCCACTATCTACCGCTACATACTTCATGTAATTTTTTCCTCTCTTTCTCAAATCATTGTTGGTTACTGGGTAAACTGTGCTTCCATGAGTGCTGCTTTGTAAGGATAGCCCTCATTCAACCTGTCTGCTAGCACCTTAAGCTGGATTGGCTTAAGGACTTCATAATCAATGCCCTTTTGCTGCATAGATGTCAGCTGTACTTCTGTGAACATTGAATAAGAATTAGTCTCTTCTGCTTCATTAACTGGCGTCCCATCCGGAAAAGTAGGTATTATTTCGTTAGATGCCATGGCAACCGATTTGTCAATTTCCGAATGTATCATTGTCCCCGAGACCTCTGTCACTACTTCTTGGACTGATAGGTTTGACTGCCTTTGACTTGATTTCCGTTCTTTTTTTAGCTTGGGTAACTCTTCATCTGCTATTAACATTTTGGGGGTTACAAGCCCTGCCTTTATCAGCAAAATACATATTATCTTTTTCTTTGCCCGGTCTGACTCTATTAAGAATTTATAACAGGCTCTTTCCTCTGCTTTAGACAGATCAAAGCTTAAATACACTGTTCTTCTCAAATTCGGCCCTCTCTTTCTATAATATTTTTGGCGAATAAGGAAAGGTTCCTTATATCTTTATTATGTATACACTATTTTAAAATAACTTTTGCTTAACCGTTCTGTATATGCATTTTGCTTTTTCATTTTGTATTTGCATTTTGCATATACATTACAATTCATAAACAAATCGTTTAAAGCCATCCTTTGTTGTTTCATTTTTCTCTCAATAAAAGTTAACTCTCATACTTACTCATCACTTATTGATTTCATACAAACGGACACGCTTCTTCGTATTCATGATTATCAAATGTCAGGTGGATATCTGCCATTGTTTTGCAGTGAATTATTAGACACGCTGAGGTCATTAATGCAATTTGAGCCATGTATGAAATATTATTTTTCTTAATTGCCATCCGGCAGAAATGAACGTAATATCGGTAAAACGAGACCACCTGCTTGTAATAGTCAACAAGCTCAACATTAATATCTGTATTTGGCGTACGAGAATCTGCAAGTGCTTTTACTCGGATGCTGAACTCATCATTTTTGCAGTTCGTGTTCCTATCAGCAGTATATGCTGAAATTAAATCCACAAGGAAATCAAGTGCTATTTGCATTCTTTCCTCTACTTCTCTTAGTAACAGCCTCAATTCTCTATTATTGTTTGCAAAATAGGTTGTTACTCTAGAATATCCGTCAATCACATCACTTATATCATCTAGCACAATAAGCATTGCAGTTATAAAATCAGCTGTTATGATTTTATGAAAGGCCAAAATGTATTTAGCAGCAGCCATTTTTCTTAGTGCAACAATATTTTCATCAGCTTCATATCCTTCATCGATTGCTTTCACAAGAGACTTAATATAGTTTTCTGTGATTTCTACGACTTGTACTCCTGCTTTTGTAACATGAATAAACGTATCGGGATCGTGTCTGACCATAAGATTATGCCTCATCCGCTATTTTTACCGCGATTTCTTCTGGCAGCATTGCTCGTAGGTGAACGCCAATGGATATGTAATCCAGCTCTGTACACAACAGATACATCCCTCTCAAGTACATCAGGTATATCAATATCTCATACACTGGGGGTTCCGGAAGTGTAAGTAAGCGTGAAAATGCTGCCTCTTCAAATAAACCTGGTTTTGTATAATTGGCTACATATCCGGCAAACTCAAAAAGAATACGTTCGCAGTTCATCTGACTAAGCTTTATCCTCTGCATATCGAAGATCTCAATTCCGCTTGTGTCAGCTGTACGACAGAGGTTAACGACCTGATTATAGGCACGAATGATTTCTTCCTGCTCTTCCTTTGTAAGTGGTTCGTTCTGAATTTTCTTGTGGACTTCTCTAAGTTCCCATAGATACGCTGATATACATCTCATAATGATTCCTCCTGCAATTATTAAATTTATTAGATACATTCATTATGTGGCACAGTGTTTATCACAACATCTTATGAGAAAACAAAATTGTATTTTGAAGCATCACACTGGTGGTGCTGATTGTTTATTTTTGCAAACCACATAATGTCTTTAAGAGAGTGGGGTAACTTGTTACCCCCATCTTGAGTAACACTATGAAAGGATGCGGTAAGAGATATGGTTTATGATAATATGACATACAAACAGGTTGAGACAGCGTTTTATGAAGCTATACGTACAATAAAGAAAAAGACAGCAGAATGGAGCAAAGAAAAAGAAGGAAATGCATTAATCGATCCAGCCAGAACTTGTGATAATTTTGAAATTGTACCACATCATGAGATCTTAGATCCAAGCAATGTAAATAAAAGAAATAGAGGAAGAACGCTTGCTGAACACCACAAAGAAGTAACTGGACGTTCTGCTCGAATGCAAGGCGAAGAAAAAAGTCTGTCTAAGTGTGCTTGTTTGCTGGGTACTCTGCCAAGAGATTATTTACAAATTAATTACGGTATTACTGATGCTGAGTACGTAGCGATAGTTAAACACATTGAAAATGACGAGAAGACAGAAAGTCCGGAATACAAGTCCGCTATGAGTAAGATTAAAGATTATAGATTTACAGAAGAAGAAAAAGCAAAGATTAAAGTATTTTTTACTGTATTCTTTGAAGCCTGGAAGAAAATATCAGGAATACGAGATGAAGACGTACTATTTTGCGTGGTCCATATGGACGAAACTTTTCCACATATTCACATCGCAGCTTTTCCCACGATGGAAAAAGAAGATGGTAGTATAACATACAGTGTAGCAAAGTTCAGCAATTTTGGTTACGATTACAGATCTGAGCTTCATCCGCGTATGATTGAAGAAATGGGCAAGATGGGTATTGACGCGTCGGGTCTTTTAAACGGAGCTACAATAGGGAAAGGATTTAGGCCTGCTGACTTTAATCGACAAAACCGCGAAGAAGCAGTTAAACTTGCTTGTGAAAATATGATCCTTAACCAGTTGAAAGAAAAGACAAGAGATAAGCTTATTATGATTGAAGGTGAACGTGCTGCTGAAGAGAAAAAGCTCGAGAAAGCACGTATTTCAAGAGCGGATACGGCTTTAAGTGAAAAAGATCATAAGAAGAATATGAAAGAACTAAAAAGAGTACGAGATGAATCATCTCAACCCCATTTGGTCCAGTATGAATACGAGAAATTATTAAATGATGTTGCACTTGCTAATGATCTTAAGAGACGTGAGAAAGAGCTTGCAGAAAGAGAACGTAACTTTAATGCAGTAGTAACAGAAGAGGCCAGTAGAATGCTTCCTGAGGAGTTACAGAGAGCACGAGAGGATCGTGAATATGTTGAAAAGTGGAGATCAGAGGCTAAGAAGCTAGAATGTTGGGCAGAAAGCTTATCTGCACTGTCTCAGGATATTGTAAAGAGAGAAGACGCTGCTGAAAAGAGAGAAAAACACTTTCAGAACATACTTGAGCAGGAAGTTGAAATGAGTCTGCGAAATCATCTTAAAGAGATTTTTGTTAAAATCATTGAAGAGATATTTAGGCCAGATGGCTTCATTATTCGAAACATGAAAAGGTGTCTTCCGAGAGAAATGTTTGAAGGCTTAGAGCGATTCATGCGAGGTACGATTAGTAATCTTGAAAAGGGGTTAATTGAATCGTTAGAAGGACCTGCTGAAGTAAAGGAAGGATACGGTATTGCATATAAAGATCAAGATTTGGGAACGGACATAGAGGATTACAAAGAAGATGTTGAACTTGAGAAAGATTAATTGCCATTATGCATTATTGATTTTATTATGGTTCAGTATACACAAACACATTGAACAAAATAAGGAATTCTTGCTCTTAATAAGGTGGTTGAGATGATGACAGCAAAAGAAGAGAGGTTATAAGTATTTGTTTTTTCTGACATTGAGCGGTATTTTTGTGTGAGAGTGGTTTTAGTAAATGAATTTAGTGCCTTTTATTAAAAATAAATAGTGTCCACATAATATAATTGTAACTAATAAAAATAAGAAACCTTTCAAAACAAGGAGGTAAATTAAAATGACTGAGTCAAATTTTAAAAAAGCTATGACTATGGTAAGTGAATCAATTAAGCAGAATAGTGACGTGAAGTTTTTATGCGATTTGGTTGATCCAAGTGGTAAGACTTCAAAAGAGCAAGCCTTGAAGCTATTTGACATGGACAGTACATCAGAAGCTGTGCGAGAGTTTTTACAAAAGAAGGAACTTCGGACCAAACCGGTAACAGATTCTGTTGTTGAATGGGGCGATATTGGATGCTATTATGTGGTTGGTTCTGATTGTACTTCAGGGCTTGGCGATGGTGTGATGTGCTATGTGTTTGAGGACTTGTATTGTATATCTGCAACCGGGAAGCTCTTTAAGTATAGCGTTATAAATGTTTCCGGTATTGCATTGGATTATGATAATACGCTTACACTTAGCATTGAGCCATATAGCAGCAAAGCTAAATGGTGTGCAAACCTTAACGTATTAACGGAGGCTGAAGACAGCCCTCTACATAGGTACCAAGAGTTCTTCGAGGACTAATTCATAAGCCTCATGCAATAATGCTCAAACGATTTAAGCACTTCAGCTAGTATAATAGCTGATATGCCTTCTGGCCTTTAACTCAATCACATTGCCAATTGTTGACACTACTTTGACATCTACTTTCTGTAAGATAATCGATAAAGGTAATATAAGTATGTGATGAGAGGAGCGGTTATTGTGAGTAAGATGTTCGATAGTTTAAAAAAAGGACTAGAAGAAGCAATAAGTGATGCAAAAGGAACAATAAAGTTAGAGAGGCATACAGTCGAGAATAATGTCCCCCAAAGCTCTAAAAAAGTTAAATCCCAAAAATGATCAGCCAGTTAGAGTTAGTTGGTAATTTTGAAATGTGATTAGTCAATTTGATGTAATACGAGACTGTGGTTTTTTGTTTAATGTATAGTCGCACATGTTTAGGAAGCTGTCAACGGGAATGAAGTTGGCAGCTTCCGTTTTTATGGGCTTAATAAAGGTCTGCCGGTGCTTTCCATTTATAATACTCTACCAGATAAAATTCCAATAAAAGATATTATGATTACTAATGTTATAAGCTTGCCGTCGATATTTATATCATTGTAATTGAGGCAACAACAAAATGTTACTCGACTTGTTTATGCATTGAGCAGATAACCACATACATGGAAGGTGAGGTAACAAATATGAAATCAAAAAACGTCACAATAAACGGAGAAGATAGCATTTATGTCATTCTAAGAGATGTAAGTACCTATTTCGGACTTAAATGGTATCAAGTAAAACCGGGGATCTTAATTTATAACGGTACGGAATATTTTCTGTTGAAGCAAAAAGAAACCATGTAACAAGTTTATGGAATCAGAATCATGGCAAAACAGGGAAACAGATATCAATGCCATGCGAGATTGAGGACATTAATAACGACATAATACATACCTATTTTCATTCACAGCAATGGGAAGACGCAGAAAATACTAATATATAAAGAGCACTTATTTATATATATCATCATGGTACGGCACGTAGAAATCGGGACACCAAAAGAAGAATGTTCTTGCAATCAGTTTTTGCATAGACGATAATATTTATAAAGCAAAGGGAGGAACATTATAATGGAAAAGAGAAAAATGAGCTATCCAATTTTTATGTGTTCTAAAATTAGCAGCATTTACACTGATCAATTCAATGTAAAATGGAACTTGCAAAAAGTATAATTACCATGGTGGCTTAATGAGACTGATAATGTAAAAACGTCTAATGTGCTTTAGGTATACTCAGAAACTATACACTTATAATATGTGAATTAAGCTATTCATAAATAGAATTAAAAAAATATTAAGTATTAAGGGAGAAATCAGATGAAAGGACCAAATGAAGAATTTCAATATTCGATGTCAGTACTTGATATGAGGGATATATATAGTCATATTATTTCTGATGATGCAGAGTTTCCTGAAATAATGGTATTTGATGAACTTGAGGATGGATCGAATGTAGTTCGTTACCGCATCGATGATTATGATTTTGAAGATGTTTTTTATGTAAAGAAGTGTGATAACATTTTCGAAAATGTATGTGAGGAGATTGTAAATCCCAAAGCAAAAGTGATTAAAGCAGAAGATTTTCTGTATCACCAACTAGACTCTGAAATGATGAAGACGTGGTATAGCGTTACTTTAATGATTTCTGAAATTCTTAACATTAATTGCCCACAAGTAACTTTTCACGCATGTTTTAGAAATGGGGATGCAAGTAATTTTGGCAATCAGGGTTGGGTAGTGTTACCAGATATGTTTTCGAGTCAATTTATTACGATGGATACTATTATTGCTCATGAGTTACGTCATGAATGGCAGCATATTCATCATCCTGAATGGTTTGAGCATTACATCACCGGAGAAAATAATAATATTAAGGAGTACTGTTTGCAGCCTGCTGAAATAGATGCTGAAGCTTTTGCAAGAAAGCTTATTGGAATAGTGTGGGGTGTTGATCTGTTTAATCATAAAGAGCTTGAAGTAAAGAGTGCTTTGCGTAAACGACGCGATGAAATTGACATAATTATTAGTAGGAAGAAAATAAATATACTACGCGTATTATTTGAACAAGATGAACAGCCGGATGACTACAGTAAAAATATATAATGCTGAATACATAAAATTAATATAATGAAATAATCTATCATGAGTTTTCCTAAAGAATAGGAGAACTCTTTTTTTTAAGTGTGACGTGTGTCCAGCTGACTTGGTAATAAGCACTCAATTGTTTTCTCACGACTAAGCTCTTCACGAATGATGCCACATAATAGTTATGTAACCAAATACTATTAAACAGAAAGTGAGGTACAGATATGAATATAACAAAAGATACTACAAAAAGAGGAGAGGATGTTTATAACATTTTAACTGCTGTGAGCACCAATTATGGACTTGCCTGGTGTCAAATCAAGTCGGGAATCTTGGTTTACAATGGATCAGAGTATTGGGTAATTAAATTTAAGAAGGGCAGTGGAAATGTTAGACTTTTACTTCATCAGAACCATGGAAGACAGGGGAATACAATTCCTTTGGGATGTAAAACTAATGATTTAAATAGGGAAACTGTGCAAGCAAAATTTCATCGCCAAAATTGGAATGATACGAATTTGCGTAAAACGTTAATCTACATATATCATCATGGAAATGCCCGTCTAGCCTTCGATTTACAAAGAAGATTATTATTACAGCAAGTAACATTTGCCTAGATAATCTCGGAAAGGAGAATTTTAAATTATGAAGAAGGAAAGAAAAGACCATTCAATTTGGTTTGCATTGAAGATTGCTGCATTTCTGCTATTTGTGGTAATTCCTGTTGTGGCTTGGCAAAATGGACAGAATCTTTGGATCAGACTGCATAATAACGAAAATGGAGGAAAACAAGATAAGCCTAACAATAGCAAATAATATTATAAATGAATACGCTACAAAGAAGGATTACTCAACTGTAGGATTGACGGGAAGGAGGAAAAAGAATGATACCTGTTTGGTTCTTTTATTTATTATCTGACCTTTTATACATGGCGATATTTATAGTAGCAGTAGCGATAACAGCTACTCGATATGCACCATACACTTTAGTAATATGTGTCGAGTGGTTTTTACTATCAGGTAAAGTAAAAGGTTTTCCAGTATTGAAATGGTGGCAGTTAATAATTGTGATTCTTATAAGCATTTCTATAACTCGGCTTCTTTTTTATTTAAGGACATTGTTTTTTGCAATATACATAGCATCTGCAGTCTTAGTAATTGGATTCATAACTACATTAATGATTGGTATTTTTAGATTTGATCAAGGATTAATGCTTGGAGTTATTGGCTCAATCCTTATTGTAATTGGAGCCGTTGTGGTTGCAGTAATGGCTTGCTTTAATAATGATGATGATATCGAAGTCGTTGACATTATAGGAGCACCTGTCCTAAATACTATCATAAGAATCGTAGGTGCAGCCTTGATAGCTTTTTCTGGTTATGCGTTTGGGGGACTTTTCCTTCCGGGTTTTCTTGGAATGAATGACAAGATTGCTAAAGGAATGTATAATGCTATGGGCTTACCGATTGCATTGGGATGCTTTTTTGTATCATTTATAGCTTTTTTTATTATAGACAAGGTGGGAATATAAGTAATGAAGGCAGGCCTACTCTTATAAGCTTATAATAGAAAAGCAGGGGAATAATATCTCAAGTAAATAATTTAGAAGTTTGAAAAGTAGTTGTAATTAAAGATAGGTCTGCTTCAGCAGATAATTAATCAGAGCAAAGAGGAAGTTGGAAGGAGTAAACCGTTATGCTTAGAAAACGCAATATGATTATTATTATGAAAAACGAATATGATAGTTTTATGAGGAAACAAGAAATACGGACAATTCGTTCCAGTTCAAGTATGCTAAAAAATCTTCGTAAAAAAGCACTAAAAACAGATCCGCGTGCGAGAATCATGCTACTCGATGGCGTGCCCACATTAGTTATTCACCAGACAGAAGCGCCTGGTGTGGTTACTGTTTGTCTGGTAGAAAAAGAAACAGAAACAAGATGACTGGACAAGAAAAAATATGCACTTAAAATATTATACGATGTAGAGAACTATATGAATTATTTTGAGTTTTTCAAAATAATTCATATAGCTTTTCAATAACAGGGGTTATTTCTTTCGCTTAAATTCTTATTTACGACATAGGGACAGAGACGTACGAATGTGAAGGAGAAGATATGGCTGATGATTTGAATGGGTTTCTAAAAAATAATAAATTGAGAACTCCAGGAGATCTTACCGTAAACGATAAGAAATATGTGTTTGCGATGAATACGAAACAGAAATGCCGGTTGGATGTGCAAAAGGCTGCAGAGTTAAACGGGTACAGTATACTGTTTATAGACAACGCATCCAATATGTATGCCGATCCTCTTCCCGAATACTGTTCAGTCTATTTGCTAAAATCAGATTACGTTCAAAAATATAGCATGGATCGATTAATAAACACGATTACCGCCATTGCAGAAAAATACAAGGAGCTACTGAAAGAAAAAGGATATGATGTAGAAAACGTGCCTCTTACAAAGATATACATTGGATGTGAAAGGTATGAAAATATTCCGATAAAACCGTCATGTAATAAATAAGGAATAAAGACCATACTGCGGTTTGGATGAGAGAGCTGGGATATTAAGATTTATGAGCTCACATGCTTGATTGCCCTTGCCAAGGGGCCTGTTCCATGTTTATTAAGATGGTTTCTTGCGTATGTCGGTTGACTGACCCTCATGAAAAATGTAAACATGATTAAATTCTCTCTTCTTTAATCTTAAATTTCTTTGCTTCCAAAAACATCTTCAAGTAATTTTGATGCCTCAAGATCAGCTTCATAAAGTGCAAGAACAATCGGATATTTTTCCATTGCTGATCCAATGGCATAATACTGCGATTTATCCTCACTGAAGCCCATATGCCATCGAATGGCCATAACCTCGTTCATTCGCAATTTCATAAATCCCTGGATTATGAGACAGCTCTTTTCGCCATGTCCTAGAGGAATTTGATCATCATCATTAATTTGATACCTTTCCACTGTTTCCCATAAATAATCACCTAGTTCATCGTGCTTTATGTCTCGTTTTTGTGCAGCTGCAATCTTGTTCGAGTCATAAGTTTTTTGATTCTTATAACTTTTGATGTAGAAATTGGCTTTGCATAGGTCATGAAGCAAGGACATGATTATTAAGCTCTCATCAGACATTCCGTCAAATACTTTTTTCCATATAGCAATGTTCTTCTTTGATACAAGGCAGTTATACACGTTCAGGCTATGCTGAAGCAAGCCTCCTTCACATGCTAAATGAAAATTGGTCGAGGCTGGAGCAAAATAAAAGTCTGTTTTTTCACTGATATATCGCATTAATTCATACTTACCTTCTCTTTGAACAGTGTTCATCAGATACTGAAATCTTTGAATGTTTTCCTTGTGATTCATGTTGAAAGTCTCCCTTCTATTCCACCAAATCATTAGTTGCATATAAATTATGTAGACAAAACCTTGAACTCAATCTCTGTGAGAAAACGTTTGAAATAATACGGTTTGGAATAGTTTGATTTATGAATACAACTAATTGAGAGATAATACATGCTCTTTCTTTCAAACCATAAAAATGAAAAATAGCATTTATTTTCATTTTTTGAAAGATATTAATGAATTTATATAATATACTTAGAATAGTTGCAGAATATTATATGTGGAACTGATGTAGTATTTAATTTACTATGGTGAAGAATAGGAGAGGAAAATGATTATTTTCAGTGAAAGTGCATTGAAGAATTTTACAGGTGGATATGGATTTGGTGATCTATATTTATGGAACAAACCAACAGAGAGACTAGTTCCCAATTATTCGAGTTATGATTGTAAAACTAAAAATTTTCACATTATTTCCAATGATGTGTTAGGGATCGAAAAGAAAATAGAAGAATTACGAATAGAACTAATGAAAGAGATAAAGGAATCAAATTTATTTTGGACGAAAAATCGTTCTAATACATATGAAGATGAACGACCGAAATACAATCCTTTTTACGGAAATAAATCCAGTAAAAATATTGATCCGCTTCAACTTGAAAAATATATAGGTGTAACTTATGAGAACCATTTTCATATGTTATGTTTTGAAAGAATGTATATTGATGAAAAAAAGATATGTAATGTTCTAGGTGCTATTCAGTATTATAAGTATTTGATGGTAGAAGGCAAAGATACGGGTATAAATAAAGATAGTGATGGTAATCTAGATATTTGTTACCCACTAAAAGGAGAAACGATGCGTAAAAAGCAAGATGGAAGAGAAATCACCAATTCAGAATATAATATATATAGCGATGTCAAGGCTATCTTGGATGAATTTTATAAGTTTATTGTAAATCAGGATTAACCTGAGTGAATAGGGAGTTAGGAATAGATCGAAAGTAGAGATTAACCCTCATAACTTCTCCATCTCAAGCCTGATTATCCTTGAATTCATAAAGAACGATTTAAGATGGTGTAAGCAGAAAACTCTTGTGGACAGGATACATGGAAGGCTATCGCCTAAACAATGAAGAAGCACTCAGGTATTCAAACTCTACTATTCTCATCAATAAGAGAAAGAAAAGTACCGTGATAAAAAAGTAATAAATATTGAGGATACCATTGAGGAACATACAGCCATCAAAAGAGAATTAGAATCTGAAGGGACCCGACAGATTGTTCGTGCAGATAATGCAGAAAAAGGAATAGTAGAAATAGAACAAGAGGAAGCCACAGGTGAGCCATATGACCTTCTGGTTTGCGATATGCATTTTAACTTCTTTGGCAAGGATGATACGGAGGCAGGAGAGAAGACGATGAAGCTTCTGTGGAAGAAGGTATCTTTCTATTGTCATGAATTAAACCACAAGTTTATTCTCAGCCTTAATCTATTATGCTAAATTAAAAGAGCCTTCGAGGCAAAGAAATAAATGTAAAGAAAACAAGAAGTCGATTTCTTATTAGAGGATTATTATTGAGCGTACATGCTCGAAGTACATCCATTAATAAAGAAGTCGGCTTTTCCTTTGCCCTTTGCTACTTGATAATTAAATAACCGTAACGCGATCCATAATCGTCAAATCACACGCTTACTAATATTTTGTATTGTAAGGACATTTTACTAAAAGCAATTTTAGAGAAGTGTCCTTTTTGTAATTTCAAATTTATTTTAATAACACGATGGCCGAAAATACATTCCCCATAATACATGCAAGTAATCAGCCAGCAGATTAAGTGTTGGCACTCGCCTGTGAGTGACGCAGGAGGATGGCAGTCAAGCTCACACCAACTCGCTCGATTGTTCGTTATCTGCATTATGCGTAAGCAGTATAAAAAAACATGTGTGGCAGAGCATATGCGGAAAGTCTGCTCGGCTCCAGAGGGTCGCATTTCCCACCGCTGGATCCGTAAGGGGCTAAAACTCGATCATGGCCTCGTTAAGCCTAACCTATGCAAGACAAAACCTGCATGGTACATTGGTTAAAAGTAGAGAGGGTGGCAATGTCTTGCCTGGTTGTTGTTGGTTAATGCTGGGGGGACGCGCAAAGCTTTGAAAAGAGCTGCGGTCGGATGTTAGGGACTAGGTGACTGTTAATGGCGTGATGTAAATTCTTTTACATAGTAGGGAAAAACACACGGAATACGGATACAAGAGTGAACCAAACTCAATCGTATGTACATAGGGTGGCGTACTTCTTCTTTTTTTCCTAGGGAAAGTGCGCTCAGCCGAGCCGTTGTCCATACCCCTCAATCGTTTAATGGCATTCTAGGTAAGGCTCCTGAAGGCCGACGGACTGAAGGGCGTCGAAGACCGCAGCATGTAAATGCTGTGGTGTTTGAACGCAAATAAGTTACTTGTAGATTAAGGATAAGCGCTCAACAACAGGGTGCCTTGAAAATAAAAAGAGGTCAACTATAGTAATCAGCTAATCTCTGATAATCGCTTTCCGCATTCTGCTTGTACTGCCTCAGCCCAAGGCGTTAAAAGTTACAAGTCTTCCACTGTAGTTCAATGCTTCATCTATTAAGAAAGGACATTACAAGCAGGAATTCTGGGATCTTGTGCCGTGCGAAATAAAAACTATAAAAGATATAGATGCACAATCGGGAGTAGACCAATCATCTGTGGATAAGTCTACTGAAAAATGGCTACAACGTATACATGACAAGTTGAATTTTTTGGAATGGTATGCAGGTCACTATCATGTGGAAAGTGAGGAAGATGGTATTCGCATCATGTATGAGGATTATGATGAGATATGTGAAGAAAATAATTGATACGAGTAATGGTTATATGTAAATTTGTTATCAAGACAAACGAGAAACTCAGGGATACTTTGAAACAAAGTCTGTATAATAAGTTTTTACCTAAGGCTTTCTATTATAAAAATATCATAGGAGGCCTTATATTATAGCATTATAGCATAGAATAAAGCAAAAAATAAGGCGCTCTACCGTAAATAGCTGAGGGCATTAATTCGTTTTCTCATAAGAAATGAAGAACATGTAATGACCGCATAATAGATATATAGGCTTTCGAATATTTATAATTACAAATAATCCAGAATAGAAGATTTAATGACAACTTGACAAACTTTTCTTTCCACATAATAAGTATAGAACAGTTTTATAGATAATGTTCATCAAGAATTAGTATTCTTAAAGGAAAGGAGGATGGCGGCACCTGCCACAGTTAAAATAGTGTGGCCCCCGCCTAAGATTATATTATGAAGAAAGAAGTCCCGGTTTGGGAAAAGTCGAATCTGACACTTGAAGAAGCAGCGGCCTATTTTGGTATCGGTATCAATAGGCTCAGATATCTTACGGATGATACAAATTGTCGCTTTGTTCTATGGTGTGGAAGTAAGAGGTTAATTAAGCGGAAATTGTTTGATGAGTATCTGGAAAAAGAGTATTCAATTTAATATTGTATACAAAATGCAAATGGCGCAGAGGACATAATTAGTATAGCATAATGCTAAAATTGTCCTCTATTACCAAAGGAGGACTTATGGCCATAGAGAGACGCAAAGACGATAAAGGACGCGTGTTAAAAGATGGAGAACATCAAAGAACTAATGGAACCTATGAGTATAAGTGGAGAGATAAACGAGGTAAACGCCATTCCATTTACGCTAAATCGCTTGATGAACTAAGGGATAAAGAGATCGATGTACTAAGAGATGCTTTAGATGGCATCAGAGCAGACAAGAACGATCTTACTATTAATGATCTATATTACCGGTGGGCGCAGCTAAAAAAGGGATTAAAGCATAATACATTTCAAAATTACAAATATATGTACACACAGTTTGTGAAGCCTGATTTTGGCGAGATGCATATAATTGATTTGAAAAGATCAGATGTAAGAGCCTTTTATAATCATTTGGCAGATACACAGCATATTAAGGCTAATACAATTGATAATATACATACCGTACTGCATCAAGTACTTGAATTAGGAGTCGAAGATGAGTATTTGCGCTATAATCCTTCTGACAACGCATTAAAGGAATTAAAGAGAGCACATAATAATGGTTCTGAAAAAAGAAGGGCGTTAACTGTACCTGAGCAGGAATTGTTTGAACAATATCTAACTAAGAATGGAAGGTATCATAGATGGCACCCTATATTTATAGTTATGATGTGGACAGGGATGCGTGTCGGCGAAATTGTCGGTTTGCGTTGGTGCGATATTGATTTGGAAGAAGAGACAATCAGTGTAAATCATACACTCGTATATTTTGACAAAGGTGGAACAGAAAGATGTGGATTTTCAGTTAATACTCCAAAGACAAAAGCAGGAGAAAGAACCATTCCTATGTTACCAATAGTTAAACAAGCCTTTATAATGGAGAAAGAATACCAAAAGGAATGCGAAATTACTTGCGAGGCTACTGTTGATGGATATTCAGACTTTATCTTTATCAATCGGTTTGGCGGTGTGCAACACCAGGGTACACTTAACAAGGCATTGAGACGTATTATTAGGGATTGCAACTATGAGGTCATAGATAATGCAAAGGATAAGGAAGTTGTAACGCTACCTCGATTCAGTAACCATTCACTCCGACACACGTTCACAACGAGAATGTGCGAAGCAGGAGTTAATATCAAGGCTATGCAGGATATATTAGGTCATGCGGATGCAGAGACGACACTTCAAATTTATACGGATGCAACGAAGGATTTGAAGAAGGCTGAAATGATTAACTTTGAGGACTATTTCCAAGAACAGAAAAAGAAGAAGCAAGCAAATACAGATTAATATTTAATATCAAATTACAGCAGGGTTAAATAATAATTTACTAAGAGATCCTCAAAAATATAAGAAAAAATATAATTATAAAAGCGTTTGGTTTTTCAATCGTTTTTAAAGGCACAGCCGGTTGAGCATAAAGCGAGTTTTTCAAACGGTAGGAAGAAATGTTCTAATATCTGATGTGATTGTGCAAGGGGCGATATCTGATGTTTCTGGTAGAATAGTAACGATAAGTTCAAAAAGTAATAGCCCAATAGTGTCTCGCACGGCAATGATGGTAGCCAAGAAATAGGCTTCGAGTACTAGGTAATCTCCGCCCGTTAATCCTATTAAAGATTTATCCGACTAAACCCAAATAATTGATACATCTAGGATGGAAGATAGCTTGTAAAGACTAGAAACCGTAATATCGGCTTTACCACGTTCAATTCAACAATATTACAGTCTGGCTCATTCCAAGTTGCTTACTCACATCAGACTGTGTTTAGATTTATCTCGCCTTGCATTTGATATTTTCACAGACCCGAATCTATTACTGTGATCCGAGCAGTCTGTATCAGAAGGGGGCAATTGAAGTCAATCATGAACTGGTAAGGCGTATTATACCCATGGGCCATTCACTGGACACATTTGAAAGACATCAATAGGAGATGGATCATGTAAACTTCTATCAAAGAAAAAAGTTGAACAACATAAGTCCCTATCAGGTGTTCAGCTTGTACCACGGGGAAGAACTGCTATAACTGTTAGGATGTTCCCTAGTCCCACCTGAAGACATCGTACTAAAGCCAGAACATTTTAAAAAGTAATACCAAAATAAAACACCGCTGGCAGATAAAGAATAATCCGAAGTATTTATGGTTGATTTTCAGATTACAAAGATTCGAACGTAAACTGACACTTTATCAGTAAAGTTATTATAACAAAATGCCGTGAAAAACAACACTAAACGTCAGGATTTCGCTTACATACGGGAAATTACAATTCAAAAGTAAAATTAAAAAAATTGAAAATTTGGATTTCAAAAAATAGTAATTGAATTTCTTGTAATACAAATGGGACTCTCATATTACAATCTACCCATTTGAGCTGATTTAAAAACCTTTACTCATTAGCAGGATATAAGAAATGATATAAATGGAATATAATGTAGAAAAATGTTAAAATTTCTTTACATTATGGGAAAAATATGATATAAACTTATTATATGTAAGATAATGTATAATCATGAGATGTTAATTTAAATAATGCGATGAATATTTTGTAAAAACAATTGAATATTTTAAATAAGTATCAGGTGGTTTCTTTAGGAAGCGGAGAAAGTAAAGATTTTATCTTAGTAGTACAATTGGAAGGTTTTGAAGTTGATAAAGAGAATCTTTTATAAAAAGTTATCATTATTATAACAATGAGATTATAAATGCTAAGATATGCGAGGACAAGCTATGATTGTAGATATATCAAATAAAGTTATTGTAGTAACAGGATCATCGAAAGGAATTGGCAAAGAGCTCATAAGAGCATTTGCTAAAGAAAATGCTAAAGTAGTAATAACTTATTTTCATAGTGAACATGAAGCTATGGAATTACATAAAGAAATAATCCAATACAATCCAAACTGCTTAAAAATAAAAACTGATGTTAAAAGTCAAGATAATGTATCTAGGTTATATAATGAAACCATTTCTGTATTTGGAAAAGTAGATATTTTGATAAATAATGCTGGAATTTGTGATGACAGCCCCATACAATTGATGCCAGAAGAACAATGGCGCAATGTTATAGATGTAAATCTAACGGGTGCATATCTGTGTTGTCGTGCCTTCTCCAAAGCAATGATTCATCAAAGAAGTGGTAAGATCATTAATATTTCTTCTTTGAAAGGCCAAGAAGGTTGTGCAGGACAAGTTAACTATTCTGCTTCAAAAGCTGGATTGATCGGTTTTACAAAAGCACTAGCAAAAGAACTTGGAAAGTTTAATATAGCAGTTAATGCTGTTTGTCCTGGATTTATAGTGACTGATTTGAATAGGATTAATAGGGAAAAGAAAAACATAGCTGAGAGTAAGAGCTTAATACCAACTGATTATATTTTTGATGATTTAATAAATTTTTTGATTTATATGTCATCAGATATGTTTTCTAGTGTAAGCGGTAGAGTTTTTAATTTGGATTCAAGAATAAATTAAGAATTAATTAGCCCACACATATTACAGAGGACATTATGCTAGTGATAAAATTCGTTGGTTAGAAAATATGTATTGGAATTGAGGTGATTCTTTTGTATATAAAAGAGCTTTTATATAGACAAAAAAATAATGATAAAATTGCACTAAAACATGCTCATAAATATGTTACATACAGAGAATGGTATAAACTATCAAGTAGATTATCTCAAAGAATTAATTCATCAATAACCGTTTCTGAAAATATATGCATATTCCTACCGAATTCAATAGATTATGCTATAGCCTATTTTGCTATTCTATTATTAGACAAAGTTGTTGTACCTATCGGTACAACCGCGAAGGGTTTAGAAATTAAAAGTACTCTTGAATATTGTCAAATTGATTTGATAATATCGAGACTACAATATAAAGATTTATTATTAGAATATTTAATTGACTATATGCATTGTGTTTCAATCCTTTTTGTCGAAGACGATAATTTTACAATTGTTAGTAAAGATATTAATATAATAAATAAATTTTGCCCGATAAAAAATAGTAATGAACACGATGTGGCTATAATGCTTCATACCTCTGGTACTACAAGTAATCCTAAAAGAGTAATGCTTACTCATAATAATTTAATTAGTAATATTGAATCTAATATTGAATCATTAAAACTAAATGAAAATGATAAAGTTTTAATTTCAATGCCAATGTATTTCGGATATTGTAATACTGCGCAATTTCTAACTCATTTATATCTTGGTGCTTCCATGGTGATTTTAGATGGAATGTTCTTGCCGAAGCTTTTTTTTCAAACAATACAAAATGAAGGTATTACTAATTTTACGGCTGTTCCTTCTATGTTACTTATGCTTTTAGATTACCGTTACTCAAAAGATTATAATATAAGCACATTAAAATATATCTGTTTTGGTGGGGGCAAAATGCCTATAAATAAGCTTGAGAAATTAATACTTAAATTTCCTACAATTGGATTTGTACAGACATATGGGCAAACAGAAGCCTCCCCCCGCATTACTGCTTTATTACCTGAAAAATCATTAGACAAAATTGGATCAGTTGGTTTACCAGTACCTAACGTATTAGTTAAAATAATTAATGAAGATAGCAAAATAGTAAAAGCTAATGAGATAGGTGAAATTATTATACAAGGTAAAAATGTTATGAAGGGTTACTATAAACAAGAAGTAATTACTATGAGTACAATAATTGATGGATGGTTACATACTGGAGATTTGGGATATGCAGATGATGAGGGTTATATATACCTTACAGGTCGGAAAAAAAATATAATAATTTCTGGCGGAATCAATATTTATCCAGAAGAAATAGAAGAAATCTTAATGCAACATCCTGGTATCGAAGATGCTTGTGTTATTAAGGAAGAACATGAATTACTCGGAGAAGTTCCAATAGCTAGAATTGTTTTAAAATATGATTTTAATGATATAAATAGTATAAAACAATATTGTCATTCTAAATTAGCTGATTATAAGATACCATCACGTTTTGAAATTGTTACTGAACTTACTAAGACTTACAATGGAAAAATAAAAAGATATTAAGGAGAAATTATCATGGCATTCAAATTTGAAGAAAAATTAAAAGAAGTTATTTCTATATGTTGTAACGATATAAATATAGAAAATATCAATGAAGATACAGATTTAGTTAATGATTGTAATTTCACTTCTATAAATATTGTACAACTTGTAGTCGAACTGGAAAATACATTTAATATAGAAATTGATGATGAAAACTTATCAATTGAAAAACTGGCGTCTTATAAAAGCTTAGTTGAAATCCTCCATTTAAAACTAAGTGAGGACAACATATATTAATTGATATCAAGGAAAAGGAAGCAAAAATAGTTACTAAAATCATAGTTGAATTCATCTTGAAATGATTTTGATATATTTACTAGAATAAATAGAGCTAAATGTAAATTTTTAAGTTGTATTAGTTGATAATGATAAATATGAATTAATATTTTATGATAGTAGGTGAATGTATGATACCCAAAATTTCAGTAATTATGCCTGTATATAATAGCGAGATGTTTGTCGCTAAGGCGATTGAGAGCATTTTAAGTCAAGATTATAATAACTTTGAATTTATTATAATAAATGATGGTTCAACTGATAATTCATATAAAATAATTACTTCATATAATGACTCAAGAATTGTAGTAATAAATCAAAATAATAGTGGTGTTGCAGTTTCACTAAATCGAGGAATTGCTATTGCAAAAGCTGATATAATTGCAAGACAAGATGCTGATGATATTTCATATCATGATAGGTTATCTAAGCAGCTTGAGTACTTAGAAAAAAATCCGGATATATATTTATTAGGTACAAATGCTCTTTTAGTTGACAGAAATGGTAAGAAAATTAAAGCACTAGATTTTAATGGAACTGATGGGGAATTAAAAAGGACAATATTAGATTTTAATCCATTTATTCATGGAAGTGTTATGCTTAGGAAAGAAGCGTTGAGAAATGTTGGAATGTATAGAGAACAATTTGCACTGTGTCAATCATATGATTTATGGCTGCGGATTTGTGAGAAATATAATATAGGTGTATTGAATGAATGTCTTTATGAGTACAGAGTATGGTCTGATGCAATATCGTATAAAAATGTAGCTTTAAATAATACGATGAAAAGGATAATTATTGAATATGCTAAACAAAGAAAAAAATTTGGTTTTGATGAATTAATGAAGAATAATTTTTTATTTTATGAAAAGTATAGTAAACAAATCATTGAATCTTATAAAAAGACAGATGAATATAGATTACTTAAAGGAATAGAACAACATAATTTATTTGAATTGTAATATAGCTAATTAAGCTATATTAGAGAAAGAATAGGTGGAAATGGAAGGAAAAAACAAAAACGGTTATTATTTATCTGTTTATATGCATATTGACAAATGGAGTCATATACTAGAAATAAGGAGAAGACATGATCAATCTATGGCTTTATGGAAGAAAACAAATGAAAAAATAGAATTAATTCATTATTGGGAATTCGAACGAGAAACGGGGATAAAGCAACATCCAATATCTTTTTTTAATAAAGAATATGCTATTAACTTTATCAATCAATTATTAAGTACATATGACTTGACCATAAATGATATGCTTGAAATCTGGGGTACACCTGAACTTACAGATTGTATTACTTATACTTCGGTAGATGTATACCCTGATATTGCTTATCATAGCATTGCACATTTATTTTCAGCAATTTTACTCGACACAGATACATTTTATAAAAGTAAAATATTGGGCGTAGCTTTAGATGGAGGACCAGATAATGTTGTTGATACTAAAGCATTAGAGAAGAATTATTATGCCGGTTGCTATGTAAATGAAGGAAAAGTAAATGTATTTTCAATCAACTCGCCAGGTCGTTTATGGACATGTGCAAAAATGAATTTTAAAATGCGTGAAGGTTCTTTGATGGCATTAGCATCAGCGTGTAAAGCTAGGTGTAAACCAATTATTGATGAAACTCTTGAATTATATAATGTTGATAGCCTAAATGAGGCAAATCGATGTGTTAATAAAGTTATTTATTATATAGATTCTTTAGATTTATTGGATGAAAATTCATTAGAAATTCCGTATGATGAGAAATTTACTTATGAAGAAAACAGAATAAGCATTATTATGAAGGAAATCCAAAGAATTTCTATAAAAATGGTAGATACAGAGTTAGATAAAATAATTTTAAAATACAAAATCAAGACTATGGATACATACTTAGCCTTGTCTGGTGGATATGCATTGAATTGCCCAACAAATAGTTATTTAATTAGCTCGAGGAATTTTAAGGGTATGATTGCACCACCGTGTGTTAGTGATACTGGATTGGCATTGGGAATAGGTTTGTATGCATTTTATAAAAATAGTAATGGGAGGATGGATTTTAAGTTTAAAAATGCATTTTATGGTGATAGAGATTTTGAATTAGATAAAATAATTAACGGAAACGAATTTAAAGAGTTCGTTAAAAATGTTTCTGATTTTGATATTAATCAGGTTATAATTGATTTGATTAAAGAGCCTATAGTTTGGTTTAATGAAAGAGCTGAAATTGGCCCTCGTTCACTTGGAAACCGATCTATATTGGCTGACCCACGTAATATAAAAAGCAAAGAAATTTTAAACCTCATTAAGCAAAGGGAATGGTGGCGCCCTGTAGCGCCAATTATAATGGCGGAAAAAGTTCAAGAATGGTTTATTGAATCATATGCTTCACCATATATGTTAAATACTTTTTATATTAAGCAAATTAAAAAGGAATTGGTTCCATCAATTTTGCATTTGGATAATTCAGCAAGAGTACAGACTATAATTTTAGAAGATAATGAATTATTATACTCTATTATTGAAGAATTTAACAAGATAACGGGTGTCCCAATTTTATGTAATACTTCGTTAAACGATAAAGGAGAACCTATAATAAATAAAATTCCAGAAGCGGTGAATTTTGCACTCAGAAAAGATATGAAAGTAATGTATATCAATGGAAAAAGAATAGAATTATATAAACATAATGAGTATCAAAATAAAGAACCTAAGTTACGTGAAGTTAGTAAAACATTTCCTTGTTATGATCAAGAATATGAATTATTTAAAAATAAAATAAATGAGTATAATATTACAAAACCTGAGTATATGTGCTACTGTAGTAATTATTCTCAATTAGGACATTTAGATTTAAATAATGAGAAAGATGTAAATACATTGAAATTGTATTATAAAATGTTCAAAAAAAATATTGATTGGTATACATTCGATTAGAGTTTCAACAATATATAACCATAAATATATTATAATAGAAAGGAGCGTATTGATGTATTTGATAATAAATGCATCATACAAGGTAATTATGGATTTTTGCAGTAATTCATTAAGCTTAAATCAGAAGCATAAGGAATGTATTAATAAACAAGTTTCTATATATATTGATAGAGTAGTTGAAGAGCTTGAAAAGAAAAATTTGGACTTTAATTTATATTTTACTGGGTCTTTATCGAGAAAAGAGCCGGCAATATTAATTAAAAACGATAAAAGTTATACGTTACAATCAGATTTAGACTTTATGGTTGTTGTTAATGAAGAAGATTTAGATAAACTTTTTTTAAGAAGATTGACCTTAGATTTTAATCAAAAGTACCCAGAACAGAAAGGTTCATTTATACTACTTGGTAAAAATAGTTTGGATAAAGTAAATTCTTATATGAGAAGGGACCTAATAGTATCTTTTGATGCTCCATTATATCAGAAAATGGAAGTACCTAGTATATCGAAAAAAAAATTAGAAAACGATCAGTACATTGAATCAGCCTTAAATTCAGTTTCATGTTATTTTATTCACCCGGGACATTTTAATGAAGAAGGATCTAGGATATATAGAGGTTTGAAATATTATAAAATAAAAGCTGCGTTAGAATGCATAAGGGCGATATTTACTGAGGAAGGACTAGAGGTAAAAGGATATTATGATATCTATATTAATAGATTTCATAAATGCATTAATAAAATTGTTTCACCTGATTTAATAAAAGCATTAGTTTTAAACAGAGAAATTTTTAATGAAGAAAGGGAGAATGATTTCTCTCTTGAGAAATTATTTTTACTTACAGTAAAAAATCATTATAAAGTATATACAGATAATGAACTTATAAATATTATTTATAGCAAAGTTGATGAAAAGCATGATGTTTTTACATCTTTTCAAAATTCTATCATTTCATACGTAATTTCATTAGCATCGGATAACTGGGAAACTAAAAAAAGTTGGCTCGAATTATTATCTCGAATTATTAAAGAAATGAATTTTATGAATACAAGATTTAAACAAGAATATGAATTTTTAGGTGAGCAGAAATGGGCGGAGGATACTCTAAATGATTTATATACAAAAAAGGTAGCAAATGCCTTATATATGTTTAGATATGATTATTATAAACTTTTGTTTTATAGAAATACTGGATCAACTATAATACCTGATTTAGAAGGAGTAATTTAATGAAAATTTCAATTTCAACTGGTGCTTTTTATACATATAGTTATATCGAAGTTTTGGATATGATTAATGAAACGGGCTGTAAAAATATTGAGATATTCTTAAATCAATCGTTTAAAAATGAGAACTTTAAAAATATTGAGAAGGAAGTTCTTAAAAGAAACATGACTGTTCTTTCTATACATGCACCCTTAAGTATTCTTGTTAATACGAATGAAACAGAATTCGACTGTATAAAAAAATCTGTTGAACTAGCTAAATTATTTAATACAAAGATAGTGGTGGCACATGATGTAGTAGGAGGTATCAGAGATAATAACTATTTTTCACTAGATAAAATACATAAAGAAAATCTTTTATTTTTTAGAAATTATAGTGAAGTAGAAGTAGTAACTGAAAATGTTTCGCAACTTCAGTTGCCAAGTTTCATTCAAAATTCTAGTGAAATTATTGATTTTTTAGAGCCAAACGACTTGAAAATGACTTATGACGTGAGTCATTGGGGGAGTTTGGGAAGGTCTGCTGTTGAAGGCTATAACTTGTTTAAAAAGTATATCAGGAATATTCATATTAGTGATAATATTGATGGAATTGAGCATGTAGTATTAGGAAAGGGTAAAATGGATTTGAATAATTTTATTAAATTGTTGATTGAAGATGATTACAAGTATCCCTTAACTATTGAACTAGACTTAGAAAATAAAAAAAGAAATCCAATAAATAATAAGAATGAAGCTATAGATGCATTGTGTAAATCATATTACTATATTAAAAATTTTTTGATTGAGGTTTAAAAAATGATACATAATGAAGAACAATACAAAAAACTGTATAAATTGTTAACGAAATTAAAAGACAACAATGAATACTATAAGGATGTTTTATCAAATTATAATTGTGATGAAAAGAACATCAATCAAACTTATGAAAAAATTAGACCAATAAATAAAAAGACAATACTAAATAATTTGAATAGGCTTATAGATAAGGGTTTTAGGGATAATTATAAAAACAAGGATGAAATGATAAAGAGTCTATTAGACGTATCTAAATTGAATGGTAATCATGATATGACTATTTCATCAAATAATAAGAAATGGTCAATTGAATTAACTACAGGAACAACAGGAAAGCCATTTCCTATTATAAAAACAAATAATGAAAAAATGTCAGAAGCTTTATATCTCTTAGAAAAAAGGAAGAAAATATATAATTGTGCTTCACTTTCAAATGGGCTACTTATGATTCATCAGATTGAACCTGAGTTAAAGTCCATTGATTGGGGAGATAATTCTGGTAATATGGAAATTGTATGTAAGCAACTGCATGAGAAAAAACCCAAGTGGATATTTACTACGGCTTTTTTACTAAAAAAGTTATGTACATTTATTGAAAGTAACGATAAGACATATATATTTGATAATATGGATATAAAATTCATAGAAACTACAAGCCAAACATTAAGTGAAGATGAAAAAGAACATATTGAAAAAGTATTTAAATCCAAGATAATTAATCAATATGGATGCAGAGAAGTATGGAATATTGCGTATGAGTGCAAATGTAATAATATGCATTTAAATACAAAATATCTAATAGTTGATTTAATTGATGAAGAGGGTAACATAATAAATGAAGATGGGGTGTTAGGAGAAATTATTATTACTAGTCTTATAAATAATGATATGCCGTTAATAAAATACTATCTTGGGGATTTAGCAAGGATATATCATAAAAAATGTTTTTGTGGATGTGAGGATCCAATAATAGTTTTAGAAAAAGGAAGAATGAGTGAAACAATATCGAATACAAACTTATATGGGAATGTATTATTTAGAAAAGTTTTAAGAAGATTATATTTTCATGAAAATTTTACGGAGATAGAAAAAATAAAAGTAATTCAAGATGGTGATTACCATTTTAGTATATATATGAGTTTAGCAGAGAGAAATGAATATTTTGAGGAACGCTTTGTTCAAATTAGTAAATATATTGAGAAAGAAATAAGTAAATTCATTTTCGATTTTATTTATGACTATCCTTTTAAAAACAGTGAAAGTGCAATAAAGGAACAAATATATATAAACACATTATTGGTATAATAAGAAAGGGAAATAAAGGGATTCCATGTATAGTGCGGTGAATAGAGAAGGGATTACAGAAGCTCAAATGATTGAAGTTGTTGAAAAAACGTTGAGAAATATAAAGAGTAATAAAGTACTGATTGTTCCACCTGATTATACAAGAAAGGGTTCTAACACCGGGATATTAACTAATTTTACTTATAATTATTTAAAGAATCAAAATTTTCAAGTTGATATTATGCCAGCAATTGGAACACATAAAGTAATAAGCAAAGAAGAGGCAAATGATATGTTTGGAGACATACCTTATGCAAATTTACTTTATCATAACTGGCGAAATGATTGTATTAATATTGGAACAATTCCTGCGAATTATATAAATAATATTTCCAATGGCCTTATGAATGTTGATATCACAGTACAAGTAAATAAGATAATTTATGATGATTATGATTATATAATTGTATTAGGACAAGTACTCCCTCATGAAATTGCTGGAATGTCGAGTCATTCAAAAAACATATTGGTTGGACTTGGAGGTACAGATTTTATCAATAAAACCCATATACTTGGTGCTTTATGTGGTATTCAAAAGTATATAGGCAAAGATCATTCACCAGTTAGACAGGTATTTGACTACGCTATGGATAAATATTTTAAAGATATTAAAATTATCTATATACAGACTGTTACAAAAACATTGAATAATAAAACAAATACTTATGGTGTATTTGCTGGTGAGGAGCGAAATACGTTTGAAGATGCTGTTAGACTTTCACAAGAAATTAATGTTAACTATGTAGAAAAATCAATTAATAAATGTATTGTTTATATGGAACCTAAAATGTTTACGAGTACATGGGTTGCAAATAAAGCAATTTACCGCACGGCAGCTGCGATGAAAGACGGAGGTGAATTGATAATCATGGCTCCTGGTGTTCGTACTTTTGGAGAGGACAAAATATTCGATTCACTTATACGAGAATATGGTTATAGAGGGAAAGAGTACATACTAGAAGCTCTTGAAAATAATATAAACCTTAAAGAAAATAAAGCTATAGTCGCTCATTTGATTTTAGGGCCAACAGAAGGAAGGTTTAAAATAACATATGCAGTTAGAGACATTTCATTAAATGAAATAAAAACGGTTGGCTATTATGCAGCTGATTTTGATATTATTTATAAGTTATATAGTATTAATAAATTATATGATGGGTGGAATTTATTAGATGATGGAGAAGAAATCTATTATATCTCGCATCCATCTTCTGGAGTATGGATGCTTAAAGATAATTAGATTTTATAACAAAATGAGGTGAAAATTGAAAAACATTAAAGAAATTTATAAAAATAATAATTACCCTATAAAAATAATGCAAGTAGGTGAGGGAAATTTCATAAGAGCTTTTTTTGGCTGGTTTGTAGAGAAAATGAATATTGTTGGATATAATGCAGGAATATCAATTGTACAACCAAGGCCTTCTGGAATTGTCAAAAAATTAATAGATCAGAATAATTTGTATACAGTTCATTTATATGATTATAATAATGAGAATTTGGCTGATGACATTACAATTGTAAAATCCGTGACCGAATGTATAGATCCTTATATACATTATGATAAATTTTGTAAGTTAGCAGAGTTAGATACCTTGAGAGTTATTGTTTCAAATACCACTGAAGCAGGATTAATTTATTCAGACGGTGATAATTTTAATCATTGCCCACCGTTATCATTTCCTGGAAAGCTGACAAAATTTTTATATCAGAGGTATATTTTTTTTGAAGGAAATAATGATAAAGGATTATATATTTTACCTTGTGAACTAATTGATAATAATGGAGAAGTTCTAAAAAATATTATAATTAAGCATGCATTAAAATGGAAATTAGGTAGCGGTTTCCTGAATTGGCTGGATGAAGGATGTTGCTTTTACAATACATTGGTTGAAAGAATTATAACAGGGTACCCTTACCATAAAGATATTACATTATTTAAGCAATTTGGATATTGTGATAATTTGCTTACAGAAGGCGAACTTTATCATAGATGGATATTAGAAGGCAATTGTAGAATAATGGATGAAATTCCATTTTCAAAGGCAGGGCTAAACGTGTTTTTAACAGATAATCTTCAGGAGTATCAAAAAAAACGTGTAAGAATACTAAATGGAGCCCATACTCTAATGGTATATATTGGAGTACCTTATGGACTAAATACTGTAAGAGAATGTGTAATTGATAAAATCATAAATAACTATATTAATAATGTTGTTATTTGTGAAATAATTCCCGCCTTAAATTGTAAAGACAACATAGATATTTTAGAATATTTTCAAACAATTTTAGAGAGATTTAAAAATACGGAAATAGTACATAAACTAGAAGCAATTTCTTTGAATTCTATAACTAAGTTTAAAACAAGAGTAATTCCTTCTTTAATAGATTATTATTATATTAATAAATCATTTCCTAAAATGTTGCTATTTTCATTAGCTTCAATGATTTGCTATTACAATAAAACTTTGAACACTAAAATAAATATAAATGACGATCCTTTTTTAATTGGAATATTTGATAGTGCTTGGAATTATTTTTATTATAATAAAAATTATACGTACCTTGCAATTAATTTATTAAAAAGCAAAGAATTGTGGGGATACGACTTAACAATAAATAATGATATTGTGGATATCGTATCTTACTATATTAAAAGTATAATTAATAATGGAATAGCTGTTTCGCTTTTAAATGAATTTTCAACATAGGAAGGTATTATTATGAATTATATAGGTAATGAATTTTTACTTGATAATCATTATTCACAAATACTGTATTTTGGCTACGCAGAAAAATGTCCTATTTTTGATTATCATAATCATTTGAGTATTGATGATATATATTTTGACCGTAAATTTGATAATCTTACTCAAATTTGGCTTGAGGGTGACCATTTCAAGTGGAGAATAATGAGAAACTGCGGAATTGCAGAACGATACATTTCTGGACATGAAGCCGCTAAAGAAAAAATGTTTTTTTATCTTCAGGCTCTACATAGATCAGTTGGAAATCCCTTAATACATTGGAGTTATATGGAACTTAAAAAATATTTTGATTATAAAGATTCATTGCTTCCTGAAAATTTAGATTATTTATGGGATTATACAAATCAATTACTTAAGGATATTACTACAAAACAAATCATAAAAAAAACTAATGTCTCTCATTTACATATTGTACAAGATTCATGTGATAATATTGAATATTTTAAAGATCTTCGCTTAGACCATATGTGGGACATAGATACCAATCCCATTTTTAGGATAGATAGAATATTCAACATCGATGATACAAAGTTTCTAAGTTTTATCGAAGATCTTTCTTCATCAACCAGTAAGAGTATAGAAAGTTATAGTGATTATAAGAATGCAATTAAAATAAGAGCAAAAAAGTTTAATGATTATGGATGTAGATTTATTGATTTAGCTATAGATAATTTCAATATTATTTTTAATAGAAAATATGATTTAAATAAATCCTTTAAAAAATTACTAAATTGTCAATTCCTTAGTGAAAATGAAATATCAAACATAAAGTATGATTTATTTTTATTTATTGCAATGGAATGCAAGTTATATGATTGGACTTTTCAATTGCATATAGGAGCGATACGTAATGTGAATATAAAAATGTATCGTAAAATGGGTCCAGATACCGGCTTTGATGTGATTAACGATTTTAATTACATCAATATTTTAAGTCAATTATTTAATACCATGAATGATATTGAGATTTTACCCAAAGTTATTATTTTCTGTCTAAATGTTGATAAATATATGCCGATTCTAAGCTTAGTACAGGCATTTAATGAAGTGAATACAGTAGGAAAAATTCAGGCAGGTCCTGCGTGGTGGTTTAATAATAACTATTACGGTATCGAGAAACAAATTAAAGAATTAGCATCTTTAAATGTTCTTGGAAATTTTATCGGTACTTTATCAGATGCACGCTCAATATTGAATTTTATTAGGCATGAATACTTTAGGCGTATTTTATGTAATTATATAGGCAACGAGGTAAAGTATGGTAGATTACCATGGGATGAGAAATGGCTTGGAAATATAATACAAGATATATGCTATAATAATATTGCTAACAGGTATAAAGTGTAAATTAATAAAATATTTCGAATTTTAATGGACAGTTAGATAATTTTCAAATAATTGTAAAAATTGTGAAAGGAATATTTGTTTTGCACAATAAAATGATGAGTAGATTTGATATTGTAATTGATAGAAAAAATACAAATTCAACTAAGTGGGATTATACTGACTCTGAATTTGGTAAAAAAACCTTGATTCCTGCATGGATTGCAGATATGGATTTTAAATGTCCACAAGAAATTATTAATGCCTTAAAACAAAGATGTGAACATGGGGTATTTGGGTACACAAGAGTAAATCAAGAATTATCTACTAAAGTGTCATATTGGTTAAAAAGCCATAGAAATATGAACGTTGATAGTATGGATATAATATGGAGTACTGGAGTTATGAGCGCAATATCAACTTTAATAAATATACTAACGGAAGTAAATGACGAAATATTGATATTTAGTCCTGTTTATCCCCACTTTAATTCATGTGTAAAGGAAAACAATAGGAAAGTTATCACTTCAAAACTTAAATATGTAAAAGGTAATTATTTTATTGATTTTGAAGAAGTCGAAAAAATTATTAATGAGCAGAATATAAAGGTTATTTTATTCTGCAATCCACATAACCCTGTAGGACGCGTATGGTTAATGGACGAGCTTATGTCTTTATGGAAATTGTGTAAAAAGAATAATATAAAAATAATCTCCGATGAAATTCATGCTGATATAATCCTGTTTGATAATGCATTTAATTCATTTAACAATATTCAAGATTGGGATTCAGTATATGTAACAAGTTCATTATGTAAATCTTTTAATTTTTGTGGTCTTCCATGCGGTTTTACACTAATTCGCAATCAAAATGAAAGAGAAAAATTCAAGAATATGCAAAAAAAGAATAATTGTGACAATATTAATTTATTTGGATTGCTTGCTACTGAAGTAGGATGTGAAGCTTGTGATTACTGGTTAATTGAATTGAGACGTTATTTAGTAGACAATTATAATTATATTAATAACTTCATTAAAGATAGAATACCACTTATTAGGACAATTAAACCTGAAGGAACATATTTATTGTGGATAGATTGCAGTAATATACCATCAAATATCGAAGTATTTGATTTCTTTATTAACAAAGCGCTGGTTGGTGTTAATAGGGGTAAATCATTTGGTGAAGGTTTTGAGAAATTTGTGCGTTTTAATATGGCAATGCCGAGAGAACTTTTAACAGAATGTTTACTAAGAATTGAGGAGGCTTATAAATTTATTATTACATAAATTATACTTTATTTAGTATTTAGTTTCTACTGATTCAACTGATTTCCAGATGAAAAAAATAGATTCGTCACGAATACAGATAAATCGTCAGATGTAAGAGTGACCCCTTCCAGTTTTGATTGGGTATAGCCATTCCGTAACATCGTTTGCTTAAGCTGAACATTCCTTCTATTTCGATTCTTCTGTATTTACAATATTCTATACTTTTCTGTTTTTGCAAATTGTTTGGACTCTCAAACTTAGGACAAGAACAGCTTACAGAAACTCCGGTTATACCTTGTCCAACAAATTTTATTCGCAAGCACTTTTTTGGATAGTGCTCTGTCTGCTCCTTGAATCAGTTAACGGTATTAAGTTCATTTATCAAGGCAGACAATCCATTCATCTTCATGTGATTTGTAGTATACTGAAATCCCTATACTTGATTAAAAATCGTTAGTAGCCGACTTATAATTTATTGTACTTTGAGCGAAGCGAAAGGATTTGATATAGTTATGAAAAATATATTGATTACTGGGGCAGCTGGATTTATAGGTTATTCCCTAGCAAGAGAGTTGCTGGAAAGTAATGAAGGAGTAGAAGAGAATATTCAAATTGTTGGAATTGATAATATGAATGATTACTATTCTGTGGACTTAAAGAAGAGCAGATTAGAGAATCTGGTAAAGCATAGGAACTTTCGATTCACAAAAGGATCCATTTCAGATAAGGAGTTAGTACAGAAAATTTTTGCAGAAAATCAATTTGATGTTGTTGTAAACCTTGCAGCTCAGGCAGGCGTACGATATTCCATAACGAATCCCGATGCGTACATAGAGTCCAATTTAGTTGGATTTTATAATATCTTAGAAGCATGCCGCCATAGTTACGATGAGTCAGATGCTAATCCGAGTGCAGATTATAAGGGAGTACATCATTTAGTATATGCATCGTCTTCTTCCGTATATGGAACTAACGAGAAAGTACCGTATTCAACAGGGGATATAGTAGATAATCCAGTGTCTTTATATGCTGCAACTAAGAAGTCAAATGAATTGATGGCATATGCTTATAGCAATTTGTATAGAATCCCTTCTACTGGACTTCGCTTTTTTACGGTATATGGACCTATGGGAAGGCCTGATATGGCATATTTTAAATTTACTAATAAGATTGTGAAGGGCGAGACTATTCAGATTTATAATTATGGGGACATGTATCGGGATTTTACATACATTGATGATATTGTAAAGGGAATCATAACGGTGATGAAAAAGGCACCAGCAAAGAATGATAATGGTGTTCCATATAAGATTTATAATATTGGAAATAATAAACCGGTGAGTATTATGTATTTCATAGAGACTTTAGAGAAGATATTGATGGAAGAAGGGATCAGTATGAATCAAGTGAAGAAGGAACTATTACCAATGCAACAGGCTGATGTGTATAAGACCTTTGCTGATGTGGACGAGTTAATTCGTGATTTCAATTTTAAGCCAGAAACTCCACTAGAAGTTGGATTAAGGAACTTTGCGCAGTGGTATAAATTGTATTATCTAATCAGGTAGTATAAATAACATATTATTACAAAAGGGGTATAATAAGTTGAAGATAGTAGTAGCAGGTTTGGGATATGTAGGTTTGCCATTGGCAGTTTTATTAGCTCAGAATAATGAAGTAAAAATAGTTGATATTATCGAAGAAAAAGTGAATTTACTAAACGAGCATAAATCACCGATTATGGATACAGAAATATCTCTATACTTGACGAAAGAAAATTTACAACTTACGGCTACTACAGATGCGAAGGCAGCATTTAAGGATGCAGAGTATATAATTATTGCCACACCAACAAATTATGATCCAAAGCTGAATTGTTTTGATACATCATCGATAGAAGCGGTTATAGAGATTGCCAATCAGGTAAATCAGAGTGCTATCATAGTAATAAAATCTACAGTTCCAATTGGGCATACGGAAAATATTCAAAAGAGATTTTGCTCTACAAATATTATTTTTTCACCAGAATTTTTACAAGAAGGGCAAGCGCTACATGATAATTTATATCCTAATAGAATTATTATAGGAAGACTTGGCGGAAATATGCATTTGTGTAAGGCTGCTGAGATGTTTGCAGATCTACTGAAGGAAGGAGCAATAAGGAAAGATGTTCCGGTCTTATTCATGGAGACAGCGGAAGCTGAAGCGGTGAAGCTTTTTGCTAATACATATCTAGCACTTAGAGTATCTTATTTTAATGAAATAGATACTTTTGCAGAATCGCAAGGATTAAATGCAAAGAATATAATCGATGGGATATGTTTAGATCTAAGAATTAGCCAGCAGTATAATAATCCTTCTTTTGGGTATGGTGGCTATTGTCTGCCTAAAGATACTAAACAGTTACTGGCTAATTATCAGCAAATTCCGCAGACGCTAATACAAGCGATTGTCGAATCCAACCGAATAAGAAAGGAATTCGTAGCTAATCAGATTCTTAAGAAAGGAGGCTATTTTGATATAAATATTACAAAAGATTCGGATGATATACCAAAAAATAGTTGTATAGTAGGTATTTACCGACTAACAATGAAGACAAATTCCGATAATATTCGTCAGAGCTCAATTCTAGGAGTTATGAAACGTATAAAAGAGAGAGGGGTAACTGTCATTGTATATGAACCATTGTTGAATGAAGATGAATTTTGGGGAAGTAGGATTTATAATGATTTAGACAGTTTTAAGAGAGAATCTGATGTTATTGTGGCAAATCGCTTTAGTAAAGAATTGGATGATGTGAAGGAGAAGGTCTATACTAGGGACTTGTATAGAAGAGATTGATTCTGCAAATAAGTGAAACATGATACTTCAGATTATTACTTTATATTATAGATTATGATAATATATCAAATCAAGTTACTATAAAGTTTTGGAATGTAATACAGGAATATAAATTTAATCCTAGGTCTGCCTATAAGATTGATAGATTGATATTCTTATATAATAGTAAATTCAGAATTATACGTAATGGCTGTAAAAAGATAGAATTATTACATTTCAGATGAATTTAAAGGAGCGACTTATAAAAGGTTGAAAATTCACTAAAAACAATAGTTTTAGTCTATTCTGCAGACATTACTTAAATCTATGCTGAATGATTAATATATAAATAGATTAGATCAAAAACTTTGATTTTGGAGGATAAACCATGTTATTAGATATAGAATGCACTAATGATTCTGCATATAACTGTAATCAGATTGCAATTGCTACGATTGCCAATTTTTATAACAGAAATTCTCAAATGATGGCTATAGGTAAATGGTGTTTTCAATATGAAACAGAGGCAGATGATATAATTGGTAATAAAATACAACCATATTATCGAAGAGATATTGTCGGATATAGTTTTTTTAATGGAATTGATGTAAATATTTATGAAGTTAACTATAGAAATACTAGAGAAGAGTTTATAAAGTTACTTCAGGAAAATAAACCAATAATAATCCATAGCGATGCATTTACTTGCCGTTGGAATGTTGCATATGGGAAATATCATATTCTCCATTTTTATATTATATATGGATATTTAGAGGAAAGCGACATTTTCATATGTATGGATCCATATTTGAATCAAAAATATATAGAAAGTACTTATTTAGAAATATATGATGGTATGACTGATTACAGGGTGATTACTCTTAAAGAGGAGAAAATTGACGAATATATCTTTAAGACTGAATTGCAAAATGATGTTAAATTTTATAAGGAAGAAAGTACTTTTCAAAAAATTAATCAATTCGCTAATGAGATTGAAAAATGTATGAATTTAGATGAAGAAATAAAAGGATTTGAGAAAGATCTGTATGCAGTTCCGTTATTGGATAATTTGAAAATTATAAATGCAAATCGAAAAGGTTATATTAAAATGTTAGAATATATTAATAATATTACAAATCTTCATTTAGATGACATTATAGATAAAGCAATGACATGTACCATGAATTGGGAATTTATACGAATATTACTGATAAAAACTTTTGTGACTAAAAATAAATCTATTCTTGAGAGAGTAGTAATTCAAATAAAAAATGTAAATCAAGTTGAGCAACAGATGTTTCAGATGCTGAGTGACTATTGTTCAATACTATAATAAAAATAATATTATATGAATTTTGAGATTAATACATTTACGGACGACTTAAATTTATTTGGGTAATCCAGGAGTCTGAAATTTTCACTCCTGTATATCTTTATAGCCGGAAATCCCTCAAGCCTATTTCAGCAATACAAGTCCAGTAGAATATTATACGTGCATTTACAAGAATTGAAGATTGCTTAATCTGTCTCAATATATTTCATAGGACAGTCTTTATCAACCAGGCAAAGGTGGCAAGAAAGTTCTGTTACTAAAATCAGTAGTATATAAAAATTAATATTATGACATATTTGTTTTCTTCATGTTTAGACAATGGGAGGAAGGTAGTTATTAATATATGAGATAAATTGCTAAAAGCTAAGGAGGATTCATGACAAATGATAAGAAGTTAACTCTTTTGGAAGTGTTCCATAATAATATGTATGCAATGAAGCTTGGGTGCAGCATCAGTAAAAACCGCGTGTTACACGCATTACTGATGAAATGTATCTACTACTTTGAGTGGATATTCTTCAGTGCGTTTTTTTTACGTTATATCGTGAATGCGCTTGATAAAAAAGCTGATTTTCAATCAATTTTTATATTCATTTTGATATGCGGAGGGGTGTTTTTCTTAATCAATCTATATAATAACTATGCAGAAAATGTTATATATCCCCTGACCTCTGTCAAGTTATACTATGGAATATACCGAAAGCTGTACGCGAAAGCAAAGAATGTGGAGCTTCGTTGTTACGAAGATTCGGATTTTTATAACCGCTATACCATGGCAATTGATAACGCGGGGGATAAAGTTACAAGCATTATTGATAGCATATGGGGAATTGTGACCGGAGTTGTTGCAACTGTATTGGTTTTTTATGCTATGTTTGATATTAGCCCTTTTTCGGTCTTATTTATCATTTCACCAATTATAGGTAACTTTGTCTTTGGCAACTTTTTGAATAAATTGGAATTCCGGCGCTATCAGGAAAGCGTACCCAATGATAAGGTTATGAACTACGTAAACCGTGTCATGTATCTTCCGGATTATGCAAAGGAAATCCGTCTGTCCAAAGTATTCCGCTTGTTAAAGTACCAATATCAGGAGGCTACTGACCGAACGGTTAAAATTGCGGGGAAATATGCGTTTAAAATCGCATGGACCAATTTGTTCAGGCTCATCTTTACCTTCACGGTTATATTTGAAGGCATATTGTTGTATGCAGTTTATGAGAATCTGGTCAGAGGTACCATATCATTGGCAGAATTAACTGTTATGTCAAGCCTTATGGTCTCATCGACCTGGATATTGATCGGGCTGTTTGAGAATATAATGAATACGATGAAAAATGGGTTATTTGTTAAGAACCTCAGGGGTTTTCTGGAATATAAAGAAAGAATACCCGAAGACCAGAATGGAATAACACCATCCGATGAGCTTTCAAGTATAGAGTTTGAGCATGTTTCATTTTCCTATAAGGAGGAATATACTATTAAAGATTTGTCATTTGTCATCCGTGGAGGTGAAATTGTGGCATTTGTAGGTCATAACGGAGCAGGCAAATCAACTATTATTAAGCTTCTGCTGCGCCTGTATGATCCGACTGAGGGCGTGATAAGGCTGAATGGAATAGATATCAAAGAATATAATCTCCATGCGTACAGGAACTTGTTCGCAGCTGCTTTTCAGGATTACCGTATTATGGGTATGACAGTAAAGGATAATGTCCTGATGGGCAGGCATTATGAGGATGAGGATACTCGTGTCATAGAAGCATTGAAAAAGGTTGGAGTATATGAAAGAATCATGTCGCTTCACGATGGCGTCAATACAATGATGACACGGGAATTTGATGATAAAGGCGCTGTACTTTCCGGCGGGGAGAGCCAGAAGGTCGTTGTGGCAAGGGCATTTGCAAAGCCGGCTCCAGTTAAAGTGTTTGATGAGCCCTCAAGCGCTCTTGATCCGATTGCTGAATATGAGCTTTATGACAGCATCATGAAGGATGGTGAGAACCGGACAATGATATTCATCTCGCATCGTTTATCCTCCGTAAAAAATGCAGATAAGGTTCTTATGCTGGAAAAAGGACAGATTATTGAGGAAGGCACCCACCGTGAATTGATGAAAAGAAACGGAAGCTACGCCGAAATGTATCAAAAGCAGGCTATGAACTATCTTGCAGTAGATACGGTAGAGGGGGTGGAGCTTTGAATAAGAAGAAGGATAACATCAGTACAAAGCAGACGATGAAACAGGTCTGGCAGAATAATGCATTTCTGATAAAGCTTTGCTTTACTGCTTCGCCGCTTTATATTATTTCAATGACATTCGACGCAATACGAAATCAAATCTCAATCTTTTTTGAAGATACCATCGGAATAAGTTATGTGCTTAAGGCTGCCGAATTTCATTATCCGTTTCATAAGGTGGCAGCATTTATTATGATACTTGCTGCATGTATAACGCTCGGTATGATATATTCGGTAATTGTAACCAGTCTTTGGGCTGCCAAGGGAATGCCTATTATACGGCAGCAGGTGAAAATGGCGCTTTACGAGAAAGCAAAGGACCTGGATCTGGAATGCTATGATAATTCGGATTATTATAATGAACTGGTGCTTGCAATATCAGAGGCTGATAAGCAGATTGATCGTTGTATTACCTTTCTGCAGAATACGGCATCAGGCATCACAGTATTTATATCAATCGGTATCTATTTCTTCATGAAAGATAAAGCCTCCATTCTGCTAATAACGGTTTCCTTCCTTTTGACATTTTTCTTTAATCAGCTGTATAACAAGCTTACCTATAAAGCACGTATCGGGCGGAATCCTTATGAGAGGAAGAGGGATTATATTAAACGGGTTTTTTATTTAAACGATTATGCAAAGGAACTACGACTCAATCCAGAGGTTTCTGAAGTTTTATTTAATGACCTGGAGAAGGCAAATGAGGAGGTTTATAAAGTCGAAAAAAGCTATGCGAACCGCAGGTTTCTGTTAAGCTTTCTGCGTCGTTATGTAAGCAATGACTTTTTCAACGATGTCCTCTATATTACATATTTGGCATTCAAGGCATCAGTGCTGGGTATACTTTCCTTCAGCAGTGTGGTGATTTTATATAGCTCCTTCGGGCGGTTAAAACGCGGCATGAGAATATTTACGGATGTATATCCCTATGCCAGTGAGACGAGTCTGTATGTGCAGAAAATCCGTGATTTTCTGGATTACGAGCCTAAAATTCAAAGTGAGAAAAAGCTATCGGTGATAAATCAGCCGAAAGCGATCGAGCTTAGAAATGTATCCTTCTCTTACAGTAATTGCGATGAGAATGTTATCAACGACATATCACTTTCTATTTCCCCGGGAGAAAAAATTGCCCTGGTTGGTTACAACGGCGCCGGGAAAACCACTTTGATTAAGCTTATTATGAGGCTCTATGATACAACCAAGGGTGAAATACTTTCTGACGAGAAGCTTCTGCAGGACTATAATGTCTGGGAGTATCGCAATTCTATAGGGGTTGTGTTTCAGGATTATAAAATCTTTGCGGGAACAATTACGGAAAATGTACTTCTGGATCTTGCCGATCGGTCAGATCAGGATAAGGTGGATTGGGCATTACATCATAGCGGGCTTTCGGACAGGATTACAACCTTAACAAATGGACTTGATACGGCGCTTACCTCGGAATTTGTAAAGGATGGAGTGAATCTTTCCGGAGGAGAAAGCCAGAAGCTTGCTATCGGACGTGTATTTTATAAGGACGCGGGCCTGATTATTCTTGATGAACCGTCGAGTGCCCTCGACCCGATTGCTGAATACCAACTGAATCATTCTATGCTGAAGGCAGCAGAAAATAAGACGGTTATCTTTATCTCCCACCGGCTATCAACAACGCGTCTCGCAGACCGTATCATCTTGCTGGAGAAGGGAAGAATCGCAGAGCAAGGAACACATGAGGATCTGCTGAAGCAGGGAGGCAAATATGCACAGATGTGGCGTGCACAGGCGGGACAGTATATAACAATATAAGCATAAAAATTTAATTTACTATTCCTTATGTATATAAAGATTGTAGACTAAATAAATTTACGATATTAGGGGTATGTTTTACAAAAGATTAACAATAATCTCTTCAAGGAGCAATTAATTTTTAAAGTGTTACACTCTAGAAAAAGCTTTGTACTCTATTATATAATTTCAGAGAAATTTGTATGGATAGATACGCAATAAAGCATATTGAATAAGCGGAAAGGGTTTATATGAGTTACAAAAATAATGATATTAGGCAAAAAACAATTAGTGAATTATTTGAGATTCAAGTTGAAAAGACACCAAAAAAAACAGCAATAACTTGTGGAGAAGAACATATTTCATACAAAGAATTAAATCAAAAATCAAATCAATTAGCCAGGATATTAAAAAAGGAAGGAGTTAAGCCTGATTGTATCGTAGGAATTATGGCTGAACGGTCGATTAAATTCGTAATAGCAATTCTCGGTATATTTAAAGCAGGTGGAGCCTTTCTTCCAATAGATCCGGATTATCCATTAGAGAGAGTTAAATATATAGTTAACGATAGTGATTTGTGCTTTATTTTAGTAAACGGTAGCGTTTCATCTGACAATGTGGGTACAAAAACGAAAATAATTGATATCGATTGTATAGAAGGTTATTGTGAAGACGATTTTGATTTGGTAAACGTTAACAATATGAAAGATTTAGCATATGTAATATACACCTCTGGGTCAACAGGAAGTCCTAAAGGTGCTATGATTGAGCATTCGGGGATGCTAAACCATATTCAAGCGAAGATTACAGATTTAAAAATGGATAGTGATAGTATTTTAGCTCAAAATGCTTCACAGTGTTTTGACATTTCAGTATGGCAAACTCTAACCCCACTTATTTTGGGTGGAAAAATTGTGATTATAGAAGAAAAAGTTATTTTAAATCCTTCTATGTTTATAAATAAACTAGTAGAAGAAAATATTACGATATTGGAAGTAGTACCTTCATATCTAAATGCAATAATAAATAATTATAATTTTAATCAAAATAGATTTGACAAGTTAAAATATCTAGTTGTCACGGGTGAAACCTTAAAATCTACTCTTGTTAGCAAGTGGTATAAAAGATTTCCTGATATTCCCATATTGAATGCTTACGGACCAACAGAAGCCTCAGATGACATAACTCATTATTTCGTTCAAAGGGATTTTGACATGGAAAGAATACCAATAGGTAAACCTATTCAAAATTTACAAATTTATATAGTAAATGATAATAGGGAACTTTGTAATATCGGTGAAAAGGGTGAGATATGGGTATCCGGAATTGGCGTTGGTCGGGGTTATATTAATAATCTTGATAAAACAAAAGAGGTATTTATAAATGATTATTTTAGCCCAAGAGAGAATATTAGGTTATATAAAACAGGGGATATAGGGGCCTGGTTACCGGATGGTAATATTGATTTTTTTGGGAGAAAGGATAATCAAGTAAAAGTAAATGGTTATAGAATTGAACTAGGTGAAATTGAAAATGAATTAGTAAAACATCAACTAATTGAAGAAGCAATTACTATAATATTTAAGGGCAGAAATGATAGTGCATATTTATGCTCATACATCGTAGTAAATGGTGAGATTTCTGAAAGTGAAATTAGGTCGTTCTTATCTAGATCGTTACCAGACTATATGATTCCTTTAGTAATAATTAAGCTGGATATGATTCCATTATTGGATAATGGTAAGATTGATAGAAAAGCATTACCTAACCCATTATCTTTTCATGAAATAGATAACTTTTTTGTAACAGATGATAAAAAGAAAGGGGATATAATCGAGCAAAAAATAAGGGATCTTTTATATGATGCGTTAGAAATTAATAAACAAGAGGTAATCATTAATGATGAAGAGAATTTAAGCAAATATGGATTTAATTCAATTAGTTATATTAAATTGATAGTGAATATTGAGTTGGAATTTGAGATTGAATTTGATGATGAAGATTTGGAATTCTCAAAGTTTATAAATCTGAAATCTATTATAAATTATGTTAGAAGTAAAATGTAACTTTTATTATTTTTGCGCCCAATAAAGGGTAATGTATTTAGTTGGTAGAAACACTAACTGATAAGGTACTAACCATATCAACAGTATTATCTTTAGGACTACCATCAATAATTTGACAGTTTAGTTTAGCATAGGAAAATAGGTCCGTAGTTTTGGGTAAGGTAAGATTTTTATTGCCCTCATAAACTTTTTTGTGACATCAGCCGTTGTATACAATAATATTTTGTCAACTGAAAGAATTTTTTGATATGAGAACTCATGATATATTGAACAGCAGACGATATGGTAGGGGGGAAAAGTTGAGAAAACTGAAAGGAAGGATTAATTATGGTAGCAAGAAGTGTTTTGGATAATATAGGGAATACTCCATTGGTAAGGATGGACTTAACAAACTTGACCCGAATTAATTTATATGCAAAGTTAGAATATTATAATCCAACAGGGAGTGTAAAAGACAGAGCTGCGAATTATATATTAAAAAATTTATTGGAAAACAAAGTGCTTAAAACTGGTGATCATGTTATTGAGTCGTCCTCTGGAAATTTTGGAATAGCCCTTTCTGCATACTGTAAAAGATACGATTTAAAGTTCCATTGTGTAATTGACCCTAATATTACACCAATTAATGAACGTTTGATAAATTCATTAAGTTATAAGACATATAAAGTTGCAGAACATGATAGTAATGGTGGATATTTATTAAACAGATTAACAAAAGTTAAGGAACTACAAGGGATGATTGAAAATTCATACTGGGTTAACCAATATGCAAATCCATTAAATGCAGAAGCGTATACGAATACTCTTGGAAGAGAAATTTGCGATGAAATGGATAAAATTGACTATATTTTTATAGGAGTTAGTTCTGGTGGGACTATTACAGGGGTGTCACGAATGATAAAAAAACGCTTTCCAGAAGCAAAAGTTATTGCAGTAGATATCGTTGGATCTGTTATTTTTGGAGGCTCACCTAAAAAGAGATACATACCAGGAATAGGATCCAGTATGATACCGGAGATTATAAAGCAAGCTAGGATTGATGAAGTAGTTTATGTGAATGAGCGAGATACGATAAAGATGTGCAATGAGATGTTAAAAGTGAATACGATTTTTGCGGGAGGTTCTTCTGGTTCGGTAATGAAAGCAATTAAGAATTACTTTATGGGAATAGAATGTAAACAGAAAGTTAATGTTGTGGCAATTTTCCCTGATAGGGGGGATAGATATATTAATACTATATATAATGAAGAATGGTGTAAAACAGTAATGAAAATTAAAATATAGAAGTTTACATGGAGGATATATGTTTTATATTAATGATTGCAATATAATAGAGATTGGAATTAATTGGAGTGAGACAATAGAAGTTATTAAAGCTAGTACGGAATGTTTACTGAAGAGAGAATATGCGCAACCAATAAAACCATATTTACGTTATGGGGACATGAAAAATCGAATTATTGCGATGCCAGGTTATATTGGAGGAGATTTTGATGTTTCTGGAATAAAATGGATAGCTAGCTTTCCGGATAATATTGCAAAGAAAATTCCTAGAGCACATAGTATTGTTATACTAAATAAAGCAAATACAGGACAGCCAGTAGCTATATTTAACACACCATTAATTAGCATTATCCGTACTGCTTCAGTAAGTGGGGCAATAATAGAAGCTTTTGACAAAGTACGTAAATTTAGTAACATAACTATATGTATTATAGGATGGGGACCGATTGGTCAGTACCATCTTAAAATGTGTATGAGTATTTGGGGTGATAGAATATATAGGATAGAGCTTTATGACCTAAAGTCGGTTGACATATCAAATATTGATAGTAAATATAAGGATAAGATTCATATTTGCAGTAGTTGGGAAGAAGCATATTGTGATGCAAATATAATAATAACTTGCACAGTTTCAGAAGTTCCTTATATTAATCGAAAGCCTAAAGAAGGGGCGTTGTTACTTAATGTATCTTTAAGGGATTTTAAAACTAATATTTATGAATATGTAAATAGTTCAATTTTTGTTGATGATTGGGATGAAGTATGTAGGGAGAATACAGATATCGAAGTGTTTCATAAAGTTTTCGGCTTACAAAAGGAGAATACAAAATCTATTATTGACATTTTATGTGGTGATGCATTTACTGAATATGACAATGAGGAAGTGATAATGTTCAATCCGATGGGAATGGCTGTATTTGACATTGCTATTGGTAAGTATTACCTAGATAAAGCAAAACCGACAGCAAGTTATTTATTAATTAATTAGTATACTAATTGCTAATGCATATTTGACTGGAGGATGTTCATGGTAGAAGTATTTGCTCTAAATATAGCTGAACCAATAAGCAGTTATGAATTAAATAAATTAATAACTCTCGTATCTGAAGAGAAAAAAAAGCGTATTGATAGTATACATTTTGTGGAAGATAAAAAAAGGTTAGTATACGGAGATGTTCTTATTAAGTATCTTTTAATAAAAAGGGTAGGATTACATGGAAATGGGATATCATATAAATATAATGAATATGGGAAGCCTTTTCTAGAATATGGTCAATCATTTAATTTTAATATTTCACATTCAGGAAATTGGATAGTAAGCGCATTAAGTTTAAATGAAGTTGGAATTGATATTGAACAAATAAAAATAGTAGATTTTAGGATTGCAAAACGATTTTTTTCTAAATTAGAATATATGGATTTAAACAACAAATCTGAGAATAATAAATTGGATTACTTTTATGATTTGTGGACACTTAAAGAAAGTTATATTAAATATCTGGGTAAGGGGTTATATTATCCACTCAACTCTTTTAGTATAAGAAAAAACAGACGGAGTATTCAACTTTTTGATGAACAAGAGAGAAAGACACTTTATTTTAAACAATATAAATTAGGAAGTTATAAGTTGTCTGTTTGTTCAGAAGAAAAACATTTTTTCTATAGTGTAATAAATATAAAAACGATTATTAAAGAACTTGTAAAATCTTAAAGTTGATACAGTTTGATCTTGTTTACATTAACTTGCTATATCCGCTTAATTTTGTGAGGAAAACCTAACTCAGTGATGCTGATATAGAATAATTTTATTGGTTGGTTTAGGCATATTATCAAGATATTCATAGAAGTATATTATGCGACATAAGAGATTAGAATTAAGCGGGTTTGAAAAATGACCGTTGACTTATTTAAATCAAATTAAAGAAAGAAGGAATACAAATGAGAAATGTACAATTACCTTTAGCTGAACCACCAATTAATGGGTTAATGTATTTAGCCAATCCACTTGCAATTCTTTTTAATAATAATGAATGTTTGCCTTGGTTTTATAGTGAATATGTTCAATTATTATGGGATAAAAAAGTTAATTTTTTATATTTCCATAATAAGTTTATTAGCGAGTTTCCAACTTGTATACCATGGCTTGAATTTCAATGCATGGATAAAAAGTTTATTACAAACAATATAGATATTCACAAACTGATTATTAATGCAATAAATGATGGGTGGTATATTTTTTCGGCCTATGACGAGTTTTACATTCCAAATATGTATGCATATCAAAATTACCATGTAAACCATGATTTCATGCTCTATGGTTATGATTTGGATAAGCAAGAGTATTATACCAATATATATACAAAAAAAGGTATTCTCGAACCCAATATTATAAGTTTTAATCAATTTTGTGATGGCTTTTTTGCTAATGTTTCTTTTGATTTCGAATTTAATAGAATAAATTTATATAAAATGAAGCAGTCTTTTAATTATGAGTTTGATAAGCGTTCATTATTAGAAGAATTACATGACTATCTTAATTCCACTTGTTCAAATATTAAATTTTCACTTCCACGCGATCATAGCGATTGTATATTTGGTATGGATGTATATTGTTATATTTTGGATATTTTTCAATTACATAATGATTCTATAAAAGATTTGAAATTTTTACATCTATTATGGGAACATAAAAAGTGTATGCAAAGTCGAGTGGTCTATATGATAAATAATAATATTATTAATAGTGGTGATTTTTTAGTTGAAATGTTTAGCGAGATTGAGAGCATTGCCTTATGTGTGAAAAATCTTCAGATAAAATTAAAAATATCAAATGATTTAATTATTTGTGATAAAATTGTTCAAAATTTAAAATTACTATATGATAAAGAAAAGTTGGCAATTGAGACTTTAATTAGGACATTGGAGCGTGCTTAAAAATAATTACACTTGCGCTAATGGAGATATTTTCATCAAAGGAGCGAGATCTGTTTCGAAAATGCATAATATTCAACAATACAATATCGCAGGAAAAAGTGAATAAATCTTTGGCATATCAGCTATCGATAATTTTGTTAAAAATATATGAGATTTATTCGCGGTATTAGAAAAAAAGATAACTTTGATTCGGACGAAAGAAAGCAGCAGGCTAAAAGATACATCTAGGAACTTATGATTGTAACTCCAAATGAAATATATGAATTCATTTGAAAATAAAGAGTACAAGTCATAACTTTTATTTGATGATGAGAAGATAATTGATCAGGTGAAAGAGCATCCGATGGCAATATGGAAGATAAAACAAGGATATATGAAATTATTAACTTCGACGACTATTTCAAAAACAGATATAGAGGGCAAACAGATACAAATTATTATTTACGACCAACTTACGACAGATTTACGACCATTTATAATTAATAGTAAAGAATAATGAATTGGCACGAAAAACAGAACATGCAAGAAATAAGGAAATGAAGACATATAAAAGTATTTACAGTATCAAGATTGATTTCCCGACGATGAAGAGCTTGGAGAGAAAAGAAGAGAAATAAAGGGTTGTGAACGCTTTTTTAGGTTGGCTTACGACCACTTTATTTAGAAACTTAATAAAAATCTTAATGATTATATACAATGCTCAGA
>DBTU01000050.1:0-9804 GCA_002307215.1 Lachnoclostridium sp. UBA1308
TTGCACTTTCTGTTGGGGTAGTTGTGGGCGTATCCTTGCTGCCACATCCTGCCAGCTGCGATATAGCCAACAGCATCACCAAAAGGATACTCATAGACTTTGTAATTTTTTTCATTTTTTTCCTCCCATAATTATATGTTTCTTATAATCAAGCGGATTGCTCCGCAAGTTACCTTTTCACCCTCTAAAATGCGGTTCGACAAATGTACCCACCGTTTCAGCTGTTCACACGAATCTATGGGGTTGAAAAATGATGTCCTTCATATTCACTTGCAATATATCTAACCATTCAAGAAGGGCCTTACCGTCACCATATGTATGAAATGTCTCTTTAATATAAGTTCTCTCAACCTAGGTATAAGTGACTTATATAATCCATTTCCTTATTACATATCCTTCAAAATATGTATACTTCCACCCCTTTTGGAGAAATTCCCACATTTGTAGCAAGTACTTTAGTAACATAATAGCTATATCTGTCACTTTCTGTTATTGTACAAATGCAAGCAAATAAAATCCCCCTCAATTTTAGGATTATTCTCTGCAATGGCCTGTACTCTAAGTATCTAATTGATATCTAATTACTATACATAAATTGTAACAGGTTTTCACTAATTTCACTTTCTTTTGATATTAAAATACTTTTCTTTCTTTGCACCTTTCTTCCTTCATGTCAAAGTTGCGCAATATTTGCAATGCATTCATTGCATTGCATTCTTTTCTCTACTTTAATTATTTTATGTAGCAAAAGGCCGCAATGAATGACTTTACTAATATCATTCATTGTGGCCTTTCTGTTAAAACGCTGACGTTTGTAATCATTTCCTCTGTTTTTCAGTGAGAACGTTCAGCTTAAACTTTATTATACTCATAGATATGAAGTAGCGTGACTTCATGCTCCTGCAGTGTTACTTTGATATCCATCTTTCCATTCATTACCATTTTTTTCTCCATACTCATGCGTGGAAAGCAGGTTTTTTCAATATATTTCACATCATTATCCTGTAGATCATCGTACTGAAATTTTTTCCATTCGCTAAGTATACTACCTTCATTATTATTAATAGTTTTCTTATTAATTGCAAACAATAAATCAGTAGGCATATTATTAAATATAATATTTAACTCAAGTGGATTGTTATCATCAAACACACCTTCTATCATGTCCGGCGTTTCCAAATACTCCTCTTTTAAAAAATATTTATATCCATACCATTTAAAATTAAAACAAAGAAGATAATAATCATTTTTTTGGTTCCTTGTAATTATATAATTTTCTCCTTTTTCAATTAGATATTCACCTAGATCCTTCATAAACTGTAGCGCGAAATAGGCTGGCTTTCGAATGCTGTCTTTAGTCAGAAGTCCGTTGCCGCCATTTGCAATTTTCACGGTGTCATAATAACTACTCACCCAGTCAGAACCCACCCAGATGCAAATTAAATCCACCAAATTCCATATTTCTGACATTTTTCTGGCAATATAAGCGGCCCTAAAACAGCTGTCATTCAAATAGTTTCTACTGGATAACGAATTATTCCATTCTACAATATACAGCTTGCAATCTTCAACTTTCATCTCCTTCATTATATTTCGTATCGCTTTAATTGAATCTATTTCAAATGTTTCCTTCGTAGCGTAATTACGTACAACAATCTCGTTCTCAACCTTTATTTCATAGGGAAACAAAACGAATGAAAGAAAATCCGGAATACATCCTTGTTCTTTACATAAGCTCAGGAATCTCTTCAAAAATGAGGGTTCAGATGCACAAAATCCCATAGGTCCGCCAACCTGCATATTTGGCAGAATAGTTTTTATCTCCTTATAAGCATATTGGAAAGCATTGAAATAATCGTAATTTTCATCCAAATAATACCTATTCTCTCTTATTTGAATTCTATCACAATCACAAGAAAACTCGAAAATCCACCGGCTAACTTCTTCTTTTCCATATCTATTTATGATATGATACAAAAAATCCTTTAACATTGCTTCCCATATTTCCCGAGATTGAAATTCTATACACTCTTCCACACGAAAAACAGACTTACCTACCATTTTCATGGCAGTATCCGGTCTTTTCCCAAAATCAAGAAACAGAAATATGTGATGTGATACCAAAAAATCTAGAACTCCATCTATCTTATTATAATTATAATTTCCTATCCTTTTTCCATCGGTAATCATCAGATTCTGAGAAAACACATTCCATAGCCTTACATATTGAAATCCCAAGTGTTCCTTCAATAACAGTGTATGGCTCTGAAGATTAGCAAATGTCAAATTATAAACCGAGCTAATATTGACCACCTTATTCCAATTTTTTTCATAATAAGAACCCTGTTCGGCGTCTACATTCAGTATAATTTTTCCAGAAAGCAAAAGCTTTCTTTCAATCAATTCCTTTTCCTTCAGTTCTTGACGAATTTTTTCTCTAAATGCCTGTTCCTCACTTTCTTTTTTCTTGGAGCTTTTCTGCATCTTTTTCCTATATCCGGAGGGTGATATTCCATATACATCTCGGAAAACCCTGTTAAATGCAGAAGGATTTGACAAACCGCAGTCTACCGCTATCTTTGTTATATTCGCATCCGAATATAACAAATCCTGCATCGCATAGCGCATCCGCACCTGCTTAACATAATCAGTAAAATAAATACCCGTCTGTTTCCTAAAAAATCTGGATAACGTAGAGGTCGATACATAAAGCTCTTCTGCTAAACTGAACAGACTCATTTTATATTGGAAATTACTATTTACATATGTGATAATCTGCTGCAGTCTCACATCATCATCAACTTTATTCATATTTTCCATATGATCTTCTAGAATATAATTCTCAATCAGGTAATCTAAGAGTTTATAGAGTAAACTGTTTTTTAAGCAATCTGTCCTGTGTAACTGCTGAACATCGTGGTAGATAAGTTCATGGAAAATATTCCTCAGTTCTTCATAAGGATGCTCTGTGTTACTCACACTATTACATGAAAATATACAATTCGCATTTTTTATAATCTTTGAAAACATTTGATAAGGATACTGTACATAGCATATAATTGCTTCATCCTCGCATTCTAAACTATGCATAATACTAGAATTTATTAAAATAATATCTTCTGCTTCCAGTTTATACTCCGTGTCTTTTATCTCAACTTTCACTTGTCCTTCGATTACAAAAATAATCTCAATCTCTGCATGCAAGTGTCTTTTCTCTTTTATTCCTTTTTTTATTTGAAAAACAAGGTCTGTATGCATATTCATATGATCACCTCAACAATCCTTATGTTTGTTATTACAAATTATAGCATTTTACATCATTCTTATCAATGGCACTAATCCCCATTCATTCGTTAACGACGTATCTACCTTGGTATCAACATAAAGTGTCTCAGTCCTATTTATAATACAAAAAGTGGGAAGCAATAAAGAAAAGGACAATTTAAATTAATAAACCGTCCTTCCCACTGACCAAATGATTAAATTGCAAATATAAAACCCTTGATTTTCAATTATCAAACTTTTCTGTTTTTCCTTTTTTAAATATGAAATCCATGACATTACCCCTACGATTAATGGTTATACACTATAATCCAAGACACTTTCTCATAAGCTTATGATGTCTATTGACATAACTGATTTCGTCGCACCAACCATTAACATTTAATAGTCGGTTGCCTTCAAATTCAGAACAGATATAACCTTTATATCCACCTTTCTTAAGTGCATCAAATATCTTTGGGTAGTCCATGTTATCAACTTGATTATTTTTGTCAATATCATAGAATTTAGCATGACAATATACGATCTTTGAAGCATACTCCTGTAAAGATTTATAGTGATTTTCCCAATCATGAGGTTTGAATTTGCCATCATAGAAATTTCCACCAATAAATTTAGATGAATTTTGATATATAAAAGATGTAGGATCAAGGTATTTTTTATCCTCTTCCGTTAACTTCATGTCCTTAAAATCATCCAGAATATCATTCATTACAAACGCTTTACCGGAAAAATATGCCTCCCTCTGTTTATCACGAAGGTGCTCAAGTACTTCTCTAGTGCACCCTTTATACACACAGAAGTTGATATTTGCTGATGACATACAATACTCGTAAGTGCTGAAATCTACCTGTAGACCCACATATGGAATATTAAGTCGTTCAGCTGCCTCCAAATATTCTAACTGAATTGGATCAGCGACACCGCTCGGTGCATGGCATTCCAATGCCATTATGACATCACATTCTTGTGCTACAGGAAGTAATCGTTCTACGATAGCAGGTGTTGTCAGCTCAAATGCGCTAAGGCCTTTACCAATATGCGCATCATGCAGAAGCCTAATATATTTACAGCCAAGTTTTCGTGCTGCTTTCAGATACATCACACCACGTTCATACATCTCATCGTCAGTAAGAAGTTTGTTGTGCCACATAGCCCTGTCCGAAAAATGGTCAAGACATACTGCTTCCAAACCATATCGATATAGCATGCCATTCCACCGATCCACAAATTCATCCGTAATATACGGCCATTCCGGTATCATTGCATCCGAGAAAATTTCGATGCCTGTTGCTCCCGCACCTGCCGCGGCGGCCATACAGCCTTCAAGATCATGTTTATGAAAATAATAATTATCTTGATAGCTATAAAGTGATACCCCTAACTTAATATTGCTTTCTGTTTTCATTATTTATCAACAGCTTCCTTTTGTGTTAAATTTGCAGACAAAATATGAGTGTGTCTGCTTAGTCACCCCACATAACATTCAAGCAAACACGAGCGTTTTTTCACATAACGAAATCATTGTCGAAGTATAACTCCTCCTTGTACCCAGTTGCAGTTTCACACTATGCGTTCCCTGTTCTATGCCTCCTTCTTTTTTAACAACTACTCGCAGTGGCTCTCCGAATACCCAGTAAAAATCTGTCGGAAAATCATTAGCTTGAATTTGCGCATATGAGTATTCCTTACCTCTGTGCTGGACATATATCGCATCCGAATTAACTTGTTCATCATCGACCCATAATGAAATTTCATCGACACAGCTAAGCGGAAGTCCACGGTAATAATTGATTTTGATGTTCACCGCATAGCCAATCTTTTTTCCTGACTCCCATACACTTCGGCAGCCTACATCTGTTAAAATATGTAATTCATGCATTGATCTCACTCCTTTGATAATTTAATTGCTATATTACTTCTTCATTTTCTGAACATAAACTATTTAAACTGTGATGTTTACGAGTATTATTATGGCACCGGGTATTGCATTGAACTATCTTGACTTCTAATGATAGAACTTGATCTTCATGACTTAATAAATTAGTGATAGTATTATTTCAGAAATAACGGCACTTTAGTAATTAGAAATAAATTTCTGTATTAATCTGCCGCACTCAATTGGATTATCCAACCAAGCTAAGTGTCCACCCCCTTGTATTGTATGAAACTCCGAAGAAGTCATAGTTCTTGAAATATCACCTACATCCTTTGTGCTACCAGATGGATCATTTGTGCCCCAAATGAACATCGTCGATTGTTTTACAGTCTTTAGCTGATCCATACTAATACGGGCTCTACGCCGTGTTCCTCGTAAACAGTTTACACTTTCCATGAGGCTTAACATCGAGATTTTACTATGGGGAAGTTTATTAAAATAGTAGTAACATTCTGACATTGCTTTAGGCAAACGGCCACATGTTTCCTGCGAGTGGCCCATAAAAACAAGCGACCCCAGTGATTTCTCCGGGTTGTCCGACTTAAATTTGCTATAAAAATAGCGATTCAATATTGGCACAGATAACAGTCTAAATGAGAAAGGCGGATTATTACTGACATTAACACCCAATAGGATTAGTGCACTTACCCGTTCAGGTCTATCCATGGCAAACCACAGACCCCAGTATCCGGCAATCGAATGAGCGATAATTGGAACCCTTTCAAGCTTAAGCGAGTCAAGCACGAAAGTGAGTGTTTCTACAGCGAATTTATGAAAATCCATCTTCCTATGATCCATACCCTCACTTAACCCGCCACCAGGTCGATTAACAATGATGATACGTCGACCTTTTAGTTCCGGCAAGAGAGGTGCAAATGGAAAACTATCACCGTTATTACCGGGCACTATCAATACAGGATTTCCAGAACCAATTTCAATGATACGTATCCGAAACCCAAATCGAGGCAATTGTAAATAGTGTATTTTGGTTTCCAGCCCGTAAAAATCAAACAGTCGTTGTTCAGCATTACGAGCTTCTACGACACGAGGGTCATCCTCTTGAAGCTTTAAATCACGATTCTTAATCATTAGTTAACCACTCCTCAACTTCAGCATAAATTCTTGTCACTGTTTCTGGCCTATCAATGCCGGGAAGATCCATATTGATTTTATATCCGGCTTTATTGAGAACATATGAGAGATTTGCATAACTAGCCCTGAATTTCAAAAAGTCTTCCTTAGGTATTGAAATCTCATTGTTTGGATAGCAATTAATTAGGGAATCTTTTTCGTATATCCCATCAATTGAGACTATATACCAACTATCATCTGATTTTTGTGTACGATACATCAACTTAACATCTGACTGTAACTCCACTGGATAACCACCAAAATCGGTACGTATTTGAATCGTTGCCATAGTAATCGCAACAGCTCTATCACCATTGACCCAAACTAATGTATCATTCAGTTTGTGAACTGCGTATTCTTTCATTTTCTTTGAGGCCTCAATAAATTCCAACCCCGTTCCTTTAAACCAAGATACCGTGACTAAAGAGTTTACTGCGAAGCATTTTTTCATTTCTTCCCACACAGCATTGTCTCTACAAAAGCGTTCAAATTCTATCAGTTCTTTAATACTAAACTTATCATTTAAATTCTGCTGTGAATTTTTAGATGTTCTTGTAAATAGCATAATTCACCTCCTATAACCCATCTTTTATTGTAAATAATTATTATGTAAGTTAACATTTTAACATTCTATTAGTCTTTTCATTAGCATCTGATGACGTCTAACCTGTTCTATTTCATTTGCGGTTTCAGCACAATTTTGATCATGGAAGAGACGTTGCCCCTCATATTCTGTTGAAATATAGCCATCCCATCCAGTTTTTTTCAAAATTGATATTACACCAGGATAATCTATAGTAGTTTCATTGCAGTCCTCATCTAGGTCGTAGCATTTTCCATGGAAATGGCTAATATATTTCATTAGCGGTTGGATTTTAGCCGGATCATTAAATTTAGTTACATAATCCATGACCTGAGCCTGTTGGTAATCCATGGGTGTTGCTCCCATTTTTTCAATATCCTTTCTGATTTCTGCGAAAGGCTTCCTGTTTTCAATCTGTTTAGCAGTATGATACATAATTTCCCTTGTTGCTCCATTTCGAACAGTTTCCTCTATATATGGATCAGATGGGCATCTTGCAAAAAGGCCGAAATCAGGAATTATAACTGCATATTTTGTGTTTTTACGTTCTATCATGTTAATATATTCTTCCATGTAAGGTGAATCAATCAAAACTGGCGGATGAATTTCACGCCCCATCTTGACGTTATAATATTCAGCTATAGGCAAAGCTGCTTCAATCACATCTGTATGTATCTTGCAAAGTACACGTATTAAACTAAATCCGAGTCTACTAGCAAGTTTGAGATCACGTTCCATCTGCTGCACTTGTTCCTTTAGTGTAAGGTAACTCTTTCTTCCTTTATATAGTTTGAAGTCAATAAATGCATCCATGCAAGTTGGCGTGGTTTTGTAGCTATCCATCCAACTAAACCATCGATCAACATCCGCTTCTGATGGATTTGGGTAATTTCCTACTGGCATTTGTTCCGGTATAAGTTCGATACCCGTTGCACCGGTTGATGCTGCTGTTGCAATACATCCTTCCAGATCAAGTTCTCCGTTATAATAAGCCTGTTGATAACTATATAATGAAATACCTCGTTTAATTGACATTGTTTTTCCCTCCTTTTTATCTTTCAACAACTTTAGATGCACTTCTATCGACCGTCATTCGAGTTACACCCGCTTTAAGATGCGGATTATAAGATGCTCGAATCTTGACCTGTACCTCTAAATTTGTTGGGCCATACTCTGAAATTCCATTTAAAACCGGCACAAATAAAATTGCTTTTTCACCAAATTCCCAACGAACAGTCGTAATTGTCTCCATATCATCAAAATCATATGTGCAGCCTCCTACCGTGAAAGTCATTTGATCCTTGGTATAGATTTTTTCTCCCAGAAGATCACCCACTATCACTTTAGCATCCTCAACCAAACTGAGACATACGCCACGGTAATATGGAATCTTTACCTTAATATTAAGTCCTACAACGACACCATTCATTACTACATTTTCAACGTCGTTAGGGTTTGTCATAAACTTATCATACATAGCACTTTCTCCTCTCAAATTTTTTTTGGGCGTTTGTGAAACGCCTAAACCCGCATAAATACAGGCTTTCTTGCATGTCCTTTATATATAACTCCTCACTAAAACATGGTAAAGTTTAGTTGTGAACAATAATAAAACTGTATTTCAGGAAGGAGTTATTAACTAATGTTTAAATCAAAACAGCTGTCATTTCTATGCTTCTAAAGGTAGGCATCGAGGTTATCCCTTACACGGGTTCTTAGATAACAAATTGCTTTAAATACCTTAAAGAAAGTTCAAGGCTATCTATTACTTTTTCACGCGTTCCTTCAAATGCTCGGTCTTCAACTTCTACACAAGCATAGCCATCGTACCCAATATCTGTTAAAGCTGAAACATAACTTCCCCAATCGACATCACCAAGACCTGGTAATTTTGGAGCCATATATTCAAGTGGATATGCCATAGTACCAACATTATTTAATTTTTCATTATAAACCTTTATATCTTTGAAATGAATGTGGAAAATTCGATCCTTAAATTCATAAATAGGTGCAATATAATCCATCATCTGCCATACAAAATGACTTGGGTCATAGTTAATACCAAAGTTTTTACTTGGAATAATCTCGAATAATTTCCTCCAAATAGCTGGGGTTGTTGCTAAGTTCTGTCCTCCTGGCCACTGATCCTCTGAAAATAACATCGGACAGTTTTCAATTGCTATTTTTACACCTTTTTCTTCAGCCAATTTTATTATGTTTGGCCAAATTTCTTCAAAAAGCATGAGGTTTTCTTCAATAGTTTTGTGTTGATCTCGTCCAATAAAAGTCGTAACCATGTTCACATCAAGTTGTGCACTTGCATTGATAACCTTTTCAAGATGTTCAATAGTAGCATTCCTTTTTTCAATATTACTTTCCAATGGATTTGGATAATAGGCAAGAGATGAAATTTTTACATTCTTATCTCTGCAATACTTTTTAATATATGTAATACCAGCGTCATCCAATGATGTGACATCAATATGGCTAACCCCTGCATATCTTCTTTCAGAGCCACCTATTGGCCAACAAGCAACCTCCACACATTCATACCCAAAACTACACGCAGTATTTATCATTTCTTCAAAACTCCAGTCAGCCATAATGGAGGAGACAAAACCAAGTTTCATAATATATCACCTCTTCTAAAATAAATTGGTATAGAGACATAGCATCCATCAAGGATGGAATATCCTGCCAAAATACTATCTTTCCATCTTAAAAATATTCTTATAAAAGTATTTTCTTTCCCTTCGTGTTATCATAGCTCACTTGACACTCTATAAAATTCTGGTGTGCCATATTTCTAAGGCACACCGAAATTATATGTTATTCCACACTAGCTCCCATGTGCCGCCTTCGGCGGCTC
>DBTU01000050.1:10094-11279 GCA_002307215.1 Lachnoclostridium sp. UBA1308
TGAAATTGTTCTTTATTCCACACTAATTCCTACTGCTTTTAATTCTTCTTCCGTTACTTTTCCCTCTTTATATTTTGCAATCAATCTGTTATCAAGAGAGTAATCTGCAATTAACTTAAGGAATGCATCGTAATTGAAATCAGGATTATATTTTCCACTCATGTGTCTGATTTCTTCAGGACTGAAGCAAGATTCGTCAAGGAAGAATTTTTGATACAAGTCATACTTTTCTGCAGGTACTTCATAAGGCATTACATTATCAATCCATACAGCATTTCCATCTGCATCTTTTAATGGTGTCCCATCTAAGTAGTTCTGAAGCACCACTGCTGATAGCATACCACAAATCCAGAAATCGCCATTCACCATCTTCAATGGCGAATTACCAAGAAGAGTAAGCGCTTGCTTATCAAGACCTGAAGTTACTACTACTGCCCTAGTATTCTGTGCATTTTCAAGAGCGGATACTGCTGCGATACCAAAATCAGAACCAGTTCCATAAACAAAATCCGGATCAGGATTTGCTATTAAAGCATCTTCTATTTGACCTTGAGCTTCGTCAGATCTAGTAGCATGCAATTCTGATAAGATCTCTCCACCGCCTGCTAAAAATGCTTTTTTGAACGCTTCTAATCTAGGTGTATCAGAAGGATCACCTACCCCTGACGAGGTTATAATACAAGTTTTTAAATTGTTTGTTAGTGCATATTCAGCAATTGCATCACCGTATACACTATTGGCAGGAGATACGGCACCTGCAAAATAAGGATTAGCCAATAATGCTTCTTTAATCTCTGAATCGGCTGGTATCTTATCATTTAACACGAAAGGCACCTTTGCTTTTAAACACATATCTGATAGTGTAAGATACATAGATGGCGCCGGTAACCATATAATAAGACCGTCAACACCAGATGAAATCATGTTCTCTACATCCTGAATGATTTTCTCTACAGAAAATTCATCATCCATTGAAATTGATTCGTTTCCGAAAGCATCAATAACTATCTTCGAGTTATTAGCTAACGATAGCAATGCATATGACCCACTACCAAAATAATTATAGCCAATCTTAAATGTTTCAGTTGGAATAATCTCCGCAGGGGTGACTGCTGTTTCCGTAACAGTAGTACTTGTTTCAGTACTTACCGAATCACTGGTTGCACTTTCTGTTGGGGTAGTTGT
>DBTU01000035.1 GCA_002307215.1 Lachnoclostridium sp. UBA1308
TCTTATCCTCGACCTGCTTCTTAATATTTTTAACCAGTGGCAATAAAAAAGGCGGTATCTTTGCTCCGATATTCACCATGTTTTCTAGTATGCTTATTATCTCATTGCAGATCAACCATATAGCCACAATACAGGCAACTATAAATGTAACTGGTATAGCAATACCAATATATGTACCTGCGTAGATTATGAGCCAGTCAATCATTGCACCTACGGCTATCAGGAGCCACATACATACTTTTTTTGCGATACCTTTGAATCCCCCTTATAGCTGTTTAGCTGCTCATTGCGATACTTGGCTGCCACCAATCCTGTAGCATAGTCAATGATGTTGCACGATTATTCTATTCATTTTCCATAATACCTTCCGCTATTATCAGCAATACAGCTAGTATTTGGATATTTTTGTATATTATCCACGCTACGATGTTGATATTGTGGATAATTGTAAATATTTGTTTGTTGATAAATTCGAACTTACCTCCCACAAAAAGACCTGAGAACTGATTGTGCAATACTTCTTTCCTTGTCTTCATTGGGCGTTCCCTTCATTTCACATAATTTGAAATTTGGTTTTTCTTGACTTGTATTAATTACCGTGTTATATTGATATAGTATTTTAAATAAAGATTGATTTCACATATTTTCGTAGATCATTTTGATTTACAGAGATATGTGTTTTTTATTGGGAATATATAAAATTTTAAGGAGGTATCTTTCATGAATAAAGGTACAGTTAAATGGTTTAACTCACAAAAAGGGTTTGGATTTATTACTAACGATAACGGCGGAGAAGATGTATTTGTACATTTCTCAGGGCTTGCAATGGACGGTTTTAAGTCAATAGATGAAGGTCAGGCTGTAACGTTTGACTTAGAAAAAGGTCAACGAGGAATGCAAGCAATTAACGTTAATATTGCTTAAATAGCAACATTTGAAAAAGATCGCTTTTTAGTGGTCTTTTTTTTGTCCTAAAACATGCTTCATTGCTATCATACTCCGATGCTCTTTCCCTTTTCACAATGTCTCTCTGATATAAAAAGTTTATTATTTTGATCTTTCACATTTGTTGACTAATGATACTAATGTGTTATTATAGGACTATGGTCTTAGCCGAGGAGTATTTGGTATGCATTATTTAGCAGTTTTTTCGTTTACAGCAGCGATATTGTATTTTTATGTTGGCTTTCATGCTCTTCGGGCAAATCGAAAGTCTCATTTATGTAGAATATTCTTTGTACTAAATCTATGTATGACCGTTTGGTCCTTTGGAGAAGGGTTTCTATATCTTGCTCAGAATGCCTATGAATATTCATTTTGGAATAAAATAGCTGCTTTTGGCTGGTGTACCTTCGAAGCCTTCGTATTATATTTTGCACTTGTTCTGGTCGGTAATAAGAATATCAGATACTGGTACGTAAAACTGATTATTATCTTCCCTTCGCTCTTGTTTTTATATATGGTTCTGTTTCTCTTTGACCCTGATATTGTTACAAAGCCGTTCGTAATTACCTTCTTCTATGTAGGTAACTTCATATATAATTTTTCCTATTTATCCGCCAGTATTTTTTTACTTGCCCTATGGGGGTATCGATCAAACAATAGGATAAGAAAGAAACAAGCCTTTATTATATCCATATGCAGCCTCATCCCTTTTTTGTTGAATTTCTTGGTTCAGCATGTTTTACCCGCACTTCATATTATTACTTTACCCTATATCGGCCAGCTGTTCAGCCTGATCATGCTACTGGGCGTATATTACGCTATCACCAAATACCAGTTCATGTCGATCCCGTCCTCATTAATTACAAATGAATTATTGAATGAATTAACAGGCTTAACAGTATTAATTGATCCCAATGGGTATATCATGAAGGCAAACCGACAAGCCTATGAGTTACTGGAATATCAGGGGGAGGAGATTATCGGTAGGTCTATTACCGAAATCATGAGTCATCCTGACATCAACCGGATCATGGAACATTGTGATACTCTTCGTGACAGGGTAAGGCTGAAGGGAATGGATCTGCTCTTAAGATCCGGAGCTATTCTTCCATTACATATCTCAATCATTCCGTTATTTATCGATAGAGAGCTTCTGGGGGGTGTTCTGCTGATAGGAGAAGATATCCGAACAACCAGACTCCTTAAGGAAGAGATTGAAAGGCATCAGATTACGAACGACAAATTAAAACTGAATAACGAACGCATCCTTGAGCTTAATAAAGATCTGGTTCAAATGAATATAAATCTGATGAACAAATCCATTAAGGACGGCTTGACCAATTTATATAACCACCAATATATTAATGAGATGCTTGATGCTAAATTGAAGAATTCTTCGCGAGACGGTGAAGTTCTTTGCCTTATGATGCTGGATATTGATCATTTTAAGAATGTCAATGATCGGTATGGTCATTTGGTGGGTGATATGGTTCTGCAGGTTATCTCGGATTTACTTGTTGCTAATACCAGAGAAGAGGATATGGCAGGTCGTTATGGCGGAGAAGAATTTATTGTCGTCCTATCCGGTATTAAACTTGAAGCCGCCATATTGATAGCGGAACGTGTTCGCCTGGCTGTCTGTGATTATGATTATGGCATAACCGGCATGACGGTAAGCATCTCCATCGGTATCGCCCAGTATGAAGGTGAGACGCCAAGTGCCTTCATTAATAAGTCAGATATGCTATTATACCAAGCGAAGGCTAATGGAAGAAACCGAGTGGAGAGTCTTTTAAATTCTTAAAAACCCGTACATAACAAAGCCTCCGGAGTGAGAAAACCTCTGGAGGCTTTGTTATGTTATCTTTATAAAGCTCTCAATATTAATTATTTACTACATAGCTATCTATCTCTTTCGAGGTTTTAATAAGTTCTTCCACAAGCTTCTTGGATATATTTACCTTGCTCACGCTTTCAAGCGTCATTCCATTTGCTTCTTGAACATTTGCCATCGTCTCTTCACTAACCGCTGATATTTCGTTAATACTATTTACTATTTCATCATTCGCTTTCAATATGGCGGTTATACTTTCAGATACTTGATCCACATTTTGATCAACCGTATCCATTTTACAGTTCACTTCGTAGAATATCTCTTTTGTTGTTAAGACGATTCCATTTTGCTTTTTACTTACCTCTCTTAAATTCTGGACGGCTTGCATAGAATCCAAGGAATCTTTTTGCAATTCAACAATAATATCACCTATATTGTTGACGGAATCTTTACTTTGGTCAGCTAATTTTCTGATCTCTTCCGCCACTACGGCGAAGCCTTTCCCGGCTTCTCCTGCTCTTGCACTCTCAATCGATGCATTTAGTGCCAATAGATTCGTTTGCGCAGCAATGCTTTTTATCGTTTCAATAATTTGTACAATATCCGTCATCTTCTGATTCAAACCACTGATTGTTTGAAAGACATTATCATTATATTGATTCACAATTGTGTTTTGCTGATTTAACTCGTCTACGATAGAGATTCCATGATTCACACTAACACTCGTCTCATCCGATATATTTTTCATGTTCGCGGAAAGATTTGATGTCTCTTGAATGATTTTTTGAACATGGTTAGTTAAAAGCAACTGGTTTTGAATACTTTCTGCGCTTTCAGCCGTTCCTTTTGATATCTGGCTGACCGCAGTGTTTACTGACTCATTGTTCATCTTCAAATCATCAAATATATGATAGACTTCTTTTGAATTATTACTGAGCACGCCGGCAACTTTCAATAAATCCGAAAGTAATTTCTCCTGTTTTTCTTTTTCTTCCTTTATACTGGATAGTTTAGCATTGTTAAATTTATTAGAAAGGTATGTAGTTATATACATATTTGCGGCATAACCTATGATGCAAATCATTTGTATATAAAAATCATTTAATTGTAAAGGTGCATTCATTCCATTATGAACTATATTGTAAATCACAAGGACTATATTAGACAGAATTATTAAGATAGCTGATCTTTTTATTAATTGCAAATCAAAATATATGATATAAATAGTCATAATCGGTGACACAACAGCAAATAATAAATGATCGCCTGAACCAAATAATAGAACCAAATAAAATAAGAAATACAAATAAGCTGTCACTTTTTTTATATATTTAGAGAACGGGTTTCTTATGTACATAATACCGGCTGCAAATATAATGAGTGAAAATACGATTAATAAAGCAATAAGATAATTCCAAGAAGTAATTTCCTTGATAAAATGCATATATAATTGGCTAATCACGATTAACAGAGCCAATCCGATACTAAAAACGATTACTACAAAATTTACTCTTTTCATCGCATTTCTGTCTGTGACTTCATTCATAATTTTTCTCCCTATTGGTTCATTTAATGTACTTCTTATGTCCTTCTTGTTTTAGTTATAATTGACTCTTTATTTTATCACACATTTTTTTATTATTCCACAAAATTGTGGTAATATTATTGTTAAATGCATGTATTTGAACCAGAGGGAGAAATATGGGATACGAATATATCGAAATTACAGGAGCAAAAGCCCTCAACCTGAAAAATGTCAATTTAAGGATACCAAAAGAGCAGATTACAATTCTTACAGGGGAATCGGACTCCGATAAATCCTCCATACTGCAAGATATAAGATACCTATAATCAATGGTTGCAATGTCCGCCGCAATGCTTACAGTCGTTGCCGCACTGAATGGATTTTCCGTTCCTTTTACTCTTAACCATACTACTGATAATCAATGCTATGATAATTAATATTACTATTCCTGTTATAGCCGTTCCCATAATGCCTCCTTCATTGATTTTGTTTATAAGGTCTGAAAATCAGATAGCAAAGACCTGCGACTAATACGAATGCAACCAGTGCTCCGATACCAAAATTGCCGGTTGTAATTAACGTGACAATTTGATAGATACAAAGTGATACCACATAAGCCAAGCCGGTCTGGTATCCGATTGCAATCCAGAACCATTTCACGTTGTTCATTTCGCGTTTTATCGCTCCCATTGCCGCAAAGCATGGTGCACAGAGTAAATTGAATACCAGGAAGGAATAGGCTGCGGCTGCTGTCATATTACCGGCAAGTGAGCCCCAAATTTGTGACCCGTTCTCTGTTACCTCTCCAAAACCAAAAAGTATTCCGAAGGTGCCCACCACATTCTCCTTTGCAATCAATCCGGTTATGGCAGCTACAGCTGACTTCCAGTCCCCCCATCCAAGCGGAGCGAAGAGAAATGCCAGCATACTTCCGATCACTGCAAGGATACTATCATTCATGTCCTCTACCATACCAATGGATCCGTTCGTAAAACCGAAGTTTTCCGTAAACCACACGAAAATAGTAGACAACAAGATGATTGTTCCGGCTTTTTTAATAAAGGACAATCCGCGTTCCCACATGCTGGCAAGTATATTTCTGAGCGTAGGCATGTGGTAGGAAGGCAGCTCCATAACAAAGGGTGCCGTATCTCCGGCAAACATTTTAGTTTTCTTCAATATAATGCCGGAGCATATGATGGCTGATATTCCAACAAAATATGCGCTCGGTGCAACCCACCAAGCCCCATGAAAGATTGCACCGGCTATTAATGCTATAATGGGAAGTTTGGCTCCGCAGGGGATAAAGGTGGTGGTCATTATCGTCATTTTTCTATCTCTGTCATTTTCAATCGTACGGGAAGCCATAATACCGGGCACTCCACATCCACTTCCAATCAACATAGGGATAAAGGATTTCCCGGATAAGCCAAACTTACGGAAGATACGATCCATGATAAATGCTACTCTCGCCATGTAACCGCAGGCCTCAAGAAATGCCAGGAAGGCAAAGAGAATCAGCATCTGCGGTACAAAGCCTAACACTGCACCGACACCTGCAACCATTCCATCCAGAATAAGCCCCTGGAGCCAAGCTGCACAACCGATTGCATTCAGGACATTTTCTATCAATACCGGAATACCCGGAATCCATATCGCCTCTATTCCAAATAAATGCCACCCATCACCAAAAACTCCGTCATTCGCCCAATCCGTGGCTATTGTGCCTACTGAAGTTACGGAAACATAATATACGATAAACATGATTGCCATGAAGATGGGCAGTGCCAGCCATCTGTTTGTAATCACTTGATCAATTCTATCAGAATTGCTTAATTTTCCTCTGCTTTTCTTTGTATAACACTCCTTAATAATGGACGAGATATACAGATACCGATCGTTTGTAATGATACTTTCCGTATCATCCTCCATTTCAGCTTCTATCAGTTCAATCTCTGCGGATATATCCGGCACCTGTTTCATCTGTGCCTCAATCTTTTCATCTCTTTCCAAAAGCTTTATTGCAAAAAACCTTTTCTGCTCATCCGGTATTTGCGATCCTATTTTAACTTCAATTCGATTTAACACACTGTCAACTTGGGGTGAAAAGCTATGTACGGCGGGAGTCGCCTTTTTTTCCTCGGCAAGCTTAATTGCCTTCTCAGCTGCCTGTATGATTCCGGTACCCTTAAGCGCTGATATCGGGACCACCTCACAACCAAGCTTCTTGCTTAATTTGTCGAGATGTATCCGATCTCCGTTCTTCTCGACAGCATCCATCATATTGATTGCCATGATAACCGGAATTCCGAGTTCCATAAGCTGTGTGGAAAGATATAGGTTTCTCTCGATGTTTGTACCATCAACGATATTGAGAATTGCATCCGGCCTTTCATTCATTAAATAATTACGTGTTACAACCTCTTCCAGTGTGTACGGTGATAGTGAATAAATTCCCGGAAGATCCATAATCACAACATCTTTATGGTTCTTTAGCCTTCCTTCCTTTTTTTCAACCGTAACTCCCGGCCAGTTTCCAACAAATTGATTGGAACCGGTGAGGGCATTAAATAATGTTGTTTTCCCGCTGTTTGGATTTCCTGCAAGTGCTATTCTAATCGACATCTCTTCACTCCATTTCTTATGATTCATTGGCCAGTACCATATAACTTACTTTGATTAGTGTTGGCTAACCGTGCTGCATAAAAAAAAGCTATTCCACTTCGATCATTTCTGTATCCGCTTTCCGCAGTGATAGTTCGTATCCTCTCACTGTGACCTCAATCGGATCGCCCAGTGGAGCTACCTTTCTTACAAAGACATCTGTTCCTTTTGTTATACCCATATCCATGATGCGCCTCTTTATGGCACCTACCCCATTTAATCTGATTACCTTGGCCGTCTCACCACATTTTATATCCCTGAGTGTTTTCATATTCACCTCCATTATGGCGCTTTGCGCTATCACTAAATCATATTATTATTTTGGCAGCCATATCTTTTCCGATTGCTACTCTGGATTCCCTAACGTTAACTATCACATTGCCACCGATTTCAGATACAACTGTAACAAAACCGCCTGTTATAAAGCCCAAATTATTAAGAAACCTTCTGGTTTCTTCCTTACCGCCGACTTTCTTGATTTCATTTTTCTCACCAACTCTTGCCATTGTTAAAGGCATCCCAATCACCAACTTTCTCAATACAATCCATTTCTGGTATCATTTAAAATCTATGGTTAGTATATACTTACCTCAATTAGTTGTCAATAACTTTATTTATTTTTTATCAATTATTCCATCCCAATGCTCCAACACATATGCTCCGATGATTGGGTCATACATAATTCCCAGATTATTCTTGATTTGATCATAACAGTATTCATTGGTATTCGCTTCTCTATAACTTCTACTCGAAGTCATTGCATCGATGGAATCACAGATTGCTATAATTCTGGCCCCTACAGGAATTCTTTCCCCCTGCAATCCCTCCGGATATCCTTTCCCGTCATATCGTTCATGATGATACAAAACTATATCCTTAAGCTCATTCAAATGCCTGGATTTGCTCAATATTTCAGCTCCTGTAATTGGATGCTTTTTAATTTCCTCCCACTCCTTTTCCGTCAATCTTTCCGCTTTGTTTAGCACTGCATCCGGTACACCTATTTTCCCTATATCATGTAAATGTGCTGCAATATGTATCTGCTCTGTGCTTTTCTCATTTAGCCCAATCAGCATGCATACCTTCAAAGCCATATCACTTACTCTCTGTGAATGTCCTGCCGTATAAGTATCTTTTGCATCCAAGGCGCTTACGATACACTCTATTATCTCATGATAATCAACTTCTCTTATACTGGGTTTACCATCTGAATAGTCCTTCATCCTTTGCTCTCCATACGAATATTTTTTTTATAATCATTTTCAATTCGCTTGCTGGTTAGTATATTCTAACCCATGTGAATTGTCAATGTTCATAATAAAGGTTCCTAATGAAAACGTTACAGTTTGAAATCTTATCCGTACTATGCTATACTGGATTGAAGTTCTATACCACTAACTAACGATAACAATATGAAAATGGGGAATTCTTATGAATTATAATGAATCAACTGAGAATTATCTTGAAACCATCTTAATGCTTAGTAAAAGTCTGCCCGTCGTTCGTTCCATTGATATTGCGACTGAACTTGGCTATAAAAAATCCAGTGTCAGTGTAGCTATGAAGAACCTACGCGAGAAGGAATATATTACTGTCACAGATGCCGGCTTTATCTATCTTACAGACAAGGGCAAAAAAACTGCCGACATGATTTTAGAAAGACACCAGCTTCTTTCCGTCTGGCTGGAAAAGCTTGGCGTTGATGCAAAAACTGCCTCGGAAGACGCGTGTAAAATAGAGCATGTAATCAGTAAGGAAAGTTTTGATGCGATTAAAAGCCATGTACAGGCAATCTCCCATAAATAATAACAAAATCAGAACTCCGGATAGAGTGATTTGCTTCCCCTGTGGTGACAGCTTGAACAATCCCTTTCGGAGTAAACTCCTGTAAAAGAAACAGGGTACAGATACAAATGTCTTATCAATGACAATTGCATCCATACCCTGTTTCTTTTACAGTTTTTGAATATATTCGGAAGTAATTAGTCCTATTTTTATTACTTTTACTGTACAGTCAAAGGGGATTATAGTAAAATCAATTTGACATTTATCTTTGGCAAACCTACTGAAAGGTAGCGACGCAAAGCTATAGGGCCTAATCTTTTTAAGAATCGGCAGCCAGTTGCAATTTCTCAAAATTACAGGGTCGTACTATGCTTTCCGCTACCAAGTATCCACTGACCGAAAGCGAGGCTAATACAAATGACATATTATGAAACTATTTTACCTTTAAATTCTCACGCTGCTCATTTTAAAATATCCGCAGAACGGATGTTATATAATAGCAGAAATAACGGGCCTCACATTATGATTGTCTTTGGTCTTAATCATCTTAGTGATATCACCGCTGATTACGGACCTATAACCGAGTTAGAACTGACCTGTTATGTTCAAGATATATTAAAAGCATATATACCCGAGCCAAATCTATTTTGTCCCTTAACCTCTGATACTTTCGCCGTATTTCTGGAAAACTTTAAAGATATCGACGTTGCTTTACTGGTTATACAGTTAACTGAAGAAATCTCCAGTTTTCAAAAACAAAATGATATAACACTTTCCTTCGGTATTTGCAAAGAGACTCCTTTTTTATCCAATGTATTATCCCTATACAATTGTGCCCTGTATGCAAAGGAATCCGTTAAAATTGACTCTTTACAATTTCTCGCTGATTACAGTGAACTTGAACCCGCATTGCTTAAATAGATGTACCGAGGGTCTGTTGCAGTTTTCTTGTGCAAGCCCCTCGGTACTTATCTTTTATACCTTCGTTTATTAATTGCCTTATTCTTATACATGATATGGTCAGCCTGGTCTATCATGATTTTAATATCTTGATCATCGGTTATATAATCGCATACCGAACCCATACTGATCTCTATTCGATATGGTCTCTTTGATTTCATATTATATTTCTCTATGTATTCCTTTACCGCAGTCATATAACGATCCTGCGAAACATCATCATCCTCCACACCTGCTACTAGGAATTCATCTCCCCCGATCCTGGCACAGATATCATTTCCCCTGCTGCAACTTTGAAACGCATTTGCTACAACCGTTATGATATTATCCCCCTCCTGATGTCCGTACTGGTCATTAATGGATTTCAGATTATCAAGATCGGACATAATGATCATTAGCTTTTTTTTCTGGGTAATTGCTTCATTGATTAAATTTGGCAGGTTCTGATCCAGACCCCTGCGGTTGTAGATTCCGGTGAGAACATCACGGAAGGAAGTACGATACAATCTCCTGTGTGTGCGATTAAATTCCAGTATATTCATAATATTCCTGCTCCAGTTACGGTAGATAATATTAAATACCTTTACCTTATCTCCGTAAGTAAGAACAGAATAGCCAATTGTATTTTCATTAAAATGAAGGGGCGTAAAATAGTACGCTTTGGGCTTCTCCCTCTCCTTCCACAAATCAGGTAACATGTCTTTGGTGAAAAACGTATCCTGACTACCAACCATTTCCTCATTTTCATTAACCAAGGCTAATGACATTTTATTCGTATAGCCGACGGTGAGTGTTTTCTCCTTATCTGAGCTATAATTATGAGCACTTCCATCCCAGTTATTGCACAGACAAAGATAGTAATCCGAGCAATCCTTGACCAGATACAAATACTGACAGAACTTTTTAATACATTCATCAAAATCTGCTACGGCTGCCAGTGACTCCATCATATAGCTGTCCAACAAAATCGTATACTCCTCATTTTTTTTCTTCAGTCGGTTAAAGCTACTCCGCTTCATAAAGTTTACATCATTGCACCCGCAGCTTTGTCCGATTTCAAGATGACCTTTACTGACACTTGTAAGCTCTGGCCGTACCCCGGTCATAAGTCTTGTCAATTCACAGACAGCTTCAGCTCCGGTCTGCATAATCGGAGCTAAATACGTAGTAATTACCGTGCTGCAAAAAGCCGCCTCATCGGTAGCATCAAATCCTGTTACAAGGATATCCTCGGGTACATGAAATCCATTCTTTGTCATTTCATTTACAAACCCGATAGCCATACAGTCACTGATACACATAACTGCTTCCGGCTTAATTATCTTACCGCTTATAATATCCCGTGCAAGTCTTTCTCCGCCGGGATAATAGAATTCTCCGTCATAACTTATGCGATCTTCATCGATGGGTATCCCGTGCCTACTTAAGGAATCCTTAAATCCCGCCACACGATTAATCGTAGAGAGGGATTTCGGATCCGCTGCCAGACAAAAGATATCACTCACTCCATGCCGTTCGATTAGATGATCGGTCAACTGCTCCATGGCCTTTCTGTCATTTGTATAAATATATGGATAATACGCAGAGGCTAGATCTATATAAAGCACCGGGCACTTACAATTATTTAAAAGCATTTTTTCAATCTCTTGCGGCAGGTTATCGGCTGCCAGCGTGATTCCGGCTACGATAATCCCGTCAAAAAGCTCAAAATTAATAAGATTGTATATATTCTTTTCGCCCATCTTATATTCAGGTAGGCCGGAATTTCTGATAAAAGTAGAAAAAATAGCTACATCATAATCCAAAGCATAGCACTGAGTAATAATACCACCCAAAAGCCTGTGCTGGTATAATTCCTCAACCTCGGATATTATGACTCCGATTAGTTTTCTCTTTTTCATATGATTTTTCACCCCAATCATTCGTAGCGGTAAACCCGGCAATGACATAACGTAATTATACTAATTATACTCTTTGTTTTTTCTATTTAATAGTCCTAATTTCCTATTTTTATCATATATTTCGTAAATGAATGTCATTTCATGTCACTCATTAACTATATTATACATTTGCAATAGTGTTTACTTACCTACTTTCCAGCCCTTTTATTAACTTCTTCTGATCTATCAGCTTGAAGCTGGTTCCATAATAATCAATCAAAGCCTCCTCCTTCATACGTGCAAGCTCTCTGCACATGGAGGTACGGGCAACATTCAAATAATCGGCCAGCTCATTTCGATTTAATTTTATCTCAAAAATAACGTTTTTATTTTTTTCCGCCTCGCTTAACAGGTAACTGGACAGCTTATCCCGCATTCCTTTTAATACGAGGAGCTCCATCTTGTGGTTAAGGTTCCTATTCTTCTCACCAAGGACAACCATCATATTCTGAATCAGTCTGATATGGAACGTACAGCTGTTACCACAGGATTTGATGACCCTTTCATATGGAATCAGAACTATCTGTACCGCTTCTCTTGCCCTCACACTTACCGGCGCTACACGATCTGCCGTACATACAATTCCCTCCGCAAATAGATCAGAAGCACTTAAGACAGCTACAATATGCTTGTTTCCTGACAGATTTTCTTTTATAATCTCGATACTTCCTGTCAGTATAACACCTACATAATCTATTACATTTCCGGAGAGGAAGATGTATTCCTCCGCCTGATAGTTCCGAGTCCGGGCATTCATGCACTGCATCAGCGGTAAAAGCTGTGTTTCATCAATTCCTCGAAATAAAGCACATTCTTTTAAAACCGTATAATTCTCCATAGCGCCTCCTTCAATTTATCATTACTGTAACTATATTGATTTGCACATCATAAGACGCTTCTAGGATATGTCATGAATCAATAAAATATTTTATTTTACAATGTAGCCATGGCTACATTGCTCAATATATATCTGTATTATACTCAGGATGTTCACAAAAATCAATCATAAACAAGTGAGTTGTAACCAATTCGCTTGTCATGAATTCAAAGGAGAATAGCAATGGAGAATAAAATGTTTTGTTATCAATGTCAGGAGACCGCCGGTTGCCAGGGTTGTACCCAGTTCGGAGTTTGTGGAAAATCTCCCGATTTAGCTAAAATGCAGGATCTGCTTATCTATGTAACCAAGGGTTTAAGTGAAGTGACGACCCAACTTAGAGCGCAGGGATCAAATATAACCCCGGAAATCAATCATTATATCACCGTTAATCTGTTTACAACCATCACAAATGCTAATTTTGATGATGAGATTTTCTACAAGCGAGTAATTGAAACCTTAAGTATTAAAAACCTATTACTCAAACAGATCTTGGATGCTTCCACCCTTACCCCTGCTGCCCTGTGGTCAGCTGACACAAGAACGGCACTGGAAGAAAAAGCTGCCACCGTAGGTGTCTTGACTACCGAAAATGAAGACATTCGAAGCCTAAGAGAGCTAATCATCTATGGTCTCAAGGGTCTTGCTGCCTACCTTAAGCACGCAAACGAGTTAAGCTCTGAGAGTGATGAGATTTGCGCCTTCCTACAGAGAGCACTGGCAGCAACACTGGATGACAACTTAAGTGCAGACGCCTTAATTGCCCTAACTCTTGAGACCGGTAAATTCGGTGTGGACGGCATGGCACTTCTTGACTCCGCCAACACCGGAAGCTACGGCAATCCCGAGATTACCAAAGTTAATATCGGTGTCGGAACAAAACCCGGAATTCTTATCTCCGGTCATGATTTAAAGGATCTTGAGTTACTCTTAGAACAGACGAAAGGAACCGGTGTTGATGTGTATACTCACTCCGAGATGCTTCCTGCCCACTACTACCCTGCTTTCAAGAAATATGATAACTTTGTAGGCAACTATGGTAATGCATGGTGGAAGCAAAAGGAAGAATTCGAAAGCTTCCGTGGCCCGATTCTGATGACCACTAACTGTGTCGTACCTCCTGCCGTTTCCTATAAAGACAGATTATTCACCACCGGAGCCTCCGGGGTAACAGGCTGTACACATATTGAAAAGGATGAAAACGGTCATAAGGATTTTACTAAGATTATCGAACTTGCGAAAACCTGTGACGCTCCGATTCAAATTGAAGAGGGTGAAATCATCGGCGGCTTTGCTCACAATCAGGTACTTGCATTGGCCGATAAGATAGTTGATGCAGTTAAATCCGGTGCCATCCGCAAATTCTTTGTCATGGCAGGTTGTGACGGCCGCCAGAAATCCAGAAATTATTATACAGACTTTGCAAAGGCACTTCCAAAGGATACCGTAATTCTCACGGCAGGCTGTGCTAAATATAAATATAACAAACTTGATTTGGGTGATATCGGTGGAATACCAAGAGTTCTCGACGCTGGTCAGTGTAACGATTCCTACTCCCTCGCTGTGATTGCCCTCAAATTAAAGGAAGTATTCGGACTTGAGGATATCAATGAGCTTCCGATTGCCTATAACATTGCCTGGTATGAGCAAAAAGCTGTCATAGTCCTTCTTGCGCTGCTCCACTTAGGCGTGAAGAAAATTCATTTAGGACCTACTCTTCCTGCCTTCCTATCTCCGAATGTGGCAAAGGTTCTGGTAGAAACCTTCGGTATCGCAGGCATCGGTACAGTAGATGATGACCTCAAGTTATTTTTAGAATAATTTATTATGATTTGGAAACTCTACCGGAGAGACGCAGATTTTCTCCGGTAGAGTTTTCTGTAAATCAAATACTTTTACCCTTGTCTAAGTATGATAGGAATGAGAGGATACCACATGAGTGCTTTTTTAGGACCTATTCATCATTGGTTATATAATAAAATTCAATTACAACAGGAAATCATTGACGAAATCTATTTGCTAAATCAAAATTACGATCTTGCTCTGGAGACTGAGTGCAACATACGTTTCGGATTCTTTGAAAACAAACCCCTGGAGGAAATAATCGACCACTGCAACCTCCATGGATGGCTTCAGGATCGGGTGTCCCAGGTGGAATATAAATATGCTTACTGTGTCACAACTCTTCTTGGGAAATATCCGGAGACGAAGAATTCTCTTCTTGCTCTGTTGAATAAAAAGGGGATTCATCTTGCAATAACCTTAAAGGAATTTCGTTTGAATGCGGAAGGAATTTATAAAGCTATTAATGATAATTTATTGGACGGAATGCCCTGCGACCATGCCAACCGGACCATTAAACAGAGCGATAGCGAAGTTGTGTGGACAAGAGAACTATGTATTCATACACCCTATTGGGAAGAAGTCGGAGGTGATATAAACATTTACTATGAGCTTAGGGATGCTTGGCTGGAAGGCCTGGTGAGCGAGCTTGGTTACTCCTTCGAGAAGGTTGACGCAAAGACTTACCGGATTAGAGAAGTTGAGATATCATAAGATGCAAATAATTTGTGACATATTCGTATATGTTTTATATAATTCAACAGGTCCTGGCATGTTTTATATATTCATCCGAAAAGGGCAGTATCCAAAAGCATTACCAAGAGCTCGTGGCTACGTTGGAACGCAAATATAATGACATGAACTAATTCTTGATACTAAGGGGCTTTTGCATATATAGCTTGTATTTTTTGGCTATTTTGCAAAAGCCTCTTTTCGTCAATCTTTTTCTCCTACCCTTCGCTTACCCATAATATATTTTTGCAATTTACTAATACGGGAAAATATAAATGTTAATTATTTCCATTTTACCGTTTTCATGTTATACTTATCCAATAATGGGTTGGAGGGATTTCAAAATGATAGATATCGATTCCATAGATAAATATCTACTACTGCACGGTGACTGCACGGTGAAGCTGAAAGAGATCCCGGATAGCAGTATTGAGCTTATTCTATGCGATCCACCCTACAACCTTGCAAAATACTCCACCGGTAATATGGTATTTGGGTGGAGAAATGAAATTAATAACGATGTGGCAACCTGGGACTTAAAGGAGCTTGACCCCTTCGATTTTATCGATCTGTTTAAACGGGTACTTTCACCCACCGGTAATATATTTATCTTCACCAGCTACAATATGATTGGTAAATGGCATGAAGCTTTCGATAATGAATTCGATACCTTTCAGTTCATGGTATGGCATAAAACCAATCCCGTACCTAACATCCGTAAATCCTCATTTCTTAACAGCTGTGAACTGATTGTCTGCATGTGGAATAAGGGGCATACCTGGAATTTTACAAGACAAAATAGGATGCATAACTTCATTGAAAGTCCGATTTGCATGGGAAAAGAACGGCTTAAAACTCCGAAGCATCCCACTCAGAAGCCTATCGCCGTTCTTAATCAAATTATTGAGGTCGCCAGCAACGAACATGATATTGTTCTGGATCTTTTTATGGGCGTTGCCTCCACCGGTATCGCAGCAAGAGCATTAAACCGTCGCTTTATCGGAATCGAGATAGACGATGCCTACTTTGAAGCCAGTGAAAAGAGAATGCTGCAAGCTAGGTGATGCGGTAAATTTGTGCTCCTGTATTATTGTATTTCATATTTATAGTTTATCTCACTATTCAATGGTAAAATTGGACAGTTCATTTTTTAATCGTTCCGAGCTTTCCTTTGAGAGCCCCACCTCTTTTGTGACTTCTAATGATTTATCTGTTATTGCTGTTATTTTTTCAGCAATATTTCCAGTTCCTGCTGCTCCTTCCATAGCTGCATGGGCAACTTCATTTACCGCCACGATAATGCTCTCTATCGATGCTAATAATTCTTCAGAAGTGGCACTAAAGTCAGTCACCAATCCATCAACATACATAGCATCCTCTTTATAGACGTCTGACACATTGATAAATCTTTGGAAGCTTGTGGCAATGTCATTTGAAACATATTCCAGTAGCGCCCTCGCATTGTCAGAAAGATTATTTACTGCTTCGGTTACCTCACCTGTTATACTCTGAATCTTAACTACCGCATTTTTTGATTGATCAGCCAAATGTCGTATCTCATCTGCAACAACAGCAAAGCCTTTACCGCTTTCTCCGGCTCTTGCCGCTTCGATTGCAGCATTTAGCGCTAATAAATTGGTTTGTGCGGTTATTCCCATAATTGCATCCGATAACACACTTATTTCAGCAACTATCTTTGCCTGTTCTAAGGCTTTTTGGAGCTTCCTTTCAATTTCTATACCCATCTCTTTTGCCTGATTCTGAGTATGCTGAACATCCTCTCTGGTGTCCGACGCACGTTTGCTTATCTCGACCGCTTTTAGTGCTGCCTCCTGTGATTTCCGTGCGATTGATCTTGATGCAGCCTCAATTTCAGTCGAAGTTTCCGACATTGCCTGAGCAGATGCCGCGGTTTCCTCCATACTGGCTGCAAGCTCCTCAGTTGTTGCCGCTACCTCCTCAATGTTTCCGTTAAGCTCTTTTACATTCCCGTTGATTGATTCAACTACATTCGTAATACTGTCTGCCTCCTGCTTTGTACTACTAACAAACTTAGCAACTGATTCCCTCATCATCTCAAGATTTGAAGCTAAGACTCCGAAATCATCTTTTCGCATCACAAATTTCTGCGGCAATTGCACATTAAAATTACCGGTAGCAAGTGTATTAACATGTTGATTGATAATAATAAAGTCCTTATTCAGCCTCCTCGACATGTAGACTGCAAAACCGATTGCTATAACTATCGAAATGCAGAATATAATACCGAAATCAACAACGTTACCTGTCAAACTATCCTTTTCCTGTTTATCAAGTGCACTGATTTCAGCATCTATATAATCCGTATAATTACCCGTGCCAACCACCCATTGATAGGGTTCGAAAGCTAACGTATATCCTCTTTTCGGCGAGGGCTCTGTCTCACCGGCCTTCGGGAACCAATAATCAATATAACCACCACCATTTTTACCTGCTTCAATAAAATTCTTTACGATATAGGCACCTTTAATATCTTTATAATCTATACGATTTGTTCCTTCCGTATCATTCCCTAAGAGCACTACATTATCGCCCTCATAGGTATCAATCCAAAAATAACCTTTACCCTCATATGTTAAGCTTCTGACCATATCAGCTGCCAGCTTCTTGGCTTGCTGCTCCGTATACTCACCGGCCATCTGTTTGTCATAGATACCCTGCAGCAATGATATTACATTTTCTACTTGATTTCTAATATTTTTATCATAGCTTTCCCGTATACTTTTCTCCGAACTAATCATCTTATCCTGACTTGCGTTCACTTCATTCAAAATTGATATTCCTGTAATTATTACTGCTATTGCCAGTAGTAATACTGCTAAAACAATTACCTTTGTCCTTACCTTCAAATTGTTCAATTTTTTTGTCATAACATTATGCCTCCATCATATAGTTTTGTATTTTGCCATTGTCAAGCAACATCTATATATTCATGTATGCATTATATCACATTATTAGACATTTTTCACACATATTCATCACATAAATACTTTATTTTGTCGAATATGTCATTTTATTAATTATTGATTAATACCCATTGATGCGTCTTAATGTGGTATTTCATGTTTATCATCTGCATACAATCTCCCACAAGTATATTACAGCAAAAGAGTAGTGTCGAAATCCCTGCATAATTCTCTTCCCTACTGAATATAATGCTTTCAATTTTATAGGTCTGCAGGACATGTTGCTCGTCCTCCAGACGAATGTAAATGGGCTTAATCTTGCCCTGCACATTAAATGTTGCATTTACATCCACAGGCATATGAAACATTGCTAACCTCCATTCCGCTGCCCTGCAGCGGTACAAAACTATTCATGCTTTACTTTCTTCTCCATAATCAGGCTTTCGCTTCTCCGGCGGGATACCTCCGGCCATGTGATATACCGGGTTCTCCAAGAAGATTGCTCTCATAATAGAATCAGTCCCATAACGATCCCTTACCTTATCCACAGCTGCATCCAGTTTAGACAGCCTCTCATATCGGTTCATATCAAACAAATTAATCTGTCTGCTTAAATTTCCACTGACTACCTTGCTGGTGTGAATTCCAAGATTTCGAATCGGTGAACCCTCCCATAATTCATCAAACAATCGGCAGGCTGCCCTGTGAATCTCATTCGTCGTATTTGTTGCACTAAGCAGCGTCATCTGATGCGAAGCATGGTGAAACTGCGAATCAACAATACTCACCGCCACCACGGTCGCCATCACGCTGTCAGCCCGCAGTCTGGTACAGACCGTCTCCGCCAAAGACAACAATATCATCTTGGCCGGTCCCTCCCGGTCTACATCAAAGGCAATGGTGGTTGAATTGCCGTAGCCTTTGTTCGGCGCCACCTCCTCCGATACCACGGATACATCAATTCCATTGGCAAAGGCATAGATAACCTCACCGTATTTCTTAAAATGAGCACGCAAAATATTAAGATCTGTCCTTGCCAGCTCCCCAATCGTATGAATCCCTAAGTCATGAAGCTTCTTCTTCGTCGCATGGCCTACATAGAACAGCTCCTCCACCGGAAGCTTCCACAGTTTCCTCTCCATCTCCTCCGGAAACAGCGTATGCACCAGATTCGGCTTCTTAAAATCCGAGGCCATCTTAGCCAATAGCTTGTTGGAGGATATTCCGACATTGACCGTGAAACCCAGCTCATTTGCAATCCTGTCTTTAATCAAATTTGCCGCTATTACCGCAGACCCGTATAAGCCAATGGTTCCCGTCATATCGCAGTAAGCTTCATCCACCGAATACTGTTCCACACAGGGTGAAAATCCACAGAGTATCCCCATAAATGCCTTCGAGCTGGTATCATATAAATCATAATGCGGCGACACCAGCTTAAGCTCCGGGCACAAACGCTTCGCATCATTAATTGTATCTCCTGTCCTTACGCCGAACTTCTTGGCAGGTAACGATCTGGCAAGAATGATTCCATGCCTCTTCTTAATGTCACCTGCAACTGCTGACGGTATCTCACGTAAGTCCGTTTTTTCTCCAAGAATGTGGAGTCGATAAACGGCTTCCCAACTAAGGAAAGCCGAGTTGACATCAATATGAAAGATCACTTTTCCCATACATATGTTCTCCTTTAAATCTATTATATCAGAACTGATGTTCTGTGTAAAGAGAGAACATTTAGCAAAAAAATCTCGCACCTTGTCATAGTGCGAGAGTCAGATGTTTTACTTTATTGAATTAATCTGAATAAACGTTTGTGATGCTTATACCTTGCGATATCATTTAAATTCAAATCAATTGCATGGCATGAGAAGCTTCCATCCGGTTATCAATTACATAGTGCCGTGCGAAAGATATGTTACATTCCTCAAACATGCCATGCATACCGGCCGAATCACTGTCATTTCTTGCGTGATCCTTTGGCCAAGCGCTCACAAAGACAAGGCTGTCGCGATGTGTCAGTTCCTCGCTAAGCCGTTTAGCCACATCGTGGGGAAAGCGATAGTTGGGAAAACCGCTGAAGAAGCCAAGTAGACGATAGTCCATGCATATTACCTCCTGTGCATTATATAAATGATATCGTTGATCTTGAGAAAACAACTACACCTTAGAAAATATTTCTACTGTTTGATTATATTGCAAGACAGACTGTTATTCATGTGTAAGTTAGTCGGACACAACTCTTATCTCAAGTTCGTTCTTGAAAGCAGATTGTTAGCTTGAAACATATGCATATTAATTTAAAGAAGGTTCTTTTCGTAAATAAAGTGGTTACTTTCAAAATTATTGTTTAAATATGCTCTGTTTATTTTAGTGGAAAGATGTGGTAATATTAATAAATACTTGTTTAACGTCGTACAGTACTGATATTTTATATAATAGACGAGGAGTATCAACTATGAAAAAGAAAGTATCTGAATTGTCAACTGATGAATGGATAAAAACGTTCCCAATAATTTTAAAAGAATATAACGCAAATTATAAAGATTGGTATGAAATTGAAAAGCAAAACATTTTAAACGCCGTAAAAGCCGAAGATATTGCACGAATTAGCCATATAGGAAGTAGTGCGGTCGAAGGTTTGATAGCGAAGCCAATAATAGATATTTTATTGGAAATTGACGGTTGTTGTAATGTTACAAAGCTGATTGATGATTTAAAAGTAATCGGATATGGTGATGAAATTTTCTTTCGAAATGACGACCCGATGAGATTATTGCTTGGTAAAGGCTTTTCTTCTGACGGGTATGCAGAAAAAGTTTGTTTCCTCCATGTCAGATATTTGGGAAATTGGGCTGAATTATATTTTAGAGATTATCTTATAGCAAATCCTGAAGTGAGAACCGAATATGGGAAACTAAAACTAAATATACTAAAGGACATTGAAAACGGTATTATCGAACGCATGCCAAATGGGCAGCCTAATGGATACTCCGTAGCTAAATTAGCATTTGTTGAAAAATATTCCAAGGCCGCAAAGCAGGAATTTCAAAACAAATATAAACCTAGATAATAAGCATTTTTAGTACCAAAACTATAGCAGCATATTTCTTGTTTTTCATCAATAAATTTAGAGCCTCCTAAATTAGGTAGCTTTCTAATACTCAAATATTATCACAATGTTTCCGAAAAGAGCCTAAAGAAAGAAGTTCTTTTCGAACAAAAAATGGAGGACAGTCTTTATGAATGAAAAGAAAAGATGCTCTTGGGCAGGAAATACCCCCATATACATAGACTATCATGACAACGAATGGGGACGGCCTGTACATGATGATATCAAGCTGTTTGAAATGCTTATTTTAGAAGGTATGCAAGCAGGACTCACCTGGATAACCGTGCTTAATAAGAGAGTAGCATTCCGAGAGGCTTTTGATGGGTTTGATCCTAATAAGGTAGCCCTTTATGGTGATGCAAAAATTCAGGAGCTCCTGGCAAACGAAAAAATAATAAGAAATCACTTAAAAATCAATGCGGCTGTGATCAATGCCAAGTTATTTTTAAGTGTTATAGAAGAATACGGGAGTTTTGACAAATTCATATGGGGATATGTGGATTATGCGCCTATTACAGGTCATTGGGAGAAACACGGTGATTTACCCGTAAGTACCCCACTCTCCGATAAGTTGAGCAAAGATTTGAAGAAAATGGGCTTTAAGTTTGTTGGTTCGACCATAATGTATGCGTTCATGCAAGCTACCGGTATGGTCAATGATCATATTACGGAGTGTTTTGTTTATGAGGAGATATTGAATGGGTAGCACCTTTCTGTGATTTCCGGCAGGCCAACCTTTTTATTCCCCTCGCAAGGCGAACTTTATTTTTTATTTCTAACATAAATGTGCTTAATTCTGCTATTGCTTGTCTCCCTCTCATCAATTTCGAATTGCTTTAAGGCCTTTATCAGAGGAGTTATTTTTGTAAAACCAAAATTACGTACATCAAAATCCGGTTGCTTTCTTTGTATTAGATTTCCAACATCTCCAATAAATGCCCAACCTTGTTCATCCGCAACATCAATAATAGTATTGGAAATTAATGAAATAATGTCTTCTTCTATTTTTATTATGGCATCATTCGTTTGTTTTAAAGAAATATTATCTTTTTTGGTTTCGAAGTTATCCGGATCATGTAAAATTTTTGAACCAATTATCTCAATGTATGTAAATTTATCACATGCTACAATAAAAGGATTAGGCGTTTTTCGCTCTCCTATTCCAAAAACTTTCATGCCGGCTTCTCTTAATCTTATGGCAAGTCTTGTAAAATCACTATCGCTGGAAATAATACAAAAACCTTCTACTTTATCAGTATACAAAATATCCATCGCATCAATTATCATTGCTGAGTCCGAGGAATTTTTCCCACTTGTATAACTGTATTGCTGAATTGGCGTAATTGCATTTTCAAGTAGAACACTCTTCCAGCCGGAGACATTGGTCTTTGTCCAATCACCATAGATACGCTTTATTGTGGGTGTTCCATATTTAGCGATTTCCTCCATTACACCTTTTATATTACTATAGGGTACATTTTCAGCATCGATTAATACTGCAAGTCTAATTTCTTTAATATTATCCATAATAAATGTTCTCCTTATACTTTTATATTTTTATATATATAGTGGAAACAATAGATTTATCGTAAGCGATGAATAACCCACCGGTTTTTCAATAATCCAAATCCATGAGATAATTCTTGTACAAGAGTGTTAATTCTCCTGTTCTGGGATTTAGGACTTAGGACTTGTTTAGTTCATATCTGTTTTGGTCACTGTCCTTATTCACTCTAATAAACTTAAAGGAGTCGGACAAGAATGGTTCTAAAAGAACAGAGACAGCCAAGACGTACCAATCAAGAATGGCTGGAGCTCGTACAGGAATGCCGCACCAGCGGAATGAGTGACAAAGACTGGTGTGATCAGCATCATATTCAACGCAGCAGCTTTTATTATCATATCCGAAGGTTTCGAGACAGTGCCTGTGCAATACCAGAAGCTACGCTTCCAGTGGTTCATGGTAAGCAGGAAGTAGTCCAACTTCGGATTTCGGATTCGGACTCCTCACCTATCCATACACCGGCCCTGAACAATTCATTGGAGTTCGCTGGTGATATAGTAATCCGCTTGACCGTTCATGGCATTCGGGTAGAGATCACGAATGCTGCAGCAGGTGAAACAATCGCAAATACCATCACCGCGCTGCAAATACCATCACCGCGCTGCAAAGACTGTGTTAGGATATCTGTCCGCTGTATCAAAAATCTTTGTGATTTGTGGTAGGACGGACATGAGGAAAAGTTTTGATGGCTTAATGTCGATCATTCGGGATACCTATCAGATGGATCCATACTCCAATGCACTTTATCTCTTCTGTGGGCATGATAGCCGAAAGCTAAAAGCACTACACTTTGATAAGGATGGCTTTGTTCTTCTGTTAAAGAGGCTTGATGGAAGTGGTCGTTTCCAGTGGCCACGGAATGCTTCCGAAGTGCGGTCACTCACAAGACAGGAATTCAGGTGGCTCTTAGAAGGGCTCTCCATAGAACAACCAAAGGCGATAAAGCCTGGTAGCAAGCAGAAGGATTTCTAAGCTATTGTGCAAAACAGAGAAGTTGAAAAAATATTTTTTCTGCTTCTGTCGGAGTAAAAATGAGTTATCCACGCCACCACTTTTTATAGAAAAAGTTATCTGGATACATCCCTACAGAGTCAACATTCCTGTGGATATCTCTCACGAAAACCCTAAGAAAGTATGTGTTTTCGGCCATTTCAGAAGGATATCCACGTTCTGAGTGTTCGTCAAAATGACGGTATAGCACAAACCACCGATTTGCCTCTTTTTACTGCTTTTAGTATAATAAAGGTAAGAAAAAGAAAGGCGGAAACTGGCATGTCGGGTGAAACGGAGGAACTGATCACATTTCTCAAACAGATAAATGAATTGCAGGAATCCCGCATCAAAGAGCAGGCGGTAACAATCGACAATCTACGGATTATGATTGCGGATCTTCAGGTGACGGTTGCAAATCTGAATGAAACCCTCGATGAGTTCCGCCGAAAGTTCTTTGGTATATCGAGCGAGAAAATATCCGCTTCTGCCGCAAAGGAAATGCTTGACGCAAAGGAACCGGCAGAAGAACCAAAGATAACAACCGTAACAGAGCATATCAGGACAAGCAAACCTAAATCATCACGAAAGGACCTCTATGCTTCCTTGCCTATTCGGTATGTGAGGTGTGATGTTCCGGAAGAACAGCGACTTTGCCCTGATTGTGATACTCCTATGGAGCATCTTGGATATAAGTTTGTACGCGAAGAACTGAATATCATACCCGCTAAGGTGGAAAGAGTCCACTATCTTTCAGAGACAGTTGTCTGTCCGGTCTGTCGCGAGGAAGGAGATACCACAATCGTTGCTGCAAAGACCCCTACTCCGCTTATGGCACACAGTCCGGCGTCACCATCTATGGTGGCCAATGTCATGTATCAGAAATCTGGTAATCACATGCCGTTCTATCGGCAACAGGTTGACTGGAAGCAGAAAGGAGTTCCGCTTCCCAGAGAAACCTCTGCAAACTGGTATAATCAGTGTGCACTGGAATACCTTCTCCCTGTTTATGATTATCTGCATCAGGAACTCATCAGGCGTGATATCATCCATGTGGATGAGGTTCCGTGCCAGGTACTTCATGAAGAGGGAAAGGAAGCAACGTCGAAATCCTATATGTGGATCTATCTGAGTGGAACGGATGGAAAACCAGCAATTGTTCTATATGATTATCAGCCTGGCCGTAGTGGCGATTATCCAATTGAATTTTTATCTGGATATATAGGGATGATACATTGTGATGGATACTCTGCATATGGAATGATACAAGATGTTATCCTTGTATGCTGTCTAGCTCATTGTCGCCGTAAGTTTTATGAGGCTGTTCCAAAGGAACGGCGTAAAAAGCTGAAGCTTCTGGATATTAATTCCGATCTGGAGATTCCGGAGCCAAAAGATGGAACTGCACTTGATAGTACCCTTCTCCCTGCTGAAAAAGGAGTTGTATTCTGTAACCGTCTGTTCTTCTTAGAACGAATGTACAAAAAACGTTCAGCAGAGGATAGGAAGTCAATGCGCAGGGAACAAGAAACTTCCATTTGGGAAGAATTCTGGAGCTGGATTGATACATTGAATCCCACTGGCGGTAGTAAGCTCGAGAAAGCAGTAAATTATGCCAATAATCATCATGAAACACTGATGAATTATATGCTGGATGGCAGATGCGAGATTTCTAATAATGCCGCCGAACGCCGAGCAAAAACGTATGTTATGGGAAGAAAAAACTTTCTATTTCATGACACAACGGATGGTGCAAAAGCAAGTGCGATTGTTCTCAGTATTATTGAGACAGCAAAAGCCAATCATCTGAATATCTTCCAGTATCTTTACACCTTGTTGCTGTACATGCCGGACTACAAAAATGAGCCCGCAGGCATAAACCAGCTAATGCCGTGGAGTGAATTCATACGGGAACGATGTTCTGGGGTAATGGATACAGAAACTGAAACACCTGAAAATCGTGGGAGCATACCGATCTAGTCGGAAAAATGCTTCCTGGTTAGAATATCTATCTATAAACGGTAGGTTATTCATCGCTTACGATTTATCTTTATTATTATCAAAACAAAGCATTTGTAGTCGTTAGCAATTCAATTAGCTCTGCAATCAAAACATCTACCTTCTTATCACTTTGTACTTTATACTAAATATCTATTAACTACTATAGCTAAATATAAAATTAAATCACCATTATTTCGATTTCTTCTTATATTATAATACAAAGAAGTTACTATTACTAGTTTACTCCTTATGTGTTTAATATAATATGGTAATTATCTCTTTCCATTTTGCAATCTTTAACTGCTGCAAACACAAAAAGCCGGAAATAAGAGTTCTAATCTTATTTCTGGCCTTTTTGCAGAACATCTAATATCTGTATTCCACGGGTTATTTTCAACGATAGAATAATTCATTGCTTATTCGTCTTCCGGTTTATGCGGTCCTTGGGAGGGCTTGCCCATATGTCCACCGCGCGTCCACCAATCGCGTTCCTCGTCATCTACTTCCACACCAATTTTGATTTCGATAGCCGCGATGATACGATCGAGATAATCTGCAAATGCCTTTTGCTCCTCCTCTGATAGACAAGCGAAAATATCGTCGGGATTCCACTCCTGCTGTTGTTCATTTTTACCTTTCTGGGTCAGCTTCACAAGCATCACGCGCTTGTCGGCTTCGGAGGGCTCACGGGTGATATAGCCGCTCTTTTCCATCTTTGCAAGAAGCTCATTGAGCGAGGAAATACGAATGCCCAACAGGTAAGATAAATCTTTTGTTGAAATGCCATCCTGCATTTTGAGGATTGCTAGGATTCGCCCTTGTCCGCGTGTCGTGTCGGCCATCGGCCCGCCTTCGAGGTGGTCGCGCATATGAAGTTTGTGCCGCAGCCACTGGAGCCGTGAGAGTTTTTCAAAGAGTTCGTTATTCATTTCGTTCATAAGGAATGCCCCTTTCATTTTAAGCCGCTACTGTTTGTACCGGTACCGTTTATACAGGTACCGTATGAACATGATTATAACGGTACCTGTATAATTTGTCAAGCGGTTTTTTACAGGTACCGTAAAGATACTTTGTCTTTGTTGCAAATCCACTTGGCTAGTGATCCAACTATAATGTTTTACTTAATAAATAAAATATTTAATTTTGTATTTGACAAACAAAGTTGTCATGCATATAATAGAATCAGAACATATGACAAATATAGTTGTCATATTGCCAACATTAATTGTCAGGAGTATCCAATGCCCTTATACAATCGTTTGAAAGAACATCGTGTTAAAATTAACGTAAATCAATTTGAGATGGGACAGTTGGTAGGTGTGTCCCGACAAACAATCAGTCTAATTGAGCGCGGGGATTATTCCCCATCCATTACCCTGGCATTAAAAATAGCCAAGATACTGGGGGTAACTGTAGAAGATATATTTAGCTATGAGGAGGATCAGCAAGATGAACAGTGATGTAACAAAAAGAATTAAAGAGGATGACCGACGTGCTTTTGACAATTTTATGATTGTACTGATTTGTGCCGGCTTTGTCGGAATTGTTTTAGGTATAGTGACCCGTATTTTATCGGGAAGGCTGCCCCTGTTGGGGCACAATTAAGGGGCGGCTAATGACACGCCGCCCCTTGCAAAAAGCTCCTTTTTACTAATTAAGTATGTAATACATGATTATTAAGATATACTTCCGTTAGAAGAAACATAAAACTTAAGATAACTTGCTACATATGGACAATCATATACTAAATGCTTCATTACGGGAAGTGTTCCCCATTTGGACTGAACTTTATAAGTTGTAATATTTGTATAAGATACTACTACAGCCGAGTGACTAGCTACTGTATATGAATAATCTGTATAGTAAATCAATTTATAACTGGAACCAGCATATACTGGATTCTGTCCTACATATGATGCAGAACCATCCGAAATAAATGCTAATGGATTATCAACCCATCTCAAGGATAAGTTTGACAAAGGAACCCCATAAAAGAACCAAGCATAAAAATGACAATTATACCGTTGTGTAGCTTCGCTTATAAATTCTGCATTGGGATAGGCAGCTAAACATGAATTTTTTAACGATGTTTTTACTGAATCCGAATAATCAGTATCTGCCGTAAAATTATAAGCAGTTATTCCAGTTCTATTAGGCGTATATACCGTACATGTTGTATAATTTGCACTTACTGTAGAATCACTACTACTTGATTCGGCTTTTCCCAAATCAGGCGTTTCAACTATTTCACCTATGTTTTCAAAATTATCACTTAATACATCATAAAACACATCTTCGAATCCACTGTAATATTTATCATTACATTTTTGGTTGAATTTGTTTGCTAATGTACTATTATATTTATCACTTTGTTGTTTAGATAATTCACAAGCAAAATCTGTCTGTCCTAATATTATTTCACAAAGCATAGACTTAAAAACAGAGTTTAAATTATCATCTAATTTCATATTACTATATAATTCTAATGTAACTTTTCCTAAATCTTTTCGTGAAAATAACTCCTTTGCTCCGTTATATTCAGAAATAAATGCTTCTACTCCTTTTTGATATGAATCATATGCCAGAATATCAATAAAAAAAGGATTAGTTGTTACATCATCAATTAAATCTACTGTGGAAATATTTTTTAATTCGTTTTGACTCAATTGACATAATTCTAATCTTTGTGGACGGTCACTGTTTTTCCATGTCAATGAATTCGTAATAATATAACGAGATCCATACTCCCCGGTGCTTTTTGCACTGGAAATCACATAATTTGATGATAATAAGGATGTTATTATTAATGTCATAACTACTATTTTCAATAATTTACTATTTATATTTTTGATTAATCTCATATAATGTCTCCCTTTCCTTTCATCCATTTATGAATTGTTTTGGAATATTTTTTGCTCATAATAAATTGCATTACTTGCATCAAGAATACCTTCTGTTTTAACTTTTCCTTTTAAATATTTAAGTTTTTTTGAACTATTGCAAATAATTTCTTTTATTTGGGTTGCATTAATATTATCAAATTGTGAAAATAGTAATGCAGATACACCGGTAACAAAAGGCGTAGCCATAGATGAACCTGTTTCATAGCTAAATTTGTTGTTACAAATAGTACTAAAGATGCATGTTCCCGGTGCAGCAATATCAACGCTTTTTGTTCCATAATTGGATTCTTTATTTAAAACACCATCAAATTGTAGATTAGCAACAGAAATGACATTATCAAAATTATATGATGCAGGATAAACGGGATACTTGTCAATATTCAGTCCCCATTTAGTATTATTACCAGCGGATACTACAAATAACATTGTCGAGTCTTTGATTGTTTTTCTAAAATCCTTATTATCTACATTTAAACTAAAACTCATATTACAAACTTTAGCACCCATTTTTTCTGCATATTGAATTGCAGAAATTACATCTTCAATTTTACCCTGCATATTTGTTCCTTGTAGAACTTTTAATGACATAATTTTTACATTAGCTACTCCTGTTACCCCTATTATGCCTTCTGAATTGTATTCCGCCGCAATAATACCAGCACAATGAGTTCCGTGATTATTTTCTTCGATATATTTACCTGATAAAATCTTGTTAGAAGAATCACAAAAATTCCAACCATAAATGTCATCTATAAAACCATTCTTATCATTATCAATTCCGTCATCAGCAATTTCATTATTATTAATCCACATTCTATTTGATAATTCAAAATGAGAGTAATCAACGCCAGTATCTATTAGGGCAACAATAACCGTACTATCACTTTTATGTATTGTTTTCCAAGCATCTTTGATATTAATATCAATACCTTTTACAAAACTCGTTGTTCCTTTTAATGAATTGGTATTAACATCTTTACATAATCCATCATTATATAATCCCCATTGTAAGTTAAACAATTTTTCTTTACTTAATGAATTAGTAATATCAAATTCAACACCAAAAGAAATATCACTATGATCATGATTTATAAGAAGAAACATGAAAATAACAATAGAAATACATTTCCTCTTAAACATTATTCCTCCTTTCAGTTTTATAAAAATAAGCTTATAAATAAAAGATGACATTAATATACTATTCCTAATAACATTTACATATTATTCCCTTTTTTATCATTTGTCAACATTTTTTTCCATTTTTGTAAATAGTTATAATTATTATCCTTATTATGGTATTTAAAGTTGACAATGGTGTATTTATTGTTTTATAATAAAATTACGATAAAGTGAAGAGGAAGCTGGGAGGGTATATTACGATGAAAAAGAAATTTTTATTAATTATTATTAGTATTCTTTTTATTGGCATTTCCGGATGTTTTAAACATAATTCCTATTTTAAAATTGAAAATGCAGATAGCGTTACCATTTTTCATGGAGCAAGCAGTTACGTGTTTGTTAGTACAGATAAGGAAATTATTAAATTGATATCAAAAAATCTTAATGACTTAAGTTTCAAAAAGACTAATGCACAGATGAATGCCTTTTCAATGTTTACAATAAACATTTCAAATGACAAGGGATCATTAGCACAACTTTCAGTCGATGAAAAAGGTGTGTTTTATATTGATGATACAGCAGACTGCTATAAGGTTAATTCAGGTGAATTTGATTATGATTATATCCAAGATATATATATGAAAGGTGAACAGAAGGAACTCAAGAAGTAAACATATACTGTCATTAGATAAAGGACCTACCCACTGTCCTGTTATACTTGAACCCACACGATATCCAATGATTATATCTGAAAATCCGGAGAAAGCCTGCCGGGGCATAATTAAGGGCGACTAATGACACGCCGCCCCTTTGGTCTTACTATTCGCTATCTATTCTTCATTTAATTTGTAACTGGTTGATGCAATGGGATAAGCCTTAACAAAAGACTTTGTTTTAAATTCCGCGTCCCTGGTATGACCATCGAAATCCTTAGTGCTCTTAAGAAAGTAATCGTACCTTATAATCTGTTCCCCTGTATTCGTAATCGGATCGTCCCAAGTCAGGTCAATATTATACCATTTGCCGTCCACCTTTACTAAATTCCAGGAGTGGGGGCCTCCGCCTGCCGTTCCTGTAATCATTCTGCATTCAAGCCCGGCATCTGTAAACAGACGGTATGCAGCCTCCGCGTATCCCTCGCATACAGCGAACTTATCTATTAATGCATTATACGCCGTATGCTTCTCTAGGGTCTCATCATAACTGACCCTTCCTATAATATAATCATGAATTGCCTTGACCTTTACATAGTCAGTAGCATCTTCAAGATTCAATTTCAATAACACACTATCTATCTTTACATCCAGCTTCAGCTCTTGCTTTGAGGTTGTATCATATTTTGCAGTAAAGGTAAGGGTTGCCATAGTACCTAATTTACTGTGTTTCCAGCTTTGACTCCAGCTTTTTACTGAAAAGTTTAGATAATCTGCATCCTTGGAGGTACTTTTATCATCCAGTGCCATAACGACGCTAAACAGCTCTGTGTCGGTTCCGATCGCATTCATTATCTTCCTATCCATTGTGATCGTAAAACTAGAATTGCGTGCCAAAAGATTATCTTTGATAACCTGATAGATATCTTCCTTTGTTTTATATGTCTGCGCACTGGCTTCCACCGGTACTCCCATAAATGATAAAATCAGTACACAAATTAATATTTTTTTTGCCATTCGCCCAAGCCCCCTCCTAATACACAAAAGAAACTCTGTCCCCATTTGCTGCATAAACCTTCAAAATGTGATCTGAATATGCTCTAATATATTAGATTCTATCTGGAACGACAGCTTAAGTCAATAGGAAACCACAGGAGATTATAGCCTTAGGAGTGGACTATCAGGGGTATCTCCCCTAATAAATCCTGATATGTAAGAAACCCATAAGCTGTATCCGCTTTCTTCACGGCATTTATGATTGCCTGCTCTACAGCCCTTACAGCCAGTATGGCAACCGCATCTATATTCGCTTCCACTTTACCTGATGCCATCGTAAAAATGGCATCTCCGTCAAAAATAGTATGTGCCGGACGTACTACCCGCGCAATTCCATTATGTGACACACTTGCCAGCTTATTCGCCTGTGGCTTTGTAAGCACCGCATTGGTAATCACTGCCCCTATAATTGTATTGCCGCTGAAGAAATCCACTTTGTTTTCATAGCTCCCAAGAATAAGCTTCTCACTGTCTGCAAGTGATTTTTTGTCCTTACTTAGCGTTCCTGCAATTAACCGGTTCACACTCGGGTCGTAAATATCTCCAACACAATTGACAGCCATTATGGCCCCGACCTGAAGTTCGCCTGCCTGAAAACAGGCCATGCCAAGTCCACCCTTCATCGCAAAGACTTCTCCTTTTGCCTTGCCGATGGTTGCGCCGGTTCCGGCTCCAAAGTTACCCTCTCTCGGATTCTCTAGGTAAGCATTCTTGCAGGCCTCGTAGCCCATCTGCTGATCCGGCCTGATACGGTAATCACCACATTTTAAATCAAACAAAATTGCACCGCAGACAATCGGTACCTTCGTTACTGCCACCTCTCGGCCAATTCCCCTCTCTTCCAGAAACTTCATCGCTCCGCCTGCAGCGTCCAGACCGAAAGCACTTCCTCCCGCAAGCATTACTGCATGGATGCTCTGCCGCAGATTATCCGAACTAAGGGCATCTGTCTCTCTTGTACCGGGGGATCCCCCTCTGATATCAACTCCGGCTACTGCACCCTCCTCGCAGATAATCACGGTACATCCTGTGCCGGCTTCCTTATTCTGCGCATTGCCAATATGAAATTCCTTTAAATTTGTGATTCCTATTTTCTTCATATCGTTAGCTCCGTTGCTGCTCTTACAGCTTTCATAATGTCCTCAACCTCCGCCAGTGCTCCCTTTCCCAAGGTAGCGCAGGCGAGAATTGATTCTCTCGGCTCAATGAATTGATATCCGTATTTCTTAAGCTTTGTTATGTTTTCCTGAACAATCGGATTTTCCCACATACCTGTATTCATCGCAGGTGCAATCAGTACCGGTGTATTCCTGACGGCAAGAATCGTTGTGGTAAGCATATCATCGCCGATCCCAGCGGCCAGTTTCCCGATGATGTTTGCCGTCGCCGGCGCAATCAACACAACCTCCGCCTTCTGCGCCAACGAAATATGCTTCACGTCACTGGGGAAATCATCACAAAACATTTCCGTGTATACATTCCGGTGGGTAAGTGAGCGGAAGGTTAACGGAGTGATGAACTTGGTTGCACTCCCCGTCATTATGACCTCCACTTCATAACCTTCCTTAAATAATCGATGCGCAAGATCAGCCGCTTTATATGCTGCAATGCTTCCGGTCACGCCAAGAATTATATTTTTCATCAAATCCTCCATTCTGCCGTAAAACTCGCAAATTTGGGCATCAGCACAAATTCGCCGTGTGAAAAATCTTGATTTTCCACACTATCCTCCATGATTCATGATTTTAGTATGCAATCCACAATGCCTTTTGCTATCTCAGCCTTACCGGTAAAGGTCTGATAATCTCCTGCTTTGTCAAAAAGATACCCCACATGCCTATCCTCGCTGATTTCCGCATTATCATTTGCCAGTACATAATCGCATTGATTTCTTTGCAGCAATCCAAATGCGGTTTCAAATAATTCTTCCTTACTGACATCACTCAGGAGCTTAAAGCCGACTAGCTTTGTCTCCGGGCTTATTTTCTTAATAATCCCTATAATTTTGGGCGTCTTTTCGAGTAAAAGAAGCGGATTTTCCAGATTTGAGCTTATTTTATGCTCCATAAGGGTTTGCTCCTTGACGGCCTGAAGCATCGCAAGCTGCAATTCTTCATAGGTAACATTATTGGGTCCCGCAGTAAGCTTCTGATATAAGGACTGTGCCGCAAGCTCCAGTGTTGTGATGCTGCTTACCCGGTAATCACTTACCGCCATGGAATGGATCACCGCATTGATCTTCTGTTTCGTAAGCAGCTCCTCCATCTCACCCAGCAGTTGACTGGTTCCTTCGATACGGATTATACTAAGGTTCTCCTCCTTCACTTTCGGCGTTGCCGCATTCATCCCACAGATATAGTAGATCTGATACTTTTTATCGGTAAGCCTCTGCGAGAACTCCTCTGCAATCATACTTCCAAGCCTTCCGGTTGCTTCATTCGTGATTGCTCTGACGGAATCAATCCGTTCTCTGGTCCCGCCGGCTGTAATTATTATATTCATATTCCACTTCCTCTGTATGACTATGCCGGTAATTTACCGCTGACGAAAAAAAATTCATCATTTTTGAATTCTTTTTTCATACCAAGCTCATATGGATACTATTATATTCAAATTGATTAATTTGTCAAATATACTGCCGCGCATCGTAGTAAGCATCAGACAGCCTCTCTGATTAATAACGGAGGAACCCTCCTTAATATTTCACTGGTCGCACCGTTATCCATAATCCATGTCGCTATCTCGTTTTTAGGAATGACAAGCGGCATCCGACTATGAACTTCCTTCATGGATTCATTTGCTTCGGTGGTTAGGATGACATAACGCAGTTCCTCACCATAGTTCGTATACATTCCCGCCATATAGAGCGCATTGGTACCCTCTATGCGGAATAAATATTTTTTCTTCTCACTGTCCCACTCATAAAATCCCGTTGAGGGTATGATGCAGCGGCGGTTCACCAGACTATCTCTAAAGGTCTTTTTCTCAAAAGCCGTCTCCGCTCTTGCATTGATAATAACCCCCTTTTGGTCAAACTTCGGAAATCCCCAAGCACTGAGAACAGGCGAAACTTCCTTTCTCTCTTCTATCAGGATCGGCGACAAATTTGTAGGGAAAACCTCCCCCATTCTCGCCTCCTTGCCCTGGAATTTTGCATTCAGCTTTTCCAGAATCTCCAGGATTTCATCACTCTGCTCTACTGTGAAATTATATCTTCCGCACATGGAAATACCTCTCATTCCTATATTGGCATATCTAGTCGATATGGTTTTTGTTTTATTATAACGCGTTAAATTAATATTTTCTACTCGCTTTATAATTTTTGTAAATGTAAACCTATGTGATTTCTGAGAGAACAACCCACTTCAGGAATCCCTGCATATATTCCGATCACCAAAATATACATATAAAAAGCACTGATCGATTGTGATATTGATGTATGCCGGATTGTATTCAACAAATTGATGACACTATCCTGTTCTTTCTCCAGGCACATATGAGAACCCCTGAACTGGACCGTATTATGGTGTTTATTACCTCTTGGGGAAATGCGGGATTTCTCTGGATTGTCATCGGTTTTCTACTATTGCTGATAAAACAGTATCAAAAATGCGGCTTTACCCTTCTATGCGCATACAAATTATCCACTTATCTTGGTGAGACCGTAATAAAGCCACTAATCGGCAGGGTACGCCCCTGCAATAGGTTCCCCGATATTCCCCTGTTAATTCATGCTCCGCATTCTCCGTCCTTCCCCTCCGGCCACACAATGGTCGGCTTCTCCTGTGCGACCGTCATCTTTTATTTTGATCGAAGACTCGGAATACTCAGTTATATCATTGCCTTTTCAATTGCATTTTCCAGACTTTATCTGTTCGTCCATTATCCGACCGATGTGCTCGGGGGCATTTATTATGGTGTATTATGCGCATGGCTTCTTCTATTGGGAATGCGGACGATATACCGATGTCTGCGATCAGGCAAAATCATATAGAATGTGCTAACACATAAGAAAAGCCCGGCAGCAGATGGATTTAGCGGATTGATATCGCCAATCTTTCTGCTGCCGGACTTTTTATAAATTCAATGTTTTTATTCCTCCAGTAAAATCGAATCCCAGGCTTCCTGATTCACTACAACCTCATAATCGACAGACCATTTTGAATAAAGCTCGGAGAACATATCATTACGACGCTGTTCAATAATACTTTCCTTCACCTGAGTTGTCGCATCATCGTTAAAATCCGTCACACAGCTAATAATATGCCAACCGGTATCTCCGGCAACGATATCGCTGATTTCTCCGGTCTTTAAGGAAAATGCCGCTTTTTCAAAGGTTTCACCGAATTCTGCCGGACCTTCTCCTTTGCCAAAGGTATATTCGGTGTCTTCTGCCTCTGTATTCGCCTCCGCAAGAGCTTTAAAATCCTTCGTTTCTTTCGCCTGTGTAAGAAGTGCCTTTACCTTTTCATAGGCTGCTGTCTTATCTTCCGCTGACAAGGATACTTTTTTCCCTTCAGAATCCAAATTATAATTCTGAATAAAGATATCCATAACCGTGATCTGCTTTGCCTCCTCATCCGATACTTTGGTATCTACATCAATCGTAAGATTTTCGAACATTTTGTTAGCGAGTAGATTATCGTAATAAAATTGGCGCAACAACTCCTCTGTAATAAGATAACGCTTTCTGTCCTTATTATTAATTCCGTCATATTTTGCCTTTGCATAATTATTTGCTTCCGACCGCTCTTCCTCGGTAAGCTCAATGTCCTGCTTCTTCGCTTCGGCACGGATTATCATAATCTCGGTTATCTGATTGATTACTTCTTTCTTAATCATTTCTCCGAAGGTTTCTCCATTACCTAGAATATCAACCTTCCATATACCCTTGCCATAATCGGCTTCATATTGATCTTTCGCCAGCTTCAGGAAAACCATTGCTTCGCTGTAATAAACTTCTGTATCTCCCACCATCAGCAGCATTTCACCGGAACTTCCCGGAGGCGTGGTCGCTGTCGTATTCTGTTCGGCTGTTATTTTATAATAAGAAACCCCTGTAACGGTGTTTTTATCCTTATCATAGATTACATATAACTGTTTATTATCTTTCAGATAGGAGTAAGTAATCGAACTTTTACTTGAATCAGAGGTTTTCGTTACTTCCTTCCCAAAGACTTCCTTAATCAATCCATCTACCGTATCCTTTGTCATTCCTATTCCAACTCCGAACAAAGTGTATTTTCCGGCATTTTCGAGTAGGGTAATCGAGGATACCTTATTCTCCTGTGCGAGCACTTGGACTACACCCTCCATGAGATACACTCCATTACTCTGCTCCGCAAGCTTTGTCCCTGATCTCTTTTCAAAGGATGCTACTGATTTTCCCATGTGATTCGTCAGCTCATACCGATGCACTCCGGAGCTACAGGCCGCCAATAGCAACAGTAGTACCCCTAATGCCGCAATACTAACCCTTTTCGTCATCTTCATCTCATGTTCTCCTTCCCTTTCTAACCCAACATTATTTCACTTGTACAACATGGGATTTATTCCTGCACTAATATTTTAAAGTCCTTAAGTAAACTCATCAGTCTCTCAAACACATATAGCGTATCGGCTTTCCCCTTCGGACTTTGTGGCAATCTGTATACAAAATACGGATTTGTCTGCGGTATCAGCTTCAGTTGGTTATGATACGTTGTCAGAAGCTCAGGGATTTTCTCTACCGAAAGCTTTGCCTTCGGGTACATCATAAGCTTGACTTCATTTTCTTTATGAACCAGCCCCGTAATATACAGGCTATGGCTAATGGCCTTTAGAAGCGCAATGTTTAGCAGATTATTAACTGATGTGGGCATGTCCCCGAAGCGATCTGCCAATTCCTCCTGCATATCCATCATTTCTTCTTCATTTTCAATTCCTGCGATCCGCTTATAGATATCCAGCTTTTGAATCTCATTCTTAATATAGGTAGAAGGTATGAAGGCATCCATATCCATTTCCACTGTTGTTTCAAAGGTTTCTTCCTCTGAATTATCGCCCTTCACCTTTTTTACTGCCTCATTAAGCATCTTGCAGTATAAATCATAGCCAACTGCTTCCATATGGCCGCTCTGCTCTGCGCCGAGCAAATTACCTGCCCCGCGGATCTCAAGGTCACGCATCGCAATCTTGAAGCCGGAGCCAAGCTCCGTGAACTCCTTGATTGCATGCAGTCTCTTTTCTGCAATTTCCTTCAACATCTTATCTCTGCGGTACATCAAAAATGCATATGCCGTACGGTTTGAGCGTCCGACACGACCTCTTAACTGATAAAGCTGGGACAACCCCAGCCGGTCCGCATCATCAATAATCATCGTATTTACGTTGGAAATGTCCAGTCCGGTCTCTATGATTGTCGTAGAAACCAGCACATCTATTTCACCGGAGATAAAATCAAACATTATTTTCTCGAGCGTATGTTCATTCATCTGTCCATGGGCAAAGGCCACATTAGCTTCCGGAACAAGCTTCGCCACTGTATTTGCCACCTCATCAATCCCGTTAACCCGGTTATTGACGTAGTAAACCTGTCCTCCCCTTGCAATCTCCCTACTGATAGCTTCCCTTACTATCTCATCATTATGTTCGAGTACATAGGTTTGAATCGGAAGACGGTCAACCGGCGGTTCGTCAAGAACACTCATGTCCCTGATTCCGACCAGACTCATGTGAAGGGTCCTTGGAATCGGGGTGGCTGTTAGGGTCAGTACATCCACATCGCCCTTCAACTTTTTGATCTTCTCCTTATGTGTAACTCCAAAGCGCTGCTCCTCGTCTACAATCAGAAGCCCAAGGTTCTTGAACTTCACATCACCGGATAGCACCCTGTGAGTTCCTACCACGATATCAAGACTTCCCTTTTTCAACCGTTCCAGCGTTTTCTTCTGTTCAGCGGAACTTCGAAAGCGTGATAACACATCCACACTGACCGGAAAATCCATCATTCGTTGTATCAAAGTATTATAATGCTGTTGGGCTAGGATGGTGGTGGGTACCAGAAATACAACCTGCTTCCCATCAGAAACAGCCTTAAATGCAGCACGAATTGCTATCTCGGTCTTGCCGTAACCAACATCACCACATACCAGGCGGTCCATAATTCGTTTGCTTTCCATATCCTTCTTCGTCGCTTCGATGGCAGTTAACTGGTCTTGCGTCTCATCATAGGGAAATGCTTCTTCAAACTCCTGCTGCCATACGGTATCTGCACCAAACTGGAAGCCTGTCTTCTCCTGCCTTTTTGCGTAAAGCTCCACCAGATCAACCGCAATCTCCCTTACAGCTCCCTTAACCCTTGCCTTAGTATTCTTCCACTCAAGGGAATTTAGCTTATTCAGCTTCGGCTTTCTGCCTTCACCGCCAGAATATTTCTGAATCACATCAAGCCCTGTTGCAAGAATATACAACACGCCTCCGCCACCATATTCAATCTTAATATAATCCTTAGTTATCTTATCGACTTCTATCTTCTCAATACCCTTATAGATACCGAGACCGTGATTCTCATGCACCACATAATCACCCGGGGAAAGCTCCGTAAAGCTCTGGATCTTATTACCCTCATAAGAGGATTTCTTACGCTTTTTCTTTTTCTCAGTACCAAAGATATCGCTTTCCGAGATGACTACAAATTTAATCATCGGATATTCAAAGCCTCGTCGTAAGTTTCCATAGGCCACCATGATTTCGCTGTTTTGTAACACACGGTTCATATCCTCCGAATAGAAGGCAGAAAGTCCAAGCTCCTGCAAGTCTTCACTTAATCGCATTGCTCTTGTTCGTGAGCCCGACAGTAGAATGACCCGGTACTTATTCTTCTTCCAACGCTCCAAATCCTTCACCAGGACATCAAAATTTTTATGGTAAGAGGCGACTGTCTGTACCGTGAAATCATACTTTCTCTTAGCCGCATAAAAATTATTCTTAACCTCCATTGTGCTGATTAAGATTGTATTCCTGTTCGCCAAAAGGCCCATCACTTCTTTATAGCCATAGATGACATCTATCTGTCCCGGAAGGATATATCCCTTCTCGATTCGGCCGATCATGCCTTCACGAAATTCGGTTTCTACCGCTTCACCCTTCTCCGCAAGCCTGCCCGGCTCATCCAGGAAAAATATCGTATCCTCATTTTCAAAATAGTGAAAGAAACTGACGGTCTGGTCATAGAAATAATTTATATAACTCTCGAGAGCCATCGATCCCTGATAATTTGCCAGATTCTCCTTGAATTCCGCAATAATCTGATGAATTCTTGCGGCCTCCTCTGTCTTAAACTGTTCCCGCAGCTTCTGATAATACTGCTTTTCTTCCTCCTCCAGCCTTTTCAATCCTGCTTTTATCCGGCTCTCATCCGGTATGATCTCTGCTGCCGGATAAATCACAAGCTGCTCCACCTGCTCGATGGAACGCTGGCTGCTGACGTCAAAGGTACGAATCGAATCGATCTCATCTCCCCACAGCTCAATACGGTAAGGAGCCTCCTCCGTCAAAGGAAAGATGTCGATGATACCTCCTCGGACGGCAAAATCTCCGGGGGCTTCTACCTGCGCCTGCCTTTCATAACCCAGATAAACCAGGGCAGCACTTAACACCTCCATTTTAATCACGGAGGCTTGTGTAATTGTAATCACACGTTCTATCACGGCAGAAAGCGGAAGTAGTCGGTCCATCCCTCCATCCAGAGTAACAATAATGGTCGTATCCTTCTTTTCTATAATCCTGCTTAATATCTTAAGGCGATCCCTAACAATTGCATTCCCATGGATATCAGCACTATAGAAAATAATATCCTTTGCAGGATACAGAAATACCTCCTTGTCATACAGGCGGTAATCCTCATAGATTTCCTTCGCTTTCAGATCATTATAGGTAACAATCACTTTAAATTTATAGCCTTCACCCAGACCGTGAATCAAATGGCATTTCTGGGAATCAATACAGCCGGTAACCTGTACCGGCAACGTTTTCGTTGTAATGTTTTCCCTGATATCATTAAATTCCTTTAATTCCTTCAGAGGTGCCGTAAAGGTATTCATAAGCCCTCCTAAAACAAAAGTTAATAGTAAATAAAGATTGATTTGAAAGTCAAATCAAGATTAGCATTTAAACTTAGGACCATACGGTCCGTTCTTAATTGTTTTTACGATTAAAATGGTTCATTGCTGCTTCCATTCCGGAAGTTATAATCATCTTGCAGGCATCGGAGGCGTCCTTTAGAGCCTCTCTTATGACCGGCTGCTCCTCTGACTGAAATTTCGACAGGACATAATCCGCCAAATCCCAGTTCTTCGGCTTATCACCGACACCGATTTTAATTCTTGGAAATTCGTCCGTTCCCAGATGACTGATTATACTCTTTATTCCATTGTGTCCGCCTGCACTGCCCTTCATCCGGATGCGTAGCTGACCAACCTCCAAGCTGATGTCATCATAAATTATGATAATGTCTTGAGGCGTTACCTTATAGAAATCCATCAGCTCGCGAACACTTTCCCCACTCAGATTCATATAAGTCAAGGGCTGTGCCAGCACAACCTTCTCGCCCTCAATCATTCCCTTCCCGCAGACTGCCTTATGCTTCTTCAAATCCAAGGGAATCCGAAAATCGTCGGACAGCCTTGTTATGGCATCCCATCCGACGTTATGTCTTGTAGCCTGATATTGAACCGTTGGGTTTCCAAGCCCTATTAGTACGCGCATATTATTATCGTAAACCTTTCCTGCTTTATCAAAAGTAAACCGTAATTGCATAGTACGTTTCTAATTATAATCCTTAAGACAGTTTGGGGCAACTGCTAAATGCATGTTAATTATGTTCGTGAATACTTTTTATTGTAATATCATTCTAGGGACGGTTGCTGATCGGAAGGATGGGAAGGGGGTGCCGTTTGGAAAAGCTAGTTTCAGTTTACTAGCACTTCTAAGGCGTCTTCGTTCGCTTGGGACAATCAGAGCGCGCAAAAACTCCGCCGGAACAATAAGGTAAAACCTACACAGTAGCTTTTACCTTATTGTTCCGGCGTCAAACAGTTTGCGCTCGTGCGATTATCGCACGTCTGATTTCACCGCTCTCTCTGACACCTAAGAATTGCACGTAAACTGAAAATGCTTTCCAAATGGCATCCCTCTTCCCAGCCCTCCTATCAGCAACCTGTCTGTGTTGTGTTTTACGGTGTAGATAAAAAAACCGGATGCTCTTTACTCACATTGCTTTTGTGTGGGAGGGAAAGCTCGCCGAGGGGAGTGATCGGCGCGACATGTTCCATTGCGTGAAATATACAAATAGCTTATTAAAGTTTCTTTTCACCTAAAGTAGGCATAAATGCAAGAGAAAAGCCAAAAATAGCACCATTTATAATATCATTATATGTATATCCCATAGTTTCAAATAAAATTTGCACTACAATGTTGAATACACATACACATAGTAACCATAGTGCAATATTATACTGCGGCTTAATTTTTTTGTTCAATTTTGCCCATATTCTTTTAGCCCATTCTAATTTAATGGAAAGAGTCATAAATAAAATTGCTGACAGACTCATTGCTACTAATCGAGGGATTAATTCTTTCATATATCAATTCTCCTTTATTTTTCTGTCATATAAATTTTAGGTACAGCTTTATTATATAATAGTAAACTTAAGTTTACTATTATATTCACCTTTATTTGTAAATTGAACATCGGCTGGCTATCTCTAAATTGCTTTTGTCGTACATCAACCGGCTCACTTACACTATTAATACATCATCCTGTTCCATCCTACGGTGATAAGTACGTAATAATATAAAACAAATAATCCCACCCGACTTCCTTCGTATTACAATAGACCGCACAATGACAGGTTGCTGGCAGGAAGGCCGAGACGGGGCTGTGGGTTGGGAAAGCATTTGCAGTTTACGTGCAATTCTTAGGTGTCGAAGGAGCGTTCAAATCAGACATGCGACGAGTCGCATGAGCGCAAATGTTTGACGCCGTTAATATAGGACAAAGCTACTGTGTAGGTTTGTCCTATATTAACGGCGGAGTTTTTGCGCGGTCTGATTGTCCCAAGCGAATTGGACACCTTAGAAGTGCTAGTAAACTGCAAGAGCTTTCCCAAGCCACAGCCCCGTCTCGGGATTCCTGCCAGCAACCGTTCCTAGAACAATTATAATATTACAAGAACGGCAGCCCCTCGGCTGCCGTCATGTCATCATTTGTTTAATTATACTGCCTCTACTTCTGTTTCTACTTCTTCGTTCTCTAAGGCTGCAATCTCGTATTTCTCAAGGATAATCTTTTGTATCTTATCCCTGGTGTCCGAATTGATCGGATGAGCAATGTCCCTATACTCCCCGTCACCGGCCTTACGACTTGGCATGGCAATGAATAAGCCTTTATCGCCCTCAATTACTTTGATATCGTGAACAACGAACTCGTTATCAAGTGTAATTGAAACAACTGCTTTCATCTTGCCCTCCTTGCTCACCTTGCGTACACGTACATCGGTAATCTGCATGGCATGGTCCCCCTTCTGTCATATTTATCTGTTAGTTGTCAAGAAAAAGTTAGATTTAATCCCAGTAATTTCACTTTTCCTGTTACTAATTTAACGAAATGTTCTGTTTCGTAGGTGCAATTTACAAACTTTGGTATTTATAGACATTATAACACATTTATTACAAAATGTGAATAATATTTGCGATATTTTCGCTAATTCTTTTGTTTTTTTTGTAACTATTTATATTTTCAAGATATTTTAGTCATAATAATTACTATTTTTTGTCTTTTAAAAATATGGAACTTGCATCCTACGACCGAAAAATGAATATACTGGCAATAAAGTGTTTATTGAATCAGCAGAATAGGCGTATTAGGAATGAATTTATTATTGTAATTTACTTGAAATGGGTTATAATAGCAGGTGTAAAAAATATATGGATAGGAAGTGTACTATGTATAAAATAGATTTCGACAAGCCATGCCGGGTTCATTTTATCGGTATCGGCGGTATCAGTATGAGTGGTTTTGCAGAATACCTGCATACTCTCGGTTTTAAAGTAAGCGGATCCGATGCACATCAAAGCAAAATAACCGACCGCCTCGAAGATTTAGGAATCGAATTTTTCTTAGGGCAGAGAGCCTCTAATATAACCACTGATATAGAAGTAGTAGTATTTACTGCTGCAATCGCAGAAGATAATGATGAGTTCCTGGAGGTAATCCGAAAGAATATCCCCCTGCTGAACCGTGCGGAAATGATCGGTCAGCTGATGCTGAACTTTGACGATGCTATTGCTGTATCCGGTACTCACGGAAAGACTACTACAACTTCCCTGCTTTCGCTGATATTTATGGAGGATAATTTAGATCCTACGATTTCAGTCGGTGGAATCTTAGATGCAATCGGCGGAAATATTCGTATCGGCAAATCCGGTTACTTCATAACAGAAGCCTGCGAATACACCAATACCTTCCTGCAGTTCTATCCAAGACGCGCTATTATACTGAATGTAGATGCAGATCATCTGGATTTCTTTAAGGATCTTGACGACATCCGCAACTCCTTTCATTTATTTGCAAAACGTATTCCTAAGGAAGGCCAACTTTACATCAACGGTGAAATCGAGCGATATGAAGAACTCACTTCGGATCTGGAGTGTGAAGTATTAACCTATGGAATTACTGATCCAAAGTATCGTGTTACCACTCTTACATATGATATTGCCGCAGATAATATTACTTTTGATGATCATAGCTTAGGAAGCTATGATTTATATTTTAAAGGAAACTATGTTGACCGGATTCAACTGAATATCATTGGACTTCATAATATTTCAAACTCCCTTCCTGCCGTTGCAGTATCCCTAGAAGAAGGAATCCCTGTTGCTGCTATTAAAAGCGCTCTTTATGCGTTCCATAATTCCAAGCGTCGGTTTGAATATAAGGGGATGATAGGTGGCGTTACCGTAATAGATGATTACGCTCACCATCCGACCGAGGTTACCGCGACCCTGACCGCCGGACAGAATTATCCACATCATAATCTGTGGTGTGTTTTTCAGCCCCATACCTATTCCAGAACCAAGCAGCATTTAAAAGAATTTGCAATTTCTCTTTCTCTTGCCGACAAGGTGGTACTTGCCGATATCTACGCGTCTAGGGAAAAAGATCCCGGAGATATCTCCTCGAAAGATCTGGCAGAGGAACTGAGAAAATTAGGTACGGATGTATCCTATTTTGATTCTTTCGATGAAATTGAAAATTATTTATTACAAAATTGTATGAACGGCGACCTGTTGATAACTATGGGCGCCGGAGACATTGTTTCCGTGGGAGAAAGTCTTCTAGGCTTGTAGTTATCCACATTATCCACAGGATTATCAACAATTTTTTGATAATTGCTGTGGATATTTTTTTGCTCAATTATGGTTCTACAGAAATAGTCTTTCGGGTTGATTTTAGCTCGAATCAACAATCGTTCCTCATTTTTTTACATTATATTACATATTTTATTCCTATTCTCATCCACAATATCCACAATATCCACAATTTTAAAATAGCTCAAACCCCTGAAAATAGGCTATTTTCAGATGGATTTATCTGTGCTATAATGGTGCTTGCACGAAATCGGATGAATCTGGTAACTAGATTTAACTGTTCCGATTTATGCTTGTGGATACAATAGGGGGGAACATTAATATGAGCAATATTTCATTACAAGCAGAGTCTATTCCCGATGTTACAATTATACCCAACACCTTTATTGACCAATTTATGCCGTCGGCAAATGGTGCTTATGTCAAGGTATATCTGTATTTGTTGCGCTGTTTATCGGGCAGTTGTCCACAAATAACCATTTCTTCCATCGCAGACCGTCTTGAAAATACCGAGAAGGACATCATACGTGCATTAACCTACTGGGAGAAACAGAATTTATTAACACTTACTCGCACTTCGGACAAGGAAATTTCAGATATCCGGATTGTTACTATAAATCCGGCGGCCTCGGAACTCGCTCCTGCCTCCGACTCCGATTCTGAACTTGATGAAATCTCAGTCAGTATTCATACCGAATCTAAGCCTGCCCTCCGTCAGAGTTATTCTGCTGAAAAGGTTGCGGCGTTTACCAATAATGATGATATCAAATGGGCCATGCACATTGTTGAAATCTATTTGGACCGCCCATTAAAGCCGATGGATCTCCAGCTGATTCTATATCTGTATGAGGAACTCCATTTTTCTGCGGAATTAATTATGTACCTGTACGAATATTGTGTATCAAAGGGAAAGAAGAATGCCTCTTACCTGGAAGCCGTTGCGCTTACCTGGGCAGAGGAGGGAATCGACACTGAGGAAAAGGCCAAGGAAGCCACCACCTCTTATAACGAGCATTTTAACACGGTTAATAAAGCCTTTGGCCTAAACCGAGCTCCCGGGCAGATTGAGCGCCAGTACATAACCAAATGGGTAGAGGTCTTTGGTTTTTCCGATGAGATTATTACCGAAGCCTGTAACCGATCCCTACTAAGAACACAGCGACCGGATTTTAAGTACACGGATAAAATTCTGGAAACTTGGTTTAAAAAGAATGTAAAAAGCAATACTGATATTACTCGACTGGATGAAGAATTCAACAAAGGAAGTAAAGCCGGTGTGGTGAAGAAAATGACTTCCATCCCTAAGCCGGTACAGAGTACAAATCGGTTTAACCAATTTCCCCAAAGGACTTATTCTGCCAATGATTATGCCGAGCTTGAACGCAAGCTCCTAAACAAAAGCCTGTAGCACCCATAGTGAAGGAGATTCGGATATGCCGCTGAAAAACGACCAATACAATCAGATCATTCGTGAATATGACAGCCGAAGGCTTATTAACAAGCACGACTTGGACAACCGTCGTAAGGAGGCTTATCATCTGATTCCTGAACTTATGACACTGGAGGAAGAGATGATCGCCATATCGGTACGCAGTGGCCGGTTGGCGCTTCGCGGTGATGATAGAGACCTTAATGCTCTGAAAGCAAAAACCGAAGAACTAAAGGCTCGTCAGACCGCACTGTTGAGAATGAATGCCCTGCCGGAGGATTATCTCGACATGCAGTTTCATTGTACTAAATGTAAAGACACCGGATATATCGGTGGTGAAAAGTGTAATTGCCTGAGGCAGGCCATTGCTGATTTAATGTACTCCAATTCCAACATCAAATCCATTCTGGCAAATGAAAATTTCAATAATTTCTCCTTTCGTTATTACGGTGATGATTATATTGATGAATCTACCGGGCTTTCACCTTTGTCAAACATGCAGAAGGTGGTGGCAAACTGTAAGAGCTTCGTCAAACATTTTAATAATAAGCATGATAATCTGCTACTGCTTGGTAATACAGGCGTCGGCAAGACCTTTCTTGCTAATTGTATTGCAAAGGAACTTCTGGACAAGGGTAATACGGTTATTTATCTCACTGCGTTTCGTCTGTTTGATATTCTGGAAAAATATAAATTCGGGAAAAATGAAGAGAATTCTTATGCCGCTTCCAACCAATTTGATTATATTTTAGATTGTGATCTGTTAATTATCGATGATCTCGGTACGGAGTTTTATAATTCCTTTACTACTTCGCAGTTATATTTAATTATAAATGAGCGTTTGCTCAGAAAAAAGTCTACGATTATCTCAACTAATTTATCTTTACCGGATATTAATTCCACTTACAGTGAACGTGTTTATTCCAGGATAATTTCCCTTTATCTGGTTCAGCGTATTGTTGGAGAAGACATTCGTCTACATATGGCGGTCAACGGCTTAAAACCCACATAGAAGCGCAAAATATGTCTAAATCGTATTGACAGAACCAAATATATAGTGTTATAACTTTAATGGCTTTTGAAACCAATTCTATTATTTCATGGAGGGAAATCTAATGTCAAAGAACGAGAAGATCGTAGAAACAATTCCTGTAGGACCACTTGGTATTATCGCTCTGGAAAGCAGCAAATCCTTAGGACAGCATGTGAATGACTATCTTGTTGAATGGCGTAATGCAAGGGAAAGCGAGCACAAGGGAACCATAGCATTTTACGGTTACCAACGCGATTCTTACTTAATGAAAGCATGTTGCCCCCGATTTGGTACCGGAGAAGCAAAAGGTCAGATTAAAGAATCCGTCCGTGGTCATGATTTGTATCTACTGGTTGACATAACGAATTATAGCTTGACCTATAAGGTTTGCGGTAATATGAACCACATGTCACCTGATGATCATTATCAAGACCTAAAGAGAATAATAGCAGCAGTTGGTGGTAAAGCCAGAAGAATCACCGTTATTATGCCTTATCTATATGAAGGCAGACAGCATAGACGTACCTCCAGGGAGTCCCTTGACTGTGCACTGGCATTGCAAGAGCTGAACCAAATGGGTGTTGACAGTATTCTTACCTTTGATGCCCACGATCCCAGAGTACAGAATGCAATTCCTCTAAACAGTCTCGAGACCGTAGCCCCGAACTATCAGTTTATCAAGGCGATGCTTCACCATGTTGAGGATATCCATTTTGATGATGATCATATGATGGTAATCAGCCCTGATGAAGGCGGTATGTCAAGAGCAGTTTATTTTGCCAATGTCCTTGGTCTGGACATGGGTATGTTCTATAAAAGGCGTGACTATACAAAGATTGTGAATGGACGCAATCCAATCGTGGCCCATGAATTTCTTGGTACTGATATCAACGGTAAAGATGTCCTGATTATCGATGACATGATCTCCTCCGGCGAAAGTATCCTGGATGTAGCAATCGAATTAAAGAAGAAAAACGCCGGCAGAATCTTCGTAGCAGCAACCTTTGGCCTGTTCACCAACGGTTTCGCCAAGCTGGATGAAGGGTACGAAAATGGCCTAATCTACCGTATTCTTACAACCAACCTTGTATACCAGACTCCCGAGCTTTTGACCAAGCCTTGGTATATCAATGTAGACATGAGTAAGTATATCGCTCTTATCATCGATACTCTCAATCATGATAACAGCATCAGTAATCTGTTAAATCCGGTTGAACGTATCCAGAATATCCTGAAGGAATATAATCAGGGTGGGAATTTGCTACCTGATTCCTCCAACGAATAAACCTTAAATGATTTAATAAAACCCATACCCGGCATGACTATCGGTCTTCATGAGTCATGCCGGGTATGGGGTTTTTATTCGGAAGCGGTATTATCTTCTGATACATTTCCACCGTCTGCCTGTGGCTGTTCAGTCGTTTCGCCATCCGTAGAATCCTGTGGAGCCTGCGTTACAGTTGGTGAATCCACGGGGCTTTCGCCTTGCGGATCATCCGCTGTATTTCCGTCCGTACTTCCATCGTCGGTATTATCCGTATCTTCCCCCGGAAGGGTCGTAACTTCCCCAGGAAGGGTCCCATCTTCCTGTGCTATGATTGGGGTTGGGGTTGGAGTTGGAATCGGGGTCACTGTATTTATTACCTCTTCCTCAAGCGATGCTCTCCAGTCATAGTATTTAAATTTTCTGTCCATCTTTGAAGTATGAATTTCATTCATGAAATTATGCCAGATTTTTCCCGGATAGGTCGAGCCCGTTAATGTACCGACCGATTTTGGAATATCATAGCCCACCCAAACACTGGTTGTATAATATGGAGTATATCCGACAAACCATCCGTCTTTCTTGTCATTCGTCGTACCTGTCTTTCCTGCACTGATCGTATACTTAAGACCCAGACCCTTGCCCGTTCCATTCTTGATAACACCGGTTAAAGCCTCGGTCATAATTCTGGCTGCATTGGTCTCATATACCTGTTTGGTTTCCATCGCATCCCCAACAATTTCATTACCCTCTGAATCCATGATTTTAATGATACAGGTTGGTTCTCTGTAATATCCGTCATTCTCTAGGGTTGAATAACCTGCTGCCATCTCGAGCGGGCTTACCCCTTGCGTTAATCCGCCGAGTGCTGCCGCAAGTGTATAATCATCTTTTGTAATCTTTGCAAAATTCATACGAAGCAAATAGGATAACCCTACATCCGGCGTAAGCTCCTTAAAAAGCTTCCAGGCAATCGTATTAATCGATTTTTCAAGAGCGGTCTGAACTTTAATCTTTCCTAAATATTTATCATTGGAGTTCTTAGGTCCGTCCTTCTCATACTTATCCTCAACGATACTTTCGGGTGTATAGCCTCTCTCAAAGTAGGGTGTGTATACAATCAACGGCTTAATCGAGCTGCCCGGCTGGCGGTAGCTCTGATAAGCCCTGTTCAGGGTTAAGCTGCCTAGATCCTGCTCTCTCCCGCCGACGATTGCCGCTACCCTTCCTGTATCGTTATCAATACAGACTGCGGCTCCCTGCAGCTTATATACACCGTTCTCATCAACCTCTTTAAATTCTGCAAGCTGGTCATCCAGTGCCTTCTGAAGCTGCTGTTGCTTATCAAAATCAATCGAAGTATAGATACGGTAGCCGTGAATATATAAGTCCTTCTGTATGCTGTTATATAGGTCATCATAATCGTCTTCATAGGCTTTTTTATCCTCATCACTGTCAAACCTGTATTTGATTTCAAAGCCCTGTTGTTTCATAAGTGCCCGTATAGCACAATAATAAGTATAGGTTTCCACATAATCCATCTTTGAGGTGGAATCCTGAGTCAATAGGATAGTTTCTTCTAGCGCCTTCTGATAATCCTCCTCATCAATCTTCTCGTTATCAAACATCTGCTTCAGTATTCGGTCTCGACGCTTTAGTGTATTGTCAAACTTGGTGAGTGGGTTATACATATTGGGGTTATTCGGTATTGCACATAGGAAGGCAATCTGTGAAAGACTCAGAGAATTAGCTCCCTTTCCAAAATACGCCTGCGCTGCCGCCTGTAATCCATAGTGACCGTTTGCAAAATATATACCATTTAAATAAAACTCCATAATCTGGCTCTTACTATATTTTCTCTCCATTTCCTGTGCCACAAAAATCTCTTTGATTTTTCTTGTATAGGTAACTTCCTGGGTTAGAAATACCGCTCTGGCTAATTGCTGTGTAATTGTACTGGCTCCTTGCGTAATATGTCCCTTGTGCTTAATCAGCTCCATTGCCGCTCTGACATTAGCCCAGTAGTCCACTCCTCCATGTTCTAAAAATTTTCTGTCTTCTGACACTATCATGGCATCGACTGCTGCCGTCGGTATATCTTCATAATTAAGATAATATACATCCTTTTCAGCCTTTATGGTGGATATCACATTACCCTCGGAATCATACACCACGCTGGTCTGTGAGGATTTAAAGGAATCTACGGTCGAATCCTCCACTGTCTTCTTTGCTTGTGTCTGCATCTGTAAGATTGTCTTGCCATAAGCAAGATAAAAATAAATAATTGTCCCCAATATTGCAAGCAAAGTAAAAAGTGTTACTAATTGAAGCGTCATCTTAATCCTGTGCCTTAATTTGCTCTTTGGTTTTTTATGCTTTATATTTTTTTTTGTATTATTTGGCATATTAGTGCCTCCATTCTAAGTCAACCCTGTGTAAGCTCTACAAGATGATAGGATAGCCCCAGCTCATCCATCAGCTGTTGCTCTCTCTTATGACAGGTAAAAAGAATTACCTGCTTTCTTAAAGAAAGCTGTTTTAGCGCTGCTTTTACTCTCATCTCATCATATAATACGAAACTATCATCGAGTAATAGCGGGACTTCATCCTTCCCCAGCAGTAAGTCTGCCACTGCCATCCTGAGTGCAAAATAAATCTGATCAATCGTACCGGCGCTCAAGCGTTCCAAAAGAACATAATCGCCGCTTCGGTCCACCTTAACCTCCAGCTTCTCATCTATCTTAAGATCCTTATATTTCTGATCCGTGATCTCACTGATTACTTGAATTACTGAGGTATTCAGTTGCTGCCCAAAGCTATCATGAATATCGGAGGAAAGCTCCTGTATGGAAGCCAGCGCCAGTTTCACCGCTTCAAGATGGATTGTATTCTCTTTCTGCTTCAGTTCTAAATCGCAATATTTCTCTTTGTTCCTCAGTAGCTTTTCTTCATTACCCTCAAGAGAAGTAATATCCCATCGGAGCTTTTCTATTCTCAGCTTCATGCTTTCCAGTTCGTTACTAATCCGTGCCTGATTACCTGCTGTCTCCAGTCGTCGTTCTTTGATTACCTCTTGAAGTCTCTGCATCGTTATATCTGTTAATTCTTCAGCCTGAATAAAATATTGCATGTACTTCATAATTGCATCATAGATTACATCACGACTATCATCAAGTTCAGCCCTTCGTATTTGATGCTCTTCCAGCTGCTCCTTGGAATGCTTCAGCGCATAAGAATTTCTGATTACCTCTACCTGCCGGGCAGAAAGCTCCTCCACGTGGGTAATCCCGTAAGTATTCAGAATATCTTGTATCTGTGCCTGAACAACAGCCTTGTTTTGTTTCGCCTCGTTGTAATCAGCCTCGAATTTCTTCTGCTTCTTAGCATGAAGCCGATTGAGTATAATATAGCCTATCATACCGATTGCAAAAAAAAGTGATAACAAAATCAATCCATATGGCTTAAATCCTGTAACCACTCCGACAATCAGTGCCACAGCACAACCGGGTAGAATACTTACTAGGATATGAATCCTTGCTCTCTTATTTAGACGATCCTTCCGGTATTGTAGTTCCAAATCATTTTTATCAAGTTCTGTAAGCCTGTTCCCCAGCTTCTGAAGTTCATCTATATGCTTTCTTAATGAGACTTCAGATTGCTGTTCCTGTTCCCAGACCGTTATTTTCGCTTTCAGTTCCTGCTCTTGCTGCCCGAGGGAATTCTCTTGTCTTATCAATTCCCGGTAACTGCGGTATTTCTCGGTAATAGCCGGAAGCTGTTCGATTATTTTTGTAGCCTCTTGATCTTCACTGCTTGATAGGGCAAGTTTTTGTTTGTCAAGGCTCTGTTCCTTTTGAATCAATTCGCGAAGCTGCAGGGTCAGTTGATCCATTTTTTCTTCCCTTACAATACCGTCTTCAATCTCTGACTGCAGTGTCTTTAAAACCGTTGTGTTCAGTAACGCTTCCAACTGCTTTCGTTGATCCGTCAGCAAGCTGACTGCCTTCGCAACATTAACCTCTTTGCTTTTTGCTATGGACAGGTTTGTAATATAATTGCGTACTTGTCCTGCAAGCTCTGTGTCGGTCGACGCTTTTAGCTGTTCGATACTGATGGTATTCTTATAAGTTGTTTCTGTCAGCCCCGTGACCAATTCGCTGATAAGTCCCTCCTTCAGCTTGACTTCCCTTCCGGTTGATAAATCCACTATGGCAAAGCTTTTATCATTAGCATGAAAGCTTCGCTGAAGGCGGTATTCCTTTTCTCCTATTTTGATATCCATACTACCGCTATATGCACCGGGATAATCCCACGGTAAATATCTCGTATAGATATCCTCCTTCGAAGCAGCTCCCCTTCCTCTCAGCCTCTCTATGCCAAACAGCATTCCCCTGATAAAGGAATGTATGGTCGATTTACCGGCCTCATTATCACCATATATCAGGTTGATGCCCGGTTTTAATTCTATCTCACGGTTTTGGAACCGGCCAAAGTAATTCAGCTTCAGTTTACGAAAAAGCATCCTTCACCAAACCTTTCTATTCTTAATATTAATTTTTCGAGCCAAGCAATGCTTCGATTCCATAGTAAAGTGCCTTTCTGGCTACCTCATCCTGCTTTGCATTCTCACGTATTCTCTGTATGAACATACCAATCATGTTATCGGCATTCTCCCGGTATAAGGCATCAAAATCATAGTCCGGAACTGACTGGTCCTCTGCTTCGAGTACATTCCCTATCTTAATTAGGGCTTCTCTATCAAAATGCATTGTCTCGTCCCTGACTCCCTGAATATTGAAGGTATAAATATTATTTGCACCTCCGGTATGGATTGCCTCCTTTGCCTGATCAAGCAGCGAACCATTTGTCGTCTCCTGATCAACAGAAAGATTAATCCTTTTGTATGTGCGGATGCTACTTGGAATGAAACGGATTACTGTAGTGATTTCTCCCGAAGCCTCCCGGTTAATCTCACCAAGGATATAGCCTCTCTCGCCCAGATCATTTTTATCGGTCGGCTCCAGAGAACCCGAATAGGCCATATGGTTGCTTATTATCTCCGGCTTATGGATATGTCCAAGAGCTATGTAATCAAATCCGGAATCCAGTAACTTCTTTCGGTTCATCGGAATATTCTTCTCATCTCCGCCATGAGCAAGCAAAATATGAAATTTCTCATTCTTCTCCGGCTTTACTCCGTCATATAATGGTTCCGTTATGTCCCTATTATAATAGCTGAAGCCATAAACCTCTGCTCCTACCTCTGTAAATTCCACTTTCCCCATCTTATCCGTCAGGAACATATGAACCCTTTCGTTCCAATCAAACTCTTGATAATAGGACCTGGTCCCAATATAATCATGATTACCTGCCATAAGAACCACCTGTGCTGTGACAAGCTTTCCTAGGATATAATTAACCTCTTTCAATTCCCTCATTAACGGCTGACGGTGAAATAAATCTCCTGCGATCAGAAGAAGCTCCACCTCCTCTTCATTACAGATCGTAATTATATTCTGGAAGCTAGTCCAGATTTCCTTCTCCCGTTCGGGTCCCCAGGGCATATTCGCATCCGGTGATGCTCCAAGATGAATATCTGCAATATGTAAAAACTTCATAGGCTCCTCCAATATCTTGTGAAAATCCGAGGTAAAACCTCCGATTCTTTGCTAATTATCCTTCTCAATGGTATCATGGGCGGCGGGCATTCTGTGTCCGTTTTTTTGTAAATATTAATGATATCATACCACAATTCAAAGATAAAAAAAACGTTAAGTTTGAAGGTGAAATATATAATACATGATTTCTATCATGCAGACTCTATTGATAATCATGTAATTTCTTCATAGAATGTTCACTGATTTAATATACTTTCTACACAATTTGCAGTTATAATAAGTTTATAGAGTTAATCAAACAAAACAGCTAACAAATAAATTAATATAGATTTTCATAATTTCTCCCCCTCAAAAGCCAACCTAATATGTTGGCTTTTCCTCTGCCCTTTTGCATGTTTATTTCTTCATAAAATGTTCACTGATTTAATATATTTTCTACACAATTTGCGGTTATAATAAGTTTATAAAGTTAATCACCTAAATAAGCCTACAAGTAAATTAACATAGATTTTCATAAATTTCTCCCCCACAAAGCCAACCTAATCAGTTGGCTTTTCCTCTGCCCATAAGTAATTTACTTTCCATTACCAATTCGATCATAAATCAGGGGTGTGAAATTGTTCTTTATTTCACACTGTTCATTGTATAAATATATGCATCTTCAAGTGTCGGCTCAGTGATTATTCCGGGTATATCAGGTTGCTTGTCTGAAATTATCCTGGCTTCGATGCTGTCCTCCACATACTTTTTTGAAGATATGAAGTACCTGGCGGAAATTTTATGAAACTCCTCCTCGTTATCCAGTCTACATATCCACACGCAATCCTTTACTTGCTTTAATAACGCATCCCTATTCCCGTTATAGATTAAATTACCTTTTCTAAGAATACCCAATGAATTGCAGGTGGCAGCCAGATCCTCCAATACATGTGTTGAAAATAATACGATTCTATCCCTGGAGAAGTCCACTAATAAGTTTCTGATACGTATCCGTTCTTCCGGATCAAGCCCTGTAGTTGGTTCATCTACGATCAAGATCTGTGGATTATGCAGTAAGGCCTGAACCAATCCTACGCGTCGCTTCATTCCACCGGATAATTGTCTGTTCTTCTTTTTTTGATGTTCCATAAGGCTTGTTTTCTCCAAGTAATAGTCTATCTGCTTTTTACATTCTGCTTTTGGAATACCAGCTAATCCACCCATATATTCCAAAGTCTCCCGTACCGACAGGTTTGGATAGAGGCCAAGTTCCTGCGGCAGATAGCCTATCAGTCTTTGTATCTTTTCATAATTTCCTACTTTTAAATCTATTCCGCCAAGCATTATATTTCCGCTTGTTGGCTTTATAATGGTTGTTAGCACTCTCATAAGTGTCGTTTTTCCGGCTCCATTTTCACCCAACAAACCATAGATTCCCTGATTTATACTCAAATTCATGTGATTAATCGCAAGTGTCCCCTTTCCAAATTGTACTGATAAATCATTGATTTCTATTGACATTACTTTACCTCATCCCTTTCTTTTCCATACGAGTAATCTTCTATTTATATAAATCAAAATAATTGATATGAATATTGCAACCAGCTTTCCGATGATCCAATCTTTTGATATCTCCATGTCTTGGTTGCTGCCATAACCAAATACATTAATGTACATAGGAATGTTTTTTCCAACTGTTGAATTCAAAGTGATCCAGATCAAAAAAGTGCTCCCAATACCCGCCCATAAATTCTTAATTACATTGACCAGGGTATACGCTAATGTTCCAAAGAACAGCACACTTGCGGAGCAGGCGAATATTGCTGTTATATACGATAACATCCAATTTGTTTGCGTCTCGTAACTTATCGTTTTCAAATAAAAAACCCAATAATCCAAACTGAGCAGAATACTGATATATATGATCTGAATCAATAACCTCTGCGTGATCGTATGGAATCTATTCTTATCCGGCAACAGATTAAAAACCTCCCAATGATTATCCTGCACCTCCCGGTAATAGGTATCAGCGCAGAATATAATGGCTAACAACGCAACATTAGCATCCATCGCAGCCCCAATCTCTTCTCTGTAAGATACCCCTCTGATCAGTGCCAATATTAACAGGAAGGCTACGGAGTAACACGCCTTTACTCCAGTCAGTACAATTCTTATATTATACTTCAATAGACTCGTCTCCTCTTCCAAATCGTAATACTTAAAATAACAATCAGTAATGCACTTACTAAAAGAATAACCTGATTAAATACAGCTTGCGGCGGTGTCCTTGTCTCAAAAAATATGTTCGGAAATCGAACCAATATTGCTAATTTACGAATTTTATAACCAAAGCTCCCATCCTCCATCTTGGTGCCCATATTGGAATAGATCATATATAAAACCAAAGCCGGTACCGCCGGCAAGGGACTTTTAAAAAGCACTGCAATAACCGTGTAAACACATGCAACCATAAGTAAATTAGGAACGACATACAACGTTACTGCAAACCATAGATCCAGGAAGGAAACCGAAAATCCAACCGCCTTTCCTTGCAGCATAACAAAAACGTCAAACAATAATGTAACTGCGACCACAACAATACCTATGGCTGCCATACCTCCGAGTAATTTGCCGATGATATATTGCCATGCCTTCATCGGTTTTGTATGCAGCAATTCATAAATATCACGCTTTGAATCCCCGATAAACAAAAATGCAAACATGAGAATAGCATAAAATATAATAGATACGCTAAAGTAATCCGCATATTTTCGAGAAAAATAATTACTGAACGTATGCTCTTTCAGAGAATCTTTAATATACTGATTGGCCTCCTCAACCGTGGCCTGTTTCATATCAGCTTCCTGAAAATAACTCTCAACACTCAAAAAGTGGTAATTGGCCTCTATATACTCCGCCACTTCCGCAAAAGACATCTTGCTATTCTGAAGTTTACTTACCAGCTTATCCACTTCTTCCTGACTATAACCCACCTCATCTACCATATCCTGACCCAGTTTCTCAAGTCCTATAGAATATTGCTCCACCTTCGAAGTAGGTATATATCCATCCATAATATCTGCATCTGCAATTTCAGAATACTTCTCTAAGGTAGGTATCTCGCTTTCCTCCTTAAAATAATGTATCTCCAGATAAGGAGATATACTGCTGTAGACACTTAATACAACCAAGATTGCTCCAATATAATAAATTGGATTTTTAAAATATCTCTTTAGCTCCATCTTTATTATCGTTCTTAACATTTCCGTACCTCTCTTTCCATTTAAGAGTAACAAAAGATTAGCTACAAAAAAACAACAAAAAAAGAACATCCATATAATGATGCCATCTCCATCTGCCAGCCTAATCTATGCTTTCGGAAGTGCCCTTCTTAACTGAATGTTCCTTAAATATATATCTATTGGAATTAAACTCTGATATTAAACTCTGCCTTTACACTTGCACCGGTATTAATATCATTTTCAATTCGTACTTTTCCTCCATGCTTTTCGCATAACAACTTACTGATATACAGTCCTAATCCAAAGTGTCCCATATCATCAGGGGGATTATCATGATAGTATGCCTTCGTTACCAAATCAATATTATCCTCCTGAAAACCCACTCCATCATCACACACCTGAATCTGTAATATAGAATTAATAAAGACTATTGATATCACAATTTTTCTTGTAGCATAACGCACAGCATTAGAAACCAAATTTTCGTACACTTCATAAATCAACGCCCTATCCGCCCAAAAAGATAAGGGTTCTTGTGGCTCCTCCAAGATATTAATTACAATATTTTTCGGGCCCGCAAGAATAACTGCTGTCGTTTTCAATTGCTTGATAAACTCTGCTGTAATAATAGCTTCATACTCAGTATTTCTATCCTCCAGACTTGACATCTGTCTCATTTTATCGATGAACAATGTCAAACGATCTGTCTGCTTATCACAGGATACTATAATTTCACTTAATCTTTCCTTATCAAACTTATCTTGCGGAATAAATTCAATTAACATCTCATGATAACCTTTTAATATTGCAAGAGGGGCTCGCAAATCATGGGTAATTGCGGCTTTCAGATTCTTCTGTTCTTCTATCATCTTCCACAGATATTTGTTATTAATCAGCAATTGTCCTCTCATATGTTCAAAGGAAGAACACAATCTTCCCATTTCATCTTGAAGATCATAACTAATTTGAAAATCCAAATTATTGCGAGCTATTTCCTGTGAACCTTCTTCTAAAATTTTAATTGGAACCTTTAATTTATTTTTGTAAAATATAAGTACAGCCAGTCCTGCACCTAAAGTCGTAAGTATTAAGGGTGTCCAGGTTTCGATAAAATCACAAGCTTCCGATATATGATAGTCGATATTTGACATTACATATGAACCGGGACGAGGCGTCTTTATTTGTACTCCATATTCCTCTTCGGTCTGTATTACCATATCATAATATTTATCTTTATCTATATAATTCAACCACACATTATCTTGGATTCGTTGTGTTGTTGAAATAATAATTGCTGAGGCAAAGAAACTTACGGTCAATGCAATCAGTAAATATAACATAATTGTTTTCTTCAACGATAATTGTTTTAACTGTTCCATTTATAACCGCACCCCCATACTGTTTCAATAAATTCTTGCTCCGTATATTCCGATAATTTATTTCTAATTCTGCGAACTAGTTCTGTCACGATCTTACTGTCGCCTTCTCCCTCATAGCCCCATATCTTTTCATATATGCTCTCTTTATCAAAAACCAGTCCGGCATGCGAAGCAAGAAATTCAACTATTTCATACTCCATCTTTGTCAGATTTATTTCCGTCTCGAGGTATTGTACCGTTCTTCCAACAAAATCTATACTCAGTTGATCTACAAATTTAACTCTCCTCTTATCTCTATTTCGTTCTTCTCTTTTTATATGCGTGATAATTCTGGCCTCCAGTTCCCTTAAACGGAAGGGCTTAAGAATATAATCATCCCCACCCGATAACAACCCATTAATGATATCCTGTTCCTCTACCTTGGCTGTTAAAAACAGAATTGGACATGATACCTTATTTCTTATTTGTTTACATACCTCCAAGCCATTAATTTTAGGCATATTTATATCAAGTAAAATAAGATCGGGTGAGATACCGATCCTATCCAATGCGTCTTTCCCATCAATTGCTGTATAGATGATGTAATTCTTCAATTCAAAATAGCCTTTTAGCATTTTCAATAATTCGATATCGTCATCAACTATGAGAAGCTTATATTGCATCCGAGTCCTCCCTTAATAGAAAATATACTTCATTATAAAGCAAAATTATCTACAAATAAACAACCATCAAAATTATTACAAAATTTCTTTCGACAGAAGCCTCCAATACCAGCGTCTTTTCCCACTACTAAAATTTTAATTCTCCCTTCTGTTTCTGCGTATCTGTTTTAATTAAAAACATTACGTTTTTTATGCACTTTATATCTAATATTATCGCTATAGAAAACGTTTAAGTGGTTTTTTGATAGTTATATAAAAAATACTTGCATTTTTCTCCGAAATTGTTTAAGATAGATATCAGTGACAAACATAATAATTAGATGTAAATATAGACTAAACGCTATAATAAATTTTGTATGTAGCCGTCGATATGTAACATTGCACATATAAAATAGATACTATTTGAATTATATGTACAATAAGCCTAAATTACATAATATTAAACGATTAAGTGGTTTTTTGAAATACTTTGTAGTAAGGAGTATTATACTGTGGTTTCTATCAAGGATGTATCAGCACAATGCGGCGTATCCGTGGCAACTGTAAGTAAAGCTTTAAATAATCATAGCGATATTGCAGAAACTACCAAGGAGAATGTAAGAAGAATAGCAAAAGAAATGGGCTACTTTCCGAATTCCTCAGCTAGAGCTTTAAAGACCAACCGGACCTATAACTTAGGAGTCTTATTTGTGGACGAGGCGCAAAGCGGCTTAACCCATGAATATTTTGCTAATGTTTTGGACAGCTTTAAGGTCGAAGCGGAGAGAAACGGTTATGATATAACATTTATTAGCAAGAATACCGGACACAAGAATATGTCATATTATGAACACAGCAAATACCGTGGAGTAGACGGAGTAGTGATTGCATGTATCTGTTTTACCGATCCTCAGGTTTCAGAGTTAATTCATGGCAAGCTTCCGGTTGTAACAATCGATCATGTGTTTGATAATCGCACTGCTATCATCTCAGATAATATTAAAGGAATGAGAGAACTTATTACTTATATTTATGAGATGGGACACAGAAAAATAGCTTACATACACGGAGCGGATTCCTCAGTTACCCAGAATCGCGTGGGAAGTTTTTATAAGACCCTAGGGGAACTGAAAATAACCGTACCGGATGCATATGTGAAAAGTGGCGTTTACCATGATCCTGATACTACGACCAGACTTACCAAAGAGCTTCTTGAACTAAAGGATCCACCAACCTGCATTGTTTTTCCGGATGATTTTTCCTGCATCGGAGGGATTAATGCTATTAAGGAACAGGGACTTCGTATACCTGAAGATATTTCAATTGCCGGATATGATGGAATAACCCTTTCCCAAGTATTGGTTCCCAAATTAACCACCCTACAACAGGATACCGAAGCCTTGGGGAGAAGTGCTGCGGAAAAACTGATTGCGCTTATTGGGAATCCGAAAGCTTCAATTATCGAACGAGTAGTTATTAAGGGCAAGGTTTTGCCCGGAAAAACGGTTCGTAAATTGAATGAAAAAAACACGTAAAGAAAGGAAGAGAGTAAAACACCAGGAGTAATACTTACATAATTTAATGCACGACATGCAATAAAGACGTAAAAGTGTTTCATGAAAAAGTTTAAGACAAGTGGTTAATGTTACGAATTCAAAATACGGGGAGTATTTTTTATATAGTAGTAATTCAATTACCGTAACCATACTTAAACTCCAGGTCTGAGAATAGACATTTTTTCAAAGTTGCGATGCCTCTTTTACGGCACTCAGCATACCCTACCTATCCCGGATTCCTGAGAAAATACGACAGGAACCTCTATGGCGACACCATGATTAAGGAGGGGGGTAAAGCAGTTCAATTTTTACTTCCCTTATCTTTTTACTATATTGCTATATAATATAGAAACGGCTGTCATAGCACATGAAGATGGTAGTATTGATTTTTAGAAAAGGCTAGTATTAGTTTACAATCATTTTAGAGAAAACTCAAACCGGATTGTATCTACTAACGGATTATAGGAATCCAATTAATATTTTATCTGCCTACGCTTTCAGCGAAAACGAACATTCGTAAAATACTTGTACTAATAGATAACTTGAACTATCAATTTATCAAAATGATTAAGCACAATACGTGGTTGTCCGTAAAAGGCGGATAAAGATAATATTTGTATTATGTAAGGGGGAAAGATAATGAAGGATTTTTTGCGTAACACGTGGAAGCATAGAGCACATCTTATTATGTGTATCCCGGCAATTCTTGTGTTGTTTTTATTCAGTTATATGCCAATGGCCGGTTTGGTAATGGCGTTTAAGCAATTTGACTATGGCAAAGGCATTTGGGGCAGTAAATTTATCGGACTGGATAACTTTAAATTCCTGCTTGCTTCAGGTAAGACCTTCTGGCGAATGACATCAAATACATTAGAATATTATGTGATATTTACTGCATTAGGAACGATCCTCAACATTGTAATTGCAATTGCAATTGATCAGCTAGTGTTCAAACGTGTAGGAAAAGCATTTCAGAGCATCATGATCATTCCGGTGTTCATATCCTACGCAGCTGTGCAGTTTATTGTATATGCATTTTTTAGTAATAATGGAATGATCAATAATATCGTTCAGATGTTTGGTGGAGATGTGGTTCGCTGGTATACAGATGCAAAGTCTTGGCCCGGTATATTAACGATTGTGAAGATTTGGAACGGTGTCGGATATGGATCAGTTCTTTATATGGCTGTCCTGGCCGGTATTGACCAGCAGATGTATGAAGCAGCGCAGATTGATGGTGCGAATAAACGAAGACAGATTTGGAACATTACATTACCTCAACTTATTCCGATGATTACAATCATGCTTTTACTTAGTGTCGGTGGTATTATGCGTTCGGATACCGGTTTGTTCTATCAGGTAACAAGGAACAGTGGTATCTTGTATTCAACAACTCAGGTTATTGATTCCTATGTTCTGAATGCCATCCTAACATCGGCCAATTTTGGGTTTACAGCCGCAGCAACATTATATCAGTCGGTTGTTGGCTTGGTGTTGATACTGGTTGCTAATGGTGTTGTCCGTAAGACGGCACCGGAAAATTCATTATTTTAAATTGGAAAACTGGAGGAATGAATATGAGTACTTTAGCAGCAACATCCGGCGCTAAAAAAAGTAAAATAAAAATCAGAAAGAAAAAGACCGGAATAGGACAGTATATATTAGCAGCATTTCTTGGATTTTATACCTTGTTTTGTTTATTACCGATCATATTAGTTGTTGTCGTTGCTTTTTCGGATGACAAGAGTATTTCTTCAAATGGTTTTAGTTATTTTCCAAAGAAACTTTCTATGAAAGGTTTTGAATATGTATTAAAATACGGACACCAACTTTTCGTATCCTATGGTGCTACAATTTTTATTACTGTCGTTGGAACATTTCTGGGACTTTTTATCATGAGTCTGTTTTCATTTGCACTCAGTAGAAAGGACTTCCGTTTAAGAAAGATTTTATCGATCTATTTAATGATACCTATGCTTTTTTCAGGCGGCCAGCTTGCCAGTTATCTGGTATATACAACTATGTATCATATGAAGGACAGCATTTGGCTACTTATACTTCCGCTGACGGTTTCCACAATGAATGTTATCATTCTCCGGACTTATATCCAAACCAGTATCCCGGACGAACTGATGGATTCTGCTCGTATTGATGGTGCCGGCGAATACAGGGCCTTCTTCCAGATTGTTATACCGCTTATGAAACCTGTTCTTGCATCGGTTGGTTTCATGATGGCAACCACCTTTTGGAACGACTGGCAGAACGCATTGCTTTACATAGAAAGCCCCGGTAAGATACCGTTGCAGTTACTTTTAGTTCGTATTCAAAGGAATATTGAGTTTCTACTCAATAATAAAAACGTTTCCAGTGCAGCTTTAATAGCAATGCAAGGCGGAATACCGGAATACTCATCTACAATGGCTACGGTTATTACGGTTATTGGACCTATCATAATAGCTTATCCATTTTTTCAGAAATATTTTATTAAAGGACTTACCGTTGGTTCAGTAAAAGGTTGATATTCATGATGCATTGCATCTTGAAATATAATATTTTAAGGGAGGATTAATATGTTAAGAATTAAGAAATGGGGAAAGAAAGTACTCGCATTATCTTTAGTAGTTGCTGTATTTGCAACGACAGGATGTGGTACAAAAAAAGAGGAGACTCCTAGCGCCACAGACACCACACCGGCAGCTACAAGCGCTGCAGCTACTGCAGCACCCTCAGCTGAAAAGGTTAAAATCACTGTGTACAGGCCATCCTTTAACATCGCAGCTCCTGATGCTGCTGAAGTACAGAAGGTTCAGGATGCCATCAATGCTTATATTGGCGACAAGATCAATGTTGAAATTGAAATTCATGACATTGGTAGCGGCGAGTACACTGACAAATGTAATCTTGCACTTGCTGGCGGAGAAGTTAATCTCTTCTTTACAGCTAACTGGATGCAAACAATCAAAACTGATGATGTTGTAAAACAGAACGCTGTTTATGATCTCACAGATTTACTTCCTCAGTATGACATTTACACCGCCATTCCTGATTGGGTATGGGGCGCATCATCATTTGATGGAAAGAACTATTTCATCCCTTGCTACAAAGAGTCTGCAGAAGGTTATAACATTATGTTCCGCAAAGACTTAGCTGACAAGTATGGTTGGGATCTCACCACCGTAAAGAGTCTGAAAGATCTCGAGCCGATGCTTGCAGATTGTAAGACAGAAGGATTGAAATATCCTTACTTATCACAGAAGACCGCTATGTTCTACAGATATTACCTTGATAAGTATGATTTCTTCAGCGGAGACAGCTTTATCGCTGTTGACAAGGATGCAGATGCTGTTGTTGATACTGTAACTTCCGCAGAATACAAAGAATTTACATCATTAATGGGTGATTGGGCTGTTAAGGGTTACTTGAGCGAAGATGACCTTACAAAGACAACCACTGATACAACAATTCAGACTGCTGATTGGGGTATTTCATGGTGGACAGATGTTCCGAATAACGGAGAAGCTAGTTCACGTTACAGCCGTGATGTTGAGATGGCTAAGGTTACAAAGAACTGGATTCAGTCTAATACCACTTTAGGTTCTTGCTATGGTATTAGCGCAACATCTACAGAAGAGCAAGCGATTGCTTCTCTTAAGTTCTTAAGTCTGTTATATACCGATACATCACTTTCTGATCTTTATACCTTCGGTATTGAAGGAACAGATTATACCAAAGCAGCTGATGGTACAGTTACAAAATCTGATGCCGGTTTATACAACCACAGTGCATGGGAATCGACTACTGTAACAATTCTCTCTCTTGAAACAGGCGAGCCTGCTGATAAAGTTGCTCTTTATAGTGCCTTCAATGATGGCGCAGAGAGTTCAATCGCTGCTGGTTTCAGATTTGATAAATCCTCTGTAGATGCAGAATATGCAGCATGCGTACAGGTATTTAATGAGTTTGGATATACCCTTGAGAATGGCGGATTTGCACCTGCAGATATTGATGGCGCAATTGCTGATTATCAGAAAGCCCTTGATGATGCTGGTTATCAGAAAGTTCTTACCGCTGCTCAGACACAGTATGATGCTTGGAAGCAGGTTAGATAATATGCTATCCATCAAATTATTATTAGATTCAAATCAAATATAGGATGATCGATTAGAGCAAACATAAAATCGACACTATGTTAAGTAAAAAGGGCATGATTCATCTGAATCATGCCCTTTTATATTACACCTATATTTAAGCCTCACAAAAAGGACTGGAAATCAACTTTCCGGAAGCCAACTCAATCTTACCCCTATTTCGCAAGTAGGGCTTAAGCAATCTTTGCAAAGAAGTATCTTCCGGCAATTCCTCTAAGGGAATATCTCTGCTTCCAAATACCCAATCCATAAAGCAAACACATCCTTCCAATATTCCGGGTGCAACATATGCTCTGCATAAAATGAACTATTATAACCCTCTGAATCTATTTTCTATTTTCTTCGCTACCGCGGTCTCATAATGAGTATATCAAAAAGAGGACTGTCATTTTGATATGACCCTCCATGTTAGATTATTTCTACCATGGAGGGTTCACTTCATTATCCAGCCCTCTCATCTTAATTACCACTTATATTGGTATCATAATAGAGTACCCTCATAAAATTAACATGTTTTTCTACTTCTTTAACTGCAAATAATAGTATCCGGAAGTGTTTGTTGTTTTCTTAGTTATCTTGATATAATAGGTACCCTTCGGTAGCTTAGTGGAGGACCATGTCTGCGGTGAAAATGTTGAATCTTCATCAACCGTATCAATATTCTTCGTTATGGAACCGCTGAATCCATTCCCGTATAATTCTAACTCTATTTTACCGGATGAAACACTTCCTGTAAATTTAATGTTAACTTCCTGACTTTTTGTAAGTGTAATTTTATACCATTCAACTTTACTTGTTTTATCTGTCGCACTTAAAAATCCAGTATATGTTTTACCGGCAGTCAGTTTCTTTGCCTTAGCCTTCGAACTTCCACTGTAATCAGTGAGAGCGGTAAATAAAGATTTAATGCGCAGTAAATCTGAAGATGAAGTCACTTTAATATAGTAGCTACCTTTCTCTACTGCAAAACATGCTTTACCATCATAATTATATACTTCATCAGAAATTGCTTTTTTGCTGCTGTTAAGAAGAGTTAATCTAGTTGAATATTCCGATTCTGTATTAATTGTAATACTTCCGGCTTTTATAGCATCCACTTCAAAATACATTGGCTTTTGTGTATCTGCATTTGCGGAGCATACCCATACCTTGTTAGTTAAGGTCTTATCTTCTCCTGAGATGAATTTGGAACTGAAGTTTATCTTATAACCATCTGTTGGTGTTACATCACTGTAATTATTAACTTTAAACTTTAAATAATAGGTCCCCGCTTCCGGTATTACGATCTCACCATTGTATGTACTAACCTTGATCTCTTTCGTACATTCAGCATCCGAATAACAGTACAGATCAAAATATCTTGATGCAGCAGTCTCTGCAAAATCAGAAGTAAAGTATAAGATACCCTTTTGTTCAAAAGTAATAGGTAAAACAATCTCCTCGGGATCGACCGGTACCGTAACTTCATAATTCTTTACACCGGCTATATCACTCTCGCTTCCTGTCGTCACTACATAGGTTGTAAGAACATCACTTGCTTCTCCTGTATCAATATCCATTATATTACCTGTTGCAAACGCATTGGAAATCGGAAAACATGAAAGACTTACCATAATAACACTTAATAATACTGCAATTTTTTTCTTCACTCTAATTCCCTCCCATTCCTATTTTTACACTTAGAATTATATCTAAGTTTTCGACAACATACAATATATATTGCATATAATCATCCTAATTTGCTATTATTTTCTTTTAAACATCACCAGCATATTTATGTTATATAAAATTATTTGAAGCATGTAGATAAGCCATCGTGCTCCTTGCAACTCGGTTTATTTTGATGTTTATTCTATGTTAAGATATTCCAATGGCAACAGGCCAAAAGAAAGGATACAGGAATCTGTTATGAATATTTCAAAAAACCATCTTTGGCCATTTCTATCGCTTTTTGTTCATCCATTCCACCTTTTTCAACAAATTTATCCGGACTGACAGTCACAATATTTTCCTTTGCCTTTTCTGTCAGACTGTAATCTCTGCAATAATAAAAATCTATCATCTCCAGTATCTCATCCGCCAGTTCCTTGTCAGAAGAAAAATCAACTGGATATCCAAGGGCTTCATTAAGCATTTTTATTACTGCAACTAATCACCTTTCGATTTAATAGTTCCATCATCGAATAAGCAGTTTAAAATTTAATATTCTCTTTATTACCAAGGAATCGAATCTCCGTTATTATCAATTAACACCGGATGATCGGTACTATTGATCCCATCAAATAATGCAACCAGTTGGCAGGCTGTCTCATAAGGATCCAAATGAGCGTTGCTGCCACCCATATCTGTTCTCATCCAACCCGGATGTACTGCAAGTACCGTTATATTGTATTTCTTAAGATAATTGGATAACAGCTTCGTTCCCATATTGAGAGCCGCCTTCGACATGCAGTAATCAAATTCTTTCTCTCTCCTACAAGTACTAATACTCCCGCTCTCGGAGGAGATATTAATAATCTTAGCCGATGCGCTTTTTTTAATCAAGGGTAAAAATGCCTTAACCACTCTTAACGGCCCTAAGCTGTTCACATCATAGACAGGCAAACAGTCCTCAATATCTGCATTCTCAAGAATCTCAAAGGAAGAGTTGTTATGGATTGCTGCATTATTAATAATAACATCTATCTTCGCTGTATGCTTTCCAACGTTGAAAGCCGCTTCTCCTACTGATGAAGAATCGGTTACTTCCAACGTGATCGGTACTAATGTTTTAGGAAATTCCAACTTCAATTCTTCAAGCATTGGAGTTGATATGTCTCGTGCTCCTGCAAATACGGTAGCTCCATCTTCAAGATATTTTTTAGTTAAAAAAAATCCAAGCCCTCTGGTGGCCCCTGTAATTAAAACCGTCTTGTTCATCGTCTTGTTCTCCTCATCTTTTTTATTCTGTATAATGCGGTTGCTACTTAATAAATAGTAATTGCTCCATTAAGAAACAGCTTAATCCTTATTATACTACATTTTCAATTACTCTAGTTAATAACTAATCTACTGATAGTTTCCTACGTACCCCAACCAGTTTTGTCAAATATTCCCGCTTTCGATTTTTGTAATATATTTACATCAATCAAAAATCCGAAACCCGGCTTTTAAGTCAGGTGCATATTCCTCACACCATTACACAGTCTGTTCCTTTCTTCCTGAAAGCATATCAAACCGAGCCACCGTAGCCCAATAGTTAGAAAGAAGTCTGGTGGCTTTTGAATATTGAGAAAGAAGGGTAAGAAGGGTATAATGGATATGAAATATTAATTATATATAACAGTTCCGCTGGTTCCGGATATTATGTCCCTCAGTTTCGAAATTGTTCCAATTACAGCCATTCTGTTTTTCCGGTTTTCCACAAACATTTTACATGCGGATACCTTTGGAAGCATGCTACCTTTGGAAAACTGACCTTCCTGAATATATTTATCTAATTGCGATATACTGATTTTCTTCAGATTGGTCTGATCGTCCTTACCATAATTTATTGCAACATATTCGACTCCTGTTAATATCACCAGATAGTCGGCTTCTATTTCACTCGCTATTAATTGTGCAGTATAATCCTTATCTATTACCGCATCTACTCCTTTGAGCTCACATTCCTTTACAATTACGGGGATTCCACCACCGCCTCCTGCGATTACTATATTCCCATCATCAAGCAATTTTTTAATAACAGCAATTTCCTCAATCTTTCTCGGCATAGGAGATGGAACAACCCTTCTGTAACCTCTTGCTGAATCTTCGATGTATGGTACATTTTCTTCATTCATAAGTTTTTGTACTTCTTCTTTCGTAAAAAAAGGACCTATGGGTTTTGTTGGTTCAATTGTAAGTACCTCGTTTTCATCGACAATAACCTGTGTAAGCACAGTTACAATATCCTTTTTAATATTTGATTTTTTCAATGTATTACCAAGTTCCTTTTGCAACTGGTAGCCAATCAACGCCTGGGTCATTGCACCGCATTCATCAATTGAACTTTCCTTAATTATATTGTGGGCACAGTGATTCTGTATTACAATTTTGCCAATCTGTGGTCCATTTCCATGCACAAGAATAATTTTGTTGTTATTTTTTATTAACTTTACAATACATTCAGAAATATGATTTAAAATAGCACCAATATTATCCTGATTATCTTCAAGTGCATTTCCGCCTATTGCAATAACATATGTACTCATACATCTCAGCTCCGTTCGTTATTATATGTTATATTTATCAACATAAGAAAGTAGAGCCTTGTAGAAGCATTCTATAGGCGGATTAACAATTCCTGCGCCTATCTGGCCAATGCCTGCCTTTTTATGTGCAATACCTGTATTAATCACAGGAAGAGTACCGCTCTCGATTACTTTTATCATGTCTATTCCCATTGGACAGCCTTTGAAATTAAGCGCAGGGATTGCATATGACGGATTAACATCTGTACATATACTATACATTCTCTTTGATGTTGCTATGGCATCATCGGTAGTACCTCCAACAAATTGTACGATTGCCGGTGCTCCACCCATCGCAAACCCTCCGATACCCATTGTTTCCGTTATTGCACTATCACCGATATCCCTGTTAGCATCCTCTTCGGAGTATCCCGGAAAATATAAACCCTGAATGTAATTGGAATCATAATCAAACCAGCTATCGCTTCCCATTCCGCTTACCTTAATACCAAATTCAACACCATTTCTTGCCATTACTGTCAGTATGGTTGAATATTTTACGTTCTGTCCTGCTGCCAGCATAATCCGGCATGCAGGCATTGATATATTAAGAAAATAGTGATCATTACCTGCAATAATGGAAAGAGCTCTCATAGCCTTTTCTTTATCTTTTTCCGCCTTCAGAATTAATAGGCTTAACTGTCTGTATAATAATGATGTTGCTGCCTTATTTCTGTTATGACACTCGTCACCCATCTGCAAAGCCTGGGCTGTTATTACCTTTATATCTATGCCTTCCGTAAGCGCAAGAGCTTTCTTTAGAACCGGCATGAATTCAACTTGGAAATAGCGGAGTCTGTCCAGCACTTCTTCGGAATATGCGCCAAATCTTAATACTTTACCAATTCCCTCATTAACACTGCAATACGCATAAGTATTATTTGTAACATCTTTCACGATATGAACCGGCATTGATGGTGACAAAACTCCTGCCATCGGTCCGACAGCACCAAACTCATGACATGGAGCAAATTCAATCTTACCGGATTCTATTAGCTTTACTACTTCCTTTTCATCCTTTGCCAGGTTTTCAAACAACACAGCCCCAATTATAGCTCCCCTCATAGGGCCGCACATATTCTTCCATTCAATTGGAGGTCCTGCATGAAGAATTGTATTAAATTTCATTTTTGGAATACAATTTATTGCAAGATCAATATCAACCAACATAGGTTTTGATGCTTTAATCCTTGCAATAACTTCTCTATTTGCCGCATCTATTTTATCCCTAATAAGCTCAACCTTATCCAAAGCCTCAATAACATCTTTTCTTCCTCCGGCCACCGGTTTCCAATCAACACTGGTTACCTTTCTTTCCTGACTTCGGATATCAGCCGCAAATCTTTTTAGGCCAACATTAATAACATTTAATTCTTCTTTTAACAGATTATTCACTTTTAACACCTCCTATATTAATCTACAAGCTTCTTTCACAGCATCTATATTGCTTTTTGCAACAATACATCCTGCTTCCCGCAGATATTTTTCCTGTTCTTTTTTATTCTGATAATCTGCATCTGTACCGCATACATAGGCTACAAATTTTATGTCATTATTTATTGAAGCTGCCTGAGAAATGGCCTCTCTGATGGTATCAATTGTTGCTCCAACCGGATCATCATGGGAGCCATAACCAAGCTCGAAATCCAGTAAAATAACACCCGTTTCTTTTTTTCTGCTTTCTTCAAGTATTCTGTCAAGTCGTACAATTGGATCAATCATGGGATGTGGCCTACCATTTGTAAAAATATCATCACCTAAATCAAGTAAGGTATGACCCTGACTTGTAAAAACATCCTCCAACTGCTCCTCTGAATACCTTGATACATTGCTATGTACATTTTCAAATCTGTTTCTTACATAATAGTAGGCTTCTGAACATAATGTTCCCCCACAATAAAGGCCCCTGATATATTTCGATGATACAGTTTTTTTAGATTTGTAGACTTCTTCCTGGATTGCAATTCCCATATCATTGTCAATTGCAACTGCTTTTTCGGCTGCATCCTTTAAGGAAACAGCAAATACTGCATTCTTCTGGTTTTCCATAATCTTATCCGTTGTATAACAAATAACAACCGGCTTGCTTATCTCGTCTTCAATAACCTTCATTATATGCTTATGAACACTTTCTACAGGTACCTTTGATACAATTACAATTGTTTTAGTCCTTGTATCAGCCTGGAGCATTCTCAGTCCATCAATTAGCATGATCCCTCCGATATGTTCTGTAAGATCCCTGCCTCCAACACCAATTGCATTGGATATTCCTGCCCCATATTTATAAATCAGAACCATTATTTCCTGCATTCCTGTTCCTGAAGCCCCAACTATTCCTATTGTTCCATTTTTAATCTTATTTGCGAAGCATAGTGCAGTTTCATTAATATATGCGGTACCGCAGTCAGGCCCCATAACCATAAGTTCGTTTTCATGTGCGTATTCTTTCAGTCTTCTCTCATCCTCAATTGTCACATTATCACTAAAAAGCATAACATTCATTCCCAGCTTTAATGCAATCATAGCCTCTCTTGCCGCATATTCTCCTGGGACGGATATTACTGTCATATTCGCATCTTTATTGTTCTGCTTTGCATTCTTTATTGTTTTATAGCTCACCTGTTGTTCCGACTGTTCTTCGTCACTACCCTTTAATTTTTCATCAATTAACGTAACAATATCTGTCCTTTCAACCACATCCTCACATTCAAAGGCTATTACAAGATCATTTTCAGAACATTCTTTAACAGCATCATTTGATAGTCCTACCTTTTCCAGTAATTCCTTGTTCATGGCAGTTGCTATTGATATAACTGCTTCTATAATTCCTTCTGTTTTCTTAATATCAGCTGAAAGTGACATAAGTGTGACTGAATCTGAATATGAATTTTTTCTTATTTCAATAATTTTCTTACTCATCATAATCTCCATTCCGCAGCAGCGGCACAAATAGCAATGAAAATGTTTCCACTTCCAAGTTTTCGTGTTACAATATATTTAATTATTAAGACATCCCGACATCAACCTCCTATACACCCATCTATTTGCTGTTGATGTGTCGGTAACTATTCTCTATCCATACTTATTAATATTACATGTAAGGCAGTCACAATCCCGCACATGGTATCCGTTCCGGAGCTACTACCAAAATTAAGGACCCGATGAATATAACTCTTTACTTCATACCAGCTTTGCTGAAATAAAGCTCTGACCAGACATTTTTCAGACTGCCTTGCCCTGTTATCAATAGCATTTTCTACCATTCTTCTGCCTATAATACCTGTTTTGTTACCGCATTCCTTATATTTGAGACTGATAGTATCTTTTAAATACGGACTCCAGTTCAATATAATCAGGAAAAAACCTGCCATAAAATCATCACCTGATGGTGTAAGCCCAATCCCGAGTCCTGTTAACTCAGTAACTATATCAATCACATTTTCAATATTTCTTAATTCATTTGTTTTTCTTATATCAGTTATCTTATTTCTGAAAATCCTTGTCATTTCTGAATTATCACTGACATCAAAACAGGCATTATATAAAGAAGAATGAGTCCCATATATTATTACAAGTTTTTCTGTTCTATGCAAAAGCTCTGACATGACCAATTTGCTGTTTGTACAGCTTATTAAATACGACAGGTCATACATACTGCATGATTTCAATATAATAGTAAATACTTCACCAACTATGATCAAATTTTCCATTATAACAACATTATCCCCGGATTTAATATTCAGCTTTATAAAAGAATCCATATAATTAACAATTATTGTATCCGGCGCAGGTTCCATATCTGCACAGCACACAGCTATCAGTCTGTTATCCGCAATAAGATTGATTACTTTTGCATAAACAGAATGCACATATCCATATGTTTTATTGACTAAAATAGCCGGTAACGCTTTATCCATACTAACTATGTCCATCATTATTGCAAACCGGCTACTTTCGATGACAGTCCCATTATTAAATGCTCATTTTCCGCCGAAGCAAACAATGTTACACCGAATGGCATATCATCCTTCATCGTCACTGTAGGAATTGCAATTGCACACATATCAAGGAGATTACAATGATTTGTGTATCTTCCCATATCACTGTTCGTATCGATTGGATTTTTACGGACTACATCTCTTGCATATGTTCCCGCACATGTTGGAAATACAAGTACGCCCTGCTCAAGCAGTCTGTCACTCATTAATTTATATTTCTTCAGTTGATGCAATGTCTTATAAAGGCTCTCAGCCGTATAATCCGGTCTGTTTCCCGACTCTAATATTGTCCTTGTAATAGGAAAAACAGAATCAGCATTTGCGGTAACAAAAGCGCCTAAATCAGACCATCTTTCTGCCACACATGGGCCTCCATAAAGAAGGCTCGCTGCTTTCTGATAAAAATCCGTATTAATAATTTCGATTTTCACTCCTGTACGCTTCAGTATTTCAATTGAATCGCTCCAGGCATTTTCATACATTGTTGCATATGGGCCATGAAAATTTATTGGATTTTGTGGAATTATTATTTTTTCAGGTAGCCTGTTATCTTTTCTTATTACATCTTTCGACCACATGTCGCCCTTGTCGAAACCTCTGACAACTGAATCAACCATCTCAGCTTCCCATACTGAATTTGTAAAAACAGTTACGCAGTCCAGGCTTGCGCAGGCAGGTACAACACCCTCCAATGGCCATGCTCCTATTGTCGGCTTATATCCAACCAGATTGTTAAGGCTTGCAGGAACACGTCCTGATCCGGCCGTATCAGTTCCCAGTGCAAATGCCACTTCTCCAAGAGCTACCGCGACAGCGGATCCAGCGCTTGAACCTCCACTAATAAGTTCCTCATGAATAGAATTATGTACTTCCCCATATGGACTTCTTGTACCAACAAGTCCCGTGGCAAACTGATCAAGATTAGTCTTTCCCATAGGTATGGCACCGGCATCAATCAGTCTTTTGACTACTGTCGCACTGTTCTTCGGTGTATATGCATAATCAGGGCAACCGGCTGTTGTATTGTAACCTTTCAGATCAATATTATCTTTTATCGCAAAAGGAATTCCCCAGAGTGGCTTTGATGCATAATCAGGTTCACCCAGTGCATCAAAGTATTTACTTATTCTTTCTATTTTAGGTGCTTCAATCCATATGTTATATCTTTTATTCCTGTCACTACGTTCCATAATCTGAGCTATAACCTCTTTAGGAGTAATATCTTTCTTAATATAGTTTTCCTTTAACCATGCAATATTAAGCTTCTCCGGAATATTCATACTGCTTCCCTCCATTAATAATAAAAGAGCTACAAGTAATCTTTTACCTGTAGCTCCTTTGCTATAAGCCTATTATATCAGACTCTCTCAGCATATCTTTATAGTTACTTTACAATGTTTTTTTATTTTACTTGTAATCCGTCTACAAATACATATCATTAATCTTTATAGCAATATGAAGGCTGAACTGTATTTCATGCTGGCCGATATCCATACCCATAATTTTTCTTATTCTTTCCAACCTGTAGCTTATAGTATTATAATGCATAAACAATTTTTCCGCAGTGGCTTTTACATTTCCCTTCATATCAAGATATACCTTCAGCGTTTCATACATATTTGTCTGATGAACTCCGTCATAATTAATCAATGGCTTTATATACCGGTCAAGGTATTCATCAAGCTCTTGACCGATTGGTATCAGATATAGCAATGAATATACGCCCATATCTTTATAATGCAATATCCCTCCATTTATTTTATATCTGATACTCACTTTCATAATATGACATGCATCCTTATAACTCTCATATAGATTGTAATAATATCCACTTTTTTTACCTATGCATAATTTCATCTGATATTTGCTTCCCATAATGCCTTTTACAAGTGACATAATCAAATCACAGTATTGTTTTTCATTACTTTCTACAAATACAGCAACAATCTGGTCGTTCACATATGTTATATATATATCATTAAATGATTTAAGATTTTTTCGTAGCCTTATAAGAAGATTTCTCATTTGTTCTTCCGGCAGTTCTTTTCCCGGATATATAATACAGGCCTTATAATCAAGCATTTCAGGTATTGATATTTTACATACCTCACATTGCATTTTAAAGCTGCTTGCATTTTCTATTTTTCCCAGTATCCAGTTCTGAAACAACTGATCAACATATTTCATTTCAACCCGAATTCTTACATTTTCACTCTGCAGTTCCATACCAATCATAAAACTGCTCTGTTCAATAAGATTCATATCCGCATTTGAAATATCCCGATTCTTTTCCAGTAAATAAACACGTGCAATCTGCTCATTCTTCTGAATTATGTCGTAAAAATATGTTTTGCACTGCCTGACGCCTATCATCAGCTTCATCCAGCCCTGCTTTTCATGCAAATTGTTATATTGGTATTTTTCATCCATATCTTCTGTATATACATCCTCTGCTGACAATCCCGCCGATGTACATTCACCATCATTGCATACAACTATGACAGGGTTCTCCATATAGTCTGCCAATGCTTTAACAATAGACTCTATTCCAAATCCTCCGAGAATCAACTCTGACAGCTTCCTTATCTTATCAATTATTCCTGAAACAGACATATATTCTTCTGACGATAATGACTGTATGACCTCCCTGACCACATTGGAAAAAACAACATCCTCACTGATTTCAATTATAGGCAATCCACATTTGTTCGCATTGTCAATAATTGCCTGTGGTATTGTCTCAAAATATCTGTGTACTTTTATTCCCAGTGATGCTATGCCCTTTTGAGCAAGCTGCGGTATAAGTTCTGCAAATTCTTCATGTTTGTTTCTATATGAATAGCCTGCTGTCATAAGAAATTCGCCTTTTTTTACCCAGTTAACAATGTCCGGAACTTCCATTACGTTAACTCCCGTAATACTTATCTCTTGCTCGTTTCCGGCCAAAATTCTACTGTTTTTCATACTTTCAAGTTGTAACAGCTCATTTATCGTCATAATTAATTACCATAATGTGCACCTATGTCGTTCCCTTATTTTATTTTTTACAGATTACTGCAACAGGTCCTCCTCCTGCAGGTCCCTGATGCTCTCCACCACCTGATACATATATCATTGGTTCACCTACTATTGAAGCAATAACACCTCCGACTACAGCTCTTGCATGTCTTGTATGATTTATATCGGAATCATCATGCATAATATTTCTTCTTCCTCTTACTATTCCCAAAGGATCGGCTTCTGCCTTTGCAAGAATTTGCACTAATTCCCTGCTGTCATCATTCACAGTTCGTAGATAACTGACTTTTGCTTTATCAAGAGCTCTCATAATGGCCTCTGCATCAATAGAGTCTTTCATAACATCATGTTCAATATAATAATTACTATTACCTGAGAAGGAATTACCAAATAATATAATCTCACATTCCATTAACTCTACTCCGGCCGAGGTAGATGCAACCTCACTATACAGGGACCAGTCCTTGCATATGCTGTTATCGGTTACTGAGCCTTCCGGTATTTCACCAAGAGCCAAAGCAACACCTAATGCACAGGCACCTCTTGAATAGCCCATAGATTCATACGTATCATCAGTTACAACTTCACAGCCTCTTTCATGTGCTTCCTTTACCCTCTGTGAAATTATGAGAGGGCACTTAATCTGTACAAAATGTACATCCTTAGTATCTGTAATCCCAGCCATTCTCATTGCTTCTTTTACAGATTCCTGAGCTACCTTTACCTGAGCCATTCTTCCGATTTCCTCAGGAAGAAACTCTCTAGTTCTTGTGGCGCTGATGACAAGTGATTTTTTCAGACCGGTGCATTCAACCACTTTATCATCGCTACAAATAATTGACAAGTGAGGGCTAAGAATTCCTTCCGTCCCGCCTGACATTACATATACGATTTTATCGGCCCGCTCCTTTGTTAAATACCCTTCAAAAAAATGCTTTAAAATATCTACCGCATATCCTCTTGTCCAATCATTAACACATCCATTTCCCTCTGTTTTTCCAAGTATTGCAATTACATTTTCGGGATTTATTATGCCTTTTTCAAACAGCTCTACAATTCCTGATACATCATTTGGTGATTTCGTTGGTACTACATGTACTGAATTCATAATTCATTTCTCCTTTTCTTTTTCTATAGCCCAATAGTAAAAGTACATATACTTAATTTGTATCTACACCTTTGCATTGATTTTTATTGTAAAACGATAATCCAGCTATCTGTTTTTTATCAATTAAATTATAACATGCATCAAGAAACTATATTGTAACGTATTCACAACATTTTCTCAGTTTTTTGTGGAATATTCACAATTGAATTAAGCAGACAATCTTATAAAATATATACATTATATTAACAGGAGGATTTTCTATGGTCGATTCAAACAAAAAATATGTAGCAGTCTGCGGACTTCATATGAGGGATTTTCCTCTTAACAGACAACTCACTGACCTACAGGCAGCTTATGTTAAAACCACCAATACTGCATCAATTTATAAATTATATGCGCTTCCTACTTTTCCCGAAAAGCCGGGTCTGATAAAAGTCGAAGACGATGGTTATCCAATAGAAGTCGAACTATGGGAGCTTACATATGAAGCCCTCGGAAAATTTCTTTCCATAATTCCTTCACCTCTTGGTTTAGGTCAGATCACTCTTGAAGATGACAGTACCGTAACAGGATTTATCTGTGAACCCTATATAATCAGTCGCTCTTATGATATAAGTTTATATAAAGGCTGGCGGTATTATCGTTCTTCCCTGAAATAGGGTATTCCAAGACTCGCCGGGGGTTGATTTTCTTTTTTCTTCTTAATACTGCTTATTATAAGAACAATTACCGTAACAACATAGGGCAGCATCTTAAATAACTCTTGTATTTCGCCTGATATAGGCATATAAGAATAAAGAATATATAAACCTCCAAATATCATCGATCCCCATAATGCACGAATCGGTTTCCATAAAGCAAATATTACGAGTGCTACTGACAGCCATCCTCTGTCGCCAAATCCATTATTCTGCCATGTTCCGCCTACGTATTCCATAACGAAATGCAGACCTCCAAGTCCACTTATTACCGCTCCTATAAGTGTGGCCGCATATTTATATTTGGTAATGTTAATACCTGCCGCATCCATAGCTGCAGGATTTTCTCCGGCAGCTCTCAGATTCAGGCCAATATTGGTTTTACTAAGAATAAAGGCAGTTATTATTGTCAATATAATAGCAGTATAGGTCAGGAATCCATAAGAAAATAAAAGCGGACCCATTACAGGAATATCTGAAAGAACAGGAATTGTTGTCTTAAAAGCCTTTCCTGTTGTATAAACTGTTATCTGACTTGCCGTACCTGCAAGACGAGATAATGAACTACCAATAAAGTTACCAATTCCAATACCGAATATAGTTAATGCCAGGCCTGTAACATTCTGATTGGTTCTAAATGTAATTGTAAGTACTGAGTATATTAACCCACCAGCCAAGGAAAACAACATTGACATCACAACTGCACATATCAGTCCGAGTATTACAACCTGATTTGAAGCATATCTCTCATACAGAAACGCACCTGTTAATCCACCAATTCCTCCCATATACATAATTCCCGGTATTCCCAGATTAAGATTGCCCACCTTTTCTGTTATGAGCTCCCCTAACGCTCCGAATAGCAGTGGCATTCCCTGAACGACAGCAGCTGATAGAAATGATATGGTCAATATTTTCGATATCACTGTAATAATAAAATCCATATAATTACTCCTCCTTCCTGGAATGTCCGAAAATCAGACGGAAATTAGTGAAAAACCCACTTGCCAGAGTGAAGAACAAAATAATACCGGTAATAACATCGTTAGCCGATTCATTAAGATTATAATCGGAGGCTATCTGTGAAGCACCCTGCTGCATAAATATCAGCAGCAGCGATATTAAAAACATAAATATAGGATTAAATTTTGCAAGCCATGCCACAATAATAGCGGTAAAACCTCTATTAGCCGCAGTAGAGATTGAAATCGTATGGCTGGAACCGCTTACAATCAGAAATCCTATAAAGCCGCATAGTGCTCCCGACAATGCCATAGTTCTTATTATTACTTTTTTTACATTAATTCCTACATATTCTGCCGTATTTTCGCTCTCTCCAACAACGGAAAGCTCAAAACCGTGTTTGGTATATTTCAAATAGATAAACATTAAAATACTAAGTATAAATATAATCATTACATTAAGAACGAAATTATAATTTCCAATTATACCCGACATAAATGAAGTCGATAACCATCCTGCTTTCGTTTTGCTGTTTATTATTCCAATGCTTCCACTTCCCTTAACTGATTCCCAAAAAATCGTAAAAAATGATGTAAGCTGAATAGCTATATAATTAAGCATTAATGTGAACAGAGTTTCATTTGTCTTCCATTTGGCTTTAAAAATCGCCGGGATAATTCCCCATATTAGTCCAGCAAGAGAGCTTGCTGCTATCATGCTTACGAAAAGGAGCCAAGTCGGCATAATATTACCGCAATATATCATTACTGCTGCAGTAGCAATTCCTCCAACAAGTATCTGACCTTCTCCACCGATATTCCAAAATTTCATTTTATATGCCGGTGTTAAAGCAAGTGCAACACCAAGAAGCAACGTTGTCTCCCTTACGGTAACCCAAATTTTACGCTGTGATCCAAATGCTCCTCTTACAATTGTCATATAAACATTCCCGGGACTACTTCCAGTAAGTACGAACAGAATAATTCCGCACAGCACCAATGATGCAATTATTGCTACAAAATATATTAAGAAACTTTTTCTTATTGAAATATCATCTCTTTTTACAATCCTCACGAAAGGAACTTTTACCTGATCTTTTGTATTCATGATATCTTTTGTTCCTTTCTTTTCTTTGTCATAAGCAGTCCGACCTCTTCCTTTGTGGTATTCTTTGCATCCAGTATTCCGCTGATACTCCCGCCGCACAAAACTAGAATTCTGTCACACAATGCAATCAAGACATCAAGATCTTCCCCCACGTAAACAACTGCACTACCACACTGCTTTTGTTCCGTAAGGAGATTATATATCAAATACGAGGTATTAATGTCAAGGCCGCGAACTGCATAAGCGGTCAAAAGTACATTTGGATTATCAGCAATTTCTCTTCCTACAAGCACCTTCTGGACATTACCACCGGACAGCTTTCTGACTTCACTTGAAATTCCAGGCGTAACAACTTCAAGATCATTCTTAACCTTCTCCGCCAGCATTAAAGGAGCTTTCCTGTCAGTAAAAATCGTCCTGCCATTCTGATAACTTCGCAGCATCATGTTATCAGCCATGCCCATGTTACCTACAAGTCCCATACCAAGTCTGTCCTCAGGGACAAAGGCTAGCGATACGCCCAGCTGTTTGATTTCCATTGTTGTTTTTCCATTAATTCGGATTGCATTGCCCATATCACTAATATAATTTATTACACCGTTTTCATCTATTGCCTGTAATCCTGTGATTGCCTCAAGCAACTCCTTCTGCCCACTACCTGCGATTCCTGCAATTCCAAGAATTTCTCCGCTATTTATATCAAAAGAAACATCATCTAAGACTGTAACTCCATATTTATCCTTAGCGCTGACATTTAATAATTCCATTCGTTTTCTGATGTTTTTCGGTAATGGTCGGTTAATGTTAAGCTCAATCTTTTTACCTACCATCATCTCTGTAAGTTTCATTTCATCCATATCTTTTGTATTTACGGTATCAATGTATTTTCCCTTTCTCAAAACAGATACCTTATCTGATATCGCAAATACTTCATGAAACTTATGGGTAATTATTATAATTGACTTGTTATCTTCTTTCATCTTTCTAAGCACCTGAAACAGCTTTTCCGTTTCCTGCGGTGTTAAAACAGCAGTAGGCTCATCAAGAATTAGTATATTGCTTCCTCTATATAATGCTTTAATTATTTCAACGGTCTGTTTTTCAGAAACAGACATATCATAGGTCTTCTTCTTCAAATCTATATCAAAACCATATCTCTGTACAATGGAGTCAAGTTTCTTAATCACTGATTTCATATGTAATATTTTACCATTATCATTCCCAAGTATAATGTTCTCAGCTGCAGAAAATATATCCACCAATTTAAAATGCTGATGAATCATTCCAATTCCGTAATTAAATGCATCTGAAGGAGATTTGATACTTGCCGGTTTGCCGTCCACAAATATTTCACCTTCATCCGGAAAATAAATGCCTGAAAGCATATTCATTAATGTGGTTTTTCCACTACCGTTTTCTCCCAGCAATGCTCTGATTTCGCCTCTGTCCTGTGTCATATTAATCTTTGAATTGGCAACCACAGAGCCAAAATATTTGCTTATATTCTTGAATTCAACGGCATAAGTTTTTTCCATATCGCAGCCTCCTTATTTATCATGGTAGTGTCAATTCTGACACCCCTGTTTTTCTTTCAGAACCTTTATTTTCAAGGTTCTGAATGAGCCTATTCTATAAGCTGCAGGTTTTCATACGATACTTTGCACTACCTTTATCATACATAATGCGAACTGTATAAAACAGCTCGCATTATTTAGCCTTATTTTAATTCCGTAATTCCATCTATTACAAATGTAATTCCTGGCGCAGACTGGAAATATGATTCATGATATACTCCGTCAAATACTGGCTTTGCTCCATAATAGTCTGTCGTATCCTCAGTTAATTCTTTTCCGCCAACAGTAAATGTTGATACGTCGAACACATTAAGTGATCCGTCCGCAAATGCTGTTTCAGCTGTATTTGCAGCCTCTTTAACGGAAGCATATATATCAGCCGAAAATGCATTTTCATTAATGTCTGTTATCAGACAAGCTCCTGCATCATATCCTTTGCACCAATCTGTCTCGATTTGTTCACCATTCATAATACACTGCACTGCATGAACCGTATACGGTGTCCAGTCAACAGATGCTGATGTAAGTGCATAATTAGGAGCCGTATTGATCATTGAGATATTGTATCCAACACAGTATATGGCAAGTTCTTCACATGCTGAGGAAGGACCCGTTGTATTAGAATGCTGACTGACTAAAACACAGTGCTCGTCTTCTATAAGTGCTTTTGCTACATCATACTCAGTTGACTGATCTCCCCAGGATCCTGTATATTTAACAACCATTTTAGCTGTCGGACATATTGACTTAACTCCAAGATAAAAAGCATCATATCCCGAAATAACCTGTGAATAAGCAAACGCACCTACATAGCCAACAACAGCTTCATCCTTTGTAATATCACCTGAATCAATCATTTCATTAAGTTTATATCCTGCTACTATACCTGATACATATCTTGATTGTTCCACTGATACATAATAATTATAGTAATTATCAAGGCCGGCTGTAGCTGCCTTATATCCTGTTGCATGACAAAACTGAACATTCGGATACTGTTCTGCAGCCTGTATCATATAATCTTCATGACCAAAGCTATTTGCAAAAATAATGTTACAACCTTCATCAGCCAACTCACATGCAGCTTCATAGCACTCCTCATTCTCAGGAATATTCCATTTAATAAGAATGTTGTTCTTAGGAATTCCCAATTCACTTGTTAAAGCAAGTGTTGCCTGATAAAAAGAATATGTATAACCATCATTTTCATCGCCAATGAAAATAAACCCTACTTTCATATCACTTGCGCTTATCTTTGTTACATCACCACTTGTCGTATCAGTTCCATCCGCAGAATCAGTTACTTGCGTAGTACCATCTGTGTCTGATATTTCCTTATTACCTGATGAGTTGCATCCGGCAAGTGAAAATACCATCATTATTGCCATTAATGAAGCTAATATTCTTTTCATTTTTTTCATTCTTTTCCTCCATAATTCACAATAAAAGATAAAAAAATAGCACATGTAAGCTCACATGCACCATTGCAATCTTTTTTGTATTCAATTTTTATATTACATGGGTTATTATAGCATAACACCCGCCTAAATCTTCGTATACAATTCACATATTTTATTTTTTTCTCTTGTGAACACTTTACAATATCTTAAAAACAATATCAAGATCTTTCATATAATATCAAGAGAATTTTCCGAAAAATTTAACTGTTCTCTGTATTATCGGCTCGGAAACAAGAAATGTAGCTACCGTATACATGCCTGTTTCAATGGCAAATACAGCAATATCTGACTTTCTATTCTTTTATCCGTATTAGCTGCTGCAAAAAACGTTAGCAGATTTGTCTTCTCACTGTGCGGGCTGAGCATTATAGAAGGCTTTTCAAGAGTGCAGAATTTTAGCTTTTCACAGCCATTGCATACATAGGGAGGTTTGCCAAGAAGCGGGCACAGCTGTGGCATATAAAGTACGCAGTTAGAAATAAAGTGCCGGCAGAAGTGGCAGTATTTGTTGTAGCCTGCATCACATTGCTTGCAAAGATGGCGGCTGTCACATTCAAAGCGGTAAAGTCTGCTAAAGTTGAGTCTAAGCTTGAGTCACCACTTGACAGCCCCTATTTTTATGTTATACTAATCAAGTCGCAAACCCATATAAATCAAGGCTTGCATCAAATAAACTCACGTCAGTTCGTAACCTTCCTGACGAAGGGATTGTAAAACATCCCTTAAAACAAAACTAAAGGAGAATAAAAATGAATAACAGAAAAACCGTTTACATCACAGAGGCTGCTATTATTGCGTCCATCTATACCGTACTGGTATTAATATTTAACTTAACCAGTTTCGGTCCGGTACAGTGCAGAATTGCAGAAGCACTTACCATCCTTCCTTATTTCACCCCCGCCGCTATACCGGGTGTTACACTCGGTTGTCTCTTAAGCGGTATCTTAGTTCCCGGTACACACATTTTGGACATCATTTTCGGTTCCTCCGCTACCCTGATTGCTGCCCTCCTGTCCTACCGTCTACGACGCAACAAGTTCTTAGTTCCAATCCCGCCGATTATAGTGAATGCGCTTGTCCTTCCGTGGATATTTCGTTTCGCCTACGGCAATGCTCAACCGATTACTCTTAATATGTTGACTGTGGGAGGCGGTGAATTGATTGCAGCCGGGATATTTGGTATGATACTTTTGTTTGCACTTGATAAGGTAAAGAATGTTGTTTTCCGCGGTAATAAATACTAAAAGTAGCATCTTAACTTAATTTTGTATACTGATTCTTTCAGGCATCCGCAAGGGATAGTTTATTCTTTGCCGGATGCTTTTTTGAGCATAATCTGTTTACTTTATCCCGCGAGGATGGTAATATACTTATTGCTGACATTATTATGTCTTTATAATTTGAAAATCGCGATAAGCGGCACATGGGAGCTAGGATGAAGAAAAACGAACAGAATAACAACGACAATCAGAACTGGATTAACATACCGTCATTTGTAAATAGTAGCGAAGTGAAACCCCCAACAGGACGGCCAAGAAAGAATATTTATGAAAATGACGATAATAGTTCTTTTGAAAAAGAATTAAATTCCTCCCTTGCCAAACAGGTCAACGATGATCTGAATAGGCAAGCACCGCCTCGAACCGGACAACGACGTAAAAAGAGACGTTCCCTCAGAATACTGAAGGCTACTTTTTTTACCCTTCTGGCTCTTACCGCCATCGGGTGTCTCTTAATGTTTACCCCCGCAGGCAAGAATCTGATTGCATCCATTGCTACAGAATATATCTATGGCAATTTAGATTATCAGGCTTCCGGTGATAATCTCCCTTCGGATGATACTGTCGCAGACAGTGAACCTACCGATAAAATTGTTAACATTCTTTTAATTGGTATTGAGGAGATTGGACATGCCCAGAATACCGACACCATGATAATAGCAACGATGAATACAGAGAACCACTCCCTAAAGCTTACCTCCTTGATGCGTGATTTATATGTCGAGATACCGGGACATGATAACAGCAGATTAAATGCCGCATATGCCAAAGGAGGAATCGATTTGCTCTATGATACGATTAAAGTTAATTTTGGAATCAACGTAGACGGGTATTGTATGGTTAACTTCGACGCTTTCCAAAAGATTGTGGATTTAATCGGTGGAGTAGAAGTTACTTTAACAAGTAATGAGGTTGAGTACTTGAATACTAAGAACTACATATCCGAACGTAAAAATCGTAATGTGGTTGTCGGTACGCAGACTTTAAATGGTAATCAAGCCTTGGGTTATTGTCGCGTAAGAAAGGTATCAACCTCAACGGAAAGTAATGATTTTGGAAGAACGCAAAGACAGAGAATTGTGCTGAAAGCAATTTATAGCAAATTCAAGAAAAAAAACATTGTAGAACAAGCATCTTTTATGAATAGCATTCTGAAAGATAAAGACCTCCAGGTAAAGACCGATATAACAAAATCCGAATTCAAAAGATATCTAGAGGAAGCAATGAGCCTTAAAGTGAAGGAATTAGAAACATTAAGGATTCCTACAGATGGCAGCTACGAGAATGTGACCGTGAAGCTTGGTACAGTCAATCAGGAAGTGCTCCTTCCCTCCGATTGGAATGCAACGCGGAGTGAAATATATGCTTTTATCAACAGCGATGCCTCCGGTACGGAGACTGACGCCGATACCGAAACCGCTACCGGTGTGTCTTCGGATCCTGAAGACACAAATTAAGCGCATCAATAATATCTTGCCTGCTTCTACCCTTGCATTCAAGATAATTCATTGCCTCATTAATCTTGCCCAACATATGAGCGTCGGAGTTGGTAATGATATTACACTTTTTGAGATAGGGGTTCTTTTGACTTAATTCCTCCAGATGTGTTATATCTGCTAACTCCGCTATTGTAAAGTCTGCGTCCGGGGAGATGAATCCAAGGTTAGAAAGCAAGCTGTTGGAATTCTTGTCTATATGAGCCGGAATATAAACTCCGTGAAAATCCTTCATTAATCTTCCAAGCTCTTCAAAGGATATCTCTGTAGCATTTATCAACAGATATTCTTCTGTCCCAATCAATCTGTCTTCCTCGTCATAAATCTCCTGTTTTCCAAATACCCTTTCATCATTCGGTATCTTCATGAGCCGTGCATAAACATATTCGTCAAAGCTCATTGCATCCGATAACTCTGCAAACAAACAAAGAACATGAACCTCCTCCATAGTGGTAAGCTCCATGCCCGGAATTGCTATGATTTGATACTGCTGCGCCAGCTTGAGTACGGCCGGACAGTTTCTGCAGGAATTGTGATCTGTTACTGCAATCACATCAAGATGTGCTAAATAAGCCATTCCAATAATATTAGAGGGTAACATATCCTCATCACCGCAGGGAGAAAGGCAGGAATGGATATGTAGATCATAGGAAAGCCTAGGCATTCAGCTTATGATGTACTTTGAGAGCTGCATCAAAAATCGGTAGATCTGTTACTAATACCGTGATACCCTGCTCTCTTGCTTTGTCTGCCGCAGGTACATCCAATCTGCTGCTTTCTGCCAGGATAATGCAGGCTGCGTCTGCTAATGCTGCAACTGCAAGAGTATTGATATTACCCATTACCGTAACCCACGCACTGTCTGCCGGCATCTTTCCCATCGCTATACTTAACAGGTCACAGCAATAAGGTTTTGAAATCTCCCTTTGATCATTATCACCTTTATTCAGTACCTGAAAGCCCTCTTCTTGAAACAATTCACTAACCTTCATTCTTAATCCTCCGGCCATTGAAGAAGTATCTGAAGAAACTTCTTCCGTCCTTATTCTTTCTATTTTATTTACCATTGTTTTGTTATAACTTCTTTGTATCTAATTTAGATAATTCATCGGACAACTTGTGTATGTAATCCCTGAGGATGTGGATACAATCCTGTTCCTGTGCAACACCGCGGACGATATCCTCCGCAAGCGCCTTACAGGTCGGAGCTCCACAGGAGCCGCAGTCCAGTCCCGGGAATTTTGCACAAAGTTCGTCAACCCTGGACATATTGGTAATGCTCTCCTTCATATTATTACCCAGTTTAAATACTGGTTCATATTTTACTTCATCATTCCAGAAACTCTCCACATCTATTCCGTTCGCAATATGGGAGCAAGCAATCGGTAGATACTTTCGAAGCCGCAATAGCTTAACCTTTGCAAGGTAAGGGTTCTCTACTGTAAGCACTCCCCCGACACATCCGCCTGCGCATGCATTCAATTCAATAAACTCCAGTTGGTCGAATTTCTGGTCCTCGAGATCCTCAAGAACCTTAATCACGTTTTCAATCCCATCAGCTGCGAGATAGTTATCGGTCAGTAGGCTTCCCGCCTCACCGCCGGTGCTTCCCCAGCCGATTCCGATACGTCCGGAAATACGCAGCTCCTCCGGATCGTCAATGCTTTGTTTCATGAGTGGAAGCAAAATCGGATATACTTCCTTTATTGCTAGTACTCCATCAATCTCACTATGGTCCAGTCCGATCGGTGACTTAACTGCAGTCATCTTAGCCGGACATGGGGATATAAAAATAATCCCGATCTTTTCCCTTGGAAGACCTGTTTTCTTCATGGCTTTTTCTCTTGCCATAGAAGCTGCCAGATCCACCGGGGCACAGACCGGGAGCAAATGTTCTATCAGATTAGGAAAGCGCACTTGTATTAATCTAACCACCGAAGGACAAGCCGTACTGATTAATGGCCATTTATCCTTGTGCTCATTCACATATTTTCTTGAAATTTCTGATACAAGCTCTGCAGCACCACTGACTTCTATTACATCATCAAAGCCCATTTTCAGCAAGGCTGTCAGGACAATATTAATATCCTCCAGATGATTAAATTGCCCATATAGGGATGGTGCCGGCAGTGCTACGGTGTATTCATATTTCTTCATAATATCCGGTGAGTCATAGGTGGCTTCCTTGGCATGATGAGGGCAGATACGAATACATTCGCCACAATCAATACAGAATTCCTTCGTTATCACGGCTTTCCCGTTTCGGACACGAATAGCCTGAGTGGGGCATCGCTTAATACAGTTAATACACCCCATACACAACTCTTCCTTCAAATGTACTGAAGTAAAAAACTTACTCATCGATATCCCCTCCTTTCTGGCAAGTTTACCACAAAAAACTCATTAGTCAATATCTATATACATCGTTTATTGCTTATGTTTATAGCTGTACTTTCATTCTGACAGTGGTTCCTACTCCATGAACACTGTCAATCTTCATCTCATCTGTATATTTTTTCATATTCGGCAGCCCCATTCCTGCTCCAAAACCCAGAGATCGGATATTATCAGGAGCTGTGGAATACCCTGCCTGCATGGCAAGCTCGATATCTTCAATTCCGGGGCCCTGATCTTTTAAAATCATCTCAATTTCTTCCGGAGATACAATCACTTCAATCGTTCCTCCCGAGGCATGTATTACCATGTTAATCTCACCCTCATACATAGCGATTGAAACCTTACGAATAAGTTCAGGATCAACGCCCATCTGTTTTAATTTTCTTTTTACGCTACTGGATGCTTCACCGGCCCTAGTAAAATCATCTGCCGGAACTTCATAGGTCATTACGATTGTGTCACTCACGATATGGCTGCCCTCCTCGTAAACCTTTCTCATATAGCATACCACAGGCTGAAAACATCCTGTGTCCTGAAGAGAGGATTGCTATTCCTTTTTCTTTTGCCAGCTCAGTCATTGCCTCATCCGGTAGTTTTCCCCTTACAAAAACAATACAGATGATATCCATCATCTCACAGGTACGGACTACCTGTAGATTGCATAATCCTGTCAATAATACGGATTGATCCTTCATAAACGCCAATACGTCGCTCATCATATCTGAACCACAAGCAGTATGAACCTCTCTGGCTTTCCACTCTTCCCCGATGATATATTTGGCTCCCAGAATTTCTCTGATATCGTCAACTGTCATAAAATCCTCCTTATGTTTATTCTCTGTATCTTAACTATATGACTAAACTGTACCACTGAATACTTCAAAAGAACTTAAGGGCACCTTCTTTGCTATCACTAAGGCTGTATTCGCATTTGTCATTAGCATCTGGTATTCCTGTGCTCCCTTATGGAGTGCAATACCAATACTCACCGCAATACCGTGCTGCGTATGGCTGTAGGAATAGGTGTCTTCCATCAGCTTACATAACTTTTCAGCGGTTTCATACACCAAGCCTTCATTCGAAACCTCTTTCATATAAATCACAAATTCGCATAATCCAAGTCTACCTACGATATCAGAGGTACGGAAATTCTTTTTGATCAGTTCACAAATATCAAAAAGGACATTTTCTCCTCTGATTGATTTTCTAATCTCGTTAATTCCTTTATAATTACGAATATCGATAACAAGCAAGGCCGAAAGTGCGTCAGCCTCTTGATTCTTAAGTGCCTCCATAATCATAAATTCTGCGGACTCCTTGGTACATACCTTGGTAAGGGCGTCAAGCTGCGGCGTATATCTCTTCTTTTCTTTTACCGCCGCAGGAGTATGATTGGTTGTGGCTAGCTTGCCCACCACCTTGTAAGGGTTTTTGTTCTCATCAAATATCATTGAAGCATAGCATAGGTACCAGTTAGTAACTCCATCCTTTGTTATCAGCCTAAGCTCAAACCTGGCTAGCTTTCTTCCCCCCATCATACTGTTATAGATGGAAATAACGGCCGGCAGTTCCTCCTGATGTACTGTTTTTGTCTTCTCGAGTCTTCCACGAAATCCGGGCATGACACTGTCTTTACCAAAAATCTCGCGAAAAAGCTCCGAAAAAGAAAGCGTATCGGTTGCTATCTCATATTCAAAATACAGATCCTTCGATAATTCAGCAATCTTATTGCGGTATTCATTCGCCTGTTCCATCTTTTTATAGTCAAGCATAAATGTAGTGATGTCCATCGCGACACAGGAATATACCGGAACTGTCTTCGGGCCCGAAGTATAGGTTTCCTCTGTTTTATTTCCGGATATCATAACCCATTTAAAGATTCCATCCTGCTGAAGGGTGCGAAAATTAAAATGAATCATATTGTCTTTCCTGTGTTTTTGCATTGCTATCTGTTGGGTCAGATATATGATATCTGTCGAATATACGATCCGCATAAGCGCGAGTGATGATTTATGAGCTTCCTTATCTGCGGCATTCTTAATTAACGAATAAAATGCTTCAGAGTAATAAAGAATCGTAAGCATTTCATCAAATGCCAATTTGACGATTCCCCCCGGTGCTGTCTTAAGTAATTGATCTACTTCCTGTTTATTAAGTTCCTCCATTATTAACACCTTTCTAAATCTCAGATTGACCTATAATCCCCCAACATAGTATCTTGCTTTGGCCCAATAATTGATGGCTAATGTAATACATATTATATCATGAATGTAATTTGACAGCAATTACAATCTTGTATTGCCAAAAAAAGTCGTATATTATTATATTATAATAAGTTCCGGAAAATACTGCCCGTATCCTCTATACATGTTGTATAGAACTGATTTCTTAAAAAGCTGATTGTTGTTAATTATTTTTGTAGATTTTTTAACACACTTATGATATAATGACCATGTTTGTGGCGACACAATTTAAATCAAGGAGGTTAAGAAATGGGATCGCAAAATAACACAGTATCCTTTGCAGGAACAAAAGAGCAGGAAGCTGCACTTTTAAAGGTCATTGCAGAGCATAAGGATGACAAAGGTGCTCTGATGCCCATATTACAGAAGGCACAAGGGATTTATGGCTATCTTCCGGTTGAGGTTCAGACCATCGTTTCCGATGAAATGAATGTACCGTTAGAGAAAATCTATGGTATCGTAACATTCTATTCTCAGTTTTCACTGAGTCCAAAAGGCAAATACAATGTTTCAGTTTGTTTGGGAACCGCATGCTATGTTAAGGGTTCCGGAGAAATTTTCAGTAAACTTCAGACCCTGCTGGGTATAAAAGACGGCGGATGTACTGAGGATAATAAGTTTTCCTTAGAATCTTGTCGATGCATCGGTGCCTGCGGACTTGCTCCTGTACTAACCGTCAACGAGGATGTATATGGTAAGCTGACTATTGATGACTTGCCGGGTATTTTGAAAAAGTACGAATAATATGATGACTGAAATATCTCTTAATGTATTGGATGTTGCTAATAATTCAATCCGGGCAGGTGCTGATTTGATTGAAATCAGTGTACAGGTACATAGAGAGCTGGATATTCTCAAGATAAAAATCGCTGATGATGGATGCGGTATGACCGCGGAACAGTTACAAAGCGTCGAAGATCCGTTCTTTACCACACGGACTACAAGAAAAATCGGACTAGGTGTTCCATTTTTCAAAATGGCTGCTTTAAGTACGGGGGGATCCTTTGATATAGTCTCCACGGTAGGAAAAGGAACCGATGTAACAGCAGTGTTTCAATTGTCCCATATCGACCGTATGCCGTTAGGTGACATGAACAGCACAATTCACACCTTAATAACCTTGAATACTCAGATTGATTTCGTTTACACCTACGAGTTTGATGGTAATCAGTTCATACTGGATACTAGGGAATTTCGTGAAATTCTTAACGATGTGCCGCTTAATTCCCCGGAGGTATCGTCTTATATAAAAGCCTATTTGGAGGAAAACCAAAGAGAAACAGACGGGGGATATCAGGTTTAGAAGAACATATAACAGGGAAAATAAATTTGGTCAGTTATAATATTAGCATCAAAAAGGGGAGGTATATCCTCCTACCAACGCAACATAAATTATTTAGTTAATAAGGGAGGGTATATCCTCCTACCAACGTAACATAAATTATTTAGTTAATAAGGAGGATAAGGCATGAAATCTCTAGAAGAGCTTAAAGCAATCAGAGAAAAGATGCAGGGTCAGATTGGAATTCGAAGCGAATCCAGTGATCAGACCCGTGTTATTGTAGGTATGGCTACCTGTGGTATCGCAAGTGGTGCAAGACCTGTACTTACCGCACTCGCCGATGCTGTTCAGACAAAAGGTCTTACAAATGTAGCTGTTATACAGACCGGATGTATCGGTCTATGTCAATTCGAGCCGATTGTTGAGATATTAGAACCCGGTAAGGAAAAAGTAACTTATGTAAAGATGACTCCTGAAAAGGCAAATGAAGTGGTAGAACAGCACTTAATTCGCGGTCAGGTAATTGCAAAATATACGATTGCCGAAGTACTCGGTTAATCTGGAGGAGGACACATTATGTATCGTTCACACGTATTGGTTTGCGGTGGTACCGGATGTACTTCCTCAGGAAGTACTAAAATCATCGAGTCACTAAAGTCAGAAATCAAGAAAAATGGTCTTTCCACAGAGGTTTCCGTAGTACAGACAGGATGTCACGGACTCTGTGCATTAGGACCGATTGTAATCATTTACCCGGAAGCGACCTTCTATACCATGGTTAAAGAAGAAGATGTTCCGGAAATCGTATCTGAGCATTTATTAAAGGGTCGTATCGTAAGTCGTCTTATTTACACGGAGATGGTTACAGATGGCGGCTTGAAATCTCTTAATGATACTAACTTCTATAAGAAGCAACACAGAATAGCACTTCGTAACTGTGGTGTTATCAATCCCGAGAATATTGATGAATATATCGGTACTAACGGTTATGAGGCTCTTGGTAAGGTATTAACAGAATATACTCCAGATCAGGTTATACAAACCATCTTAGACAGTGGTCTACGTGGCCGTGGCGGCGGTGGTTTTCCTACCGGCTTAAAGTGGAAGCTTGCCAGGGGAAATGAAGCAGATCAAAAATATGTCTGCTGTAACGCTGACGAAGGTGACCCGGGTGCCTTCATGGATCGTTCCGTACTCGAGGGTGATCCTCATGTAGTACTTGAGGCTATGGCAATTGCAGGTTATGCAATCGGCGCAACTCAAGGCTATATCTATGTACGTGCTGAGTACCCGATTGCTGTTGAACGTCTTAAGATAGCTATCGGACAAGCAAGAGAATATGGTTTATTAGGAAAAAATATCTTTGACACCGGCTTTGATTTTGATATTGATTTAAGACTTGGTGCAGGCGCATTCGTTTGTGGTGAGGAAACAGCACTTATGACTTCCATCGAAGGTAATCGTGGCGAACCTCGTCCTCGTCCTCCGTTCCCCGCTCAGAAGGGTCTATTCCAGAAGCCTACTATTTTAAATAACGTAGAAACCTATGCTAACATCCCTCAGATCATCATAAACGGTGCTGAATGGTTTTCCTCGATGGGTACCGAGAAATCAAAGGGAACCAAAGTATTTGCTCTTGGTGGTAAGATTAACAATACCGGGCTTGTAGAAATCCCGATGGGTACGCCCCTTCGTGAAATCATCGACGAAATCGGTGGTGGTATCCCGAACGGCAAGAAATTCAAGGCTGCACAGACAGGCGGTCCGTCCGGCGGATGTATCCCTGCCTCACACTTTGATATTCCGATTGATTATGATAATTTAATTTCCATCGGTTCTATGATGGGCTCCGGCGGTCTCATTGTAATGGATGAAGACAACTGTATGGTTGATATTGCCAAGTTCTTTCTTGAGTTTACGGTTGATGAGTCCTGCGGTAAATGTACACCTTGCCGTATCGGTACAAAACGTCTTCACGAAATCCTAGAAAAGATTACGAACGGACAAGGAACCCTGGAAGACCTCGATAAGTTAGAGGAGCTTTGCTATTATATCAAGGATAATGCTCTTTGCGGCCTTGGTCAGACGGCACCGAACCCCGTGTTATCAACCCTTCGCTATTTCAAGGATGAATATCTTGCTCATGTTGTCGATAAAAAATGTCCGGCAGGAGTATGTAAGGCTCTTCTTTCCTATACTATTGATGCTGATAAATGTAAAGGATGTACCTTATGTTCCAGAGTATGTCCGAATAATGCAATTACAGGCAAAGTTAAGGAAACTCATATTATCGATCAGAGTAAATGTATTAAATGCGGTGCTTGTATGGAGAAATGTAAATTCGATGCAATTTCTAAGAAATAGCATAAGACCTGTATACATGTAAAGTCTAATTATGACTTTTCTAATCTATATGAAGATGGAGGTTAGTAATGGAAACTGTTAATATTAAAATAAATGGTATGCCGGTTGAAGCGCTTAAGGGTTCCACTATCCTGGAAGCCGCTAAGCTTGCCCATATTGATATTCCTACCCTTTGTTACTTAAAGGGTATCAACGAAATTGGTGCCTGTCGTATCTGTGTCGTAGAAGTGAAAGGGGCCAGAAGCCTTGTTGCTTCCTGTATGTATCCTGTAAATGAGGGCATGGAAGTTATAACAAATTCCCCTAAGGTACTTGATTCCCGCAAAAAGACCTTAGAACTTATTTTATCCGATCATGACAGAAAATGTTTATCCTGCATCCGCAGTGGTAATTGTGAGCTTCAGAAGCTTTGTAAGGATCTTAAGGTTGAGGACGAAGGTCTTTATGATGGCGCTCGTACTAAATACGAGATCGATTCATCCTCCGCACATATGTATCGTGACAATAATAAGTGCATTCTTTGCAGACGTTGCTCCGCTGTCTGTGAGAACACTCAGGGCATCGGCGTTATCGGTGCAAACGAACGTGGTTTTTCAACCAATATCTCCAGTGCCTTTGACATGGGTCTCGGCGAGACTAGCTGTGTATCTTGTGGACAGTGTATCGCAGTATGTCCTACCGGCGCATTGATGGAGAAGGATTACACAGATGACGTATTTAAAGCTCTTGCCGATACAGATAAATACGTAATCGTACAAACCGCTCCTGCAGTTCGTGCCGCACTTGGTGAAGCCTTCGGCCTTCCGATTGGCACCAATGTACAGGGCAAGATGGTTGCTGCTCTTCGCCGCTTAGGCTTTAATAAGGTATTTGATACCGATTTTTCAGCCGATCTTACCATTATGGAGGAGGCAACAGAATTACTTGACAGAATCAACAACGGCGGTGTATTGCCATTAATCACTTCCTGTTCACCCGGTTGGATTAAATACTGTGAGCACTACTATCCTGATATGTTAGCGAATTTATCAAGCTGTAAATCTCCTCAGCAAATGTTCGGTTCTATTTTAAAGACATACTATGCTGAAAAGAACGGCATTGACCCCAAGAAAATTGTTTCTATCAGTGTAATGCCTTGTACCGCTAAAAAGTTTGAGATCGGAAGAGATGATCAAGACGCAGCGGGAGTTCCCGATGTTGATATCTCAATCACAACACGTGAACTTGCAAGAATGATTGAACGCGTAGGTCTTAACTTCTTATCCCTTCCGGACGAAGATTTTGATGATCCGCTTGGTCGCTCCACCGGTGCCGCTGTAATCTTTGGTGCTACCGGCGGTGTTATGGAAGCAGCCCTTAGAACAGCCGTTGAAGTATTAACCGGCAAAGAGCTTCCCAGTCTTGATTTTACAGAGGTTAGAGGTATCAAGGGTATCAAGGAAGCTACTTACCATGTAGCCGGCCTAGATATCAATGTAGCAGTGGCTTCCGGCCTTGCAAATGCAAGAGAGCTTCTTGAAGATGTGAAGTCAGGTAAGAAGAGCTATCACTTTATTGAGATTATGGGATGCCCCGGTGGCTGTGTAAACGGCGGCGGACAACCTCAGCAGCCTGCAACGGTTAGAAACTTTACAGATATAAGGGCTGAGCGTGCAAAAGCTCTTTATAACCTGGATGCTTCAATGCCTCTCAGAAAATCTCATGAAAATCCTGCAATTAAGGCTCTCTATGATGATTATCTCGGCAAACCGGGCAGCCATAAAGCTCATGAGCTTCTTCATACTACTTATGTTAAGAGAAGTATAAATAAATAATCAGATTTTAATTTATGAATTTTGGGGAGGATTGTCATTAGACAATCCTCCTTTTTTATTTCTATTATATGATTTTATCATTTGTACTATTATTTGTTAAATTATATATATAAATGCTCCTAAAATAGTATACATTCAAATATTTTGAATTAATTTATTTGAATGTATACTATTTTTTACATTTTTCATGATATTAATATACCATTCACATTGTTTTCGCAATATGTTATAATAATAGTCGAATTAAATTAAATTATATGTAAGATATACACTAATCATTACTCGAGAGGATGAAATTATGAAAATCAAATGGAAAGTAACTATTGCACTGAATTTGCTTCTATTAGCCATTATTGCATTTTCCACGATTCTAATCAAGATTAAAATAACAAATTTAGTCGACGATGAAACCACAAAGGAGCTCAAGAATTATTCCGCCATTGGTCTATCCTTATTAGATGCCAAATATCCGGGTGACTGGAGCATTGACGGTACTACGTTATTAAAGGGTGAATCACAGATAAATGATGATTTTGAGGTTGTTGATCAATTAGAGAAAGATTCCGGAATTTTAGCCACCATATTTGCCGGTGATACCCGTATTTCTACAACGGTGAAAGATGAAAGCGGCATGCGCAAAATAGGAACACCGGCTTCCGGAGAGGTTTTAGATAAAGTACTAAAAAGTGGCGAAGACTTTCAGGGAACTGTCGAAGTTGCCGGTAAAAAAGCAGACACTTACTATGTACCGATTAAAGATAATACCGGCGCCGTGATTGGAATGTGGTTTGTTGGTATTTATGCCGATGTAGTTAACCAAAAAATCAATGATGCTATGATATCCACAGCCATTTTTTTAGCTATCTTTCTAGTAGTAGGCTCTGTTATTGCATATTTACTGGGATGCTATATTGCTAAAGCCTACGGGGTTATTAAAAAGGACTTGCAGCGTCTGGAAAACGGCGACTTTAATATCATCTTCCAGGGTAATAGTTTTAAACGTAAGGATGAGGTTGGTGATATCATAAGGTCCTTCCATAGTATGCAGGAAAAGATCAAGAACATTATTCTCTCTATCAAAGCGTCAACCGATCAGATCAGCGATTCCTCGCTTATACTGTCCGAGGGTGCAGGTAATGTATATCATGATGTAGAAAACATCTCTGCTACGACGCAGGAATTGTCCGCCGGTATGGAAGAGACCGCTGCTTCGACCGAAGAGATGAGTGCAACCTCAATATCGATTGAAGAAGAAATCGGACATGTTACGGATAAAGCAGCGGACGGGCAGAAACTTGCTATTGAAATCAAAGAAAGAGCGGAAGATCTAAAGAAGGTAGCTCTCGAATCACAGAAAACTGCAATCGAAATGTACAACAATGCTAATTCAAGATTAAGACACTCTATCGAACGAACTGCCGCCATTCATGAGATTAAGGTGCTATCTAAAACCATTTTAGATATTACTGCCCAGACCAACTTACTTGCCTTAAATGCTTCCATCGAATCGGCACGAGCAGGAGAAGCAGGTAAAGGGTTCGCTGTTGTTGCCAGTGAAATTGCTACCCTAGCGCAAAATTCAAAAAAGGCCGTGTCACAGATCGATGAAATATCAAATGACATATCATTAACTGTTGAGGAAATTGTAAGTGATTCAAAGCTACTTTTGAATTTTGTTGACACCAAGGTAATCAAGGATTATGGTTTTCTGGTTCAGACCGGAGAACAATATCATAATGATGCCGGCATCGTAGAAGAAATGGTATCCGGTATCAAAACATCGGCCGGTCATTTAAATGAATCTATAACCTACATTCGAAAAGCCATTGATGAGGTTACTGTCGCTTCCCAAGAAGGAGCGAAGGGCTCCTCCGAAATTGCAGAAAAGTCCACCTCCATCTTCCACATGACAAATGAGGTACTTGAGCAGGCGAAAACGAACAAAGAGATTGCTGCGAGTCTTAATGAAACGGTTAAGTTCTTTCATATCAATTATTAATTAACTTCCATCTCTTTCGTTAGGAAAAAGAGCTAAGCGGGATCATATCAACCCCACTTAGCTCTTTTATAATTTTCAAAAATAATGAACATTGATTTTCTTTCCCATTTTTTCAAGGCATTCTGATAGTTCATCAATCAAACGCATTTTAATGCTAAAGTTAATGGGAAGATTCGGATTTTGATGTGCCGGATTAATAGCCCTTCCAACAAAAAAATTAATGTCTGTAGCTGCTTCAAATAACAACTTTGCTATGTCTGATGCAGCATCCTTTTGATAACACCATTGAATATAGTAGGCATTATCCTCCAGATAGTTTTTTGCATAATTTAAGACTCGGTTAATCGTAATGACTCCCTCTGTCACAAGATCGACACCCTCGATCTCCGCAGTTGGAGGAATATCACTATTTTGATACTCCAGATTTGTCTTTAGTTCTTTTCCAAGAAAACATGCTGCCAGCGTTGAAGTTGTGCCCCCGCATATGATATGCTTCCCCTCTGTCTTAAAAAACTTTGACATCATAGAATCAAGGTCATCCGGCTTTGAGGGTGGACCAATCAACAGATTGATATACTCCTTTTTTTTTATTTTTACAGCTGCAATGGTAGTATCATCGCCGGGAGTTCCTCCATACAGATTAATACACTGTTCAAGAAGAATTGTAGAAAGCGTCTTAGGGGAAAACATTTTTTCATACGTTGCCTCAAGAAATTCTATAATATTTTGTCTTTGCCAACCAAAGTTAAACGCTTTTCCGACACCGGCATACACGGCACCGTCACTCAATGCCACAAGAACATCACCTGGAAGTAAATCTATTTTAGACTGTAAGATTGTTTTATCTCCGATCTTTTCACTCTTCATTTCATACTCGCAGTGAATGCCATCACGCAGTAGGATAACATGTGGATTATCATATTGTATTATTTCAGCAGTTCTATTATTGGTCACATGTATAATTGTAAAGGTGGAATAAGCAATTCCCCTTAATTCACATACGGGAAGAGTAGAGGCAACTGTAGCAACACAATCCTCAATTGACATATCATTTGCAATCATTGTGGAAATGATTTTAGAGGTCAGGGTTGATAAAATGTTAGCTTTCACCCCGCTTCCTAAACCATCAGCCAACACCATTACTATGGAATTGTCCTCTCCTTCCGCAATCTCAACATGATCGCCACACAACAATTCTCCGTATTTATTGACGCTGATATACCCGGCATCGGTACAATGGCTATTCATGATACATACTCTCCTTTAGCTTAGTCAGTGCGATCTTCGTCTCAGCGGCTGTCTCTCCCAGCAGGGAGGCTATTTCCTGAACAACACGCATTTGCTTTTCTATCACCTTATCAGCTATCTGAACCGTCTGTTTATTAACTTTTTCTTTGTTTTGCTTGGATTTTTCCTCAACCGTGACATCTTTCATAATACTGATAATAATATGATAAGTTTTGTCGTAAATTATCGTCTCTTCTATATATTTTTGATAATCCTCTAAATATGTTAATCTGTCTCTTATATTACGCTTGGTTGTTAATACCTCACAATAGAATGCGGGATTTACATTACGTATGATCGGTTCACCTATCATATACATATGATTCGGAATATTTAAAATTTGCCTTGCGGCACGGTTAATTTGTTGAATTTCAAGTTCTTCATTTAATACAATTACTCCATTTGGCATATTACAAATTATATTATCAGAGAAGTTTTCTGCTTTTTCTTTTAAAAAGGGTAAGCACATGGTAAGATCAGCTTTCCCCTGATATACTGCGATTGCTTTCTCTCGACAAGTATTATACCCACAGCTTCCGCAATTGAGTTCCTGCTCGGGATTTGCCTTCCCCATTTTCGCCAGTATTTCATTGATGGTAATGCTTCCGGGTATCTGTCCGTTACTTATATGACACGCAAAACGTTTTACCAATAAATCATCCAAGGGAGTCTTCACGATAAAATCTTTTTCTCCTGCATAATGATTAATCCGGATATAATCAGATATTCGCATCTTCTTCTCTTTATCCATCGCCGGTCCGCCGATACAGCTACCGGCACAAGCAGACATTTCGATAAAGCAATTTGAAATATTTCCGCTAATAACACTCTCAATCGCTCGGATGCAATTATCAATTCCGTCAATTGCAATATAATCATATTCTTCTTTTTGTCGCAGCATAGAACGTATGATACCGCCGGGAATGGGGAAAAGTCTGCTTCTTCCGGTCTCAGATGCAGTTTTTACCTCTGAAGGCTCTATAATAATATTCTCTTCCTTCAACCATCCTGACAATTCCTCAAAAGTTAATACGCAATCTATAATTCCCGGATACTGGTCCGCTTCTTCTTTTTTGGAAATACATGGTCCGATAAACACAATATAAGCATCGGGGTGTTGTTCTTTGAGTATGGTTCCGTGTGCCTGCATGGGCGAGATCACTTTAGCCAGATAAGGAATTGCTTCCGTATAATATTTTTGTATCAGTGTATTTACCGTATGGCAGCAGGAAGAAATTATAGTCTTAGTTTCACCCGATAATATCATTCCCTCATATTGTTTTTTAACAATAACAGCGCCGATTGCTGTTTCTTCAACCTCCGCAAAACCAAGTTTTTTTAGAGCTTTTGACATTGTATCAATATCAGCTTCGTCATAATTCGCGACAAATGAAGGGGCTATACTTACATATACGGGTTTACCGGAAGCAATCATATCTTTTACCAACGCAGTATCATTTCGTATTTGCTTTGCGTCCTGTGGACATGCGACAAAGCATTCTCCGCATAAGATGCACTGTTCCTTCATGATATGGGCCTGATGCTCTGAAAAGCGAATGGATTTTACCGGACAATGGCGAATACATTTATAGCAGTTCTTGCAATTTGATTTTTTAAGCTGTATGTAATGATTCATGTTTTTCTCCATTTCTGCGCATGCTTTCTGCGCATATAAGTTTGCGCCGAGGATTACGCAGGCACAAACTTTTCGAGTGAAAGATTTGAAAAACCATTTCACACTTATCCTCCATCCTTATTTCAGAACTTGGTAAGAATATTACTATTAAAAAATTCAGTAAAATTATCCTTGGACACTCCGCAAACAATATCGCTATTAATTTTTACCGATACTCCGTCCGTACAACGTCCCAGGCAAAAAGATGCCGACAGGATAATCTTATCTTCCAGATGATGTTCTGATATTGCCTTTTTCATCAACTCAATAATGTCATAGGAACCTTTGAGATGACAGGAACTGCCAACGCAGATGTAAATATTCATGAATTTTCACCTCTTCACTGATTATTGCATTTTTTTAGAATTTCTTTTTTAAAAAATGCATCTGCCTCTTCCGATGTAACTCGGAAGTTATCCTTGTCTATCGAGATCGAAACTCCGTGATTTTGGCATTCCTTCCTGCAGAAGCAGGCTTTAAAATCGATTTGATCATGAATTGAATATTGCTCCGTTAACTGTTGGAATATCTGCAGCACATTATAGGAACCGTTCAGGTGACAGGAAGTACCCACACAAACGCTGATGGTAATCATATCATTCATGCCCCTTCCCTTGTAGATAATCCACATGTAGAAGTTCGTGTACTCTGCCTTTTAAAATCCCCTGATATAAGGGCATAATCAACGGATTCTCTTCCGCAAATTTGATTGTACACAGCTTGTCTGCTGCATATAATCCTTTTCCTCTGCTATCTCTTGCTTTTTCCTGCGCAAAGGGCTGACCGGCACCACAGATACAGCCACCGGGACACGCCATGACTTCAACAAAATCATAATGATCTCCGGCCTTCATCTTCTCAATCAAGTCGCTGGCATTTTTAAGTCCGCTGACTACTGCGATTTTGACTTCTTTCTCAGCATACATAATGGTTGTTTCCTTAACACCGTTCCTACCTCGCACTCCCTGAAAGGCTATAGACATCAATGCTGTCTTCGACTTATCGGAAGAAAGCCTTCGAAGGACCGCCTCAGTAACTCCACCGCTTACACCAAAGATCATACCTGCACCTGTCATTGTGCCATAGGGCATGTCAACTGCTTCGGGTTCGAGTTCGTTAAAGACGATACCTGCTTCTTTAATCATCAAAATTAGTTCCTGCGTTGTTATAACATAATCAACATTTGGCTTTCCCTCTATCTTAAATTCTTCTCTTGCTGCCTCATACTTCTTCGCAGTACAGGGCATGACTGCTACATGAACATGACAGCGTGCAGAAGTGGAGGACTGATCCTTTACGATGGATGCCAGCATCTCCATAGGAGACCGACAAGTAGATACATTCGGTAAAAGCTCCGGGTAATTTTTTTCACAATATTGTACCCAGGCAGGGCAACACGAAGTAAATAGAGGAATACTCTTTTCCTTCCCAAGGCGCTGTGTCAACTCACCTGCTTCTTCCAAAACGGTAAGATCCGCACCTGTACTGGTATCATAGATTTCATCAAACCCGATTCGTCGAAGGGCTGCTACGATCTTCCCCATTGCATTTTCTTCTTCATTCATTCCCATTTTCTTGCCAAGTCCGACACGTACGGCAGGAGCAATTTGGACTGTAACCTTTGTATCAGAATTCTCCAATGCTTCCCAAACCTTTTGAGTATCATTTTTAACAACAATTGCTCCGGTAGGGCAAACCGCTGCACATTGCCCGCATCCAACACACGGCGACTGAGCAATCGGGATTTCAAATGCAGTACTGATTGTCATTTTAGATCCTCTGTGTGCAAAATCAATTGCTCCAACGTTTTGTATTTCATTGCACATTCTTACACAGTCACCGCAAAGAATACATTTATGCGCATCGCGTGTAATACAAACGGAGGAATCGTCAATTAAGGGTTGTGCCGCTGTATTCGGAAACCGGACTCCCGTAATATTAAAACGCAACGCAAGATCTTGAAGCTTACATTTCCCGTTATTACTACAGGTCGTACAGTCACGACAGTGGTTAGCAAGTAAAAGTTCAAGAATGTTTTTGCGATATCTGCGAAGTCTATCTGTATTTGTTTTTATATTCATCCCGTCTTTCGGAATTGTGGAACATGCAGCATCAATCCCGCCCCATTCATTCTCTACCATGCACATACGGCATGCACCGTATACGGATAGCTCGGAATGGTAACAGAAGGTCGGCATTTTTATTCCAACCTTACGAATCAGTTCCAGAAGGTTTTTCTCCCCGTCTATCCCAACAGGTATTCCATCAATTGTCATACTATCTTTCTTATCCATAAATTAACCTCCACTAAATGCCTCTATCAACGGTGATTTATTAACTGATTGCATGGAACGGGCAAGCAGTTACACAAGCGCCACATTTGATACAATGTACTTCATCAATCACAAACGTTTCCTTTACCTTACCGGAGATAGCTCCGACCGGACAGACCTTGGTACATTTGGTACACCCCTTACACAGCGCCGAATCAATCGATAACTTCTTAAGTTTCCGGCAGTTGCCGGTTGGACAGTATTTATCATAAATGTGCGCTTCATATTCTTTTCGAAAATTCTTTATTGTACTGACAACCGGGAAGGGTGCCGATTTACCAAGACCGCAGAGTGCCGTTGCAGAAATGGTATCTGCAAGTTCAAGAAGAAGCTCGATATCTCCTTCTTCTCCCTGCCCTTCCACAATACGATTTAAAATAGCAAGCATTCTTTTGGTACCTTCACGACAGGGCACACATTTTCCACAGGATTCATTTTGGGTAAAATTCATGAAGAAACGTGCAACTTCAACCATACACGTGTTTTCGTCCATAACCACAAGACCTCCTGAGCCAATCATAGCTCCTGCCTTTTTTAGGGAATCAAAGTCAAGAGGTAAATCCAAGTCTTTCGTGGTGAGACACCCACCGGAGGGTCCACCGATCTGCACTGCTTTGAACTCCTTACCATCGCGTATTCCACCACCGATATCAAAAATTACTTCCCTTAGAGTAGTACCCATGGGTACTTCAATCAGACCTGTATTTTCTATGTTTCCTGTCAATGCAAATGCTTTTGTTCCCGGACTCTTCTCCGGACCGATCGTCTTATACCAAGCTGCACCTTTTATCATAATGATCGGAACATTTGCAAAAGTTTCTACGTTATTTAATACGGTTGGTTTCTCAAATAGACCCTGTTCAACGGTTCTCGGCGGTTTCACTCTTGGCATTCCGCGTTTACCTTCAATCGATGCAGTCAGCGCACTGCCTTCCCCGCATACGAAAGCACCGGCTCCTTTGTTAATATGTATACAGAAGCTGAAATCGGTTCCAAGAATGTGCTCACCTAAAAGACCATATTCGTTTGCCTGTTCTATTGCTGTTTTAAGTCTGCTTACTGCCATTGGATATTCAGCACGTACATAGATATATCCTTCCGACGCACCACATGCCACAGCCGCAATCATCATACCTTCAAGCATTCTGTGCGGATCACCCTCCATAATGCTTCGATCCATGAAGGCTCCCGGATCGCCTTCATCACCATTACAAACAATATATCTTTGATGCTCTTTTTGCCTTTTCACCTGTGACCATTTACGCCCCGCAGGAAAGCCACCGCCTCCTCTACCCCTTAGATTGGATTCCGTGATATCTACTATAATCTCATCTGCTGTCATATCAAACAGAGCTTTTTCAAATGCCAGATAACCACCGATTCCGAAATATTCCTCAATAGAGGTAGCATCAATATGACCGCAGTGTTCTAGTACTATACGTGTCTGTTTTTTGTAAAATGGAATATCATCTTGTTTTTCGTATGTAATATCATTTTTTTGATATGCAAGACGTTCGATATTTTCTCCGGCTATTATGGTTCTATTGATAATCTCCTCACAGTCAGACAGTAAAACTTTAGTATATAGCCAACCCTGTGGCTCAATTCTAAGTAGTGGGCCCATTTCGCAAAAACCATGACAGCCACTCATTTTCATACCTACCGAATCCTCATGCGGCTCCTTGGCAAGTTCTACTGAACAAGGAATATTATGTTCCTTCATAAGCGTTGTTAACTGATGGAATATGTCAAGCGCTCCACTGGAAACACAGCCCGTCCCGGCACATACAAGAATTTTCTTCGTCTGCGCCGTCAAAGATTTTGCATAAACGGAACGTATTTGAATTAAATCTTCTCTCGTATTTAACATGATAGCTCCTCCTTTAATTCTTTAATAAGTTCAGAGGTTTTATCAGAAGTCATGGCCGGATATACCTTATCGTTAACCGTAATAACCGGTGCAAGCCCACAGGCCCCCAGACAAGATACCGTCTCAACCGTAAAGTTCAAATCATCTGTTGTTATCTTCTCATCAGACAATCCGAGTTCACTGCGGAAGCGTTCCAGTATGGGTATTGATTTTCTCACATGACATGCTGTTCCATCACATACTTTAATAACGAATTTTCCCTTTGGTTGTAAGGAAAAATTATCATAGAAGGTGGCCGTACTATAAATTCTTGCCTCACTGATATTCATTTTCTTCGACAAATACGAAAACACTTCTCTGGGCAGGTAGCGGTAATACTCCTGTATCTCCTGCAATATTGCTATGATTGTGCTCTGTTTACAGCCATGTTCCGCGACTATTTTGTCAACCACCGTAAAATCAAATTGATTCATATCTACCCTCCGTTATATATTCATCGATTGCTGCCGCTGCATTCTTTCCTGCTCCCATGGCCAAGATTACGGTTGCCGCACCGGTCACGGCATCTCCGCCTGCATAGACCCCCATACGTGAAGTCAATCCAGTCGTCTCATCCGCAATAATTCCGCCCCATTTCAAGGTTGAAAGACCCTTTGTACTATCTTTAATTAAGGGATTCGGTGAAGTTCCAATGGACATGATAACGCAATCAGCTTTCACGTAAAATTCACTGTTTTGAATGGAAATCGGCTTTTGCCTTCCCGACGAATCCGGCTCTCCCAGCATCATCTCTTCACATACAAGATAATTTATCCAACCTTCTTCTGTCCCTCTGATTTCCAACGGGTTGGTCAAAAACATAAACTCGATGCCTTCCTCTTTGGCATGTTCAACCTCCTCCAGACGAGCCGGCAGCTCCTTCTCAGTTCTCCGATAGATTACCGTCACCTCAGCTCCAAGGCGTTTTGCACATCTGGCTGCATCCATAGCCACATTGCCTCCTCCGATAACCGCGACCCTGCTACCTCGTTGAATTGGTGTCGCAACATTATTTTCATAAGCTTTCATCAGATTAATTCTTGTAAGAAATTCATTTGCAGAATATACTCCCTTTAAGTTTTCTCCTTTAATATTCATAAATTTCGGAAGCCCTGCTCCGGAACCTATATAAACCGACTCATACCCATATTCCTCTAAGAGCTCATCAATCGATATGGTTTTTCCGACAACAATATTTATTTCTATCTTTACTCCCAACTCCTTCAGTACATTTATTTCCTTTTGAACAATTGCTTTTGGAAGGCGAAATTCCGGAATACCATAGACGAGAACTCCTCCGGCTATATGCAAGGCTTCATAGATCGTAACCTGATAACCCTTCTTGGCCAGATCACCGGCGCAGGCAAGTCCTGAGGGTCCTGAACCTATCACAGCGACCTTATGTCCGTTTGATTTTGGCTTAACAATTGTATCTTTACAATTAGCATTATGATAGTCGGCTACAAAACGCTCCAGTCTGCCGATTGCAACCGGTTCTCCCTTGATGCCTCTGACACACTTTGCCTCACACTGGCTCTCCTGCGGACAAACCCTCCCACAGACTGCAGGCAAAGAACTGGCACAGGTTATTATCCGGTATGCTTCCTCAAGATGATCCTCTGACACTTCTTTAATAAAATCAGGAATATTTATTTGCACCGGACATCCGGTAACACATAGTTTATTTTTACAGCCTAAGCATCTGTTTGCTTCATCGATTGCCTGCTCCTTGGAATATCCAAAGGTAACCTCGAGAAAATTTTTGCTTCGATATACAGCATTCTGAGCTAAAACTTTATTTTTGACTAATGACATATTTACAGCCATAATTATCCTCCCTTAATAGCATTACATCGCCTTTAATAAATTACATACCTTTTCATGTGTTTTAAGTTCAAATGGCTTGTACATTGTGGAGCGGGCAATCGCTTCATCAAAGTCAATTTCATGTGCATCGAATTCCGGACCGTCTACACAAGCAAATTTAATTTGTCCACCAACACTCAGACGGCATCCTCCACACATTCCTGTTCCGTCAATCATGACCGGATTCATACTGGCTATTGTTTTAAGGTTGTACTCACGTGTAAGCATACTTACATACTTCATCATAATAAGTGGCCCAATTGTTATGACCTCGTCATATTTTTCTCCGCTCTCAATCAATTGTTTCAGTGCGTCAGTCACGAGTCCCTTTTTACCACAGCTTCCGTCATCTGACATGAGTACCAGTTTACTGCTGTTTGTCTTGAATTCCTCTTCAAGAATGACAAGGCCCTTATTACGAAAACCCACGATTGCATGAACCTCGGTCCCTTGTGCATGTAATTTTTTTACTATGGGGTATGCAATTGCACATCCTACTCCACCACCTACTACGGCAACCTTCTTCTTGCCTTCTGTTTCCGTCGGTCGTCCAAGGGGGCCTACAAAATCATGCAGACTGTCACCCTCCTCCATATGGTTAAGAAATTCTGTCGTTGCACCCACGATCTGAAAAATAATTGTAACTGTTCCTTTTTCACGATTGAAATCTGCAATTGTAAGCGGAATACGTTCGCCGTCAGGATCGGTACGAAGTATAATAAACTGGCCCGGTTCCGTCTTTTTTGCAATCAAGGGGGCATCTATTTCCATTAAAGTTACTGTAGCATTCAGCTCTTTTTTATTGACAATCCGATACATAATAACCTCCATCTATTTAATCTCTTATTTATAAAATTTTAGAATAATTATTAAAAGGCTGCTGCTTATTAAGCAGCAGCCTCTATATTTTCAAATCTATAACATTTTGCGTTGGCGACACAATTAAGGTTATGGATTAGAAATCAACTTTGGTGTCATAGTAACAACAATATAGGAGCTTTTCCATTAATTGAGGGGTAATAGCCCTTGGATTTGAACCGGTGCAAGCGTCCCCGACTGCTCGTTCCGCAATCATGGGTAGTTTATCCAAGTATTCCTTCTCATTAATAATTCCGCCCTCATAATCTTTAATACAGGAAGGAATTCCCAGTTCTTTATTCATTTCCTTTATATGTTGAATCAAAGCCTCTGCATTTGGGTCCAAACCAATGAATGCTGCAATTTCAGCATACCTTTTTGCTGCCGCTTCCTCTTTTGAATTATATTTAATAACTTTAGGAAGATACATTGCATTTGCGCAACCGTGTACGATATGTCCGCCGCTGTAAGCAGCTCCGGTTTTATGTGCCATGGAATGAGTAATACCAAGTAATGCATTCGAAAATGCCATTCCGGCAAGGCATTGGGCATTATGCATTTTCGCCCGTGCTTCCATATCCCCTTGATAGGAATTTATCAGATTTTCACTTACCATCTTTATTGCATGAAGTGCAAGTGGATCGGTATAATCACAATTTAGCGTGGAAACATATGCTTCAATTGCATGGGTCATGGCGTCCATTCCTGTATGTGCCGTAAGCTTCTTCGGCATTGTTTCTGCCAGATCAGGATCTACAATTGCGATATCCGGTGTTATATTAAAATCTGCCAGAGGATACTTAATGCCTTTCTCATAATCGGTAATAACCGAAAACGCCGTAACCTCGGTTGCCGTTCCTGAGGTGGAAGGAATTGCACAGAACTTTGCTTTTGTACGAAGCATAGGAAAATTAAAAGGTATACACAACTCTTCAAAGGTTGTTTCCGGATACTCATAGAATGCCCACATTGCCTTTGCCGCGTCGATTGGAGATCCCCCGCCGATGGAAACAATCCAGTCGGGTTCAAAATCGCGCATTGCCTTTGCGCCCTTCCTTACAGTTTCAACAGACGGATCCGGCTCAACTCCTTCAAAAAGTTGAACTTCCATTCCGGCTTCCACCAGATAATTCACTACCTTGTCAAGAAATCCAAAGCGTTTCATACTTCCGCCGCCGACAACCACGATTGCTCTATTACCCCTAAGCGTTTTCAATGCATCCAAAGCGCCTTTACCGTGATAAATATCTCTTGGTACTGTAAATCTAGCCATGATATATTCCTCCTTATATGCGAATCATTCATCTTGTTTTCATTTGTATTTGTTTTTATATTTGTTTTTATATTTCTTTCTTAATAGATTGTCTATATTTTAACAATCTTTTTGATAAAAAGGTAATGCCAAAACATTTTATCGATATTCCATTATCGATATATGTGCTCTCGCAGAAGAAACACCTGTAATACTGCTGTCTTAATGAACCAGACCTCAACCGGCACCCAGGCATCCTACCTATATTGTAATATTTAATTCATTTTTTGATAATCTGCATGTAGCTATGTGTATATCGATATTCCATTATTGATATATGTCTCCATAATAAAAAGATTCCAATGCTTTCCTATGATGGGAGCTTTGGAATCCGAACTGTTGTATTACCTGGTTATTAATATCATCATTTATATTCTTTAAAGGAAATCTCATTTTTTGCTTCTGACAGCTTATCAATGAATTTGCGATCCAATGCTGTCAGTTTATAATCTTTCAAATATATGAAAACATCTTTATAATGATGTCCTACGGCTTTGCATTTTCGTTGAAGCAAATTATACCGCGTCAGCCATTTATCCGGAATCGGTGAAACCCACATAAAGGTTGTAGGAATTGTTGACAGCATATCATATTGATTACATCGTTCGTAGATATAGATATGCTTTGCTGTATTTTCCGTTATACTTGCTTTTATACCACTTCCCTGCATCAAGTAGGGAATAATCGTATCTCCATGCTCTATTTCCGTATACTCCCTTAGTTCTTCATACTCAATTATTTCCTTTGTTGCCAAAGGGTGATTAACCGACATAAGCGCAAGAAGATCAAATTCCCACAACGGTTCAGAACGAAGCTGCTTTTCGTTCAGATAATCATAAAAGTAATTTTCGTATTCTGCTTGATATCGAATAATACCTGTGTTGAAGGGGCCATCAATAATATTGTTGATAACCTGAAACGAGTTTGTTTCGTGCACATTGACATTGATACCTTTACTATCATCCAGTTCTGCAACAAAGCGGGTAATGGCATCCGCAATATAGCTTCCTCTCGGTATAGAAATGTTAAAATTCTGCGCATTGGTTAAGGCTGTATCCGACAAGGATTCAATTTTCTCGATTTGATGAAGGATATTTCTCGCATAAGCGAGAAACTCTCTTCCCTTCTGTGTCGGAGTAACTCCTTTGGATGTCCGCTCAAAAATCGCATATCCGATAGAATCTTCTAACTCTTTAATGGCCTTACTTAGATTTGGCTGCCCCATATAAAGATTCTCTGCCGCTTGTGTAATTGAACTTGTTCTTTCTACCTCTACCGCATATTTAAAATGTTGTGTATTCATTAAAAACCCACTTTCCGTATCATTGAATCTAAAATCAATAGGTTGCCGGCAAATAATATATTCCTAGTTAAGGCATTATTTTTTAAGATGCTTCGATAATATTGCAAGCGAGGCTGCAAAATTTTCATCATGAACAAGAATATGCTCCGGTACGGACAAATGAACCTGAGAGAAATTCCATATAGCCTGTACCCCGCCTGCTATGAGCTGATCACAAATTCCTTGTGCCTGCTTTGCAGGAACTGTAATAATTCCGAGGCGAATTTTCATTCTGCGGCATAAATTACTGATTTTATCGGAAGCCAATACTTTAATTCCATTGATTTCACTTCCGATATTGTCATCTACGGTATCAAATACAGCAATGATTCGAAGTCCATAATTCTGTATCCCTTCATGCGTTATAATCGCTTGTGCTAACGGTCCTGTACCAATTAGTATAGCTTCATCAGCATTATGATATCCTAAGAGTTCTTCCATATTATATAGTAACTCAGATATCAGAAATCCTGTTTTGGGTTTTCCCTTTGATGAACTGACCGCAGCAAAATCTTTTCTCACCTGGACTTCATTTAAATTCAAGCGTTCTGCTATTTTGGGAGCCGATACTGTAGTTACATTTTCATTTTGAAGAAGCTTCAGCTGATGCATATAGTATGGCATTCTTCGCAGAGTCTGCGTGGTTACTGTTCTAATACTGTGCTCATACATGAACTCCCTCTCCCTTTATCGTATTTTTATATCGATATTGTAATACTGATATGTGGATATGTCAATGATCTAATAAATGCGTAGTGACTATCCAAAATATAATAGACGATGTCCCAGATAAACGAAATGGAAAGTTGGCTTGACATTTTCCAGATGCTGTATTATGATCATGTTATGGAAAGTCTTCTTTCCATTGAAAGGAGTGAAACCGTGAAAAACCGCTTAGAAGAGATCCGAAAGCAAAGAGGTATAAAGCAAGAGGATCTAGCCGCTGCTCTTGAGGTTTCAAGGCAAACGATCGGCTCCCTTGAAAATGGCAGGTATAATCCTTCTATATTATTAGCCTTTAAAATTGCTAGATTTTTTGAAATGACTATTGAAGAGATTTTTATTTATGAGGAGGAAACATGGACCTATATTTAAATGATATCAGAAAAAGTTTTGATCAAAAGGACGTATTGAAAGGCTCCACCTTTCATTTTGAAAAGGGGAAAATCTATGGTTTACTGGGAAGAAACGGATCCGGAAAGACAACCCTTTTTAATTGCTTATCCGGTGAAATCAAGATGAACAGCGGAACCGTGCTACTAAAAATTGATGGTAACGAAAGACCCTTGGAGACAGATGACATCGGCTATGTATTCTCCACATCAATTCTTCCGGAGTTCTTGACCGGTTTTGAATTTATAAAATTCTATATTGACATTAATAAGAGTAAAATACAGTTGGACAGAACCATAAATGAATTTTTTGATTTACTGAAAATTGACGAAGGCGACCGGCATAGACTGATCAGAGACTATTCTCATGGAATGAAAAACAAAGTTCAGATGATGATGTTTTTGATTGCTAAGCCACCGGTCATCTTACTGGATGAGCCCTTAACCTCACTGGATGTAGTCGTAGCTTTAGAGATAAAGAAAATCTTGAGAGAATTCCGAAAAGATCATATTATTATTTTTTCCACTCATATACTCCAGCTTGCTACCGATCTCTGTGATGAAATTGTTGCTCTAAACGAAGGGGAATTGGAGCTTTTGGATCATGAAATGTTACAATCCAGTGACTTTGAAGAAAAGCTTGTGAAGCTGTTAAGTGAGGAGGGCTCTCATGCTTGAGACGCTAAAGCAGACCATACTCATTAATTTTACTGTTTCAATCAATTCATGGATTTACTTTCTAAAAAGAGTGCCACTGATTAAGACAGCTGTGAAAGATGTAGGATATGAGCATTCCAAAATAACAAAAGCATTGTATGTGATGGGTATCATTTATAGCATGATAAAACAGCTTCTAAAAACCATAATGCTTCTTACACTGGGTTTTGGTCTTCCTTATCTGTTTATAATGGACGATATTGCTAACCTAAATAAACAAGCTGTCTATTGGCAATTATTTATCCTTTTCTATCTTCTGCTTGCGCTCCCGCGCAGTAAGATACTAGAGCCGCATAGAAGAAAATTTATATGCGTTAAATTAATGAGGATGAACGCAAGACGTTTTGTCATCTCGGATTACTTTCCTCAATTACTCTGGCGTCAATTAATAGAGCTCATACTATTTGCCGTTACCGCACATTTATTTGGAGTAAATATACTGCTCGCTTTATTCTTGGTTACGGCTAAAAATTTATTCGCTATAACTGCAGAGGTATTACAAATCAAATATTATGACAAGACAGGTGATTTCCTTCATAACAAAACCCTGCTAAACCTAACCTATACTCTGATTATTCTTTCCATCGGCTATTACAGCGCATTCATTCAATATTTTGTTGTGATACCTGCGTATATTATACTAATATTAGGAGCATTCCTATGGATTATTGGTTTCTTTTCTTTCACGTTTATCCTTAACTACAGCCGATTTCCGATTGCTCTTGGCGATGCAAACCGCCTTGATAAATTAAGTATAGATTTTCAGAGTGCTAAAAAAAATGCTGCTTTTTCTCGGGTAAAGCTTAAGGATAAGGAATTTACCGTAGAAGAACTTCAATACGACAAAACAAATAAAAAGGAAGGCTTCGCCTTCCTGAATGAAATCTTTTTCAAACGACATAGACGCATTTTGAACGGACCTATCATAAAGCAGGCTGTAGTTATCACGTTCCTTTTTCTTGTTGGCGTCATCCTATCAATCTTTATAAAGGACTTTAACACCGAATATATCGCTGGTGTCAAAAAATTATTTCCGGTATTCATTTATGTATTATACATGATATCCACCGGACAAAAGGCGACCAAAGCAATGTTCTACAATTGCGATATCAGCTTACTGCATTATGGCTTCTACAAGACAAAGGATGCTGTATTAGCAACCTTCACTATCCGAGCAAAGTATCTTATTTTTGCCAATATGATTCCTGCCGGATTATTAGCTGTCGGCATCATACTACTGGGCGCTATCACCGGAGGATCCGTACAGCCCCTGATACCGATTGGAGTCATGATTATTGTGTTATCCATATTCTTTGTTATTCATAACCTATTTTTATATTATATCTTTCAACCATTTACAACGGAACTAAACGTAAAGAATCCACTCTATAAATTGTTTCAATTCATCACATACATTCTCTGTTATATAAGCCTGCAGTTAAAGAATATGTCCATTACCTTCCTGATTATCGTGGTCGGATTAACTCTTATCTACAGTATAGCAGCGCTTATTACAGTATACCGAATTGCACCCAGGACCTTTATTATTAAGTAAGACCCCAGTCATGCTGAGTGAACCATGAAAAACGCCCCAATGGAATTCGGGGCGCATACTGTACACGAACAATATATGAGTTGAGTTATTATAACTTAATCGGATTATATTTCACCGGGGTTAACCCTACCAAACTAAAGCAGTGATTTAACGGCCGACAGCGCATTATCATAATCAGGATGCTCCGTCATTTCTTTCAAGTATTCTATATAGGTGATTTTATTGTCGGTATCAAGAACAAAGATGGAACGCATATCAAGTTGAAACTCTTTAATGAGAACGCCATAGGCTTCCCCAAAAGTTCTTGTCTTATAGTCAGATAGTGTCACAACCTTATCTACACCGGCTGCACCGCACCACCTGGCTTGGGCGAAGGGCAAGTCAACAGATACGGTCAAGATAATGACATTGTCACCTAGTGCTGCCGCCTCAGAATTAAAGCGACGTGTCTGTAGGTCACATACTCCCGTGTCAAGGGATGGTACCACAGAGATAAGCTTTACTTTTCCCGCGTAATCCGCAAGAGATACTTCGGTTAACAAATCTTTATTTAATATAAAATCCGGTGCAATATCACCTACCTTCAGTTCAGGTCCTACCAGCGTAATCGGATTTCCTTTTAGTGTTGCTACTCCAATGCGTTCTTGTTTCATAATAATCCTCCTCGTTTTTCAGGAGGCTTTACCTCCCTATAAATTGTAAGCTGTCGTTTAAATAATAAATAAAAAAGTTCAACTAATGTATTTTCAATCTAGCTTTTTAGCATAATCCAACACTAGTATGTATTAGTATTTAGCGTTTCCTTCTGTATTATACAGATTACCGTCACTTCATACCCCGGTTATGAGACACGCCCCGGGGGACGGGGCGTATCTCTGTACTGGGAACAAATATTGAGGAAGTATAAATAATAGGGGATATTATATATACTTTGGGTAAGCAAATTATGTCCTATGAAATACCCAGAGCATTCAGCAACTGTTCGAAATATCTATCTAAAGTCCCTTGATACGCTCAAAGGTGTTCAACTATTATCTAAAATATCTATCAAGTAATCCCTTGAAAGCTTTGCCGTGTCTTGCTTCATCCTTACACATCTCATGAACAGTATCATGAATTGCATCCAGATTAGCAGCCTTGGCACGGGTTGCAAGATCTTTCTTACCTAAGCATGCGCCATTTTCAGCATCAACTCTTAACTGAAGGTTTTTCTTTGTGCTGTCTGTTAATACTTCTCCAAGAAGCTCTGCAAATTTAGCTGCATGTTCTGCTTCTTCGAAAGCCGCTTTCTCATAATATGCACCAACTTCCGCATAACCTTCTCTATACGCTACTCTAGACATTGCAAGATACATACCGACTTCGCTACATTCTCCATTGAAGTTTGCTCTTAGGTCGTTAAGTATGTCCTCACTTACTCCCTTTGCAACTCCAACTACATGTTCATCGGCCCAAAATAAATCTCCTGTCTTCTCTGTGAATTTATCCTTAGCTGCTTTACAAACCGGACACTGATCCGGTGCGCTGTCTCCATCATGTACATATCCGCATATCTGACAAACAAACTTTTTCATATTAATCTCCATTCCGCCGC
>DBTU01000027.1:0-15962 GCA_002307215.1 Lachnoclostridium sp. UBA1308
GTTGTGAGAGGCAGTAGGCAGTAGGCAGTAGGCAGTAGGCAGTAGGCAGTAGGATCATGCCGGTCGGCAACATGAAGTTCCTCAGCGCGTGCCACCTGGGCAGGGACGTGAAGGTTCGTACCCCAGCCCCCTACTGCCTACTGCCTACTGCCTACTGCCTCCTGCCTACTGCCTACTGCCTACTGCCTACTGCCTACTGCCTACTGCCTACTGCCTACTGCCTACTGCCTACTGCCTATATTATATCTCATTATTTTTCATATGTAAATACACATTTGCATCAATATTCATACATTTTCATATTTTTTCATATGCGTTTAATACTCATAATTAAGAATTGAGTCAAGCTATCACCTGAAAAATCCTGTCTCTCTTATTAATATTCTTTGCTCTTTTATAGGCTTGTAATATTATGGTAGAAAATTGCTCGAACATAGTGTATACTTAAATTCTTAAAAGCAAGTTTGTGCAGTAATACAAATTAATGTTTCATTACAACAAAGGAGATCTCTATATGGATTCTGTGGAAATTAAAACCCGATTATATCGTTTTGGTGCTGATCTATGTGGAATAGCAAATGTCGATCGATTTGAAGATGCTCCGAAAGGTTTTCACCCAAAAGATGTATTACCTACCTGCAAATCTGTGATAGTCTTTGCCAACAGATTTCTTGCAGGAACACTAAGCTGTAATACAACTGTGCCGTATACAATTGTCAGAAATGTTTTATCGGATAGAATGGATAAAATAGCAGTACAGTTTTGTTCGGATTTAGAAAAGCAGGGGATAATTGCTGTTCCTACCGGGACAAATGGTCCAACGGAATATGATAAGAATACGGGAAGATATAGAAATATAGTCTCAGCAAAACATTCAGCTCAGTGTGCCGGATTAGGTGTGATAGGAAAGAATACATTGCTGATTACCCCTGAATTCGGAAATATGGTTTGGTTAAGTGTCGTCTTAACAGAGCTCGAATTGAAAGCCGACAGCATACTTGAAGAAAGCTTTTGTAATAACTGTAATTTATGTATTGACATATGCCCGGTACAAGCACTTGGACAGGCAGAAATGAAACAAACAACCTGCTGGGATTATGCCTTTGGCGGAGAAAACGACGGCGAATGGAAGATAAAGTGCCATAGATGCAGAGACATCTGCCCACATTGTTACGGCAAAACAAACTTGAATATGAAACGATGAAACATGAAACTATGCGAAAGGATATAAGTATCATTCTAGGGACGGTAGCTGGCCGAAATGACAGTGATTGAATGCCGCTACCTGTCTATGGATTGTTTTAGCATAATCAATTCAACGTAATATCAAAACGTAGATTGCTTGATCCTATCAGCGGAAGAACTACAACAAAAAACATGGATCAGGAGGATTTCGATAGAGCGCATATGACGAGTACGAGAAATTAATTACAGGTTAACACGAATGACCTAGGGACGAAACAGCCGGCTGTCTGAGGAACTTTAGTTCCGAGTTCCGGTGTTTCGTCCCTGTCCTGTCATTCATGTTAACCTGTTAGTAATTTCCGTACGAGGAGTCTAAGCTCTATGAAATCCTCCTGATTCATGTTTTTATCATAACCTCAACCTGATAGGATCAAGCTTCAATATCTGTATCATATATTTCCATCACTAGTGTTTGAAATGTCTCATTCCGGTGAAGATCATTGCGATTCCATACTCATTGCATTTTTTAATGGAGTCCTCATCCCTACCTGCACCGCCGGGCTGGATAATGGCCGTAATTCCGGCTTGATGTGCTGTTTCTACACAATCATCAAACGGGAAGAAGGCATCGCTGGCAAGAACTGCTCCTTTGGTAATATCTGAACCAATTAATTCTTTGGCATGCTCAATGGACTGAATCGTAGGCCAAATACGATTTACCTGCCCCGGGCCGATACCGATGGATTGTTTATCCTTAGCAAGGGCAATACCATTCGATTTTACAAACTTCACAACACGCCAGGCAAACTTTAGATCCTCCATTTCCTTCTCGGAAGGAGAGCGGTCGGTTACCACCTTAAGTTCTTCTTCATTATATATTTTACTGTCTATTGTTTGGACAATTAATCCGCCGTTTACCTTCTTTAAGTCATAGGCATCTTCATCCTGTGGGACCTCGATATCAGAAAGTTGAAGCAATCGGATGTTCTTCTTTATAGTAAGTATCTCTAATGCTTCCTTCTCATAGGATGGAGCAACAACAACTTCAAGAAAGATTTCCTTCATCTCCTCAGCCATGGCTCTCGTAACTTCACGGTTGATGACCACAATTCCACCGAAGATGGAAGTCTTGTCAGCATCATATGCTTTCTTCCAGGCATCATAGATATTCCGTGCGCTTCCTACACCGCACGGGTTACCATGCTTACAGGCAACAACCGTAGGCTCACAAAATTCTTTCAGAAGCTCCAGGGCTCCGTTCGTATCATTAATATTATTAAAGGATAATTCCTTGCCGTGTAATTGAACTACATCCGTGATGGAACCCTTTTTCTTTCCGATTTCACGATAAAAGGCTGCTGACTGGTGAGGATTCTCACCATAACGCATATCTTGAACCTTTTCAAAGGTCATGGTCAACGTTTCGGGAAGCTCTTTATCATTTCTCTGCTTCTTGAGGTAATTTGCAATCATCGTATCGTAGGAGGAGGTATGCATGAAAACCTTCTGCATCAGATAGAACTTGGTATCCAGTGAAACTTGTCTGTTTTCTTTCAGCTCTGTTAAAACCTTCTCATAGTCTATTGGATCAACAACAACTGCAACATCCTGATAATTCTTTGCTGCGGAACGAAGCATTGTAGGCCCACCGATATCGATATTCTCTACTGCTTCTCCCCTTGTTACATGATCCTTTAAAATAGTTGCCTTAAACGGATACAGGTTAACAACAACGATATCTATTGTTTCAATATTTAAATCCTTTAACTGCTTCATATGGGATGGATTACTTCTCATGGCGAGTAAGCCGGCATGTACTGCCGGATGAAGTGTCTTAACACGTCCGTCCAGACATTCAGGAAATCCGGTCAATTCAGATATCTCGATTGCAGGAACACCTGCTTCCTTCAATTTGCCATAGGTTCCTCCGGTGGAAATAATTTCAGTACCTAACGCTACTAATTCTTTGGCAAACTCAACAATTCCTGTTTTGTCCGATACACTGATTAATGCTCTCATGATAAATCTCCTTCTCTTCCTCGTAATTTATAAAATACTTGCAAGCATACCTGCGATCCATGTTGCAAGACATATACTAAAAATGTTCAAATTAATCCACTTGAAATTCTACACTAATAAAAAAATGATTTCAATACATAATTACTTATGTATCTTATCTTTATTTCTTATATATGTCAGTTACAGTTCAGTCAAGAGATGCATCCGGACTGAAAAAAAAATTCTCAGTCTTGCCACTATTCTTGCCGGGCTGAACTGTAGCATGTGTTAAGCTCGCTATACATAAATGTGTTAAGCTCGGTATGTATAAATCCTGTTGCATTCGCCTTCAAATTATACTATAATTCGTAAGAAGCCCAATACTTTTTAAACATGCACATGACATATATTGTTAGCTTTTTGGGGGAGATTAAATGAAACATTTTAAAATTACTGATTTATTGATTGGCATCCTATTTACATTATTATTCATTTCCATAGGAGTGGTTTTTACAATTAATTTCAGACCACTATATTATATGGATATTAAGACACTTCATATCGAAGCCTTCTCCGGGCTTACTAAGGATGTCATTTTACAAAATTATAATGCCTTAATTGACTACTCCTCACCCTTTTATCGAGGTAATCTGGCATTCCCCACCCTACCTGCTTCTGCAAGCGGACTGAGTCATTTTGCAGAAGTCAAAGTACTTTTTACTGATTTTTATATACTCGGTGCCATAACATTAGTAATGGGAATTTTCATCATAATCCACAAATCAAAGGTCAAGGACTACAGTTATCTTCTTGTTTCCGCCATTACCGCAATTGTACTGCCCTTGCTTCTTTCAATTTTTATGAGTCTTGATTTTGATCGCACCTTTATTATATTCCATAAGATCTTTTTTAACAATAGTGACTGGTTGTTTGATCCCGTCACTGATCCGGTGATTAATATCTTGCCGGATGCCTTCTTTATGCACTGTGCCATACTGATTATATTAACAGTCCTTTTATTCAGCCTTGCCTTTATCCTTGTTTATTTTTATGAGAAAAAGCATTTTAGCATAAAATATCGTAAAAACAAGGGGTTAAAATTGTAATTATTGAATATTGATTTACAATTTAATTATGATATGATGACTAACAAATACTATTATTTTAAGAATATAAATAATTCTGTCATATATTTTGACATGCTGTATTATGCAGCAGAATGGAGATGAAGATGAGAAGAACAAAAATAATCTGTACACTTGGACCCGCTACCGAAAGCGAGAAGCTAATAAAGGAGCTTATGCTTTCCGGTATGGATGTTGCAAGGTTTAACTTTTCACATTCCGATCACGAATACCATTTATCTAACCTAAAGAAGGTTGAAAAGATTCGGAAAGAGCTTGGCATTTCTGTGGCCACTTTACTAGATACCAAGGGACCTGAGATTCGTATCGGAACCTTTAAGGATAACAAGAAGGTTGATTTAAAGGAAGGCCAGAAATTCATCTTTACCACCAGAAATATTGAAGGTGATGAAAACCAGGTATCCATCAGTTATCCCAATCTGATTTATGATATTGAAGTGGGTAACAAAGTATTGATTGATGACGGCTTGATTGAAACTGTCGTGATGGAGGTTACAGGTACAGATATTATCTGCAAAGTAAAAAATAATGGATCCATTTCCAACCGTAAGGGTGTAAACGTCCCCGGAGTTAATCTGACAATGCCCTTTATCAGTGATAAGGATCGCGAGGATATCCTGTTTGGTATTGAACATCAATTTGATTTTATCGCTGCTTCCTTTGTAAGAACAGCAGAAGATGTAAAAGAAATCCGTAAGATGTTAAATAAGCACAATTCCAAAACCAAAATTGTTGCTAAGATTGAGAATTTTCAGGGTGTTCAAAATATTGATGAAATCATTGAAGCTGCAGATGCGATCATGATTGCACGTGGTGATATGGGGGTTGAAATTCCATATGAAGAAGTTCCGGTCATTCAGAAAATGATTATTAAGAAGGTATACAACAGCAACCGGCAGGTTATTACAGCCACCCAGATGTTGGATTCCATGATGAAGAACCCTCGTCCTACAAGAGCCGAGACCACCGATGTTGCAAATGCAATTTATGACGGCACCAGTGCAATCATGCTATCCGGAGAAACTGCTGCCGGAGATTATCCGGTTGAGTCAGTAAAAGCAATGGTTAAGATTGCCGAGCGCGCTGAAGCTGATATTGATTACAAGAAACGTTTCCGAATCCTTGAATCTTGCCAGGAGCCGGATATCACAGATGCTATTTCACGTGCTACGGTTACTACAGCTCATGATTTGAACGCCAAGATGATTATTACCGTTACCACCTCAGGTAAGACTGCCCGCGTCATTTCACGTTACCGCCCGGCATGCATGATTCTGGGATGTACCACTGATCCGGTCGTATATCGTCAACTTAATCTGTCCTGGGGTGTCACCCCTCTATTGATTAATCTAGAACATGATACCTTCGTACTGTTTGATCATGCCGTACAGGCTGTCGAGAGGGCCGGTTATCTAAAAGATGGAGAACTTGCCATACTTACTGCAGGTTTACCGCTTGGAATGTCCGGAACCACCAATATTATTAAGGTTCAGATTGCCGGAAGTGAATTCTAAACATAAATAATTACCATAAGGCCTTACTCTTGTTTATATCAGGAGTAAGGCCTTATCTGCATCTCTTACCATGTTTCACACTAACAAACATAGCCGCATTGGGCTAGAAACACAATACTAAACATGATCAGAATATAAAAATGAAGTTCCAATGGAATTTATTTTTATTTTCCTAATGGCTCGCATGATTTTTGCGAGACTATTTTCACTCTAATATTCTAACTTTTCTTTCATCGCATCATTCTTAAAGATTTCCCAAGCATCCTCATGCTCAACAAAATATAACGGACAAAGCTTACCTGTTACATCATAATGCCTGATAATATCCTTTTTATCCAGATCGAATTCCGTACAAAGAGCGGCAACTAGCGAAACAAGAGATTCATAGGTTTCCTCGCTGAACTTTCCTGTCTCGTCAAGATGACAACATTCAATCGACACTGTATCTTTATTTCTATCATTGGAGGCATAGGAAATCTCTGTAAGCGGTATACACTGAATGATTTCACCTTCAATTCCAATGATATAATGGCTACTGGCATAGATTGTCTGACTCTCGGCCAATCCTTGAAAATAATTTCTGTTATTTTCAGCTGTAGAGCCGGGATTAGCGGTATAGTGAACCACAATCCCGTTAATCCGCCTTAAGCTTTTCTGTGGTCGTGAGTAGGGATTGGGTGTCAGATACTCCACTTTGATCGGCTCACTATTCGATAGCGTCATGGTGATGGTATCTTTACCTTTATTATTTGAGATAAAGTGTTTCACAATATAATTAGTTAATAGCAGCCCTGAACCTGACAACACAGTAACTATTAGTAAAATTAATAAGGTTTTGATTACAGTCCTTTTGAAACGCCTTTTTCGGCGCCACTCCTCTTTTGTCATTATTTTTCTCATCGTCTTCCTATCTTACTACCTTTTAATAATTCTTTTATTTCTCTAAGCAGTGCATTCTTCTCGGATTTTGGAACCCATTCGATCAGTCTCGCAGCCGCTATGACAATTCTCCAGCTCTCGACCTCTTCTTTTTGCAATCCTGATAATCTTACATACTGCTTGATATATGCATCAGCTAAGGATTTACGCATTCTACCGACAACGAATTTAATTATTATCGGCATATGCTCAGGTAATGTAGCGTCTTTAAGTAATAACATGGTTCTTGCAACATCAGCAGCCGGTGTACCAGCAGAAGCAGTCATCCAGTCCAAAATATAATAGTTTCCTTCTACACCCATAATATTCCCCGGGTGAAAATCCCCGTGACATAGGGCATCACCCTCCGGAAGCTGTTCCAAAAGGTCTAGTATTGCCAGCTTCTGACCTTCACTCAACTGATCCGTATGCCTGATACTCCACTCCAAGTTTTCTTTATACTTAGGAATTTCCAATCCAAAGCACTGGTGAATCTGGTAATGAATATCCGCCAACTGCTCTGCATATTTGGCACATCTGAGTGGATTTCTCATTATTAATTCCGTGAAAGAGGCTCCAATTGCCCGTTCATAGATAATTCCCCTTCTGTCCTCCAACTCAATAAAGTTCAGAGCCTTCGGAACCGGTAACCCCTGATTCCCGATTACCTTACTGATTTGATACTCCTTCTCTATTCCTTCATAGGGAAATTCCTTACGAAATAACTTGAGTATTTCTTTATCTCCCCATGCATATACTTCCGCTGTATTTCCTTCTCCAATCAACTGCCCTTTCATCGAAATCTCCATTCCCTCCGAATCACCACAAATCGGTGCGTCAGTGCATTTTCCCATCGGTTCACTTACAATACAGAACATTTCAGGCAATGTTCCTTTGAGAACCTGTACAGGTATAATTTTCCTTTATTCTACGTAAACGAAGAGGGAAAGTCAATTAAAATTGGATTAAGAATTCTAAATTTGCATACCGTTCAGCCTACAATGTCATTTAGTTAACTTAGGCTAAGTTCAACTTTTATCAGCTATTCATAATATGTTCAGCCGGAAATTCGTTGGTGGGAAGATTCGTGACAATACATTCATAAGAAGAATCGGATAGAGGAAATCGAACAATTCGAAATGACAGCTCGTAGGTATCCTCTGAAAAAGCAGATTGGTCGCATTCTTATTATGCTTTTTCCTTGGTGGCATTGGCATACATAGATTTTATGTGGGTAAAGTCGGTACGGGTATTTTATAACTATTTACTTTTGGATTGTTTGGAATTGGAGTTCTTATTGATTTAATACGAATACTTGTCGGAAGTTTTAGAGATAGTTATGGTCTGATGATAAAACAATGGTAATCAGTATCCCTCCTGTCGATTATAAAACCTAATGCAAAAGTTAGTTCCTTGCTGCTTTTTACTGGTTACGCTGACATCTCCGTTCTGACCGGTTATGATACTTTTTGCCATTGCAAGTCCAATACCGACACTTTCCGCCGCGGCATTCTTACCCTTGAAAAAGCGCTTAAAAATATAGGGAAGTTCCTCTTTGTCTATGCCGCTTCCGTTATCACAAATTAAAATCTCAGTATAAATCGGGTTCTTGGAAAAGCTGACTTTAATCTCTCCACCCCTCTGCGTATGCTCGATACAGTTCTTAATAATATTAATCAAGGCTTCTGCCGTCCAGCCGAGATCTCCGAGGAAAGAGACCTTGGAGACGCCCTGTATGATCAGTCTCTGCTCCTTAAGTTCCATCGGTATCATTAGTGGCTTCATTGCCAACTGTATCAGTTCTTGCACCACTACGGGCTCGCTCTTAAATTTGACCGTTTTAGCATCCAGCTTGGACAGCTTAAGGAGTGAGGTTAATAACCATTCCATACGCTCCAGCTGATGCTCCAGATTTTTAGTGAATTCCTGTCTTTTATCAAGAGTTAGGTTATCCTTATTTAATAAATCCGTCATTACCATCATTGACGTCAGTGGAGTTTTTAACTGATGCGATATATCAGAAATTGCATTTGCTAACTGCTCCTTCTCTGACTTTAGAAGCTCCGCCTGCTTTGACAAAATCAACGTCACCTTGTAGATATCACTCTTAAGAATACTAAGTTCACCCTCCATGTTATCCCGTAGATCCAGTGAATAATCACCGGAATATATTCTTCTAAGATAGATGGAAAGCTTCTCGATTTCCTTATATCTTCGTATGGTATACAAGGCACTGATGCCTGTCAACAGCAGACCACATAATATAACTACCGCACCTGCGGCCGGACTGATGAAATAACCTGTTACAGCCCCTATACTAAGTACGGCAAACATCGTTACCAACATCAGACGATATTCTTTATTGCGTAGCATCTTATTCACCTGCCTTATATCCCAGACCCCTTACCGTCTTAATAATGATCGGGTTCTGCGGGTCTTCCTCTAACTTATCCCTTAATCTCTTAATATAAACCGTCAGGGTATTATCATTAACAAAATCTCCTGCCACGTCCCATATACCCTCAAACAATTGATTTCTTGAAAGCACCTGTCCTTCGTTATTGGCAAATATCAGAAGCAATCTGTATTCCAAAGCTGTTAGTGTGATTTCCTGCCCATTTTTATATACTTTAGCATCCAGAGTATTGATTCTAACCGTATCCAATTCTATCACATTCTTCTGGTTGCTGTCCTTTGAATATCTACGAAGGACAGTCTTAATCCGGGCAGTTAGCTCTCGGATGCGAAAGGGCTTGGTAATATAATCATCTGCTCCAAGCTCCAAACCCATTACTACATTTACCTCTTCATCACAGGCAGTCAGTATAATTACCGGCGTATCCCATCGTTCCCTTGCCAGCTTACACAGCTCATACCCGCTGCCATCCGGTAGCGTCAGATCAAAGATACACAGACTAAATCTATGTTCCGTAAAGGCTCGCTTCGCTGTTGCCACATCATGACACAATATCACAGAATATCCGTCCTGCTGTAAGGAATATTCAAGGCCTTGTGCTATCGTCTTATCATCTTCTACAATTAGCAGCTTCATAGCTACCTCCGTTCACTAATCTAATAGCTTAAATTCTCACCGAAGAACGGTATAATATACTTCTCTGCGGCATCATCTGGAACTATATGCCCTCCGCCGAATACATCGGAGGAATATTGAATTTCTTTTTCCTTCAGCAACCCGGTCAGATCTTTACAGCCATCCGGAATCCAGCCATAATAATCCTCCATACTGTAGGTAATCAATTCCAATAGCGGTTATAAAAAATTTCTGTTTTGATATTATTTTGCAGGGACTTGTATATAATGTAAATAAAAATTGGAGTAATTATATATTTGATATCGGTATATTGATTAGTTTCTAATTGCAATAGTAATTTTTCATTCTTATATTCTTTTCAAAGTACTATTTCAGATAAGTCTTGATATTCTCCCTCCTGACAAAGTGAAATCGAAAATATATGTATGTTGGGGCATTCAGGCAAAGTTATAGCTTGTATTAACTCTTGTCTATTAATTGTTTGTTCTATAGCAAAAATCCGCTGCAAATTAGTATGTGTAGTAAATTCGTTATTAGCCCACTTTCCGCCTACCCCAACCCATGCAATAGTTTCACCAAACTTTGGTAAACGCCAACTATCCGAAAAAGCTAAAGAAATTCTTGATATTTCCTCGTTTATATACCGGATAGTTAAGTCATCAATAAAGTCACCATTATCCGAACAGCCCATTATCATTATTTTATTATATATTCCTTCATTGATATATATTTCTTGACCCGAACATGATATATTATCAAATTCAACATCTCCGAACTTAGGTAATCTAAATTCCATCTCCCCAATTGTTAAAATCTTTTTACTCAGAATATCATTATATAATAAAAACAAACCTGTTCCTGATATATCAGCCCTATATATATCCGATTCAGCTTTTATAAATGCTTTATTATTAAAAAAAAGATCTAAATCTAATTTTATTATTTCTATACTACTAGATATATGATCTTCTTTACTATTATTTTTATCATTATCATTCATGTATACTTCATTATTGGCTTTTATTGAACAAAGATTCCGAAAGATATTTACTTCAAAATTTATTACATCTACTATTCTATCATATACTTTATCCTTAATATTTTCATTGAATGAAGTATAATAACTCTTTGTTAAAAACCCGCGAATTGTATTCCATTTTGATGACGCTCTAAACAAATCATTTTTGATACTCAATATTTCTGAAATATTTTGTTTTTCTAATACAAGTTGAAGAAATGAAGCGCAAAGAGTTCTGCCTGCCGCAATAAATCTTAGATTTCTATCAATTAGTACATACCACGGATCTATTTCAAATTTTTCATACTCTAAATCAAAATCAAAATGATTTTTAAACTCTACCGAAAATGTTTCAATATTGTTAAATGTTTGAGAGTTATTTAATTCATAAATACTTTTCATAAATAAATCAAGGATATTATATGATTTTATATTTTCCTTAAATTCATACACAAAGCATCCAAGACACCCCTCCATAAAATCAAAATAAGAAAGTCTAGAAACGTCTAAGTTCAATGCAGGATCAATGCAGTAAATATTCTTTTCATCAATCCCAATAACCAAACACACATGTTGATCATGAAACCGCCTATATCTTCCAGGAATCCAGGAACAATTATATGTATCCAAGTTTATACCTATAGGTATATTATTTATAATGCTTTCTTTAATTAAAAGCATTATTTTATCAGTGTATGATAAATCTAATTTACATATATTTACGCCGCAATATTTATTAAGTAATCCGCTTATATTTTTTATACCACTATTAATTCTATTGCCTAATTTGAATTCCAATCCATTTCAGCATCAAAAGCTCCATAAATAGCATTGACATATCCACTTACACTTATACTAGAAATACCATTTTTAAAGGCAGTTCCCATATTTGTATAATCAGTCGTATTTGCAAGAGATGTACCTTTATAATTTGAAATGGCGACAAGAATTTGTATGCTATTGGTATGTTTTGGATTAACATTGTATCCAATAATAAAGTTACTCACAGCAGTCTGAATTTGAGAAAATGTTATATGTGATCCTGCAAAACTCCAAACTCCATAATCTGTTCCAGATTTATCAGCTTGACCAAAATGTAATATTACAGGAGCAGAAATATTGTAGGCATAATCTCTGCCTAATACTTGCATATATGATGAACTTGTTGGGTTCTCTACATAAAAAGAATAATTATATGTCACACCTGTAGTCTGTGCATAAAGTTTATAATTTGACGAACTGTTTCCACTCATTTTATGTACCCTGATATAATACGTACCTACGGTTGTAATATTATATGTTATACTCTCACCAATGTCTCCTGTATTTGTTGAACTACCCAAATAACGTTGAGCCATTTGTACTATAAAGATATAAATCCCAGTCACACGCTGATGGTATACTACTTAATTGTATATATACTTCATTATAAGCCTTGGTTATCAGTTAAATTCTTTACTCATTCCTATTCCACTATACCTTAAAATGCAAGCATCCGATATCTACATTTATGTAGATACTGTAATCCATATGTATAATATTGTCAACAACAATATTTTTTGGACGCCCACATTAAAATTTTTAGTATTTTGTAATATAGCCTTATTAGCCACATCATAAACAGGTATTTTTATTGGTCTTTTTGTCTCAGTCACCAATTGCTAATCTGATTCATCGGCAACTCTCTCTATCCGCTTTTTTTAAAGCCCCTTTATTTCAATACAAAGAAAAAGCCCTAACCCAGCAGTTACCATGACTGCCAAATCAAGACCTCGTAAGGGCATCTCCATAAGCCCATACCCCCGACACCCTGATTAATAAAACGACAGCCCTCACATTTTTATATGACGGCTGTCGTTCTTTTTTCTCAAATACCACTACCTCTTACTTGCCAAGATGCTCCAATCGTTCTGCCACCTGCCGCATCATATCGGTATACTTATCAAGCTTGGCTCTTTCTTCAAAAAGCTTGCTTTCCGGGGCTTTACTTACAAAGCTTTGGTTAGAAAGCATCCCTGTTACACGCTTTAGCTCACCCTCCAGACGTGCCTTCTCTTTCTGAAGACGTTCAATCTCCTTGTCGATATCCACCAGCTCGGTAAATGGAATATAGATTACGGCACCCGGGATTACTGTGGAAACCGCATCCTCCGAAACTCCGGTCTTATCGGACTGAACTACGACCTCGCTGGCATAACCTAGGGTTGCGAAGAATATTTTACTGTCGATAAAGATTTTTTGTATTTTATCACTGTCTGACACAACGATAACCGTAGCTTTTTTACTCGGGGGCACATTCATCTCCGTACGGATATTGCGGATGCCCTTAACGGCTTCCTTGATAAATTCAACAGCTTCCGCTTCCGCAAAATATTCGAACCTTTCACTGTACTCCGGCCACTTTGCAATCATGATAGAATCTGCTTCCTTTTGACCCGACATTTCCTGAAGTGTACAAAAGATTTCTTCCGTAACAAACGGCATATAGGGATGCAGAAGTTTGAGCGATACGATCAGTACATGCTTGAGTGTCCAAAGTGCTGCCGACTTCGTCTCATCGGTCTCGCTGTAAAGTCTCGGCTTAACCATCTCGATGTACCAGTCGCAAAATTCCTCCCAGATAAAATCGTTAATCTTTTGTACCGCAACACCGAGATCAAAACCTTCCATGTGCTCGGTTGCTTCCTTCACAAGAGTATTTACCTTGGAGAGAATCCATTTATCTGCGATTGTCAGTAACTTCTCGTCAATTGTCTCAGGAATAGCAGCCTTCTCAAGGTTCATCATGATGAAGCGGGAAGCGTTCCATACTTTATTTGCAAAATTTCTGCTTGCTTCAACCTTCTCCCAGTAGAAGCGCATGTCATTGCCGGGTGCATTACCCTGAATGAGACTAAAGCGTAGCGCGTCGGCACCATATTTATCAATTACCTCGAGCGGATCAATACCATTACCCAGGGACTTGCTCATCTTGCGCCCTAAGGAGTCTCGAACCAGACCATGCATGAGAACTGTACTGAAGGGCTTCTTACCCATCTGTGCATAACCTGAGAATACCATACGAAGCACCCAGAAAAAGATAATATCATATCCGGTTACGAGTACATCGGTCGGATAGAAATAATCCAGTTCTTCGGTCTTCTCCGGCCATCCAAGTGTGGAAAATGGCCACAAAGCAGAGCTAAACCAGGTATCCAGGGTGTCTTCATCCTGTTTGTAATGAGTGTGACCGCACTTAGGACAGCTTTCGGGTTGCTCTACCTGAACAACTACTTCACCACATTTAGCGCAGTAATATGCAGGAATCCTGTGGCCCCACCAGAGCTGCCTGGAGATACACCAATCTCTGATATTATCTGCCCAATTAAAATATACCTTATCAAAACGCTCCGGAACAAAGCGTATATCTCCGGTTTTTACGCCGTAAATAGCCGGCTTAATCAGATCATCCATCTTGACAAACCACTGCTGCTTAATCAGCGGCTCAACGGTTGTCTTACAGCGGTCATGCGTACCCACATTATGAACATGATCCTCCACCTTTACGAGTAAGCCTAATTCCTGAAGGTCCCGAACGATAAGCTTACGCGCTTCATAACGGTCCATTCCTGCATACTTCCCACAGTCTGCATTCATCGTGGCATCATCATTCATAACATTAATTTCAGGAAGGTTATGTCTCTTCCCTACCTCAAAATCATTCGGATCATGCGCAGGGGTAATCTTAACAACTCCTGTACCAAATTCCTTATCTACATAGGTATCCGCGATAATCGGGATTTCCTTATTCACTAATGGGAGCATAACCATCCTGCCAATCAAATGCTTGTATCTCTCATCCTCCGGATGAACCGCTACCGCGCTGTCGCCAAGCATTGTCTCAGGTCTGGTGGTCGCAACCTCGACAAAGCCGTCTTCTCCGACAATCGGATACTTGATATGCCAGAAATGTCCTGCCTGTTCCTCATGCTCAACCTCTGCATCGGAAATTGTTGTATGACATACAGGACACCAGTTAATGATCCTGGAGCCCTTGTAAATATAGCCTTCCTTATAAAGCTTGATGAATACTTGGTTCACCGCATTGTTACTGCCTTCATCCATCGTAAAACGTTCTCTGTCCCAGTCACACGAGGAACCGAGCTTCTTAAGCTGTGAGATGATCTTTCCACCGTACTCCTCTTTCCACTGCCATGCCTTCACCAAGAATTCGTCTCTGGTGAGATTCTCCTTTGTGATCCCTTCCTTCTTCAGCATCTCAAGGATTTTTACCTCAGTGGCAATACTTGCATGATCGGTTCCGGGCTGCCACAGAGCGTTATATCCCTGCATTCTCTTAAAACGAATTAAAATATCTTGTAAAGTATTATCAAGTGCATGTCCCATATGAAGTTGTCCGGTGATATTCGGCGGCGGAATCACAATCGTGAAAGGCTTTTTGCTGCGGTCTACTTCTGCGTGGAAATATTTGTTATCCATCCACTTCTTATACTGTCTCTCTTCGATATCATTCGGATCATAGGTTTTTGCAAGCTCTTTTTCCATGGTTATCTTCCTTTCAAATTTGAGGTGCGAATTATTTAGATTGATTTCTAAAAGCGGTAGCATAAATGATACAGTGATTATTCTGCGAACGGTACTCCGATTATGTCATGTTTTTTCCAACAAAAAAGGCTCCTCGTCGAAAAGGACGAAGAACCGCGATACCACCTTAATTTATGACTTGATTCATAGAAATAAGTCATCTCATTTGTCTGTAACGGGACTTCCCGACATTTCCTACACGCCCTGCGGTTTCAGAAATGTTGTTCCAGAGCTACCTTCAATAAGCTTGCCATAGACCACCTTTCAGCCGGTGAGCGGTCTTCTCTGATTAGCATCCCTTACCTAATCCTCTCCATCAATACATTTGTCTGTATTCCTATAGCCTTCCATGATAAGCTTATAATTATAGCTTTTTCAATTAGCTTTATATTATGCAATGTTAATAAATCTGTCAAGTGTTTTTTGACCCTTCTCAAAATAGTTTAATTCTTAATTGCTTAAATCTTAATTCAGGTTACAGTTCAGCCTTCAATGAGATGTATCCGGACTGGGAAAAAAATGATTTTCATATAGGAGTATTTGCATAC
>DBTU01000027.1:16279-16750 GCA_002307215.1 Lachnoclostridium sp. UBA1308
TCCCGGTCATGTCACTATCCTTGCTGGGCTGAATTGTAACTAATCCAACGTCTGGTTAGCCTCTTCTTGCAAAGCCGTGGCAAGCTCGCCGAATTGTACTATTTCTTCTTCCATCGTATGAATCAATGTGTTATATTTCGTAATTTCTGACATAATGTCATTTGTGCAGTAGGACGCCTCTTCTGTCAGTTGTGCAACCTTATTCACTAAGTTTGAGGATTCATCCGAGGAGGCGATTAATTCTTCCACACACGCTGTTATCTCCTGCACTGCATTATCGATTGCAACTGATTCCCTCTGGATATTGTCAAAGGTATCATGCGTCGTATTCATGGCCATACGCTGACCTGCCAATGCGGATGTTGACTGATTAATCTTTGCTACCGTATTATTTGTAGCCGACTTATTTGCTTGCACCAACGAATCTATGTTATCTACAGCAGCCTTCGTTTCATCAGCTAATTTACGAAC
>DBTU01000006.1 GCA_002307215.1 Lachnoclostridium sp. UBA1308
CTTTTCGAAAATCATTTACCGAAATCATAGGCAAGATTATTGTCTGGGGTGTGAACAGTAACATTGGAAAACGAGAAAAACAGATATACGGAACTTGCTGATTTTTTGAAAACGAGATGAGCAAAAATTTTACCTTTGCAGGTAGGGCAGATGCAATAAGCAACAGTGGTAATATAATAGCAAATATAATAGATACAAAAATGATGCTTAATTGATGAAAGGTAAAATTATGATAAAACTTTATTATGTGGAAGATGACTTTGTAATTGCATCAACTGTACAGAAGTATTTAACGAATAGGGGATATCATGTAATTATTTTTGAAAATATTGAGCAGATAAAGCAAGTATTACAAACCAAATTACCATCACTTGTTATAATAGATTGGAATTTGACAGATGGAAGTGGATATAATTTATGCAAATGGATTAGAGAGACTAAGAAGGATCTGCCAATCATATTTCTCACTGTAAAAGGAGATTCCAAAGATATTATTCAGGGCTTTCAAGGTGGAGCTGATGATTATATCATAAAACCATTTGATTTAGAAATATTATACGCGAGGATTTGTGCAATTTTGAAGCGTACTGGCAATATGGCAGAAAATTATGAAACCTGTGGTGATATTTTCATAGACAAAATAAAACTTAAAGTATATAGATCGAATGAGGAGATGATACTCAGTCAAATGGAGTATCAATTGTTGAAGCTTCTTACTTGAAAACAAAGGTTGCATATTGACTAGGACAAGATTACTTCAATTGATATGGGATGCAAACGGTAATTATGTAAATGATAATACTTTGACCGTTACGATGAAGAGACTGAGGGAGAAGTTGCATAATCCGCCTTATTTAAAGACGGTTCGTAGCTTTGGATATCGTATGGAGGATGTATAATGGAGAAAAGTAATATTAGGCTGGGATTCATTATTTTACTCATTAGTGCCTTGCTATCCGGTTTGTTGATTATGTTTGTAGGGGCGGGGGTAGAGCTAAGGAGGGTGGAATCGGTATAGGGCTTGCTTTGTCAAAATCATTGATTGCAATGCAAAATGGATGCGTTGAAGCAAAAAACTTACCGGCAAGCGGTGCATGTTTTGCGGTTCGTTTCTACTGTCACTAAGATGTCACTTTTCTTTGATATGATGCTATTAACTTATTAATGATTTGATACTTGAATCATTAATAAATATCGTGAGGTGGTATTATCATGGAAATTCTAAAATGTGAAGGACTTACGAAGGTATATGGGACGGGTAATAATCAGGTTATAGCGCTGGACAATGTGAATTTGAGTATTAATAAGGGCGAGTTTGTAGCGGTAGTGGGAGCCTCCGGCTCAGGAAAGTCAACTCTCTTGCATTTGTTGGGAGGAGTTGATCAGCCAACAAAGGGGAAAGTATTTGTTGAAAATACGGATTTATCAACACTAAACCCTACATCAGCAGCAATCTTTCGACGCAGAAAAGTGGGATTGATTTATCAGTTTTACAATCTGATTCCTACACTTACGGTGAAACGTAATATTATGATGCCCATGCTTTTGGATAAGAAAAAGCCGGATAAAGAGTATTTTGACCAGGTTGTAGCATCATTAGGAATTCAAGATAAGATAAACTGTCTTCCAAGCCAGTTATCAGGAGGACAGCAGCAAAGAACGGCCATTGCTCGTTCCTTGCTTTATCGGCCTGCATTACTTTTAGCAGATGAGCCAACCGGGAATCTGGATCAAAAGAATTCCAGAGAAATTATTGAGATGCTGAAATTGTCCAACAAGAATTTCAAGCAAACGATAATAATGATTACCCATGATGAGAAGATTGCATTAGAAGCAGACCGCATCCTCACTTTTGAAGATGGCAGAATTATCTCCGATGAGAATAGAAGGAGGTAATGAGCATGTGGAAAGAGTATTCGATCAGTCATATAAAAAACAACAGGACAACTAGTATTTCTCTAATGGTGGCGGCACTTATTTCAGCCATGTTCTTGTCACTTATTACTAGTGCTTTTTATAACATGTGGACAGATAATATAAATCAGATTGTGACAGAAGAAGGAGACTGGCAGGCAAAAATCATCGGAAGCATTTCTGAAAACGATATTGAGAGCATTCAAAGTACTGCCAATGTAAAGGATGTAATTACTTTGCAAACAGAAAATGGCCCGGAAACTTTGATCTATTTTTATGAAATGAGGAGTATCTATGAAGATATGCCTAGGATTGTAAATTTGATTAAAGTAGATACATCAACGATTCAGTATCATGACATGTTATTGTCAGAGTATTTTATATTCGCTCCGGATAATGAACATCCACCTAGGTTGCTTGCATTTTATGTATTCGTTATGGTTGTTGCATGCATCTCACTAATACTTATTATTAGAAATGCTTTTTTAGTATCTATGCTGTCCAGACTCCATCAATTAGGGATTTTGCAAAGCATTGGAGCAACACCTAGGCAGATTAGGGTTTGTTTGTTACAGGAAGCATTAGGACTCTGTCTTTTACCCATTATTGCTGGCATAGGGGGTGGAGTAGGTTTATGCTTTGGATTCATCCGATTTGCTAATGGAATTGCCGGTGCCTACCGGGGAGAAAATGTAGTCTTTTATTACCACACTGAATTGTTCTTAGTTGCATTTGTTGTTTCCGTTTTTACAGTATTATGTTCCGCATGGATGCCGGCAAGAAAGTTAAGTAAGACGAGTCCGTTACAGATAATCAGAGGAGAATACGAACAGAATGCCATAAAAAAAGTGAAAAAACTCCGTCTTATTTCACGTCTCTTTGGAATTGAGGGAGAGTTAGCAGGAAAATCCCTATATGTAAGAAGAAAGGCACTTCGTACAGCCACGCTGTCTTTGACGCTTTCCTTCTTCGCCTTCAGTATCTTTCTGTGTACTGTTACTTTATCAGAAATTAGTACAAGGTATACATATTTTGAAAGATACAAAGCTGCATGGGATATCATGGTAACTGTAAAAGATCAAAACATTAATGAAGTCGAAGACACCCTAGATATTGATAAGCTAGATAAGTCGGAGAGTGGTTGTGTTTATCAGAAAGCTCTTACCTATACATGGTTAACAGAAGACATGATTAGTGATGAACTTAAGGCACTGGGAAGCATATCAGCGGTAGCCGGCTCTGATGTATCTGTGAACGCCGGTAAGTATCAAGTAAAAGTTCCGATAGTGATCATGGATGATATGAGTTTTAAGAATTACTGCGAAAGTATGGGGGTAAATATTAGCGCGTCAGAGCAGGGAATGGTTACCATCAATCGTATTTGGGACAATATCCATAGTAATTTCCGGTATAAAAAATATGTACCTTTTATGAAAGAACAGCCTAACTCAGAGCTTTCCTTGTTTCAAAATAAGAATGGAAGGCAGGACATTGCTAATATACCTGTTTTAGCTTATTCAGATGAATTACCTGTATTAAGAGAAGAGTTTGATAATTACGCTTTAGTTCAAGTTATGTCTGCAAGTACTTGGCAGAATATGTTGCCAAACATGAGTATAGAAGCTCAGGAAACATATATCAATGTACAGACAACAACTGATGATGCAATCCGGTCTGTTCAAACGGAAATAGAGCAGTTATTGAGTGGAAAAAACTATGAAGTTGAAAATCGTTTAGAAGAAAAGCAATTTAATGAAGAAGCACAAAAAGGATACACTTTGATTATAGGTGGGTTATGTGGTCTCTTAGCTATGATTGGATTGGCTAATGTGTTTTCAAATACATTGGGATATATATACCAAAGAAAAAGAGAATTTGCCGGTTATCTTTCCATTGGCCTTTCTCCAAAGGGAATAAAGAAGATATTATGTATGGAAGCTCTTATTATAGGCGGAAAACCTATTGCTCTTACGATTCCTTTGACTATTGCTTTCGTTATATTTGCAGCCACCGAAAGCTATATAAATCCTATGGAATTTCTAGAAAGCATGCCAATTGTTCCACTTGTTATCTTTGCATGCATGATTTTTGGTTGTGTAGCCTTGGCATATTATATCGGAGGAAGAAAGATTTGTAAGGATAATATTATAGAAACACTAAAAAATGATATGTTATCATAGAATATGTTCAGGCGAGTATCCGCTTCGTACGCCATTCGTGTTTATCCACCAATCCTTAAAATATTAAAGGCATTATAGATATCGATTATTCCATAGCCCCAATCTCTATTTGGAAATTGATAATTTGCGCTTCGCACGGCTCCTCTGATTAAGAATTTCTTTATTGCCATGGTAGAAATATCTCTAAAATTTTCGTTAATGATTCCCCATTCCAACATTAATGCTGTTACACCGGCAGTATGTGCAGCGGAAACACTGGTACCGGATACATTACTAAATCCATGTTGTAGGGTTGGAGCAGGAATATTAACGCCGGGTGCCACTAATTCAGGCTTGACATTATTATTAGCGCTGTATCCTTTTCCTGAATTAATATATAACCCATTATTCGAAGTGTCATATGCGGTAATCGTGATGGGAACAATAGAATTTCCGGGTGATGTTATGGTTGTATACTGATTTGCTCCTGTAAAGTACGTATCGTCTGATATAAAGCCATCGGATGGTAGCCAAATATGAAAGTGGACCTTTAAATCACTAATTGCATAAACATTAACATACCATATTCCAGGGGATGGATTTTTAAATCGTAGTAATATTAATTGAACGCCAGTACCTGATTCTAAGTACTGGGAATCGATTGAAATCGTAGTTGTATCAAAAATAAAGGATACATCTTTGTGAACCGATATATGGCCAATGATCTTCGGTAAATATTCTCCGGAAGGGGTTATGAGGTCTATGGAATAAGAACCTGGAGTAGCCCCCCAGATTTCCATTGAAAAACCATTTTTATATTCAGCTTCACCAACAATGAAATCTAACGCTTTTTTCCCCATTTGAGTAGTTGTCTCACCATAATAATGTCTTTTTGCATTTCCTTCATTCCCGCCGGCAACAGTTATACATACACCTGGAAAATCGCCGGCAACAGACAATAGCGTGGCTAGGGCACCTCTGCCAAAATGGTTTCCCTGTGAGGAGCCAAGCCCAATACAAATAGCAATCGGCCGATTCAACTGTCGGGATACTCTGGTTAAATACTGTATCCCCCACATGATATCATTTTCCTGGTAACATATACTGTCGGAAGGAATATAAAAGAATTCTTTCAAGGCTGTTTTTGCTGGTTTTAGTTTCACAACAACTAATTCGGAATCCGGTGCAACACCACTAAAACTACTGCTTTTTACCTCGGAACCGGCAGCAATCCCTGCTAACATTGTTCCGTGTCCAATTTCATCTCTGCTGGGAACTATATCAAACGGTTTTTGATTCAATAATGCCTGATTGATTTGTTCCCCTTTATACTCGGTACCAAAATAAGTAGGTTCACCATATACAATGCCTTCACCATAGATAGCGCCACCCGGATATTGATTTTCACTGTCTATGGTCTGATCCCAAATTGAAATTATCCTACTGGTACCATTGCCATTTAAAAAGATGGGATTGGTATAATCAATTCCGGTATCAACAAACCCTAGCAAAACACCCTTCCCGCGCAAGCTTAAGCTGGGAATGTCACGAATTTTATTAACGCCGGAAGCATCTAAGCTTTCTTCGCTATTCAAACCATAACACTTGGGTATAGCCGAATAACCAAATGTATTGAGGCTGCTATTGTCTATTAGTTTAGTGGGAATGTATACAACTGAAAATCTGTTATTCATAATCTGTACGGAATTGTTTTGAAAGGTTTTTAAGAGTGGTTCATTTCTGTCGTATTCAATGATTAAGTCAAAATAATCATTGCTTGTAATCATATATCGATTTTCCTGAATCATATTTAAGCTTCTCCATTAATATTGTTATGTATTGCCTTATTATATTGGTTGAATGCTTCTTCTAAAGTTATCAAAAACTTTATAAAGATCTAATATGCCATAGCCCCAATTCCTATTTGGATATTCCAAATCTACATTTCGCTGTCCACCTGTTATCATCAAATTTTTTATAGTTATTGTAGACATATTTGCCAGGTTGCCGTTCACAATGCCCCATTCTAATAATAAAGCTGCCACGCCCGCTGTGTGCGCGGTAGCCGGACTGGTTCCGGAAATTGTCGTAAAGCCTTTATCGATCGTAGGACATATAATATCAACGCCGGGCGCAGTAATGTCAGGTTTTATAGCTCCAATCCGTGTATAACCTCTGCTTGCATTGATATAAAGGCTGTCATCATTTGGATTATAGGATGTCACAGTAATTGGTATCTGAGAGTTACCCAGAGATAGAATTGTGGTATATGGATCAGATGAAACAAAATAGGTATTATCTGATATAAAACCTGACATGGGTAGCCAGATATGAAAGTCTGACTGAATATTCTCTCTGCTGTATACCTTAAATTTCCATATACCGGGTGAGGGATTACGAAATCTAACTAAGATTAACTGATCTCCACTCTGCAGCTCTACCATCTGATAATCAACCCAAATCGTGGTCTGCTCAAAGATAAATGTCAGATATCTGTTTTCATTTAATCTGGCAGGGATTCTTGCTACATATTCACCGGTCGGGGATAAGATGTCAATGGAAAAGATACTCGGTGAAGAACCCCAAAGTTCCATGGAAAAGCCTTTTTCATTTTCTCCGACATTGAGTGTTACAAGTTGAAATTTAATCTTTGGGTCTATTATCCCGTAGAAGTGTCTGCGGGCATTTCCTTCATTTCCTGCAGCTACGACGAGTGAAACACCAGTGTTATCTGCCTGAAATGATAAATAATTACTAAGAAAATCTCGGCCGTCGTGAGCTCCCTGAGAACTACCTAAGGCTATACACATAGAAATTGGTCGATTTACTTTTACGGCCACACTCAAAAGATAATTAATAGCAAGTAAGATATCATTTTCCTGATAACAGATTGAGCCTTCGGGAATCTGAAAAAAATCTCTAAGATAGGGTTTCGCCTGTTTCAGTTTTACGATAACTAGCTCAGTATCAGGAGCAACCCCATAAAAGTTATTTGCCGGATCTTCATTGCCGGCTGAGATTCCTGCTAACATAGTACCGTGACCAGTTTCGTCCGTAGAAGGTAGAATTGATAATGGATTTTCGCTTTTTAAAGCATTGTTAATTTGCTCGCGGTCGTACTCTGTTCCATAAAATATATTTTGAGGATAATGGTTGCTATAGATTGTCTGATCCCAAATGGATACAATTCGTGTAGTGTTATCTGCATTCCTAAAGATAGGATTGGTATAGTCAATTCCTGAATCAATAAAACCTACTAATACGCCTTTACCTCTTAAATTGAAAGAAGGTATTCCGCGGATTTTAGATATTCCACTTTTTTCTAAGCTTATTTCGCTTATGGGTCCGTATAAGGATGGCATAGCAGAATATCCTCTATTCACAATAATATCGTCACTTATTTGTTCAATTGGAACATGAACTATGGCATTAAAAAAATCTATGATTTGTACAGTGGAATCAGTATAATTCTTAAACAAAGCTTGATTACCATTATAATTTAATAATAAATCCGCAAAATTATTGCTTATAATTCTTTCTCTTTCCTCAAGTGTCACCAAGATCACCCTTCTTAAATTTCATAGTATCGAATAACTTCGGAGCGAATTATAAAGAAACTTTGAGCAACCATGTATTAATGCAAAATACTTGTTATATATCAATATATGTGAATGGTTCTTCACAAATAACCCCATTGGGGTCGGCCTTTAAGATAACTGACGGCGCATGAATAAATTTGAAGTGAAAAATAGTTATTGACTTCGAGTTGACTCAAAGTATTATGATGATATTAAAACGATATCCCAAATTATATGGGAAGGATTAGGTTCTATAAATCGGTTGATACAATAAATTAAATTTTATAGAACGAAAGGCGATAAAAAATGGAAAATGTGAATAACTATGGAAAACTTTGCAATGAAATACTGGAACAAGAAAAACTGCTTCAATTTGACAAATTTACCAATGACGTTGCTTTTGAAATCGGTTTGATGTTGAAGAAAAAAGCAGAGAATGATGGCAGACAAATTGTAGTCGATATTCAAAGACATGGACAGACATTGTTTCATTTTGCACATGAAAATACCTGCATGGATAATGAGGTTTTCATTGCAGCTAAAAACAGAATTGTCAACCGTTTCTTTCATAGCTCCCTATACTTCGCATACCGTGTCAAAGAATCTAATAAGACACCCGAAGAAGCCTTCCGTGCTGACTCCATGGAATTCATTCCTTGTGGAGGCGGATTTCCCGTTATTGTAAAAAATGTGGGCGTTATTGGAACGATTACCGTTTCAAATATGGCGGAAGAAGACGATCATAGGTATATTGTGGAGGTACTTAAGGAATATCTTAAGTTGTAGTATTTTCATTACCGGATAACGGTCGTATGGTTTAGTGCGTTGCTAATAAAAATTGGAATATAAGGAAGGAATTGATTAATATGAAAGTATTATTTATTGGAGGAACCGGACTGATAAGCACCGCCGCTTCAGAACTGGCGGTCAAGCAAGGGATTGAGCTCTATCTGTTAAACCGAGGAAATCGAATGGAGTTTGTGCCCGATGGTGCCAAAATTCTGAAAGGCGATATAAACGATCAGCTTGGAATGGAGGCTCTTCTAAAGGACAGTCATTTTGATGCGGTTGTTGACTGGATTGTATTTGAGCCACAGGCTATTGAGAGAGATATCAAACTGTTTACAGGGAAGACTGATCAGTACATTTTCATCAGCACTGTTGCAACCTATCAGCGGCCTGTAGCCCATTATATTGTGAACGAATCCACCCTGCAACATAATCCCGGCTGGGACTATGCAATACAGAAGATAGCTTGCGAGGAGAGGTTGATCAGGGAATACCGTGATAATAATTTCCCAATCACCATCGTTCGCCCTTCGCATACTTACAGCAAGACGAGCATACCTTTTGCCATTAATAGTTGGCAATACCCGTGGACTCTAATCGATCGTATCTTAAAGGGTAAAAAAGTAATTGTGCCCGGAGATGGCACCTCACTTTGGACGTTGACTCACAATACCGACTTCGCAAAGGGTCTGGTCGGACTTCTGGGCAACACGCAAGCCGTCGGTCAAACGTTTCATATTACCTCCGACGAAGTGAAGACGTGGGATCAGTATTTGAAAGCTATCGGCGCCGCAGTGGGCAAGGAGCCGAAGATTATTCATATCGCATCAGATTGTATCTGCGAATTCTTCCCTGAAATGAAGGGTGGCCTTCTGGGCGACACATGTAATAGTTATGTTGTAGATAATAGCAAAATCAAGCGTTTTGTTCCGGGTTATGTGGCCACAACGAACTTTGAGAATGGAATCCGTGAGTCCATTGATTACTTCAAGGCAGATCCAAAACGTCTGAATATCGATGAAGAACTGGATGCCAAAATTGACAAATTTATTGCAGTATATGAGAATTTCATTGCCGGTCTGTCAAATTCATAATATAATTGTGGCAGGTGAGGTATTTACTTGACCGTGAAAGAAGTCGTAGAAAAATGGGATTTCACAATGCTCAAATAATTGAAACAAAACTTTGCTTGCCAAGAATGAGTAAAAATGTAATCAGAAGAAAAAATGTGGAAGGAAAACTGAAGCTCCTTGCAGGTTACAAGCTTGCCATTGTAACGGCTCCGGCGGGGTACGGAAAAACAACAGCGGTGGCGGATTTCTTAGTGAAGGAAGCAATGGAATACGCTTGGTTTTCAATTGACGACGCCGACAATGACCCGGTAAGGTTCTGGAGATATCTGACGGCTTCCGTGGCAAGCTGCTTGAAACAGGAAGAGCTTTCGAAAATATCGATCAATCAGGAACTTGTCTCCTCCAATATTACCACAGAGCTGTTGATTGACGAGCTTTGCAAAGTGACCGATCATATTGTCCTTGTCCTCGACGATTACCACCTTATTCATAATGAAATCATATTAAAGAGCGTCGCATATTTTATTAAATATATGCCGCCGTGCCTCAGCATGGTTATTCTTAGCCGTAAGGAGGACAATGAGCTTTCAATGCTGCGGTCCAGAGAAACGGCGATCAGCCTAGGCATAAGAGAGCTCTCTTTTGATTTTGACGAGACAGCAGAGCTTTTCATGCAAAGAGGTATCAAGCTGAACTCAGAGGCAATAAGTGTATTGGGACAATGTACGGAAGGATGGGCGGCAGGACTTGTAGCTGCATCTTTTTCCATCAATGAAAGTGTAAGCATCAGTGCGGCTGTTGAAGCGTTTTCGGGTAAAGACCGGAATATCGACCGGATATTGGATAACGAGGTCTTCGAGCACTGGCCACAGGAGGTCAAAAGCTTTCTCCTTTACACTTCTTTTCTGGACAAGCTTTCCGGGCCGTTATGCGGTAAGGTGACGGGTAATGAAAAATGTAGCGAATTACTAAAAATACTGGCGGAGAATAATAGCTTTGTCATTTCGATGGATCAGGAAAACAGATGGTACAGATACCATCATCTGTTTCAGACGTTCCTACTTGGCAGACTGGAAGCGGAGCCTGCTTCAATACAGCGTTCTCTTTACAGTCTTGCCGGACAGTGGTATCAGGAAAATGATCTGATTCAAGACGCAATCGGCTGCTTTATAAAGGCCGAAGAATATGAAAAAGCTTTCATTCTTATTCGACGCGTTTACCTGACAATGGTACAGAACGGTGAGCTAACATTATGGCGCAAATGGATGGAGAAAATCCCCGAAGAACTTCGAGAGAGCGATGTTAGAACCTGTGCCGGTTTATCATGGATTTTTACTATGCAAAATCAGGCTGAGAAGGCTGAAATTTGGGCTGATAAGGCACAGTCTTGCTTTGATCGTATAAAAGATGGTCTGGATAAAAAGGAAAAGGATTATCTGAAAGTTCATATCGCAGTCACCTATATGAATTCGTCGATTTTCAGAATGGACATAGATAAGGTACTTCATTACTACAAGCAGATAAGAGAAGAGGAGATATATACGCCGCTTATCATAGGAGAAATGAATCCCGGAGAGCCAAACCTTTTAAACACTGCTTATGGGTTTAAAGGGAGACTGAACAAGATATTTATAGGATACAGCGATATGCTTAATGAGCTGTCGAAGTTGATTGGGGATTATACCTCCTATATCTTGATAGCTCTTGCAGAGGCTCATTATGAACGGGGAAATCGGAGAACAGTATATGAAATGTTGGTTAAAAACATGGGCCAAATAACAGGACTTAAGAACCCCGGCATCATTGTACCTTGTTTTATTGCCCTGGCGAAAGAAAAAAAAGCTCGTGGTGATTTGGACGGCGCCTTTGCAATCATTGAATCCGGGAAAAAACTATTGTCGGAAAACAGTAGGAGTGTGTGGAATTACTTATTTGATATTTTTTCAGCAAGCCTTTACATAGAGAAAGGAGATGTCGAAGGGGCGTCACAATATATCGAGACTGACCGCCTCAGGATATTTGACACTCTCTCCACCTCCCGTGAAGCTGAATATATTGTTTTCGCAAGGTATTTGATGCTGACAAAGAAAACGGATGAATCGCTCATTCTTTTAAATCGTCTTGATGATTTTGCGGAAAAAGAAAACAGGCTATTCAGCCGTATCGAGATACTTTGTCTATTGGCTATAAACTACAGTATGCAAGAGGATCATATGAACTCCATGTTTTCACTGCATAGAGCGCTTGAGCTTGGCGTTCCGGAAGGTTATGTACGTACTTTTGTTGATGAGTTGGAGCCAATGGTTGAAGTTTTGAAAAAATATAGGTCAATGACGAAGCTAACGGAAAACACCGAATATGCGCCATACGCGAAAAACTTGCTAAAGCTGACCAGGGAGGCTGTCAAGTTGCAGAGGGCAGTGAAATCTCCATCCGATATCAGCACACAAGGTGCAAAGACAAGTGGTATTACGTTCAGCGACAGAGAGCTCGAGGTTTTAAGACATTTCGTTGACGAGCTTACGAACCAAGAGATGGCCGAATTACTCTGCATTACGGTGAGGACTGTCAAATTTCATAATGCTCATATATATAAAAAACTCGGCGTCAAGAACAGGAGTGAAGCGGTCATTAAGGCAAGAAAAATCGGCCTATTTGAATAATATGCTACCGGAATTTAACATATAACAAAATCCGCGCTGCGCGTGGATTCGTGCTGTCATGAATAAAAAACTTTCGTACTTAAAAATGCGGAAGTTTTTTGCTGTAAAAACACGAAAAAGACTGTACCTGGTACAGTTACATTATACAGTTTGAGAATGTATAATTAATAATTGTAGAAAACCAAAAAAGCAGTTTAAATATAGAAAAACCCAATTAACTGAGAGCAAAGTTCGATAGAAGTAGATGGGAATATTAGATAGGAAAACTTGTAATTCGCAATATATAAGTATGATTATTACATTACGATGAGGAGGATTACAAATGAAGGTAAAAAGATTATTTGGCCTACAGCTATGTATTTGCATGGTACTTACCCTGCTGCTGACCCTGAAACTGGCGGATGTCACCACTGAAAAAGCGTATGGATTTGCATATGAAATTGATGGCTTTGTATACGATGGGCCTCTGGATGGAAGCCCTGGTTCGGTGGAGGTGTGGCACTATGGATATACAATACAACACATTACCATCCCTGAAACAGTGGTTTACGATAACATCACCTACACTGTGACTAATATCGCACACAATGCATTTATCGAAGACAGCACACTGACAAGCATCAGCCTACCTGACACTTTGACTTATATTGGAGAGATGGCGTTTTTTCATTGCACCGGACTGACAGACATAAACATACCTGACGGTGTGACATATATCGGAGTAGGTGCGTTCGAAGGTTGCAGTGGTTTGACAAGCATCAACATACCTTACGGTGTGACTATTATCAACGATGGAACATTCTCTTATTGCAGGGGTCTGACAAATATCAACCTACCTGACAGTGTGATTTCTATCTATAATGGTGCCTTTTGGGATTGTAGCGGTCTGACAAGTATCAGCATATCTAAGAATTTGACTTCTATCTATAGGGATGCATTTGATGGTTGCAGCAGCCTGACAAGTATCAATATACCTGACAAGGTGACTTCTATCGGAAGAAATGCGTTTTCTGGTTGTAGTAGCTTGACAAGTATCACTTTTTCCGGCAGCGCACCTCCGTCATTTGGTATTGATTATTACTATCCTGGGAGTTTTGATGTGTTTACCGGAGTACCGGATGGCTTGCAGGTCTTTGTGCCGAAGGGCGCGGGGACAGCTTATGGAATGGTTCTTGAAGGCATACTTCCGACCGGTTCTGTCATAAGCGAAATGGAAGGCGTGGACCTTCCGGACATCACCGGCGTGACGGCACCGATAAGGGGTGCAATTCCTGTAACGACGATAACCGAGACACCACAGTATACAGGAACAGTAACCTGGGCTCCGGCAGATCAAACGTTTGCGGCAAGTACAGTTTATACGGCAACCATAACCTTAACACCAAAAAACGGCTATACATTGACCGGTGTTACGAAAGACTTCTTTACAGTGGCAGGCGCAACTTCTGTCAGCAATGACGCAGATTCAAGTGTGATAACGGCGACCTTCCCCACAACGGCGGACCTTTCAATCATTCCGCCAGCACCGCAACCTACCTATGTTGCACCGACCGAAACACCGGCAAACAATAATATTGCCAGCGTAGTTATTTCGGATCAAACTGTCACGGATGCCATTGCAAAAGCTGTGACACAAGCAAAGTCTGAGGCACAAGCAAAGGAGCAGAATAAGATAGCTCACGGTACTGGGGTCGCATTGAACGTACCCATGTCGCTGAAGCTTGACTTGGAGGCTCTGAAAGAAATCCTAAGGCAAAGCTCCGGTAATGTTACCATTTCCTTCACTCCGGTTTTCAATCTTTCCAAAGCGGCAAAGAACCTCACCGGCACAAGGCCGGTATACAACATAACAGTCACCTATGTGAAGGATGGTGAGACGGTGAACATCACCTCACTGGGCAATGGCAGTGCAACTCTTTCCATTTCCTATAAGCCAAGGACAAAGGAATCCGTAGGTTATTTGTTCGGGGTCTATGTGGACGGCGAGGGTAACGCTTCCCGTATCCCCGACTCCGCTTATGAGGCAAACAGTGATGGCATCATCTTGAGTAGTAACCATCTCTCCATATATGGTGTGGGATATACGACACCCTCCGCAAAGTTCACTGATATCTCCACCCATTGGGCCAAGGAATCCATCGACTATGTGGTCGGACGCGGGCTGATATCCGGAACATCGGATACCACCTTCTCGCCGGATACCGTCATAAGTCGCGCAGTGCTGGTCACCGCTCTTGGGAGACTGGCCGGCGTGGATGTGAGCGGCTACAAGATCAGCAGCTTCACTGATGTAAAAGCGGACAGCAACTTCCTACCCTATATCGAATGGGCATACAAGAACGGCATCATCAAAGGCACCGGGAATCAGCAATTTGCTCCGGATAGAGCCGTGACCCGTGAGGAAATTGCGGTAATACTACAAAACTACGCTAAAGTTACCGGCTACACCCTGCCAGTTACCCGCGAGGAAGTCACCTTTGCAGATGCCTACACCATCAGCAGCCACTGTAAGGATGCAGTGAAAGCCCTGCAGCAGGCGGGCATTATGAGTAGTAAAAATAATAGCTGTTTCTACCCCAAGGGTTTGGCAACTCGTGCGGAGTTCGCAGCTATACTGCATCGGTATATCAAGCTGACCATCGATCCTACTACGACAGAAGGCTGGGCAAAGAATGATTCTGGGAGGCCAATTTACTACAGAGATGGCAAAGCTTTCAAAGGCGGGCTTGTATTTCGAGAATATACTAGGTTTGTCAACCCAATTCGCGCTATCTATTATATAAAAAGGTAAGAGTACCTAGATATGCCATTAGGTTTATTGTTAAGAACGGCTTGTAGTGCGGTATTTGGCAGGGGATGTTCCTTCCAACTGCTTGAATTGACGCATAAAAGTAGAAATGTGACAATACCCGGATAGCGGAAGAATTTCTAATATAGTCATATCGGTAGAGCGAAGCAATTGCTTCGCTTTTTCGAATCTCTTGCGATTGATATATTCCGAAATCATATGCCCGGTCCTGCTCTTAAAATAATGGCTGAAGTTTGAAATAGATTTTCCAAAATGATCAGACAATACTTTAGAGGAAAAGGTCTCCTCCATATAATGTTCTTCAATATAATCAAGAACATCAGAAATATCATCATACTCTTTTATGTTCCTGTTCATATGGCTGTCATTCAGGCTGAGGGATTCGCATATCTCTTTGGAAAGCTTTCTAACAACACAGATGAAGTCGTCAGGGGAAGATAGCTCAGTCTTGGATATAAGGTCGGGATATTTCTTCTCCAATTCAAAGAAGGAATAATTGCATTTTCTCATGGCTTTCAGGGCTGTATTGACAATGTCATAACCTAGACAGACTGAGGTGAACATACTGTTCATATTCTGAAAACAGGGTATCAGACAATCAATCGATAACTCAATCTGCCGGATGTCTCCCATAAGAATAGCATGATACAGAGCGCTGATTTCGCTCGAAGGGTATGTGGACTCCTGCATTTCAACAATTATCGGTAGGGTTTCATTCGATTGGGTTTTTAATAAAGTAAGCAATATTATCCTCCTTTTAAGGCATACGGTTTCAATATGTGAAAAGGCATTTCAAATAGCAAAATCTATTTGCTATTATAATATCTGAAAAATGGAAAGAATTCAAGGTTAATTTTCAATGAATACGATACGAATTCATGATTTGCGTACATACAAATGCGGTATTGCAAATCTATAATATAGGAAGGGAACTTGGCTACACCTACTGATACTTTATAGATCACTTTACAAAGAAAGGATTGAGAATATGATAGACAGATTAAGGTTTCACGATGAAAGAGATTGGTTTTTGGATAAGAGATTTGGCATGTTTGTTCACTGGGGGCTATATTCCATTCCTGAATGGCAGGAGCAGGTGTTATGGCGAGGGAAAATGCCTCGTAAGAATTATGAACCGTTTATCAATCAATTTAATCCGGTGAAATTTAATCCTGATGAATGGATTGATATTTTGCAGGAAGCGGGCATGGAATATCTTTGCTTCACCACAAAGCATCATGACGGATTTTCCATGTGGGATACGAAACAATCGGATTACAATGTAATGAACACTCCTTATGGTAAGGACGTTCTTGCAATGCTTACGGAAGCCTGCAACCGCCGAGGCGTTACTTTAGGGATTTATTATTCAATCCCAGACTGGCATCACCCGAATTATCCGAATCAGGGAAGGCACCATGAGATGTTTGGACCACGTAAGGGAGATGAGCCGGATTTCGATAAGTATGTATTGTTTATGGAAAAACAGGTTGAAGAATTGTGTACGAATTACGGAAAGGTAGGGCAATTTTTCTGGGATATAAATGTCTTGCAGTATAATAACAAGGCTTTCAACGATTACATCAGGAAGCTGCAGCCTGGAATGGTAATCAACGACAGAGGCCCGGAAAATGGAGACTTCCAGACTCCGGAGAGACATGTGCCGCAAGGTATGGAATTTCAGAAGCTGACGGAAGCTGTCCAGTCTCTTGGAAGAGAGAGTTGGGGCTATAAGGCGGACGAGGATTATTACAACCACAAGTATCTGATGCAAAGCATAGATAAGGCTCTCGCAATGGGAGGAAACTATAAGCTGAATATAGGACCTAAATCGGATGGAACCTTTAGTGATAAGGATGTACAGGCGATTCGTCGGATAGGCAAATGGTACAATAAAGTGAAAGAGGCGTTTGACGGCACGGTTCCGGCTACCTCTATCATCACACAGGCTACGGAAAATATGAAGGATGAAGTATTGCTGACACGTAAAGGAAATAATATCTATGTCCATTTATACCAGGATATTCAGACGACAGCGGTTATCTTAAAGCCACTGGATATACTGCCAAAAAGAGCAATACTGCTAAATAATGGACAAGAGCTGGAGGTTCGTGTCGACCTGCTTCCGTCACATCACAGGGAGAGGCCGTACCTAAGAATACGAAATATTCCTACCAACGAGATTACGGATGAAGTTCTGATAATTAAACTGGAATTTGATGAATCCGTGAATGAATAAAAAGAACTGAATGAAGCACTGACAAAGAGTTGAATTAAAGTGCTGGTTAAAGAACGGGCATAGGAGGGGAATATCATATGATTATTTATTATGACAGTGCAATTGAGACTGTAAATTTCGGAGCTGAAAAGCTAAAAGAAGCACTTGCAAAAAGATCTGTTTTCTATTTGGAAAAGTCGTTGAAAAGTTTTATCGGTAAGGCTACTGTCGATTCTATCATAGCTAGTACTCACAACACAGCCAAACCGAGCACTCTTGAAATCGGAGGCTTTGAAATTAAGAAGGAAGGCAAGGTTATTTATATAATCGGTGGCGATCACACGGGGTTGATGTACGGCTTACTTGACGTTGCTGAAACCATCACGCTTTTTGGATTGGAGTCTATCGGAGATAAGACGGAGAACCCCTTTATGAAAATGAGGGGAATTAAATTCAATCTTCCCTTTGAGCCTTATACAAACGCGGATCCATTTGAAAAGAACCTAGAAACCTGCAAGGATATGGAATTTTGGAAGAAATTTATCGATTTTCTCGCGTTGAACCGTTATAACTGTCTGAGCCTTTGGTCGGAGCATCCATTTCATATGATGTTTCGTCTTGAGAAATATCCTGATACCTGCCCTTATTCAGAGGAGGAATTACATTTTTACAAGCAGCTTTATAAATTCATCTTCGGATATGCGAAAGCAAGAGGCATTGATGTTTATATCATTACCTGGAACATTCGTCTTGCTCCGTTTATGGCGAAAGGTTTGGGACTACCTGCTGAGTTTGGGAACGGCTACAAGACAGGTTATAATTATGTGCAAGGTGACTTTATTCATTCGGAAAGGCTGACAGATCACTATTATGATGCTACAAGGCAACAGCTTACAATTGTAAAGGATTATTTTAAGGAATGCATCAAGACCCTAATCATGACATATCCGGACCTTAAGGGAATCGGTACGAACGCTGCTGAGGAAATGGCCGGAAACGCTGAGGAAAGGCATCAATGGGTAACTGATGTATATATTGAAGCCCTTAACGAAATAGGAAGTAAGGTGCCGTTCATTATTAGGACGAATTGCGGAAACGGAAAGGTGGCAAAAGATATCGTTCTGGACCGCTACCACGGTAACGAGAAGTATATCAGCTGGAAATATTCAAATGCTCATATGTATTCCCATCCATTGCCTCAATTTGAGAAACTGTGGGATGCCTGGGACGGCGTTGATACCGAGGATATCAAGGTTATTTATACCGTACGTAATGATGATTTTCATACGTTAAGGTGGGGCGATCCCGAGTACATTAAGGAATATGTAAAGGGAATGCATAAACCCTATGTTAACGGTTTTTACTGGGGAGCGGACGGCTATCTTTGGGGAGAAGACTTCCAGCATGTACCGCATGGCCATATGACCTGGAAATATGATTTTGAAAAGCATTGGTACCAATTTGCACTCCTTGGTAGAATCGGGTATAACGCAGAGCTGAAGGATAAAATTTGGGTGGCAATGTTTCAAAAGCGTTATAACGAACCCTGGGGTGAACCTATTTATACAATTTTGAAGACCGTTTCGAAAATCATTCCTGCTGTAAATAGGCTTTTTTGGATAGATTATGATTTTCAATGGCATCCAGAGAGTCTTTTATCTTATAAAGGGTTTAAAAACATTATTGACTTTGTGAATGGAACACCGATGCCGGGAATAGGGACAATAGGAATAAAAGAGTATGCAGCTCGAAAACTGGCAGGAGAAGCCATAAATGGTGAAACACCGGAAGATATTATTAAAATTTTAAGTGGTTCGGTATCGGAATCGGAACGAATGCTGGAAGGCCTTGAGAAAGATATTCCGACAGAATATCAGGATGGGGATATCCTGTGTACTTTACTGGATATGAAAGCCTGGTGTATGCTTGGCGAGTATTATTACAATAAGTTCAGCGCTGCGCTTGAGCTTGCTTATTATGAGTTGACTGGAGATTCTGATTATAAGAATAAAGCAGTTTCATATCTTAAGCAAGGGCTTGTCTGTTGGAAGAAGCTTTCTGAAATTGGAGCTTCTCATTATATGCCTTATAAAATGGTAAGGACAGGACAAATTTTTGGATGGTCGTATTATACGCAGGAAGTAGAAAGAGACATTCATTTGGCTGAAGAGTATAGCTTGCAATAATTGTGCGATTCACATTGAGTTAAAGCACATTCAAGTATCGGCTTCGGCACGATTTGCGAATTAGGTATCACAAAACATAGGAGGTATGTACAATGAAGATAGTAGATGTGAAAAGTTATCTGATATCACCGACAGGGGTATTTGTTAAAATTGAAACCGATGAAGGAATTACAGGGTATGGAGAAGCGACTATTTTGTATTTTCCACAGTCGGTAGCTGCTATGATTCAGGATATGAAGGGATATTTGATTGGGGAAGATCCACAACGGATCGAATATATATGGCAATCACTTTTTAGAGATATGTTCATGCGCGGCGGGCCGGTGCATAGTGCTGCTATGAGCGGCATTGACATGGCACTATGGGATATTAAGGGCAAATACCTGAATGTACCTGTTTATCAGCTCCTGGGAGGATTAGTCAGGGACAGAGTTCGGTTATATGGGCATGTAGCAGGCCGTTCAGCGGAAGAGATTGCGAAGAAGGCAAAAAAACTGGCAGATACCGGAGTCAATATGATCCGCTTCAGAGGTTTCCATGATTATGATGCGCAAAGTCTGCATGACCATGCATTGGGTGTGAAGCAGCAGTTGGAATACCTGGAGGCAATCAGAGCCGCAGTCGGTGATGAAGTGGATATTATTGTGGAGTGTCACGGAAGGTATGACCCTGAATGGGCAATCAAGCTGGCAAAGGGTGCGGAAAAGTTTAATCCGTTTTTTATTGAGGATCCCATTCGCCATGAGAATCCACAGGCGATGGCACTGGTGCGGAGCCATACGACTCTGCCGTTAGCAATTGGAGAAAGAGCTCATAATAAATGGGATTTCAGAGAATTGATCGTTAATAATTATGTAGATTATATAAGACCGGATATCTGTCATTGTGGTGGAATTACCGAGATGAAAAAGATCGCTGCATTAGCTGAAACTTTTTACATCAACCTTGTTCCACATAATACACAGGGTCCGTTGGCTTATGCGGCTACGATGCATGCTGCCTTTGCTATTAGTAATGTAGCGGTGGTAGAGGCTGCTTTTGTGAATCCGGAGAACAGAATGACGGATAGGTTTGTTAAGTCATTTCCTGAGTTCGAAAATGGATATGCATTACCGCCCAAGGGGCCGGGACTGGGTATTGAGGTGAACGAAGAGGAAATTATTGCTGCTACAGAAAATTTCAAACCGCCCATAAACATGAGGCTTAGAGGACTTGACGGTTCTGTAATGGACTGGTAGTTTACGAAATAATAAAGGTGCGAATAACCGGGCAAAAAAATGGGGAATTTAATGATAATTAAAAAGTATTTGACATGCAACCAAAAGGTTGCTAATATATAGGCATGGATAAAATATTTCATGCATTAGGAGAAAAATCACGTAGATATCTAATGGATCTATTATACGAAAGAAATGGCCAATCTCTTACAGAACTCAGTTCTAATTTAAAGATGTCTAGGCAGGCTGTAACAAAGCATTTAAAAATTTTAGAAGAAGCTAATTTGGTAATACCGGTATGGAAGGGGAAAGAGAAGTTACATTATCTTAATCCTGTGCCATTAAGGCTTATTTATTCACGTTGGATGAGTAAATTTGATGAAAAACAAATACAGGGTCTGTATGAATGGAAAGACAGCTTAGAAAACACTACTCAGACGTAGGATCACCGGTAACAGTTATTACACCGGAAGGTAAAGAAGAAGTAAATGGAGAAATTATTGAATTTCAACTAAATAAGCGTCTTTCTTATACCTGGAAAACGCCCGAAGAAGATGCTTCAAAGACGACAACAGTTGTGTTTGAATTACAAGAAATGGGACCGATGACGAAATTGACAATCCCGCATGATATGGATGTTGAAATGCAAAATTCCAACAGGCGGCAGCGGGTTGGACGTTCATTCTATGCGGACTGAAGACATTCTTAGAGACCGGGGCTCCTATGCCCTCTCTTCCTTGGAAAGGTTAAAAAGAAACTATCGGAGGATGAAAAATGTACAAATGCATCTATGAAAGACAAGTAGAAAAATGGGGAATATTTGAGGTAAGTGTACCCGGTAAAACTGAGGGTAATCCGTTTACTGATTACGATATAATAGCAATATTTTCGGGAACGAACGAGACCAAGAAGGTAAACGGTTTTTATGACGGTAATGGTGAATATGTTGTAAGGTTTATGCCGGATTTTGAAGGTGATTATACATTTAATATTAGCGGAAGTTTTTCAAAACAGTCCTATCAGGGAGAGTTTAAATCAATTAAGCCAACGACAGATAATCATGGTTATGTTCAGGTGTCTGACACCTATCATTTCAGGTATGCGGATGGAGCTCCCTATTACTCCGTAGGGACTACCTGCTATGCCTGGGTTCATCAATCGGAGGAGAGACAGGAGCAGACCTTAAAGACTCTTGCAGATCATGCTTTTAATAAGATCAGATTCTGTATATTCCCCAAGCATTATGACTATAACTACGCTGATCCGATCACCTTTCCTTATGAGGGGACACCCTGTGATAATGCTGGACTAAATAGAAATACAATGAATGCTTACATGGAGGATAAGAGTTCGAATCATTGGGACTTTACAAAGCTTAATCCAGAGCATTTTCATAGATTTGACACCCGTATCCGTCAATTGATGGAGATGGGAATTGAAGCTGATATTATCCTGTTTCATCCCTATGACCGCTGGGGCTTTGATGGAATGGGAGCAGAAAATGATGACCGGTATGTTAAATATATGGTAGCCAGATATTCCGCTTACCGTAATGTATGGTGGTCACTTGCAAATGAATATGATTATGTGAAAACTAAGACGATCGAAGATTGGGAGCGAATCGCTGCCGTAATATGTGAAAACGATAGCTATGCTAGACTTCGTTCTATTCATAACGGCCCGCATTACTACGATTTCTCAAAGACCTGGGTTACGCACTGTAGCTGTCAGGGAACGGACAGATATAAAGCAGTAGAGTATACGGATGAGTTAATGCTGAAATATCAAAAGCCTGTCGTATGGGATGAAATTCTTTATGAAGGAAATCTTAATTTGGGTTGGGGAAATATTTCTGGGGAAGAGCTGACTCGACGTTTCTGGGAAGCTTCCATGAGAGGCGGATATGCGGGACATGGTGAGACACTTCTACAATCGGTGGACGATACCGTGGATCAGGCTATTCTCTGGTGGTCACATGGTGGTACATTGCAGGGTGATAGTCCCGAGCGAATAGCCTTCCTCCATAAGATTCTATCAGAAATTCCAGGTGGCTACGGTCTGAAGGTAATTCCTTCTTACTGGGATGCTGTTACAGCTACAATAGACCGTGAAGAGGATAAAGATAAGCAGGTAAAGGATTATTATCTGTTCTATTTCACCTTCTTGCGTCCTTTGTACAGGGATCTCTATTTTGATGACGACACCAAATTCAAGGTTGATTTAATCGATACCTGGAATATGACAATCGTTCCTCAGGGAATGTACCAGGGACATTTTCGAATTATCACAGGCGGCAATTCTTATATGGCTATTCGTGTTCAGAAGGTATAATACAAGAATATCGAAGCTTTCATTCTCGAAGTTGATTGCAGGAAACACCGGACTGCAGCACTGAAACATAGGAGCTAGTATGCATGAAGTTAAGGTAAAAGGTATTCTGTCTTCACAAAACGGGATGAACATATATCGTGGTTGTACACATGGGTGTATTTATTGTGATTCCAGAAGCAGATGTTATCAGATAAATCATGATTTTGAAGATATTGAAGTTAAGATGAATGCACACGAATTATTGGAGGATGCATTACGTAGAAAACGAAGAAAATGTATGATAGGCACCGGAGCTATGTGCGATCCATATATTCATTTGGAAGAAAAACTGGGGAACACCAGAAAATGTATCGAGCTAATCAGGGATTATGGATTCGGACTTAGCATACACACGAAATCAGCAAGAATTTTAAATCATCTGGATATATTGAAAAAAATAAATGAAAAGACAAAATGTGTAGTTCAGATGACACTTACCACATATGATGAGGATTTGTGTAAAATTATTGAGCCAAATGTAAGCACTACAAAAGAACGGTTTGAAGTGTTAAAGATTATGCGTGATAATGGGATTCCGACGGTAGTATGGCTAAGTCCAATTTTACCGTTTATCAATGATACGCAAGAAAATATCAGTGGCATTCTTGGTTATTGTGTAGAGGCAAAAGTACATGGCATTATTTGCTTTTCAATGGGACTAACGCTTAGAGAAGGAAATAGGGAGTACTTTTATAAAAAGCTGGACGAACATTTTCCGGGGATGAAAGCGAAATACATAGCAAAATACGGCAACTCCTACGAAGTAATCAGTAATGACAACGAAAAACTAATGAATCTGGCGAAGAAAGTATGTGAATCAAATAATATTTTATTCGGTGTAGAAAAATGTTTTGATTACCTTCACAAATTCGAGGAGAAAAATGAATATGAACAGCTGATATTTCCCGGATTATGAAGCCACCAAAAGGACGTGTTATGCATTCAAGTCTGACCTTCTGTGGTTCATCGATCAATTTAAGTGACACCGAGGATGAAGTCATTAACAGTAACAGGTACTGTTTAAATGTGTTCTTTCAAACATCAGATGAGGTAGGTCGAGTATTTGAAAAGCTCAAAGAGGGTGGAAAGATCATTGTAGAACTTGGACCTCAATTTTTCAGCCCCATGTACGGTTCGATAGAAGATAAGTATGGGGTAACCTGGCAATTGATTTTACCTATGTAGGTAGGTGACCTTTGGTCCATTTTGATAAGTCAACAGACTCCTCAAGCAGCGAGTACAGCATATGAGAGCAACGATCCATATATAAATCTATGTTTTCTGTCGTTTGATCATAAAGAATCGTATGGCATAAATCATCAATTAAAAATGTCGAGTAATGTAAGAATAGTTGCGAATCTTTTTCACTTTTAAACGGTATTGAGATGATACCGAATACGTCTTTCGTGATTTGCAATCTAGCTACATCAAGTATCGAACATTCACTTTTGATTTCTTCATCCAATCGCTTTAGGGCTTCCATTTCATCATGAAACATTTTTGAAAAATTATGATATTCAAGCATCAACTTCAAAAATAAATTAAATAATTCCTTTGCTTCATCAGCATTGTTCAGAGAAATCTTATTTTTTGTCCAGAAATCTCTTGTAGGGTTTGCAAACTTTTCATGAATCCTTTTGAGAACCTGAATATATATGTCTTTCTTGTCCTCAAAATAGGCATAGACAGATCCGGTAGCAACCTGAGCCTTATTGGCTATGTCTGCAGTCGTTGTATTATAATATCCTTTTTCATTGAAGAGAATAAAAGCTGCGTCTATAATTTTATCGGCTTTTTCCACAGCGCGCCGTTGCATTGGTATGCGGGCCTTTCGCTCCATAAATATCACCTACCTTAAATTATATTATAACAAAATAAAACAAAAAGTCAAGAATGTGAAATTGGTTTCATGTTCTTGACTTTTGTTGTGAGCAGTAATATAATGCGAATATGAAATTGGGTTCATATTATAAGCGGAGGTAATTATTATGAGTAGAAGTAAAAAGGTATTGGCATTTATATCGCTGGCAATTGCATGTTTTTTAACTGTTTTAGATGGAACGATTGTAAATGTATCGTTACCGACAATGGCAAAGTACTTCGGTACAGACATAACGGGCATATCTTGGGTAAGTACTGCTTATCTAATCCCGTTTTCAGCGTTGCTTATTAATTTCTCAAAAATAGCCGATATTTTCGGCAGAAAAAAACTGTTTTTAATCGGACTTATCATTTTCGGCGCTTCATCTATATGTTGTGGATTATCAACCTCCTTGGGTATGATGATTAGCTTCAGAGTTCTTCAGGGAGTTGGCGCAGCTATACTAACTCCATTGGCTATTCCATTGGGTATAGAATTGTTCGGAAAAGCGGCAATGGGGAAGCTTGCGATCATCGTCGGCATGATTATCTCTATCGCGGCGGCTTCCGGTCCTGTAGTCGGTGGCATTCTGAATGAAAGCTTCGGATTCAAGGCTATATTTTATGTGAACACCCCGTTTGTTGTAATATCGTTAATTTTCGGAGGATGTTATGTAAAGGAAAATTATGATAAGACCATAGAAAAGAAAGTTGATTTTGTTGGGTCGATTCTACTTGCTCTTGGGTTGAGCACTGCGGTTTTTACGTTGATAAAGGGAAATGATTATGGTTGGGGAAGCGTGATGATTATTCTGCTAATCGTTTGCGCAGTTGTTTCGTTAACCGTCTTTGTATTATTTGAGAGAAAGATCAAAAACCCGATGATTGATATTAATTTATTTAAGGTGAGAACATATACTTCATCGATTATTCTGATAGCCATCATATTTTTCGCTTATATGCCCGTATCATATCTCATGAATTTTTATCTCGAAAGCAAATTAGGTTACAGTGTCCTAAAATCAGGGCTTATGCTTGGAATTGTCAGTGCAGTAGCTTTTTGTACAGCTCCGATTTTTGGCATTTTAGCTAAAATAACATCGTCACGAGTTGTCTCTTTCCTTGCAATTACTTTTGCATGCCTAGCAAATTTCATGTTTGTCTTCATGAACAGTTCGAATTATCTCAAATTGATTTATTGTGCCTTTATTGTTTTAGGACTTGGATTAGGGGCAACGACTCCTTTATACCAAAGTGCGTTTGATGAGATAGCGGAAGACAAAAACAACATGGCTTCCGGTCTATTGAATAGCCTAAGACAATTGACAGCATGCATTGCAATAGCATTGGTTGCGACCCTGAGCAGCCAGTTTACCACAACCGCGACCACTGATGCAAAGAAACAAATTATGGAGAGGGTCAATGACAGCACTGTTCTGGAACAAAATGAAAAAGATATGATAGCAGATATGGTCAGTAAATCGAACGCATCCGATAGTGCATCCTTTTCAAAAAATGGGATTGATAAATTGATGGAGCAGCAGACAATAGAAATCATGGCTACCATTCCTGCGAATAAGAAAGTGGCTGTTGCTGATAATCTCAATAAGCAGAAAGAGGAAATTTATCAAATTATGGACGACGCCTTTAAGATTAAACAGGATGAAGGCAATAAAGTATATAATAAATGCTATCTGATCACAGGAATAATAGCTGCTTTCGGATTTATCGCAGTTCCTTTTAATACGAAAAGAAAAGCTGTAAAGTGAATGAAAGATTTATAACAAATGAAAGCAAATCCTTGACCCAAAAACTCTTTAGAAAACTTGCATTAATTTTGGAAATTTTACATTAATTTTACTTGTCATCCCAAACTATATGATATAATAGCAATAACGAATCATTAGAGGGGGAACTGTTTATGAAATTAAGTAAAGAGGAAAGATCATGGGTATTATATGATTGCGGTAATTCAGCATATTCTATGGCTGTTACAACGGCTCTATTGCCAATTGTATTTGGCATGTTTGATAATGTAAACAGCAGCATGGATCTGGGGTATTTTAATTCGATAGCGAGTATTTTGATTGCAATATTAAGTCCGATTCTGGGAACAATAGCTGATTATAAGGATAAGAAAAAACGCTTCTTTATTTTCTTTGCTATCCTTGGCGTGGTAGCTACATTTGCACTTGCATTTGTATCACCTTCCAGTGGACAATGGCAATTATTGATTCTGTTTTTTATCCTGTCAGCCATAGGTTTTGCAGGTGCTAATATTTTTTATGATGCGTTTATTGTTGATGTTACAAGTGATGAACGGATGGATAAGGTTTCTACAACAGGCTTTGCATTTGGATATATTTGCAGCGTCATACCTTTTGGTATCAGCCTTGCACTGATATTTTTCATGGGAATGGATAAGGCCATCGGTTATCAGATTGGGTTTATCATAACCGCACTTTGGTGGGGGCTTCTGACGATACCACTCATTCGGGATGTAAAACAGAGGCATTATATTGAACCGGAACCACGCCCGGTTTTCAACAGTTTTAAAAGGTTAGCAAATACCTTTAGTAATATCAGACAGCACAAGATTGTATTCATTTTCTTATTGGGATACTTTTTTTACATTGATGGAGTGGATACTATTATTAAAATGGTAGTACCCTATGCTACCTCAGTTTTAGGTAAAGATTCGCTCGATACTTTTATGCTGTTGGGAATCTTATTAATCATCCAGGTTATTGCATTTCCCTGTGCAATCCTTTATGGAACTCTGGCGAAAAAGTATTCAGCCAGAGCTATGATTATTGTTGCTATTATTACATATATTCTATCCTGTATTGCTGCATATTTTATATCCTCGGTTTGGCACATATTTATTCTGGGAGCGATGATTGGCTCCGCGCAGGGAGGAATACAGGCACTCAGCAGATCCTATTTTGCAAAGCTGATTCCCAAGGAAAAATCGAATGAGTTTTTTGGATTTTATAATATTTTTGGTAAGTTCTCAGCTATCATTGGCACGTTCGTTATGTCATTGACAACGACGCTGACAGGCAATGCCAAATATAGTATTCTATCGATTATTCCTCTTTTTGTAATCGGATTTGCTATCTTTATTACATTACCTAAGGAAAAGTATATTAACGCTAATAGCTAGGAGTGAATATATGAAGAAAGAGGCAGGAAAAGCAAAGCATTTGGTTGTTATCTCATACGATGCTTTTTCAGAAGATAACTGGGAGATGGCAAGCGGACTTCCTAACCTGTCAAAATTAATAAAAAATGGAGCTTTCAGCACTAAATTAAAAAGTGTTTATCCCTCACTCACTTATGTGGCACATACCACAATGGTAACCGGTGTCTATCCGGATAAACACGGTATCTTTCATAATAATCCTTTTCAACCATTTGTCAGAGAAAAGGAACAACGCTGGTATTGGTATAAGAAAGATATAAAGGTACCGACAATTTATGATGCAGTGAAAGAACATGGGATGAAAACAGCCGGGATTTTATGGCCGGTTACCGGGAAAGCTTCCATAACATATAATATACCTGAAATAAGAGCGATCAATAATGAAAATCAGGCACTTAAGATATTAATAAATGGCAGCCCAATCTATAGCATGGGAATGGAAATGAAATTCGGACGATTCCGAAGAGGTATCGAACAGCCCTATTTGGATGACTTTACGACGATGTGTGCCGTAGATACGATAAAAAGAAAAAAGCCTAATCTTCTTATGGTACATCTGATCGACCTTGATGACGCTAAGCATGCATATGGAACAGACAGCGAGGAAGTAAACCGTGCGATAATAAGTATGGACAAAAGACTGGGTGATATACGTAAGGCGGTCGAGGAAGCGGGTATTACGCAGGATACCATTTTTCTTGTTATTGGTGACCATGGGCAGATTAATGTTAGATACAAGATAAGGTTGAATAATTTATTGAAAGAAAAAGGCCTTATCTATGAAGAAAACGGTGAATTAAAATGGAGAGCATATGTGCAGAGTGCCGGTGGAGCAGCTTACCTTCATATAAGACAAGACGATGAAGAAGCCGAAATGTTGGCAACAGCTGTTCTTAAAAAGGCTATGAAGGATGACGGCTACGGGATTGAAAGTATATACACCGGAAGAGAGTTGGAAGATTTTCACATGGATCCATCTGTTTCGTACATGCTGGAGGCCAAGCGTGGTTATTACTTCGAGGATAGTCTCGAGCATCCGTACATTTTAGATTTGGAAGAGCAAGGATTAACACACGCAACACATGGTTACTCACCGGATAAGGCAGATTATAAATGCATATTGATTATTTCCGGAGATAACATTAAAAAGGAATATCAGTTGGGAGATGTTGAAATGGTGGATATCGCCCCTACAATGGCAAAAATATTGGGAATAGATTTTTATAGTTGTGACGGCAGACCTTTGAATGAAATTTTCGTAAAGTAAGAAGAGGGATCGACATATGAAAAAGACGCTTGTATGGGCACATCGGGGAGCCTCCGGGTATGCGCCGGAGAACACCTTAAAGGCATTTCAAATAGCGCTTGATATGGGAGCGGATGGAGTTGAGCTTGATGTACAGATGACCAAGGATGGTCAGCTTGTAATCATTCATGACGAAACGATAAATCGAGTAAGTGATGGAATCGGATATGTGAAAGACTATACCTTGAAAGACCTCTCCAAATTCAATTTCAACAAGAAGCATCCTGAACTTGGAAAATGTGGCATACCTACGTTAGAGGAGATATATTTACTCTTGAAGGATACGGGTTTGACTGTTAATGTGGAATTAAAGAATGGAATTGTTTTTTATGAGAAGCTGGAAGAGAAGGTTATGGAATTGACGCAGAAGATGGGTCTTCGTGAGCGAGTAATCTACTCCTCTTTTAATCACTATTCTATCATGAAACTGAAAGCATTGGACACTAGTGTACAAACCGGCTTTTTATATGAAGATGGATATCTGGATATGCCGGAATATGCAGCAAAGCATCATGTGGAAGCATTACATCCCGCCTTCTATAATCTGCAATATCCGGATTTTATCAAGGATTGCAAAAGGAGAGGGATTGACGTTCGCGTGTGGACTGTAAATAATGCAGAAGAATTGAATATGCTCTGTGAAAATGAAATTGATGCGATAATTACAAATTATCCGGATATAGCGCGTAAGGTTGTGGATGAATATGCAAGGAGAAAATATTAAATTAAATAAGGGTAGAGTATTTTTGGCTGAGGATGATTTTGCGGATAAGATGATGAGCGAAGTAAGTCCGGTATTGGATTCTAGCAGAAAGACCGGCTATTTTCACAGCTTTGATGATACGGAGATTTTTTATGAGTATTTTCTCAATCCGCAGGAAAAAGCAGCAATTGTAATATCACATGGTTTTTGTGAATTTACAGCAAAGTTTGAAGAAGTAGTCTATTATTTCTATCAGGAGGGATATTCGGTTTTCCTTTTTGATTATCGTGGTCATGGATATTCGGGACGTTCGGTGGAGGACGGGAGTAAAGTGCATGTGCATTCTTACAGCGAATACGTACTTGACCTTCATAACTTTATCACCAAAATAGTGAGGAAGAGCAGTCTGTCAAAGAGAATGGTTTTATACGCGCATTCTATGGGTGGAGCCATAGCGGCATTATATCTGGAACGATTTCCGGAGGTTTTTTGTTGTACAATTCTATCATCTCCAATGCTGAAAATAAATTTTAGTGTGGTGCCTAAATTTCTGATTTGGCTTATACTTTCCTATAAGAAAGTAACCCGAGCCGATGACGAATATGTGCTTGGTCATAGAGGATTTGATTGTATTCCTGTTTTTGAAACCAGTAGTTGCAGCTCAAAAGCGAGATATGACTATATGTTTGCAAAAAGGCTACATAATATCAAATACCAGACTTACGGAGGAACCTATGCATGGACCTTGGCAAGCATGGAGGCGGTGAATAGATTACAAAGACAGGCATATCTGGTTAAGAGACCGATTCTGCTATTTCAAGCAGGCTGCGATACAACAGTAAAGCCTGAGGGACAGATACGGTTTGCGCAAAAATCAGAAGACACACAATTGGTTGTAATGCCGACTTCCAAACATGAAATATATAATGCAGATACGAAGACAATTGAGGTATATTATAATAAAATATTTGATTTTTTAGAGGAGAAACTGGGTCATTTGAAATGAAATCATATGATAGATGCCAATGATAATGTCATTGGCATTTTGTGCGACTGGCAGTCGCACCAGTCCTGACTTCGGTTAGGACTATTTTGTATATTAGGAACAGCGATTACGATGCGGATGCAATAACGAATCAAGAGTTCCGAAAGCAAGATTTCTCTGGAGTGAAAATCTCCACCCGTGAGCACTGGTGCAAATCGGGAAGTCTAATCTAGGGCATTATCGTAAGGTGGTGTCTGAAGGAGATGCGGAAAGTCGAGAGACCCGTAGACGGTTTAGCAGACCGAAACGAAAAGTGAAGCACATGTTGCGGCAGGGCAAGTTGATGACCGTGCGAAATGTCGGGAAATCTAAATCATTTACCCAGAAGAACCAGTCGAGTAAATGGAGGTTGTCATGTGAAGGTGCTTGGTATGTTAAAAGGGAAGGTGCGATGACCCAGTGAGACCCTTACATTTACCGAAAGGGCTTAGGTATATAAGAGTATTCGAAGTTACCTTGGCATGTGAGGGAGTCAGATAGCCCAATAGTACAGAAGTAATCATGTGACCAAACGCATGAAGAATGGAAGGGGGTTAACCTTTGTAGCCCAAGTCAAGAACTTATAGTTATGATAATGGTGACGATGCTTCGGCAACAACGAACCAGAGGAACATAAGGAGGATAAGGATAGTAATGAACGATGAATTAAAAATGAAATGGCATAGTATTTATGGACAGATTTTATTCGACCGAAAACTAATGTCGGCTTGGAAACAGGTAGAAGCGAACAAAGGATGTGGCGGTGTAGATATGGAAACCATAGAAACCTTTAAAGCAGAAGAGGATAAGAAAATACTTCAACTACTGCAAGAGCTTAGAAATAAGGAATACAAGTCAACACCAGTAAAAAGAGTGTACATACCGAAGAAGAATGGAGATAAAAGACCGCTTGGAATACCAGTAATTAAAGATAGGATAGTTCAACAGAGTGTCGTGAATGTATTAAGTCCGAAATTCGAGGATGGTATATTTCACAAATGTTCCTGTGGCTATCGACCAGACAGAGGAATTGAAAGGGTAATGCAGATAATTCTTTGGTACGTAGAGTATGGATATAATCACATCTATGATTGTGATATCAAGGGATTTTTCGATAACATACCACATAAGAAGCTGATGAAGGTACTGACGAAATATATAGCTGATGGCACTGTGTTGGATATGATATGGGCATGGTTGAAATCGGGATATATGGAAGAAGGAAAGTTTATGGAAAGCACCTCTGGAACAATGCAAGGCGGTGTGATTTCTCCACTATTAGCGAATGCATATCTGAATGAACTAGACTGGGAATTAGAAAAGGAAGGAATAAAGTTTGTAAGATACTGCGACGATTTTCTGCTTTTTGCCAAGACAGATGAAGAAATAAGGAAAGCGGGAGAAATTGCGAAGAAGGTAATTGAAAATCTTGGACTGGAAATTGCAATGAATAAGACTAAGTTCGTGGATTTCAAGAAGGACGACTTTGAATTTGTGGGTTTCTCATTCAAACACTGGCGTGAGCGAAAGAAGGGTAACGGATGTTATTATTTAGTTGAGCCAATGGAGAAATCACTGAAAGACTTTAAGAAGAAAATTAAGGATGTAACTGGGAAAACACTAACACTGAGTCAAGAAGTCTGGATGAGTAGAGTGAATCCAATCATTAGAGGAAAAACTAACTTCTATTTATACCCATTTAAAGCCATAGAGAAAAATAAACTGTTCGGATTGAAAAATCACTGCTATCTCAAAGGTATCTGCAACAAGCTGAGAGCAATTGATGCTTATATAAGACAGAGGTTACGAGTATGTATGATTCACAAACATCCGAAGGTGAGAAAAGGATATCTGATGACTAACAAATGGAATATAGAATATTTCTGCAAAGCGAAGTTAATTCCGTCGGAATGGTTGTATTACAGTACATCAGTGGGATTTACGATGGAAGAGTACATTGACACCTGTGCAAAAAGAGGTAAGATGAAGCTTGAAAGAAAGATAGAAAAGATGAAATCAGATGGTAGAGAATACTACACGAAGGAAAGACTTGAAAACATAGCGAAGTGCCAAGCCATGGCGTCTACGTAGAAACATCGTTCAACACGAATTACAATTGGTAAGCCGTATGCGTTAGTAGCGCACGTGCGGTTTGATAAGGGGGTAGCCTAGAAATAGGTTACCCTACTTTATTTT
>DBTU01000041.1 GCA_002307215.1 Lachnoclostridium sp. UBA1308
ATATGGAAATCATTTTTTCCCAGTCCGGATACATCTCTTTGAAGGCTGAACTGTAACACAACTTCATGATTCTTTACAACTTCATGATGACTTTACACTATCATTTACGTATAATGATTTAATTGGAGAGTGGTAAAATGGCTACAATATTAATAATTGAAGATGAAAAGGCAATCAACGATCTTATAGCTATGAATTTAAAAATGGTAGGACATAACTGTATTCAACTTTACGATGGGAAAAATATAATTGAAGAATTTAATAAAAATTCTATTGATTTAGCGATTTTAGATATTATGCTGCCGGGTGAGGACGGATTTAGCTTAATACCGGAGTTCTTGGCTAAAGAAATTCCGGTTATTTTTTTAACGGCTAAAAGTTCTCTCTCGGATAAAGTTCATGGCCTTGAAATAGGTGCGGAAGATTATATTGTAAAACCCTTTGAAGCTGTTGAATTGATAGCACGGGTAAATGTTGTCTTGCGGAGGGGTAAAAAGTCAATCGATGAATTTCGGATAGACGAAACTATAGTGAATTTTAATGAACGCAAGATAACAGTTGAAGGAAAAGAAGTTGATATAACAAATAAGGAATTTGAATTGATTGAAATTCTTATCCTAAATAAAAACATTGCTCTATCAAGAGAGAAGATTCTGGAGTTAATTTGGGGATATGATTTTTTTGGTGAAACTCGTACAGTTGATGTGCATATCCAAAAGCTGCGGAAAAAACTCAAATGGGAAAATCATATTAAAACCATTTTTAGATATGGCTACAGGTTGGAGGCGTAGAGATGAAATTCTGGCAAAAAACCTATTTGTGGATTATGGTTATTTTCATAATATCTTTTAATTTAGGTGCTTATGCTCTTTTTAGTAAAAGCTATGAGCTTAATAAAGCAATGGACATTTCCGCGGGGATAAATGAATTTGAAAGCATTGAAAAAGCATTAAGCTATAATCTAGAAACCTATAATAGGGATGTTGAAAATCCTGATATAGAATTATTTATATCAAATTTCGCGATAAACTATTATAAAAACGATGTCTTTTTTGAGATTTTTGAGAAGAATCATTTGATTTTTTCTAATGCTTATAAAATTAATGAAAAAAGGGACGAGACATCTTTTGATGGGGTAAAAACTATTTATAGAAAAATCAATGGTGATTTAGTGCTTTTTGTGAGTGGCACGATTGACTTTAATAATTTGGGCTTGGTTATGTCGCGGTCGGCAGATTATTTGGGGGATTTCAATGATAATCTCCTTAGTTATTTCATCACATTAAATATAATAATTTCTTGTCTTTTATCTCTCTTTTTAATTATTATTTTACTTCAATTGACAAAGCCCATAAGAAAATTAAATGCAGCAGTTAACGAAATTGCTCAGAATTCTTATGGCAGAAGGGTTTATATTAAACGGAAAGATGAAATAGGAGAGCTTGCAAATAACTTTAATAAGATGGCGGATGCTATTTCTGAAAATATTGCGAATATTGAAAAAGCAAATGAGGAAAAGGAAACATTTATTAATAATCTTACACATGAGCTTAAAACACCGATAACTGCTATAAAGGGATACGGTGATTTTTTGAAAAATGCCAGACATGATCAATCGGAACAAGAGCTGGCTATAAACTATATCTATGAACATGCAAATAGGCTTAATCTCCTGTCAGATAAATTAGTGCAACTATTGTATTTGAAAAAAGATGATATAGAGCCGATTAAAATAAATACGGAGAAGCTATTTCATTATATAGAGAGAATGGTTAGCCACCGATTAGTGGATAAGAATATCGTATTGAGAAAAGAATGCATAGCTGAAGAAGTATTTGCCGATGAAGTTCTATTGCAAACATTGCTGATAAATTTAGTGGAAAACAGCATAAAATCCATTGATGATGTTGGGGAGATTATCCTTAGAAGTATTTTCGCTGACGGAGGTACAGTTCTTAAAGTCATAGATACAGGCAGAGGAATCGAGAAGGAGCATATAGAAAGAATTACGGAAGCATTTTATGTGGTGGATAAATCCCGTTCCAAAAAATTCGGAGGTGTTGGATTGGGACTTTCAATATGTAAAGAAATAGCTAGGCTTCATAATACTCGGTTAACAATAGTTTCTTTGCCAAATCGTTTTACAGAAGTTTCGATATTTTTTACAAGTAATTAACAACTTGATGAAAATCCGACAATATGCCAATAATATAATTCTAATTGTAGCTACGAAAAATATAACAATAAAATTTGGAGGTTTTAACTATGAGAAAAAGTGTAATAACTACAATTACCACATTTGTCCTTGCCGCAGCAATTATTACGGGGAGCACTAGTATGACAACATTTGCCCTAGCCGCGAAAAACACCGGAACTTCAATTTCTGCCGAAAAGCTCACTCAACCGATGACAACCAAGGAAGATATGACAGGCACTAAATCGAAGGTAACTATTTCATCATTGGAAGATTCACCAGAAATGGCAGCAAAGAGAACAAGTACTGATATGGATAAAGAGAAAGCTACTTATATTGCACTAGAGGCAATTGAAAAAAAATTCAATATTTCTTTGAATGGCACTTATGCTACGCCGATTCTATGCACAAGAACAGGTCATAGCGAACTGGTTTATTTTATATCCTTCGTAGAGCTTGACTCTATTACGGCATCAAAGGAAGAGGTAATAAAGGAGAAAGAAGCAGTGATAAAGAATAAAGAAACGGTTATACAGAGTGACATTTATATCGCTTTTATAAACTCAAAGACCGGCGAAGTAATCTCTGCCGAGAAAAATCCGGTAGGAGTGGATGACGGACAAGGCTGATTCATGAAGATTAATAAAATTAGGAATAATAGAATGATATAATGAAGTTTCAATAAAAAGCTGTCAATTACAGGAAGGTAATTGGCAGCTTTTTTGTTGGCACTCATTAATCCGGTATTGTAATTGATTTTACATAAAATGTGCATTGGAATGTAATAATGCAAAATAAATATTGCAAAATAATTAAGAATGCACTATTCTATTAATGGATAGGATATATACGAAGAGATACAGAAGTATTGATAATATTATGATATTACTTGGGGAGAAGATAATGAAAAGAATAAGCCGAAGAACTTTATTTGTTCTATCACTAATGATTACCGGGATTGTATTGATTGCCTGTTCCGGTGACGGAAAACAGAATTCGGATGAGGTAATGAATACCCCTTCTGAAGCATCCGGTGTGACTACAACACCTATACCGACTGCAGTACCTATACCGACTACGGCAACAGTACCTTCCCCTACCGTGGAAGCGGCTGCAGATGAGACGGCATCCTTAGGCTTTTATGTGGACGGAACTAAGTTGAATGATGCTAATGGTAATGAATTTATCATGCGTGGAATTAACCAGGAATATACCTGGTTTAAAAGTTATAATTTCATAGCGCTGGATGCAATTGCAGCAACCGGAGCCAATACCGTAAGACTGGTATTGGCGGACGGACAACAGTGGCAGCAGGATTATATGCTGTATGTGAAGAAACTGATTGAAGATTGTAAGGAGCGCAAATTAATTGCAATTCTCGAGGTACATGATGCTACAGGCAGCAATAGCGCGGAGGATTTGAATAAAGCAGTGGATTATTGGATTAGTATTAAGAAAGCCTTGATGGGAAATGAAGATTATGTAATCGTCAATATCGCGAATGAGTGGTATGGAAATTTGGGTGGTCAGGAATGGGCAAATGCCTATATTGCTGCTATTCCCAAACTCAGAGATGCCGGTATCACCAATACAATTTTGGTAGACAGCGCAGGCTGGGGGCAAAATGCAAAAAGTGTTATTGATTACGGAACGCAGATTTTTGCCGCAGATCCCCTTATGAATACTATGTTTGCAATACATATGTATGGTACCGCAGGTAAGAATGCAGATACCATCAAGGATAATATCGATGGTATCATAAATAATAATCTCTGTGTCACAATCGGAGAATTTGGGTATGAGCATTCTGACGGCGATGTAGATGAGGCTTATTTAATGAAATATTGTCAGGAGATCGGAGTCGGATATCTTGGATGGTCCTGGAAGGGCAATGGAGGCGGAGTGGAATATCTTGATATTGCCACCGAGTGGGATGGAAGCAAGTTGTCCTCCGATTGGGGCGAGAACCTTGTTAACGGGGAGAATGGAATTCGTGCGACCTCCAAGATATGCTCTGTGTTCGAGTAGAGGTAATAAATGACCTCAATTCGGTGTATGTGTTTTAATCGTTGTCATTACCTATAGCTTAGATTCCTTCATCTTTAAGGCCGCGGGCAGTTCGACCGCTGTCAGTATGACAATACAAAGCATCGGCAGGATAACCGAGCCGGATGTATTCTGCATCAGATCAAACAGAAAAACAAACATGGTACCGGAAATCTGACCCATCAATAGAATGACACCCAGTGAGATACCTTCGGGAAGCGGGTATGCCACCTCTGTACCATGCTGGAACAGGATTGGGGCTACACCCATGGTTAAAAAGCCGGCGATACCTGCCAGAACGCATAGCAAGAGAAAGCAGCCAATAAAGGTGAAACCTATGTATATCGGTATCAGGATTGCGATACAGCCGATGAAGAAGATTACTCTCTTGTGTAGCTTGTCAGAGATAATCGGAAGAACGACAGCCCCGATAATTCCCGCTACAACGAAGATACTTCCAACAATTCCTGCTTGGGCTATCGTAATGCCGCGCGGTAACAGGATGGATTCTAACAGCGTTAGGATGGTATTGAATATCCCCATGGAAATCAGACAAATAAACATAACCAGTAAGAAAGCTTTATTGGTAAATAATTTACGGAAGGATTGTAGAGAATAGTCCTCTCTCTGAGCTGTCGGTCCGGGTGGAGCAATACGGGGCTTTTCACGGGTGAAAACGATGGCAATGATTGCGGATACAACAGCAATTCCTGCAAATACTTGAAAGATTGCCGGGATACCCGATTTTTCAGCAATCATCGGTGCCAAAAGCATGGGAACGGCAAAACCGATATACTGTGCCATGGTTAAAAGTCCCGCTGCCGTGGAGCGTTCCGAGACAGGAAACCAGTTGGCCGGAACTTTGGTTGATATATTAAGAAGAAACGGCTGCCCGGCAGCGACAATGAATTGAGCAATAAGTACGATCGTAAAGTTATCTGCGTATAATGCTCGGACGAGACCGAAGACAGCTGTCATTGTGGCCCCGATAATTAAGGAAGCACGGTAGCCATATCGATCCACGACCCAAGAGGCCGGCATGGAAAATATGATATACATAATCATGTAGCTCATGGAGAACATGGCAACACTTAGACTACTGACAGAGTAATAGTCTTCAGCCAGACTGGAGATTGGCGCTAACGAAAGCCACATTATTTCCGATGAGACGATGATTGGTATGATTGCCAGCAAGATAACCCAACGATATCTTGAGAGCCCACTTTCTTTTGTCATTTAATGCAATCCTCCTTATATCTTATAGGCCTGCTTTGAGTACTTTTTCAAATAAACATATCTCATCAAGATACATTCCCAATGCTTGATATAGGTGACTTTTCCAAACAATGCGGCACTAATCAACGCATTACAATTCTTTTCGGTTACCATAGAGACGGCGAGAGCATCGCCTTTGTTAGCTCCACAACATAGAGCACCGTTACATTTAAGAAATACGGCAGAGGAACCCTTTAGCTTGGCAGAAACTTCATTTGCGTCCATATCCGCTGTGTTTACTGAGGTACCCGCAATCTGGGCAAAATCATCCAGAAGAGGCAATACTTTTATTGCCGCAGAAGAAACAGTGGCAATTCCTAAAGTATCGGCATGAAGTATATAATGAACATTCTCCTGCGTACGATAAATCTGATGATGAAGCAAGGCTTCCTTCAGTAATGAAGGATCGGCTTTCGGTAAGTTGTTAAGCTTTCCGGTGATGAATTCATAGGTGGCGTCTCCCGATTTTAAAAGAAAACCATCTGCTATTCGTTCGCTCTCAAAAGGAATGGAAAGCGTTACGTTTTCACTAATAATATCCTTTTCAAACAGATGGCTCAGTTCATGCCGGCCAATACGAAGGGGTTCTATAATGGTATTATCATCCTTTTTGTGGTATTGGTCAAGTATAAACTGCCTACAGGCCTGCTCGAGTTCATTGGCAGTCTGAAAGGCTTCTTCCTCATCGGAGCCATAGCAGAGCGCTCCATGATTTTTCATAATGACAGCGTTGCCTTTTGCCTTGGATAGCGCCGACGCAACACCCTTACGAAGCCCTTTTGTTCCGGGAAGTCCGTAGGCTGCACATATCACCTCTCCATGTAGGAGGGGGTAAGACTCGGATACTTTGACGATGTCAAGTCCAAGCACGCTTACAGAGGAAGCATATTCTTGATGTGTGTGAATCACAAAATTTACCTTAGGATGCAACTGATATACCTCAGCATGGATACCTTTTTCAGAGGACGGTTTAACATCACCCTGATAGCTGCAATCAGAGATGGCGACCTCGACAATTTCTTCTGCAGCCAATGATAAATAATCCCTTCCGCTTGGTGTAATCACAAAATGGCTGTCACTGATTCGGCAGCTTACATTGCCCCAGGTACGAGCGATCAGACCGGATTCTACCAACCTTCGTCCTGCTATTACCACGGTTTCCTTAGCTTCTTGTATTGTCATAGATACCCTCCATCCCTTCTTTGAGATATACAAGTTAATGAGTCGATATCGATCATTGTTGCTTTTCTGCAACATTTACAAATACTCGTTCGAATCTGGTTAAAACATCATCAATCATTTCATCAGTATATGCCGCACTTGTATAAAGTCTGCTTCCTGCGAGCGTTACAATTCCCTCCGCCATATATGCGGCACCCATATGCTCCATCTCTTTTTTGCGTACAGAGGTGGCTTTAAGAACAGCAGGAATCGTCCAGGGCTTGCTCCAGTTAATGGAGTAATGCATGGTTCCTACAGTCTCCAGATGACAGATGGAGCCTTGATTGAATGCCACAAAGGGCAGGTTGTACTTTTTAATAAGTTCTTGAAGGCCTTTGGTCAGTCTATCGCCCATCTGTCCTGCACGTTGTGCTGCGTTAGTTTTCTCGATTCCTTCCAGGGTATAATAACCTGCTACACAGCTTAACGGATTGGCAGCCATGGTGCCGCCGATTAATGCCTTCTTATGCTTATCACCGGTCTGAATACCGGCAGCCAAATATTTCATGTATTCTCTCTTACCTCCGAGACCACCTGCTCCGGGATACCCACCGGCAACAACCTTACCGAATACGGTAAGATCCGGCGTGACGCCAAAATATCCCTGAGCGCCTGCCATACCGACACGGAAGGCGGTAACGACTTCATCAAAGATCAGCAGCGCACCATACTTACGGCATAGATTCTCTGCGCCCTTGCAAAAGTCTTTATCTACCGGTCTGGTTCCGCTCTCGGGGCCAAGGGGTTCAAGCATAACAGCAGCAGTACCGCCGTGCAGTTTATTACGCCTCAGCTTGCGTTCCAAATCACGTAGGTCATTCGGGAAGAATTCTTGGGTTTTATTAAAGCAAAAATGAGGAACCCCATGTGCCTGTGTCCACTTAGAGCCGGGAATTCGAATACCATAAGCAAGCTGGTCACTCCAGCCATGGTAAGCACCACCCATCTTGATAATGTATTTCTTATTCGTTGCAAGACGAGCAACGCGAATGGCTGCCATACAGGCCTCCGTACCGGAACCAAGCATACGAAACATCTCGACAGATTCAAAATTATCTACTATTTTCTTTGCTAATTTATATTCAAACTCATGAAAAAGCCCGGTAGAAGGACCGCAGTCATTCAGTAGTTCAATTACCTTGCTTCGCACTTCAATTGGATTACTTCCAAGGACGGTAGGACCGCCTGCCTGAAGAAAGTCATAATACCGATTATCATCGATATCATAAAGATAAGCCCCTTCAGCTTTTGTAAATACAAGTGGAAAGGGATGGTTGAAGGCAAGATTATGTTGAACGCCTCCGGGAATCAGCTCCTTTGCATCATCGATAACGGCCTTTGATTTGGTGCATTTCTTACCGTAATATTCATCTACATAGTTTTTTAAAGCCTCCGGTTTCATAGTATAAATCGGTTTTTGAATCAACTCATCGAGCTGCTTTGTAACTACAGCACAATCGGGATATTCTGAAATTGAAAATCGGTTATCCATTGCCCCTCCTATCAGTATGGACACCATAATAGTATGGTTCTCCATAATCAATTACTCCATTTAACTTAATGAATGAACGTTCACTCATTATTAGTATATACAATTATATGGAAAAAGTCAACAAAAAAAGATAATATATGTATTGAAAAAACCCATACATATGGTAAAATATGAGTGAGTATTCATTCACTATTGCGAAAAGAGGAGGAGGCATAATGAAGACGGATTATTTTAAAGAAGCCTTCAACAAGGTATCAGAAGAAAAAAGAAATAAAATATTGGATGCGGCTATTGTGGAATTTGCAGAGCATGGCTTTGAAAGCGCCAATATTAACAGCATTGCTTCCGTAGCCGGCGTCAGTGTCGGTTCCATGTATAAATATTTTGATCACAAGGAAGATCTGTTCCTCACAATCATCCATTACGGAGTGGATACCCTAAAGACAGTTCTTGGCGAGATTGTTGCAGAGAAAGTATCCCTGGATGTTCGTATTGAGAAGATAATTGGGGCGATACAGAGATATTCTCGCGAGCAGGTTCATCTGACCAAGCTATATAATGAGATGGCGACTGAAAGTCGATCCAGCCTGGTATGGAAGATTGTATCGGAGATGGAGAATGCGACAGCCGGTCTTTATACTTACTATATCAAGGAGGCACAGGCAAAAGGTCAGGTTAGATCGGATGTGAATCCAGGTTATTTTGCTTTTTTTCTGGACAATCTTTTTATTATGCTGCAGTTTTCCTATGCCTGTGAATACTACAAGGACCGGATGAAAATATTTATCGGTGAGGATGTACTGGAGCAGGATGATCTAATGACGGAGCAATTGATGAAGTTCATCAAAGGGGCTTTTTTCTATCAATAATATTGGAGGGTAAGATATGTCGATTCGGGTGATTGCTTATGATGTAGGTACGACCGGAATAAAAACCTGTGTTTTCGAGATTTCAGACCACATCAAGTTGATAGCTTCTGCGACACAGGGGTATGAGCTTTATGTTCTGGATAACGGCGGTGCCGAGCAGGAGCCCGACTTATGGTGGGAGGCCATGTGTAACACAACAAGGAAGGTGCTGGAAGAGAATCAGATAGATGCAGACACGATTAAGGGAGTGTCCTTTTGCTCTCAGATGCAGGGACTTGTTTTGGTTGACCGTGAAGGCAGACCGGTACGAAGGGCTATGAATTATATGGACCGGCGTGCCGTGGAAGAATTAAAGAAAGGTATGGCACACGGGCTCACGATAGCAGGGGTGAATGCCTACAGGCTGTTCCGGTCTTTGTCGGTAACAGGTGCAGTCGCTGCAAGCGTGAAGGACCCGGTGTGGAAGTATAAATGGGTTGAAAAGCATGAGCCTGAGGTTTTTAAAAGGGTATATAAATGGCTGGATGTCAAGGAATATCTGATCTGCAAGTGTACCGGTGAATTCATCATGACCCCGGACAGTGCCTTTGCTACTCTGCTTTATGATGTAAGAAAGGGCAGGGAGGGCTTCAGTAAGGAAATTTGCCGGATGCTTGGTGTGCAAATGGAGCATCTTCCTGATATCAAGCCCTGTTCGGATAGGGTAGGGACCATACGTAAGGAAGCAGCCGAAATGCTTCATCTTAAGGAAGGAACACCGGTGTTCGGCGGAGGCGGGGATGCCTCCTTAATTGGAGTGGGAGCCGGAGCAGTTAAGCCCGGAGATACCCACATCTATTCCGGAACCTCCGGCTGGGTATCGACAGTTGTGGAAAAGCAGACGGTGGATGTTACTTCGATGATAGCTGCCATCGTAGGTGCAGACAATGGTCTATTTAATTATTTTGCGGAGCTGGAGACTGCCGGAAAATGTCTTGAATGGGTGAAGGATCATCTTGCGCTGGATGAAATCGATATCTATCTGGAGAAGAAGCATGTAGCTGCCTCCCAGGAAGCAATCCATAAAAGTCTTTATGATTATATGATGCATGCAATTAAGGATGTTCCTGCAGGTAGCAATGGGGTCATCTTTACACCTTGGCTTCATGGAAATCGGTGCCCGTTTGAAGATTCTAATGCCCGCGGTATGTTCTTTAATATCAGCCTGGAGACAGGCAAAACAGAGCTTATTCATGCAGTTCTTGAAGGGATTTGTTATCATTTAAGATGGCAGTTGGAGGCTCAGGAGAAGAAGGTCACGACATCACGGGTAATCCGTTTTGTCGGTGGAGGAGCTCTGGCACCACTTACCTGCCAAATGCTTTCGGATATATTAGGACGGGAGATAGAGACAGTGGATAATCCTCAGAATGTTGGTGCGGTCGGAGCAGCATTAGTTGCTGCTGTCGGGCTTTTAATTACGGAGAATTTGTCCGATGCAAAGAGACTGATAACTGTTAGCGGGCGATATCTTCCGGATCTTAATAAAAAACAGGTTTATGATCATTATTTTGAGGTATTTAAGGAATTATATAAGAAAAACAAGGGAAATTTCACAAAATTAAATAAAAGAGTTATTGAATAAATCATTGAATTAACTGGTAAATTAGTTGTAAATTAACACCGGTATTCTAGGAAGCATCGAAACTACATAAAAGGAGGTTTTCCATGGCTGATATAAAAGAAATAGTAAGACAGCAGAGAGAGTACTTTACTAAGGAAGAGACACATAGCATCTCCTTTCGCCTCAGCGCTCTTAAGAAACTTAAGGGGTCCATTGAACGACATGAAGAGGATATTAATAAGGCTCTTAAGAAGGATCTGAATAAGGCGCCTTTTGAAAGTTATGCCTCGGAGATTGGCTTGATTTACAGTGAGCTTAAGGATGTGATTAAGAATTTGCATCGCTGGAGTCGAAAGAAAAGAGTCAGAACCCCGCTGGTGCATTTTTACTCCACCTCCTATCAGGTGTCAGAGCCTTATGGAATCGTTCTGATTATGTCTCCCTGGAATTACCCTTTTCAACTTACAATTGCACCGTTAATCGGAGCAATTGCAGGAGGCAACTGCGCGGTAATAAAGCCCTCGGCTTATTCACCGGCAACCTCAGCCGCAATTGCGGAGATTATCCGTGACTGCTTTGATGAACAATATATTGCTGTAATTGAAGGAGGCAGGGACGCTAATCAAGAGCTTTTAGGGGAATGTTTTGACTATATTTTCTTTACCGGAAGTGTCAGAGTCGGTAAACTAGTAATGGAGGCTGCTTCCAAGAATCTGACTCCGGTTACTCTGGAACTGGGAGGAAAGAGCCCTTGTATCGTTTCAAATGATGCTGATATTGATTTGGCGGCAAAACGGATTATCTGGGGCAAGACACTGAACAGCGGACAGACCTGTGTGTGTCCTGATTATCTGCTGGTGCATAAGGATGTGAAGGAAGAACTCATGACAGCGATGATAAAATACCTCCGGATATTCTATGGTGATCAACCCTGTACGAATGACGAATTCCCGAGAATTGTTAACAAGAAGCATTTCAACCGACTTAAAAGTCTGTTAAGCGATGCCCATATTGTTACCGGAGGGGACATTAATGAAGAAACACTTCAGATATCCCCAACTATTATCGATCGGGTTACTTGGGAGGACCTTGTAATGCAGGAGGAAATCTTTGGACCCATTCTGCCGGTTCTGGAGTTTGAGAGTATTGAGAAGGTTATTACTATGATTAACAATCATCCGAAGCCTCTGGCCTTATATCTGTTTACAAGGAGCAAGGGGATTGAGAAAAGGATTGTTAACGGCATTTCATTTGGTGGTGGTTGTATAAATGATACTCTTGTTCATCTTGCTACCTCATATATGCCATTTGGTGGAGTCGGCAGCAGCGGAATGGGAGGTTATCACGGCAAATGGAGCTTTGATACCTTTACTCATAAGAAGAGTATATTAAAAAAGTCAAACCTATTAGATATCAATATACGCTATGCACCGTATAAGGATAAACTAAAGCTGCTTAAGAAAATGTTCTAAAAATTTGATCTTCAATATATAGAGTTACTGTTAGTACCCCGACCAAAGAAGATGATATGATTATGGTAAATACATCCAATGCATAAGAATGCCGGCTAATTAAAATCTTGGCCGGTATTTTTATGCATTGAAATCATAGACATTTTTTGTGTTATGGAAGAACAGACATTTTTTTGTAATGGAATCTCTATGGACATAAACGCTAAAATATGTATAATTTAATAGAAGGTAATTATCAGTTCTCTTTGAACAATTGAATATTTTGATTTTACTGAATGATATATGAGGAGGATTTATGCAGATAGCGTCACTGTTTAAAAAGAATAAAACAGTATTATCCTTTGAGGTGTTTCCGCCCAAAAAGACAAGTCCGGTTGAGATTATCTATGAGACCTTGGATCAACTTAAGGACTTAAGACCGGATTTTATCAGCGTAACTTATGGTGCGGGAGGCAATGCAGGAGACACCGCAACCTGTGATATAGCGTCAGTCATCAAGCAAAAATATAAGATTGAGCCTCTGGCTCACCTGACCTGTGTCAATTACAACAAACAAGAGATCTTACAGATTCTAAATCGTCTGGAGCAAAGCGGTATCGAAAATATATTAGCACTCAGAGGAGACATTAACCCGGAGGTTTCACCCAAGAATGAATATAAATATGCCAGCGAGCTAGTAGCCTTTATTCGGGAAAGAGGAGGGTTTCATGTATCGGGAGCTTGCTATCCGGAAGGACATATTTCCAGTGCTAATCCGGTTGAGGATATCTTGAACTTAAAGAAGAAAGTGGAAGCCGGAGCTGAGCATTTAATCTCTCAACTGTTCTTTGATAACAGCTTCTTTTATTCTTTTCAGGAGAGGGCGAGACTTGCCGGAATCAACGTACCGATAGAGGCCGGAATTATGCCGGTGGTGAATAAGACCCAGATAGAACGTATGGTAACTCTGTGCGGAGCAAGCCTACCCTCCAAGTTTACGAAGATGCTTCAGCGCTTCGAGCATTCTCCCGAAGCACTTCGCGATGCGGGTATTGCCTACGCGATTGATCAGTTGGTGGATCTGATCTCACAGGGCGTGGACGGTATTCATTTGTATACGATGAATAATGCATATATTGCAAGAAAAATAAGTGACAGTATCTCCGGTCTGCTTCTGGCATAAGATTATCATATCTCGAATAAATCGCCTGAATTATGGTAAAGCTTTAATGATATCGCAAGGCGGCGGATAGGAGGCAAGAGTGAAAGATTTTTCAAATCTTTCACTCGCAAAGTTTGTGCCTGCGTAACCAAAGTGTGCAAGCACACTTAGCACAAACTTTATATGCGCAGAAAGCCTGCGCAGGAATGGGGTTAATTATGAAGAAGCTTACATTTTCGATCATTCTGTTATTGTTACTATTATCATTCGGCGGTTGCAATAAGAATAAGGTGAACGTCGAAAATGATCAGATAACGGTGAGCCCGTCACCGCAACCGGCTGTTACACTGCCGGACGAAGATTCTTCAGGGACGGATTCAGAGGAGAATACAGATCTACGGAAGGTGCAGGATTATTATCCGATTCAAGCGGATGCGGAATATGTATATGAGGGAAAAGGTAATGAATATGCTTCCGGTCATGTTTATACTGATTTCGTGGATGCCGCTAATGATAAGGTTCAGACCAGAACGAATAACGGTGGGTCTGAGACCGTTAAAGTGATTCAAATAAAAGATGGAAAGGTATCAGTGCTTTTTACAGAAAATGAGTGCTATTACCGGGATAATCTAATGGATAAGACATCACCCGGTGGGGAGGTCCTCCTAATGGAACCGCTTGTTAAGGGAACGCAGTGGACACTTTCAGACGGAAGGAAGAGATACATCTCCGGGGTAGATGTAGTCATGAATACGCCTATCGGAAAATTTCAAACACTGGAGGTTACGACGGAAGGTGATAATGATACAACCATAGACTATTATGCACCTCAGGTCGGGTTAGTAAAAAGTGTATTTGGTTCAGGAGATTTAGAGGTTTCCTCGACACTGAGTAAAATCAGTACGAACACACCATTAACTCAGACAATTGATGTATTTTACCCGGATGAGGACGAAAAGATATACACGGAGCCATTGACACTGTCTTTTCGGACGAATGATGTCACCAGACAAATTCTCGTAGCAGCGCTTCTTCAGGAAGCCATCAAGGAATCCTACCTTCCGCTTATCAGTGAGAATACTGAAATTAACAGCCTGTATCTGGGAGATGACAAAATAGTTTATGTGGATTTTTCCTCCGATTTGATCAAGGACATGAATCTTGGATCAGGTTATGAGACCTTGGTGCTTCAGTGCATTACTAACACTCTGGGTAATTATTATGGTACTGGGAAGGTATATATTACGGTAGGGGGTAAGCCTTATGAATCGGGACATATACTGATGAAGAAAGGAGAAACCTTTAAGGTGGATTTGGATCTGGTTACAGAGTAAGATTTGACGGAAAAGTTACAACAAGTTACTTGAAGAGAACGAAAGATAATAGGAGGATGATTATGTACACAGCAAAGGAAAGCAGATACGAGAAGATGGTTTATAATCAATGCGGAGAGAGTGGGCTAAAGCTTTCTGCAATATCACTGGGGTTATGGCAGAATTTTGGGTTTAAGGACAGCTTCGATCAGATGGAGGAGATGTGCCATACGGCATTTGACCTAGGAATTACACACTTTGACCTGGCAAATAATTATGGACACCCTTACAACGGATCTGCCGAAGAAAACTTCGGAAAAATATTGGATCATGGTATGAGAGAGTACCGTGATGAACTTTGCATATCAACCAAGGCCGGCTATGAGATGTGGCCGGGCCCTTATGGAGATAGGAACGGTTCCAGAAAGTATCTGACAGCTTCCTTGGATCAGAGCTTAAAAAGAATGAAACTGGAGTATGTAGATGTGTTTTATCATCATGTGTTTGATCCCAATACCCCTCTGGAAGAGACCGCTTTAGCACTCGATAATGCGGTGCGTCAGGGGAAGGCGTTGTATGTCGGTATTTCGAATTATAACAGCCAGCAGACTTCAGATATTCTTACTATATTTCGTGAACTTCGAACTCCTTTTGTGCTTAACCAGCCCTCATATTCCATACTGAACCGATGGATAGAGAGAGATAAGTTGAAGGATTTTGCCGCGCAGGAGGGTATTGGACTTGCTGTGTTCTCACCATTATATCAGGGGTTGCTTTCTGACCGTTATTTGAGCGGTATCCCTGCTGATTCTCGTATCGGGAAGGGAAGTAGCTGGATTAAGAATGACCTAACCGAAGAGATGTTAGTTAAATTAAATCAGCTGAATGGGATTGCTGGAAGCCGAGGACAGAAGCTTTCCCAGATGGCACTCTCCTGGGTCCTTCGTGATGGTAAGGTAACAACCGTTTTGGTGGGAGCCAGCAGTTCCTTACAGATCAAGGAAAATGTAGAAGCGGTCAATAAACTTATCTTTACCGATGAGGAATTGAATGCGATTGAAGAAATAATAAAATAAGGAATAATAAATCAAGAAATAATAGAAATATTTAAGGGGCTTTTGCAGCGATGCACAAAGCCCCTTATTGTGATAAGATTTGCTTTCATAACAGGTTTCGGTTCTATTAGTGAGGGACTTGACATATCACTGATAGTTATCTCGATACTATTACTATCGTAGAATTATATGTACATTGCTGAAATATATACCTTGACAGGCGAGGTATTGTGGAATATAATGTGAATATAAAGGAGGATTTGGTATGTCAATTGCATCGGATGTTATTCGAGGTCATACAGAACCAATTATTCTCGCTCATCTAATCGAGAAGGACAGCTATGGTTATCGTATTAATAAAGATATTATGGATAAGACAGGCGACCTGTATGAACTGAAGGAAGCGACACTTTACTCAGCGTTTCGCCGTTTGGAGCAGGCAAAGCTGATTTTCTCCTATTGGGGAGATGAAGAAGTGGGAGCCAGGCGGAGATATTACACAATAACAGAGCTAGGTAAAAAAGCATATCAGGAATACAGAAAGGATTGGGAGAATGCCAAGTCCATTATTGATATATTATTAAAATAGAAGCCACAAGAGCGGCAGAGGGGAGTATATGAACGAAAGGATTCATTTCAAGAAAATTATTATCGTTTTGATTACTGCGGTATCACTGATTATTGTTGGATAGATTTTACTTATGATTTTATCATAAATGGAGGAGGAACAAATTTGGGAGCTCATGATATGGTACTTACCGATACACGTACAATAAGTGCTGCGAATATAGATACGATAAGTATCAAATATTTTTCAGATGATATTACACTTTATGCAAGCGAAACTGATGAAGTGGTAATTAAGGAATATAAGAATTATACGCCAAAGAGTAATCAGGCCACGAAGGTAACAACCGGAGATAATAAAATTATGATTGCCGGTGATAAATGGTGCAACCTTTTCAGCGGCTTATTACTCCAGAAAAGTAGGGTGGAGATATATCTTCCCATAGATTATGCGGGCGCGTTGCTTGTCTCTGTTTCCAGTGGGGATATCAACTCCGAGCTTATACTTAGTTTAGCGACTTTTACTGCTTCCTGTAGTAGCGGAGATATTGTACTGAATGGAATTATAGCAGAGAATATCTCAATGTCTGCCTCCAGTGGAGATATTGTACTGAATGAGATTACAGCAAAGAGTATTTCGCTGTCTGCTTCCAGCGGAGATTTGACTTTACAGAAGGCGACAGGACAGCTAAAAGCAGATGTAACAAGCGGAGATATTCGAATATCGGCATTTACCGGAGCAGGCAAGATTCATGCATCTTCGGGAAATCTCAATTTAGGTCTGTTGCAACTGACAGGAGATATAAAGCTGGGTACCTCCAGTGGGGATGTGGAGCTTAATATTCCGGACACAGTCGGTTTTTATTTTGAGGTAAAAGCCTCCAGTGGAGATATCGAGACATACTTTGATGATAAGCTGACTTATGAAAAGAGGAAGAAGCATGCCACCGGTGAGATAGGTGATAATGCACGATATAACTTACAGGTGAAGGTTACCAGCGGAGATGTCAAAGTAGATAGATAAATGAGATATGTATACAGACGGGTTGTTGCTGATTCGAGAGGGATTAGTAGCGACCCGTCAGATTATGTATAGAATATCATATGGCGATTTTTTTGAAAGAGCTTATTCTGAGTATTTACAAAATGTATGAAAACTGGTATACTCGTTAAATAAATAACAAAATAATCGTTCTGATAACGAGGGTACGCCCGAGTGGTAAGGCGAAGAATAGAGAATATCCGGGGATCTGAGTTGGCTTCCTCGCAGCAGCTGTCATATGTCTGATGCGTAGACGCTTAATTGAAGATACGATTTGGATTAAACTATCCTTGTGCCTTTCGGTATAAGGTTTTTTTATGTGTTCTGAAAAAGCATTCACAGAAACGAGGAAAATATGATAGATAATAAGTTTCTAATTACAAAACTAGAGGAAGAGCATGCTTTAACTGAAGAAGAATTTGTGACACTATTAACAGAGATTACAGAAGAAGATCAGGAATACCTTCGTGTCAGGGCTCAGACAATAGCGAGGAAATGTTTTGGTAATAAAATATATACGCGCGGTCTGATTGAATTTACGAATTATTGTAAGAATGATTGCTATTATTGCGGAATTCGGAGGAGCAACAGTGAAGTAATTAGGTATAGATTAACGGACGAGGAGATACTTAATTGCTGTAAGACGGGTTATGATCTCGGCTTTCGCACCTTTGTACTGCAGGGGGGAGAGGACGGAAGTTACTCGGATGAGGACATCACTAGACTGATTAAGAGAATAAAAAGTTTATATCCTGATTGTGCAATTACCTTATCCATCGGTGAAAAAAGTTATGAAAGCTATCGTATGTATTATGAAGCAGGAGCAGACCGATATCTATTACGGCATGAGACTGCTAATGAGAAGCATTATAGCAAACTCCATCCGGAGAAGATGAGCCTGCAAAACAGAAAAAGATGTCTAAAAGATCTAAAAGAAATCGGATTTCAGGTTGGAGCCGGATTTATGGTGGGGTCACCTTATCAGACCATAGAGCATATTGCAGCGGATCTTCTTTTTTTAAAGGCCATTACACCTCAAATGATAGGAATTGGACCGTTTATACCGCATCATCAGACCCCCTTCGCAGACCAAAAGCAAGGAAAACTGGAGCTGACATTAACACTGATCAGTATCCTCAGATTAATGTTTACAAGCGCATTGATACCTGCGACGACGGCTCTCGGAACAATCGATCCAAAGGGGAGGGAACTTGGAATTTTGGCCGGAGCGAATGTCTTAATGCCGAACCTTTCCCCGACAACAGTGCGCAAGCAATATGAGCTTTATGACAATAAGATATGTACCGGAGATGAAGCAGCAGAATGTCGCTTCTGTCTGGATAGGAAAATGAAGAATATCGGCTACGAGCTTTGCGTAGACCGAGGTGATTACAAATTAATGTGTTAAAAGTATCCGTAAAACTATAGTAATAAATATCAGAACAATGGAGGGTAAATGCTATGTATGACGTAAAATCAAAAAAAGCGGAAGAATTTATAAATCATGAGGAAATACTTGAAACACTTGAATATGCCCGTGAGAATAAGAATAATAAGGAGCTTATCGACAATATCCTTAAGAAAGCGGAGGAGATGAAGGGTATCTCACATCGAGAAGCGTTGGTACTACTGGAATGTGATCTGGAGGAGGAACTTCAGAAGATATATGACCTTGCAATCAAGATTAAGGAGCGCTTCTATGGTAACCGTATTGTAATGTTTGCTCCGCTTTACCTTTCCAATTATTGTGTAAACGGCTGTGTATACTGCCCGTATCACTGTGTGAATAAACAAATCACAAGGAAGAAACTATCACAAGAGGATATCCGTAAAGAGGTTATTGCATTGCAGGACATGGGACATAAGAGGCTTGCTCTGGAAGCAGGAGAGGATCCTGTGAATAATCCGCTGGAATATATTCTGGAAAGTATACATACAATCTATTCCATTAAGCATAAAAATGGAGCAATCAGACGTGTGAATGTGAATATAGCAGCCACTACAGTTGAAAATTATCGCAAATTAGATGAGGCCGGCATCGGTACTTATATCCTGTTCCAGGAGACCTATCATAAGGAAAACTACGAAATGCTTCATCCAACCGGACCAAAGCATAATTATGCTTATCATACCGAGGCAATGGATCGTGCAATGGAGGGAGGAATTGATGATGTCGGTGTTGGAGTTCTGTTCGGTTTGAACATGTATCGCTATGATTTCGCCGGAATCTTGATGCATGCAGAGCATCTGGAAGCAGCGATGGGAGTCGGCCCGCATACTCTCAGTGTTCCCCGTATCCGCCCGGCCAATGATATTGATCCCGCTACGTTTCAGAATTCTATTACGGACGATATTTTTGAGAAAATCGTTGCAATCCTTCGTATTGCCGTACCATATACGGGAATTATCATATCTACTCGTGAATCGAAAACCTGTAGGGAAAAGGTGCTAAGACTGGGGGTATCCCAAATTAGCGGGGGCTCTAAGACAAGTGTTGGGGGCTATGCAGTGCCTGAGCCGGAGGAGGAAAACTCAGCCCAGTTTGATGTGGATGATACCAGAACTCTGGATGAGATCGTGAACTGGCTTCTTGACATGGGCCATATACCGAGCTTTTGTACGGCCTGTTACCGCGAAGGTAGAACAGGGGACCGTTTTATGACTTTAGTAAAATCGGGGCAGATTGCTAACTGCTGCCAGCCAAATGCCTTAATGACCCTGAAAGAATATCTCGAGGATTATGCCTCTGAGGATACCAGGAAGAAGGGTGAGGCCCTGATTAAGCATGAGCTTACAAATATTCCGAACGAAAAGGTACATAAGTTAGCAAAGGATAATTTGGAGCGGATTAAAGAAGGAGAAAGAGATTTTAGATTCTAATATCCGCGAAAGAGTAAAGTTACCAAGGGGCTGTTGCCAAATTGCAACAGTCCCTTTATCTTTTGACCATTAATGATAGGACTGCCAGAAAGCACTGTTAAAATCAATATAATCATAAAGATCATCAATAGGCAGGTCAAACTTCGGAAAACCGGCGGCATAAGCAGCGATATCTGCCGGATAGAAATAAATCGTTAGAGTATCCGGTGTTAATATGAAAGTTTGGTTATCTCTGATCCCGGTAAAGCCATTCTCGAAATACATACTGTTATCGGCTTTGCTTGTGGCAATATCGTCAGTAATCTTATTATTGATGAAATTGATATAATCACTGCTTTCAATAAATAAATCCTTTAACTGATAGAGAGCTCCGGTAGTAGTATCGATATAGGAGTAATCCATAATCGGGCTGCCATGGGCAGCACCAAACGGATAATCATAACCGTCTCGTTCAATGATCAGAAGATTCTTAATCAAGCTTGCTTTGAAGGAATCTTCAACCATATACATGTCTTTTTCGGTCATTTTCACACGTGCATCGGTGAAAATGCTTCTAAGCTTTGCATTGATCTGATCCTGAACGGTGGTATTAGTAAGTCCTTCCACCTGCGGATAGTAAACCAATACATATTTACAGGGCTTAAGTTTGGTTGTTGTAACGGTTACTGTATCTGATACGGCCTGGGTTACAGGATTCTGCCAGATTACGGTACCATCCGTTCGGCTGTAAATCAAGTCACGGTCAATCTCAGCCTTGACCACATCGCCAAACAACTTTACGGTTCCGCGTCCTTCATACGCCGGAAGCGTAGTTATCTCCTTGCCATCCATGCCGATAAAAAACGTATGGGTGCTGTCGGTTGCGGAGGAATATCCGTTATAAAAAGCAGTGACATCATAAAGTGTGTCGTCGGTGATTTTCTCGCCATTTGCATAAAACAGAGCGCTTGGTAATTCGCTGTACATGCCAAAATATTCATCGTTCGGTTTTTTCAAAGCGAAAATATTGTATCCAAGATAATTAATTTCAATATATTTTGCCGCAAAAATTTCTTCACCCTTTAAATTAAGTACACCATATAGATTGCTTTTCGAATTATAATAGATAACATATCCATCTGTGATATTGTAGGGGGAATATTTTTTATCTATTTCATATTGATTCAATTCTTTGCCGGTTCTGTCAATCTGTGCATACTTACCGTCACCTTTATAGACATAGGCTGTATCATCAGCTCCAAAATCACCGGCTATTTTATACAAGGGCTTAATTATTTCTTTTCCATCGGTATCAATATATCCATATACCATATCCTCGCCGGAATTTCTTGATATGACAGCTGCACCGTTATGAAAATCCTTAATGGGATTCTCACTATAATAAAGGATGGTTCCTGTTGTATCAATCGCAAGGTATTGATCTTCCATTTGAACAGTTGCTATACCCTCATGAAAATCACCTGCAATGTCAAAGGAAGGCTTTATACTGAATTCACCGTTTGGATCTATGTAACCGTATACTTGATTGCCATCCGTAGTCTGATATGCCGGATATACACCGGGTGCATTTTCATAATCAGAAGGAACGGGTGTAAGAGTAGGTTGTGGCGCAACAGTGGGCGCGGCAGTTATGCTAGATACCGGATCATTAGGTTTCGAGGTATTGTCCTCCTTATTTAAGGAAAGATAGATAATAAAACCTACTATTACTAAGATAAGTACTGCTAAAAGGGAAAAGAAACGAACCTTCATTAGGATACCTCCAAAACTATAATAAATCATATTGTTGCATTGATTTCATTATAAAGAGATTTATCATTGAAGTAAAGGTATACAATAATATAAATAATCATAATACAAAAAATAATAATCTTAATTCTGATAATAAAATAAATAAACCGGGGACAACCCAACAGATTTTCCCCGGTTATTTTCTGTGTATAGTAGATTTCATAATAAATAGATTTATTTTTGAAGTTAGTTTGTTAACCTCTTTGGCCTGTAAAGCAACGTCTGAATTAGCTTGGAGAGTACATCCCTTTACTCTGCATGTATGCGAAAATGGCCTCACCATGCTTTTGCTCTTCCTTCTGGATGTGGTTGAGCACATCTCGTACCTGGGTATCCTTAAATTCGAATATCGCCGTATTATAAGAACCGGAGACAAATTTTTCGGTCATTAACATATCGGTGCAGAGCTCCTTATCTGATGCATGAAAGGCTGAATTTTTACTGCTTTGCATATCAATCGAAGCCTGCTGAGACAGGGCTATGGAAGAAGCAGAGGGCTGTTCTTGACCGCCTTGTCCACCCGAGCTACTTTGACTTGAAGATGGGATTTCACCGGTTAACAGCTGATTAATACTCTGTAAATGCTCCGTTTCTTTATTACCATTCGCTCGAAAGACTGCTTTTAGTTGAGCATCACAGGCCAGCTGTTCATAATTATTATATTTCGTGATACAATTTTGCTCATGCGTTTTCGCATCCTCCAGTAAGAATTTCTCTTTTGTGGTTAATTTAACATTAGTTATCACAGAATCACCTCCGGTTATTATTATTTTCAAATAATCGATTAATATCCGCAGGGATAACTAAAGTTACCATATGGCTGATTGTAATTATTTACATTTAACATAAATTAACGTAAAATTATATAGATGATTCGGGTGCCATAAGTCAACTATAAGGTAAATCAATGAATATGTGTGCATATATATTCATTTCACTATATTTTTTGACTTATGACACGCGTTAAGTGAAGCACCTAAGGAATTACCGGACTATGAATCAGGAGAAATATCATCAAGTGCCTTAATGTCCTATGATGAATGTAAAGAATACGATGGAAGTACTTGGAAGAATGGTAAATGAGATCAAGATAAATGGATAGACCGCTGCAGGGCGGCGGAATGGAGAAATGTATGAAAGAAGAGCTAAAGCCTTATATTCGTCAGGCAAAATATTATGAGACAGACCAGATGGGTGTCATCCATCACTCTAATTATATACGTTGGTTTGAAGAAGCCAGGGTGGATTTTCTGGAGCAAATCGGCTTGGGATATGATAAAATAGAGGCTGCCGGGGTATACTCTCCGGTGTTGAACATCTCTTGTGAATATAAATCCTCGGTACGATTTCATGAGACAGTAATAATTAAAGCGTTACTAATGTATTTTAACGGAGTAAAGATGAAAATCGGTTACCGGGTGTTTGACGCTGAAACAATGCAGCTTAGAGCAGTCGGAGTCTCAGAGCATTGCTTTGTCTCTGCGGGTGATTTTAAGCCGGTGAGTCTTAAGAAGAATTATAAGGATATGTACGACATTCTGATTCAGTGGGTTGAAGAGGAATAGTTGACAGGAGCTGTTGCAGGTATAGCTGAGGGCATTGAAAAAGTCCCCTCACCCACAAGATGAGAACACATCATGGATTTGGTATGCCCTATTCGTACATAAATGACGCATTTGGTTACAGTTCAGCCTTCAAAGAGATGAATCCGGACTGGGAAAAAATGATTTCCATATAGGAGTATTTGCATACGAACTACGTAATGCAACTTAGCGAAAGCGGCTCCTATATGGAAACATTTACTGGTACTATCCTTGCTAGGCTGAACTGAAACCGTATTATTCCTTATCACGGTGGATGGTCAGTCCGGGCTGGTAGCCCTTCTCCATCTTTCTTCTGGCCTTACGATTTACTACGGTATCAAAAATAATTGAAAAATCATAATCCTCAGGATACATTTCGGTGGCGGCTACCGTAAGTTGCAGCCGTTTATGGTTGATGAGGTTTTTGCTGGTCTGAATTTGAACTCCGACCTCACCTTTTGCATCGGCCATTTTATAGACAATACCGATTTTCTTTTGGGGGTATACCATAACACAGTCTCCGATAGAAAAACGCTGGCTTCTGGTATTAACCGGTTTCGGAGGTTGAATTTTAGCTATCCGTGATGGAGGGAGTGGAGAGGAACCTTCATTTAACAAATCTGTTGATGCCGTCTCAATAAAATCCCTATCAGGAATAACCTGAGGCCTACAGTCCGCTCGTAGGTAGGCTTCCTGGTAGGCACGCTCTAACATACGCTTTGGAAGACCTAACCGCTTAGCGATATAAAGAGCGCAGCTTTCGCCTGCTTCTCCAAGTTCAAGACGGTAAAGCGGCTTCAGGCTTTCGCGATCAAAGGCCATCCTTGCATTTAACAGACCGTCTGTCTTATTCGCATATTCCTTTATCTCAGGGTAATGAGTGGTTGCAACAAAAAGGCATTCCTTATTCTTAAGCTCTTCCAGTATAGAGATGGCAATTCCCATACCCTCTGCCGGATCGGTTCCGGAGCCTAGTTCATCGAGAAGTATGAAGCTGTCCCGGTCGGTATGATTTAAAATGTGGATAATATTCGTGATATGGGAGGAGAAGGTGGATAAATTCTCCGTTATGCTCTGTCCGTCACCGATATCACAGAGTACTGCATTATTCATACATAGATCAGCACTGATGCATGGAACATGCAGCCCACATTGGGCCATAAGCTGAAAAAGCCCTAAGGATTTTAAGGTAACTGTCTTACCCCCGGTATTGGGACCGGTAATAATAATGCCTTGAATACCATTACCAAGTGAAAAGTCAAGCGGGACACATTCGTTCGGATTAATTAACGGATGACGTCCTTCTTTTATGACAATCGTTCTGTTGGTGTTGATTGATGGTGCACATGCTTTCATGTCTGCACTCAGTTTCGCCTTGGCAAAGATGAAGTCTAGGGTTTCCATAGCCTCCATGTTCAAATGAATGTCAAAGGAATTCTCCGCGACGAGTGAGGATAATACATAGAGTATCCGGCGTTCCTCATTATTTTCTACTATCTCAAGCTCGGATAATGCCTCTTTTAGCTTAGAGACCACAATCGGTTCAATGAAATAGGTGGAACCGCTGGATGAGATGTCCAGTACTGAACCACTTACCATGTTTTTAAATTCACGTTTTACCGGGAGTACAAAATGCCCGTTTCGGATTGAAACATAGGAATCCATAAACCATTCCTTCTTGCTGCGAAGTTGGCTTTCCAGCTTTGATTTCATCTCTGATTGAATCTGATCAATTTTACGCCGGATTTCCTTGAGCTCCTTGGAAGCGTTATCATCAACTCGGTTATTGCGGATTGCAATATTAATTTCCCCGGACAGATGGGATAGCTCATTTATAGAGCCGCCATATCCTGCAATTTCAACATCGAGAGATTCCGTACGTTTTAAAAAGATCTTCATACGCTTACATGCATTGATAAATAACTCTATTTGGCTCAGCTGTTCCGGTATGAGCATAGCCCCTTTTTCGGCCAGTTCAAGCAGCATGGGAACATCCTTCATAACTGCTAAAGGGGGAGAACCAATTTGATCCAGGATTTTTCTTGCCTGAGTGGTATCCTTAACTCTTGCATTTACTTCCCATTCATTAAGAAAAGGTTTCAGTTCAAGAAGCTTTTGCCTCGCGCTTTCTGATACTGCATTATTACTAAGCATTTCTAATATTTTATTAAATTCCAATGCTGTCATAGATTTATTCATTACTTATTAACCTCCGTCATATTCTTGAATTTATATAATTTCGATAAAAATACCCACATAGATACCGCCATTACAGTATGGCAGAATACTCCTGTGGGCATAATCAATACAGCTTTATTTGATATCCGAGTATCAAAAAAGCATATCAGGAGATACCTGCTATGCCTTGTTTTAGAAAACGGATAAATTGCTGTTTTCAATATATCAAGTCAGTTTTGAGTATTTACTGTAAAAAGCGAAAGCTGGGTTCAAAAAATAATAATGAGCCGCAAGACCGGTTCACATTAAATTGAGATAATGTAAATGTACCCAGACATATTCAATTAGCACTATAAAGCGCAAACCTCTTTTACAATTAATACCGACATCAAAACCATCCTTTCAAACACTAAATAAACAACATGAGTATTGTAGCATAAGGAATTTATTATGTCAAAGAATTTATAATATTTGACAAATAAATTTATATTATTTTACAAATGAAATGCGCTTTCAAAGTTTTATAATTTATATTGATAATGAATTGATTTAATGTTCATTTAAGTTTATAATAGTATAGTAAAATGGTATCATTTAGTGCGATATTGTTATATTTTTCTTAATATGACTCAACTGCTGAAGATAACTAGAGTAATACAATAACTACGACAGGAGCTAATGATATGCTAGAGAAAGAATTCGAGAAACTTTATGTTAAATTTCGTAACAACTACTGCAAGAGCCTTTTTTCTAATGTGAACGAGGAAAATGACGGATTAACTCCGACAGAATCCTATTGTGTGGAAGCAATATATTTATTAAATAGGCCGACGGTACATCAGTTTGCGAATTATGTTCATATATCACAACCAAATGCAACCTATAGGATTAGTAATCTGATTAATAAAGGCTATATTAGAAAGGTACTGTCCACAGAGGATAGGAGAGAATATTTTCTGGAGGTAACAGATAAATTCTCTGAAAAATATGGAATTAATGATAACTATAATTCTAATTTTATCAAAGAAATATATGATATTTTTAATCAGGATGAAATTGATCAGATGGAACAGATGATGAAAAAAATAAACGATACCATTAATTAAGAAGTGTGTTAATTTTGATTAAGTATGGGGACTATCTCATATCCAGAAAGCTAGGGCTTTCGGATATGAGATAGTCTTTTTATGTAATGAGAAATGGCGTCCTATACGATGTTTTTATAGGTGTCAGCAGAATCGATACTCTGATTCTGGTATATAATGTTTGAGCTTCCAAGTATTACATATATGTAACACATATGTTACAGAAATGTTAAATAAAACGTTGACAATGTAACAAATACGTAATACAATATTGCCATAACAGAAATGCAACTTAAGTTAGGAGACAGAAAAATGAGAAATAAAATGATCCTACGTATTGTAACGCTATGTATGGCAGCAATAATAGCATCAACATCAGTACCGATGAATGCTTATGCAGCAACCTCACTTAAAGTCGGATCCAGGGGATCCGATGTAGTACAGGTGCAGTCAACCCTACAAAAATTGGGTTATTTTACATATCCCGTAGCGACTGGGTATTATGGAAGTTACACAAAAGAAGCGGTTAAGAATTTTCAAAAAGATAACGGTATTACGGCGAATGGAACCATCGGAAAAACAACGATGCAGTTATTATTACCTGATTTTACATCAACATCAGACGCAACCATTAGGTTGGCATCTGTAAAGGAGGCTCCATACCGCGGTGATTTGGACTGGTTTACCGAGGTCAGGGATATCTGGAAGAGGGGAATGGATGCAGTGGTTACGGATGTGGATACCGGAAAATCGTTTCAGGTTACAAGAACCTATGGAACGAACCATGCTGATGTAGAAACACTTACCAAGGAAGACACCGAAACTATGAAAGAGATCTGGGGTGGCTATAGTTGGGAGCGGAGAGCGGTAGTTGTAGAGGTTGCAGGGTATACCTTAGCAGGATCCATGACAGCCATGCCTCATGCCGGTCTGGAAAATAAACCGGAAGGCAACTGGGTATATGGGCGTAGTGCAGGCTTTGGCTTTGGATATAATTATGATGCCATAAAGGATAACGGTATCAGCGGACATATGGATATCCATTTTAAGAACAGTAAAACGCATGGCACAGGAGTGGTACAGAAGGTTCATCAGGATATGGTGAAAAAGGCTGCAGAATATATAGCAAGATTGAATATACAGACATAATATGTAAAACATGTTAAAAACTGATTCAAAAACAAGAGGCTTCGCATATTTCCCATAATGTACTGTTTGGGAGGTGCGTGAAGTCTCTTGTATTATACAAGCTATATATGCAAAAGCCCAATATTAAATGTCAAGAATACGATGAGGAAATAAGTGATCAAATTCCATCCGGTACAAAAAAGTAACATAAGGTGCCCCCAGCCGTGGTTTATAAACTTCAATGTCAGCGAAGTGGGAGGATATAAATGGGTTATCCTTAGGTATCGCTATACATAAGTAGCGGTACTTCATGCCTGTTTCCTCACGCTTTGCAATTGCTATCGGTTTATAATAATAAACATCCGGATGATTCATCAATGCATTAAATAATAATAAGGCTTCGTAATTAGTAAGATACGGTTCATACACCCAACGAAGCGGCATGGTAAGCACCTCAAGATAGCGTTACTATATCATATGCATATGTCAGGAATATTTTGCGGTGCAAAGCATTTAATTTCATGCACGGCTGCTTGGTAACCACCGGCACGGATGAAGCTTTCTCCAAGCTCCTGACTGTGAGACCGGTAATTATGATTTGATATGATAGTACTTGTGCTATCCCTTAATAAGGTGGGCGTGATTTCTTCCAGTCTAAGTTCCAGGCCGGCTCCAAGTTCAGACACTCGTTTTGCAACAGCAGGCTGATCGTTGGCAATCGGAATGACAATAACAGGAACCCCATAGTATAAGGCCTCACTGATACTATTAAGACCCCCGTGACTGATGAATACATCGGTCTTTTTTAGGATCTCAAGCTGGGGAATATAATTTCTTACAATAAAATTATCCGGAACCGTTCCTAATGAGCTTATATCTGTTTTATTCCCAACAGAGAGAATAACCTGATAATTGGTTTCCGAAAAGGCCTCAAAGCATTTCTGATAAAAAGCAGTTTGATGATTATTTATTGTGCCAAGAGAAATGTAGATTAACTTCTGTTCGGAGGTATTATGGATGGGAAAATCGATGGTTTCCTTTCGGTCCGTGATTGAGGGACCGACAAACCGAAATCGCTCATCCAGAGAATCACTTTGCGGCTGAAACAGACGGGAGGTGTATACCAGTACCAAAGGTGCATCCAAAAAGAAGATATCAGAGATCTTTAAGTCATTGATACCCCACTCTTTTTCGGCTTTTTTCATTTCTTCATACAGATAGTCCAGTTGAGGATGAAAACCCGGCTCCAGCATACGGCCGGGGAGAGGCGGCTTCTCCATAACAAAGGAGGAGCAGGAAGCTATCGTGGGGAGCTTTAATTTATCTCCTAAAATATGGCCTCCGCCAAACATCACATCATGAATCATATAATCAAATCTAATATCTACGGTTTTACTGACAACGATTGGAATGATGATTCTGTCGAAGGCCAGCATATATTCCATCATGGTGTAAAACGGGTGAGTGCCATGTGGGCGAAAGTTATGTATAAATTCATCAAATTTCTCACCATAATCAAGGAAAATAGCACCGGAGGCCTCCAACTTAGTACGGAATTCCCTTGTCGAGAAATAATACACTTCATCACCCTGTGTTACCAACTCCTTGACCACCGGAAGAGTAGGATTGACGTGACCGTGCAGATTACCATTTACAAATAAGATCTTGGACATTCTACAATATTCCTCCATTGTTTTGTATGGAGGAATTATCCTCCGTTAATAATGCTGTTGTCTCGTTACACCAAAGCAAAGTTGCCTCGGTATTAATAATACCAAGACGAAGGGAAGCCAGCCAATAGGGAAAGGCAGGATCTTTTTTTGCTGCTTCATTCTTAAGATAAGAAGCCTCCATCCCTTTGTACAGCTCGAGACTGCCGCTGTTGCGCTCCTTGACTTTCGCGAGCATATCAAGTACATGCTCCTTTGGCATATAGTTACCAAAGGACAGCTTAAGCATTAACTCCGAACGGGGTGGTAGTAATTCCGGCGGTTGAATCAGCCATTCCTTAAATTCCTTAAGTCCCTTTTCGGTAATATGATAGATCTTACGCCGTTCCTCTTGATCTTTATCCTCCATAGAAATCATTTGTTCCTCCTGAAGTTTCTTCAGAACAGGGTAGATGTGTCCAAAGTTTTCATTCCAAAAGTGCGAAATAGTCTTATCGCAGAACTTCTTGATGTCATAGCCGGAGCAGGGTTTCATGCACAATACACCAAGTATGGCATAACGCGTCTTATTCTTAATTGCCATAATACCTCCATTTGTAAAAAAAACTATATCAGTCTGATACAGCAATAATATATCAGACTGATATAGTTGTCAACCGGTAATTACAGATGCGAAATAATCCAAATAAATGTTTGTCTAGATGCTAATACAAAGAAAAGCGTACCTTTCAGCATAGAGCCAAAGGGTACGCCTTTGTGTGGCATTATTCTTTCCTTTGTAGGTAATTGAAAATCCTGTAACTTGAGCGAATGCTTATATTATTCGAAGCTTCTACTTAGTAAAAACACCACAAATAGTTTCTCCGGTATCTGAAAATCCCTTCCCGGCAATATCGCCATAAAATTCAAATGAATTGAAACCTATGGGCGGAATTTCTGATATCAGTGTTTCCTTAGTAAAAAAATGGTCCCATATATTATAACAATTTACTGCATCTTCGGTTATAACAATAGACTGCCTAAGTTCTGTATTATCTTCATCATCATATTGATAAACGGAATCTAGGCAAATATGTGGCTTTTCGCTAAAAAAACCACCCTCTTCACAGTATAACCATGAACAACTTTCAGCTTTTCTCATAAGAGGTGTAAACACATCAAAAATAAATTTCCCGTTCGGTCTTAATGCTTGATGTACTTTTCTTAATAAAATAAGCCTATCTGTAATTGATAACGATGCATAATCACAATAAATCAATGTTATTACATCAAACTGTTCTACATAATCAATTGTCAAGTAGTTTTTGTAGTGGTACTCGATATTGCTTTTATTAAGTAAAGTTTGTTCTTTTGCATATTCAATTGAGCGTCTTGAAAAGTCAATACCTGTTACTGTATAACATTCATTACGAAAGCGTTCTGCATAAATTCCAGGTCCGCAACCTAAATCAAGTAATTGATGAAATTGTGTGGGTTGAGCTATGGAAGCAATCCACTTTACTGATTTATTAACAAAATCGAGTTTACGGGTTGCTGCATGCCAATTAGGATTGAGATGTGCTTCAAGCATTCCTTTCGATATATGCTCATCATCCCAGAACTTACCTGTGCTTGGAGTATAGAGCTTTGGCTTTATTAAGTAATCGCTTAATTTGTTAAACATAATTTCCTCCATTTTTAAGAGGGCTAAATTATTGTCACCCTCCTTTTATTGTTGTTACGAGTTATTATATTATTGATTATCATAACTATCATCTCCCTTCAAAATTATTACTTTAAATTATAGTTGTTAATAAGTGGTTGGTCAATATAAGAAACAATAATAGTGGGAAATTCTCCTTGAAACGTCGATTGTTCCTTAGACGGATAATCTTACCCAATAGCCGGAGCAGGTTTTCATACACAATACACCAAGCATGGCATAGCGCGTTTATCCTTAATTGCCATAATACCTCCATTGTTCTGAGTCAGAGTTAATTGAATTCGTTAAAATAAATTACATCAGTCTGATACTGTGATAATATATCAGACTGATGTAGTAGTAAGCGTTTATATATATTAAAAAGAATTGCAAAGTTTACAAATTGTATTTCTGTTTCTAAGATATCAGTTCGTTGACAGGTGCCATGCATTGATGATTTTCACATACATAATAAGTGGTTTTGTTATTAAGGATACGGTAGTCTTCTACATAATCGGCAACCTCAAGCACCTTTTCGAAATTCTTCTCTGATTTTAAGAGCACCGTAGTGTTAGGCTCAAAATGCTCAGCTAAATAATCGGAAAGCTCCTTGTAATCTTCATTTTCACTAACCACACAGACAATTTCTTTGGAAGGATATAACGCCTGTAAAAATGCGACGAGTGCGAAACTGTGTCCGGCAGGGTAATCTTTTACCTGGCCGGCAAGAAACGTAAGCTGCTTGCCGGCATATTCCATATAATGAGAATTGGCGGTAAGGTTAGCAAGACGCTGAAATACATAGGCGGCGACAGAGTTGCCGGAGGGAATTGCACCATCATATACCTCCTTGGGTCGGTAGATCAACTTCTCGGCATCATTAGCATTTAGGAAAAAGCCGCCGTATTTTTTGTCCCAGAAAAGTTCTATCATACGGTCTGCCAGAGTGCAGGTCTGATGAATGTAATCAATGTCGAAGGTTACATCGTAAAGTGAAAGTAGAGCCATGCCATAGAAAGCATAGTCATCAATCAGTCCAAAGTGGGCGGGTGTACCGTCACGGTAACTAACATAAAGGAGTCCGTTCGGATCGGTCAATCTGGTATTGATAAATTCCACGCCGCGCTTTGCCACATCGACATAATCTTCATTTTGAAAGATTCTGGCGGCAGTTGCATATGCATGAATCATCAAGGCATTCCAAGAAGTTAAGGCTTTGTCATCCTTATGAAGCCTAGCCCTGTCCAGTCGATAGGAGTACACTTTGTTGCAAGCACGCATAACCTTTTCGTTATCTGATTTTAACTCGTGGGACTTTATGAGATTAGGGATGGAGCTACCTTCCTCAAAATTGCCCTCCTTAGTGATATCAAAATATTCACAGAAGAAGGAAGCATCATCTTTATCAAGTATATTATCAATCTCTTCCGGGGTAAAGGTGTAATATTTGCCCTCCACGCCTTCGCTGTCAGCATCTTGTGCACAGTAGAAGCCGCCTTCGGGATCTGTCATCTCTCTTCTTATATATTCAAATATCTGCTCGGCAACCGTTCTATACAGAGGATCCTTGGTATATTGGTAGGTCTCTGCATAAGTGGCTGCAAGCAGTGCGTTATCATAAAGCATTTTCTCAAAATGTGGTACCAGCCATTTGGCATCGGTGGAATATCTGGAAAATCCATACCCGACGTGATCGTAAATACCTCCGCGATACATATGTTTTAACGTATTTTCAACCATGAATAGGGATTTCTCATCTGCCTCAAGCTGGGCATGGCGCAACAAAAACATCAAATTATGGGGCGTGGGGAATTTCGGTTCATTACCAAAGCCGCCAAAATCATGATCAAAATTCTGATTCATCTGAGTGACTGCAAGATTGACCAGATCCTTCGTGACCTCCGCACTGTCTGAAGAAGCTTCAAATTCCCGCTTCAAGATATCTGCTAGCTTATCTCCGGTAGCAATCATACCATCAGGATTCTCAAGCCAGTCGGATTTGACCTGAACAAGTAAATCTATCAAGCCAAGTACTGCCGGACGGCTGTTCTTTGGAAGGTAGGTACCTGCAAAGAAGGGCTTCTGCTCCGGTGTCATTAGGATGGTCAGAGGCCAACCGCCCTGCCCGGTGGTTATCTGACAGATAGTCATATAAACGGTATCGATATCAGGGCGTTCCTCCTTATCAACCTTGATGCAGATAAAGGCGTCGTTCAAAAGCTCGGATATCTCTTGATCCTCAAAACATTCATGCGCCATGACGTGGCACCAATGACAGGTGGAATAGCCGATAGAGAGGAAGATGGGTTTGTTTTCTTTCTTGGCTTTCTCAAAGGCTTCATCACCCCAGGAATACCAGTTTACAGGATTATAAGCGTGTTGTAATAGGTAGGGGGATTTTTCTTCTGCTAATTTATTTGGAATACGGGTGGTTTGCGTTCCTTTATTTGTGACATGTTCTGTTTTCATAGATACACTCCTTGTTGGCAAATTTGTTTAAACGGGATAAACTTATTTAGTTATTATGCCAATAAGGAATGAATTTTATAAGATAGAAGATAGAGAACTTTTTATGGCTTATCGAAATCAACTCGCAATTGAGAAGGAAGCAAAATTAGCTCAGATACCAAAACATATAGGACCTGATCATTCGGTTTGCGAAGCAAGGGGGAATTGGTAATGCCGTAAATATTTAAAATTGGCTCTTATGTCGTGTATTTCTGGTCAAATGAAGGAGAACCTCTTGGACCGATCCATGTACACATTGTCGAAGGGACTCCGTTCGGAAATATTTTCTCCGCCATTCGTCTTCTCCCTCAGCTTTGTAAAAATGGATTAAATGTATTATTTGTTGTTACTCTTTATTATTTCATATAGTTTCTCGTCTGCCAAATCAGCGATTGTTAAGTAATCTGGGGTTTGGTAGGGCTCGTTTGTAAGGGCTTTCATAGGTCGATCAAAACAACAAATAGAACAGGAAAAATATAATTTTGAATTTGGCATATGAAAGTCTATTACTTCACCATAGGAGGAGGGCTTATTTCCGCAAGGCTCGCCAATTACTTTGGCCAAACCATTATCCTGTAGTAATACGGAAAAATCCATGGCACTACTAAATGTTTCGGTTGAGGTTAGTACATACACATTGCCGGTAAAAATTAAATTTTTCTTCTTGTTTCCTTTAATATTATGAAATGGATATTTAAAATTAATTAGTTTTAAACGAAAAGATGAAGTAAAATCGTCTATTTTATTTACATTGAGATATTTAATAAATTCATTGGCAACGAATGAAGAGCCACCTCCGTTATTTCTTAAATCTATAGCAATATTGGAAATTGAATTTTCTTTCACTTCAGTAAATAAATCCTGAAGTACTTTTTTGTAATGTTTATTATCTTTACATTGCATCAATGTTAATATTGCTAGATTATGATCGGTATCAATCTTATAAGAAACAAAATCTTTTGTGGAAGACTGGTTTACTTTAGATTGCTTCTTCTGAATTTCTAATGTAGCGCTCGCAGCATTATTAACATAGGTAACTACATACTTTTCCGAATACTTACCGGTTAATAATGAAAGTCCTGAGGAAGTTTGTAGGTATGAGACGACTAAATAGTCTCTATACAAGTCGTTTTCATAGGATAACAGGATGGATGCATTTTCTAGAATTGTATTTAGTGGAACTCCATTAATCGATGTTATTTTATGATTTTGTCCATCTATATCAATATATAGTATATCATTTTCCATATGATAAGATACATCATAGGATGTATACTCTTTATTATAGCAATATACTTTATCGTGACCTACACCGAGTGTATTTACTATTCTGGATGCTGACTGCCACAAATCTAATAAAGTTATAGTTTCCGGCAAATGATTAATTTCATAATTGTATTGTTTATCAAAGTCAGTTGGCACGCCATCCATAAATGTATATTCGATAGCAGAATAATGATTATACAGATACTTTAAATCTGCCGCTGCTTTTTCTTTGGTAAATGATTGATTGAGAGATACATTTTGTTTTTCCCAATTAAATACGTTTCCACGGTAAGGATTGATAAATATATGTATTAAAACAGCTGTTAATATCAAAATCAATAATGCGATTAGTAACTTCATTAAGCGACGGGTTAGTCTCTTACTTTTCATGTTATACTCCTCAGCAAAGTTATTTTTATACTAAGATAATACAACAATTCCCATTTGATGTCCATCTTAAAACTGAAAATCAAACATGTGAATAAACAAGTAAAGGAGTAGGTGCTACACCGTTTGTTATTGCCCATGCTTTAGACAGAATTAAACTTGTGCAACAACTTGGATTAAAAGTATTGTAAAATAAATACGGATAAGAATCTTGAAAGAGTGGTGCTTCTATGAAATATTTGAAAGGAAAAGATATCTTCCCTTCCGAATTACTAGAATTAATTCAAGGCTATACGCAGGGATATTATGTTTATATACCGAAAAAAGAGGATAATAAAGAAAAGTGGGGTGCCATGACTTCCTATAGGAAGGAACTGGAGAAGAGAAACAGTCATGTGTACACGAAATATTTGACCGGATGTTCCATTAGTCAAATAGCTGATAATTATCATCTGTCCGTAAAAACTGTAAAAAGAATTTTATTAGTTAAGAGAAAAGGTGCCGGAGAAATGAAAGATAAAATCATGGAATTGTTAGTAGAGTGGGGTATAAATTCGGAGATTAATCAAATCTACGATACAGTCTGGACGATAGGGGATGACTATGTAATAAAAACGAATACTGATCCGGCAGACCTAGAGCGAAATATACAAATGATGAAAACGTTAGTTGAATGTGGAATACCGGTTGCAAAACCGATACCGACAATTGAGGGACAAGACTATGTGGAGTGTAGTGGTAGATATTATCTTATGATGAATAAATTGACGGGAAAGCATGTACTGGATATCTATCAAGAGGATTACCCGGGGATTGCTTATGAAACAGGAAAAGCAGTCGCGAAACTACACAGCGCATTTTTGATCTGTGAGCAAAAGATTAGTTTTTGGGATAATAGCCTAGTTGATGAAATGAACGGATGGATAACTGATATTATGAAAGAGAATCAATATCGATATTGTTCAGAAGTAGATTTTGAAGAGGATTTAAAGGAGCTTCAGGCTTGCTACGATAAGCTCCCGAGACAATTGATTCATAGAGATATGCATTACGGTAATATCCTTTTTGATAAAGGTGTATTCTCGGGGTACATAGATTTTGACTTAAGTCAGAAAAATGTGAGAATATTTGATATTTGCTATTTTCTGATGGGACTTCTTATTAATCATGAAATGAAACCGGACGAGGTGAAGCAATGGTATGAAATCATTTCCAACTTTATTAAGGGATATGAAGAAATCAATAAACTGACAAGGCTGGAGAAAGATAGTATGTGCTGCCTTATGAAGAGTATTGAATTGCTTTTTGTCGCGTATTTTATACAAGAAGAGGATGAACTATTAGCCGAAAATGTAGCAAAATTATATTACTTTATTAAGAAAAATAATGATGCTATTTGTTCTGCTGTATATTTTTAAGACACAAACGAAATATAACTAATTAACTATTATAGATTACGGTTAGTTGCAATCTTCTGACATATAAAGTAGTGTAACAAGATTTTACGCATTTTTAACTTGATAATAATTTTGCTAAAGCGATTTTTGATTCCACTGCTGACGCTACAGGTCTTACTTCAAAGTTTATATATGTATTTTCACTTTGTATAAATTCTTTGAACAAAGTAAAGTCAACAATTCCTGTGCCAACTATTTGATGCGCTCCAAATAGTTGGCTCTTATCATGGATATGTAATTCACGAATATATGATTTGTTACAGATCAGCCTTCAAAGAGATATATCCGGATTGGGAAAAATGATTTACATATAGAAGTATTTGCATTCCTTATATTTCCTTATGATTATTGACATAGATACTATTTATTGCTAAGCTAAAAATGTTATATATGAGGAAATGTATGGTATAAATATAGACTGAGCTTTTATATAATGTTCCGTTTTTTCTGTTCTTAAATTAACGGGACGTAAATTCTATTACCGTGTAATATTATCAAGTAAGGAGGTGCGTGATGGATTGGATTAGTCGGCTGAATCAGGCGATCGGATATATTGAAAGGAACCTCGAAAGAGATATTGACTTCGACGAAGTGGCACACATTACTGCTTGCCCGATTGGGCTGTTTCAACGGCTCTTTGTGCTGTCAGCAGGGTATACTCTCACCGAGTATATTCGTCGGAGAAGGCTCACTCGTGCGCTTGAGAATCTACGTGCGACCGACCGGAAGGTGATTGACATCGCCCTCATGTACGGCTACGAGACGTCTGATGCTTTTGGGGTGGCTTTTAAGAGGCTATACGGCGTCACTCCCACACAGGCGCGCCAGTCGAGTGGAGATGAACTACGTCATTACGATCGCATCTACTTTACCTTGACAATAAACTATATAAAAGGAGACAAAGACATGGTACTGGTTAATATGGATAACTACCGTTATTATGATCCGCTGTTCGAAGGTGTGCGTATCATACTTTCCTACATGGGTGAGAAGTATTCACCCGAATACATACAGGGTATTTCAGGTTCAGCGTTTATGATTGCAGGAGGCTGCCCCAGTCGCCCAACCTGTATTTACGACAAATGGACGCCGGACTTCCTTAGGTATCTGGGGTTTGACATCACAGAACTCCCCTGCTATGACCAAGAGGGCAAGGATATTTCCGAAACCATGATTGCAGGCGTCAAGCACCACATTGATGGGGGGAAACCTGCGTTGGTGTGGCATGCCTTCACCAACTTTGAGTGGGATGTAGTCTGCGGCTACGACGAAGACGCACAAAAGTTCATCGGAAGAGGCACATACCTTGGCATTGATGATTATCACCGAGAGACCTGGAACAGAGCTTCTACTTGCGAGGGGGTACCCGCCTTTGGCGCAATACTTATCAACAGCAGACAATCGCCACTCAATGAACGCGAGGCGGAGATAGCCTCTCTCGAGGCTGCAGTAAAGCACGCACGACAGGACCTCGATGAAGAAGGGGTTATGGGTGAGGGTATTAAATTCTACAAACGGTGGGCGGACGAATACTCACACGAGGGAAAGGACAGAGGTGCAGCAGATGCATATTGCTACCAGGTATACTCCTCCGTCCGCAAGGCTGCTGTGACGTACCTCCACGAAATCGGGCACAAGTACGGCGAAAGTATCCTTGAGAATCTCCGGTTCGCTGAGTTGAATTTCGAGCACGAGGTTGAACTCCTTGCTCAGGCACGTCCATACCTCTCATGGGATTCACCGTGGGGTGTCAATGAGGAACGTAGCGCCTCGCTGGCTCCAATCCTGAAAGAAGCTGCAGAAAGCTATGAAAAGGGAATTGCATATATCGAAAAGGCTCTTGCGTGTGTCATGGTCTAATCTTATGTCAGATTTTCTAACCAATTAGGAGAGGTGTAATATTATGAGTTTATCAGAACCTTTTTCAACGGAACGGCTAAAATTTCGCTTATTGCAGTTGAACGATTTGGAGGCAATATATAGGCAGTTTTCAGACCCTGACATGTGTAAGTATTTTAGTGATCCTCCATGTGACAGGGAGGAAGCAAAAGGTATTATTGAGCATTATCAGAGCCCTGAAGGGAAAGGACATCTTCGTTACGGTATGTTTGATATTATCACAGAGAAATTTATAGGAACCTGCGGATATCATTATCTGGATAATGATCTGAAACAAGTAGAGATTGGCTATGACATTTGGAAAGATTATTGGAGAAAAGGTTATATCTCTGAGGCCTTGCCCGTTCTGCTTCATATTTGTTTTGAAGAACTCGAGGTTGAGTGTATCTATATTCTTGCAGATCCACAAAACAAAGCATCGATCAAAAGTGTCAGCAAGTTTGGCTTTGTTGAATGTAAACCCTGCCGAGAACTTGATGTTGAGCCACAAATATGTATGAAGCTGCTACGAACAGAATGGTATAAAGAAACCATTTTAGAGAAAGAGTTTACGAACGGATTAGGGCGAATCTCATTAAAGCATCCAATGGGTACTTTTTCATTAACTCCGGCAAGTTATATTTTGATAGAAGCTATCACTAATAACAAAGAGATATTAAATGGTATTGGTATCGACTGGGGAACCGGAATTGGTTGCTTAGCCATACTTGCTGCAAAAATAGAATTAGTTGATAAAGTATATGGTCTAGACATTTCCAAAGAAAATATATATATTGCCGCAAAAAATGCTAAGGACAACAATGTAACTGATAAAGTTTGCTTTATGCTGGCTGATTCCTATAGCCCCTTTAATGGAGAAGAGAAACAAGAATTTGATAAATTACGAGGGAAAGTTAATTTCATATTATCAAATCCACCGTCAAGTGATTGGGATGATGGATTTGGATTTCGAAGAATTGTCTTAGAAGGGGCCAGAGAATATTTAGTAAAGAACGGGATTGTGCTTTTAAATATATCGTTTCAGTATGGGATGAAAAGAGTGGAATCCTTACATAAAAGCATGGATGGCTATAACTATATGGGAGTAGCTGCAAGTACGGATTGGGTGCCATTTGACCTAAGCCGACCTGATTTGCTGGAATGCTTAAAAATATATTCGGGAGAAGAGGTTAAGGGAGGCCTTGACTATACATTTCTTGCCGATAGAAGCAGTGAAAACAACTTTATTAATGCTCAAACTGCACTTGATAATTATAATAAAAGAGGAGTTAGTCCTTTGACACAATGGCAAACTCACATGTTTCAATATATAGGATAAAATGACATATTGTTTATAGTCATTGGTTATAGTAAATAGATATCCATCAAGAATTACACATATTGATCCAAGACGGTATATGGTTTATATTGGGCATAAAACAAATCCCAATATAAACCTATTTGTTATCAGGGCTTTATACTGGAATTTGTTCAAAATATTACAAGTTAAAATAAGAAGATATTATTCATTTACCTTCAGCCATATCTCCATCTTTGAAGCCTCGGGGGTTGTATCATAATATAACTCAGCCATAAATGGTTCTGAAACTAAACTATGATTAGGCATCCATACACCAAACATGTAATCACGTGCTTTATTCAGCGCGTTTGTTGTTAGTAGGTAAAAGTTTTCTGCCTCAAAGGTACAGATAACATAATTTCCGTGGGGCATACTCCACTCAGATAAATCGGTTATTGTATCATCTGTAGAACCAAGCTCTGCTCCTGCAAAGTACGTAAAGAAGCCGGGAGTTTCACCTGGTGAAGAGACACCGGCTTCCTGTCCATTTGGCAATAAGTTTTTCATAACTAATTTTTGCTGGTGAAACTTATCCCATAATTCACCCAATAAATCGACACCCGGAGTATCACCGATTGGATTTTGAATACTCAGACCTAAGAACACGCGGGGCGTATTCAATTGTTTTCTGCTAACCTCTAGTGTGATACCATCGGAAATTAGCGGTACATTTTCATCTACCAGACGATAGTTTAAAGAAATGTCAGGCATAAGAAAATGTGAGAGTTGACGTGGTTCGGAGCGGTAATTCTCAGGAGTCACCCCATAGGTTGACTTAAAAGTCCGCGTAAAGGTTTCATGATTCTCAAAGCCGAATTGGAAAGCCACATCGATAATTTTGCTGTTTACGTTAGCTGCCAGATAATCGGCCGCATTTGCCAGCCGGCGAAGCTTCACATATTCCATAACCGGTTTTCCTACAAGCCTGTTAAAAAGCCGCTGATAATAAAATGGTGAGAGATATGCTACTCCAGACATTTCTTCTATTTCGATTTTCTTTGATAAATTTTCTTCAATCCAATGAATTGAGTTTTGAATTGAGTCCCATGCTTTCATAATAAGCACCTCCTTATGTTTATATTATCATAAATATTGGTATTTGTTTTGACGTACAATGCTTTATTTTATATATGTATGTAAAGCCTACTTGACATTTGATTTAAATGGTATTATATTACAAATGTAAAGTTGATTTTACATTGAAAGGAAGGGAGAACATGATTGAAAAATCAGATTAAGTATAGGAGAGAAGAACTTGGTCTTACACAACAAGAGCTAGCAGAAAAAGTGAGCGTCTCTAGACAAACGATAATATCTCTTGAAGGCGGAAAGTATAATCCATCAATATTTTTGGCATATAAAATTGCCAAGGTGTTTCATCAGACGATTGAAGAAGTTTTCATTTTTGAGGAGGATGACTATGAATGTTGAAAAATTTATTAAGAAGGATATCCGGTTCTCTTTGATATTTATTATGATAGGCATAGTAGCAGGTATTACAGGTTTTATTTTTGATTACCAAAAAGGCATAATGTCTGGAATGACGATAGGGTTCCTTCCTACAGGGATTGTAATGTTGGTTCTTTATAAATATGCGCTGAAAAAACCTGAAATGAGGAAGAATATTGAGCTTGAAAAAGAGGAGAGGAATATCTTTATTAATACAAAAGCCGGTTATACAGCATTTTGGTTAAGTTATTTTTATATTTTTATTTCGATTATTTTATATAACACTATAAAAATACCATTTTTGCATTTTCTTAAAATAACAATAATCTTTATGCCTGTCGCATACTTCTCATTAGTAATATATTATCATAAAAAATATTAATCAAATCACGGTAAAATATTAGCTCACCGTTACAGATATCAAAGTCTGTTGGTGAGCTAATATTCTTTCTTTACTCAAACGAAAGAGAAGGTTATCTTTTTACATTACTATAAATGGATGATTCAAAATCATTCATTCAATCTAAAGTGTTTCGCCAGAGCCCCTAAAGTTTCAGCCTTGGTGTCTTTCTCAGCATCAGACCTTACCAACGTAAAGAATCCACTATTGGAATATTCATCGTAATGCTCTTTGCTATTTACCCGTGCGATACATGCTTTATAATTCTTCATTGTGATCTCGGGATTGTTGGCCTGCAGAATCTGTTGTCTTATAAAAATCTTATCCGGATCATGGCGATCAAAAAACTTCTCAACGGACATGACCTGCGGCGACAGCATAACAGCCACTTGATGATAGTCTGCAATCTCATGCAATATATCAAGCGGTATGTTCGTATCCACAATCACTTTTTGATTTTGCGATATACGAATCAATTCTGCCACTTCAAGCTCAGCAGCTTCCCGTGCACCACCAAGTATCCAGTTATCATATTCTTCCGGTGTCCTATTGATAAATTCCTGCCAATCTTTCATTGTCCGAAAATAACACAAATTTGGTTGACGTTCCGGCACTATAACTTCATCAGCAACTGTTGAGTGATAGTTTTCTCCACATGGAACCAGCCCATATTTCTCTGCCAGCAGGGATACCATTGTTGATTTACCCGCGTAGGAGGTGCCGGTAATAAACATCACATTTTTTAAGTAATACTTTATAATATTGTTTTCTATCTTCATCTAATTATCTCCGTTATTCTACAGTTAATAAGCTTATGCTGTTGCATAAGCACAATTGATTCATTAATGATTACTTCCATTTGGATTACTCACTAACGTAATCTATTACCATAGAATATGAAGAGCTTCCACATGTTCTTATCCTCCTCTTACTGAAACCACTCATCACATAATAGAGTGATAGAATCGCGCTGCTTTTCTATATCCGACCTGTCATTTATCCGGCAGAAATAAGCACTCCCTTTTTCCTCGATTTCCATATGACCATAAAAATGATTGATGCTTTTTATAATTTCCTCACATTCCGTAGGATTTGAGCCTGTTCGGAGAGCAATCACATAACCCTTAGGTTTATGAATTACTTCTACTCTATTCGGATTCGTGTTGCTATAGGGTGTGCACCTATCTATGAAAACCTTCATCTGCCCCGGAACGTCAGCCCAATAAGATGGTACAACAGTCAGCATCACATCAGATTGGAAAATGGAGTGAACAATTGATTCGACATTATCGTCTTGACAGCATATACCATCAATATGGCATGCTTTACAACCAATACAATAATTAATTCTTTTATCTCCAAGACAAATAGATTCAACAATGTGTATTTTAGATAATTGCTCTGCTATAATTTCAGTAATGAGAGAAGTCGCACCATCCTTTTTAGGACTCCCATCTAATAACAAGACTTTCATGTTTCCCTCCAAATAATTATCTACTGTAATTAGCTACCCAAAAGTGAGATTTATTTAAAATCAGATATTCAATGCTTTAGGTTTCTTAGTTAGCTTTATCATCTGCATCCGGCGATTTTATCAAGCCTTATTCTGCTTTCACAATCCACTGGAATTCTTCTTTCAACAATTTCACAAGGATAATCTGGGCATACTCCACAGTTTTCGATAGTGCGTACACGTGCACAATTTCTGATTTCACAGTCACCGCACATTTTTGTGCTGTCATTTTGACCCCAGAAGCAACCTTCACACGTTATATCCTTTTGTGGCATAACAAGCCACAGTAAGATATGTAATCCATCTGTTCTCCTCCATTTTCATTCATAATTGTTACTGGTCTAGTCAGTAAAATAATATTTATTAAGTGCTGCCGATACAAACTTAATTCAGACAACAAATTAGTTATAAGCAATAAGTATAAGTTCCATAATTATATACCTTCTATTTGGTGTTGTCACTTATTTCTCATGTTGTAGATACGGCACGTTAAGTGAAAAACTAAATTTCATTTTATATACATGATTTTACAAAAACACTAGATACAATTGACACACAATTTAAACTATTTATTCCATTTTATAATATAATTATATAAGAAGTAAGAATATTATATCGAAGGAGGCAGGTATATGTACTTTTTTACACATCTTTTTATTGCAAAAGTTTTATATCGTTACTTCGCTGTAGAGGTTGAGCTGGATAAACGAGCATTTTCCTATGGAAATATTAAGCCGGATTTACCCTCACCGTATCGAAATCATCATACTCTTGAGAATTGTCTGTTAACAGTCTGTGAAAGGGCAAATCAGTTGACCGAAGAGGAAGTAACACAAGAGGAATTTTCGGAAGCACTTGGAGAGATCTGTCACTATGTATGCGACTTCTTTTGCTACTATCATCTAAACGAGGAACTTCACAACAAAAAGTTACATCATTTCTTTTACGAGATCAGACTTCACTTAGAGCTTTTTCGTATTCGGATCAAACAGAAATTCAAGTTAAAGCCAAGTAATATGGAACCCAGAAATGATATTTCTTCAATGATTTTACAGATGAGAAATGATTATTTTAGCCAACCCAAAAGTATACATAGAGATATCGAGTATGCATTTACTTCAACGATATGGGTCTGTGAATCCATAATTTATTACTATAAATATTTCTCGGTTCTTGCGAGCGAGGCAACAATGGCACTCTATTCTTTCTTAATCAAAGAGGGAGGCAGTATATGAAAGTTGCATTATTTGCAGATACTTATCTACCCCAGATTAATGGAGTTACGAATACACTGACCAAACTAATACAGTATTACGAGACGGCCGGAATAGAATACAAAATATATGCACCAAAATATGATATGGAATTGCAGGATTCCAATATTGAACGCTTTCTTAGTATCAAATTTATCCTGTACCCTGAAAACAGGGTTGCATTTCCTAACACATTTCGAATTTCTGCATCACTCTCGGCTTTTCAGCCTGATATTATTCATATCATGACAGAATTTAATATGGGGATAGCAGGATTAAACTATGGAAAAAAGCATGGAATTCCTACCATATCCAACTATACTACCAATTTTGGACAATATACAGATTACTACAGAATGAATTTCCTTAAACAGCCGATATGGAATTATTTAAAATGGTTTCATACGCAAAATGATATTACACTCTGCCCTTCCAATGCTGCACAAAAGCTCTTGTTTAACCATGGAATTAATAATACGAAAATATTTAGCAGAGGTATTGATTTTAAGAGCTTTCATCCAATGTATCGAAATGAGCGGTTAAGAAATGAGCTCGGGATAACCGATAAGGTTACCTTTCTCTATGTTGGCCGGGTATCCTATGAAAAGGATTTGGATGTCCTTAGTAGGAGCTATCATAGCATCCGACAAAAATACAAGGGGCAGGTTGCTATGGTGATAACCGGAGATGGCCCTTACCTGGATAAATGTAAACAAATGTTTCCAAAGGATACCATTTTTACCGGGTTTAAAAAAGGGAAGGATCTTTCTGAAATCTATGCCTCGTGCGACATCTTTGTCTGTCCATCCTCTACGGAAACCTTCGGTAATGTTATTCTGGAAGCAATGGCCTCCGGAATTCCGGTAATAGGAGCGGATGCCGGTGGAGTAGGGGAAATTATTATGCAGGGGGAAACAGGCGTTAAGTTTTCAGAGAGAAATGTTGAAGAGCTTACAAAGTGCATGGATGAACTCATCAGAGATGTGGATTTAAGAACTTATCTTAAGGAAAACGCACTTGAATTCAGTTCAAAGAGGTCCTGGAATAAGGTGTTTGACGGATTGATTGATATCTATCAAGAAATATTAATAAAGAAGGGGTTGAGCTACATAGGAGCTTAAGGTATATCAATATGCTGAAAATTGCTATTGTTGGCAGTGGTTATGTTGGTCTTGTTACAGGAGTATGTCTTTCTGATTTTGGTTGGCAGGTTACATGCGTAGATCGGAATGAAGAAATCATTTGTAAATTAAATCAAGGAATACCGCCTATCTATGAACCCGGACTGGAGGATTTGTTAGCAAAGAATTTACTTAACAAAAGAGTCAGTTTTACTACTGATTTATATCAGGCAGTAAATGAATGTGATATTATATTTATAGCTGTCGGTACACCTCAAAATGAAGATGGAAGTGCTGAATTGGTGAATGTATTTGAGGTTGCGCATCAAATTGGGCGCTATATGAACAGTCATAAAATAATCGTGGATAAATCGACTGTCCCTGTTGGAACGGGACAGTTAGTCAAGAAGATAATCAAAGAAGAGCTGGTCGCCAGAAATTTGAGTTTGAGCTTTGAAGTTATATCAAATCCTGAATTTTTAAGACAGGGCTCAGCAATTCAGGATTTTACGCATGCAGATCGTGTTGTAATTGGCGCAGAATCAGAAGAAGCGATTGCAGTTATGAAGGAAGTCTATCAGGTTTTATTTTTAAATGAAACCCCATTTCTGATTGTAAATATTGAAACTGCTGAAATGGTTAAGTATGCCTCAAATGCGTTCCTTGCGACAAAAATATCGTTTATTAATGAATTGACCGAGTTGTGTGAAAAGACTGGGGTAAACATACAGCAGGTTGGCATGGGTATGGGCATGGACGGCAGGATAAATCCGAAATTTCTCCATGCCGGGCCGGGATTTGGGGGCAGTTGTTTTCCGAAGGACACCAAAGCACTAGTGCATATCGGTAACTTATATGGGTGTAATCTTGGAATTGTTAAGGCCACCATTGAAGCAAACGAAAAGCAGAAGAAGCGATTGGCTGAGATAGTACTTCGGGAGATGGGACATCTAAAAGGAAAAACCTTAGGTATTCTGGGATTGGCATTCAAAAATAATACCGATGATATGAGAGAGTCCCCTGCAGTTGGTATATTGGAAGAGCTGGCTGCTCAGGGTGCGCAGTTTCGCGTATATGATCCGAAGGCAATGCAAAATGCTGCTAAATTATTTGAAAACAGGAGCATTTCGGTCATCAAATACTGCATGGATGAATATGATGCTTCGCTTGAAGTAGATGCTTTGATTCTAATGACGGAATGGAATCAATTTCGAAGCTTAAACCTCGATAAGATAAGAAAGGCTATGAAAGGAAAGTTCTTCTTTGATTTTAGAAATATTTATTCAAAGGAACCAATGGAGCGAAAAGGTTTTCAATATTATTCAGTAGGTAGAGGCTAAAGGAGACACCGATGATGAATTCACAAAACCCGCTATATCAAAGTAATAATATTATCTCTATCATAAAAGGCCGGATTCCGGGACAGTTAATTATTCAGATTACCGATCAGTGCAATGCAACCTGTCCCCAGTGCAGTATGAGAAAAACAGAGCTTTTTAAGAGAAGTAAAATATCGGAGGCGGAAGTTCTTAAAATGATTGATGCTGCATCAAATAAAAACATTCAAGCGCTTTCTTTTACCGGTGGAGAGCCTTTTCTAGATACGCCCTCATTAATGCGAATGCTTCAATATGCCTCGAGTACAAATATCCCATATATAAGAACGGGAACCAATGGCTTTATGTTTATGGATTCGGACAATGCTAATTTCAAGGACAAGATATCCAGGTTTGCAGAAGAGCTGTCAAAAACCAGACTTCGGAATTTTTGGATCAGTATTGATTCAGCTGAGGCAAAAACACACGAACAAATGCGTGGGCTGCAGGGTGTTATTCGGGGAATAGAAAAGGCATTACCTATTTTTCATTCCTATGGTATATACCCGGCTGCAAATCTGGGAATCAACCGAAATACCGGAGGAGCGGGCAAGATATCCATGAAGATGACGGATCGGGAGTTGTTTTATGAAGAGTTTAGAGAGGCCTTTGAGCAATTCTATCAATTCATAATTAACCTGGGTTTTACCATGGTCAATTCCTGCTATCCGATGAGTGTTGATCCGGAAAATAATCAAGATATGAATGCAGTATATGGAGCAACTTCGGTCAATCCGATAATCACCTTTACCAAGGAGGAAAAAGTGGAGCTCTTCCAGGCTCTGATGGACACAATACCGAATTATCGTTCAAAAATTCGAATTTTCACTCCATTAGTATCACTCTACTCATTAATTAAGTATTATAAAGCGGAAGACTGCTCGCTTCCTTGCAGGGGAGGTACTGATTTCTTCTTTGTTGATGCTAATGATGGAAATACATATCCCTGTGGTTACCGAGGAAATGAAAATATCGGTAAATTCTATAACCTAAAAATAAAAAGTATAAAGGAAAAGCCATATTGTAAGGCTTGTGACTGGGAGTGTTTCAGGGATCCCTCCGAGTTGATTGGACATTTCATAAACTCGGTTCAGCATCCCTTAAGGTACTTAACTGACAGTAATAAAGATACACAATACCGCGCACTATGGAAGAGCGATATTAAGTATTATTTAAAATGTGATTTTTTTGATGGAAGAAAAGCAACACGAATCATGACATGATTTTAGCGGTACAATACCAGTCTATAATACCGTATTCTGTCGCATAATCCGGCAAAAATTCTAATGAACGATTGTAAATATAAGATTTGTTTACAGCCCATTTCAACTCTGGTATATTATAACATATGTTTAACAAAGCATTGTGAATTAATAAACAATTCACACCCTGATTTGAGAGCTGTCCAAGGCCGGCAAATAAGCCAATCGGGGAAATATACATAGAGGAGATTAAACCATGAAAATAACCGTAATCGGATGTGGACGCTGGGGGTCGTTTATTGCCTGGTATTTAGATAGTATCAATCATGAGGTAACCTTATATGGTCGCGATAATTCAAGTCATATGCAGAGATTCTTACGGGAGAGAAAAAATGATTTATTGTCATTACCGGAAACGATAAGATTATCGACGGATATCAACTGTATAACAAAGACGGAAACTGTGGTTATCTCTATTAATGCTCAGGGGCTACAAAGACTAATGAATGAAATCAAGACTTTGGATATAACAAATAAAATATTTGTTCTTTGCATGAAAGGGATTGAAATTACAACAGGACGTAGATTATCACAAATCGCAAACGATAATCTGGATTTCTCAAATGATGTGGCTGTGTGGTTGGGGCCGGGACATGTTCAGGAATTTCAGGATGGGATACCTAATTGCATGGTCATTGACAGTAATAAGGAAGAAGTAAAGAAATTACTGGTGGAGCAATTCTCAAGTGAGTTAATTCGTTTTTATTATGGGCAGGATCTAGTGGGAAATGAAATCGGTGGTGCTGCAAAGAACGTGATTGGTATTGCTGCAGGTATGCTGGACGGACTTAAGCTGTCAACCCTAAAGGGAGCACTTATGTCCAGAGGTACGAGAGAGGTATCGAGACTGATTAGAGCAATGGGAGGAAATGAATTATCAGCCTATGGACTATGTCATCTGGGTGATTATGAAGCGACTGTATTTTCGAAGTTCAGTCATAACAGACAGTTTGGTGAAGCGTTTGTTTTAGGAGAAAGTTATTCTGAACTGGCGGAAGGCTATCATACCGTCAAAGCAATGTTAAACCTTGGGAAAAACTATGGTGTTGACATGCCGATCTGTAATGCGGTTTATGAAATTCTCTATAAGAATAAATGTGCGGAGGATGTACTTAAGAATCTGTTCACGAGAAGCATAAAAAATGAATTTTAAAGCATCAGGTGAAGTGCAGGAATAAAACTCAACTAGGATTATATGACACTTATTATAAAAGAGTTTTTCTCATATGTATTGTCGTGTATTCCCCTTTATATTCGTAGCCAAGTTTTAAGGCCATATTCAGAGAACTTAGATTAGCGGCATCCCAACATGGGCGAAGCCCTCTTTCGGTACATTCCTTTATTAGTGCAGCAGCACAGGCGAGCGCTAAGCCTCGTCTGGTATACTTGCTATCTGTGGCAACCTGAATTTCGATACCGCCGTCATAAACGGTCATGGTTGAAGCACCGGATACCATTTTCCCGTGATCCAAAACCGCATATCCGAAGCCTCCGGACAGATAATCTTCGGCGGACGGAAAGGTCTCGCAGAATTCCTTCGACCAGTCCTCATTGATGGCCTGCTGATATATATCTTCATTAAAACGTGTAAGAGTGAATTCTTTTGCTACAGCATTGATGAAACCATCAAGGACTTCGTGGTCAAAGTCATAATCCTTCTGTGCGATACCATAACGGGGAACGACAACCGGGTTATTTTGAGCGACGGATAATAACGCCTTCCTCCATTCGGGTTTGTCCTCACTGTAGATACCTACCGTACTTTCACTTTGATTAGCCTGAAAAAGGTTTTTGATTAGATACTCTGCTTGCGCAGTAGTTGGATCGCCACCAAAAAAGCTGTATTCGCCACTCACGATTAGTGCGGCGTTTGGGCTATCAATGTTTTCGACATATGCGTTTCCCATATAACCTTGTAGGCAGGCTTTCACCATGGAATCTTCTATTCCTGTAAATAAAGCAGCAATCAGGTTCATCTGTTCTTTCTTTATTTCTATCATCATAATACCTCCCATGTGCTGCCTTTGGCGACTCTTGCCTACATTGGTTTAAGATTTTGATTCAGACGATCTAGAATTTTTTTTAACCTGTTTTCACGGGTTGCATCTGATTTGGCATCAAAATAATGCAGGGCATAAGTCCGTTTTACAGAGGGAGACATAGCAATATAATTGGAACATGCGGGTTCAGTACCCTTTATAAGGCATATAAATTCTTCTATATTAGTGTCATTGACCGAAACACGTTCTTTTGCCTTGAAGTATTTATTTCGAATCGCTTCCTCGATTTTAATTCTTCCATAGTCTGTCATCTTGCCGGAAGCTTCAAGCATTTCAGCGGTTTTTATGTTTTTGTTAGACCATTCTGAATTTTTTACCCGCTGGGCGAAGTATTTAAGGTATGTCTTATCATCAATACGCTTTATCTGCCCATCAATCCAGCCATAGCACAAAGCTTCTTCCAGCGCATCATTGGCACTCATGGTTGTAGGTCCGTCCGCTTTTCCAAACAGTATCCAGATACCTTCTGAGGACTGACAGTTTTCCTCCAGCCATATTCTAAAATCAGAGCGTTCTTCAAATTGAAATTGATTTGACATAGCTTAACTACCTCCATTTACAGATAAGATTTGTTTACAGCCCATTTTAACTCTGGTATATTATAACATATATTTAGTAAAGTAGTGAACACATTCAGTGGGAGGATTTATTATGAGTTGGTTATACTTAATATTTGCGATTGGATTTGAAGTGACCGGAACAGCGTTGCTTAAGGTGGCGCATGGACTGTCAAACCTAAAATATACAATAGCTATGTTGGCAGCTTATGTTGCCAGCTTGTTGTTCTTATCAATGGCACTTAAGAAAATTGAAATTGGAGTTGCTTATGCTGTATGGTCTGGACTGGGAATCACTGCGATCGAAGTGATTGGAGTTTTGTTCTTTAAGGAATCCATGACAATTCCTAAGATTTTCTTTATCACACTTATTTTAATTGGTACGATTGGCTTGAATGTATACCGTACATCCTAAAATATACCAGTACATTTTTGTTTTGTCCTGTCTGACATATCAATATATTGCTAGTGCTCTGGGAATCTTTCGGCCATCACCAAGAATGCCCTAGTGGTTATAAAGCATGTGCTACTTCTCCTATGGTATAGTTTTTTTGTACCAAACTAAATTTATAGGAGGAGTTAATTATGAAAAAAAGATTATTAGGAATTTTATTGACTGTTATGATGGTAATATCACTGATTGGATGTAGTTCTGACAAAGATACTCCCACATCAACGGATACAGATGCCACTGCAACAAAGGCAGCAGCAACGACTGCACCGGTTGCCACAGATGCAAAGGACATTACAGTAGGCGTTTCCATGCCGACCAAATCTCTGGAACGTTGGAACAGAGACGGTGCCTACTTAAAGGCTCAGTTTGAAGCTTTGGGATATAAAGTAGAGCTTACATATTCGGATGACGACAGTGATCAGCAGGTGAATGATCTTCAGAACCTAATTGCTGAAGGAGTTAACCTATTAGTAGTAGCTGCAATTAATGGTGAAGCTTTATCCACCGTATTAACGGATGCAAAGGATCAGAATATTCCGGTTATTTCCTATGATCGTCTGATTATGAACACAGATGCAATCTCCTATTATGTATCCTTTGATAACTACACAGTAGGTAAATTACAGGGTCAGTATATCATTGATACCTTAGACCTTGCGAATGCAGGCGACAAGAAATACAACATGGAATGTACCGCAGGTGATCCTGCTGATAATAATGCAGGCTTCTTCTTTAATGGCGCTATGGATACCTTAAAGACCTATATTGACAATGGAACCATCGTTATTCCTTCCGGACAGAAGGAATTTGAGAAAGTTGCAACTGATAAATGGAAAACAGAAAATGCACTGAATCGTATGCAGAACGTTTTAGCTTCTTACTATGCAGATGGAACTCAGCTTGATATTGCTCTATGTTCCAATGATTCAACAGCACTTGGTGTAGCTCAGGCAATTGAATCAGATTATGCCGGAACCAATCAACCGCTTGTTACCGGACAGGACGGCGATGTTGCTAACTTAAAGAACCTTTTAGACGGCAAACAGTCCATGACTGTTTATAAGGCAGTAGCAAATGAAGCAGTTGTAACTGTAGCTCTTGCAAAGGAAATTCTGGCTGGTAATAAACCGGATGCCTCCCTGCTTGATAAATTTACTTGTACAGCAGCTTATGATACTTCTTCCTATGATAATGGCACCGGTGTTATTCCTTCCTATTTGTTAGTACCGGATGTTGTAACAAAGGATAATTACAAAGAAATCCTAGTTGACACAGGCTACTATACAGTAGGTGATGACGGATATCTTCAGGCAGCACAATAATCAGTTAGCAATATAACGTATTCGCTGCTATAAAAAACTATTTAATATGGGCGGGAAGTATTCTCGCCCATATTAAATGTATATGAGATTATATGTTTTAGAGGAGGGTAATTCCTCCCGGCAAGATACATAAATAATATAACCTATATTAACCATTCGCTGCGGAAGGTTGATACGGTATATTCCTCCAATATTGTATCCAATGAGCTATCAGAGAAGTTGAAGGAGGTTCAATCTTATGTCCATGAATATCTGAATACAAAAAGTTCATCCACTTTGGTAAACTATTATAAAAGTGAACAGGAATACAGGAGCTTGATTGATAATCTAAATGCTGATATTACAGATGATGGGCTATTGATGTTAGAGAAGAATATAAAGAGTATGTCAGAGACATATCTGACGCTGACGGATGAGACGGTAAAGGAAAAGCGCGGTCGAAACGTAATTAAATATAAAACATCCTATGAAGATACGAAATTAGTGAATCACTATATTAACGCCTATATCAGCAACCTGAGTACGGAGCAGCTAAAACAAAATTCAGCAAATTACCAGTTATTGATTGTATCGCTGCGTTATACGGAAGCATTTAGTCTGATCATAATGGTCAGCATCGTCTTAATTAGTTTGTTTCTGCTGATGGTAATACTTCGAAACATGATAGGACCTCTCGTTCAATTGGCACATAATGCGAATGAGGTTGCCAACGGTAATTTTAATACCGGATTCATCACACCGAAATCCAGGGATGAGGTGGGAATACTGGCGAGCACCTTTAATACCATGTTAAAAAATATCAAAAGCTATATTGAACGTATTAAAGAAGATATGGATAATGAGCAGAAATTGAAAGAACAGCAGCTTATGATGGAAAATCATTTAAAGGATGCCCAGCTGAAATTTTTGCAGGCTCAAATCAACCCGCACTTTTTGTTCAATTCCCTGAACGCAGGAGTTCAATTGGCAATGATGGAGGAAGCGGATCAGACCGGTTTATTTTTGGAGAAGATGGCAGATCTTTTCCGTTACAATGTAAAAAAGATGGAACAGGATACGACGCTTCAGGAAGAGCTTGAGACAGTTGATAATTATATCTATATATTAAACGTCAGATTAACCGGGGATATTCTTTTTCAAAAGGAAATTACCGGCGATGTCAGTGAGGTTCTGGTTACAAGCATGATCCTCCAACCAATTGTGGAGAATGCTGTAAAGCATGGAATACGAGGTCTTGAACGGACAGGGGAGATTCTGCTGAAGGTAGAGGACCATGAAGACGATCTGTATATTACCATCAAGGATAATGGAGTGGGAATTGCAGAGGATGAAATCACCGCAATATTATCCGGACATAGAAGTCCGTCGGAATCGGACGATGACTCAACCGGAATCGGCTTAGGGAATGTTATTAGCAGACTGCTGCTTTATTATGGCAGGGAGGGGCTTTTATCCATAAAAAGTGATGGAGCGGATATGGGAGCGGAAATAAGCATTACCATACCTAAGAAGGGGCACAATGACAGAAGGAGGTTACTAAATGTACCGGATTCTGATAGCGGACGATGAGGGAATAATGTTGTTCTCTCTTCAATCGATGATACAAAAAAATTTGGAGACGAATGTGAAATCTATACAGCGAAAACAGGGCGGGCGGTCGTAGACATGGCAGAAAGTATCAGACCGGATATTGTCTTTATGGACATACAAATGCCGGGTATGAACGGTATTGAAGCGATGCGGGCAATCCGTAGTAAGAATAAATCTGTCCTATTTATTGTAATCACCGCATACAATAAATTTGATTATGCGAAAGACTCCATCGAGATAGGTGTATTTGACTTTTTGACCAAACCGGTTAATAAGGATAATTTTCTCTCGATTCTAAAATCAGCTATTTCGCAGGTTGATACTGAGAGAAAGAGCAGGATGGATAACCTAAAGATCAGGGAGAAGCTTGAAACAGTAGTCCCGATTATAGAAAGCGGCTTTATTAACTACCTTATGCTTCAAGGAGGAGGAGCCGAAAGCACATATTATAATTATAAAGAGTTATTAGAGATTGATGAAGAATATGCTTATGTCATATTGATTCAATTTGGTGAGAGCTTAGAGAATGGTATCTTGACTAATCCGGTTGGTATGAGTATGCGCTCACAGAAGTTCTATCCGGAGCTGAGGCAAATTGTTAAAGAATATTATGAATGCTTTGTTGGAGCTGTCATGGTGAATAAAGTAATTGTCATGGTTCCCGGGGCTGAATCCAAGGGAGTTGAATATGAAGAACGAATTCAGACAATAGGGCAGGCCAGAAAATTACTGCATGCCTTGGAGGAACAGATAGAAGCAAAGTTCCGTATCGGTATTGGACATAAATACAGGAATGACCAACTGAACCAGTCTTATCAAGAAGCTTTTTGTGCCTTGCAGGAAGGCGAGGGAAGGGTTGTGCATGTAGGGGACATGCCAATCAGAGGCGAATTTGAAGGAGATTATCCGGAGGATAACGAGCAACTGATTTTTCGTATGATACTTAAAGGTGATGTGGAGGGAGCTGTAGAACAAGCATCGGTTTTCTTTGATTGGATGGCGGATAATTATCCTGATTATTACGAATGAATAAAGCAAAGGAATTACTGGAGGACGCAAGTCTTAGCATCAAAGAAATATGCACCATGTCAGGCTACAGCGACCCTAATTATTTTAGCAGAATTTTCAAAAAGATCGAAAATGTCACACCGAGTGAATTTAGGGAAAAGGGTGAAAATAGTCTCGCAAAATTATGCGAGCCATTAAAAAGAACTCCAAAATGAAATCCATTGGAATTTCATTTTGAACTTCTTTCGGGCATTGAATGTGATAATTCGATTGTGAAGATTTTTACGCAGGAACGGAGAAAGATATGAGCAGAAAAAATTATTGGTACGTTTTTAGCTGTTATTTTCTTAATGGTTTCATGCATTGGATGCAGTAGTGATCACCAGAAGACAAATACAAAGGATGAAGAAGAAGATCCGATTCAGATTGGGTTTAGCTTTGATTCCTTTGTCATTGAACGGTGGATCAGGGACAGGGATGCTTTTGTGATGACTGCGAATCAATTAGGGGCAGATGTTAATGTGCAGGTAGCCAATGGAGATGTAGATACCCAGATCTCCCAGATTAAATATTTTATTAAAAAGAAGATGGATGTAATTGTCATTGTGGCAACGGACGGTGATGCCTTAAAGGATGTCGTTAAGGAGGCAAGAGATGCCGGTATTAAGATAGTATCCTATGACCGACTGATACAAAATGCAGCTACGGACCTCTATATCTCCTTTGACAATGAATTGGTGGGGGAGGAGATGGCCCAGGCTCTGATGGATGAATTACCGGATGGCGGTGATATCTATGTGATTAGCGGACCTGACAGTGACAATAATGTTGAGATGATTGGGCAGGGATTTGATAAATTGCTGCAAAAGAGCAACCTGAGCATCACTTATAAGAAATCCTGTGACAACTGGAATGCTGAATTAGCCTCAGACTATGTGGAGGAAGCCTTAAGAGAGTATCCGGATGTAAAGGGAATCATGTGCGGTAATGACGATCTGGCGAGTGAGGTCTTTCAGGTACTATCAGAGAACCGCCTTGCAGGAAAGGTCTGTATTGTAGGTCAAGACGCTGACCTTTCAGCTTGTCAGCGTATCGTAGAGGGAACTCAGACTATGACTGTCTTTAAGCAGGTTGAGAATTTGGCTAAGGCAGCAGCATACCTTTCTGTGGCATTAGGTAAGGGAGAGGATATCACGGACAGCTCGATAAATCAAGATTATTGGGTTAAGGAAACCATAGATGACGGTTCGCAGGAGATACCCTATTATAAGCTTGATTGCATTCCTGTAACCAAAGATAATATAGATAAGGTGATTATTGACAGCGGCTTCCATACAAGAGAAGATGTATATCTGAACGTACAGTAAGGGGATTGTAGTATTGTGGCGAAGGGAATGTTATAAGAGATTGTTAGATTACTGATATATGTTGAAAAAATAGATATCTCCAAATATGGGGGTATCTATTTTTTGGCGTATTAAATAGTAAAATAGTAATTTAGTAAAGGCGAATTAATCATTTAATTAATCAATAAAGCTAATTATTCAGGAATTAAGCATAGAATAATGCCAATAATAGACAGATATTAACAAAACAGAAAGAATAATTACATATTAAGTAAAATTTGCATTGACAGAATAAGTAAATCAAATATAATGATACTTATATATTAATTGGATAAAAATGTATACCTAAAATAAATCGATAATAGCAAACGTTGTAAAAGCATCGGACGCAAAGCCACGGATCTAAGCCTGAATAGGTATGACAGCCGGGTTACCAAAAGTATTTTAAGTGATTGGTAAGCCTGCATTTATTTAACGATGTAGGCTTTTTGTGAAAAAAATATATACGGCCTTCCAGTCCAAGCTGTTCCAGAACGACGTAATAAAACCACCTTGGTATTAGATTGGATTATATATTACAGCTTATCACTGTAAATTCTCATAATATTAATAAATTATGAGAATGACAAACTTACAATAGTAAATGGAACGGATTGTGAATCTGGTGTTAAAGAAACGCTTTATCAGTTGAATAATGGAAATTGGATTGTTTATTCCAATGTTGTAACGTTAGCAGACGGAATTTATGAAATTATAGCAAAAACCGTAGAAAATGTAGGCAATGAAAGTTCTGTGGATGTTTACAATGCAATTGTTTATAAAAATGCAGCTAATGATGCATCTAATACATTGGATAGAGTAGAAAACACAATAACTCAAGAAAACCTTGATACGGCAATAGAACTTATCAATGTACTTCCTGACAGCACTGAAAAAACTGACTAAATTAATCGAGCTAATAGCTTGCAAAAAGTAATTGATGATATTAGTGAAGCAACCATGGCATTGGATATAGCAGAAAATACATATCTTCAAGAAGACCTTAACCCCTTCAACAAACCTAACGGATACAACTCCTATCACATGGAGCTATGCAAATTCTATAGATCATAATGGAGGCACTATTAGCTCTGCGGAATGGGCTTGCAACATATCCAAGATACCAAGGATTCCGCGAACGGCAATTTATTCAGCAATAAAACATAATTCTATAAAATTACATGCAGACGGAACAATGAGCTTCTCTATCAAGAAAGGAGATAAACTATGAAAAAAAAGTTGTCAAAAATTTTAGTATTAGTATTAATAAGCACTTTACTAATTAATTTAGTAGTTCAACCAAAAAAAATCTATGCATATACTACAACTCCCTCATTAGCATGTTCATTCCAAAATACATCGTTTGGTCTTAAATCGGATGGAACATTATATTCATGGGGATACAATACAGGAGGTAATTGTGGATTAGGTACGACCACAAATGTTTTAACGCCGGCACTTATTTCAACATTATCTAATGTAAAAAGCATAATAGCAAGTAAAAGCGAAGCATTTGCTGTGTTGGATAATGGTCAAGTATATGCTTGGGGCAGTAATGCTTCAAGTGAATCAGGAGGTGTTGGTAGTAAAAAAGTTCCCACTCTTCACCCATATTTATCAAATGTAAATAGGATATCCACTCATGAATATGCATTAGACGGATTTGCATTTTTAAATGACGGTACTATCAAATACTGGGGTTGGAATCAATATGGAGAATTAGGAAATAATACTACTACCGCTGTAACAACTCCAAAAACTTTTACAGCTCTTACTGATGTAAAAGATATAGCTGTCGGCATGGATTATGTATTATATTTACTTAATAATGGTAATGTTTATTCATCAGGGAACTATGGTTCACAATTAGGTATCGGCTCAAACACTGCTATAAAAAAAACCCCTACACTTATTTCATCAATATCTAATATTAGCAGGATATATGCAGGAGATGATTCGGGTTTTGCTATATCAAATACTGGTACAGTATATGTTTGGGGATCTAGTTCTAATATAGGACTTGGAGGTTCAAGTAAATCAACTCCAACTGTACTTTCTGGAATTAATGGCAATAATGTGGTAAAAATAGTCGCCTCTTCTGCAAATACTTATATTTTAATGAATGATGGTACTATATTATCTACAGGTACTAATGGTCATGGCCAATTAGGTTATATTCAAGATTCACCATACCCTTATACATTTTCACAAATTCCTGCAATAGATGATGCTATAGATGTTGCATGTGGACTAAATTATGCATTAATTTTAAGAAGCGATGGTTCGGTTTATGCAATGGGATATAACTATTATGGCCAATTAGGTTTAGGCTATAATGACACAGCGGATCATTTCGGTGCCACCATACCAGGTTTAACATTAGTAAATGACACTATCCCACCAGATGCACCAACCTTGAGCCCAAGCATAACAACACCTACTAATGGAAATGTTGTTGTGACAGTTAATTATCCATCTGATGCTGTAGTAAAACAATATAAAATAGGTGTAGCTGATGATTGGATTAACTATACTTCACCGCTGTTAATTACAGAAAACGCTTCTATTTATGCAAGATGTCAAGATGCTGCTGGCAACTGGTCTTCAGAGAATTCTATTCATATAAATAACATAGATAAAATAGCGCCTGTAATTACTATAGATCCTTATAGCACAGATCCTACAAACAAGGATATTACAGTTACTGCTTCTGTAGATAAGGGAACATTAAATACAACAAGTCATACTTTCACGCAAAATGGAAGCTTTGATTTTGTAGCGACAGATAGTGCTAAAAATGTTACGACTAAGACAGTCGAAATTGCAAACATTGATAAAGACGCTCCTTCTAAACCAATAATCTCTATTAATGAAAACAAACTTACAATAGTAAGTGGAGCTGATGGTGAATCTGGCGTGAAAGAAATACTTTATCAGTTAGACAATGGAAATTGGATGGCTTATTCCGATATTGTAATATTACCAGATGGAACTTATGTCATTAATGCAAAAACTGTAGACAATGCAGGCAATGAAAGTAATTTTGATAGTTACAATGCAAATGTTTATAAAAATGCAGTTGATAATGCAACAGATGCATTAGTTAAAGCAGAAAACACATATATTCAATCAGACCTTGATACAGCAAGAGCACTTATCGATGCACTTCCTGACAGCCCGGAAAAAACCGACTTAATGAATCGTGCTAATAACCTACAAAAGATAATTGATGATAACAATCCTATTAATGTAGCAACCAAGGCATTGGTTAAGGCAGAAAATACATATAATCAAGCAGACCTTAATACGGCAATAGTACTGATCAATGCACTTCCTGACAGCCCAGAGAAAACTGACTTAATTAATCGTACTAATAACTTACAACAATTAATTGATGATAATAATCCTATCAAAGTTACAGTGGATGCAAGCGAAATCTTTCGACTGCAAACGGTGAACTTTACCATTAAAGCATCAGACTTAGTCGATTTATATACCATGCAATTAGAAATCCACTATGATCCTAAAAAGCTTGAACTTGATCAAACTAATATAAAGAATCTTGCTTGGGAAAATGATCAGAACGGATACGCTGCTATCAAGATAGATTCAAGTGCGGGGGTAGTCAATATTATATATTCCCGAAAAGGTGACACACCGGGAGTGAGTGGAAATTACGACCTCATAGATTTGCCCTTTAGAACCTTACAGATCGGTAAGGCAACGGTTGAAGTCAGCAAAATTAAGCTTGTAGATTCACAAGGGAAAAAAAAAATGGCATCAACCACATCAATTAAAAAAGAAATAAATGTTCTTCCAAATCCTCTGAATATCATATTGACAGGAGGAAAGGGACAAAACGATTGGTATATTTCTCCGGTTACGGTTGAAATCAATGATTTGGATGCGAAAGAAATCTTCTATACAATTGATGGTGTTCAGTATAGTTATACGCAGCCTTTTTTGGTAAACGAAATTGGTGAGCATAATATTATCGTAACGACAGATGACGGCAATGGCAATATGAAAGAAAAAGAGCAAGTACTAAAAATTGATTATAACAGCCCCACAATTACGGTAAACAATCAAACCAGTGACTGGCAGAATGAAGTAAAGGTAACGCCTAAATACGATGACCAGGACGGTTCGGGAATATCACAGGGTTGGTATCAATGGACGAATACTGCCGAACAGCCTACACAGTGGGAAGAATATAATCAGGAAGAACTGCTTCAGGCAACGGAAGGAGATTGGTACCTTCACATCAAAGCAGTTGATAAAGCAGGTAATGAGAGCCAGGCTGTATTCGGCCCTTATCACATTGATAAGACAGTTCCGGCAATATCCATCGATAATGATAAAAGAGAAGCTTGGGGAAGCACGGATGTGTCAGTTACACCAACATTTGCTGATGAAGGAGGATCACAGCTTGCGTATGTAGGCTATCAATGGAGCTTAGAGCAGTCAGTGCCATCGGAATACACACCGTACACCTCCGGAAGTATTCAGCAATCGGATGATGGAGCTTGGTACTTACACCTAGTAGCAAAAGATGGGGCCGGTAATATTCAAACCATAGCTTACGGTCCTTACAATATTGATAAAAGTGCACCTATCATTGAATTCTCTGAGGTATCAGAAGGGCATGAGTATACCAATAAAGTAACACCTAATATATCCATAGCTGATACATTGTCAGGAGTGAAAGCTCAGACAATCACACTTGACGGACAGCCATATGTGTCCGGAACTTCGGTAACAGAAGGTGGAACACATACAATATCTGCCTCTGCAGAAGATTACAGTGGAAATACTATAACTAAAACCATTTCATTTGTGGTTGTGTTAAAACCGGAAGCAGTAATGAATATGACCCCTTCAACCAATCTAACAGACACAGCTCCTATCACCTGGAGCTATGCAAATTCTATAGATCATAGTGGAGGTACTATTATTTCTGCGGAATGGCAATTAGACACTGATCCGGTAACAACATCTCCGGATGGCTGTGTCGCTATTGGAACCCATACCATGAAATTGCGTGTGAAGAACAATGAAGATATTTGGTCAGAGTGGTCATCGATTACATTTATAGTTGGCCATATCTATAGCATTTATCCGGAAGCTGTTACACAATTAGGTACCTTGAATTTTGGCACAGTCAACGGTCTATTTGATGGTGATTTGGATAATCAAGTGGTATTTAATACGGACGATCCCATTAGCGGTGTTGAATTTTCACTCTTAGAGTCCACTACACTATTTGGGCTGTCCGGTTCTGGCAGCGATACCGGCGGTATATATTCGAACGGTGGAATGGACGTATACAGATGGAATATAGCAACTTCCACTTATGATTATTTGGATAAGACGGCATTATGTGAAAGCCCTAACACCTGGTATCAGGTATTTAACTTCACACAACCCGGTAAATATAAAATTCTTGCCGCACAAACAAATTACCAAGGATTTTATGAATGGGAGTTTAAAACTGCATTTGATAATCTAAACACTCCTCCCGTGGCGGTTATATCAATGTCGCCATCATCAACCGACAATACAATGAATATCACTTGGAGCTACAGCAATTCATCTGATGCTGATGGTGATTCAATCATTTCGGCCCAGTGGCAATTGGATAGCGATCCTGTGACAACAAACCCGAATGGAGTGATTTCAGCTTCTGGTACTCATGTAATGAAATTAAGAGTAAAAGATAGAAAAGGGACTTGGTCTGAGTGGGTATCAACGACCTTTGACGTATCAGAAGCTCAGGATTAATCGCGACAAAGGTAGCTAGCGTATATTGCAGGGTCACATGGTCACTTATATTCCGGTAATTGCTTATTCGGAATAAGTTGGAGATAGAATAGTTGTTGAAAACACTACGGGAGGAAATAATGGATAAACATAGGAAAATAAAAAAGATAATAAGTAAAGCCTTAGTCATATTTATGGCCATTTGTATAATACTGCCTTCATTTCAGGAATTGGCTTATGCCAAGAGCATTAAGGCCGATACCACGAAGAGGGTTTTAATACAATATGAGCATGGGACTAAGAATACGGACAAGAAGATAAAGAAATTTAATTCCAACTATAAAAGAATGAAAAACAAAGAGCTTTTCTCTACTGAGGTAGATAAAGTTGAATTAACGAATCTTTATAATGATAGCAGTGTTCAATATATCGAAGAAGATTCTCAAATTAAAAAATTAGATGACAGTATAACTTGGAATATCAAGGCAGTGAATGCAGATAGTGTTCAAAAGAACAATGTATTCGGAGAAGGAATCAAGGTTGCCGTGTTTGATACGGGAATTGATCTGGATAATAAGGATCTCGTTGTCTCAGGTGGAGTATCCTTTGTAGACGGAGTTCAAAGCTATGATGATGATAACGGTCATGGTACAGCTATGGCCGGAATTCTGGCATCGACTTTGAATGATCAGGGGTTAGTAGGTGTTGCGCCAAAGATTGAACTGTATTCCGTTAAAGTGTTGGATAAAAATGGTAATGGATACTACAGTAACATTATCCAGGGAATAGAATGGGCTATTAAAAACCATATCGATATTATCACCATGAGCTTTGGCGGTACCCAATATTCTGATATTTTATATGATGCCATTCGTGAGGCAACCTATAACGACATTCTGATCGTCGCTGCTTCGGGGAATGACGGAAGTACCGATATTCTATACCCTGCAAGCTACTCGGATGTAGTATGTGTAGGGGCTACAGACAGAGATAACAATATAGCTGATTTTACTAATACGGGGAAACAGATGGATTTGGTAGCTCCGGGAGTTGATGTCGTATCAGTAAACCAGAAGGGGACCTCCGTCAAGGTTAGTGGAACCTCCGCAGCCGTACAGCATGTGGCAGGAGCGGCAGCTCTAACCTGGAGTGCGGACAAAGATTTAAGTATTGAGCAGTTAAAGGCTGTTATGTATAAGAATTCCACATCTCTTGGGGATACAGAGATATATGGATGGGGTTTGGTAGATGCCAATGCCGCATGTGAGAATATTGATATCACTGATTATTCACTGCCATCCACTGCACAGGAAGAGCATGTAATATCGAATGATTATGGGGAAGAAAGTGTTTCGGAATTAGAGTATGATGAAAATGGATGGGAATACTTTCCATATGTCAAATTAATTATTGCCGGCGACCCAGGCAGCACAACACCAACGCCGACGCCATTAGTAACACCGACACCCACGCCGACACCGACGCCATTAGTAACACCGACACCCACGCCGACACCGACGCCAACCTCTACACCAACACCAAAGCCAACTGCAACGCCGACACCGATACCAGCGGCAGCAAGCTATGGTAGTTCACCCGCCAATCAAATATGTGTTGGTGAGCCTGTTAATATAGTAACAGGAAACTATTTCTCCTCAGATACGGATCTTCATATCCCTGATCTTGGAGATAACGCACTTGAAGTTGATCGATATTATAATTCGCTTGATTCTAGGATCAGCATGCTGGGTATCTCCTGGAGAACGAATTATGACAGCACTGTTTCCTTTGACAGTGTTACAGGAGATGCCACGGTTACCTATCCGGATGGGCACACATTAACGTATACGTATACCGGTGGGCAATACAATGCCCCGGATATGGTATATGATACGTTTATTAGTAATGCGGATGGAACGTTTTCATTAAAGCTGCAAAGTAAGTCAACTTATCTATACAATAGCGATGGCAGACTTGCTTCGATTATTGATAGAAATAACAACACTATAAGAATACAGTATAATGCAGCGGGCAATATCACACAGGTTACCGGAGCCAGCGGGAAAAAGCTTAAATTTACCTATACAGACGGGAAAATCAGTAAAATTACTGATCCGATTGACAGAACAATAGAGTATTTGTACGATACAACCGGTAATTTGGTTCAGGTAAAGGGTTCCGGCGGCGGTATCATTAAATATGAGTACGGTACCTATGGTATTACAGCCATTACGGATGAAAACAATAAGAAATTCATTACCAATGAATACGATACGAATAGAAGGGTTATTCGACAGTTTGATGAGAACAATAATGAAACCCGGTACTATTATGATGAGGAGAACCAGGAAAACAGTCACGTACTGGTAACTTCCGGGATCATCACAAGGTATCGATATGATGATACGCTTTCTATCACCAGGGAAAACTATTATGACGGTTCTTATAAGGAATACACCTATGACAGCTATGGGAACAGGACAAGTGTCAGAGACCAGAACGGACACATAACACATTATACCTACGACTTACGGGGTAACAGAACCTCCGTAACCGACCCCTTGAATCATATTGTTTTCCTATCCTATGATGCGGAGGATAATCTTACAAGGGTATGCACAATTGGCGGTGATGAGACCGGGCTATCCTATGATGATAAAGGTAACCTGCTGTTACTTACAACCAGAATCGACAGTCTAACTAATACCGGAATAGGGAATACCTATGACACCGTTGGAAGACTTCTTGGCGTAACCGATGCGGAGGGCAATGTAACAACCTTTGAGTATGGAACCGAAAACGAACCCACCAAAGCAATTGATCCGGAGGGCAATGTTACACAGTACGAATATGATGCACTGGGCAGAAGAATATCCGTTATTACTGCGGATGGAACAACCACCTATACCTACAATGAAAAGGATAAGATAGAAAAGATTACCGATCCTGCCGGTAACATAACTCGGATGAAATATGATGCAAGGGGTAATCTGGTTAAGAGCATCAATCCGGAGCAATATATTGAAAGTGAGGACGACGGAAAAGGCTATACCTATAGCTATGATGGTATGGATCAATTGATCCGTGAAACTGATCCGAATCTTGCGACAGGAGCATACCAATACGATGAGACCGGAAACATTACAAAAGAGGTTGATCCAAATTATTATAACGCTACCGCTGAGGACAGTTCAGGCTATGGCTACGAGTTTGATGGACAGGGAAGACTAATCCGTACCATTAATCCCTCCGGTGAAAAATCCAGAATTAAATATGACCCAGCCGGTAATATTATTGCGACCATTAGTGCCAATAACTATGATGAGACAAACGACAATGGCCCGGAGATGAGATATGAGTATGATGCAAATAACCGCCTAGTCAACGTGAAGGATACGGATGGTAACATCATACAACGAACGCTGTATGATGCCGACGGTAATGTTGTAAAAGAGATGGATGCCAAAGGTTATCTGAGCGGAACTGACGATAACAGCCGATACGGAACCCTCTACAAATACAACCCTGCGGGCTGGCTTACGGAAGAGAAGGTACCGCAAAAGAAAGAAAACGATACCGTCTATTATCAGATCACAAGATATACCTATGACAAAAACGGACAAGTCCTAACGGAAAAATCCTCGCAGGAATATGTCACAGTAGACGGTGAACCATCTACGTGGAATACCATAACCTACACTTACGATAAATGCGGCAATGTAAAAACCGTAACTGATTCAAGCGGCGGTTTGGTGGAATATTCCTATGATGCCATGGGAAGAGCAGCACAGGAAAAAGCCCTTATGGAGGGTACGAAGTATACCATCACCGGCTACGAATATGATAACCGCGGTAATCTTGTCAAAAGCTTTAACCAGGTAGATGCACAGGACCTGGACGAAGGCGGTACCGGAACGGTACAGACCTCCACCGTGACGGAATACGACAAAAACGGTAATGTCATAAAGGAAACTACACCGGAGGGATATATCACCACCTATGAATACGACGATGATGACAGGCTGACTGCGATGAACGAACAGGTCACAGAAGATACCCTGACCGTGAAGAGCAGCTCTCTGAATGTCAAATCACCCAGGAATATACTTTATCCGGGAGTACAATACATTTTTGATCTGGAAATGGATTCTTCGAGTACCATTAACGGCCTGGAAGCTGAGCTAAAATATGATGATAGACTTATGGAGATTGAAGCTGTAGAGACCCAGATCGAGGGTCTTACCATCGATACCAGCGTACCCGGAGTTATAAAGCTGTCGGCTGCAGATAGTACTATCATTACCGGTAAGGCAATCCTGGCAAATATATCCGTCCAAATCAAGGAAGGCTCAGCCGGAACAGCATATATCGTTCCTTCCAAGGGCTTCTGGAATGATGCTTCAGGCCAGTACAGCTTTGCAACACTTACAGGTAAGACAATCAGCGTAAAAGCACCGGACATGAATCAAGATGGTGTGGTTGAAATCGGAGATTTGACCCTGACTGCCTGTGAAGATGGAAGCACTATAGGGCAGACAGGCTATGAGGAAAAATATGATATCACAGGTGACGGTATCGTTAATAATTCAGATCTGGATTATATCAAGGACAGAATCTTTGCCGGTGACGAAATGGTCCTCAGCAATGTGCCTAATGTTAAAACAAGTGTTAAGTCAACACAAAGCGCTTGCGTAACAGGCTCAGCCATTGTTACCAGAACTACTGCCTATGAATATGACAAAGCCGGAAATCTGATTAAGGAAACCGACTGTAACGGAAGGAGTATTCAGTATACCTACGATGCCTACAACCGTACAATCAAGGTGACTGACAAGGATGGCAATACCACCAGAACCTTTTATGATGAGGAAGGTAATGTCATAAAGGAGGTGCAGCCGGAAAGCTATAATCCCGTGACAGATGACGGTCAGGGAACAACCTATACCTACGATACAATGAGCCAGCTACTGGAGGTAAGGGACGAATCAGGAAGTCTTGTACAGAAGAATGTATACGATAAGGACAGTCTTGTAACAGAAGTATATGATGCTTCGGGAAAGGCGATGGAATATGCATATGATATCGGTGGCAGAACCACCGGCATAATAACCCCGAAGGCCAAAGAAGCCGAGAAAGTATCTCAGGAGTACACCTATGATGCACAGGGAAACATAACCTCAACAACTGACGGGGAAGGGAATACCACCCTATATGAATGTGATATGTGGGGAAACACCACAAAAGTAACTGACCCCGAGGGTGTCATAACCCAATATGCCTATGACAAACTGGGTAACCTCACCCGAGTGACAGACGGTAAAGGAAATGCCACAACCTATACCTATAATACCCTGAATAGCCTGTCAGCTATTACTGATGCACAGGGGCTTACCATACAGTACAAGTATGACAGGGAGGGTAGACTCACTAGGGAGACCGACCGTAACGGAACGATTCTGAACTATTCCTACAACAGTGACGGGAATCTCACCGGTAAACAGGTACAAGGAAGTGCATCTGAAAATGCACCGGAGGAATATGAAAAATTCCTATACAACAAGGATGGTAGCCAGCTGGCAGCCATCAATAATAATTCTGTGGAAAGCTACACCTACACACCGGGCGGTAATATTAAAAGTGTAGCAAGAAACGGGAAAACCCTGCTGGAATACCTGACGGATAAGAACGGGAATATTACAAAGGTTACAGATTCCGAAGGCGATACTACCGGCTATACCTATGATGCTGCCGGAAGACTGAAGACAGTAACTGACAATGAAGCTGTAGCGGCAACCTACAATTATAATGCAGACAGCACAATCGCCAGTATTAATTACAGTACAGGTATCAAAGAGGCATACGGTTATGACAGCGATAAGAATATCATATCACTCACAAATACAAATGCAGATGGAAGTACCCTGGAGGCCTACTCCTATACTTATGACAACAACGGCAACCAGCTGACTAAGACGGAAAACGGTATCACAACCGCTTATACCTACGATAAACTGGACCGTCTGACGGGGGAAAACAATACCGCCTATACCTATGACAATGCCGGGAACCGGCTGACCAAGACCGACGGAACAAGTACCACGTCATATACCTATGATACGAAAAACCGGCTGACACAGGAAACAAAAGATGGTATATTAACTACATACAACTATGACAACAACGGTAACCTGATTGCAGAATCGGATGGAACACAATATGCTTACGATTCTTTCAGCCGACTTGTAGAGACGGATAAATCAGATGGTACCTGGCAGCAGAATATCTATGACGCTTCCAGCCTCCGTATGGCTACGGTAGAGAACGGAGCCTATACGGAATTCGTCTATGACCGTGACAATATCATAGCGGAGTATGATAAGAATGAACAAAGGGAAACCCGTTATGTCCGCGGAGAAGACCTGATATCCCAGGAGGATGAGGAAGGAAGCGTAAGCTATTATCTTCACAATAACCATGGGGATGTAACCAAGCTGGTAGACAGTAGCGGAAACACATTAAACAGCTACAGCTATGATGCCTTTGGCAACACAACCTCTTATACAGAACAAGTGGAAAACAGATTCACTTATACGGGAGAACAATATGATACCGTAACCGGACAGATTTATCTCAGAGCCAGATATTATGATCCAAGTATAGGCAGATTTACACAGGAGGATCCGTACCGTGGTGACGGCTTAAACCTTTACGCCTATGTATCCAGTAACCCGGTGAAGTATATAGATCCAACCGGTTTAGCCAAGTGTGCTGCTGCTCAGAACTTTGATAAGGCTCTGG
>DBTU01000029.1 GCA_002307215.1 Lachnoclostridium sp. UBA1308
TCTTATCCTCGACCTGCTTCTTAATGTTTTTAACCAGTGGCAATAAAAAAGGCGGTATCTTTACCCCGATATCTACCATGTTTTCAAGTATCGATATAATCTCATTACATATAAGCCATATAGCCACGATACAGGCAATTATAAATGTAACTGGTATGGTAATTCCGATATATGTACCGGCATAGATTATCAACCAATCAATCATAGCGCCTACGGCAATCAGCAGCCACATACACACTTTTTTTGCGATTCCTCTAAAACCTTTGTAACTGCTCACAGGTTCATTGCGGTACTTGGCTGCTACCAATCCTGTAAAATAATCAATAACATTGCAAACTACCAATACTAATACCGGGATGGCAAGTATGCCAAGCCATCCGGCCAGAGCCGAAAAAAACATTGTAAATAAAGCTTTAAACTTATTCATTCTTATACCTTCTTTCTTTTATTTTTTGTATTAAAAAAGAGCCTTAGGCTCCGTTAATCCGATACTGCATATACTGCCAAAATAAGTAGGCATATTGCTATTATAAAACCAAACACGATATACATCCCTTCCTTGATTTAATCAAAGCCGTAAGCTGTTGACTCACGGCTCCGCGTGTTAAACCGTTACGATACAATCTGCATATCCGTCAGTAGTAAGGATTACATTAACAGCCGATTGGTACTTGCCATAAAGTATTTGTAAAATAGCCGAGCCGAAATATGCACTGTATTTAGCCTGTCCTGCTGATGTTCCACCGGCATCCTTTGCATCCATAATCTTTTGTGCGATATATGTTACCATGTCTTTCACTCACCTCCCTCCTTTCTTAAATCATTGTCATAATTGCGGGTAAAACATCTGTAAATAAGGCATCAACACCGCCATCGATGCCATCTACTCTTTCTCGCAGTGCCTCAATCTCTGGATTGGGAATAACTGCTTGTATTTCCACCCGATAATTTACTGTTATTACGTCGCCATCGGTAAATGAGTCAATAACCAAATATTCACTATCCGTACATTCCGGCTGATTTAAAACAGCTTCTTTCCATCCGTCAGCATTAAGTTCTTCGATTGGAAGAAGATTATATCCTGATACACTTCTGCCGTCGGATAACATCCCGAAGCTGGGTAAATCTAATTCTAATTCATTATTTATAATTCTAGCTAACATAATGCCTCCTATATTGCTTCAACAACTAGATTATTAAACAATCCTGTCAATACTGTATTTCCTACCCTTATGCCAATAAGTGTACTGGTTCCAAAGTCACCATTAAGTATATCAATGATCTTTGTACCATCTAAGAAAAATATCATTCTATCTGCAGAATTTTCTACTGTAAGTTTATAAGTCCTTCCTACAACTGTAGCATTACTATATTGTCCAAGTGTTGTCCATCCTTCAGGTAATCTTCTTCCTATAACTATATTTGAAGGTGTAATATCAAAATATGTATAATTCGTTCCGTCAACAAGTCGAGCTACTATGCCCAAATCACCGCCCGTAGGAAATGTTACATCAACTGAAACTCTACGATTTATTATTCCGCAATCTATCTTTACAAGAGCATAGCTGCTAACACCAATTGCTTTACCAGAGGATATTCCGAATGTACCGCTACTCTGCCACCATTGCCCAGTATCGCATTTACCTAATCCTGATGCACTGTCAGTTCTATCAAAACTATCAACAAGCACAATCCTACTCATACATTCAATCAGCAATTTTCTAGCTTTTGTCATCTCACCAACCTCCTGTGGATGCACATTGCCATGATACACCGCCGTTAGATGTGAAAAATGCCATTCGGTAAGTTTTTCCTACTACCAAATTAGGTACGATTCCATTTTGCCATGCGGATGACGGAAAAAACCACGTAATAGCCGATGCATAAGAATATACTAACTCCAAATACATTTCTGTACGCGGTGGCACATTTATTACCACGATTGTTTTGGCTACTATATCCGATATAGCAATTCCAATATTAATTGAATTCCTATTGGAAAAGTCTATGGTGTAAATATTGCTTACTGCTGGTATCATGGACAGTGCAACCAAGTCTGATTCGATGTCGGTTTTTATTGCCGCGATTTCCGAAGCTGTAAAATAATTGGTGCCCTTTATCGGAGTATATCCAGGCAATCCATTTAAAACATCAAGTTCATGTATACCAGTTGTATCCCTAATGGTAATATGATATCCGTTTGGTATTTCCTCCTGTGTAATAACAGGCGACACACCATGATGTAGATTTGCCGTGGTTTGCTTCCCATCCTTGTCGACAATCGTGACCGTAGCCCCTGTATCGGTTTGAGATACGCTAGCAGATAGGTTATTGGCATTATCTGAGGCTTGGTTGACTTGATTTATTAATGATGTAAGTGCGTCTACATACCCGGATGTTGCTACTGCACCGGAGATAGACTCGTTGATATACCAACTAATAACAGGGGATTGCTCAAGACTGTTCTCTGTCCGGAAATTAATTTGGAAATTGTTATTTCCGAACCTAACCATATCTGCCGTAATTACAAGGCTTATTACATTGTCAACTACGGAAAATGGGCCGGTATCGGGATTGGGGTCGGTCTCGTAATTAGACTGCTTAAATGCTGCCGTGATTGTCTTGCCTGTCAAACCATAATTCACAATTTGCATCTGCAGGGTGACGATTCCACTTTCTTTGCTAAAGGATTTTTCGTGCACAGTTACACCCAAGGCTTTATTATTCATGTCGATAATTAAAGGTATTTGTTTCATTGGTTCACGCCCCTATCTTATTCATATGCTACCCAACTATAAGTTGCACTATATGTAAACACAGGCAGTAGAAATGAAGATGTATTTACATATGCCTCTGTGTATGCGTTATAATCTTTTGTATCGAACCCAATTCCATATCCACCTGCCAGCACCGACGCTTTTCCCAGTGTAATTGAATCGCTTGCATACATGACAAATTTAGGAACATTAGTGAGCGCTCCCGTGTAGGTTATTACTATAGATGACGGTTTAAATGCCAACCCAGATACGCTTATCCACGGTAGGGCATAGCCACCAGACGAGCTTCCGCCATAGCAAAACACTTTTCCAGTACCGTCCGCACTCGAACTTGCGGTTCCGCTTACTCGTCTTTTTGCGGTACCTGTCACGCCAAATAAAACATTCGGAGCCAATATCTTGTCCGCAACCAGATTAGCATCGCCTTTGATTGTTTGTACCCCGGATAGATATTGACCGGCCGGAATTGTCTGGTCGGATGTCCCAGGCGTGTAGGTATGAGCTGCTTTGCTCTGGATAGTGCCAGCTATATCGGTGTCGGTATCGTTGCTGAATACTTTGTCCGCTAGTACATCAGCAGCAACCGCATCACCTGTCGCACTAGCTTTTAAGAAAAAATTTGTACCACTGTAATAAATCGTGTACGCTTTGCCAGCCCTGATTGTCGGCGCCGTGGTTCCACTAGACTTATATAATGATTTCGCCCCAAGACTATTAATATTAATCGTAGTTGGGTCCGCTCCGTTATCTGCAAAGGCAATAAAATCATACTTCCTACCGGCTGCGTAGGATGCTGTACTTGGTACGGTCAGTATAATCGCCGTTCCAGTACCGGATGCCGTAATAACACTTGAAGAGTCGTTCACGGCCTTATCGATGATATCGAGATTGTCGTTGACGGTTTCTATATTGTAATAGTCGGTACCTGCATCTTTCGTAAGTCCAAAATTACTTGTCAATGTTGACATTAGCTTATTTCTCCCTCCATAATCTGATTGTTTGTGTACGAGTGTAGCTGAGCATGTGTCATAGTTGAAATCTGTGCATGAGTATAATAAATAAACTCAAAAACATAACTCAGGTGGGCTGGCTTAATTTCATTGATGGTCAAAGTCAGTCCTGTCATATTCGGTGGAGTTCCCTTGGTACCAACAAACTTAATTATAAAACTGTAATTTGCGGTATCTTCAATGACTTCAACTTCTCCATTGCTGTAAGCTGACGCCGTGTCAATTAACATTTGCTTTGTGACCGTTCCAGTGCCTCTTATCTTCGCCCTGATCCGTTCTCTTCTTAGCTCATCCGACTTAGATACATCAACTTGCAAAGCATAAATATTCTCATACCTGCTTAAGAGTGAGGATGCTGTATTGACAAAGCACTCATTTATCACTTCACCAAATTTTTCAGCCTGCGCATTGATGTCGGCGGATAAGATGCCCTGCAGCTCCTGCATCGTGACGTTGTTATCATATATGGGCGGTAGTAAGCTCATTAAGTCCATCTTATACCTCCGTAATTGTTATAGTGCCACAGATTGGCATTTCAGTGTTTCCGATAGTTATATTGACCGTACCACTATTTACTGTCAGGCTCGAGTAATCAGATACGCCAGGAGTTGATAATAAAAGGCTTCCTATCTTCGCGTAGCTGAGATTATATATATCAAATACTGTTTCATTCAGATATTTGGTGAGGACGGTTACAAACGCAGATTGTACCTCTGCAAGCGTTTTGATTCCATCTCTTACAATATTTGCACCCACATTGATAGCTTTTCCTGTTGGGCTCGCCACAGTCACTGTAGCACCGATTGGACGCACCGTTTCAATATAATCCGCAACAATATCCGGCAAATCTGTGTCAATGGTCATATCTTCGTCTACTACTAATACTTTGACCGTCCCGGGACCGTCCCAGACAGGAAATACCTTTGCATCACCACAACCAGGTACTTCTAGCGACCAATTTCGATAATCATGTATGTTGCCACTGGTTCCCGAGAATTGCACCCTTGCATAAAATCTATCCCTGAGATTATCATCGGTTTCGACTTCTTCGCCCGCGGCAATAATGTCGGTCAATGTTGCAGTAATGCCTGATACATTATCAATGTTTTCGAGTACCCCCGAATATTGATTCCCAGTATCTCCAAGTTGCTCACAGGTGGCGCTATAAACACCTGTAGACAGCAAAGCGGTAATTGCATAGCTCGTACCGTTTAATCCCCACCTGGTGCCAATATCGACTGCTCCAGAGGTTACAATCTTCCTTACTGCATATACGGCATCCTTGCGCGTAAGACCATAATCTCCAACAACCTTATCCAAGTATTCACCAATCGCGGTATCTCCAGATACCAGATCAACAAACGCATCCATGCAGGCGTAGTTCTGAGCCAGATGATAAGCACAAGGGGCAAGTGCATCATAAATGACGGATCCCTCTCTCTTATCTACATCAGAGGTAATACGATCAAGCATATCAGTTAAAATATTTTCATAAGTCATAGCTTCGAACATTAAATTTCTACCTCCTTAGTAATCGTTGTTACACCGTAAATACTTAAAACGTCAAACACGCAGAGCAAATTATCACCGGTTGCCGTAAAAATAAAATTATCTACACTTGTGATTCTATCATCCTGTGTAAGGCATTCAGTTATGCGTCTTTTCAATTCTGCTTTTACATAAATTGCATCGCTTCCGATTAAATCTTCAAGCTCGATGCCATAGGAAAAGCTATATATTGGGCACTCATACTTTTCAGTATTGAGTACCTTATATATGGCCTGCTGCAAAGCCTCAATGTTGTCAGATGACCCCTGTATTTTGTCTTCGGTGAGATTGTATGTAATAGTGGTCTGTATGTCCTCTGAAACCGCTATGTTGGTCGATAGTTGCGCGGATGGTATCATTCTACAATCACCTCCAAAATATAAAATAATTGTCCTCCGTAGTCACGCAGGAGCCTTACAGTATCTCCGGCTTCAACTGAGTTTTTTAAGTTTCCAACGATAAGACTATTTGGAATAAGCATTTTTTCGCTTATCCTGATACCTCCGGTTTCAACTGTTCCAGTGATTATTTTGCACAGTTTGGCATTGTCAAGATAGTTTTGTATAATTATTTTAATCTCATTTATCATATAGATACCTCAATCGACATTGTATGTATGGGAACGAAGGAGTGAGTTACGGATTTGACATACATCTGCTGATTGATATCAAGGTCAGAGATGTAAACCGAGAAGCTTGACCCTGCTCTTATTCTTTTATCTCCGAGACACTCGAGAGTTAGCGTCTCGGATTCACGGTTATATAGTTTGAGCAATGCTATTGCTTTTTCCTTTGCCTGCGCAGCTGTTGAGTTTTGCACTTTTTCATAGTACTGCATCATTCCGTATGCTTTTATTGATGTATCACTTTTAGTGCCTACAATCTGCGCCGTTGATGTTTGTGATGATCCTGATCCTGTTTTTATTTCGACCAATAATAAAATCTGATTATAAAAGTTTTCATCTATTGATTTTTCATGCGTAAATTTATAGCACATCGATTTGTCTCCAAGCATAAGATCAATCCTGAGGTCATCTAAATCTCTGAGTGTTACCTCCCCGAATTCATCCCTCAGACAATAAAATTTGCTTTTTGCAATGAGCGTTTCTCCAATACCGGAATAGACAACATCAAGCCATGTATCCCCATCATATGCCTGATCTTTTAATACATATGATGTATTTGATATAACGCCCTTTACAAAATTAAAATGGCTGCACATCTTATTTACAAGACTTGTGGCTGTATCTCCGCTTGAATACAAATAATCTTTTGCCTTTGCATATCGCAGCTGATCGTAGGCTGTTACTGAAATTTCTTTACTTGAATTTCTGATAACCTTGAAAACATAGCCATAAAAAATATTCGATCCGTCGTATTTAAGCCAAAGCGCATCCGCGTTTTGCAACAAGAGGTCTCCACCAATATAAGTAAACTCTAACTTGCTGCATCCATCGTTGAGATTGTCGGTATATGATATGAATTTGATCAGTTCACTTATTTCATAGGTTTTTCCGTCCACCTTTGTTTTTACTGCAATTTCAACTTTTACACTCATGGGTACCTCCTATTTAAGCAGTGCGGCAATACCAGCAACTCCCTGCTCATAGTTTGCAGCCGAAGAGGTATCGGACGATTTTTTGGTAGTGGGAAGGGCGGCGGAATACTTTGAAAATTCATCCTCTGTAGGAATTTTTAATTTCCATCCAATAGTCAGCAGCCCCGGATTTTTAATCTTATCTTTATTGGCGTTATATATGATGTTTGCCTTTGCTCCATTTCCGTAATACTTCTTCGCAATCATCCACAGGCTATCACCCGACTTAACCACATAATACCCAGTGGACTTTGGATTTGATTTTACATTGCTTGCGGTTTTTTTGATATATCCGATACTGTCGCTTACTATAATTTCAGATGCCTTTTGAGAGCCATAGTCCTTGTATTCAAGCAGCTTTAACTTAATGTACTTATCGCCTTCTTCTCCGGCCTTTTCAGTAATGGTCAATTCTTCAATCAATACTTCGACGCTATCTCCTTTACTTTTCTTGGCGCCGTCACTGGTATAATATGTATCCACTAAACCATTTTGATTTTCGTCGGGCCCGAAGATAAACCTTACCGGTATAAGCCCACTCATGCACTCGTCAAGTATTTCCATCCAGGGTAACGCAGGATTAAACTCCGTGGAGTCGGCGGCATAATACTCTTCTGACTTCGGCAATTCAGCCTCGAAAGAAAACTCTCTTAATTCCATATGCGTGGGTACGGCGATTTGACCGAGATTCAGCACTTCGTATTTTTCTATTGCCATGGTCCTAGTTTCTTCGATCTCTTCCGGATTAACAGGAAAACGAATTAAAATGTTGTATTTTTTATTTTTGATTCTAAAAAACACACCATAGCTACTTTTCATACTATCCCTCCCCGGCAATCGCTATTTGCTCTCGCAATATTTTTTGTATTTTTTTTGCGACCTTATTAGCGTCGGCTGTCTCATGGACGTCACCGAACGAAACAGTAATTTTCGGCGCTAATGTAGCAGTACTAAACTTATTGATGTAATCCCTCTCGGCTATATCCCTCAGGTATTGGATATCTTCATCGGACATATCAACTTGTACTGTGCTGTTTACACCGGTACCCTCGACAACTGTAGGGTCGCTTTGTGATCCATTCATCAGGTCTGACAGGCTTTTTAATTTATCGCTGATATCTCCGTATAGGTCTTTACTCAGATCACTTCCCTTGATGTAAGCTTCGGATAAATCCTGATACTCCTTTGACTGAGCGTATGTAACATAACCGGAGCTATCCTTTAAATCTTCCTTCTTCTGAGTGATACCATCCTTTAGATCTGTGATTCCACTCGATATGTCAACTGTTACGCCAGGTATTCCATTAAGTAAATCCTCAATGCCCTTTGCCATTGTTTCAATGTTCCCAAGCATATTAGTGAGCAAATCATAGAACAGTATTTTAATCGAGTTTATCGGGTCCCTAAAGACGTTCCCGAAAAAGTTAATAAATGCAGCAACTACATTCCAGATATAAACAAATTTATTATAAAAGGTTGCCGCAAAAACACCGATTGAGCCTCCGACGTATCCAATGATATCTTCCCATGATGTGCCAAATTGTCGCGCTGCTGCAATGGCAATAGCAATAATAGCAATAACTAACAGTATTGGCCAGTATATAGCCAACCATGCCACAGCCTGAGCTATCAAGGGAGGTACCATCGCCCATAGCCTAGTAATCATGACCACAAGGTATACTCCGGATATTAATGCGAGTATTGGTCCTATCGTATCCCATCCGTCAACTACGACATCAATAAACCAACTTACTGCATCCGCTACAAGCCCGAATCCAGCTATCAACTTATCGGTAAATGCCATAAAGTCATCCGAGTTAATCATCTTGTTTATTTTAGTAATTAGAGGCGCAAACTTTTTGATGGCGCCGTTTGAGATTTTATTCCATATATCAGCAAAGGTATAGGGCATATCGGCAAATTTAGCATTGATATCATCTGATGCCATGAACATAGCATTTTTGATAATGTCGGATGTTATAACGCCTTGTGATGATAGCTTTTTCAGCTCTCCTTTGCTTTTGCCCATATATTTTGCAATCGCATCCGCTACCATTGGAGCATTTTCCATGATAGATCTAAACTCATCGCCCTGTAACTTACCAGATCCCATTGCTTGAGTTAATTGCAATGTACCAGCTTCCTTCTCAGATGTACTCGCACCGCCAATTTTAAATGACTTTTGTAGCAACTCCGTGAACGCTATCGCTTCATCATTGTTTTTAAACTGATCGCCTGCATTCAGTTGTAATTTGGCTACAGAATCCGCCATGCTTGCATAGCTTCCCTTTGATCTATCAGCTGCTGCGAAGATTTTATCCTGTAACTGTGCCTGCGTTTGCAGACCGTCATTGATAAGATTAAGTCGGGCCGCCGTATTGGTATATGTATCGGCAATATTCATGCCTTTGATTGCCCCGACTATTGTAGCCGCTATACCAACAAATCTACCTAGACCGCTGCTAGCCTTACCGGCACTCGCCCCGGTTGCTTCGAGCTTATTATTGAACTTATCAGTTGCACCGCTCGCACTCAATATCTTGTTTGTAGCTAGATCGGTTTTTTTGATTACTTTATCTGCAGTAGTTGAATATCCATCATATAATCTAAACATTGCGTTAAGACTAGCGATGACGCGCACCTCCTTTCAAACCTATCTTTGATGCTTGTTTCTTTTCGTCCTCTGCTCTGAGTTGAATACTTGCAAATACAAAGGCCCTTTCCTTGTCGTCCATGGATATAATCACAGAGGGAAGAATATGAAGTTTTTGAAGTGCAAAGTGTGCTAAATTAAACTCCGCATCGCCTTGCTTTATTAGTTTTTTACTTCTTCAATATCCTCATTGATATCAGCATCAAGCCCGCCTAAACTCTGCACCTTCTGTGCCAGTTCCGCGTATTCTCCGACATAAAGCATCTTTTGAAGCAGCGAGGATTCACCAAGGACCCCATATGCCTTTTGAAGTTCAGCGTTCGCAAGGTCCGGGAACACAACTGCGGATGCGGTCAATGCGGAAACATATTCTGTACGATCAAACGTATCCGCTCCCTTTTTGTCTTTTCTGGAAAACTTCTTAATGAGAAGCTTATTCTCTTCCTGGGTAATCGGTCTGATTATAAACGGCACCGGCTTGCCATCTTCCATGAATCTGTTTGAGACAATTACTTCTTGGTTTTCTACCTGTACCGGGTGTAAAAATGCTTTTAATGAACTCATAAAGTTCCTCCTTCAAAAATAATAAGGGAGCTGCCTAAGCCTCCCCTGTCTGTGTTGATAGTTACCTGTAATTTGTTGGTGCTATAAACGATCCCATAACCTCAATGTCATCAAATGTGATATCGCTGTCCACTGTGATTGGATCTTCAGAGCCATCATCAATCATCATGGCGGGTATAGTCTTTATAATTACATTAGAAAGCCTAACCTCTTGCCTCCCAATTGAAGAAGCCGGGTCCTCAACGTAGCACTGAATTGTAACTGTTTTACGCGATCCGGTTTTTAGATACTCAATAGCTCGATTAAGATATGTGCTACTCATAAAATACATTGTTAAGCTTCCGGTGCCTTCGGCTCCAGTAACCTTGTGCTGAGTCATTCTGTGTCCGAGCATTCTTTTTGTTTGTACAATCATGTCAAGCTGAGCGCTAAGCTTGGACAGTTCGAATAGCTCGACCATATCATCTCCAACCGTTATGAACGCCTTTCCCTCATGAGAGGATATGGTATCATCCAGTTTTGTATAATTGTCAGACATGTTTTAATCCCCTTTCTTAGGATAAATTGACAGTAATATAAATCTTTTCAATACTGTCTACCGGTTGAATATAGCAATCAATAACAACTGCGTCTGAGGCCATACCGGAGTTTATAGTTACATCATCCGCAGCAAAGTTTTCAATTGCAGCCATGCTCTGAAGGACCTTGAAATAATCAATCAGCGTTCCTCTGAGCAACGCCCTTCCATCAACGTTGTTGTTTGTCTTGCCAATGAAGCTGCCTTCGAAAATATTCGTAATATCATTACTGATACCGTCGAGTGTACGGATCACGCGATTCTTTTTGAAAACTGCGCTTTTGGTAGTGCTTGTGGTGGTCAGGCAGTTAATGTCATATACCACCGTGACATTCTGGGCACTGTCTACCTTGAAGATAAACTTGCCGGCAGCAATAGCGGCTTCCATTTCACTTCTGGTCATACGAGGCGATACATCAATAGCTCCCGAGTATGCCTTGCCAGTATTAGACTGGTTTATGCCTGCGCCTGCTGTGGCGCCTGCTACCCATGCTGTACACTGTGCTGCTGTCATTGTGGACGCATCTGCCATTGTTACGCCTTGTGCAACATTGATAATGCATTCAGCGTCACCGACCTGATTTGCAAGCACTGCCTGAATCTTGATACCTTCATCATCCCTCATTGCCTTAACCCATGTAACGATAGCGGTTTTCATAGTGGCATAAGTCGTACCGTCATATGGGTAGGCTATGGTGTTAAATATCTTGGTCTTAAGAGCCACCAGTGCCGCGGTTATTGCTGCCGCTACATGTGCTGTGCCTAAGTTGTATACCATTACGGCTTTAGCATTCTTTAACGCCTCATTAACAAGCAACTTATCTGCCGCTGTTACACTGGCCGGATAAGCACTTTCATCAACAGATGTAATTGTGTAAATCTGACCTAATGTTCCGACGCTCATTTCCTGCAATAAAGCAACAATGCCCCTGTCACCCGGTGTTATCGAGAGAGGGACATTTGTCTTAAAATTGAGGTAAGCACCAGGTAAAACTTTATTCTGAGTATCCCATGTTCCTGACATGTTTTAACCTTCTTTCTTTAGATATTTGTATTGGTTTCCTGTGACTGCATTAATGTTCCTCCCTCGACTTTCATCTCAGAGTAGTTAATGTCAAAAGTCATATGCAGAACGTTGTCCGTTATCCGGGCATTCTTGCTTAGCACCCGGAATTTGCTTGTAGTTCCGATTAGATCGAATCCCTGCAGTAATACTTCCTGTGTGGCTTGGCAGTCACTCTTTATGTCAGCCGGGCCCTTCTCGGAGAAGCAAGCCACGTCAAAGCTAATCCGACCCTTGTTCTTTGTGTTCAATCGCTTGCTGTAATCCTGGTCGATTTCAAATATAACAAAAGCCGGTGGAGTGAATTTCTGCGGAATATCATCTGTATATCGCGTGTAATTTGGATACAGCTCTTTGAGTTTATATACGATTGCTGACTTGATATCACTTATCATGCTCCTTGTTCACCCTCTCCACTTCTTTTTTAAACTCAGATTCCATCACCTTATTGACTTTGTGTATCGCTTTTTCTAGCATGAACTTGCCCTTTACAAAACCTATATTCACACCGTTTTTAACGATTCTGTGACCGTCATTGACAAAAGAAGAGTAGCCGGCACTGTTAAACAGCCCTTTTTCGACGCCCCTACCAACTCTTTTTACTCGCGGAGAAGACCAACTTTTTCTCATGAATCCGCCAACTTTAATTGTGTGCCGGTATATACCAACCGTTATCTCTTTTGTGTTGAACTTGTTATCAGCATCTGGATCAACGAAAGTACTTTTTGAGTAATTTCCGACAGGCGTGTTGCGCTTTACATCAGCTAGCCCGACGTTCACCGCAACCGAAAGCACATGTCTGTCAATGTTTCCTATATCATCCATCATTGCAGACAGCTCTTTCCGGAACTGTTTAATTGCAATCTGATTAGCTCTATAATTGTTATTCATGCCGTACCACTTCGCTTTACGCTGAACTGCATTCCACCACTGGAAGGGAATCCTTCGCCAACAGCCAATTCTATTGCCGCACCACTCTTGTGCTGAGTAACGATAACCTTGTCACCCTCTACGGCTGTATTAAAGCCACAGAAAAGCGTATGCGAGTTAATCAGTGTCGGTACACCATCTTCGCCTGTGTCAGTCAAAGAGCCGCCACTATAATGACATTTAAGTGCCATGAAGGACGGGGTATTTGATAATACACTGGTTGTCACTTCATCAACTACAAGCTCGGTCCATTTATAGACATCCATTCGGTCTTTCCATAACCGTTCAAGTGGGCTACTCATTATCTCAACCTCCTAAACTTACGCAGGCTTTCTTTATCCTTATTGGACAAGCCGTACACGGTTTCCTTAGAAGCATCATCGCTAACATTGTAGGTAATGGATGTATCGCCCTCTTTGATGCTCTTAACATCAAATACAGAAGCGGTACCGTTCTCGGCTTCATAGTTGATTATGGCTTTAACTTTCTTCCGGATAAATGGCTCTGCTTCAATGGGCGGTTCGGTAAGGTTACAGTAATTCAATACCTCCGTAATCACGTCGGAAATTGCTAAATCACTCGAATCATCCATGATGTGAAGATTTTCTTTGACTAATGCTATCGTTTCATCTGTGGTCACTGTATCAACTCCTTCCGAAAAAGGAAGCTGATTTTACTCAGCTCCCTCTAATAATTTTAATAGCGTTTCTTTGTGCTGGTCTGGATTTTCTCCAGAGTATTCATCTTTATCATGGTTTGGGGTTTCTCCAGGAAATTGGTTTTCGGGATTATCCATGCTAGTTCCACCTTCATCAGGTGCTTTATTAACCGCATCACCCTGAGCCTTTTTTAACAACTCCAGAAGGGTTGCTTTATTAGGTTTTTTATCATACTTGACACCTAACGCATCAAGTAGCGCCATCAGTTCTTTATTAGTCGGTTCAGCGAGCTTATTTTCATTTTCCAAAGATGTTTCCATCTTGGCCTGCTCACGTCTTAATCGCTGGAATGCTGTTGCACTCATAAATATATTCCCTCCATTTAAAAGGATAAAGGAGCTGTATAAGCCTCCTCGGTTAATTAGATCTTATGAACGAACTTGATTATACGGATGTTCTTCGTCTCGTAAACCTTAGTCCAGTTGGCTGCTGTTTCTGCCTCTGCATTAGTTGGAGAGGAACCTGCTACAGATGCATTGTTGAACTTAATACCTCTAGGATGAAGTACAAAGTGCTGTCTATTGATGAGGATATCATCACCAGCCAGGGAATCACGATCTGTCTCGGTCGGAACTGGAGCGGATCCATTGCCTAAGCCGATAGCTCCCTCACCAAATAAGTAAGTGGAGTAAACTCCTGCAGCTACAGGACAGCCATCATCAACGATTACTCGCTTTCCCATGTATGTAGGAATATCAACAACACCTTGTGAATTTGGAATGTAAACAATCAAATTCTGTTTCTGTAAAGATGCATATACTGCTGAGTGCATACCTACTGCTGTAATCTTACCAGCTGCATCTCCTAACAAGGTCATTGCATCGATAAACGAATTACCTGTCATGGTTGCCAACGCACCGGCTAATGCGGATACATCTAATAAGTTGCTTGCCATGGTAGCACTTGCGAAAACCCCCTTTAACTGTGAAAACATAATAGCTTGTCTTCTTCTAGCCCAATATGCTGCTACTAAATCACCGATAGCTTTCATCGGATCAGAACCGGATAATGCCTTTGCTAAATCATTGGTTGACCATGCTTTACCTCTCATATAAAGAGCTGCTACGTCTTGCGCTGCAGTGATCTTCTCTGGTGTTAACGCACCAGTATCGGATAGAACTTCATCATTACCGGTTAAATCATTCCAGAACGGCATATTAATTAATTTACCACCTGCGGATGCTAATGCATCTAATTCCGGATTGTTTGATATGATGCCTGCTTGTGATAAAGCGGATAACTCTGCGGTTCTTTGGATTACATAGGGATTAAATACCTGGGGAACGATTACATCTGCTATTCTTGTTGGCATAATAAATTACCTCTTTCTTATAATTTTAGTTAATAGTTACTTGCTAGCCATATATTGAGCTGCTAACGTTGGGTTTTCCTTAAGGAGCTTTCCTTGCTCGGTAAGGTTGAAATGTTCTTTACTCCATGGATTCTTACCACCTGCAGGAGTCTTGTCTTTGTTCTGTGGGTCTCTTCCTGCAACAACCGGAGTGAATAAATCTTTGTAGGTCTCTTTAATTCCTGTCAGTTGTTCATCGATACCGGAAACAGACCCGTCTGCATTAACTACCAATTTTGACTTATCAAACTTTGTGGCGAGTAAATCCGGATACTTGGTATCGGTCAACTTAGATTGTATTGCAGCATTGATTGTTAAATCCTTAAGCTTGCCCTCGTACTGATCCTTAGTGACCTTATTAGCTTCTTGCAGCTCCTTGATGGTTTTCTCGGCCTCTTCGTTACCTTTGACTTTATCTCCAAGGTCTTTGAGCTGTTTATCCCTGTCAATGATTTGCTTGTCCAAATCCTTCTTGGCATCATTTACTTCATCAAAGCGTGACTTCGGTATGAATGTCTTAAGCTCCTCGGTTGATACCGCAATGATTGCTGTAACCTGTGCCTCTGTCAATCCTTCGATGCTTGTTAAATCTTCTTTCTTCATGTATGTTCCACCTTTCAAATTCAATTGTTGTCCCGGTTCAGTCCGGTATTATTTGTCTTTTCAGTTAACGTCCGAAGTACCAAAGTGACGGTTTTTTGAACAATAAAATAAGACGTTTAACCCAACGTCTACACTAGGGAGAAAAGGATCACCGCCCTTCTATGTAAGATTCTTAAACACGGTTGCGTTTTCAGATAATTTAATAATTCCGTCCTCCTCCCTAAAAACAGGCTCGGTACCTTTTGGATATAGCTTAAATTCAATATTGTCTTTAACGAATCCATCATCACCGGACACTAACGGTATACATGCCAGTATTTCTTTTGTTGTGCTGTTATACACAGCCACATGATCATATAAGCTTATCCTTGCTTCAATACTTGCCATAACATACCTCCTTATAAACAGTCAGCCTCATGAAATGCCTTAAGCATCTTGTGAAACTGTAAGGCTATCCAGTCAACCATTTCTTCGTTTGCGCTCCACGACCCAACCGGTTGGCCTGCGTTCTCTTTTAAACCGCTTTCAGCTAAAAACGCATGTACAATCTCATGCCTGATTACTTCTTTTTCTGTTAATTTGCAATATCCTTCTGTTTCATCTTCATATCCTGGATATGTAGTCATGTCTACATATGCGACTTCTTTTAATACGTTATCGCAATATCCATCAATCCCTCTTTTTTCAAACTCTGGTTTATCAGTGTATTTATATTTGTTGATGGTGTAGTCGGTTCCCAGTATATTAACTTTCAATATTTGCCTCCTTATTTCAGACATAATAAAAGCACCCACCGAAGCAGATGCTTTATTGTGTTACCACGTATGACGAACTAACTTGTCTATAGTATTGGGATACCCTTTATATTGGCTGTCTCTTATTGATGGCTGTTCGTTATATCTTTTATTGTAATTCTCAACCTTCTTAAATAGTTCCACATAAAGCCTTTCAATCTCTTTGCTATCTTCTTCTTTTTCCACATAGACACCCTCCTTAGTATTAACTATTATATACTATACATGCTTTTCTTTCCACTCCCTATAAGTGGTTATTGTCTACGAGGTATAAGAAAACCACCTACCGTTATGATAGATGGTATTTACAAATCGCTCAATATATCTATTATGCTTTCGCACGCCAACCCGACCTCGTTAACCTCGTCCGTGTCCTTAATACCGTGATAAGCAAAATAATCAGATACTTTTTCATCGATTTCAAGTATTTCATCATCTGATAAATCACCAGTAATGTCAAAATCGAATCCGATTTTATTTAATAGATTGATTTGGTCTTCATCAAAATTTAATTTCATGTTACTTTGCTCCTTTCAACTTATTTCTGAGTTTTGATTTTGTTTTCCATATAGTAATGATGTTCCCAGTATCAGGATTGATAATTACCCTTGCGTATTCTCCTGTATACTCCTGACTGTTTCCGTCTTCGCCTTTCTTTATTTTACCAACTTTTAGTGGATTTAGCAATGCATCTTTTGCATTTTCTGCAGATACTTTTCTTTCAATTGCTCTGGAAACAAGATGGTCTGATATTCCTGTTACTTTTAAGCCGTTACTTGTTGATAGTCCGATTAAATCACTATATTCTTTTTCGGTCTCCTTAGTGATGTATTTATCTTTCCACTCAGGATATTTCATGTTTGCCGGAACCTTTTGACTTGCTCCAGACTCGTAATCCCTTGCGACCCTTGTCTCTGCTGATAAATCCTGATCATCATAATACGGTACCGTTGTGCATCTATCAAAGGAATGAAGTGGAGGCATTGTTATACCAACAACCCCCTTGCCTACATCGAACGTCATTCCATCCATCGCTTGACAATCCTCACAGGTCTTTGCATCAAGCGTAGCCAACCACTGATACTTTTCTACTCCATCCTCGGCATATGCCGACTGTGAAGCCTGCTCCATGATGAAGGACCCTTCTGTATGTAGCAGCCGATAAGCTTCATATTCCCTGGTACCGAATTTCTTTGAAAAGTCAGAGGTCAACGTCTGTGGGTTTCTGCCCTGCACCAACATTGTAGTGATTGACTCGCCCAATTGTTGCATCAGGTAATCTTTCTGCTTCCAGAGCCTTGTGGAGAAGTCCGCACCGTTAAACGGATATGTAATCAGCTCATTGACGGCCTGTGCGCTTATCTGAGCGAATTCTGAATGAAAGCCATGATACTGGTCAATATTAAACCACGTCTGGTAATAGCTGTCGGAATATACTTCCTTCAGGAGCTCTTCGCCTTTATGCTGATACTCAATTGCATACAACTGTTGGAGCTGTGCATCAATCTGTTTTTCCAAGGCCTCATATCTGGTTATCCTTGCCCGAATACTCATGTTATTGAGCTCCAGATTGTATTTACCCGTATTCTCGTTAACCTTATTGATGAAAGCTCTTAGGCCTCCAATCTCGGCTTGCGATAACTTTAACTGTGCACTTGCAAAGGTTAGTCCATTTTCCTCGGCGTATCTCCAATAGAAATCATTGATTACTGACTGTATTTCTGTCTTTGCTTGCTCGAATGACTTCTTTAGACCGGTGTAGTAATCATTAACCTTTTTCTCGCCGGCTAGATACTTTTGTTCCTGCCGGTCTTGCCAGTAATTCTTACCTGTCATGATTACACCTGCTTCTTGGATAAGTCATCTTTGTTCTGGTTGATTAGGTCGTCCTCGGTGGACTTTCCTTCTTCATCAAGCTTCTTCTTTTCGTCCTCGTATGATTTAGTCCATGGATGATTCTCAATGATTGTCTGTTGGCTGATAATCCCCATGCTATTCATGCAGTCCGTAATGGCTGCACTTTCGTTAATGGCAATGTCTCGGTTAAATACTATGCCTATTTCTTTATCTGATACTTTTTGCTTGGTTATCTCGAGATACTTGTTTACGAAATACATCAGTTGCTCAAAGGACCATTTAAAATTATCTTCCAGAGCATTATCCTTGAGATCCAATCCGGAATATAAGAACTTTAATGCAATACCTGAAGGACTGTTGCCAAGGCTGTCTTGCCCTTTGTCAACCGCTTGCCCGAATCTGTGTATATCCTTAAGCAGCTGTTCAAAATGTTTTACTGCTGCATCTATGTTGATTGTAGGATTAAGCGTATTTACATCCCCATCTTCATCAACCTTTATCCCGTGGTAATATGCCAGGTCTCTCATAAACTGACTTAAGTCCTCACCGCCATATCCCTTGAGTACATATATAAGGGTGCGAAGATCCGCGAGCAAATTAGACACATCCGACCGGGTGAGGTCGTAATCATCTATCAGTGTTTTTACGAACTGCAGATCTGGAAGCTCAAAGTCATTATTCTTCCACGGTACAAAAGGAACGCGTTCCCATGTACCAGGCACTTTGTTAATCTCAAAGTGAGGAAGCAGTATATCGTCACCTTTAGCATTGAGGTACATTTCTGCATCCAGGATGACGGTTCCATTGCCGTCCTTCATGTAATACTCCACGCCATCGGGGGTATGATATTCAATCTTAGTGATATATTTCTTTTCCTTGCCTTCATATACTTCAATTTGATAATATCTGATCATTGCCTGCAGCTCTTCATGATCATTATCGATCCATAAAGGGATACACTGCTCCGACGGAGTCTTCATGGTCTTAAATTTTCCCTGAGAATCTATGTATTCATAGCTCCATGCCGTCCCCTTGTTACTGCAATCGGTGCCGAGCTGTACCAGCTTATGTTGAAAGCGCTTGCCAAGAGTGTCCTGTGCCAACTTAAGATATGCCTCGTCCTTGCATTCCATTGTGTAAGGCTTTGACAGCAGATAATTCACCTTATCCTCGACAAACTCGTGCATGAAGCCATGAGCAAGCTTGTGATTGGTCTTGGTCTCGTCCGGTACCGGCAATTCATTCTCGTAACGGATCATCTGACGATTAAGAATATCATTCTCTACCCGGTAATAACTATCGCCTTTGATCATGAGCTTGCGTTCTTTGGATGCCTCGAATTCATCAATATAAATCTGAATTATTTCCTCTGTAGTCAGTTCATTGATATTGTTTATAAAATCCATCTGATTACCTCTCTTTTTGATTAAGTATTCGCAAAACATTTGTTTCGTGCTATAGTTGAACGTCTGCAACCCTTGAAAATAGGGCATTGTTGATTTAACGCTCTGGAATAGTTTAGTATTACTGTCATTTTACTTGAATATTTTAACACTTGCTTGCTTCATATCGTCCTCTAGTGAGTACCTCAAACCATCTAATAAATGGTTGTCTTTATCGACCGGAACAGGAAGAACTTTGCCGTTTTTGTCCTCTTTGTATTTGTATTTATTAATCTCGGCCTTGAAGCATTTACACCTTGGATGGACAATAATTTCTAATCCCTGCAAGAACTTAATACCATATTCAACACTGCCTTGACCCTTTTTAGCACCCTTGGCATTGATGCCTAGTGTCTTATACTCTGCGACCGACTTAGGCTCTGCACAATCACAAGTGACTCTTTCATGACCGGCTCGCTCTTTAACCATTGGAGCAGATTGACTGTTGAGTAAATCAACCGCTTCGACCTCGTCACAGATATACAGCCTTTTCCGCATCCTGTCGTAATGAGATTTAATATAAGCAAATGGATCTTCTGCAAAGCCCCAGTCAACACCGTGCCTGTAGCTGTCGAAACTCTTCTCAATATCAGAGAAATCTTCCACTCTCCAATTCTTAAAGATGACCGCTCCGAGTGTTCCCCAGTTACCCAGGGTGTAAACCTCGTAGTAATATTTATCTGTTTCATTCTCGAGTGCTGCTATATCATCCGCGGTAAGAAAGCGGTTGTCTTTGTAGGTAGTCTTAAGGATTGATGCATTATCCTTCTCGATGTATTGCTTATCATCTTCCCATATGCCGAAATACTCCTCAAATATCCAGTGATCCTTAAGTATAGGATTAAAGCTTAATGTGAGCCTCTTAATGACCTTTGATAGACCTCTGAGGCGCTTGTCCAGCTGTTTGATATCCTTCTTGTCGCACTCAGTAGCTTCTTCCACCCAGATATCGGTGATAACTCCCTTTTTCGGAGTGATAGATTTTACCTTTTCAACATCGTCCAGACCACAGAATAATATCTGCATGTCATTAAGGTTACAAGTGATAATCATATCGGTTTTATTGACATCGAAATATTGAGTCAGTTTGAAACCACTTATTGCTTTAGTAATTTCATTGAGGCAGGACCTCTTTATGGTTGATTGCACATTTCTCACAACCAAGTAGTTACGCTTACCTCCGATTATGTCAAGTACGGCCCTTTGGGCTAAAGAAACAGACTTACCCGAAGATGATCCTCCAAAGTAAATCTGATAGCGGTTGTTATTATTAAATTGATATTTTAAATAAATCGAATTGAATACATCCGGATCTATATCGAGGTTAATCGCCATAGTCCTCACCACCAATTTTTATTGTGATCTCGGTATTCGCATCACCCTTGAGTTTTAACGTATCTGAAAACATGCCAAGGTGCTTACCAATCAGCTCCAAAGCCTTTTGCTTATCATATAGTTTAAACTTAAAAGTACCATCTTTACCAATCGATACCTCCTGTATAACACTCGTATCAACATCTTTGCTGTCCAATACATCAATAATCTGCTGGTAATCAATGATCGGCTCTCCGGTCTCTTCATCATGGTCAACGACAGTTTTAGCGGTTTTATATTCGAGATAGTCTTTAAGATTAGCAAATCCTATCTTAGCTAGCTCCTTGAGTACTTTATCCTGAGTGATCTCGGTACGCTTCTCTCGGTCTTTCATTCGTTCCTCGATATAAGTCGATAGGTTAACATTGGTTAACAATCTGCTTGCTGCTGCTTTAGCAGCTTCATCGCTTTTGCAGTTCTTGTAGACAGCCTTATATGCTCTGGTGGCATTAAGGTCTATTAGGTATTCATCTGCAAATAGCTTTTGTTTTTCAGTTAACATTAATGCTCACCTCAATTCGGTTGTTCTGGGTATAAGAAAAAGCACCTACCGGGGTAAGTGCTATATATTTGTGCTGTTTAATAATTAGAAAACATATCATTTAAAGCAATTAATATTCGTTTCATATTTTCATTTAATTCTACTGTGTCGATTTTTTTATCGCATATAAATTCTCCGTTTTCGAGGTATACTTCATATTCTATTAATTCATTGTCGCTGATATAAATTATTACATTTTTGTTGCATCGATCTATTTTGAATCCATCAAATTTAAAATTCTGATAGCTTTCAACATTGCATTGAATATTGTATATGTGATCTTCCATGTCTGCAATTATGCTTTCGTTAAACTTTGCAACTTGATCCATCATCAGTCTTTCTAGGTACGCTATCGAATCCTCGTACTGTTTTTTGGATTTATCAAATTGACTTTGTTTTGTTTTGATATTTTCTTTGTAATTTTTTATTTCCTGCAACATGTTAAATTCCTCCTTTTCCAAAATACTACCACTATTTACCATAACATTCAATAGTCTTGTAGTAATTTGTCAAAAAGAGCACCCCTCAATAGACAAGTGCTCTGCCTACGCTCTCGTAGGTCTTTAATTATCTTATGGCTATCTGCCTGATATTCGTGTGTGCCATGTTTAGTAAGGTAGGTACATGGCGAAACCTCCGCTTTGGTTTGTTTTTGGGGACTATTCAAAGTGGTAAACGTTTTAGTCTCAGTCGGCTACCGGTTCTATTCGTTCCGACAGCCGAAGGAGGAGGTTTGTCTATAGACAACTTCCATGATGATACTATAACACACACTATACCGAACAAAACGAACAGACTTTTAAGTCTCAAAAAATCTATCGTGTTCCATTCTTACGCTGTCAGCGGTAGTAATTCCACCTATACTGTTAGCCACTTGTAGCCATGTCATATCATCCAGATAGCGAAACCTTAATATTCTACGCATTCTACTATCGCCAAGGTTATTTATGTAATCATCTACGTCATTGGTTAATTCAAGATAGCGAGACACTAATCCACTGTACTTTAATTGTTTTACTTGTAGCGAGGTTTTAACTTTTCTTCGTTCGATGAAAGGAAATCCAGAAATTTTTATCGTACCAAGAGGCTTCTTACCTTTTCTTCCACAGGTAACAGAATCAGTGACCGCTCCGTCCTCTTCGATCCGAACTAGCCTATCCTCTATATCTTGTATACGTTTTTCTAGATCTCTGATTTCTTCTTTCAAATCACAATACTGTATAAGTATTTCTTTAGTCAAATAATCACTTCCCTCCTCTATACCTTTGCAGACAGCTCCAGTAATAAAAGTATTTCTTTACGCCCTTATCCATCAAGAAGTAAGCCCAATTTGCTTTTGTCGTATGCATTGTAAAATTTATTACCCTCCCACATCCACAAGCACATACTTCACTGTCGGACCGGTTATGCATGTCCTGCTCACACTTATTCAGTTTAGTCACGCTACCGGCAAAGGCATTATTGCACCCATTCTTCCCTCTTGCCTTAGGGACGCTCCGTTTCTGCCGGCTGTTTCTTTTTACGACTCAACTTATGTATGGTGATAAAGTTCTCAACCTTCTTCGTAGGAACACCGAAATAGTCTGCTATCTCAGGGGACTTCATGCCTTGGTCGACATACATTTTCCTGACGGCTTCCTCGGTCATATTCTCCGGATACTTCTTGCGGTTGTCTTTCTTTTCTGGCTGCTCAATCCTCTTAGCTTCCTCCTGAAGGATCTCGGTTAGCTTGTCCTCCACAGGATCAGGTGCAAGTACGACTTCCTTAAGCTTATCCAGGTCGACGCTACCATCTAAACGAAACATAGGCAATATCGGCTCCGGATCTCGAATTCCGAGAAGCTGCTCAAGCTCTGCCGTTTTATCATCTCTAAAATTCATAATAGCCACTAATCCAAGCTCCCTAATGACATCATGCTTCTCGGGATCTACAACATCGTCAATATGTACCGTTCCGCAGCCTACCACATAAAAACAGATTTTACCTCCCTTTATTTTTTCTATGGTCGACTCAGCGTCCTGTATCTGGTCCGCTAATCTTAATTCCGTTTCTGCTTTAGCTCTTGCCTGCTCTAATAATTCCTTACTGTTCATTCAAATTCCTCCTTATGTTTTTGTTGTTGTTTATTTGCATTTATGGTAATATTTAGTAGAAAGGTGGTGTCATTATGTCTGGTTTTCAATGCCCTTATTGTTCTCATGCCATGTCTATATCAAAAGATACATATAGCGAAAGATACAATTCTTTCGAATCTGACAGGGGGATGCATTCCACTGGATTAAATTTTGAATATGACGATTCGTGTATTGAGCTTAAGTATTACAAATGTCCTCATTGTGAAAATGTAACCGTATTTGCTGTAGGTCTTGGCGTTAATGTTAAAATGATTAATATGCCTATAAAGCCTACTTCTTCCGCCAAGCAGTTTCCTGATTATGTTCCTATCGCTATACGTCAAGATTATGAGGAAGCTTGTGCCGTTTCTATTTTCAGCCCAAAAGCTTCTGCCACCCTTGCTAGGCGATGTCTGCAAGGAATGATCCGAAATTTTTGGGAAATTGATAATCCAATTCTTTATAATGCAATCAATGAACTGCAGGGCAAAATACCTGCCACTCAATGGAGAGTCATTGATGGCGTTCGTAGAATAGGCAACATCGGTGCTCATATGGAAAAAGATATAGATTTAATTGTTGATATTGATTCGCACGAAGCCGAAAAACTTATTAAGTTGATTGAACATCTATTAGAGCAGTGGTATATTAATCGCCATGATCAAGAAGAGTTATATGGAGATATAATTGGTATTGATGAATCAAAACAATCACAACGCCACAATTCCAATTGATATATAAATCAATAATTCATCCACAGCACTTCTGTCCTCGGCAAACTATTCTCTGCTCTGGCCGGAGTGCTTATCTTTCGCCATCCCTGAAGGTAGTCATTGTATAAGCTGCTATCATATCCGGAAAGCATCACCGGACCAGTATGTAATAAAAGCGTCTCGAGTAATTCAACATGATCCTGGTCAGACATTTCATGCCGGTACTGCTTGCGACCTCTGGTGCTCATGACATACGGCGGATCTGCGTAAATCAGCACATTATCATGATTAAATGCCTTAATCAGCTCCACAGCCGGTTTATGTTCAATCTGCACCATCTTAAGTCTCTGAGCTACATTCGTGATAACTTCCGGAAGGTCGTTCCAGTATCGAACCGCATAAGCTGCTTCTCGACCGTATACATCTTTCTTCCAACCACATTTTTCGCATACCCGGAAGCCGTGTCCCATTCCGGAGCGAATAAGGAAGTTCTTTGCTCTCTCAATGTCTGATAGCTCCTCTGAATTATCCGGAAAGGCATTGTTATATTCCTGCCTGGCATAGGGAGTAAATACAATCGCTTGTATGAGATCGTCTTTCTTCTCTCTGATAACCATGAAGAGGTTAATCACATCATTATCCAGATCATTGATGGTCTCTATCTTGGATGGCTCCTTGTTGAAAAGGATTGCTCCTCCACCGAAGTATGGCTCTAGGTAGCTGTGATGCTTTGGTATCTGTTCAATTATCCACGGTGCTATGCGCTGCTTCGAACCGGGATATCGTAGTAGTGTTCTCATATGGCCTCCTGCGGTAAAATTTCGAATGACTCTGATACGGTACCGCCTTTGCAATGCACCATGGGATTTTTTACGTACGGAAGATGAGGAAATGTTATCATTTCAACCGCGCGTATAATATAATCTCCTTTGCTATCTTCACCATCGGAATCATCCCAATCCCGATCAAAATCATATATCTTTGCTTTTAATGGCTTATTAATATCAATCACTTATGTACCTCCTTCTTCCAACATCGGTTATGTACAAAGCAGTACCCCCCCCCCGACTGGTTTTGACTGCTTGGAACTCTTGTGCCTCTGCCTCCGACTCTGATATGTGCTCGAAACAGATTTTACAGAGTGAGCCTTTGGCTTTGGTGATTAGTTGCTTTGTGTACTCCATGGGTTCCTCATTTCTTCTTTTGGATATCCTTAAGATACTCCACTAATTCAGTCACGCTGGTGTCATAATGCGAATATCTGGTTTTATCTCCTTGTGAATTAAACACCTTTCCAACTAAGTGATAATATGCAGAGGTTCGGTTTTTGCGATTATATATATCCCATGAAACAAATTCATCAACTATTATGTATGCCCCATCGATGAAGCTGAAGCGATAATAGGTGACATTTATATGCTCGTCCTTGTACCAGATGCCCCATTCTCGATAATTATTCAACCATTCTTGACGTTGATCATTATTTTTAAGGATAGGTAGCTCCGGTTGTACCGTTTCATCTTTTTCCAGCGCCACGTTTTCTAAATCACAAACCATGGAAGCTAAGGCGCATACTATCGTTTTTTGTCTCTGTAAAATAATTTCCGGTACTTTTTCAACCGCTATCATATCGCTGAGTTTGCGTTTCTGTTCATTGAGAAAGAACTGCGGAGAATATTCATGAACCACTTTTTCCGGTTCGGTCTGGATGATTTCGGCTTCTACGGTTTCAACCGGCTCAACCTCTCTTGGCTTCCATTTATCACCAGATATGCAGTAATCATCAGCCGTATTATAATCACAACAGCCTTGTACATCATAACCACAGATATCGCATGGAAGACCTGTTTCAGTATCCATATCATTGGCAAGTGGTTCAATCTTTGGCGTCCAATAACACATCTTATCGTCGCATGTGTTGCAAGGCAATCCTCCGCCTGGGTCGATAATGCTAAATTCATCCGGTGTCATGTCATTATAATTGCAATTACTGCATCCTCTTTCCGGAATATCGCTGATATCGTTCTCGGATTCCGTAGTATCGTTCACGATTTCAGGTTGTTTATTAGCTTCACGCTGCTTATTATGCCAATTGCGCCCGTAAAAGTTATAAATATCCTGGTCAACCTCACCAGCTTCAAACATCCATTTACTGTCCCCGTGAAATTCCTCGACGCGGTATTGGTTTGTTTTAGCTTTATATTTTGCGTCATACTTACTATGACCGGTTCCGTCATCCCCGAAGCCAAATGAAAAGTCTATGTCTCCTCTTGATACGCTTTGGATTGACTTCATGCTATAGTCATTCTTTTCAAGGACATACGAACTCATTTTGCAAATGGAATTACACATATCCTTAAGGACTTCGCAACGCGTCAGCCATTTTTCCTTATCAGAAATATCTGGTTCGACTTGCGCCGGCGCAACTTCTGGTTCCAAATCAACGATAAAATTACGTTGGCACCTGGCTTTCACTGAACACAAATTGGGATTTGTCCATAAATCACACTTCCCTCCACCAAACTTACATTGTTTAAATTCCTGTTTCGACGTCGAAACACTTTTCTCCAGATTCTTAATTTCCCTGATCTGTACCACCGTGGTTCCTTCGGTAACCTGCGTCAACTGCTCATCAGTCAGATAAAGCATTTCAGATAATTTGCTACATGAAAAGTCATTGTATTGATCCTGAAGAATAGGAGAATTGCCATCCTTAGAAAATTTATCATTAATACTCATAAACTTACTGGCCTGCGACTTACTAATACCAAATTCGGATTGTGCCAACTCCCAGATGTTTTCATAACCGTCCTCGGTATACATTGCATTATCACGGATATGCTTTAAATAGTAACCTATGGCAATGAAGCTTCTGGTTGCGTTATTGATATTGTCTTTGATAAAGACCTTTACTTCTTTGTACAGTAGCTCCTTATACCACTCCGGATTACTGTCTATAACTTCTTGCAGTTCATCACTCACTTGGAACCCTCCTCCTAAATTCATTCTCGATACACTCCAACAGATTCAGTAAATTCACATAACAGAGCTCATATGGATATCTCTGGTTAAGCTCTCGATATTCCTGCATCATTTCACCAGCATTCTCCTGGGTAAGCTGCTTCCGCCATTTAAGATAAAATCCATTGTAGACATCGTTCATTATCTGCTTTACTGTCTCATGATCAGGTATCATAATTAAACCTCCAAATCCGAAATTGATATGTATATACCAGGTACCGCCGCCCAGAACTTCTCCGTTATCTCCGAAGCCACTAAAGCATCATCTTTCCAAAACTTTAAATCTGTCATGACGTCCTTAAGCATTTTCTGGAGATTGTCTGTATCAGGCCTAGTGGTTTTGTATTCCCCATCCCAATGTTTCCCTTTCGGGAAACACCACTTTGTTACCAGTCTTACTGGCCCGGTATATTTATGCGCCGGCGCATGAGCTGCAAGATGTGCCGCAAGTTTCGCCCTGGCTGCTTTTAATTCAGTCGGTTCATAAAAGACCGGCTTGCCATTCACGACGTGAACTTGCTTTTCTTGATGAGTGACAGTCGGCGGGATCATCGGGAGAAAGAATTCTGTTTCCATCAGTACCACCCTCTATATTTTTCCTCTACATTATCCGGCTCTCGAAAATCAACATTGTAATTGTCCGGAATTATGAGATTTTGTCTAAACGCCTCTCCCATATCCATCCATGCATTTTCGCTTTCAACGAATGTATCATAATCTTTGATATATTCCGATGAACAATCACCATCCTCAAAATAAACGATCATTTCTCCTAACCCATGCGTATTAAATTTATCGCTATATCCAACTGATCCAGTATTTTTATTTTTTACCTTCATAGCTCTTCACTCCTTTAACGTGTGAAATTAATTTGATTTTGAAAATAAAATCTTTGTCAAGGAAAGGGAAAGTAGTTGTTGTGCGTCAGCATTCGCACAACTTCTTTTCCTCTTGACCGTGAGGGAAAGTGAAACGGAATATATATTTATATATATAGCATTTTCCCTGACAGGGAAATTCTCGGTAATTACCGTGTTTTTCCCTCTGAGGGAAATTCTCGAAAATCACCGACTTTTTCCCTTTGTTACATTTTTTTCCTTAGAGGGAAATTCTCGAGAAATCGTTCGACTTTTTCCCTTTGAGTAAAATATTGTAACAGATTGTAATTCTCGGTGTTTTACCGACTTTTTCCCTAAGAGGGAAATTGATAGGGAAACTGTTTCCCTTCGAGAATTTCCCTCTATTTTTTGCCTACGTTACCCTCGTCAATCCAGTAACCACCATGCTCCTTAATCCTATTTCTTACAGTCTTATCCGTTATTCCCATGTACTCTGATAGATTCTGAACGGTAACCTGTCCATTAAATCCACAGGCTTCATAAGCTGTTTCAATAGCGGCTTTACGTTCCTTCACACCATCCTCGGGTGTTTTTTTCTTTTTGAAGTTGCGTTGCCATGATTGTTTCTCGCCATCTGCTTCAACGTCTTTCAGACTTCCGATGCGGTCTACATGATGTACCGGGTAGTCAAACCATAGGTTAACAGGATCAAACTTAGGGAACTCTCTTAAAGTGCCTTCAATGCGCCATGCTGTACGCTGTTTTACGGATATTTCAGCTGTGGATATATCTTTCTGCATTGCCTTGTAATCCTCTAACCTCATGATTTTCTTACACTTTTCTGTCAATACATTTTGGTTGCAGAGATCATCTTGAGATATTTTGTCCTCATAATCCGGTACCAGCATATCAAGCCATTTTTCACATACACGGCATACAGATTTATTAATTTCCTGCTTGGTCAAGACTTCACTTGTTTCGAGCTCAATCAGATCTAGTAGTGCATCCGGATCTCGGGCAAATACTCCAGAACCGGATGCTCTGTCCATACTTTTCTTACCGCCCTGTCCGCCTTTTGAATGATGATGGCAATAGATAACTGCACAGCCTAATTCCGTACATACCTTATCAAACTGATTACAGAAATGAGCCATCTGATCTGCGCTATTCTCATCACCGGTGATAACCTTATAAATGGGATCAATGATAATGGCTATGTAATTCTTCTTGGTAGCTCTGCGAATCAATTTAGGCGCTAATTTATCCATTGGTACCGACTTACCACGTAGGTTCCAAATATCAATGTTATCAATATTATCAGGAGCCCATCCAAGGGCAGTATACACATCCTTAAAGCGGTGAAGACAGCTCGCCCGGTCAAGCTCCAAATTGACATACAAAATCCTACCTCTAGTGCAGTACCAATTCAGCCAATTACGCCCCTCTGCAATCGCACAGCACATTTCAATAAGTGCATATGACTTACCTGCCTTAGAAGGACCTGCAAGCAACATTTTATGTCCCTGTCTTAATAGCCCCTCAATAAGGGAAGGTGATAAATCCGGAAGGCTATCCCATACCGAAGCCATGCTTTCAGGCTCCGGTAGATCATCGTTTACTCCTTCAATCCATTCCTTCCAGTCGTTCCAACTTTCTTTGCCGATGTTGGTATCAATTAGAAATTGCTTCTGTCCGCCGCGCATAATGCCGGGCATCCGGGACAGTCTGGAAGGATTTTTATTCTGAGTATCGACTTTGAGCCCATTTTTCTTGCAGACGTCATAAAGGTAATCAACTCGCTTGCGGTATTCGTCATAATTGGCGGCCTCAATCTTTACTATTGCGTGAATGCTTTTCCTACCGGAATGGACCATACATGCAACCGGAAGATCTAATTCTCTAATGATTGCGTTTTGCTTATCAATGTCGGTATCATCAGACTCAACAAGTGCATAGCGAAATTCTGTTACATTTTCATTTTTTACGCCTTTACCGTCCAGTGGGTTAAATCGTATCCATGCCCCTGACTCAGGTTTATAATCACCAAGTACAGACCCAATATCTCCGTTGCACTTATTTAATCGCTGAATGAGTTCTCCTGCCGTCCTATCCCAGTTACCCTTGGTAGGCAGGTATTTTCCGTCCTTTTCCCAACTCTCTGTTACATACCCAACGTTTTCAGCTGCCTCAAACAGTGTTTCAAGATATTTTACTAATTGTCCAACAGGATCCCAGTTATCATTCGGCTCTGCGATTTCTCTTCCTTCAAGCCATCCCTTATCAACAACGACTGAATCCTTCGGGCCTATGATATCATCCCATCCGATTTCATGACTGTTTGTGCTATAATATTCGGGCTCCCAACCATTGTCTTTTGCCATCTGTACAATTGTTCCGGCTGTAACCGGAGTTGCGGTTCCACGAAAGCTATCCCACTTTTTAAAGCATTCTCCGGAATGATATCGCTTTGTGTCTCTGTGGCTCCAGTCCTCCCAGTCAGAAGCAGTATAACCGGCTTCCTTAAGAGCCATCCCTACATTAACCCACTCCTGATAATCAAGCATGGACGGGTCTATGTATTCTAATAATTCAGTTAATACATATTTTTGGTCTGTCATTTATACACCCCAGTCTTGATGTTGGTTTACTTCTGGCTTATATTCTGATGGTCTAATATCTCTTGGGATCTGCCATCCGTTACCTGCAATGCGGTCAATTAAGTTTTTAGCTCCTTCAAATTGCCACGTACCAACATGATCAAATCCCCTGCTCTCCAGGAAGCGGATTTGTTTTGGAGTGGTGAGCCCTTCTGTTCTACGCTTATCAAGCCTGTCGAGAAGTTTCGCAGCCTTTCCGGCATTGTCGATTTGATCCGGAAAGATACCAAGTTTTTCAAGTGTCTGAATCTGCTTATCAGAAGGTGGACCTGCTTCCCATCCAAACGCCGGTACATAATTTGCTAAATCTTCGGCTTGGATGCTCATTTCAAACTGTAAAGGATCAACCAGTTTACGCTTACGGTGTTTCATTTCTTGTAATACTTTTGCAAGCGCTTCTTCTCTTTGTGAAACAACATCTTCCGTTGCCTGTTTTTCTGCCAATTCAATATCAACCGGACATCCTGCGGTCTCAATATTTTCTGTCATCTTCTGTGCAATTTCTTCATTCTCGCAGATAAGGTGCGCCGGATGACAGAGCTCATGGCGCTCAGTGTGCCATAGAAAGTCAAGGAGTAATAAATCGTCTTTCCCTGGATTTAGTCTGGTACCACGTCCAACCATTTGACTATATAGGCTTCGTACCTTTGTCGGTCTTAATACCACGATACAATCAACAGATGGACAATCCCATCCTTCAGTGAGTAACATGGAATTGCATAATACGTTGTATTTCCCTGCATCAAAGTCTTTTAGGAGTCGCTCGCGATCAGCACTCTCTCCATTAACTTCCGCAGACCTAAATCCTTTATTAGCTAAAATTTCCGTAAATTTCTGGCTAGTTTTTATTAAGGGAAGAAATACAACTGTTTTACGGTCCATGCAATACTTGACCATTTCATCCGCAATTTGATACAAGTAAGGCTCTAATGCGTTTCCTAAATCAGCCGCTTTAAAGTCCCCCGCTTGTTGGCCAACTCCTGTAAGATCAAGTTTAAGTGGTATTGTTACTGCTTTTATTGGTGAAAGAAACCCTTCCTTTATAGCCTTGGGCAAAGTGTATTCATAAGCCAGTGATTCAAAGTAGGAGCCCAGGTTCTTCATATCTCCCCTGTCTGGCGTTGCTGTAACTCCCAGAACCTTTGCATTACCAAAATACTGCAATACTTTCTGATATCCATCTGATATGCAGTGGTGCGCCTCATCTACAATAATGCTGTCAAAATAATCCTGTGGAAATTGCTGAAGACGCTTTTCTCTCATTAATGACTGTATGGAACCGACTACCACACGGAACCAGCTCCCCAAGCATGTTTCATCAGCTTTTTCCGTCGCGCATCCAAGACCGGTTGTTTTACTTAATTTATCTGCTGCTTGGTCAAGTAATTCGCCACGGTGAGCGAGAATTAAAACACGCTCACCATTACGAACACAATCTTCCGTGACACCAGAGAATACGATTGTCTTACCTGTACCGGTTGGCAGCACCAGAAGCGTCTTGAGAATACCTTTTCCCCATTCAGTAAGGATTGCTTTCTTAGCCTCTTCCTGGTACGGTCTTAGTTTCATAGACTAGAACCTCCCGGCTTCAAACTTCTTCGTCTGCGCTCCTTCAACGGGTTCATAGAATTTCTTGATTTCATTGAACGTTTTTTCGTTTCCATCGTCCCCGGTAAATTTCTTAATACCAACTTTACATCTACCGATGGATCCAGTAACCGCATTCCAATTCATTGTTACCTTTTCGCCCTTTTTACGTTGACCTATAGCCGTAAAGAATGCACAGAGCATGCCCTCCGTAATGGAATGTAAAAACAAATTATGCTTAATGATAGTAGTCCCTTCAGCACCGACAACTTTAATGTGGACAGTTGCTTTATTACAGGGTGGAAGCTTTTCACTTCCGTTATGTCTTCCACGTTCAAAATTAATTACCTCAAAGTCATAATCTCCTTCGGGGAGGGTAACATATTCGGGTCCATCATTCTCAATCTGATCATCCCATCCAAATTCTCTTTCAATACTCATGGTTAATATCTCCTTATGTTTTATTTTTTAGTTAAATGGTATTTCTTCGGGTTCCGTCGGAACAAACTGCCCGTTCTTCATCCTTATGTCTTTAATCATTCCAAACACGGCAGGCCAAGCCCCAACTAATACGCCGGAAATAAAACTTGAATCATAATTTCCGATTGGAGTGTTTTCGGGATAGTATCCTTTTGACGCAACCGCTTTCTGAATTTCTTCCGGTAATACTTCATTTGCAATCATGAGCTCAGCGAGAGCCTTTGGAATATTTTTTTGTGATTCATGATAATCTGGAATTAAATTTGATTTCATCTTTTCAATATCCGGACCGCCTAATGATCGTTCTACATCCTGGTTATACTGTTCGCTGGTAATTATTTTTTCATTACCAACTCTATCCACCACGCGAACTGCATCTTCCTTAATAGGTTCAAAAATAGATTCACGAGGCATTGAGTTTGTAACAGGTTGCTGCGCTGCCTGTGTCGTTGTGTTATTAGGGATGCAGTGAGCTATTGCCTGAAATTCAAAAGGTAATTCTTCTGGAAGATCGTGGCGATTCTTAGCATCCCAACATGGGTGATGAGTAGCATACATGACTCGTTTGTTGCCCTGAGCTTTGTTCTTGCCTTTCTGCGCCCCCTGTCCATCTACATTGACAACATAGGTTTTATAGTTGGCAAACAGGATCATGTCAGCCCATTCCTTGAGCAGTGGAGCTGTTTTCTTTTCAAGCTTTAATTCCCACCGGTCATAGGCTCCCATTTCGTCAGGCTGCTCAAATTTACGCATAGATGCGTGAGCAGTAACAACAATGTTAACCCCGCGTTCTACTACTTCTTCCAGAAGATTAAGCAACCTACCAAACTCTTCTTCGAGATATGTATAACCTTTGCCATATCCAAAGTCCTCAATTCCCGACTTCTGAGACTTGGAGCAGATATGTTCAACGCAAAGCCTTTCAGCCCAGTCCGCGGTATCAATAATCAACGTTTTACATTTTCCAGGATTGTCACGGAAATACCTTACCTGTTCCAATATCATTGTCCAACTCCCTGGCTTCGGAGTCCTGGCTACATCTAACTTCTTTGTACTGCCCTCAGTGTCTATGAAAGTTGGATCAGGGAAGAAAGAAGCGAAGGTTGACTTCCCGACTCCCTCCGGACCATAGACAACAACCTTTTGAGCACTGTCGATTTTTCCTTTTGTAATATTCATTAAAACTCGCCCGCCTTCCATGTTGGTTCATTAATTTCTGTTACCTGCTCTGATAGTTCTGATGATTCCTGTCCTGCTACATATCCATCTTCGATAATGATTGAACACTCTTCACCTGTACTTACCCTTGTAGCAATTGCTTGAAGACCTTCCTGTTCCAGCCACTCTCCAAACTCCTTAAGCGTATCCAAATCCATTTGCTCAAGCTTGTCCAATAGCACAAATCCACAATTAGGGTTGAGTTTGCGTACGATTGCAGTGGAAACCTTCAACTGATCGGATCCGCTCATACTATCCCACTTTCTCCCGTTATATGTAAGCTCCCCATCCTCTACGGCAAGCCCGGTTAATGGCAGATCAGCACCTTTTAGTAGGTCTATCTTTGCCTGGCGTACTGTGTTGATTTCACCTGTCAGCTTGTTGTAACTTGCTTCATAATTAGTTGCGTCCTCTTCGGCCTTATCCTTATCAAGATTTGTCCGCACCTTCCGATTGATCAACTCGATATTGGATATGTTATCTTCCAGCTCGGTAGTAGATTCGTCGTGCAGATCTAAGGCTGATTTTCTAGCAATATCGAGATCCGAAACAATAATCTTCTGTTTTTCAAGTAGCTCTTTAATCCTTAGTTGTATATCCGCAGCCTGACTTTCAAGGTATTGAAAATTCTGGCGCTTGCGCTGATTCTCGCCATTGCGAGCAAGAATGTCCTGTTGTTGCTTAATTAACTCAGAAGCAGATACCGGCTCCTTCGGAGCATCAGGATAATATATCTGTTCCTTGGCAAACTTCTTCTTCTGATCCGCTATCTGTCCGATAGTAAGGCGCTGGTTATATAACTCTATTTCCTGACGCTCGAGTTCTACCAGTTGCTTACCAACACCGACAATCTGCAATAAAGTATTGGCCTTTTCTTTAGCGGTCGATTGCATAAACTTTGGAAGGTCTAACGCCAACTGCTCCACAAAATCATTCAGAAGCTGTTGTCCACCCTTCTTGCCATCAGGATCAATAACCTTTAGGTCACTGTTCTTTCCCTTGCGCTCCACGATGAGACCATTCGACATAACTATATGTAGATTGGGTGGTATTACTGATCCGTCACGCTGCGCTGATGTAGGTCGATATTTTTCACCACCTAACATCCATGCTATACTGTCTAATACCGTTGTCTTACCTTGATTGTTCTTACCTCCAATAACAGTTAAGCCGTTTGCTGTAGGCTCAATTTTTACAGCTTTGACACGTTTGACATTCTCAATTTCAAGCTTGTTGATCTTTATACTCATAGGTTCTCCTCCTCTTCTTCTTTTGCTCTTATACATCCCTCATATGATGCACACATGCCGGTTTCAGTGTCGTTGTGACTACACCCATAGCAAACTGATTCTGCTTTATCAACTTCCGTAAAAGGCTCAACGTACTTACCGTGGATGTATTTACATTTATCCCTGTAATCTACGATTTCCTCTTCCGGCACATCAATCTCGGTAACAACACCAACTGATGCAGAATTAATCTCCACCTTATCGCCAACTACAACTGGATGCTCAGAAAAATATGTATATGGTCTTCCGGATGGTTCTCCGGACCTTAAGAATTTTACTTTGATAATGTTCAATGATAATTCCTCCCTATACAATTCCGTATGGGTACCGTAATCGTTCGGTACTGTTACAAACGGTAATCTCTTGTTACAATCGCACGGTTCTCCGTGATCAAAATTTCCATTGCATACCTTACAGTGCCAAGAATCATGACTCATAGCTTATTCCTCCGCAAAGCGGTCAATAACCTTAAGTCCGCATTTCCTGCAGATCGGAACACCGTTGACATCCATCAAATTATCTGTTGATTCGCAGATAACACAGCCTGCGTGAAATTTCTGGATGCAGACATCGTTACCTTCAACCCACATATCAACTTTCTGGTGAGCAATAAACCCAAGCATCCTGCGTATCTCCATCGGAATAACTATCCGACCAAGCTCGTCTATTGGTCTGGTCATGGCGCGAGATTCTTTTGTCTTAATCCGGATGATTTGACCATCCATTACTATTTCCGGTCTATCTCCAGTATGTAGGTTGCGAGATCTTCTTACCTCAATCGGGATGGTAATTCTCCCGAGTTCATCTATTTTTCTTACGATTCCATTTGCCATGCTTGCTTTCCTCCTATTTTTGTGCGATAATGCACTTAGATTATTTACCTTTGGGCTCATTCAGATTTCGCAGATCTGGTGAGCTCGTTTTCTTTACTTCTCCATCACATGCTGAACTGCTAATCGGTTAAGAATATGTGTAAATCCGATTAAGTCAGTATCGTCACCGGTAACCCTGTCGTATGTAATCTTCATTGCCATTAACATTGCTGTGAAATCCTCTGTTAGCCCATCTCCTGTAAGCTCAAGCTTTCCAGTGTCTTCGCGGTCTTCTTCATCCTTATAGACATTTTGCAGCGCAACTGTAAATATAAGAGCCTTTTGTTCAAACCCACCCACTACGCACCCCTCCTTTTTTCATCCAGGATATCTTCAATTTTTTGCTGAACCCTGTCAATGTTTTCGCCAATGACCTCGTCTTTTGACAACAATCCCAATCCCTTCAAACAGATATAGATTCCTCTGCTGTTAGCCAGTGTTAACCTTGCAAATCTCAACGACTCATAAGCGCTGTCACTGTTTACTTCATTTGCCTCTGATATGTATTTATTCATGCGCTTAATCAGAATGCTTGTTGCCTCTTGCTTGACCGTATATAGTATTTCAGGCATAATCTTCCTCCTCTCCTTACATGATATTTGATACTGCTACGACTATAACTGCGCCAATGGAAACACCGGCACCGAGTAATAATGCCTGAATAAATACATCAACGTATTGCTTGAGCTTCTTCATGAGTGAAAGCCTCCTTCCTTTATGGTATATTTTGTAATACGGTGGTATAATCTCCTTATCAACTTGGCGGTTGAAATACATATGAAAGGAGAAAATAGTCATGTCAAACCAATGGGTATCTCCAAGAGAAGATGGACAATGGGGTGTTCATGGTGAAGGCAACTCTCGCGACACTAAAATCTTTGATAATAAGCAGAATGCTGTAGATTACGCACGAGACATTGCAAGAAACCAACATTCCGAATTGATTATCCAAGGGACGGATGGAAAGATCCAGTCCAAGGATAGTCACGGTAATGATCCATTCCCTCCGAGGGGCTAATTGAATTGAGGAGTCATTCTAACCCTATAACCATTAGCGGGTTCAATGCTGTCGTTTGTAATCGTGGCGATGGTTATAGGGCAATCCTCGTCAGTCTCAATTATAATTTTTGTGAATTCGCCTGTTAAAATATTTAATTTTTTATCCACTCGTTCACCCCTCCTTTCTCAATGTTCAATATGTACTCCTTTCCTGTTGCGTATTACGCAACCTTTTTGGTAAAAAAATAGGTTACATTCCTAATAATGCGTCCATTGTTATGGGCGGATCTCCTGCTTTTTTAGCAGATTTGTTTAATGCTTCATGAATTAAAAGTAATTCGTCAGTTGAAACAGGGGATATACCAGTTTCCTTGTGACTGTATGTATTTTCTTTAACTCCGAGCAGCATTGCGAAGTCGGCCTGAGAAATTAAGTATTTTTTCCTATAATACTCAATTTCCAAAAACTTCTTCTTTTTTGCCGTTTTTCTATGTTTCATAGCACCTCTCCCTTCTATTGTTTTACAAAACCACTATAGGTAGTGTTGCTCGTTACGCAACCACTACAATTAGAATACTACTTGATATTGTTATTGTCAATACTTTTATGTTGCATTTTTTAAATATTTTTGCTAGAATAAGTTGCGTAACAGACAATATAATAAATCTATAATTTGGAGGACAAAGCAATGGCTAAACTGGCCGATAGAATGAAAGAGTTAAGAGAAGACCACGGATTAACAAGGCTTGATATGGCGAAAAGGCTCGGAGTAAATAAATCTACTATTACAAGATATGAATCCGGAACCATGAACCCTACTATAGAAATGCTGCTTAACATACGAGAAATATTTGGAGTAACAGTTGACTGGATTACCGGAGCTGATACTAACGGCGAAGAAAAATATATCGGCGCAGTAAGAGAATGTATTAAAAACGGAATATCTCCCGATGCGTTGTCGACAACTGTTAGCGCATTGAGCAAAGCAAAAGGAGAATAAACCATGGAATATATCAACGGATGGTCTATATACCCTAATGAAGGTGGATATAAGGGAGCTAAGGATAATGGTAAGGATGCGTTCGGCACCAGGAAGCGAAAGACCTTCCGGGGAGCCACTGAAAGCACAGTGAAGAAGAAAATTGATAAATACGAATACGAAATTGCCACCGGTCAGTACTCCGAACCCAATAAAGATACGCTTGTAGGCTTCCTAGAGACCTATTACAGACTTACAAAGCATAAATGGGAGGATACAACGGCAAGTCTGTATCGGATGTATATAGACGTGCATATAAAGCCATATTTCAAGGAAATGAAACTTACTGATGTAAAGCCGGTTACGCTCGATGAATTTTATGATATCAAGCTTAATTCTCAGCGTGAATACTACTGTAGTGCCATTAAAGATAATGTGAAACGCAAGCCTTTATCCGTAAACACGGTAAATAAGCTAAACACGTTTTTGAAGTCTGCATTTAACTATGCCATAACAAATGATTATTTAAAAAAGAACCCAACCATCGGCGTGCAACTAAAAAAATCAGTGGATTACGAACCTGACGTATATAATGGCGAACAATTTTTGAAATTGCTTTCATTTGTTATCAATAAGCCCGAAGAAGTTCCAATCATGCTTGGAGCGGGGTGCGGTTTGAGGCGTGGGGAAATTTGCGGACTCAGGTGGAAAAACATAGATTTTAAAAACAACAAAATATCAATTGAGAAAACAGACGTTAGATTCGATAAGGATATTGAGAAATCGCCAAAGAATAAATCGAGCAAAAGAACGATTTCGGCACCCGCGTATGTTATAGATATGCTTATCCGAAACAGGGATAAAATAGAAGGTTTAAATGAATTTGACAGGGTAGTAACAAAATGGAAGCCAGGATCCCTTACTGGTAGATTTTCTGATCTACTCGAACAGTTTGAACTACCGCACACAAGGCTTCATGATCTGCGACATTACAATGCCACAATAATGATGTCAATAGGGATATCAGATAAGCAGGCGGCCGCAAGGCTTGGTCACTCCAATGTACAGACGTTGCGCAAAACATATCAGCATATATTAAAGGGAATGGACGAGGAAGTAGCCCATAAGATGGATGAAGCGTTTGTTATGCCAGAACCGGCACCAGATCGGAAAGCCAAAAGTAAATTAAAAGCAGTGTAAAGAAAAAGCCAAGAGGATTAATCCTCTTGGCTACCTTTTTGGCTACCTTGCGTATTGCGCAATTTTCGAAAATCGCTACAAAGCCCACAGTGCGGATAACAGGAATTGAACCTGCACGGTCTCCCACTAGATCCTAAGTCTAGCGCGTCTGCCAGTTCCGCCATATCCGCAAAATTCAAATGAGACATCCGGGGTTCGAACCCGGGACACCATGATTAAAAGTCATGTGCTCTACCAACTGAGCTAATATCCCATGTTAATAACAATGTTATACCTGCAAAATACAGAAGTAAAGTTACGAAAGCACATGCGTGGTGTAGTTCTTTAGATTTTATACCGGAAGAATCTCTCCGGTCTCTGGGCAAGCCCAGTTACCGCGTTACATATAATATACCGGAAGAATCTCTCCGGTAACTGGGCTAGGTGGATTTGAACCACCGTAATGCAGGAGTCAAAGTCCTGTGCCTTACCGCTTGGCGATAGCCCACTATAAATTAAACCAAAACCGACAAACATCTTGTCATCAGAATCTGATACACCACTGACATTTACCGGAAAAGTAATACTTTTTCACCTGATAACCTTTAATTGAAAATGAAAAGCCTTTTCAGACTTTTCTCATCGGGTACATATAGGGTGGGTAAAGGGTTTCGAACCCTTGGCCTCCAGAGCCACAATCTGGCGCGCTAACCAACTGCGCTATACCCACCATAGACATTTTCCAACAAATAAAAGATGAAAAATGTGCCAGAAGGGATTCGAACCCCCGACACATGGCTTAGAAGGCCATTGCTCTATCCACCTGAGCTACTAGCACATATGGTGTTGTGATAAGGTTTAATAAATAAACCATATATCAAGCGGGTGATGGGAATCGAACCCACGTGTCTAGCTTGGAAGGCTAGTGTTCTACCATTGAACTACACCCGCATATAAATTAACTCTTTAATTATTGAAAGATGGATCCAGTCGGGGTGACAGGATTCGAACCTGCGACCTCTTGATCCCAAATCAAGCGCGCTAGCCAAGCTGCGCTACACCCCGAATTATTAATATGGTAAGGCGAAACATTTTTATCTGAGCAGTATTTCAAAATGTACCTTATTCCAAGCATTTTCAAGGCTTACACTCGTTCCAGCCGTGACGCAAGAATTATTATATAATAGCCCCCTCTCAATGTCAACAACTATTTATAACTTTTCATGCAATTTCAAAATTTGATAAAATTCTTGATATTATTGGAAATTTTCACACAAAATAAACATCTTATGGGCAAATTAATGCTAGTCTTTATAATAATTTAAGGTAAAATGTGCGTCACCATTGGCGTCAAGGTCCATAATGACAAAAGTTGGAATTCTGCCGTACTGTCTGGGCAAAGCCAAACTTCCAGGATTAACCAGCCACGCTTCACGGCTTAAATCTATCATCGGTATATGAGTGTGCCCAAACATTACAATATCTGCCTTGTTTTTGACACCTGCCTCAAGGATATCACAGGTATTATAATTTACCCCATATCGGTGACCATGCGTCAACATAATTGTATATTTACCGACCCTGATTATCTTATCCTTAGGTAGTGTGGTATTAAAATCATTATTTCCTGATACCATCTCGACCGAGCAGGGAGCCATCGCTTCAATATAAGCTTCTCCCCCGCCATAATCCCCAAGATGTATCAATAAATCCACCGGATTGACCCTCTCTATAGTATTCAGGATGTTTTGATTTCTACCATGTGTATCGCTAACGATTAGAACCTTCATCTCAACCTCCATAATACAGGAATGCGAAGATACTTATATGTTATGCTAGATTCGTTTCATAAGTTCAGTCTTGATATCCCGTAATGCTTTGCCTCTATGACTTATTTTATTTTTCTGCTCAGGCAGCATCTCGGCAGTCGTACACCGATATTCGGGTACATAAAAAATAGGATCATATCCAAAGCCGTTCGTTCCACAGATTTGATTCGCGATTATACCTTCAATCGTGGCACGACTGGTAATAACCTCACCCTCCGGAAATGCACAGGCAATCACACATACGAATCTCGCACTGCGTTCTTCCTCCTTTACTGCCTTCAACTGATCGATAATATATTGATTTTTAATAGTATATGAAGTATCCTCTCCCATAAATCTTGCGGAATAAACTCCCGGAGCTTTATCCATATAATCAACCTCAAGACCCGAATCATCCGCAAGTACTATCTCGCCGGTCAACTCCATTACTACTTTTGCCTTTATGATAGCATTTTCTTCAAATGTTTTACCATTTTCATCAATATCCGGATTTAAACCGGCTTCCTTTAAGGATATCAGATCAATATCCAAATCTTTCAATATTTCTTTGATCTCCTTCATTTTGCCTTCATTTGAGGTCGCAAAAATAATCTTCTTCATATCAGTCCATTCTGCCGCATCGTGGCTATCTTACTTTGAAACCGGAAGTTCCTCATACGCCTTCATTATACCATTATAAATGCCCTGAGCTATAGCCTTCCTGTTGTCGGCCTTGCTCAAGTAATCCATATCGCCTTTATTGGTTAAGTAACCAACTTCAATCAATATCATAGGCACAAGGGATTTATCCATAATATACAGATCGTTCTTATGCCTTTGAATAGTTCCTTTGTTTTCTAAAGGAACTGCCTTTCCCATTTCCTTGGCGAATAACTTTGCCAGATCCAGATTCCTTATTCCTTTAAAATCATTATCATAATAAAGCACTTCCGAGCCATTAGGTGAAGATACATCATTCGCATTACAATGAATACTGATGAAATAGTCACAATCGACTGCATTTGCAAGCTCAGCTCTGGGCCTTAAATATACGGTTTCGTCCTTAGTACGTGTATAATAAGCTTTAATATTTTCATTATCTAAGAGCTTCTTCAGATCCATTGCAATATCCAGATTCATGTTTTTCTCCAAGATACTTCCATCCCTTGAGGAGGCTCCACCATCTTTACCGCCATGTCCTGCATCTATTACAACAATTTTATCATATACATCAGAGGGTTTTTGAAGTTTAATATAGAAATTATTTGCATCTTCATAAACTTTATAGACATAGACACTGTCAAGTTCAATCAAAATCTGCGCTGTATATTGCTGCGTCTGATCATCTTGACTGGTTGTAATCGTAATTCCGTGGCTGATATCATTGCCATAATCCTTGACCTCTACATCGACTGTGGTACCGTCCTCCTCATCAACCTTTGTGGTCGTTGAGTTGATGTATTTGGGATTGCCGCTAAATAGCTCATCTCCCCTAATCCGGGCGATTCTATCACTTCTGTAATCATTATCTGCCATACCGGTAAGTGTAAGCTGAATACTTTTATTAATGTACAAATCTTCCAGAGATAGTGACAGATTTTCACCCTCCGGCTTTTTTATTACTATAAAATTGTCACCCATATGCTCTAGTATATTTAAATCTGCCCCGGTTATCAGCTTCTGTCCTGCAGTCAGCTCTATCACCTGATCCTTAGTATCCTCATTATTTGGTACAGCATCCGATGTTGCTGTATTGCCTACTAATATACTATCTGGCTGGCTGACAGCTTCAATCGTTACCGCCTTGTACTGATTTAGAGCGTAAGAGAATGTAATCACTGCTATCATGAGAGCTACGCTTTGAATTGCCACTTTTTTCAACAGCGATCTATTCATACTAATAACCATCCCCTTTCCAATGTCCTGCGATTTGTGCAGGGCACAAATTGCTGTGTGAAAGATTTATCTTTCACACAGCTCCCATGTGCCACCTTCGGCGGCTCTCAAATCAAGGGTGTGAAATTGTTCCTTATTTCACACTAGCTCCCCCCACCACCTTGCGACATACAAATCATAATTTCGAATACGTTTGTGCCGACAAAATACACTAACATAAGTTAAATTATATAATAATGTTACTATATTCTCAATACATTTTTCGAGGAAAATCGTAATGTTGTTGATATATGGTGAATTTTGCATTTCATAATACTTGTAATTTATTATATTTATCTATATAATAAAATTAGTGAATTTTCACATTTATCCTATAATGGGACAAAGGAGAAGGAAATATGGGGGAAGTCGTTTACACGCTGATCAAGCAAAAAGACGGATTTATCACTAAATTAACACATTATGTCTGCCCTGCAAAGCCAAAAGCAAGTATCTTAATTTTGCACGGAATGGCGGAACACCAAAAGCGCTATCTTTCCTTTGCAGAATATCTTGTAGGTTCCGGTTATGATGTATATAGTTATGATCATCGAGGACATGGGACAGATAAGAAGATGAGTGAACTTGGTTTTTTTGCTTCCGAAGACGGTTACCAGCTTGTAATACAGGATGCAATCAAAGTAAGCGAATTTATAGCAGATAATAATCGAAGTAACAAATTCTTTCTCCTTGGACACAGCATGGGATCCATCATATCCAGAAATGTATTACAGACCTACGATAAATATACAGGTGTAATTCTATCCGGCGCTAACTATCCTTCAAGAATCATGGTACATATCGGACTGTTCCTTTCCTCTTATATTAAGAAAGTTAAGGGTTCAAAACACATTTCTCCCTATTTAAATGACCTTATGTTTGGAAGCAAAAAATATACATGCCATTCTAAGCGAACAGCTTTTGACTGGTTAACAAGAAGTAACCCTGTCGTAGGCGCATATATTCATGACCCTTACTGCGGATTCACCTGTACTGCTTCATTTTATCATGACTTACTGAAGCTGGTTCAAAATGAGATCTCCAAAAAACAGATTACTCTGACCAGAAAGGAACTTCCAATCTTTATCATCAGTGGCGAGAAGGATCCTGTAGGTAATTACGGTAAAGAGGTGACTAAGTTTTTTAACGTCTTAAAGAAGCTTGGCTTTTCGAATTGTACGTTAAAGCTTTATCCAGACTGCAGACATGAAATCCTAAATGAACTTAATAAAAATGAAGTGTATTCTGATATTCAAGGTTGGCTTACGAAAAAAGGATGAAATTATGATGACAAATGAAATACAAAAAAGATGCTGTGTTGTGCCCTATCAGGCTAAATACAGCATCTTTTTGTATTGAATAAGGATTTCCTATTGATTAATCATTTTTATGCTTTGGAGGTCTTGGCCCCATGTATTGATAGAAATAAGTTTTAATCATTCCATTATAAATCTTGCGGTTCTTATCTGCCTGTCTTCCAATATACTTCTGTGCCTCTTCGTATGCAGTAATGATATAATATGACCAGGAATCAAGCGCTCCAAACACCTTCCCCATCTCCTTATAGAGAGTCGGCAGTTCATCTTTCTCATCAAGTCGCTCACCATAAGGTGGGTTAGTGATAATGAATCCATAGCGCTTACTGCTGCTTAACTCACTCAGTGGCTTTTGTTGAAAATGTATCAAATGATCCACTCCGGCTAATATTGCATTCTGTCTTGCAGCCTTTACAATATCCCCATCAATATCAAAGCCCTGGATTGTCATCTCAATATCCCTTTTTACCATATCCTCCGCTTCCTGTCTTGCTTGTGCCCAACTTTTTGCGGAATACAGTCCGGTCCATGCTTCAGCCTGAAATGTGCGGTTCTTCCCGGGAGCAATTCCTGCTCCAATCATAGCCGCCTCAATCGGTATCGTTCCGCTTCCGCAAAATGGATCCACAAGAAATCTGTCCTTGTTCCAAGGTGTTAACATAATAAGGGCCGCAGCCAGCGTTTCAGTAATCGGTGCCTTACTTGCCAACTTCCGGTAGCCTCTCCTATGAAGGGATTCTCCTGAGGTATCAATACAGACAGTAACTTCATCCTTTAATATTGTGACACGAAGCGGGTAAGGATCTCCGTCTTCCGCAAACCAATCCAGTTTATATTTTAGTTTCATTCTTTCAACGATAGCCTTCTTTATAATTGATTGAATATCGGATGGACTGAACAACTTACTGTTTACGGAATTCGCTTTCGCTACCCAGAATTTACCATTTTCGGGTATATACTCCTCCCACGGTAATGCTTTTGTTTTTTCAAACAATTCATCAAAGGTTTCTGCTTTAAACGATGCTATCTTAAGTAATACCCTCTCAGTTGTTCTAAGAAACATATTCGCCCTTGCACAGGTGTTTCCATCCCCGGTATAACTAACCTTTCCATCCTCTACCTTTGTAATCTCCATTCCCAGATCAGTTAGTTCCCTCTTTAGAACGGATTCCAATCCAAAATGGCATGGTGAAATATATTCAAACTGTTTCATTTTCCCTCCGGTGTTTTGTTTATTTTTCAGTAATGCATTTTATTATCGCAGGTTATGCTTCTGTTATTTTATAACTCTTTTCCAATCCAGTCAATGTACATTTCATTGTAACTATTCAGTACCCCCGAGAAGCCCACGGGATTTTGAGAACATTCAGCGTCAAAATATGTGCTTTTCAACATATTTTGTGTACATCGGATCGAAAGGACCGCAGTGATTGAATAGTCACATTTCATTCAGCTTTTATCCAGCTTGCCGCGATAGGCATGTATGCCCCCATAGAGACTCTTAATATTATATCCATCCTTCATTAAATCTCTCGCAGCAAGTAAACTTACATTGCCACGATCACAGTAGAAAATCAGAAGATAATCATGCCTAATATATTCCTTATTGTCCTCCAACTCTTCATACGGAATATTAACAGCTGAAGGAATATGCCCTTTATCGTAATCCTTCTTATCCCTCAGATCAATAATAAGAACATTCGCCATACCTATATATTTTAAGATATCACTTGTTTTGATTGTATCGAAAGACATACCTTATTGTCGCCACCGTTTCATAAATATAAATTTTATCCCGATATATCATATTCAAAATAAGTCATAATTGCTTATAATAAACAGGTTATTGGAATAAATAATGTATTTATAAGACAGAATTTCACTTACTAGCCTCAACAATCGTGCATTTTTATCGAAAATAATATTCTTACATAGCATTTTATTAAATATCTTATTCTTCTAATTAAAAAAGGATGGCTCGTATGACGAGACATCCTTTTTTAATTTATTTAATAATCACTTTCCGAATCATCTAAATCTCTGAAATTATTTCTGCTACTGTTCGCGTTTTTGGATGAATTCCCTGAAGATGAATCCTCACATCTGCTACCTGATGTTGCATTCCGACTGGAACCTGTTGTATAACTGCCGGAGTTAGTATTTCTGCTTCCTGTTGTATTACTTGCACCGCTTGTATTACTTGTGTTGGCATTTTTACTGGAACCGCTCGTATTATTGCTAGCGCCAGTTGTGTTTCTTACATTAGAAGTCTGATTGTTGTTACTACTGTTTCTCGAGTTGTTATTATTATTTTTCATAGTGGCCTCCTACAAATGAGTAAAATTGATATTGCAACATAATTATCTGCATATTTTAATAAAATATACAGATAAGCCTACAAGATTTATATTTATTTTTAAATAATTTTTTATTGCACATTAAATATATATTTAATATCGTTACTTAGAAGTTCTATTCGTTTTTTCGATTTATTGTGACTTAAAATGTTAGTTCGTTACTGTTCACACCCCAAACCGATAATCTTGCCTAAGATTTCGGTAAATGATTTTCGAAAA
>DBTU01000038.1 GCA_002307215.1 Lachnoclostridium sp. UBA1308
TACGTAATGCAATTAAGTGAGAACGGCTCATCCATGGGAGCATTGCCGCCCTAGTCTTATCAATATCTAATGAAGGCTGAACTGTAACCAATTGTTTATCAATTTTTGTGTTATATATGTACAAATCCTTTTATTTGTGATAACTTATTAGGGTACGGTTATCAGACTGTGATTCACATGATTCTTGGTAATGGAAAGGAGTGGGAGCATGAACTTCTATAAGAAGCAATCAAAACATTTTGTATATTTGTCGTTGTTCATAGGATTAGGATTCCTTATATATCTTCTTCTGACCCCACTGATTCATAATCAGGATTCAAGGATGTTATCCGGTAGGAATACATCAGTTGATAGATCGGAGCAGAGGCTGTCGATCACGAAGGAAGGAATTAATTCATTTCTTACCGCCATAGAGACGGGGAATGAATATGCTGTAGATGCGGTATCCTATCATATAATGAATAGAAGCCAACAGGTGAGCCGACATCTGCCCAATCTTGTAATTTATACCTTTGCAATTTTATTCATAGGCTTTGGTATTTTGATACGTAAGAGTAGATATCTATTGACCGACACCAACCAACATGTTTGTGTTCTTGCGATGTCAATAGGCGGACATGCTCCGCCCGGTAAATAGATTGAACTTATTTTACCATAAAAAACATATTACAGTTAGAAGGGATAGGAAAAATGAAAAATATAAAGCCAGTTTTTTTTCTTATATTTATTGTTGCATTGTTAATGACATATACGACTGCCTTTGGACTCACCATCGGCGGTCTGCATATTAAGGGTGCTCCCGAAATACGTTATGGCATTGACATTAAGGGAGGGGTTAATGCTGCATTCCAACCGGTGGGGCTTGCTACAAAGCCAACACTGACTCAGCTGGAGGCAGCACGTTCGGTTATTGAGACTCGTCTTGATGCTCAGAATATTACTGACCGTGATGTAACCATCGATAAGCAAAACGGTGATGTTATCGTGAATTTCCCGTGGAAATCGGGTGAGAAGGATTTCAAACCGGAGAAGGCAATTAAAGAACTTGGTGACATGGCACAGTTGAAATTTACGAATACAAAAGGAGATACCTTGATTGAAGGTTCTCATGTTGTTAAAAGTAATCCGGAATTAAATAAGCAAACCGGCAGATATGAGGTAAGTCTTGTATTTGATTCGGAGGGAACAACGGAGCTTGCGAAGGTAACGAAGCAATATCTGAACGAAGAGATGGATATCTACATGGATGATGTACTTATTCAGCAAGCTAACATTGAAGTAGTGGTTACCAATGGAGCATGTGTCATCACAAATATGAAGGACTTTGATGAAGCTAAGGCATTGGCTAATAAGATTAATGCCGGATCACTTCCGTTCTCCATGACGACCAAGAATTACTCCACCATCAGCCCGACTTTGGGAGAGAGAGCGCTAAATGTTATGCTTCTTGCAGGTTTCCTCGCCTTTGCAATTATTTGCGTCCTGCTTATTTTCTATTATCGCCTTCCGGGTATCGTGGCATGTATCTCACTGTTGATTCAGATAACAGGTCAGATGCTCTGTCTATCGGTGCCTCAGATGTCACTGACATTGCAAGGTATTGCAGGTATAATACTTTCAATTGGAATGGGTGTAGATGCTAATGTTATATCCGCCGAAAGAATCAGTGAGGAAATCAAATCAGGAAAGAGCACAGTCGCTGCGATTGCTTCCGGATTTTCAAGCTCCTTTTCTTCAATCTTCGACGGTAATATTACTGTACTGATTGTAGCATTTATTATGATGACGATGGGCTCCGGATCGATGTTATCCTTTGGATACACTTTATTTACCGGTATCGTATTTAATTTTATAGCAGGTCTTACAGCCTCTCGTCTGATGATTCGTTCCTTGAATTCATTTAAGGTCTTACAGAAACCGGCATTTTATACCTGCTTGTCAAGGAGGGTAACATACGATGAACAATAAAAGTAAAATTATAGGTTTTTACAGTAAACGATGGATTTACTTTACTATCTCCCTATCCGTCATGGTAATCGGTATCATATTTGCTCTGACCGAAGGGGTGCATTTAGATATTCAGTTTAAGGGTGGAGCTATCGTTAAATACACCTATGTGGGTGATATTGATGCGGATGCCGCCGCTAAGATTGCTTCAGATCAGCTGGGTAGGATAGTAACAACACAGAAGACCTCAGAAATAGCAACAGGCACGAAGAAGATCGTATTCAATATGGCCGGTAAATACGGTATTGATGCGAAGGATCAGACAGCCTTTGATAATGCTTTGAAGGCGAAATTCCCCGATGCTCAACTTAAGCTGTCAGAATCCCAGATGGTGGAGAAGTACTTTGGAGATAAGTTCTTAAAGCGGGGCGTGACGGCAGTTCTCCTGGCAGCAGTGATGATTGTGGCTTATGTATGGATTCGTTTTAAGATTATGGGTGGTCTTTCCGCAGGAGTAATGGCGTTGGTTGCATTATGCCATGATGTACTTGTGGTATTCTTTACCTGTGTTATCTTTAAGATCCCGATCGGTGACTCCTTTATTGCAGTTGCGTTAAGTATTCTAGGTTATTCCATTAACGATACCATCGTAATCTATGATCGTATTAGAGAAAACTGTAAAAACCTTCCAGGGGTTAAGATAGAAACGATTACGGATCTCTCGATTTCGCAGTCTTTGTTTCGATCCATTAACACTAATGTTGCAGTTATGATCAGTGTTAGTATGGTTTTTATCCTTGCACATATAAAGGACATTGAATCTATTCAGAGCTTTGCACTTCCGATGGCAGTAGGCTCCATAAGCGGATGCTACTCAACGATTTGTATTGCGGGTCCGCTCTGGGTAATGTGGAAGAAGAGAAAAGGCGATACGATTATCTTTAAAGAGAAGAAAGACGAGCCGATTAGAATTAATGTAAATGCAAAATACAAAAAGAGATATTAATTATATGTATAGGATGGGGGCCGCTGAAAAGTGGCCCCCATTGCTGTTTTTATACTAACTGAGTCCTGATTCTCCCGATGCAGTAATTGATGGCAAGGCAAATCTGATCAGCCATGGACATTACAACATTGAGTCTGGTGGTCTGTAAGAGCAGGTTATCCACCACACCGGAGAAATTAACAATACCGGTAATGAAGATGTCACCGACCTCAGGTAGCTCCTTATCCACTCCGGCCCCCGGTTTTAGGGGACCCTCACCGAGGGTAATATATCCGATATGGTTTGATTTTCCAAGGGAAGCATCGATGGCTACAATAAATGCTTCTTCGTGAGTCTGATAAATCATATCTATGGTACCCTTCAGATTCTTGGCATGAACCGGCTCTTCAAGAGTCCCGTACACCTGATAATTATAACGCTTGTTATATTTAGAAAGCTTATATCCGATTATCGGACCTAAGCAGTCACCGGTTGCCCTATCGGAACCAATGCAAAGGAAGATAAGGGTTTTATTTAAAAGCATCGGATCCTTTAGCAGATCAATTAACATACAGCCCAGATCGTAAGCGATATTTTTTTCGGATGAGTTAAAATATGATATGTTACTTTTATTTTTTAAGAAAATACTCATGATACCTCCCGTTACTTCAGTGAAAGACATAGGTTAAGTATTTCCATAATTTAAAGAAATAGACATTAAAAATGCAAGAGATTCCGCAATTTATGCAAAAATAATAATAGGAATAGCAGACTTAGCACCTTTAGGGAAGAAATCTGGTGATAACTTATCTTTGCAGTATGGCGCAAAGTGACAAAATGCCTGTCCTAAATATGATATGATAAATCATATTTATGGGTATGAAATCAGGCAAATTGGAATAGGAGTGATTCATTTGATTGAAACAATATATAGTAATGACAATAGAGAAAATGACAAGTCAGGCAAGGTTATACCGTCAGTGAAAATGCCGAAAAATATACGGCAAGTTGGCAAAAGTAATGCCGGTAAGAAAATTTACATAGAAGATTATGCCATGACTTATATCAGACAATTAGCGGGTGGAGATTATTCCGAATGTAGTCTGGCTGTACTGGTAGGGCAGTGCACAAAACAGGATAACTGCCGCAGTATATTCATATCGGGTGCTGTGAAGGTTATGGATCCCGAGGTATATAATGAATTTGTTTTTACAAACGAGACCTGGTCGGGTATCTACGAAGAAATCAAAAAATACTTTATCGATATGGAAATTGTCGGTTGGTTTATCGGGGGACCGGGCTATCTTCTAACGGATGATGATAAAATTTTAAAGACTCATATTGATAATTTTGCCGGACAGGATAAGGTGCTGCTTACCTACGATAATATAGAGAAGGAAGAGGCCTTTCTGTGTTATGAAAACAGCCGCCTTTGCAAGCAGGAAGGCTATTACATATATTATGAAAAAAATGAGGAAATGCAAAACTATATTATTGATCATAAACAGCCGGAAAGCTGTGAGTCAGGATATGATGATAGGGTTTCAAGGAATATCAGAGCGGTTATCCAGAATAAGCAGGCAGAGAAAGAGGATAGTAAAAGTGTAAATAGGCTTATGTATGTCGCCGGGACATTACTTGCAGTGGTAGTGTTAATCATAGGGGCTGCATTGCTACGTAATTATGATCAGATGAAAAATATGCAGGCCACCTTGAATTATCTCTCCGAAGACATGCAGGAGGTACAGGGAATTTTTGCCCAAGATGGTGTTACGGGAGAACCGGATACATCGGAGGATATATCACAGGAGGATCAGGCTATGGCTACTCAAGGAGCCAAGGAAGACAGTTCTAAGTCGGATGAAGACAGTACCAAGTCGGATGAGGACAGTAGCCTTGATGTTGAGGTGTTACCCGGTAATGTAAAGCCTCTTGCTGAAGATGCAGATAATAATGAGGATTCGGGAAACAAGGATCAAAATGATACGGGTACTGCAACTGATAAGGAGCTTGCCGATCAACAGGATAAGGACGATTCATCACGGGCAGATTCTAATAATAGTGCAAAAGCGGAGGATAATACGAAGGGGGCTAAAGTTGAAACTTCTTATTATGTTGTGAGGGAGGGAGATACGCTTGCCGATATCAGCTTTCATTTATACAATACCTATACAAAGGTTAAGAAAATAATGCAGTTAAACGGTATCGAGGATCAGAATCTGATCTATGTCGGGCAGAAGTTAATCGTTCCGTAAGTTAAACTCGGTTCTTGTTTGGGCTCATAATAAAAATAAATTATTATTAAAAGATATACGGCCGCCCCTCCTAATAAAACCGAAAGGTTATGTGAGAGAGGGCGGCTGTTTGATACCACCCTGAAAAAGTTCGTGCCTTTCAGATAAAAATGAGGTATAATACACTAAAGAAAACGGCTATAGGAGTAGGTTATGGCGAGAGATAATGAAAGTCAGTCATTAAGGGAATATGGTAACCGAAGAAAACGATATAAACGAATAAGGAATTTTATTATTTTAGTGCTGATTATTGCAGCTGCGGCGGCAGGGATCAGCTATTTCATATATATTAATAATAAAAGCTATCATGAATTTAAAGTGATCAAAACAACAGAAATTTCGGGCGACACCGCGGTTGGCTATTTAAGCTATGGGAGCGCGGTGATTAAATACGGTCACGATGGAGCGTTAGCTTACGATAAGACAGGGAAGGTATTATGGAATGAATCCTATGAAATGTCTGATCCGATTACGGATATCTGCGAGGAGTATGTGGTTATTGCAGATAGGGGCGGGACGGCGATACATATATTTAATAACAAAGGGGAAGTCGGAAGTATTACTACTCTGTATAGCATCACGGATGTGGAGGTTGCCCACCAGGGAGTGGTGGCGGTTATGTCGGAAGATGGAGAGAAGAACCATTATTATTTATATGACCAGGATGGAACAAATCTCGTTGATAAGGCCAACACCGTTAATAATGCGGGATATCCGCTTGATATTACCCTGTCAAATGACGGTACAAAGCTTGTAATAGTATATATGTCGGTGACCACAGGGGAACTGATCAGCAACGTGACCTGCTGGAATTTTTCTGAAGTAGGAGAAAATTATACCGATAATTTTGCCGGGAATTTCACATCACCAAAGGGCGTACTGGTACCAAAGGTAGTATTTTTAAATAATAATACCTTCTGCAGTTATAAGGATAATGGCTTTCTGCTCTTCTCCATGAGAGAATTGCCTAAGGTTATTAAAGAGATAACCTTGGATGGGGCTATTAAAAGTGTCTTATATAATAAAGACTATGCCGGGTTTGTCCTGGAGTCGAAGGATGGCTCATCAAAACATTTGATGCTTTATGATCTTAAGGGAGATCTTGCACTGGATAAGCCAATTGACTTTGATTATTCAAAGATATATCTGACTGATAGTGAAATCATTATATATAACAATACCGGATGTAGCATCATGAAGATGAACGGAAAGGTGAAATTTAAATATACCTTTGACAGTAATATTACAGGCTTGTATCCAATTAATAATCTGGACCGGTATTATCTTGTCAATGAGACGGGCTTATCAGATATTCAATTAGGGGATTAATGTGAATTATTGAAAAGCATAATTCACACTTGTAAGTTTGTGCCTGCGTAAAGAATTCAACAAGCTGAATTCTTGGTCAATATAATAATGAATTCCATTGGAAATTCATTATTATATTGACAGACATGCATCAGGATTTGTAGCCACTGTATGACGATCTGGATTTAAGGGCAGGAATATGAATTAGGACAGGTGTCACATTTCATATAAAATTTATAAAAAGAAAGGTTCGGTATTGATATGAATTGGTTGCTGTTAGTTGTAATAATTATTCTCGTTGTAAATGCTTTAATTGGTTTGAAGGCAGGTTTTATTAAGACTGCATTTTCGCTTTTATCCATGATAATTGCGCTTGTATTGACGTTATGGATTAGTCCATATGCTAATAATTATATGCGTGGAAATGATAAAATCTGTGATTATGTTAGCACCAGAGTCGAGAAGATTCTCCCTATGATAGAAGAAAAAGCAGATAAAAAGGCGCAGGAATCAGTAATAGATAAAATGTCTCTGCCCAAGTCTATTAAGAGTTCCCTGCTGAAGAACAACAATGCAGAGGCGTATAAGAAGCTTTCGGTTAACAGCTTTAAGGATTATATGAGAAGTTATTTGACCGGTATTATTCTTAATGCACTTGCGTTTTGCATAACCTTCATTGTACTGTTAATTCTTTTGTGGATTCTTAGTTTTGCGCTGAATATCATCAGTAAATTACCGCTATTGAATCAAATAAATAAAATGGCGGGTCTATTGGTAGGACTGGTACACGGATTGGTTGTGGTATGGCTTTTGTTTATCCTGCTTACGGTATTTGGGAGCAGTGCATGGGGGCAGAAGGCGATGGAAATGATAGGAAATGACAGCATTCTGAGCCTGATTTATAATAATAACTTTATTCTGAAATTTATAACCAGCGCATCTAAAATGTTGAAATAGATTAATGTGAATTATTGAAAAGCATAATTCACACTTAGAAGTTTGAGCCTGCGTAATCCTCGGCCCAAACTAATTCGAAGGGTAGGCATGTTAGTATATACATACATATTGTCTGGTCATGATACAAGGCATGAATTTCTACAGAGTAGTGAGTGGTCATTTATTAACGGGAACCCCCGTTAAAATGACCACTCTTTTTGTTACAGTTCAACCTAGCAAGGATAGTGACAAGACTGGGAAAGAAATGTTTCCATATAGGAGCCGCTTTCGCTAAGTTGCATTACGTAGCGGTACATAAGGCTCTAAAGGACAGAGCCAAAGTACCGACGAATGCAAATACTCCTATATGGAAATCATTTTTTCCCAGTCCGGATATATCTTTGAAGGTGGAACTGTGACCTCTTTTTTCTTTGTTACGTATGTGGTTACAGAGTGAATTATATAGCTGGTTTAGTGCATTTATATGGACACTTTAATACAGGCAGAAATTGGTAATAAAAAAGTTTTGAAAAGTGGTTGACTTTATCTTGGCTAGATGATATACTTCTCCTTGCTGACGCGCCGAACTGGTAACGAAAGCAAAAAACAAAACCCCGTAAAGCCTTATAAATCAAGCAATACGGAAAATCGAACCTTGATAATTGAACAGTAAAACAACCCTGAAAATTCTAAAAAACTTGGTAAGTTTGATAGGGACTTTGGTTTCTTGAAAACACCAAAAAAATGATTTTTCATTCAAGTATTAACAAGCCCTACAGAGTGTAAGCTCTCGGGTAAAGTAATACTTAACGAACCGTATTTGACAT